>NZ_JOAX01000011.1 GCF_000720485.1 Streptomyces ochraceiscleroticus | reverse complement strand
ACCGAGATCTACACCTCTCTATTCGTCGGCAGCGTCAGATGTGTATAAGAGACAGCCCCGAAGGAGTGCGGGGCGAGCTCCCCGGAGGGATGGGCCAGGCAAGGCATGTGGTCCAGGGGACGGCCCGCAGAGGCGAGTTGGGCGGGTCAGATGGCCCAAGCAGGTCAGATGGCCAAGCCGGTCAGGTGGACCAGGGAAGGGGGTCTGAGGAGGTGTTCCAGTAGAGGGACTTTTGGCGTTGGTGGGCTCGGATGCCGTCGCGGCCTTTTTCGCGGCCGAGGCCGCTGTCCTTCATGCCGCCGAAGGGGGTGGAGATGCTGAATTGCTTGTAGGTGTTGATCCAGACGGTTCCGGCGTCGATGCGGCGGGCGAGGCGCCAGGCGCGGGCGGCGTCCTTGGTCCACAGGCCGCAGGCCAGTCCGTAGACGGAGTCGTTGGCCTGGGCGACCAGGTCGTCCTCGTCCTCGAAGGGCAGGGCGACCAGGACCGGGCCGAAGATCTCCTCCTGGCAGGTGCGGGCGGTGTTGGGCAGCCCGTCCAGGACGGTGGGCAGGTAGTACGCGCCGTCGCGGTACCGCTCGCCTTCGGGCGCTGCGCCGCCGCACAGGACGCGGGCGCCTTCCTCGCGGGCGAGGTCGACGTAGGCGGCGACGGCGTCCCGGTGCTTGTGGTGGACCAGGGGGGCGACCTGGGTGCTGGGGTCGGTGCCGGGACCGATGCGGAGTTTCCGCGTACGGGCGACGAGTTCGGTGAGGAAGCGGTCGTACAGGGGGCGGGCGACGAAGAGACGGGAGCCGGCGATACAGCTCTGGCCGCTGGAGGAGAAGATGCCGAACATCACGCCGGCCAGGGCCTGTTCGAGGTCGGCGTCCTCGAGGACGACGGTGGGTGACTTGCCGCCGAGTTCGAGGGAGACCGGCATCAGTTTGTCGGCGGCGGCGTGCGCGAGGGTGCGGCCGGTGCGGGTACCGCCGGTGAAGGTGACCTTGCCGACCGCCGGGTGGCGGACGATCGCGTCGCCGATGACACTGCCGGGCCCCGGGAGTACGGAGAGCAGGCCCGTGGGCAGGTCGTACTCGGTCAGCGCGCGGTGGACGATGCGGCCGAGGGCGAGGGAGACCAGCGGGGTCCATTCGGCGGGCTTGAGGAGTACGGCGTTGCCCGCGGCGAGGGCCGGGGCGAGCTTCTGGGCGTCGCTGGCGATGGGCGAGTTCCAGGGGGTGATGGCGCCGATGACGCCGATCGGTTCGTGGACGCTCATCGTGACGTACGAGCCCCGGGCCGGGGTGAGGGCGTCCTCGGCGGTCTCCAGGGCGGCGGCGGTGTAGCGGAAGGTGCCGGCGGCGCTGTGGACCAGGGCGCGCGTCTCGGTACGGGCCTTGCCGGTGTCGGCGGTCTGCAGGGCGGAGAGGTCTTCGGCGGCGTCCTCGATGAGGGCGGCGATGCGGTGCAGCAGCCGGGCGCGTTCGTGGGCCGGCAGGTCGCGCCAGGCCGGGTCGGCGGCGGCCCGCGCGGCATGTTCGGCGGCTTCGTCGACGTCGGCGAGCGAAGCGCCGCGGAGGACGGTGAGCACCTGGCCGGTCGCCGGGTCGGTGGTGGTGATCGGGGTGCCGCTGCCCGGCCGCCACTCCCCTGCCACGAGGATCTCGTCGGCCGGGATGACGTCCACGGGGAGCGCGTCCACGCGGGTCGCGTCCCCGCGGGTCGCGTCCAGGGAGGACGCGTTTACAGGGGACGCGTTCGCGGGGATCGACGACGGCGCGGGAGACCCGGACGGCGTCGACGCCCCGGACGACGCGGGAGACCCGGCCGATGCGGGGGCCCCGGACGACGCAGAAGCACCAAGCGACGCGGGGAACTCGGACAACGCGGGGGACCCGGACGGCACAGGAGCACCGACCGACGCGGGAGACCCGGCCGATGCGGATGACTCGGGCCGTGCGGACGGCGCGGCGGGCCTGGCAGGCGTCGGCGGGGTCGGAGGGTTTGAAGTCGAAGACATCGGTGGGTTCCCAGACATCGGTCGGTTCGCGGACATCGGCGGGTGCTTGGGCACGGGGAGTGCGGAGTGCGGACGTGGGATGTGTGCGGAGGTGGGAGGTGTGCGGACGGTACGGGGCTGGACGAGCGCGGACGGCCGGAAGGCCCCGCAGCCCCCAAAGGCCCGGAGCCCCGAAGGCCCCGAAGAGCCGCGAATCCCGGAGCCCCGGAGGCCCCGGAGTCCCGCAGCCCTGGAGCCCCGGACCGAGCAACTTCCGCGTGGTTTCGCACGCTTCGGCTTCGCTCAGCGCCTTCGGGCCGGTACAGACGTTGACCTCTCTCAGGGGACTTCTCTCTGAGGACCTCTCTCGGAGGACCTGCCCCAGAGGACTCCCCTCAGCGAGCTTCTCTCAGTGCCAGAAATCTAAGGGCTTAAGTAATTGCCCGCAAGGGTCCCCGTCGAAAAATTCGCCGGGGCCAGACCCTTGACTTCCACACCCCTTGAGTCGATAGAACTTAAGCCCTAAGACACTTGGCGCTTACGTACGGGACTCCCCCATCTCCCGGCGGACCCTGCGCCCGCCCACTCCCCCCCATTTCCCTCCCCCATCCCTCACCCGTGCCTCGTGCCGGGTCTGGAGGAATCCCGGATGAGAATCGACGCATCTCCGGGCCGTGACGCCGACGCCTTCCGCGCCGGCATCGCCGCCCGGTTCGAACGTCTCCCCCTGTCCCGCTGGCACGTCACCGTCCGCATCGTCATCGGCGTGGTGACCTTCTTCGAAGCCTTCGACCAGCTGCTGATCGCCTACGCCATGCCTGAGCTGCGCCAGGAGTGGCACCTCACGGACGGTGACGCCACCGCCGTCCTCACCATCGGTTCCGTCGGCATGCTCGTCGGCGCGCTCTTCTCGGGGCGGATGGCGGACCGCATCGGGCGCGTGAAGATCATCGCGGTCTGCATCGGCGTGTCGGGGCTGGCCTCGCTCGCGCTGGCCCTGAGCCCTTCGCCGACGCCCTTCATGCTGCTGCGCTTCGTGCAGGGCCTGGCGATCGGCGGTGAAGTGCCCGTCGCCGCGACCTTCATCAGCGAGATCACCCGCAGCTTCAAGCGCGGCCGTTTCGTCCTGCTGTACGAACTGGTTTTCCCCGCCGGCCTCACGCTCGGGGCCGTAGCAGCGGCGTGGATCGTGCCGGCGCTGGGCTGGCGCTGGATGTACGCCGTGGCAGCCGTGCCGGGGCTGCTGTGCATCCTCGTGCAGCGCACCGTTCCCGAGTCGCCGCGCTGGCTCGCCGACCGCGGCCGGCTGCGGGAGGCCGAGACGACGATGGACCTGATCGAGGCAAAGGTCGCCGCGGCGACGGGGGCCCCGCTCCCGCCGGTCACCACGGGCGCCGCGGACGGCACGCCCAGTACGCCCAGCGCGGTCAGTACGCCCGGCAAGGGCGGTGCGGGAACCGGGGCCACGGCAACAGCACGTACCGTCGCCCCCACTGTCCCCGCCACCCCCGCCGAAGCCGCCGCGACCGGTGTGAAGGGGCTGTTCACGGGGCGGTACCGGCGTCGGACGCTGGTCATCGGGGCGCTCTGGTTCACCGGCTACTTCGTCAATTACGGCATTACGTCCTGGCTGCCGACGATCTACGGGAAGCAGTACGGGCTGTCGCTCTCCGACGCGCTGATGTACTCGACGGTCACCTCGGTCGCCGGTTTCTTCGGCTGTCTGCTGGTCGCGCTCACCGTCGACGTGATCGGGCGGCGCAAGGTCTTCGCGCTCTTCCTCGGCGGCGCGGCCGCGCTGCTGATCGTGCTCGGCGCGCTCGGTGCCCGTACGCCCGTGCAGGTACTGGTGTGGACCTCACTCGCCGCGGTCTGCTTCTTCGGCTCGAACATCTGCCTGTACCTCTATACGCCCGAGCTGTACCCGACGCGGATGCGGGCGCTGGGGTGCAGCGTCGGCGGTGCGCTCAACCGGCTCGGGGTGATCCTCGGCCCGGTGCTGGTGGGGGCGATCTACGCGGGCGGGGGCCAGGTCTCCGCGGTCTTCGTGACGCTGGGCGGGGTGGCCCTCGTGGGTGCGCTGGCTGCGGCGTTCTTCGCGGAGGAGACGACGAACCGGCCGCTCGAGGAAGTGTCCCCGTAACAGCCGACGGGGAAGTGCGGTGCCCGCGGACACGGTGACCCGCGGGCACCGCGCGCTGGCTCTCAGTGGCAGCCGAGGCGTTCCAGGACGCGGGTGGCCTGGCCGGGGAGGGTGTCCGGCGGGTTGCGGCTGTGGTCTGCGCGGCGTCGAGGTGGGTGCCGCGCAGTGGTGCGCCGGGGAGCCGGGTCATGGTGACGCTCGGTGGTTCGGCGGTGAGGGCGCAGGTCAGTGGGTGTGGGGCGAGGCCGGGGGCGTGTTCGGCGAGCAGTGTGAGGCCGCGCCATTCGCGTTCGTGTTCGCCGCAGTCCCAGCTGCTGAAGCGCTTGGTGACGCGGTCCGCTTCGAAGGTGATGGCGTGCTTCGTGGTGAGGTCGGCCATGGGGCGATCCTCGCGTATCGCATACGGCGTTCACTTCACTCGTACGCGTACCGCATCATGTACGGCGCCTCACCTGCAGTGCCGCTCCCCCGACTCTCCCCGGCTCACCCCGTCCCACTCACCACCGGTGGATCGTCCGGGTCCGGGATGCGGGTGGACCAGCCGCCCGGGACCGCGCGGCCCTGCTGGGTGCGGAAGCGGACCGGGGCGGTGCCGACCCTCCGGGTGAAGAGGCGGCTGAAGTAGGCGGGGTCGTCGTAACCGACCCGGCGGGCCACCGCGGCGACCGGGAGTTCGGTGGCGGCGAGGAGTTCCTTGGCGCGGCCGAGGCGGATGCCGAGGAGGTAGTCCTTGGGGCTGCAGCCGGCGCCGCGGCGTACGGCGGTGCGGAGTTCGGCGGGGCTCATGCCGTGCCGGGCGGCGTGTTCGGCGACGGAGAGCGGCAGGAACGCGTCGCGGGCGAGCGCCTGCAGGACCGGGTCGCCGTCGGCGTCGGTGTCGGCGCGGGCGCGGCGCAGTGCGACGAGCAGTTCGTGCACCGCGGCGGAGGTCTCGACCTCCAGGAGCGGGTTGCCGCGGCGCGCCGCACGGGCGATGCGGCCGATGGCGGCGCGGGCGGCGGCGGTGTCGGCGAGCGGGACGAGCGGCCGGTCGGGGCGGGGTTCTATGTAACCGAGTTCGGTGTATGTGGTGGCGGCGGGGCCGGTGAAGTCGACGAAGCTCTCGTCCCAGCCGGTCTCCGGGTCGGCGCCGTAGTGGTGCGGGACGCCGGGGGTGAGCCAGAGGAGGGCGGGCGCGGTGACGGGGTGCCGGGTGCCGTCGGGGTCCGCGTACCAGCCGCTGCCCGCGTGGATGATCACGGCTACGTGGTGGTCGAGGGTGCGCGGGCCGACGGCGGGCAGCGTGCCGTGCTGGAGGCCGACGCCGAGGCAGACCAGGCCGAGCCGGTGGTGGACCGGGCTCGGTGTGAAGTAGCGCATCCAGGTGCGGTACACGCATCCTCCTTCCGTCGGCCGGCCGCCTTCCCCGGCCGCCCGCTCCGTACGGAACGCCGGCGCGCGGTCGCGGCCCGGCACGTACTCCGCTCCGCTCCACGCACTGCACGTACACCACGCAGTGCAGGTACACCACGCACCGCACACGCGGACGTTCCGTCCAAACAATGCCGATCTTTGTCCATGGACCGCCCGCCCCGCCAGGGGGTGAGCTGGACGCGACGCGAGCCGGGCGGGAGCGACGGGACGGACGACGTGGCGGATGACAAGGCGAGTCGTGTGAGGACAAATGAGCCTCACGGGGCCGAACGGCGAGAATTCGCCGTCGGGGGGCGGGAGTTCGCGCTCGACGGGCGGCCGGTGCGGCTGCTGTCGGGGGCGCTGCACTACTTCCGGGTGCACGAGGGGCACTGGGGCCACCGGCTGGCGATGCTGCGGGCGATGGGCCTGAACTGCGTGGAGACGTATGTGCCGTGGAATCTGCACGAGCCGCGCCCGGGTGAGTTCCGGGAGCTGGCGACGCTCGGCCGGTTCCTGGACGCGGTGCGGCGGGCGGGGCTGCTGGCGATCGTCCGCCCCGGCCCGTACATCTGTGCCGAGTGGGAGAACGGCGGGCTGCCGCACTGGCTGACCGGACCGCTGGGGCGGCGGGTGCGCACCCGTGATCCGGAGTATCTGCGGGCGGTGGATGAATGGTTCGCGGCGGTATTGCCACAGGTCATCCCGCGGCAGTGCGACCGCGGCGGCCCGGTGATCATGGTGCAGGTCGAGAACGAGTACGGCTCGTACGGCTCGGACGCCGCCTACCTCGCGCATCTCACCGACCGGCTGCGCGACCTCGGGGTGACCGTGCCGCTGTTCACCTCCGACGGGCCGGAGGACCACATGCTGACGGGCGGGAGCGTGCCGGGCGTGCTCGCGACGGTCAACTTCGGGTCCGGCGCGCGGGAGGCGTTCGCGACGCTGCGCCGGCACCGGCCGGACGGGCCGCTGATGTGCATGGAGTTCTGGTGCGGGTGGTTCTCCCACTGGAGCACCGGGCCGGACGGAGGAGCGGCCGCGGGCGCGCGGGACGCGGAGGACGCCGCGGACGCGCTGCGCGAGATTCTGGAGTGCGGTGCGTCGGTGAACGTCTACATGGCGCACGGCGGGACGAGTTTCGGCGGCTGGGCGGGGGCGAACCGGGACGGTGCGCTGCAGGACGGCGCGCTGCTGCCGACCGTGACGTCGTACGACTACGGCGCGCCCGTCGACGAGCGCGGCCGGCCGACGGCGAAGTTCTGGCGGTTCCGCGAGGTGCTGGCGCCGTACGCCGATGGTCCGCTGCCGGAGCCGCCCGCGCCGCAGCCGGTGCTGGGCGCGCCGGCGGAGGTGCGGCTGACGGGCTGGGCGCCGATGGACGCGGTACTGGACGGGCTGGGCGGTCCCGAGGTGCGGTCGGGGGTGCCGCCGACGTTCGAGGAGCTGGACGTGGACCGCGGGGTGGTGCGGTACCGGGTCTCGGTGCCGGGGCCGCGGGAGCCGTACGAGCTGCGGGTCCGTGGGCTGCGGGACCGGGCGGTGACGTTCGTCGACGGCGCGCCGGGGCCCGTACTGGCGGACGAGGACGCGGTGCTCGGGCCGGTGGCCGGGCCAGCGGAGGCGGAGCTGTGGGTGGAGTCGCTGGGGCGGGTCAACTACGGGCCGCGGCTGGGCGAGCCGAAGGGGATCACGGGCGGGGTGCTGCACGAACGGCAGTACGTGCACGGAATAGGGGCGCGGGGGCTGCGGCTGGATGCGCTGGAGGACGCGGGGGCGGTGGGGAAGCTGCCCTTCGGGGCGGGCGCCGGGGCCAGCGCGCGCGGGCTGCATCGCGGGAGCGTGACCGTGCCGGCCGGCGGCGTCGGGGACGCGCTGCTGGAGCTGCCCGGCTGGACGCGGGGCTTCGTATGGATCGGCGGGTTCCCGCTGGGCCGGTACTGGTCGGCGGGGCCGCAGCACGCGCTGTACGTACCGGGCCCGTGTCTGCGCGAGGGACCGAACGAGGTACTGGTACTGGAGCTGGAGGGCGCGGGGCGGGGGCCGGAGGCGGAGGTGCCGCGGCTGGTGCCGTGAAGCCTGACTCAGGCTCTCAGGCGCCCGGTCCGGACCGCGGCCCGGACCGGGCGCCCCGGGACCTCACACCTCCCGTACCTCGAACCCGTCCAGTACGAATTCCGCCGTCCCGTCGTCACCGGTCTTCCGCAGCCCCACCCACGTCTCGCCCTTCTCCGGGGCGGTGAACTCGTAGGTGTAGGCGGCCGGCTGGGTGGCGACGGGCAGCGATTCGCGGCTCAGCTCGCGCGCCGTCGGCTCGTCCACCGCCGTCACCCAGGCGTACTGGTCCGCCTTCTCGTTCTCGTACCGGAAGGTGACCCGGTAGCGGCGGCCCGGTGCGAAGCGCACGGTGTGCGGAACGGTCCGGTAGACCAGTCCGACGTTCTCGCCGCGCGACTTCAGCGACTGGCCGCCGTCGATCACATCGTCGATGGCCTTGCCGTTCCAGCCGCGCTGGGTGTACGGCGCGTGCCGCTGGGCGATGTGGGTGCGCGGGTCGTTCGCGCCGCCCGCGTCGCCCTTGACGAAGACGCCCCAGCCCTGCGGCACGTGCTCGAAGTCCTCGTAGGCGAGGGTGCCGTCCTTCTCCGTGCGGGAGGCGGCCACGACCCGGACGTTGTCGAAGCGGACGCGTGCCTGTCCGGCTGCCGCCTTGAGGGCCAGCGTCACCGGGCCGCCGCCCTCGGGAACGGTGAAGCGGGTGAACATCCGCTGGAAGCGGGTGCCGTGCTTGCGGTCGGCGCCGACGTAGTTGCCGGCCGTGGAGGTCTCCGTCCAGTTGGCCGCGGTGACCCCGTCGGCGGTGCGCACCGTCAGCTCGGCGCGGCGCCGCTCCCCCGCCTTCTCGCCTACCTCGACCTGCACGGATGCCGCGTAGGTACCGGGCGCGAGGCGGTCCAGGCGGCGGGCGACGGCTGCCGCGCCGCCGGCGCCGATCACCAGCTCGTAGTCGCCCAGCGCGCTCGCGCGGACCGTCGCCGGGCCGCTGACCTGCCAGCCGTCGAGCGTGCCGGAGTGGAAGCCGGGGTCGGCCAGGCCGGTGCCCTCGCCCCAGCGGGGGTCCTCCTGGGGCGCGGCCCGCTCCTTGCGGACGACGTACGGGACGCCGGCCGCGGCCTCGATGGTGACCTTGCCGCCCTTGACCGGCAGCCGCTTCTCGTCGGCGCGGCCCTGGTCGGTGAGGCGGTACAGGTACACCGTCCCGATCGCCCAGCCGCGCGGCAGCGTCCAGGTCGTCGTGCCGCCCTTGGGGCTGTAGTGGTAGAGCTTCTGCGGGTCGATGGCGCGGCGCGGCTCCCACGGCAGGAGGTAGGTGCCGTCGTCGTAGACGAGACGGCCGTCGGTGGTGATCCGCCGCTTGCCGCCGTCGGCGTCGGAGACGACCGTGCGGGTCGGGCCCTCGAAGGTGATCTCGTGGTCGGTCCAGGTCTTGATCGGGTACGCCTGGAGATACTTGGCGGGCAGCGCGTCCCGCCAGATCATCCGGTGGAAGGCGTGCCAGTCGGTCTTGCCGACCCAGCCCTCGAAGGTGCCCATGCGGGGCGCGCCGAGCAGGGTCGGCCACTTGTCGGCGAAGACGTCCTTGTGGTGGTTGCGCAGGAAGCGGATCAGCTTGCTGTTGATGCCGCGGGAGGTGTCGCCGCCGTAGTCGGTCTCGTTGGCCCAGTGCGACCACAGGGCGGAGCGCTCCAGGCCGTGGCCCCATTCGGTGGTGACCAGCCAGCCCTGGTCGCGCAGCTGGCGCTGGAGCCGGTCGGAGTTCCAGCCGGACTCGCGGAAGACGTCGATGTAGAGCATGTTCAGGGCCGGGTCGGTCTCATCGCGGAGCTGCTGGAAGCGGGCTGCGATGTCGCCGGAGACCAGGTCGCGGCGGGCGTCGATGCGGTAGGACTGGTCGAGCCAGTCCCACTGCTCGTTGGTCTTGTCGACCAGCGTCTCGGAGAAGGCGTGGGCGACGGGGTAGGACTCGGTGGCGTTGACATGGACGGCGAAGTCGCTGTTCCACTTCTTTCCGGCGCGTACCAGGGCGTTGAGGTCCGCGAGGCCGCCTGCGCGGGTGTTGTAGTTGCCGCCGTAGTCCGGGTGTGCGGAGTCGTGGCCCTCGGACTGGTAGCCCTTGAGGAGGGTGAACTGCCGCAGTCCGTCCGTCGCGAGGGAGATCCGCTTGACGTTGTCGAGGGTGGCGAGGAACGGATTGGTGGCCTGGCTGGCGAAGTTGAAGGGGATGTGCGGGACGACGCGCAGATGCTGTTCGTCCGCGCCGAGCGGCATGACCATGATGTCGCGCAGTGCGATGGCGGCGTCCTGCCAGTCGACGCGGCCGTCGCCGTTGCGGTCGCGGGTGAGGATCACGGTGGCGTACGGCAGGGGTTCGGTGGCGTCCACGGGGGCGGTGGCCGCGCGGTGGGTCCACTGGCCGCAGGCGAGCCGCGCCTCGACGTAGCCGTCGCGCTGTACGGTCTGCCGCCAGAGCCGGCCGTTCTCCCAGGTGGTGGCCCCGGACGGCTTGTCGTACACGGTGTTGGTCTCCAGCGCGGCGGCCAGCCGGCCGGTGGCGACCACCGCGTACGCGCATCCGAGGGGCGCGGCGTCGGCGGGCGTGCCGTCCGTGACCTGGACGAGGGTGTCGCCGCTCTTGGCCTTGTCCAGCTCGATCCGGGCCGCGAGGAGGCTCGCGCCGGGCTGGTCGCTGCGCACACTGAGCAGCGCGAGCGCGGGGATCTGCAGGGTGCCGACGCGCAGCGCGGCGGTGTCGGCGATCTTCGTGACCCGCCAGTGGACCTGCCATCCCTCGACCGCGATCTCCACGCCGATCTCGGTGCCGCCGTCGAAGGCGAGGGTGTAGGCGATGCGGTCGATGGGGGCACCTCCCTGCTCGAGCGAAGCCGAGAGCTTGGGGGAAGGTTGCGCGGTGACTTTCGGGGTGCGCGCCGTGCCGTCGATGACGACCTCGGTGACCGGCTCCGTCTGGCCGTGCAGCACGGCGCCGGTGCCGGTGTCGGTGTACGCGAGGACGCGTGGGAAGGCGGTGTCCACGCGGACCTGGAGCTGCTCGGAGCGGAGCACGGCCTCGCCCGCCCGGGGTGCCGCGTGCGCGGACGCGCCGCCGAGGGGCAGCGCGGTGCCGAGCGCGGCGAGGGCGGTGCCCGCGACGACGGTCCTGCGGCTGGGCCTGCGCCCGTCACCTGTCGGTTCGTTCACGCGCACTGTCCTCCTTCGCACCGGCACTGACTGTCGCCGGACAGCGTGCTGCCCGAGCGACGGATGCGCCCATGGACAAAGGAGGGACAGGTGTTGGACTAACGGGACGGCCCCGGCGCCACGGCCTGCGCCGGGCACCGGGGCCTCATCGCGGCTGCGCGGCGATCAGCCGCCCAGCTGCTCAGCGCCCTTCTTGATGTCCGCGGCGAACGCGCTCACCTCGGTGTACACGCCGGGCTTGCCCGGCCGCGCGCAGCCCTCGCCCCAGCTCACGATGCCGACCTGGAGCCACTCGCCCGCGTCGTCCTTGCGGAACATCGGGCCGCCGGAGTCGCCCTGGCAGGTGTCCACGCCGCCGGTGTCCAGCTTGCCGGCACAGATCTCGTCTCCGGGGGTCAGGTCTGTGCCGTAGGCCTTCTCGCAGGTGGCGTCGTCGATGAACGGCACCTGGGCCTTGAGCAGGTGGCGCTGCTGCTGGCCGCCCTCCTTGTCGGCGCCCCACCCGGCTATGGTGAAGTCGCCGCTGTTGAGCTTGTCGTCCTCCGCGATCTTCAGGGTGGGGAGGTTCTCGATGGGCTTGGCCAGCTTGATCAGCGCCCAGTCCTTGCCCTTGCCGTCGTAGCCCGGAGCCTGCAGGACCTCGGTGGACTTCACCTTCACGGCGGCGGAGTCCTTGAGGTCCACGACGCCGGCGGTGGCCGTGATCGAGGTGTTCGGGCCGCTGCCGTCCACGCAGTGGGCGGCGGTCAGCACGACGTCCTTGGCGTACAGCGCACCGCCGCAGCCCATCGACAGCCGCACCATGAACGGGAATTCGCCCTGCTGGGCGCGGGTGCCGCCGACGACCGTGGGGTGGTCGCCGCCGTCGCGGGCGGGGGTCGCGGCGCCGGCCGTGCCGGGCTGGAGGCTGACGGCCGCGAGGGCCACGGCTGCGACGGCGGTGGCTCTCTTGATGTGCTTCAGGTAGCTCAACGGGCTTCCTTTCGTGGGGGGTTGCACGTCTCTGACGAGCCCATGCCAACACCGGAGCCGGTGAACACCACCGCGCGGAACAAGAACCGGCAAAAAGAACCGGCACACACGGCAGCACACGAAAGGCGTCCGGACCCAGTGGGGGTGAGCCCGTAAAGCGCCCTGCGATTATGTGGAACGCGCGACAAGTGTGACAAGAGTGCCCAGCCGCTCAATTCCCTTACCACCGTGGGCAGTACGACCCGTACCGTCCCGTTACGCGCGCCCGTACAGTGGTCGGGTGGCAGTGGGAGGCACCCGTCCCGGCAGCGAGGTCGTGCACGGCTATCCGCATCTGGAGACGGTCCGGGCGGCCGTGACCGCGCTGTACAAACGGATGTCGTACGACACGGTGCGCACCTTCGAGACCGCCGTGCCGCCCGTCGACGCGGCCTTCGGCGACGAGGAGGATCTGCACCTGGGCGTGCAGCGGGTGGCCCGCGCGATGGTGGCGCATCTGCGGCTGCCGGACGCCCGCATGATCGTCTCCTTCCGCGGGATGCGGCACGCCGCGAACGTCGAACTGACCGCGGGGCCCGAGTACTTCATCGAGCTCAACGACCGCTTCCGCCACCACCGCAGGGACATCGCCGCCGCCCTGGCGCACGAGGTGATGCACATCTATCTGCACCGCCTCGGCCTGTCCTTCCCCGGCACGCACGCCAACGAGATCCTCACCGACACCGCGACCGCCTACCTCGGCGCGGGCTGGCTGCTGCTGGACGCCTACCGCGAGCACGGCACGTCCTCGCAGAAGCTGGGCTACCTCACCCCCGAGGAGTTCGGCTACGTCCTCGCCAAGCGGGCGCTGTTCTTCGGCGAGGACCCGGCGCCGTGGTTCACCAGCCCGCAGGCGTACGACGCCTACCGCGCGGGGCGGCTGCGGGCGCTGGACGACATCCGGCGGCCGCCGCTGGCCGCCGCGGGCCGGGCCGACCGGTGGCGGTACGCGAAGGACCGGCGCGCCGCCCGCACACCGCGCCGCTCCCCCGGCCCGCCGCAGGACGCCGGATACGCCTTCGACGGCCCGGGCCCGCTCCGCGTCTCCTTCCCGTGCCCGGCCTGCCACCAGCGCATCCGGCTCCCCGTGCGCGGTCCGCTCCGTGCCCGTTGCGCGCTGTGCCGCACGGAGCTGGAGTGCGACACGTAACGGCTACAGCCAGTCGGTCTCGGGCGTGGCCGCCGCGAGCGTCGCCGCCGCGTTCTCGGTGATCGGGTCGCCGTGCGGTACGCACACCACCTCGACCCGCTCCAGCGCGGCCAGCCGCCGGAAGGAGGCGATGGCCCGCTCCCGGTCGATGTTCATGGGACCGAGCACCGCCCTGCCCTCGCCGGTGCCGATGAGGTCCCCGGGGAAGAGCACCCGGGACTCCGGGAGGTGCAGGGCGATGCCGCCGGGGGTGTGGCCGTGCGTGGCGAGGACGTGCACGGGCTCGCCCCATCCCTCCAGTACATCGCCGTCGTGCAGCTCGGTGTCGACCGCGACGGGGCGCGGCGGCTCGATGCCGGACTCCGCGAGACCCGCCATGATCTTCTCGTGCAGGAGGCGTTCGGCGGCGGTGAGGACCGGCTCCGGCTCCGGCACCTCCCCGCGGATGGCCGGGGCGTCGGGCGCGCCCGCCAGCACGGTGGCGCCGGTGGCCGCCGCGAGATCGGCGGCCGAGCCGGTGTGGTCGAGGTGGGAGTGGGTCAGCACGATCTGCCGGACGTCCTCGGGGCGCCCGCCGAGCCCGGCCAGCGCCGCCAGGACCGCCGGTGCCGAACCGGAGACGCCGGTGTCCACCAGGGCGTACCCGGGCCGCCCGGCAGGTCCGCCGGTCGGCAGCCGCACGATGTACACATGGCCCACGGGGAACGGGAGTTGCCATATCGCGGGGGTGAGCTGTCGGGTTGTCATGCGGTGAACCTACGGCGGCGCGGCCGTGCGGATCAGGCCTTCCGCTGTGGGCTGAGCACCGGCCGCAATGCCTCCACAACGGCCAAGTCCTCGGCCTTCGAGCGCGCTCCAGCGCCTAGGCTCGGCCGTATGAGCCCTTCCATCGCGACGAACAAGAAGGTCGAACTCGCCGAACTGCTGGAGTTCGTCCGCCCCCGGCACCGCGCCATCCTGCTGACCCGCCGGTCCGACGGCACCCCTCAGGGCTCGCCGCTGACCTGCGGCGTGGACGACTCGGGCCGGATCGTGATCTCGACGTACCCGGAGCGCGCCAAGGTACGCAACGCCCGCCGCGCGCCGTCCGTCAGCGTGATCGTCCTCTCCGACGAGTGGAACGGCCCCTGGGTGCAGGTGGACGGCGAGGCCGAGGTCATCGACGCGCCGGACTCGGTCGAGCCGCTGGTGGAGTACTTCCGCAACATCTCCGGCGAGCACCCGGACTGGGACGAGTACCGCGAGGCCATGCGCAAGCAGGGCAAGTCCATCATCCGCATCACCCCCCGCCGCTGGGGCCCCATCGCCACCGGCGGCTTCCCGGCGCGGCTGGTGGAGGACGAGGGCTGAGCGCCTGACACACCGGCGCCATACACACGCGCGGCGCCTGCCCTCACCGGTCGGGGAAGGGGCAGGCGCCGCATTTGTTCCGTACGTCGTTGTACGGGACATTCAGGGGTGACGGTGCGTCACACAGTGCGTCACACGGCCAGTGCGCGGTCCGTCGGCTTGATCGGGGCCGGCAGCGAGGACGCGCCGGTCAGGAAGCGGTCCACGCCCTTGGCCGCGGAGCGGCCCTCGGCGATGGCCCACACGATCAGCGACTGGCCGCGGCCGGCGTCACCGGCCACGAAGACGCCGGGGACGTTGGTCTCGAACTCGGCGTTGCGCGCGACGTTGCCGCGCTCGTCCAGCTCCAGGCCGAACTGCTCGACGAGGCCGTTCTCCTTGTCGGTGCCGGTGAAGCCCATGGCGAGGGTGACCAGCTGAGCGGGGATCTTCCGCTCGGTGCCCGGCTTCTGCTCCAGCTTGCCGTCCTTGAACTCCACCTCGACCAGGTGCAGCCACTGGACGTTGCCGTCCTCGTCGCCCTCGAAGTGGGTGGTGTTGACGGAGTAGATCCGCTCACCGCCCTCCTCGTGCGCGGAGGTGACCTTGTAGAGCATCGGGAACGTCGGCCAGGGCTGGCTCTCGTTCCGCTCCTCGCCCGGCTTGGGCATGATCTCCAGCTGGGTCACGGAGGCCGCGCCCTGGCGGTGGGCCGTGCCGACGCAGTCCGCGCCGGTGTCGCCGCCGCCGATGACGACGACGTGCTTGCCCTCGGCGGAGATCGGGGACGTGGTGAGGTCGCCCTCCTGGACCTTGTTCGCGAGCGGGAGGTACTCCATCGCGAAGTGGATGCCCTTGAGGTCGCGGCCGGGCACCGGCAGGTCGCGGGAGGTGGTCGAGCCCGCGGCGATCACGACGGCGTCGTAGCGACGGCGCAGCTTCGCCGCGTCGATGTCACGGCCGATCTCCGTCTCGGTGCGGAACTTGGTGCCCTCCGCGCGCATCTGCTCGATGCGGCGGTTGATGTGCCGCTTCTCCATCTTGAACTCGGGGATGCCGTAGCGGAGGAGACCACCGATACGGTCCGCGCGCTCGTAGACGGCGACGGTGTGACCCGCGCGGGTCAGCTGCTGGGCGGCGGCGAGACCCGCCGGGCCCGAGCCGATGACGGCGACGGTCTTGCCGGACAGGCGCTCGGGCGGCTGCGGGGTGACGTCCCCGTTGTCCCACGCCTTGTCGATGATGGAGACCTCGACGTTCTTGATGGTCACCGGCGGCTGGTTGATGCCCAGCACACAGGCGGCCTCGCACGGCGCGGGGCAGAGGCGACCGGTGAACTCCGGGAAGTTGTTGGTCGCGTGCAGCCGCTCGCTCGCGGCCTCCCAGTCGTTGCGGTACGCGTAGTCGTTCCACTCGGGGATGAGGTTCCCCAGCGGACAGCCGTTGTGGCAGAACGGGATGCCGCAGTCCATGCAGCGCGACGCCTGCTTGCTGATGATCGGCAGCAGGGAGCCGGGCCGGTAGACCTCGTTCCAGTCCTTGACCCGCTCCTCGACGGGACGGGTCTGAGCGACCTCGCGGTCGTGGTTCAGGAAGCCCTTGGGGTCAGCCATTGGTCGCCGCCTCCATCATCTTCTCGTGGGTCTCGGACTCGGAGAGTCCGGCCTGCTCAGCGGCGTCCTTGGCGGCGAGCACTGCCTTGTACGTGGGCGGGATGACCTTGCTGAAGCGCGCGGCCGCGGCATCCCAGTCGGCGAGGAGCTTCTCGGCGACGGTGGAGCCGGTCTCCTCCTGGTGGCGGCGCACCACGTCGTGCAGCCACTGCTTGTCGGTCTCGTCCAGCGCGTGCACCGCGGAGACGAGCTCCTTGTTGACGTTGGCCTTGTCCAGGTCGATGACGTAGGCGAAACCGCCGGACATGCCGGCCGCGAAGTTGCGGCCCGTCTCGCCGAGCACGACCGCGTTGCCGCCGGTCATGTACTCGCAGCCGTGGTCGCCCACGCCCTCGGAGACCACCGTGGCGCCGGAGTTGCGGACGCAGAAGCGCTCGCCGACCCGGCCGCGGAGGTACAGCTCGCCGCCGGTGGCGCCGTAGGCGAGGGTGTTGCCCGCGATGGTGGAGTACTCGGCCAGGTGGTCGGCGCCGCGGTCCGGGCGGACGATCACACGGCCGCCGGAGAGGCCCTTGCCGACGTAGTCGTTGGCGTCGCCCTCCAGGCGGAGGGTGACACCCTTCGGCAGGAACGCGCCGAAGGACTGGCCGGCCGAGCCGGTGAAGGTGATGTCGATGGTGTCGTCGGGCAGGCCCGCGCCACCGAACTTCTTCGTCACCTCGTGGCCCAGCATGGTGCCGACCGTGCGGTTGATGTTGCGGATGGCGACCTGCGCCCGTACGGGCTGGGCCTCCTCCGCGGTGTCCGCGGCGAGCGCGTCGGCGGCCAGCTTGATGAGCTGGTTGTCCAGCGCCTTCTCCAGGCCGTGGTCCTGCACGGTGATCTGGTGGCGGACGGCGCCCTCGGGCAGCTCGGGCACGTGCAGCAGCGGGGCCAGGTCCAGGCCCTGCGCCTTCCAGTGCGTCACGGCCTGGGTGGTGTCCAGCAGCTCGGCGTGGCCGACGGCCTCCTCCAGCGTGCGGAAGCCCAGCTCGGCGAGGAGCTCACGGACCTCCTCGGCGATGAACTGGAAGAAGTTGACGATGTACTCGGCCTTGCCGGTGAACCGCTCGCGCAGCGTCGGGTTCTGCGTGGCGATGCCGACCGGGCAGGTGTCCAGGTGGCAGACGCGCATCATGACGCAGCCGGAGACCACCAGCGGGGCGGTCGCGAAGCCGTACTCCTCGGCGCCCAGCAGGGCGGCGATGACCACGTCACGGCCGGTCTTCAGCTGGCCGTCGGTCTGCACGACGATGCGGTCGCGCAGGCCGTTGAGCAGCAGCGTCTGCTGGGTCTCGGCGAGGCCGAGCTCCCAGGGACCGCCCGCGTGCTTCAGCGAGGTGAGCGGGGAGGCACCCGTACCGCCGTCGTGGCCGGAGATCAGGACCACGTCCGCGTGCGCCTTGGAGACACCCGCGGCGACCGTGCCGACGCCGACCTCGGAGACCAGCTTCACGTGGATGCGGGCCTGCGGGTTGGCGTTCTTGAGGTCGTGGATCAGCTGAGCCAGGTCCTCGATGGAGTAGATGTCGTGGTGCGGCGGCGGGGAGATCAGGCCCACGCCCGGCGTCGAGTGACGCGTCTTGGCGACCCACGGGTAGACCTTGTGGCCGGGCAGCTGACCGCCCTCACCGGGCTTGGCGCCCTGGGCCATCTTGATCTGGATGTCGTCGGAGTTGACCAGGTACTCGCTCGTCACACCGAAGCGGCCGGAGGCGACCTGCTTGATGGAGGAGCGGCGCGCCGGGTCGTACAGGCGCTCCGGGTCCTCGCCGCCCTCACCGGTGTTGGACTTGCCGCCCAGCTGGTTCATGGCGATGGCGAGGGTCTCGTGCGCCTCCTGCGAGATGGAGCCGTACGACATGGCACCGGTCGAGAACCGCTTGACGATCTCGCTGGCCGGCTCGACCTCCTCGATCGGGATCGAGGGGCGGTCCGACTTGAAGCCGAACAGGCCGCGCAGCGTCATCAGCCGCTCGGACTGCTCGTTGACCCGCTCGGTGTACTTCTTGAAGATGTCGTACCGGCCCGAGCGCGCGGAGTGCTGCAGGCGGAAGACGGTCTCCGGGTCAAAGAGGTGCGGCTCGCCCTCGCGGCGCCACTGGTACTCGCCGCCGATGTCCAGCGCGCGGTGCGCCGGGGCGATGCCGGAGGCCGGGTACGCCTTGGCGTGCCGCTCGGCGACCTCCTTGGCGACGACGTCCAGGCCCGCGCCGCCGATCTTGGTGGCGGTGCCGTGGAAGTAGGTGTTGACGAACTCCTCGTCCAGGCCGACGGCCTCGAAGACCTGCGCGCCGCGGTAGGAGGCGACGGTGGAGATGCCCATCTTGGACATGACCTTCAGGACGCCCTTGCCGAGCGCCTTGATCAGGTTCTTGATGGCGGCCTCGGCCTCGACGCCGGACAGGAAGGTGCCGGCGCGGACCAGGTCCTCGACGGACTCCATGGCCAGGTACGGGTTGACCGCGGCGGCGCCGTAGCCGATCAGCAGCGCGACGTGGTGCACCTCGCGGACGTCACCGGCCTCGACGAGCAGACCCACCTGGGTGCGCTGCTTCGTACGGATGAGGTGGTGGTGGACGGCCGAGGTGAGCAGCAGCGACGGGATCGGCGCGTGCTCGGCGTCGGAGTGCCGGTCGGACAGCACGATCAGGCGCGCGCCGTCCTCGATGGCGGCCTCGGCCTCGGCGCAGATCTCGTCGATCCGGGCCGCGAGGGACTCCCCGCCGCCGTGCACGCGGTACAGGCCGGAGAGGGTGACGGCCGTCATCCCCGGCATGTCGCCGTCGGCGTTGATGTGGATGAGCTTGGCCAGCTCATCGTTGTCGATCACCGGGAAGGGCAGGGTGACGCTGCGGCAGGAGGCCGCGGTCGGCTCCAGCAGGTTGCCCTGCGGGCCCAGCGAGGAGATCAGCGAGGTGACGAGCTCCTCGCGGATGGCGTCCAGCGGCGGGTTGGTGACCTGCGCGAAGAGCTGGGTGAAGTAGTCGAAGAGCAGCCGGGGACGCTCGGAGAGCGCGGCGATCGGCGAGTCCGTGCCCATCGAACCGATGGGCTCGGCGCCGGCCTTGGCCATCGGCGCGAGGAGGACGCGCAGCTCCTCCTCGGTGTAGCCGAAGGTCTGCTGGCGGCGGGTGACCGAGGCGTGGGTGTGCACGATGTGCTCGCGCTCGGGGAGGTCCTCGAGCTCGATCTCGCCGGCCTCCAGCCACTCCGCGTACGGGTGCTCGGCGGCGAGGGCGCCCTTGATCTCGTCGTCCTCGACGATGCGGCGCTCGGCGGTGTCCACGAGGAACATCCGGCCGGGCTGCAGGCGGCCCTTGCGGACGACCTTGGCCGGGTCGATGTCCAGGACGCCGACCTCGGAAGAGAGCACGACGAGGCCGTCGTCGGTGACCCAGTAGCGGCCGGGGCGCAGGCCGTTGCGGTCGAGCACCGCGCCGACCTGGGTGCCGTCGGTGAAGGTGACGCAGGCCGGACCGTCCCAGGGCTCCATCATCGTGGAGTGGTACTGGTAGAAGGCGCGCCGGGCCGGGTCCATGGAGGGGCTGTTCTCCCACGCCTCCGGGACCATCATCAGCACGGAGTGCGGCAGCGAGCGGCCGCCGAGGTGGAGCAGCTCCAGGACCTCGTCGAAGGACGCGGAGTCCGAGGCGTCCGGCGTACAGACCGGGAAGAGGCGGTCCAGCGTCTCGGTCGCGTCACCGAAGAGCTTGCTGGAGAGCTGGGACTCGCGGGCGCGCATCCAGTTACGGTTGCCCTTGACCGTGTTGATCTCGCCGTTGTGCGCGACGAAGCGGTACGGGTGGGCCAGCGGCCAGCTCGGGAAGGTGTTGGTGGAGAACCGCGAGTGGACCAGCGCGATGGCGGTGGCGAAGCGGCGGTCGGACAGGTCCGGGAAGAACGGCTCGAGCTGCCCGGTGGTCAGCATGCCCTTGTACACAATCGTGCGCGCGGACAGCGACGGGAAGTACACGCCGGCCTCGCGCTCGGCGCGCTTGCGCAGCGCGAACGCCTTGCGGTCCAGCGCCAGCCCGGTGTTCTCGCCGTCGGCGACGAAGAGCTGGGAGAAGGCGGGCATGGTGGCGCGGGCGCCGTTGCCGAGAAGCTGCGGGGCAACGGGGACGACACGCCAGCCGAGGACGTTCAGGCCCTCCTCGGACGCGATCGTCTCGATCTTCGAGACGGCCGCCTGGGCCTCGTCGGCGTCCGAGGGGAGGAAGGCGATGCCCGCGGCGTAGGAGCCGGCCTCGGGCAGCTCGAACGTGACGTTCTCGCGCAGGAAGGCGTCGGGGATCTGGAGCAGGATGCCCGCACCGTCGCCGGAGTCGGGCTCGGAGCCGGTGGCGCCGCGGTGTTCGAGGTTCCGCAGGACGGTCAGCGCCTGTTCGACCAGCGCGTGGCTCGCCTCGCCGGTGAGGGTCGCGACGAAGCCGACGCCGCAGGCGTCGTGCTCGTTACGCGGGTCGTACATCCCCTGCTGGGCGGGGCGCCCATCCATGGGCGACCAGGCGGCGCTGGTAGCGCTGCCGGTGGTCGCGGAGTGCGTGGACGCGGAACGCATCGGCTCTCCCAACGTCGTCGTGGCATGTGCAGTGCCGAGGGACGACGTTGGCCCTCCGCGAAATTTTGCGTGCAGGTTACAGGATGACCCCGATCTCGTGAATCGGATAGGGGCTTCCAGCATGCGGACACCGCTCGAAGCGGTGGATCAAGAACGCGATGGGACAGATCATCGTCCGACAGCGCGGGTCACCGGTAAGCGACGTTGCCTCCGGCGCCAGAGCCTTATGCCCGCTGCACCAAAACTGAAACCGCGAGGTAACAGGTTAATTATGCGTCTGCACGCATAGGGGCGTCACCCTACGGCGGTTCCGAACAGCGCGCCCAGGACGTATGTCACACCCGCGGCGGCACCGCCGAGGGCCAACTGGCGCAGTCCGCTGTACCACCAGGACCGTGCCGTCACCCGTGCAACAACCGCACCGCAGGCGAAAAGTCCCAGCAGCGCGAGCAGCACGGCGGGCCACAGCGCGGAGGCGCCCAGCAGGTACGGCAGGACCGGCAGCAGCGCGCCCAGCGCGAAGGAGCCGAAGGAGGACGCGGCGGCGACCAGCGGCGAGGGCAGGTCGGACGGGTCGATGCCCAGCTCCTCGCGGGCGTGGATCTCCAGCGCCTGCTCCGGGTCCCTGGAGAGCTGCGCGGCCACCTCGCGGGCGAGGTCCGGGTCCACACCTCGCGACTCGTACAGCGCGGCCAGCTCGTCCTGCTCGTCCTTGGGGTGCTTGCGCAGCTCACGGCGCTCGATGTCCAGCTCGGCCTGGACCAGCTCGCGCTGCGAGGCGACCGAGGTGTACTCCCCGGCGGCCATCGAGAAGGCGCCGGCGGCCAGCCCGGCCAGCCCCGTGATGACGATCGTCTGCTGCGACACCGAGCCGCCGGCCACACCCGTCATCAGGGCGAGGTTCGAGACCAGCCCGTCCATGGCGCCGAAGACCGCCGGCCGCAGCCAGCCGCCGTTCACGTCACGGTGCGTGTGGTTGTCACGGTGGGCGACATGCGTCGGAGCCGACGCGTCCATGACATCAATGACGGACATAGGGACCTCTCCCTCCCTCGCGAGGTGTGGGCCGATGAGCGGCACTTCCCCCTGCAACACCTTTGAAGTTAGGCGCCTCACACCCCTTCGCGCTAGCAAGGAAGGCCGTACTTACCGCGCTGACCTGCGGCTTTGCCAAAGCCCTCGCCGTGAGATCCGGATCACACCCTCTCTTTCGCGACCCGCCGGATACGGCCATCACGACATCGCTCCGATCCGGCGCGATCTCCCCCCATTCGCGGCAAACCGGCCCTAGCATCCCTCAGACGCGTACGCATCCGGACCGGCCGGCGGAAGGGCACGCACATGAGCACACCGCACGCCCCCTCGCCCGTCCCGGTCACCCCGGGTGACCGGCCCGCCGATCTGCGGGACCGGGGCCGCGGCGCGCTGCTGGGCCTCGCCGTGGGCGACGCGCTCGGCGCCCCCGCGGAGAACATGAAGCCCTCGCAGATCCGCCGCCGCTGGGGCCGCATCGAAGGCTTCGTCGCGGAGGACCCGGCGGGCACCGACGACACCGAATACGCCATCTTCTCCGGCCTGCTGCTGGCCGAACACGGCTCGGCGCTCACCGTGGCGCACGTCGAGGCCGCCTGGCACCAGTGGATCGCCGACCTGGACGAGGGCCCCTTCCGCGGCGCCGGGTTCAGCGAACGCGGCACCCTGGAGAACCTCCGCCGGGGCCTCGCCGCACCGATTTCCGCTCAGCACCGGCATGCCTGGAGCGACGGACTGGCGATGCGGGCCGCGCCCTTCGGCGTACACGCGGCGGGCCGGCCCGCCGAGGCCGCCCGGCTGGTCGCGGTGGACGGCACGGTCAGCCACGACGGCGAGGGCATCTACGGCGGACAGGCCGTCGCCGCCGGGGTTGCGGCCGCGATGGTCGCCCGGACCACCGACGCGGTCATCGCCGCCGCGCTCTCCGTCGTCCCCGAGGACTCCTGGACGGCGCGCTCGCTGCGCCGGGCGGTCGCCGCGGCCCAGCGCTCCCGGCTGGACCCCGGCATCACCCGGCTCGGCACCGAACGCGCCGTACGGTCCGCCGTCGTCATCGGCGGCTACCCCTGGACCGACCTGGCGCCCGAAGCGGTCGGGCTGGCCTTCGGCGCGTTCGCCGCCGCGGCCGGCGACTTCCCCGCCTCGGTCCTCACCGCCGTCAATATGGGCCGCGACGCCGACACCACGGCGGCGGTCGCCGGCGCCCTGGCCGGCGCGCTGGGCGGCTTCGCCGCCGTCCCCGAGGACTGGGCGGCGGTCATCGCCCCCGCACGCGGCAGCTGCCTCCCGTCCATGGCGGGCTACCACGTCCTGGACATCGCCGACCTGCTGACACCCGCGGGCCGGGAGACGTCATGACCGCCTCCGGCCCGGACGGCGGCGCTGCCGGGGATGCCCCTGACCCGCCGCGGGCGGCTGCCGCACCGTCGGGGCCGTTCGCGCAGTTCCCCGCGCCCCTGATCGCCCTCCGGGCTCGCCCCACCCCCGCTGCGGGCAGTCGTGCCGCCGCCTCCCCACCCACCCCCGCTGCGGGCGGTTGTGCCGCTGGGGCGGCACGGGCGGGCGCAGCGGCACCCCCACCGGCGGGCAGCCGAACCCCGCACCCCCCGCCCACCCGCACCGGACCCGCGGCCGCCCCCCAAGAGGAGCCCCGCCGCGCCAGCGGCACCGGCACCGGCACCGGCACCCGAATCGAGGGCCTACTCCTGGGCATCGCCGCAGGAGACGCCGCGGGTTGGCCGGCGGCACGGCACCGCGCCGCCCGCATGCCCGAGTGGACCCGCCGCCTCACCCGCGAGCTCGACACCTTCGCCGAGCAGAACGCCACCACCACCCTCCCCGTCCCCATCGCCCTCAACCAGCCCCCCGAACCGCTCCGCCTGGGCCCCTCCGACGACGCCGAGTGGGCCGCCTTCACCGCCGGCTCCGTGCTCACCGCGGCCGGTGCCTTCCTCTCCGACCTCGGCCGGGACCGCCGGATGCGGGCAGCGCTCGACCTCGCCTGGACCGCGCTGGCCTGCGAGGTCGCGGCCGCCGCCGACCGGGCCCCGGAGGTGGAGTCGGCCGTACTGCCGCTGCGTGCCCGGATCTCCGTACGCGCAGGGCTCGGCAACCTCGCGGCCGGGCTGCGGCCGCCCGCCACCGGCCACGACAACCCGCACTTCTTCGACGACGCGGCCTGCGTGCGCGCCGCCGTACTGGCCGTCGTCCACCCCGGCGACCCGGAGGCCGCCGCCGGGCTCGCCGAGTTCGACGCCCGGTACACCCAGGACGGCGACGGCGTGCACGGCGCCCGCGCGATGGCCGCCGCGGTCGCCGCAGCGCTCGGCGGTGCCGACGTGGCCACCTGTGTGGAGGCCGCGCTCGCCCAGCTCCCCGAGGGCACCGAGATCCGCCGCAACGCGCTGCACGCCGTACGCCTGGCCGAGACCACCGCCGACGGCCGCCCCGGCGCCGCCTTCGCCCTGGTCCCCACCCTGGAGCACGAGATCGTCGACCATGTCTACAGCTACGGCATCGCCGCCGCCGAGACCGTGCCGGTCGCCCTCGCGCTGGCCCTCGCGGGCGGCGGCCGGACCGCCGAGGCGGTGCCCGCCGCCGCCTGCCTCTCCCGCGTCGCCGACTCCGCGCCCGCCCTGGCCGGCGCGCTGACCGGCGCCCTCGGCGGGGCCGCCGCGCTGCCCGCCGCCTGGCGCGACGCCTGCCGCACGCTCTCCGGCTGCGCGCTGCCACGGCTGGCCGGCACCGACCTGGTCGAGCTGGCCGAACTGCTCGCGGGCACCGAACTGACCACCCCGCAGACGCCCATGGCCACCCAGCAGACACCCCTGGCCACTCCACAGACGCCCCTGATCAGCCCGCAGACGCCCCTGGCGAAAGGACCGGCCGAGCCATGACCGACACCGCCGCACCACCCACCACCACGGCGTGCCCCTCGCTCGCCGACCGTACGGCCGGTGCCCTCGCCGGAGCCGCGGTCGGCGACGCGCTCGGCGGGCCCGTCGAGGGCTGGAGCCCGGAGCAGATCCGGGAGCGGCACGGCGGCCCGGTCCGCGGCATCGTCGGCCCGTGGCACGAGGACTGGCGTACCGCCCGGCCCCTCGCGCCGTACCACAAGGGCGACGGCCACGTCACCGACGACACCCTCATGACCCACGCGCTGATCAGGGTGTACGAGCAGGTCCGCGACCACCTCGACGCGTACGCCGTGGCCGAGCATCTGGTGCCGGACCTGATGACCCACCCCCGCTGGATCCCCGAGCTGGAGGCCGAGGCGCTGCCCCTGCAGCGCGTCTTCCTCGCGGAGAAGTGGCTCGTCACCCGGCTCCATTACGGGCACGCCGACCCCCGCGAGGCAGGCGTCGGCAACATCGTCAACTGCGGCGCCGCGATGTACATGGCACCGGTCGGCCTGGTCAACGCCGGTGATCCGCGCGGCGCTTACACCGAGGCGCTGGACGTCGCGGGCGCGCACCAGTCCTCGTACGGGCGGGAGGCGGCCGGCGTCCTCGCCGCGGCGGTGGCCGCGGCCTGCACGCCCGGTGCCACGCCCGACTCCGTGGTCGAGGCGGCCCTCGCCCTCGCCAAGGACGGCACGCGCACGGCCATCGAGGCGGTCTGTGAAGTGGCCGTGAAGTACGACGAGTCCGAGCCCGCTTTGCCGCAACTCCGGGGTGCTGTCTCGCCGTTCGACACCGTGGGGCCCGAGTACCGGCGGCCCTCTCTCGGCGCCCGGCGGCCCTCCCGGCTCCACTCCATCGAGGAACTCCCCATCGCACTCGGCCTGTTGCTGATCGGCGGCGGCGACTACCGCGAGACGGTACTCGGCGCCGTCAACTACGGCCGCGACTGCGACTCCATCGCCACCATGAGCGGCGCCCTGGTCGGCGCGCTCGGCCACCCCGTGCCCACCGAGTGGACCGCGGCCGTCTCCGAGGCCAGCCGCCTGGACCTCACGGCCCCCGCGGAAGCCCTCACCGCCGTGACCCGCGAGATCCACCACCGCGATCTCCTGCGCCGCCGCGCCCACGAGGCCGCGTTCGCCGCCCTCACGGAGGTCCGGTGACATATCCGCCTCCGTCGCTGCGGGTGACCTGGGTCCAGCCGGAGGACCTGCTCGGCCACGAGCTGCGGCAGGCCGCCGAGGACGGCCGCGACGCCACCGTGATCCGCCTCCGCTGGCACACCGCGGGCGGCGGCCCCGCGCCGGAACGGGCCGGCGCCTCCCCCGCGCCCGCCCCGCCGCACCTCCGGACCCTCGCCACCGCCCTCCTGGACGACCTGGCCACGCTGCCCTCCCCGCTGGCCGCCGACGAGCCCACGGACCTGGCGGCCGTCCGGGCCGCTGCCCCGCCTCCGCCGCCGGTGCCCACGGCGCCCGGGCTGCTCCCCCGCCTCGAAGCCGCGTGGCTGGGCCGCGCCGCAGGCTGCCTGCTCGGCAAGCCGGTCGAGAAGCTGCCGCTGGCCGGCATTCGCGAGATCGCCCGGTCGACCGCGAACTGGCCGCTGCACACCTGGTTCACCGAGGCCGGGCTGGACCCCGCGACCGCCGCCCGGTACCCGTGGAACCGCCGCAGCCGCGCCACCTCGCTCGCCGAGAACATCGACGGCATGCCGGAGGACGACGACCTGAACCACCCGGTGCTCGGCCTGCTCCTCCTCCGGCGCCACGGCCACGCCTTCACCACCGCCGACCTCGCCCGGCTGTGGCTGGAGGAGCTGCCGGCCGGCCGGACGTTCACCGCCGAGCGCGTCGCGTACCGCAACCTCCTCGACGGCATCGAACCGCCGGACACCGCCCGCTTCCGCAACCCCTTCCGCGAGTGGATCGGCGCCCTGATCAGGGCCGACATCCACGGCTGGACGCACCCGGGCGACCCGGCCGGGGCCGCGGCCGCCGCCTGGCGCGACGCGGTACTGAGCCATACCGCCAACGGTGTGTACGGGGCGATGTTCGTCGCCGCGGCCCTCGCCCGGGCCGCCGCCGGGGGCGCGGACGTGCACGCCTGCCTGCGTACCGGCCTCGCCGTCGTCCCGCCGCGCGCCCGGCTGGCCCGGGCCGTGCGCTTCGGCATCGCGGCGGCCCGGGAGGCGTCCGACCGTACGCCGGCCGGCTTCGAGACCGTGGTGGACCGGCTGCACGCCGCGTACGGACGGCACCACTGGGTGCACGTCCTGCCCAACGCCGCCCTGCTCGCCGCCGCCCTCACCCACGCCGACGGGGACTTCACCGGGTCGGTCTGCCGCGCCGTCTCCGGCGGCTGGGACACGGACTCCAACGGCGCGACGGCCGGCTCCCTCACCGGCCTCCTGGCCGGCTCCCCCGAAGCGCTCCCCGCCCGCTGGACCGCCCCGCTGGCCAATCGCCTGGCCACCGGCATCGGCGGCCTGGACGGCATCGGCTTCGACGCGCTGGCCCGCGAAACGGCGGCCCTCGCGGTCACCGCCCCGCCCGACGAAAAACGGGCCGCGGCCCCCGATGAGGACCACGACCCGCTGTGCCCGGCGGACGGCCGGGACTAGAGCTTCTTGTTGCCGGTGTGCTCGGCGTCTTCCGTGCGCTCGGCGCCGTCCTTCGCCCGCCCGGCGTCGTCCGCCCGGTCGGCGTCTTCCGTCCGGTCGGCGGGCGCGTCGTCATCGGCGGGGCTGTCGGCCGGGCCGTCACCCGCACCGTCCGCCGCGTCGTCCTCCGGCTCGTCCGCTCCCGGCTCGACGACCGCCTCCCGGCCCGGCGACCGCTTCGCCGAGAGCACCATGTACACCAGCGCCAGGACCAGCACGATCAGCGCCGTCCATACGTTCAGCCGCAGGCCCAGGATGTGGTGCGCCTCGTCGACCCGCATGTACTCGATCCACGCCCGGCCCGCGCAGTACGACGCGACGTACAGCGCGAACGCCCGGCCGTGCCCCAGCTTGAACCGCCGGTCCGCCCAGATGACCAGGATCGCGACGCCGATGCACCACAGGGACTCGTACAGGAACGTGGGGTGGTACGTGCCGCCCACGCGCCCGATCGCCGGGTCCGAGGTGATCTGCAGCGCCCACGGTACGTCCGTCTTCCTGCCGTACAGCTCCTGGTTGAACCAGTTGCCCCAGCGGCCCATCGCCTGCGCCAGCGCGATGCCCGGCGCAACCGCGTCCGCGTACGCCGGGAGCGGGATGCCCCGGCGGCGGCAGCCGATCCAGGCACCCACCGCGCCCAGCGCGATCGCGCCCCAGATGCCGAGGCCGCCCTCCCAGACGTAGAACGCCTTGATCGGGTCACCGCCCTCGCCGAAGTACGGCTCATACGTCGTGATGACGTGGTAGAGCCGCCCTCCGACCAGGCCGAACGGCACCGCCCACACGGCGATGTCGGCGACCGTCCCGCTTTGGCCACCGCGCTGGATCCAGCGCTTGTTGCCGAGCCAGACGGCGATGAAGACGCCGATGATGATGCAGAATGCGTAGCCGCGCAGCGGGATCGGGCCGAGATGCACGACGCCGGTCGACGGGCTGGGAATGAATGCGAGGTCCATGGCAGCCCTGACGCTACCGCGCCGGGCGGGCCCGGCGGCAACCCACCCCGCAACGGCTCAGTAACGACCCCCCGTACGGCACTTCTGCGCCGTGCTTCTCTTCTTCACTTCTTCTTGTTCGCGTCCAGCACCATCTGCTTCAGCTTCTGCGGGGTCATCTGCGCGCTCTGGTCGGCGAAGAGGTTCTTCCCGTTGAGCAGGACGGTCGGGGTGCCCTGGAATCCGCCGCCCTGGAACGCCTCCTGCGACTTCTGCACGAAGCCGTTGTACTTCCCGTCCTGCACGCAGGAGCGGAAGTCCTGCGTCACCAGGCCCGGGACCTTCCCCGCCAGCTGGATCAGATACTTCTTGCTCGCGTACTTGTCCTGCTGCTCGGGGGGCTGGTTGCTGAACAGCACGTCGTGGTAATCGCGGAACTTGCCGGCGCTCTGCGCGCACAGGGCCGCATTGCCGGCGTTCAGCGAGCCCTTGCCGCCCATGTTGCCGTCGATGAGCAGGGCGAGGTGGTAGTCGGTCCGGAGCTGACCGTTGTCCTGGAGCTCATGGAGGGTCGAGCGGAAGCCCGTCTCGAACTGCTTGCAGGCGGGGCAGCGGAAGTCCTCCCACACCTGCAGCGTGGACGGGGCGCTCTTCTCGCCGACGGTGACCATCGGCTTGGCCCCGCCCGTCGCCCCCTTCGGCGCGGCGACCGGCGCGCTCTTGTCCTCGCCCGTCGACGACGCCCAGAGGGCGATGCCGGCGGCCACCGCCAGGACGACGACCACCGCCCCGGCGACCTTCGCCTGCCTGCCGCGCCGGGCGCGGGCCTTTTCCTTCTCGCGCTGTGCCTGCAGCCGCTCGCGGGCGCTGCCATCGGCTCGGGATTTCTGGCTCACACCCGTGAAAAACGAGGCGGAGGGACGCGACTGCGCCCCTCCGCCCCGGTTTTCGTCCTATCGAGGGACCCGCCCGGCGTGGGCTTTACGCACGCCGGGTGCGGGCGTTATGCCCGTACGCCCTTGGCCAGCTCTCCGGCCAGCTCGCGTACGCCCGCGAGCCCGGCCTCCAGGTCGCCCTCGTGCGCCAGCAGCCGCTTCACGAACGCGGAGCCGACGATGACTCCGTCGGCGAACTGCGCGACCTCCGTCGCCTGGGTGGCGTTGGAGACGCCGAGGCCCACGCAGACCGGCAGGTCGGTGGTGGCCCGGGTGCGGGTGACCAGGCCCTGGGCCTCCCAGCCGACGGACTCGCGAGTACCGGTGACGCCCATCAGCGACGCCGCGTACACAAAGCCCGTACCGGCAGCGGTGATCTTGGCGAGCCGCTCGTCCCGGCTGCTCGGCGCGACCACGAAGACCGTGGCCAGGCCGTGCTGCTCGGCGGCCTTCCGCCACACCTCGGACTCCTCGACCGGCAGGTCCGGCAGGATGCAGCCGGCGCCGCCCGCGGCGGCCAGGTCGGCGGCGAACCGCTCCACGCCGTACGCGTCGACCGGGTTCCAGTACGTCATGCACAGCACCGGCGCACCGGTGGCGGCGTGCGCCTCGCCGACCGTGCGGATCACGTCGACGATCTTGACGCCGCCGCGCAGCGCGATGTCGTCGGCGGTCTGGATGACCGGGCCGTCCAGCACCGGGTCGCTGTGCGGCAGGCCGACCTCGACGACGTCGCAGCCGCCCTCGATCATCGCGGTGACGGCGCGCACCCCGCCGTCCACGGTCGGGAAGCCGGCCGGGAGGTACCCGACCAGGGCCGCGCGGCCCTCGGCCTTGGCGCCGGCCAGTACAGAGCTCAGCAGCTCGAGGTTGCCCGCCATCACTTGGTCCCCTCCTCGTGCGCGCCGAGCGCGGTGTCCGTGGCGTCGGTGTCGTCCGCCTCGACCGCGTCGTCGGCGGGCGCGTCGTACAGCCCGAAGTACCGCGCTGCCGTGTCCATGTCCTTGTCGCCGCGGCCGGACAGGTTGACCAGGATCAGCCCGTCCTTGCCCAGCTCGCGGCCCACCTCCAGCGCGCCGGCGAGCGCGTGCGCGCTCTCGATGGCGGGGATGATGCCCTCGGTCTGCGAGAGCAGCCGCAGCGCCTGCATGGCCGCGTCGTCGGTGACGGCGCGGTACTCGGCGCGCCCGACGTCCTTGAGGTAGGAGTGCTCGGGCCCGATGCCCGGGTAGTCCAGGCCCGCGGAGATCGAGTACGGCTCGGTGATCTGGCCGTCCTCGTCCTGCAGGACGTAGGAGCGGGAGCCGTGCAGGATGCCCGGGGTGCCCTCGGTGAGGGTGGCCGCGTGCTCGCCGGTCTCCACGCCGTGGCCGCCCGGCTCGCAGCCGATCAGGCGGACGTCCTCGTCGGGCAGGAAGGCGTGGAAGAGGCCGATGGCGTTGGAGCCGCCGCCGACGCAGGCCACGGCCGCGTCGGGCAGCCGTCCGGCGCGCTCCAGGAGCTGCCGGCGCGCCTCCACGCCGATGACGCGGTGGAAGTCGCGGACCAGGGCGGGGAAGGGGTGCGGACCGGCGACCGTACCGAAGAGGTAGTGGGTCCGGTCGACGTTGGCGACCCAGTCGCGGAACGCCTCGTTGATCGCGTCCTTCAGCGTGCGGCTGCCGGACTTCACGGCGATGACCTCGGCGCCGAGCATCCGCATCCGGGCGACGTTGAGCGCCTGGCGCTCGGTGTCGATCTCGCCCATGTAGATGGTGCATTCGAGGCCGAAGAGGGCGCAGGCGGTCGCGGTGGCGACGCCGTGCTGGCCCGCGCCGGTCTCGGCGATGACGCGGGTCTTGCCCATGCGCTTGGTGAGCAGCGCCTGGCCCAGCACGTTGTTGATCTTGTGCGAGCCGGTGTGGTTCAGGTCCTCGCGCTTGAGGAAGATCCGCGCGCCGCCCGCGTGCTCGGCGAACCGCGGCACCTCCGTGAGGGCGCTCGGCCGGCCGGTGTAGTTGACCATCAGGTCGTTGAGCTCGGCCGCGAAGGCGGGGTCCGCCTTGGCCTTCTCGTACTCCTCGGCGACCTCGTCGACCGCGGCGACCAGCGCCTCGGGGATGAACTTGCCGCCGAAGGCACCGAAGTACCCCTGGGCGCTGGGGATCCGGCCCTCGGGGTCGGGAATGAAGAAGTCAGACGACATCCGACGTACTCCTCGTTCGGGGCGCACACATACGCCCCGGAAGTCTCGATATCTCGAAATACGGGCATCAAGCTACGTGCCGCGCACCACGGGCCCGGGTGTCACACTCCGCCGGAGCACCCGCAGGGGTGTCCGGTCAGGCGTGCGAGCCCGCGCGCAGCGCGGCCGTACGGCGCCATCGGCGCCCGTTGATCTGCCCCGGCTCCGAGCCGATGTGGTACCGGACGCGGCGTCCGTGGATGCGTCGCGCGGGCGCCCGGCAGCCGCGCGGCCTGCACCCGCGCCCCAGGGCCGCGTGCGGCAGGCGCGCGGCGCTCACCGCTGCCGGGCGCAGGCCCGGAAGCGGCGGCTGGGTGCGGGCGGCGGTCATGAGGGTCAGTCCCGTCCGTGCCGGATGGCGGGGTGCGAGCCGGCCGCGACGAGGTCGGCGACGGCGGCCTTCGGGTCCTTGCCGGTGACCAGCGACTCGCCGACGAGGACGGCGTCCGCGCCTTCGTTGGCGTACGCGATGAGGTCGTGCGGCCCGCGGACGCCGGACTCGGCGATCTTGACGATGTGGTCCGGGATCTCGGGGGCGACGCGGCCGAAGTTGCCGCGGTCGACCTTGAGGGTCTTCAGGTCGCGGGTGTTCACGCCGATGATCTTCGCCCCGGCGGCCACCGCGCGCTCGACCTCTTCCTCGTCGTGCGCCTCGACCAGCGGGGACAGCCCGATCGACTCGGCCCGCTCGATGAGCGAGACCAGCGCCTCCTGCTCCAGCGCGGCCACGATCAGCAGCGCCAGGTCGGCGCCGTACGCGCGGGCCTCCCAGAGCTGGTACGCGCTGACGATGAAGTCCTTGCGCAGGATCGGGATGTCGACCTTGGCCCGGACGGCCTCCAGGTCGGCCAGCGAGCCGCCGAAGCGGCGCTGCTCGGTGAGGACGGAGATGACGGCCGCGCCGCCCGCTTCGTAGTCGGCGGCGAGCCCGGCCGGGTCGGCGATGGCGGCCAGCGCGCCCTTGGACGGGCTGGAGCGCTTGACCTCGCAGATCACGCGCACGCTGTCGCCCTTGAGGGCGGCCACGCCGTCCTTGGCGGGGGCGGCCTTCTGTGCCCGCTCCTTCAGCTCGTCGAGGCTGACGCGCGCCTGTCGCTCGGCGAGGTCGGCGCGGACTCCGTCGATGATCTCGTCGAGCACACTCACGCGAGCGGCCTCCTTCTTGAGCGGTGGAGGAAAACTGTCACCCTCGGGGACGCGGTGCGCTCCCAGCAGGCACTCCGATGGTATCCGGCCAGGGGCGGTAGCCCCGCATCCGCCTGTCGGCGGTCCCACAACATGGACAGGTACCGGCCGCGCGAGCGCTCCCCGGCGGGCGCGAAAACGGCGCGGATCATGGGGCGAGAACCGATCCGGCGGGCACGTTGCGTACCACCGTGAAGAGCAGCACGACACCGCCGACGAGCCACCAGTGGACGGGTCTCGGACGCGGCCCGGCGACCGGCAGCCCGCGGGCGGCCCGCACCAGCCAGGCCGCCCAGAACACCGCGAACGCGGCGTAGCCGAGCACTGCCAGGGTGTTGGCGCCCAGCGCCGCGCCCAGGTCGCCGTGGGCCACCGCGTGCGCGCTGCGGAGCCCGCCGCACGCCGGGCAGTACAGGCCGGTGAGCCGCAGCAGCGGGCAGACGGGGTAGTGCCCCGCCTCGTTGGGGTCGACGGCGCCGACGTACGCGAAGGCCGCCAGGACCGTCGCCAGGGCGCCCAGCGGGGCCGCGAGGCGGCGCGCCGCGCCGGCGCGCGCGGCAGGGGCCGGGGGCGGTTGCTGCGGGCTGCGCGCCACGGGTTCGGTCACGGTCCCGATTGTTCCCCCCTACGCGCGAAGGCGCAGCTTTCCCGCCGCCGCACGGGCCGTTCCGCGCCATGAGCGCGGGGCGTGCGGGCGGCCGGGAAGCCGCGCCTTCGTCGTCGGGCGTCGGGCGTCCGAACGGGCGGTCAGCTCTCCTGCGGCTGGGGGCTGCCCTTGGCGCGCTTGGGCTCGGAGCCCATGCCCGCCAGCCGCATCAGGCCGCCGACGACCGCACCGGCGAAGATGAGAACGATGCCGGCCCAGAAGCCGGGCACGTTGGCGAGCACCGTGAAGACGCCCGCGACGCAGAAGCCGATGAACGAAATGATGACGCCGGTCCAGGCAGCCGGGGTGTGTCCGTGGCCGTGGCCATTGCTCGACATGAGTGCTCCTCGTTGCTTTCTCGCGCCTGGGTCGGGGCGCGGCGTTCGCTCGGAATCATTGTCCCTGATGCGGGGGGCGGCCCCGCCATCGGGTCGGTGCGGACCGGTGAAGGGACGTCGGCTAGGCGGTGGGGTCCTCGCCGCGGTCCAGGGACTTCCAGATCTCCTCCGGGCGGTCCAGGTCCGGCTGCTTGGCGGCGCGGCGCGGGCCGCGGGGGCCGTTGCCCGCGCGCTCGTAGCGCCCGGACATGGCGGGCCAGCGCCGCCCGTACGCCAGCGCCAGCAGCCCGGCGACCAGCAGCAGCGCGCCGCCGCCCGCGGCCACCCAGGGCCAGGCGGTGTGCGCGACGTCGTGGACGCCGGCGCCGCTCATGCCGGTGGCGGTGGCGGCCTTGGCCTTCAGCGCGGAGGTGTCGGCGTTGCCGAGGAGGGCGCCGGCGACGGTGCCGGCGCCGCTCAGCGCCAGCAGCGCGGAGACGGCGACGCGGCCCGCGCCGCGCACGGCGAAGACGGCGACCAGCGCGGCGAGCCCGACCACGGCGAGCGCGCCGGGCACGCCGGTGACGTCCTGGCCCGTCGCCTTCTGCGGGAGCTCGCCCTGGGCGACCACGGCGGTGGCGGTGGCCCAGGTACGGCCGGAGGACAGCAGGGCGAGGGCGGCGCCGAGCGCTCCCAGGAGGAGCGCGAAGGCCAGTGCCCTGCGCGGGGGCTTGGCCGACGAGGCTTCACCGGAGGCGGGGGCCTCCGTCTCGGCGGCATCGGGGCGGGGCTGGGGTACGGCACTCACACGTACCACTATCGCGTACGTTGCCGGGTGTACGTCGGCTCGGGGGTACCGACGGCCTTCGGCCGCGGTGTCCTCAATCGCCGGACGGGCTTATTCGAGGTTGTTCGCCGTGTTCACGGCCCTGAGTACCGCCGCCGCCTTGTTGCGGCATTCGGCGTCCTCCGCCTCCGGGTCGGAGTCGGCGACGATTCCCGCGCCGGCCTGGACGTATGCCGTGCCGTCGCGGAGCAGGGCCGTGCGGATGGCGATCGCGGTGTCGGAGTCGCCGGCGAAGTCCAGGTAGCCCACGCAGCCCCCGTAGACGCCGCGCCGGGTGGGCTCCAGCTCCTCGATGATCTGCAGGGCGCGCGGCTTCGGGGCGCCGGAGAGCGTGCCGGCGGGGAAACAGGCGGTCAGCACGTCGAAGGCGGTGCGGCCCTCGGCGACCTTGCCGGTGACCGTGGACACGATGTGCATGACGTGGCTGTAGCGCTCGATGGACATGAAGTCCACGACCTCGACGCTGCCGGGCTCGCAGACCCGGCCCAGGTCGTTGCGGCCAAGGTCGACGAGCATCAGGTGCTCGGCGCGCTCCTTGGGGTCGGAGATCAGCTCGTCGGCGAGGGCCTGGTCGAGCTGCGGGGTGCCGCCGCGCGGCCTGGTGCCGGCGATCGGGTGCACCATGGCCTGCCCGTCCTCGACCTTGACCAGCGCCTCCGGGCTGGAGCCGACGACATCGAAGGGGAGGCCGTCGCCGCCCTCGAAGCGGAAGAGGTACATGTACGGGCTGGGGTTCGTGGCCCGCAGCACCCGGTAGACGTCCAGCGCGGAGGCCGTGCACGGCGTCTCGAAGCGCTGCGAGGGCACCACCTGGAACGCCTCGCCGGCCCGGATGCGCTCCTTGATGTCCTCGACGGCGTCCTTGAAGGCGTCTGCGCCCCACTTCGCGGTGTACTCGGGCAGCTCGGAGGCCGGGAGCGCGGCGGCGTTCGACGGGGCCGGGCGGCCCAGGTCGTACGCCATGGTGTCCAGCCTGGCCACCGCGTCCGCGTACGCCTCGTCGACGCCGGTGTCCAGGTCGTTGTGGTTGATCGCGTTGGCGATCAGCAGGACCGTGCCGTTCCAGTGGTCCAGTACGGCCAGGTCCGAGGTGAGCAGCATGGTCAGCTCGGGAAGCCGCAGCTCGTCCTCGGTGGAGTCGCCGATCTTCTCCAGACGGCGGACGATGTCGTACCCGAGGTAGCCGACCATGCCGCCGGTGAAGGGCGGCAGGCCCTGGCCCTCGATGAGGTCGCGCGGGGTGTGCAGCGTCTCGATGGTCTCGCGCAGCGCGGCGAGCGGGTCACCGGCGGTGGGCACGCCGACCGGCGGGGTGCCGAGCCAGTGGGCCTGCCCGTCGCGGGCGGTGAGGGTCGCGGCGCTGCGGACGCCGATGAAGGAGTACCGGGACCAGCTCCGGCCGTTCTCCGCGGACTCCAGGAGGAAGGTGCCGGGGCGCTCGGCCGCGAGCTTGCGGTACAGGCCCACCGGGGTGTCGCCGTCGGCGAGGAGCCGCCGGGTGACCGGGATGACCCGGCGGTCCTTCGCGAGGGTGCGGAAGTTTTCGAGGTCCGGAGTCGCGGTGCCGGTGGTTCCCGTGGTCATGTCAGCGGATCCTAGTAGCGATCAGTGGCGGGCGCGGCTCCGTCCGCGTACTGATCGGCTCCGGCCGGACGGCCTCCCGAGGCGCGGTCAGCCCTCGGCGAGCAGTACGTCCTTGTCGAAGCAGGTCCGCGCGCCGGTGTGGCAGGCCGCGCCGACCTGGTCGACCTTGACCAGCACGGTGTCCGCGTCGCAGTCCAGCGCGACGGACTTCACGTGCTGGAAGTGCCCGGACGTGTCGCCCTTGACCCAGTACTCCTGGCGGCTGCGGCTCCAGTACGTGCAGCGCCCGGTGGTCAGCGTGCGGTGCAGCGCCTCGTCGTCCATCCACCCGAGCATCAGCACCTCACCGGTGTCGTACTGCTGCGCGATGGCCGGGACCAGGCCGTCGGGGGTGCGCTTGAGCCGGGCGGCGATGGCCGGATCCAGAGAGGCGCCGGACGGGGACGGGGTGGCGGGGCTGCTGCTCATGCCCTCCATTGTGCCGTGCGGCATCATGCGGACATGAACGACCAGTACCCGCCCCCTGACGACGACCGGGTGGCCAAGGTGGCCACGATCGTGGTGTGTGCGGTCTTCGCGGCGGCCGTTCTGGTGATGACGGTGATCCTCGTGCATCTGTGACGCGGGGCGCGGAAGGGACCGTGCGGCGTCGTGGCACGGACGGCCGGGGCGGCCGTAGGGTGAGGCCATGTCGACCCATGCCAAGCGTGAACGACTTCTTCTCGCCGATCTGTTGGAGAGCGCCGGACCCGACGCGCCGACGCTGTGCGAGGGCTGGAGCACCCGCGACCTGGCCGCCCATGTGGTGGTGCGCGAGCGGCGCGCGGACGCGGCCGGCGGACTGGTGCTCAAGCCGCTGGCGTCCCGGCTGGAGCGGGTGCAGTCCGAGTTCGCCGCCAAGCCGTACGACGAGCTGATCCGGCTGATCAGGACCGGTCCGCCGCGGCTGTCGCCGTACGCCCTGAAGCAGATCGACGAGGCGGCGAACACGGTGGAGTTCTTCGTGCACACGGAGGACGTGCGGCGCGCCGCGCCGGACTGGTCGCCGCGCGAGCTGAGCCCCGTCTTCGCCGACGTGCTGTGGTCCCGCATCGAGCGGATGGCCCGGGTGCTGGGGCGGAAGGCCCCGGTGGGCCTGGTGCTGCGGCGCCCGGACGGGCAGACCGCGGTGGCGCACCGCGGCACGCCGGTCGTCACGGTCACCGGCGAGCCGGGCGAGCTGACGCTGTTCCTGTTCGGACGGCAGCGCACCGCCGACGTCGAGCTGGACGGCGACAAGGAAGCGGTGGCCCGCCTCCACGAGGCCGAGCTGGGACTGTAGCCCCGTGAGCGGTCAGGCCGGGCGCCGCGCGTCCGGCCTGACCTCGTCCGTTTCGTACAGTCCCGTCTCCTCCAGCGTGCGCAGCCGGCGGTAGTCCGTCTCGATCTGCCGCGGATTGCGGTGGACGAGGTAGCAGACGCCGGGCGAGGTGAGCGAGTCGACGGTGGGGGCGAGGTGGTCGCCGACCTCGACGGAGAAGTGGTGCCCGGCGTACGAGGGCAGCGCGCGGATCTCGTCGAAGCGGGCCAGGGAGACCAGTCGGCCGCCGCGCGGGGAGATCAGGGAGACATAGCGCAGCGGGACGCGCGGCTGGGCCGGGCGGTCCGTGCGCGCCATGAAGGCGGCCGGATCGGCGCAGGCCAGCGCGGTCAGCGTGATGTGGTCGGTGCCGAAGCAGCGGCTGACCACGTCGGGCAGGATGCTGCCGGCCGGGCGGGCGCCGGCCTCGATCAGCACCGGTCCCTCGTCGGTGAGCATGATCTCGGTGTGCGCCGGTCCGTTGCGGATGCCGAGGGCGTCCAGGGCGCCGAGGAGGTACGGGCGGAGCGCGGCGGTGGCCGGCTCGCGCGCGGAGACCGGCTCCTCGTAGTCGTAGACCGGGGCGCCGCCGCGGCCCGGGCGCTTGTGGTAGCGCCAGATCTCGGCGATGTGGTGGCGGCCCGCGACGCTGACGGTGTTGGCGAAGTACTCGGTGCCGGTCAGGTGTTCCTGGACGACGACGGTGCGGTTGCGGGCGCCGGTGAAGTTCACCGAGCGCAGGATGTGGTCGAAGGCGGTGCACAGCTCCACCGGACCGGCGCAGAAGAAGACGTTGTCGGTGCCGGCGCTGTCGGCGGGCTTGACCACCACGGGCCAGCGGCCGTGCGAGCGGGCCCAGGCCAGGGCGGTGTCGAAGCGGTGGGTGCGCAGGGTGTCGGGCGCGCGCAGTCCGTGTGCCCGGACGGCCCTGGCCATCTCGTACTTGTCGCGGCGCACGCGGCGGCCGTCGATGACGTTGCCGGGCAGGCCGAGCCGGGCGGAGAGGGCGTCGGCGAGGTCCACGCCGGTCTCGTTGCCGGGCAGGACGCGGGCGGGCCTGTACGGGAGTACCGCGGTGACCAGGGCGTTCAGGTCGCCCCGGTACGTGAACCGGTCGGCGACCGCCTCGTGCGGGAAGGGCGTGCGCAGCAGGCGGTCGGCGATGCCGGGCGCGCTGTCGATGTGGACCGTGGTGATGCCGTGCGCGGCCAGCGCGGCGGGCAGGAAGCGGCCGCTGGAGTAGGCGTCAACTACCAGGCAGTGCATGGATCTTCTTGCCTTCCTGGGCCGCCGCGGCCGGGGGTGCGCCCCGGCGGGCGAGCAGCCCGAGCCCGATGAGGACGGTGATGACGGTGATGCCGACGGCGGAGGGCACCGAGAACGTCAGCCGTGTGTCGGCGAGTTGGAGCAGGAGCGTCAGGGCCGGCGCGAGGGTGCAGATCATGGAGGCGGTCACCGGGGTCACCCGGCGGACGCCGATCTGCACGAGGACGGCCGGTATGCCGACGCCGATGACGGCGACCACGGCGCCGGGCAGCAGCGCCTCGCCCAGCCGGGCGGTGTCGCCGGTGGCGGCGAGCAGCCAGCCGGCCGCGGCGACCAGGCCGAAGCGCAGGCCCATGACGGTGGGGACGTCGACGCCCGCGGCGCCCAGGCGGGCGGAGAAGACGACGTTGGCGGCGCCGCCCGCGCCGGAGGCGACCGCGGCGCACACGCCGAGCGCCATGACGGCGGCGGCCCGGTCGCCGACGCCGCTGCGGCCGTCCAGGGAGGCCCAGACCAGGCCGGCGAGGGCGAGGACGATGCCGAGCGCGGCGAGGAGTTCGCCGGGCAGCACGCGGTCCTTGCGCCACCACAGGTACTGGAGCAGCACGGTGCAGGCCGGGCCGATGGCGATGGAGACGACGTTGGCGACGGCCGGTTCCATGAGCTTGAGCGCGTACAGCAGGGACAGCCAGGTCACCGCGGTGGTGACGTTGAGGACGAGCAGGTCGGCGGCGTGCGCCCGGGCCACGGCGACGACCCGGGCCGGGCGCGTCCGCAGCAGCGTCAGACCGCAGAAGAAGACGCCGGTGAGGGTGAAGGCGACCGCGGCGACGCTGCCGGGGTCGAGGTGCTGGAGCCGCTGCGCGGCGAACACGTCCACCAGCGCGGAGAACAGGGCGAAGACGAACAGTGCGGCCACGGCACTCCCTAGCGGGTGGCCGGCGGGCCACCGGCACGGGCATCCGGTGGGCCGCCGGCGCGCCGCGGCCGGGGTCCGAAGAGCGCCCGGCCCACCCGGACCAGCGTTGCGCCCTCCGCCACCGCGGCCTCGAAGTCGGCGCTCATGCCCATGCTGAGCTGGCTCAGGCCGTGCGCGGCGGCGAGCGAGCGGAGCAGCCGGAAGTGCGGGCGCGGGTCGCGGCCGTACGGCGGCAGGCACATCAGGCCGACGACGGGCAGCCCGTACACGTCCCGGCACTCCTTGAGGAGCGCGTCGGCGGCCTCCAGCGGTACGCCGCTCTTGTGCGGCTCGTCGGCGGTGTTGACCTGGACGAAGCAGTCGGGCCTGCGCCCGGTGCGGGCCATGGCGGCGGCGAGGGCCGCGGCCAGCCGCGGGCGGTCCACGCTGTGCAGGACGTCGAAGCCGGTGACGGCCGCCGCGGCCTTCTTGGTCTGCAGCGCGCCGACGAGGTGCAGCCGGACGTCCGGGTAACGGGCGCGCAGCGGCGGCCACTTGGCGCGGGCCTCCTGGACCCGGCTCTCCGCGAAGTCGCGCTGGCCCGCGTCGAGCGCGGCGGCGACGAGCTCGCGCGGGTGGTACTTGCTGACCGCGACGAGCTTGACGGAGCCGGGCTCGCGGCCGGCGCGGCGGCAGGCTTCGTCGAGGCGGCGGGTGAGCACGTCGAGGCGCGCGGCGGGGTCCGGAGCCGGTCCCGGGTCGGGGCGGTGGCTGTCCGGGAGGCCGCCGTCGGGCGCGGTGCAGTCCGGCGCGTTGCGGTCGGGTGCGGTGCGGTCGTCGGTCATGGCGTTCACTCCGCCCCTTCCGCCGCGTAGGGCGCGTCGTCGGTGGCGTACTGCGCGTACCGGCCGTCCCAGACGCTGAAGTACTTCCAGGCGGAGTCGAACAGCACGGTGATCACGACGGCGTCCGGGGGCAGCGTGCGGGCGAGCCGCCGCGCGGCGAAGACATTGCCGCCCGCGGTCGGCCCGACGCACAGGCCCTCCTTCTCGATGAGCTCCTTCATGACCGCCCAGCCGTCGTCCCCGCTGATCAGCTCGACCTCGTCGACCAGTTCCTCGCGCAGATTGGCGGGCACCTTGCCGGGGCCGAGGCCCATCAGGTTGTGCGTGTGGTGGGTGAAGGGCAGGCCGTGGCGCTTGGCGTACAGGGCGGCCGAGCGGTCGACCTCGACGGCGGTGGTGCGCAGCCCCGGGTGGGCGGCCTTGAGGACGTCCGCGATACCGGTGAAGGTGCCGCCGGTGCCGAGGGAGCAGACGAACCGGTCGGGGACGAGGCCCAGCGCGTCGAGCGCGGTGACGATCTCGGTGCCGCAGGAGCGCCAGGCGCGCCAGTTCAGCTCGTTGGCGGACTGGTCCAGGTAGTGGCTGCCGGGGTGGGCCGCGACGTACCGGCGGGCGGTCTCCTCGCCTTCGAGGAGGAAGCCCTCGGGGTCGGTCTCGATGACGGTGCCCCCGAAGGAGGCGATCTGCCGGCGGCGTTCCTCGGTCATGCCGGCCGGCATGACGATGACGACGCGGTAGCCGCGGTCCCGGCCGGCCCGGGAGAGCGCCGCGCCGCCGTTTCCGGTGGAGCATTCGACCAGGGTCATTCCCGGGGCGATCGTGCCGGCCCGTTCCAGTTCGTCGAGCATGAAGGCGAAGACCCGGTCCTTGTGGCTGCCGGTGGGATTACGGAACTCGCACTTGGCGAATATCCGCGCGGCCCCCGGATCGGCAGTGCTGCGTAGTTCGTACAATTCCGTGTGCCCGATTTCGGCACCGTGCACAAATGCACTCACGTGCGGTTCCCCCGAACCCGTACTGGACAGCATGGTGAAAGAAGTGAAGAAGAAATGCCCGACCACGTCGGGACATGGCGAACCCGACCGCGTCAGACAGACGATCCCGACTGCGTCAGGAGACGACGAGCCGTACCGCGTCAGGACATGACGACGGCGCGCCCGGTCCGTTCATCGACGGTGATCCGGATGACGGACTTGACCGTGATGCCGAAGCGCTCGGCGACCTTTTCCCGGCCGCCGTTCTCGGGCTTCTCCACCGCCACGACGACCTCGCCGACCCGGGCACCGGCCGCCTGCACGGCCTCGATCAGCGCGAGCAGGGTGCCGCCGGTGCTGATCGTGTCGTCCACGATGGTCAGCCGGTCGCCCGGCTCGATGCCGTTGACGTAGAGCGTGCCCTGGAAGTACTCGCTGTCGATGGGCACCGACACGGACCGCGCGCCGAGGTCGTAGGTGTACCAGCGGGCGACCGCCAGCGGCAGCCCCGCGGCGAGCGAGAGCGCCCCGCCGAGAATGGCGCCCTTGTCCTCCTCGACAAGGATCTTGTCGGCGTCGAAGTCGCCCAGCGCGAGCATGCGGCCTGCGGCTTCCGCGAGGACTTCCGGGCGCAGCGCGGGCGATTGGTCCGTGAATTCGTTCACGGTGGTCAGATGGCGTCCCGACTTTACTGTGGGCGCGCCCGCGTAGACCTCTTCGAGCAGCATGGTGATGTTCTCCCCCGTTGATTCCCCCGATTGCCGGCCGCGGACTGCCGGACGGCAAGTGAGGCATTCGTACCGCGATGTCCCGTCGGCAAGCAATGGCGTACCGGATTTGTGCGTGGAAAACGCCGGTCGCGCAGCGCGCGGATATTCCCCGCGCGGCGCACGGACTCCCGCCACCAGGCAGGGCCGCCTCTTCGGCCGTACGGCAATATCACGTCGTACTGGCCGGAAACCGCCCCCGTGCTGCCGTGGCCGCCGGGGCGGGTCTAGCCGTCCGCGGCCCCGGGCGTGAGGTGGCGTACGAGGATCCGCTGCAGCTCGCGGGCCGCGCGGGGCGGCGAGACGTCCGCGCGGTGCGCGACGGAGATGTTGCGGTGCAGGCCCGGCGCGGCGAACGGGGTGCTGCGCAGCCCGGCCCGCTCGGCGACCATGATCGGCACGACGGCGCTGCCGAGCCCCGCCCGTACGAAGCCGAGCACCGCGTCCATCTCGCCGCCCTCGACGGTGAAGACCGGCTCGAAGCCGGCCGCGCGGCACGCGGCCACGGTGAATTCCCGCAGGTCGTAGCCGCGCCGGAACATCACCAGCGGATGGTCGCGCAGATCGTCCACGCGGAGGTACTTGCGGCGTACGGGCGGCGGCGCATCCGGCGCCGAGACCAACACCAGCTCCTCGCGCAGCAGCTCGGCGGTGGTCAGCGCAGGCGCCTGCACCGGCAGCGGGGTGATGACGAGGGCGAGGTCCAGCTCGCCCGCGGCCAGTACGCGCACCAGGTCCTGCGAGCCGCTCTCGTGCACCTGAAGATCGACGCCCGGATAGCGGTCGTGGAAGGCGCGGAGCACGTCGGGCACGACGGAGGCGCACAGGCTGGGCGGGGCGCCGAGCCGCAGCCGGCCGCGGCGCAGCCCGGCGACCTCCTGGACCTCGCGCCGCGCGGTGTCGGCGTCGGCGAGGATGCGGCGCGCGAACGGCAGCAGCGTCTCCCCCGCGTCGGTGAGCATGATGTGGCCGCGCGCCCGGTGGAACAGCTCGGCGCCCAGCTCCCGCTCCAGGGACCGGATCTGCTGGGAGAGCGAGGGCTGCGCGACGTGTTCCTGCTCGGCCGCGCGGGTGAAGTGCCGGGTGTCGGCGACGGCCGCGAAATAGCGGAGCTGCTGGAGCTGCATGCGGCCAGAATAGTGGCTCGATAGCCAACGTCTATGGAGTTGAGCTCCACCATGTCTTGGACTGATGGCTTATCGCGTCCCTACCGTCGTGCCCATGGCAGTGGACACCCGGACGGACCGACGGCCGTCCTCCTACGCGGGCATCCTGTGGCACTCGACCGTCGGCAAGAAGACGGCGATGGCCGTCAGCGGCATCGTGATGCTGCTGTACTTGGTCGCCCACATGCTGGGCAACCTCAAGATCTTCTTCGGAGCCGCCGAGTTCGACGGTTACGCCCACTGGCTGCGCACCATCGGCGAGCCCTTCCTGCACCACGAGTGGTTCCTGTGGATCGCCCGCGTCGTGCTGCTCGCCGCGGTCGTCGTGCACGCGGTCGCCGCGTACCAGCTCAGCCGCCGCGACATCGCCGCACGTCCGCAGAAGTATGCGCACAAGAAGAAGCGGGCCAGCTACGCCACCCGCACCATGCGCTGGGGCGGCGTCATCCTCGGCCTCTTCATCGTCTGGCACATCCTGGACCTGACGACCCTGACGGTGAACCCGCACGCCGCGGCCGGACACCCGTACGCCAATGTCGTCGCCACCTTCTCCACCTGGTACGGCAACGTCATCTACATCGTCGCGATGCTCGCGCTCGGCCTGCACATCCGGCACGGCTTCTGGAGCGCCGCCCAGACGCTGGGCGCCAACCGTCCGGGGCGCGACCGCACCCTCAAGGCCATCGCCAACCTCCTGGCCCTGGTCCTCACCCTCGGCTTCATCGCCGTCCCCGTCTCCGTGATGACCGGAGTTGTGAGCTGACATGAGCACCTACAGCGAGTACCGGACCGGCGAGCCCGTCGCCGACACCAAGGCCCCGGACGGCCCGATCAACGAGCGCTGGGACCGCCGCCGCTTCGAGGCGAAGCTGGTCAACCCCGCCAACCGGCGCAAGCACACCGTCATCGTCGTCGGCACCGGGCTGGCCGGCGGCGCGGCCGGCGCCACCCTGGCCGAACAGGGCTACCACGTCGTCCAGTTCTGCTACCAGGACTCGCCGCGCCGCGCCCACTCCATCGCCGCCCAGGGCGGCATCAACGCGGCGAAGAACTACCGCAACGACGGCGACTCCGTCCACCGCCTCTTCTACGACACCGTCAAGGGCGGCGACTTCCGCGCCCGCGAGTCCAACGTGCACCGCCTGGCCCAGGTCTCGGTCGAGATCATCGACCAGTGCGTGGCCCAGGGCGTGCCCTTCGCCCGCGAGTACGGCGGCCTGCTCGACACCCGCTCCTTCGGCGGCGTCCAGGTCTCCCGCACCTTCTACGCCCGCGGCCAGACGGGCCAACAGCTCCTCCTCGGCGCGTACCAGGCGCTGTCCCGGCAGATCGCGGCCGGCACGGTCGAGATGCACCCGCGCACCGAGATGCTCGACCTGATCGTCGTCGACGGACGGGCCCGCGGCATCGTCGCCCGCGACCTGCTCACCGGCCGCATCGACACCTACTTCGCGGACGCGGTGGTGCTGGCGAGCGGCGGCTACGGCAACGTCTTCTACCTCTCCACCAACGCCAAGAACTCCAACGCCACCGCGATCTGGCGGGCCCACCGGCGCGGCGCGTACTTCGCCAACCCCTGCTTCACCCAGATCCACCCCACCTGCATCCCGCGCTCCGGCGACCACCAGTCCAAGCTGACGCTGATGAGCGAGTCGCTGCGCAACGACGGCCGCATCTGGGTGCCCAAGGCCAAGGGCGACACCCGCCCGCCGGCCGAGATCCCCGAGGACGAGCGCGACTACTACCTGGAGCGCATCTACCCGGCCTTCGGCAACCTCGTCCCCCGCGACATCGCCTCCCGCGCAGCGAAGAACGTCTGCGACGAGGGCCGCGGCGTCGGCCCCGGCGGCCAGGGCGTCTACCTGGACTTCGCGGACGCCATCGCCCGGATGGGCCGCAAGGCGGTCGAGGAGAAGTACGGCAACCTCTTCGACATGTACGCGCGCATCACGGCGGAGGACCCGTACACGACGCCGATGCGCATCTATCCGGCCATCCACTACACGATGGGCGGCCTCTGGGTCGACTACGACCTGCAGACCACCGTGCCCGGGCTCTTCGCCATCGGCGAGGCCAACTTCTCCGACCACGGCGCGAACCGCCTCGGCGCCTCCGCCCTCATGCAGGGCCTGTCCGACGGCTACTTCGTCCTCCCCGCCACCATCAACGACTACCTCGCCCGGCATCCCCACGACGAGGTACCCGACGACCACCCGGCCGTCATCGAGGCCGTCACCTCGGTCACCGACCGCCTCTACCGCCTCCTCTCCAACAACGGCGACCGCACCCCGGACTCCTTCCACCGGGAACTGGGCGAGCTGCTGTGGGAGGAGTGCGGCATGGCCCGCACGGAGACCGGTCTGCGCAAGGCCCTGGACCGCATCCCCGAACTCCGCGAGGAGTTCTGGCGCCGCATCAAGGTCCCGGGCTCGGGCCAGGACCTCAACCAGTCCCTGGAAAAGGCCAACCGCATCGCCGACTACTTCGAACTCGCCGAGCTGATGTGCCTGGACGCCCTGCACCGCTCCGAGTCCTGCGGCGGCCACTTCCGCGAGGAAAGCCAGACCGAAGGCGGCGAGGCCGAACGCCGCGACGAGGAATTCTCCTACGCGGCGGCCTGGGAGTTCACCGGTACCGGCGAGGCGCCCGTGCTGCACAAGGAGCAGCTCGACTTCGAGTACGTCCACCCCACTCAGCGGAGTTACGCGTGAACCTCACCCTGCGCATCTGGCGCCAGTCCGGCCCCGATTCCGCGGGTCGTATGACCGAGTACGACGTGCGGGACATCTCGCCCGAGATGTCCTTTCTCGAAATGCTCGACACCCTCAATGAAGAGCTGATTCTGCGCGGTGAGGAGCCGGTCGCCTTCGACCACGACTGCCGCGAGGGGATCTGCGGGGCCTGCGGCATGGTCATCAATGGTGAGGCACACGGGCCGGAGCGGACCACCACCTGTCAGCTCCACATGCGGCACTTCGACGACGGCGACACGATCGACATCGAGCCGTGGCGCGCCTCGGCGTTCCCCGTGGTCAAGGACCTGGTCGTGGACCGTACGGCCTTCGACCGGATCATCGGGTCCGGCGGCTACATCACGGCTCCGACGGGCAGCGCCCCCGAGGCGCACGCCACGCCGGTGCCGAAGCCGGCCGCCGACACCGCCTTCGAGCACGCGGAGTGCATCGGCTGCGGCGCGTGCGTCGCGGCCTGCCCCAACGGCTCGGCGATGCTCTTCACCTCCGCCAAGGTCGTCCACCTCAACTCCCTGCCGCAGGGCGCCCCGGAGCGCGAGTCCCGGGTCCTGGACATGGTCGGGCAGATGGACGACGAGGGCTTCGGCGGCTGCACGAACACCGGCGAGTGCGCGACGGCCTGCCCCAAGGGCATCCCGCTGTTCAGCATCACGAAGATGAACCGTGAGTTCGTCCGGGCGGCCCGTAAGGCGTGAGCCCAAACCCCACTGACCGGCGCCGCGGCGGCAACCGACGCTCCGCAGCCGCGGCGCCTTTCAGACCGCGGCGGTCCCGATGAGACCCTCCCGTGTCACGAGGCGGGCGAGTTCTTCCTCGCCCAGCCCGTCCGTGCCATCGGGCCGCCGCGGCAGCACCATGTAGCGGCTCTCCGCGCTGGAGTCCCAGACGGTGACCGTGACGTCGTCGGGCAGTTCGAGCCCGAACTCCGCCAGGACGGACCGCGGATCGCGCACCACCCGCGACCGGTACGCCTCGCTCTTGTACCAGGACGGGGACGGCCCCAGCAGCCCGATCGGATAGCACGAACACAGGGTGCAGACGAGGACGTTGTGCACCTCCGTCGTGTTCTCGACGACCTTGAGGCGCTGTTCCTGGATGCCGCCGGTCATCGACAGGCCGAGCTCGGGCAGCGCCGTATTGGCGTCCGCCAGCAGCCGCTCCTTGAAGCCCGGGTCCGTCCAGGCGCGGGCCGTCACCCGCGCGCCGTTGACCGGAGACGCGCCGTTCAGCAGCTTGGTCAGGATCGCGTCGAGCTGGTCGTCGCCGACCACCCCGGCCGCCACCAGCCGCTCCTCCAGGCGGCGCACCCGCACCGCCACCGTGCTGCTCGCATGTTCCCCGCTCACGCCCGCTCCTCCGCTGCCTGTTCCAGGTACGACTCCCAGAGGTCCACCGTGACCTCGTGCGTGCCCTCGCCCCACAGCTCCCGGGCCGGGAAGGCGACGGTGTAGACGGTCTCCACGCGTGGCTCCGCGGCGCCCGTGGCCCGGTCGTCGGCCAGCGGCCAGCGGCCCTGCGACTCCACGACCCGGCCGGTGTGCCCGCGTACGTACCGCGGTGCCCGCGTGTGCCCGTCCGGGTCGGCGGCCCGTACCCGCACCCGCTGTCCGGCCGCGAAGGCCGCCGGCTCAGGCATCGCCGAGCACCTTCCGCTCGGCGACCAGCGTCTCGATGGCGTGCAGCCACCGCTCGTAGTACGAAGCCGCCAGATACTCGGCGGGCGCCATCCGTTCCACGGCGTCCCGGAACTCGTCCAGCGTGTAGACCCCGCCGCGCACCAGCGCCATGTTCAGCGCGTACACCCGCGCCTCCCAGTCCGCGTGGAACGGCGGCTCCCCCGCCTCGATCCGCAGCGCGCCGAACCCGGTCTGCCCGCCCACGTCGTTGACTCGGCTCATGGGCCGAGCCTACGGCGGTGGCGGGTCTCCGACCAGGAGATGTACCGGCCGTGTCAGCGGACCGGGTGACCCGTTTCGCGGAGGGTGTTCTTGACCTCGCCGATGCGCAGGTCGCCGAAGTGGAAGACGGAGGCGGCGAGGACGGCGTCGGCGCCGGCGTCGATGGCCGGCGGGAAGTCGGTGAGCTTGCCGGCGCCGCCGGAGGCGATGACCGGGATGGTGACGTGCTTGCGGACGGCGGCGATCATCTCGGTGTCGTAGCCGTCCTTGGTGCCGTCGGCGTCCATGGAGTTCAGCAGGATCTCGCCGGCGCCGAGCTCGGCGGCGCGGTGCGCCCACTCGACGGCGTCGATGCCGGTGCCGCGGCGGCCGCCGTGGGTGGTGACCTCGAAACCGGAGGGGGTGCTGGTGCCCTCGGGCGTGCGGCGGGCATCGACGGAGAGGACCAGGACCTGACGGCCGAAGCGTTCGGCGATCTCCCGGATCAGCTCGGGGCGGGCGATCGCCGCGGTGTTGACGCCGACCTTGTCGGCGCCCGCGCGCAGCAGCTTGTCGACGTCCTCGGGGGTGCGGACGCCGCCGCCGACGGTGAGCGGGATGAAGACCTGCTCGGCGGTGCGGCGGACCACGTCGTAGGTGGTCTCGCGGTTGCCGGAGGAGGCGGTGATGTCGAGGAAGGTCAGCTCGTCGGCGCCCTCCTCACCGTAGATCTTGGCCATCTCGACGGGGTCACCGGCGTCGCGGAGGTTCTGGAAGTTGACGCCCTTGACGACCCGGCCGTTGTCGACGTCCAGGCAGGGGATGACTCGGACCGCCAGGGTCATGTCTGTTCAGACCTCTCTGAAAGCTTCTAGTTCTACTTGGATCAGGATGCGGGGGTCGACGAAGCCCGAGACCACGACGACGGTCGTGGCGGGGCGGACCGCGCCGAAGAGCTCCTGGTGGGCGCGGGCCGCCTCGTCGATGTCGCGGGTGTGGGTGAGGTAGACGCGGGTGCGGACGACCGCGTTCGCGTCCAGGCCGAACTCCGTGAGGGCGTCGAGCGCCCTGGTGAAGGCGACCCGGGTCTGCTCGTACGGATCGCCCTCGCCGTACAGCACCGTGCCGTCGAACGGCGTCGTGCCGGCGACATGGACACGGTCACCGGCCGCGACGGCGCGCGCCGCTCCGAACGCCTCTTCCCAGGGTCCTTCACCAGGCACGCGCCGTACGTCGGTCATCGGTCCATCTCCCTGCTAGCGGGTGGCCTCCAGGGCCTCTTCGAGGGTGAACGCCTTGGCGTACAGGGCCTTCCCGACGATCGCGCCCTCCACGCCTTCGGGGACCAGCGTCGCGATGGCGCGCAGGTCGTCGAGGGAGGAGACGCCGCCGGAGGCGACGACGGGCCGGTCGGTCGCGGCGCAGACGTTCTTCAGCAGCTCCAGGTTGGGGCCCTGCAGCGTGCCGTCCTTGTTGATGTCGGTGACGACGTACCGGGCGCAGCCCTCGGAGTCCAGCCGGGCCAGCGTCTCGTACAGGTCGCCGCCGTCGCGGGTCCAGCCGCGGCCGCGCAGCGTCGTGCCGCGCACGTCCAGGCCCACCGCGATCTTGTCGCCGTGCTCGGCGATGATCTTGGCGACCCACTCGGGGTTCTCCAGGGCCGCGGTGCCGATGTTGACGCGCGTGCAGCCGGTGGCGAGCGCCGCGGCCAGCGAGTCGTCGTCGCGGATGCCGCCGGACAGCTCGACCTTGATGTCCATGGAGCGGGCGACCTCGGCGATCTGCGCGCGGTTGTCGCCGGTGCCGAAGGCGGCGTCCAGGTCGACCAGGTGCAGCCACTCGGCGCCCGACTGCTGCCAGGCCAGGGCGGCCTGCAACGGGTCGCCGTAGGAGGTCTCGGAGCCGGACTCGCCGTGTACGAGGCGGACGGCCTGGCCGTCGCGGACGTCGACGGCGGGCAGCAGTTCAAGCTTGTTCACAGCGTTCTCCGCGTTCACAGCGTGTCGATCCAATTGCTCAGGAGCTGGGCGCCGGCGTCGCCGGACTTCTCGGGGTGGAACTGGGTGGCCCACAGCGGCCCGTTCTCCACGGCGGCCACGAAGGGCTCGCCGTGCGTGGCCCAGGTGACCTGCGGCGCGCGCATGGCGGGGTTGCTGACCTCCAGCTCCCACTGGTGCACCGCGTAGGAGTGCACGAAGTAGTAGCGCTCGTCGGCGTCCAGGCCGGCGAAGAGCCGCGAGTCCTGCGGCGCCTCGACGGTGTTCCAGCCCATGTGCGGCACGATGTCGGCCTTGAGCGGGCCGACCGTGCCGGGCCACTCGTCCAGACCCTCGGTCTCCACGTCGTGCTCGATGCCGCGGCCGAAGAGGATCTGCATGCCGACGCAGATGCCCATGACCGGGCGTCCGCCGGCGAGGCGGCGGCCCACGACCCAGTCGCCGCGGGCCTCGCGCAGGCCCTTCATGCAGGACGCGAAGGCGCCGACGCCGGGCACCAGCAGGCCCTCGGCGTTCATGGCGGTGTCGTAGTCGCGGGTGACCTCGACGTCGGCGCCGACGTGGGCCAGCGCCCGCTCGGCGGACCGGATGTTGCCGAAGCCGTAGTCGAAGACGACCACTTTCTTACGGGGCGTGCTCAATTCCAGACCTCCAGCCGGACGATGCCCGCGACGAGACACAGCACCGAGCCGATGGCCAGCACCGCGATCAGGCTCTTGGACATCTGCTGCTTCCAGAAGGAGAAGACTCCGCCGAGCAGGAAGAGGCCCACGAGGATGAAGACCGTCGAGAGACCGTTCACAGCGCGCCCTTCGTGGAGGGCAGGATGCCGGCCGCGCGCGGGTCCCGCTCGGAGGCGTACCGCAGCGCCCGGGCCAGCGCCTTGAACTGGCACTCGACGATGTGGTGGGCGTTGCGCCCGTACGGCACGTGGACGTGCAGCGCGATCTGGGCCTGCGCGACGAAGGACTCCAGGATGTGCCGGGTCATCGTCGTGTCGTACGTGCCGATCATCGGCGCGATGTTCTCGGGCTCGGTGTGGATCAGGTACGGGCGGCCCGAGAGGTCGACGGTGACCTGGGCGAGCGACTCGTCCAGCGGGACCGTGCAGTTGCCGAAGCGGTAGATGCCCACCTTGTCGCCGAGGGCCTGCTTGAAGGCGGCGCCCAGCGCGAGGGCGGTGTCCTCGATGGTGTGGTGGGTGTCGATGTGCAGGTCGCCGTCGGTCTTCACGGTGAGGTCGAACAGACCGTGCCGGCCGAGCTGGTCGAGCATGTGGTCGTAGAAACCCACGCCGGTCGAGACGTCGACCTGTCCGGTGCCGTCGAGGTCGATCTCGACGAGGACCGAGGTCTCCTTGGTCTTGCGCTCGATCCTTCCAATGCGACCCTCGCGAGTCATGCGTCTGTCTCCTTCATGATCGCGCGCACCGCATCGAGGAACGCGTCGTTCTCGGCCGGGGTGCCGGCGGTTACCCGCAGCCAGCCCGGCACTCCGTTGTCACGGACCAGGACGCCCTGGTCGAGGATGGCCTGCCAGGCGGCGTGCTGGTCGTCGAACCGGCCGAACTGGACGAAGTTGGCGTCGGAGTCGACGACCTCGCAGCCGATCGCGCGCAGCTCGTCGACGATGCGGTCCCGTTCGGTCTTGAGCTGCTCGACGTACTTCAGCAGCGTATCGGTGTGCTCCAGGGCCGCCAGCGCGGTGGCCTGGGTGACCGAGGAGAGGTGGTACGGCAGGCGTACGAGCTGTACGGCGTCGACCACGGCCGAGTCCGCGGCGAGGTAACCGAGGCGCAGCCCGGCCGCGCCGAACGCCTTGGACATCGTCCGGGAGACGACCAGGTTCCGCCGGCCCTCGATCAGCGGGAGCAACGAGGAGCGGTGGCTGAACTCGCCGTACGCCTCGTCGATCACGACGAGCGCCCCGGCAGTGTCCGCCTTGGCGGCCTGCGCGGCCTCGTAGAGCGCCAGAACCGTTTCCGCTGCCACGGCGGTGCCGGTCGGGTTGTTCGGCGAGCAGATGAAGACCACGTCCGGCTTGCGCTCGGCGATGGCCTTCTTGGCGGCCTCGACGTCGATGGTGAAGTCGTCGTTGCGCGGCCCTGAGATCCACTCCGTGCCCGTGCCGCGCGAAATCAGGCCGTGCATCGAGTACGACGGCTCGAAGCCGATGGCGCTGCGACCGGGGCCGCCGAAGGTCTGCAGAAGCTGCTGGATGACCTCGTTGGAGCCGTTGGCGGCCCAGACCTGGTCCTTGGTGACCTCGTGGCCGCCGGTGCGGGAGAGGTACCGGGCCAGCTCCGTGCGCAGCTCGACCGCGTCCCGGTCCGGGTAGCGGTTCAGGTCGCGCGCCGCCTCGGTGACCCGCTCGGCGATCCGCTGCACGAGCGGCTCGGGCAGCGGGTACGGGTTCTCGTTGGTGTTCAGGCGTACGGGCACGTCCAGCTGAGGGGCGCCGTACGGGGACTTGCCGCGCAGCTCGTCCCGGATGGGGAGCTCGTCCCAAGGGGACGAAGAGGGATTCCTGGTCACTTGCCCTGCGGGACCTTCCAGTCGAACCTTGCCTTGATGGCCGCGCCGTGTGCCGGGAGGTCCTCGGCCTCGGCGAGGGTCACCACGTGGTGGGCGACCTCGGCCAGTGCGTCGCGGGTGTAGTCCACGACATGGATGCCGCGCAGGAAGGACTGCACGGAGAGCCCCGAGGAGTGGCACGCGCAGCCGCCGGTGGGCAGCACGTGGTTCGAGCCCGCGCAGTAGTCGCCGAGCGAGACGGGCGCGTACGGGCCGACGAAGATCGCGCCGGCGTTGCGGACCCGCGCGGCCACGGCCGAGGCGTCGGCGGTCTGGATCTCCAGGTGCTCGGCGCCGTAGGCGTCCACGACCTTCAGGCCCTCGTCCAGGCCGTCGACCAGCACGATCGCGGACTGCCGGCCGGCCAGCGCCGGGATGATCCGGTCCTCGATGTGCCGGGTCGCGCGGACCTGCGGCTCCAGCTCCTTCTCGACCCGCTCGGCCAGCTCCTCCGAGGCGGTGACCAGGACGGCGGCGGCCATCGGGTCGTGCTCGGCCTGGCTGATCAGGTCGGCCGCGACGTGCGCCGGGTCGGCGGTGTCGTCCGCGAGGATCGCGATCTCGGTGGGGCCGGCCTCGGAGTCGATGCCGATGCGGCCCTTGAGAAAGCGCTTCGCGGCGGCGACGTAGATGTTGCCGGGGCCCGTGACGAGGTTCACCGGCAGGCAGTCCTCGGTGCCGTACGCGAACATCGCGACGGCCTGGGCGCCACCGGCCGCGTAGACCTCGTCCACGCCCAGCAGGGCGCAGGTGGCCAGGATCGTGGGGTGCGGCAGGCCGCCGAAGTCGGCCTGCGGCGGCGAGGCGACGGCCAGCGACTCGACGCCGGCCTCCTGCGCGGGCACCACGTTCATCACCACGGACGAGGGGTAGACCGAGCGGCCACCGGGCACATACAACCCGACCCGTTCGACCGGCACCCACCGTTCGGTGACCGTGCCGCCCGGCACGACCTTCGTCGTCACATCCGTACGCCGCTGCTCACGGTGGACCGTGCGGGCCCGCTTGATGGACTCCTCCAGGGCGGCCCGGACCGCCGGGTCCAGCTCCGCCAGCGCGGTCCGCAGTGCCTCGGCGGGCACTCGCACCCGCTCGATCTCGACCCGGTCGAACCGATGGGCGTACTCGATCAGCGCAGCCGTGCCACGATGGCGCACGTCCTCGCAGATGGGCCGCACCTTCTCCAGGGCGGCTTCCACGTCGAACTCGGCACGGGGCAGCAGGTCGCGCAGGGCGCCGCCCTCGGGGAGGGCGTCACCGCGCAGATCGATTCGGGAGATCACCCCTCCAGTGTCTCAGACGTGCTGCCGGTGTCCGTCGCCCGTATCAATCGGTGATACGTAGTGCCCGGGGTGATTCAGACCACTGGCGTTCACGCGGTCACTCAGCGGGAATGGGGTGCCGAGGGGGCCGCAGCGGTACGCGTGGGACGCCCGGTACGCATGGAGAGACGGCGGCGCCCGGACGGCGCGGCCGGGAACGAGAGGGGGAGGCCGCGGTGAGTGACTCCACCGACGGCGACGCGCCGCCGGAGCTGGATCTGACCTCGGCGGAATGGAGCCTGTGGCAGGCGTTCCGCAACGGCAGCACCTGCGATCTGCGCACCGACGACCCGGCGCGCAACGATCCGCACGCCCGCCACGAGTGGGGCCCCGAGCGCACCGTGCGCGCCCGGGTCATCGCGCTCCTCCTGCTGAACGGCCCGCCGGCCCAGCCCGGCCGGGTCTCCGCGCTGAAGCTCACCGGCGCGTACATCACCGACTCCCTCGACGTCGCGGGCGGCACAATCGAGCCATTTGTGGAGCTGCGCGACTGCCGCTTCGAGAGGGAGATCGTCCTCCCCGAGAGCCGCTTCACGACGCTGCGGATGGTCAACTGCGCCATCCCCCGGCTGGAGGCCGCCCGCCTGCACACCGAGGGTGACCTGCACCTGCCGCGCTGCATCGTCCAGCGCGGCATCCGGCTCACCGACGCGCACATCGGCACGGACCTCATGCTCAACCAGGTCGTGGTGCACAAGGACCGGCGTGGCCGGTCCCTCACCGCCGACGGCCTGACCGTGGCCCAGGACCTCCAGGCCGAGATGATGGAGTCGTACGGCGAGCTGACGCTGCGCGGCGCCACCATCGGCGTGTCACTGAGCCTGCGCGGCAGCCGGCTGAGCAATCCCTACGGCCGCCGGGCCCTGAACGCCCCGCAGCTCACCGTGGAGCGCACGCTCTACCTCACCGCCGCCGGCCTCTCCGGCTCGGTCTCCAGCTCCGCCACGCCCCCGTACGGCATCACCACGACCCCGGCGCGCGGCACCCGTATGCAGCGCTTCGAGTGCGAAGGCGGCATGCGGCTGGACGACGGGCGCTTCGGGGACGCCGTCGACCTGGACCAGGCGCGCTTCATCCTGGAGTCCGACCAGGAACTGTCCATGCGCCGCATCCAGACGCCCGAGCTGCGCTTCCTGGGCGAGCGCCCGCAGCGCGGCCGGGTCATCCTCTCCGGCGCCCGGGTCGTGAACCTCGTCGACAAATCGACGAGCTGGCCCGGTCTGGGCGGCCTGTGGATGGCCGGTTTCGCCTACGAGACGCTGATCCCCCGCGGCCACTTCCCGCTCTCCCTGCGCCTGCAGTGGGTGGCGGCCGCCACGCCCGAGTACGCGCCCGAGCCGTACGAGATGCTCGCCGCGGCGCTCCGCCGCAGCGGCGAGGACTCCGACGCACGCGAGGTCCTCCTCGCCAAGCAGCGCAGACGCCGCGAAACCCTGCCGCTCGCCGCGAAGTCCTGGGGCTTCCTCCAGGACTGGACGGTGGCCTACGGATACCGCCCGGGCCGCGCCGCCGTCTGGATGGCCGTCCTGTGGGCGGTGGGCACGGTCTTCTTCTCGCAGAACCCGCCGCACGCCCTCAAGCCCGGCGAGACCCCGCTCTGGAACCCCTACCTGTACTCCCTCGACCTGCTGCTGCCGGTCATCGACCTGAACCAGGACAGTTACTGGCGCCCCGAGGGCGGCTCCCAGTGGGCCGCCGCGATCATGATCCTGGCGGGCTGGGTGCTGGCCACCACGGTCGCCGCCGGTGCCTCCCGGCTGCTGCGCCGCCAGTAGACCGCTGGGGCCGGGAAACACTCCTGTGACGCCCGGCCCCTCCGGGGGCGCCGCCGACCATTTAGGCTTACGGGCTGTGACCTCCGTGCGCCTACCGCTCTTCCCGCTGAACACGGTGCTGTTCCCGGGCCTCGTGCTTCCGCTGAACATTTTCGAAGCGCGGTACCGAGCTCTGATGCGGGACCTGCTCGACCTCCCGGAGGACGAGCGCCGCTTCGGAGTCGTCGCGATCCGCGACGGCCGCGAGGTCGCCGCCACCGCCCCCGGGATGCCCGACAGCACCGCGCTCCCCGACAAGGGCGCGGCGGCCGGCTTCGGCGACGACCCGATCCGCGCCTTTCACCCCATCGGCTGCGTCGCGGACGCGGCCACCATCCAGGAGAAGGGCGCCACCGCGGGCCCGGCACCGGAGGGCAGCGACGAGAACACCTCCTACGAGGTGCTGACCACCGGCACCACCCGCTTCCGGCTGCTCTCCGTCGACACCTCCGGGCCCTACCTCACCGGCGAGATCGAGCCGCTGGAGGAGGAAGAAGGGGAGGGCGCGGGCGCCCTCGCCGTCGGCGTGGAACGGGCGTTCCGCACGTACCAGAAGAAGCTGGCCTGGGCGAACGAGCGCACGGTGACCAGCTCCCAGGAGCTCCCCGACGACCCGGCCGTCCTGTCCTACCTGGTGGCCGCCGCGACCGTCCTGGACGTACCGCGCAAGCAGCAGCTCCTGGAGGCCGCGGACGTCGCGTCCCGTCTCGCCCAGGAGCTGAAAATGCTGCGCCAGGAGACCGCCGTGATCGGTAAGCTCCCGTCGCTGCCGGCCGTGGACCTCACCCGGCAGCCGACCAGCCCGAACTGACACGAGGCCGAGACGGTGGCGAAGAAGTCCAAGAACGGCAAGCAGGGCGGCACCCCCGCGACGGTCGCCCTGACTCAGGCGGGCGTCTCCTTCACCACGCACGCCTACGAGCACGACCCCGCCACCGCCTCGTACGGCGAGGAGGCGGCCCAGGCCCTCGGCGTCTCCCCCGACCAGGTCTTCAAGACGCTGCTGGCGGACGTGGACGGCACGCTGACGGTGGCCGTCGTGCCCGTCTCCGGCTCGCTGGACCTCAAGGCCCTCGCGGCCGCGGTCGGCGGCAAGCGCGCCACCATGGCCGACCCCGCGCTCGCCGAGCGCACCACGGGCTACGTACGCGGCGGCATCTCGCCCCTCGGCCAGCGCAAGAAGCTCCGCACCGTACTGGACTCCTCTGCGGAGGCCCTGACCACCCTCTGCGTCTCGGCGGGCCGCCGCGGCCTGGAGGTCGAGCTGTCCCCCAAGGACCTGGCGAGGCTCACCGAGGCGGTCTTCGCGCCGATCGGCCGGGCCTGAGGCACCGGCGCCGAGCCGTACTCGTACGGCCGACGCGCACCCTTTACGGCGCCCGCCACCGCGACTAGTACCCGTAGGGACCCCGACCGAGGAGGTCCCATGTCGAAGAAGACCCGCAAGCGCAAGTGGCGCATCAAGAAGGGCCGCGCCAACCACGGCCGCCGGCCGGCGTAGCCCCGCACCCCGCGACCGCGCGCCGCGGCCCCCGGGACGTCAGTCCCTCAGCACTCCTGGGGCGTCAGTCCCTCGGCGGCTGCGGCGCGTGCCAGTCCGGCTCGAACGGCTCGGGGTCGCGCGGCCCGAACATCCCCGTCAGCAGCAGTTGCGCCAGCGCGGCGCCGATCGGCCAGGCCAGCAGCGCGCCCTTGGCCTGCAGCCGCAGCGGCGCGTCGAAGGCCACGCCCTTGCCCACCGCCTTGGCGTGCGCCACCACGTCCTGCTCCGGACCCAGCAGCATCCCCAGCCGCCAGGCGAGCACCGAACCCAGCAGCCCGCCGACCACCAGTGCCACCACCAGCGGCACGCCGCCGCGCCGCCGCCACAGGAAGACCACCGCCGCGCTCAGCACGCCCAGTGCCAGCCCGAGGAGCATGAACGTGCCGTCGGCTCCGACCGACTCCTCGCCCTCGGCGTTCTTCAGATAGACGGCCCGGCCGTCCGAGATCAGCGGCACATGCGGCGCCAGCCACGCCCACAGCACGCCGAGCAGCACCCCGCACACCGTCGTGACCAGCACGATCAGCACGGCTTCCCGCAGCTCGCTGCGGAGACCGGGGCCGTCGTCCCCGTCCAGGGGGCGGGCGCCGGGCCCGCCGTACTCCTGTGGGGACGTCGGCACGGAGTCCTCCTCGGTCGCAGGCCGGGCCCACGGGGCGCGGGTGTCCCCCGGCTGCTGGTTCGACGGACGGTCGGGCGGGGTCAGCGGTGCACTCACCCCGCCATCGTGCCAGGTCCCGGCCGCGCCACCGGCGGCAGGACGCTTCTCCGGCCCGGTCGGCCCGCCTTGTTCGGTCACCGCACGGCCGCCCGGCGGTACGCCCACGTCGCCACGGCCAGCGAGAGCACGCCGACCCCGGCGCAGACACCCAGATCGGCGCAGATCAGCAGCCAGTCGGGGTGCGCCTCGAAGCTGTGTGCCAGCGCCTCCACGCCGTACGTGGAGGGCAGCAGGTCGCGCGCGTAGCCGATGACCGCGGGCAGCCGGCCGGCCGGCAGGACGCCGAGCAGCAGCGCCGCCGACATGCCGAGCTGGCCGAGGAGCGTGGCCAGTTCCTGGCGGGGCGCGAGCAGCCCGAGCGCGGCGCCCAGACCCGAAAGCGCCGCACCGGAAAGCGGGATGACCGCGACGAGTACCCAGAGGTTCGTCAGCGGCAGTTGGAAGAGGACGCTGCCGGCCACCGCGGTGACCACCGCGCCCGGCACGGTGAAGGAGGCGTATGCGGCCGCCGCGCCCAGCACCACGGCCGCCGGCGGCACCGGCAGCGTGGCGTAGTGGTCCAGGCCGCCGCCGGCCCGCAGTTGGCCGAAGTACTGCGCGAGCAGGTTCAGCGCCACGAACGCCACGACGAGCACGCTGGACCCGGACACCACGGCCCGCGCCTCCTCCGGCCCGTCCGCGACACCGCGCATCAGGACCATGATCCCGACGGACTGGAAGGTGGCGACGAACAGCAGCGGGATGCGGGCGACCCGGGCCCGGGAGAGCTGCGCGCGGTACACGGCGGCCAGCGCCGGGCGCAGCCGCGCGCGCGGCGCCAGCTCTGCCGCCGCCGGGACGTCGGGGGTCCCGGCACCGGCCCGCCCGCCGGTCACCGCCTCCGCAGAAACCACACTCACGCCGCGCCGCTCCTCTTCCGTTCCGGCCGGGCCGCTCTCACGCCTTCACCAAGCCTTCCTCAGTCCGCCCGCCGAGGGCGAGATAGACATCCTCCAGGCTGGGCGTGGCGAGCGTGAAATCGTCCAGCGCCGCGAAGGCGGGCCCGCCGGTGACCGCGGCCACCGCGGCCCGGGCCTCGTCCGGTGCCAGCCGCAGCGTCCAGCGCCGCCCGTTCTGGCGCGCGTGCTCGCCGAGCCGGGCGACCTCGGGCACGTCCAGCGGGGCGCGGTCGCGCCAGACCAGCTCGACGCGTACTTCCTCGCCGACCATTTCCTTCAGGCCGCCGGGCGTGTCGCAGGCGATGACCCGGCCGCGGTCGATCACCGCGACCCGGTCCAGTACGGTCTCCGCCTCAAGGACGTTGTGGGTGACGAGCAGGACGGTGGCGCCGCGCTCGGCGCGCCGCCGGTCCACGGCCGACCACACCGCGCGCCGCGCGAGAGGGTCCATGCCGGTCGTCGGCTCGTCCAGGACCAGCAGCGGGCGCTCGCCCACCAGGGCGGTGGCGAAGCAGGCCAGCCGCCGCTGGCCCCCGGACAGCTTCTTCAGCGGGCTGCCGGCGATCTTCGCGAGCCCCAGTTCGTCGAGGACGGCGTCCCGCTCGCCGCGCGCCGCGCGGGTCTCCAGGCCGCGCAGCCGGCCGGTGGTCTCCACGGCCAGCGCCACGGTCATCTCGTCCAGCGCGGTGGACTCCTGGCCGAGGTAGGCCAGCAGCCGGGCGGCCCGCTCGGGGTGGCGCACGATGTCGTGGCCGAGCACGGTGACGCTGCCGGAGTCCGGCCGCAGCAGCCCGGTGAGCTGCCGTACCAGGGTGGACTTGCCGGCGCCGTTGGGGCCCAGCAGGCCGAAGATCTCACCGCCCCGGATGTCCAGGTCGATCCCGTCGCTGGCGCGTACGGCGGGCACGTCGGCAGCGCCGCGGCGCCCGCGCACCGCGGGATACGTCTTGACCAGATCCCGCACGGCCACGACGGTCCCGCCGTCCGCGGCCTGCTGTGTGCCCGCTTTTGTGCCCGTCCTCACGAGGAACGAGGGTACGCGCCCGCCGTCGGCCCGCCGCCCGCGGGGCGGCCGGCGGGCGGCGCGGTCAGTCGGCCGCCGGCGCGTGCTCGGCGGCCGTGCGCAGGTCCACCTCGCGCCAGAACCCGGCCCGGATGGCGTACCGGTCGTGCTCGTCGATCTGGTCGTCCTTGTGCGCGAGCAGCCCGAACCGGGCGGCGTAGCGCAGCAGCTCGCCGTCGATGCGGTGCGGGATGCGCGGGTACTCCGTGGAGAGCTGCTGGAGGTGTGCGGTGTCGCTGAGGCGTTCGGTCCAGCGGCGGGCGAAGACCTGGCCGACCTCGAAGGGGTCGCCGCCGACCGCGGTGATGTCCTCCTCGCGGTCGGCCCAGCGTTGTTCGGCGCTGGTGAGCTGGGCGAGGGTGGGCAGCGAGGCGGTCTCCGGCGGCTCGCCGACCGGCCCGCCGGCCCGTTCCACCCAGCCCTTGTCGGAGGACCAGCGGAGCGTCGCGGCGGCGGGCACGGGGGTCCCCGCGGGCGGTGTCGTGTGGTTCTTGCCGAGGCCCGCGAGGTCCTTGGGGGTGGGCACGCCCTTGGTGCCGGCCGCGGCGGCGCCCGCCTCGGCGTCGCGGTCCTCCGTGCAGGTGCCGTCCGCCGTGGTGGGCCCGGCCGGTGCCGCGCCGTCGTGCGCGTCGGCGCGCGGGACATGCGCGGGCCGGGCCGTGCCGTTGCGTTCGCGGTGGTGGTGGTGGTGGTGCGGGTGGTCGCCGTCCTGGGCGGCCGCCGAGGCGGCAGCGGCAGCGGCGACCGCGGATTCCGGCAGCGGCGCCGAGAGGATCGCGCCGATTTCCGTACGCGGCACGGAGGAGGGCGGGCAGACGCCGCTGATGTCCTTGGCGCGCACCGCGCGGGTGATCCACGCGCGGTCCAGCACCCGGCGCTCGTCGGCCTCGGCGACCAGGTCCTCGGACTGGTTGTAGTCCCCGTCGGCAGCCTGGACGGCCCAGAGGTGTACGGCCACGCCGTGCTCCTTGGCCGACATCAGGCCGGGCAGCAGGTCGCCGTCGCCGGTGACCAGAACGATGTCGGAGCAGGCGCGGTTCCTGGCCAGTTCGGTGAGCTCGGCGTGCATCGCCGCGTCCACGCCCTTCTGTGCCCAGCGGCCGTCGCTGCGGGTCAGGGCGCCCAGCCGCACCGTGACCCGGGGCATCACCCGCAGCCTGCGGTGTTCGGGCTGCGGCACCCGGTCGGGGGCGCCGTCGAACCAGTAGATGCGCAGCAGCTTCTGCTCGGTATCGGCCTCGGCGCGCTCGCGCAGGCCCTGGATGAGGGCGGCGTGATCAACCGTGATCCGGGACCGGGCGGGCTCTCCGGCCAGCAGGCTCGCGGCGGCGCCCAGCAAATACCCGGCGTCCACCAGGACGACGCAGCGGTCCACGTTCCACCCTCTTCCCTAAAGGTCCTGCGGTCCGGTCGCCCCCCGGCTCGGCCTGTCGGCTGAGGTGTCCTCGGCTTTCGTCGAGTCTGCTTTCCTCGAGTCTGCCCGACCGGGCGGGGGTTATCTGCCGGAACTCGATCATCGGCGTGGCGCTTTACGCCGCCGCCGGCGCGATCCTGCCGCCGACACTCCGCCTCACCCAAGAGAATTGCCCGGAATGCACTCCTTTACCCGGCGTGTAACTCTGGCTTCGGCCCCGATCCCAGGATCCCCCTCAGGAGGCACGATCATGGCCAAGAACAAGAAGAGCCGGGACCGCAGTCAGAAGGCCGCCGAGCAGGCGGAGCGCGGACAGCAGCAGGCACAGCAGTCGGCGATGGAAGCACAGGCCAGGTCGGCCGCCACGGCAACACCGGGCGACGTCGCCCGCAAGCACCGCGAGCGCCGCTTCGGCCACAACTGACCGGCGCCGCACCTTGCGCGAGGGGCGCGCCCCGGGAGTTCCCGGGACGCGCCCCTCGTGCCGTGTGCGTACGGCGTCAGCCGGTCAGGCAGGAGGCGCCGAGCAGCACCTTCAGGTCGCCGAAGAGCGACGGGTCGGCGGTGACGCGGTGCTTGTCCAGCCGCAGCACGGTCGTCTTCCGCGTGCCCTGCAGCTTGATCCGCACCTCCGTCGAGCCACGGTGCTGGTTCAGCACGTCGCCCAGCTTCTCGACCAGCGGCGGGGTGACCTTGAGCGTCGGGATGGTGATCGTCAGCGGCGCGTTCGTCCCCGCGTCCGAGAGGTCGGGGATCATCATCTCCATGGCGACCAGCCGCGGGATGTCCTCGCGCTTGTCCAGTCGGCCCTTGACGAAGACGATCGCGTCCTCGACGAGCTGGGTGGAGACGAGCTGGTACGTCGCCGGGAAGAACATGCAGTCGATGGAGCCGGCCAGGTCCTCGACGGTGGCGATCGCCCAGGCGTTGCCCTGCTTGGTCATCTTGCGCTGCAGGCCGGAGATGATGCCGCCGATGGTGACGATCGAGCCGTCCGAGTAGTCGCCGCCGGTGAGCTGCGCGATCGCGGCGTCCGCCTTGTCGGACAGTACGTGCTCAAGACCGAACAGCGGATGGTCCGAGACGTACAGACCCAGCATCTCCCGCTCCTGCGCGAGCAGATACGTCTTGTCCCACTCGACGTCGGAGAACTCCACGTCCAGGCCGAAGCCGGGGCCGCTGTCGTCGGCGGCGTCGCCCATCCCGCCGAAGAGGTCGAACTGTCCCTCGGCCTCCTTGCGCTTCACCTGCACGACGTTGTCGATCATCGTTTCGTAGTGCGCGGTGAGGCCCTTGCGGGTGTGGCCCATCTCGTCGAAGGCGCCGGCCTTGATCAGCGACTCGGTGGTGCGCTTGTTGCAGACCACCGCCTCGACCTTGTCGAGGTAGTCCGGGAAGGAGGAGAACTTCCCCTTGGACTTGCGGGCGCGGATGATCGCTTCGACGACGTTCGTACCGACGTTACGGATCGCCGAAAGACCAAAGAGGATCACGTCGTCGCCCTGGGCCGCGAAGTTCGGCTCGGACTCGTTGACGTTCGGCGGGAGCACCTTGATGCCCATCTTGCGGCACTCGTTCAGATAGACCGCCGACTTGTCCTTGTCGTCGCGCACCGAGGTGAGCAGCGCGGACATGTACTCGGCCGGGTAGTTCGCCTTGAGGTACGCGGTCCAGTAGGTGACCAGGCCGTACGCGGAGGAGTGCGCCTTGTTGAACGCGTAGCCGGCGAACGGGACCAGCACGTCCCACAGCGCCTGGATGGCCTCGTCGGAGAAGCCGTTCTTCCGCGCACCGGCCTGGAAGAGGACGAAGTTCTTCTCCAGCTCCTCGGGCTTCTTCTTGCCCATCACGCGGCGGAGGACGTCCGCCTCACCGAGGGAGTACCCGGCGACGATCTGGGCGGCCTTCTGGACCTGCTCCTGGTAGACGATCAGGCCGTAGGTGAGGCCCAGGACCTCCTTGAGCGGCTCCTCCAGCTCCGGGTGGATCGGCGTGATCTCCTGGCGGCCGTTCTTCCGCTCCGCGTAGTTGGTGTGGGAGTTCATGCCCATCGGGCCCGGGCGGTACAGGGCCGAGACGGCGGAAATGTCCTCGAAGTTGTCGGGCTGCATCTGGCGCAGCAGCGAACGCATCGGGCCGCCGTCGAACTGGAAGACGCCGAGCGTGTCACCCCGACAGAGCAGCTCATAGGTCTTGGGGTCGTCCAGCGGGATCTCCAGGAGGTCCAGCTTGACGCCCTTGTTCGCCTCCACCATCTTGCGGGCGTCGTCCATGATGGTGAGGTTGCGCAGGCCCAGGAAGTCCATCTTCAGCAGGCCGAGCGACTCGCACTGGGGGTAGTCCCACTGTGTGATCGTCACGCCGTCGGTGTGCCGCGTCCAGAGCGGGGCGTGGTCCACGATCGGCTCGCTGGACATGATCACGCCGGCCGCGTGCACACCCATCTGCCGGACCAGGCCCTCCACACCCTTGGCGGTGTCGATGACCTTCTTCACGTCCGGTTCGTTCTCGTACATCCCCCGGATCTCGCCGGCCTCGCTGTAGCGCGGGTGCTCCGGGTTGGTGATGCCGTCCAGGTCGATGCCCTTGCCGAGGACGTCGGCGGGCATCGCCTTGGTGAGCCGGTCACCCATCGCGTACGGGTAGCCCAGCACACGGGCCGAGTCCTTGATCGCGTTCTTCGCCTTGATCTTGCCGTACGTACCGATCATGGCGACCTTGTCCTCGCCGTACTTCTCGGTGACGTACCGGATCACCTCGACGCGCCGACGCTCGTCGAAGTCGATGTCGACATCGGGCATGGAGACACGCTCGGGGTTCAGGAACCGCTCGAAGATCAGCCCGTGCTCGATCGGATCAAGGTCCGTAATACCCATCGCATACGCGACGATCGAACCGGCCGCCGAGCCACGACCCGGTCCCACGGCAATCCCGTTGTTCTTCGCCCACATGATGAAGTCCGCGACGACCAGGAAGTATCCCGGGAACCCCATCTGCAGGATGATGTCCATCTCGTACTCGGCCTGCCGCTGCCGGTCCTCGGGCACGCCGCCCGGGAAGCGGCGCGCCATGCCCCGGCGGACCTCCTCCTTGAACCAGGTGACCTCGGTGTAGCCCTCCGGGATGTCGAACTTCGGCATCAGGTCGCGCTTCTCGAACATCCCGGTGGTGTCGATCATGTCGGCGATCAGCCGGGTGTTGTCGCAGCCCTCCTGCCACGCCTCGGAGGAGTCGATGGCGTACATCTCCTCCGTGGACTTCAGGTAGTAGCCGGTGCCGTCGAAGCGGAAGCGGTCGGGATCCGAGAGGTTCTTGCCGGTCTGGATGCACAGCAGGGCGTCGTGCGCGCTCGCCTCGTGCGAGTAGGTGTAGTGCGAGTCGTTGGTGACCAGCGGGGGGATCCCCAGCTCCTTGCCGATCTTCAGCAGATCCTCGCGGACCCGGCGCTCGATCTCGATGCCGTGGTCCATCAGCTCCAGGAAGTACCGGTCCTTGCCGAAGATGTCCTGGTACTCGGCCGCCGCCTTCTTGGCCTCCTCGTACTGCCCCAGGCGCAGCCGGGTCTGGAGCTCACCGGAGGGGCAGCCGGTGGACGCGATCAGGCCCTCGGACCACTGGGAGATGGTCTCCTTGTCCATGCGCGGCCACTTCTGGAGCCAGCCCTCCTTGTACGCGTCGGAGGAGAGCCGGAAGAGGTTGTGCAGCCCGGTCTTGTTCGACGCCCAGATCGTCTTGTGGGTGTAACCACCGGAACCGGAGACGTCGTCGCGCTTCTGGTGCGGCTGGCCCCACTGGATCTTGCGCTTGGTCCGCCGGGACTCCGGGGCGACATACGCCTCGATGCCGATGATCGGCGTCACACCGGCCTTCTGGGCGCTGTGGAAGAAGTCGTACGCGCCATGGAGGTTGCCGTGGTCGGACATGGCGACGTGCGTCATGCCCATTTCATTGGCGGCATTGAACATGTCCTTGAGCCGCGCGGCACCGTCCAGCAGCGAGTACTGGGTGTGAACGTGCAGGTGCGTGAACGGCGGCTTGGCCACGGCGGAGGACCTCCATAAATGGTTACTGCGGCGCAAAGCGCCTCGATGAGGGGCGGTGGTCGGGCGACGGGTGGGCAGTCGGCGGCGGGTGAGGGAACGGTCTGGAAGTCTACGACTCCCGACTGACAACCGGCACGAACTCAGGCCGCCCGCCGGGCGTCGAACGGGGCGAGGTCGCCGAGATCACAGGCGCACCGTTCGCCCGCCGGTACCCGCATCCGGGGACGCGGTGGCGGGTCGACCAGCACTCGGACACCACACCCCAGGAGGTAGCTGCCCTGCTGGTCCGGAGTCCAGCGGGGCCAGACGTCACGCATGTGCTCGCCGGCCGGCTGCATGTACCAGCTGCCCGGAACGGACGGCTCGGCCTCGTACGCCGCGAGCCGCTCCGACGCCGACCGATATTCGCTCCGGTACACAGCTTCCGCATCGGGGGTGGAGAAGACACCGGCACGCCGGTCTTCCATGAGATCTGTCAGGTATCTCCGGAGCCGTGCGATCTCCTCACCGTGGTCCCGCTTCGCTCGGTACAGATGCTCGACGACGGGAGCGTCCGTCAACCGCTCCGCGATCTCCGCCTCCAGCCACTCCTCCACCGCATCGGCCCGGATACTCACACTCTTGTGCGGGGCTGCGAGCGCTCCAAGGCACCTCAGCGTCTCTGCGCCCGAAGATTCGGATCGCTTCATGTTCTTGCCGCAGAGTCCGCACACGACGATCCCGTACAGCCAGTGGGATGGCCTGTTCGGCCTCCGCGGCCGGTATCCGGATTCGAAGAGCTGAGCGACAGCGTCGTACTCGGCCTCCGTCAGCAGAGGCGACCAGAACTGCAGCGGGGCGCCATCTCGGCAGATCACTTTCCCCGTCCTGTGCTCGATGCGCCGCCCGAGCAGCGTCGGCGAGGTCATCACGATCTTGATGGATTTGTGTGACCAGGCGGCCGGAGCGGGCTCCGGCTTCGTGGAATTGTGCACGCGGGGCGCCGGCACACCGCGCGCCTGCAGATCCGCCGCAACACGCGTCGGTGAGTCGCCGGCCAAGAGACGATCCGCGAGCTCACGAATCACGGGCTCGGCGCGCTCGTCCCGCACGAGCACCTTCCCCGCTCCCTGCTGATTCGGGGCCGGGCGGAGCCCGTAAGGCACCCGCCCCCCGGTCCAGCGGCCGAGTCTCCTCATGTGGTTCTGTGCGGAGACGACTCGCTCCCGGTTCAGTTCACGTTCGAACTCGGCGAAAGAAGCCAGGACATTCGCTGCGAACCGACCGTGCGGCGTGGAGACGTCCCAGCCGTCCTCCACCGCTACCAGCCGCACTCCGCCACCGTCACACAGCTGGACAATTTCCGAGAAATGAGTAAGGGACCTGGCCAATCGGTCCGCCCGCCACACCAACAGCACATCGAACTGATCCAGCCGTTCGCACAACCTGCTGAGCGCCGGGCGCTCCCCGGGAGGCACGGCTCCCGAGACATTGCCGTCCACGAAAACTTCCATGACCGGCCATCCCTGTGCTGCTGCGAAGGCCCGGCAAGCAGCCTCTTGCCGGGCGAGCGAAGTGCTCGCTTCCGTGGTCCGTGACAAGCGCCCATAGATCGCCACTCGCTCGGCATTCACACGAATTCCCCCTCAACGTCAATCCCGCGAGGAAGACTCTCGTAGGTCGATACGTTGAGGGTCTTTTCATTCATTGGTTCACCCATACGTGCGACCAACATGCAACGGACTTCTCCGGAGCAGCCAGAAACGCGCACCACCCCGCCCTCACCACCCGGGCACTCACACGTAAGCTGCGACGTTGTCCGAGAGAGCCCCACCCGCACGACAGGAGACGCACTCGCGATGACCAGCACCTTCGAGGCCGACAGGACACAGCGCGGCGAGGAGATACTCGCCGTCTTCGACACCGCCTTCGGGGAGCTGCTCGCCGCCGATCCCACGGCCTTCCGTGTGAAGTTCCGCAAGATGGCCGCGTCCGCCTTCGCCTTCTACCGCGGCACGGCGTGCCTGTTCTACTCCGATCTGGATTCAGAGCAGCAGGGCGGCCCCTACCTGGATGAGCGGACCAGCCGGGTGTGGGTCCACGGTGACCTGCACGCAGAGAATTTCGGCACGTACATGGATGCCAACGGAAGTCTGGTATTCAACGTAAATGATTTTGATGAGGCTTATGTTGCTCCCTTCACCTGGGACCTCAAGCGCTTCGCCGCCTCCGTGGCGCTGATCGGGTACGCCAAGGCGCTCAGTGACGAGCAGATCACCGACCTGGTGCGTACCTACGCCGTCGCCTACCGGGAGCGGATTCACGCGCTGGCCGCGGGCGCCAAGAACGACGAGGTGCAGCCCTTCACGCTGGACACGGCGCAGGGGCCGCTGCTGGACGCGCTGCGCGACGCCCGCGCGCGCACCCGTTTCGCGCTGCTGGACTCGATGACGGAGATCCGCGACTTCGAGCGGCGCTTCTCCCCCGGCGGCGGCGCCATCGAGCTGGACGCGGCGACGCGGTACAAGGTCCTCGCGGCGTTCGACGGCTATCTGGAGACGCTGCCGGAGTCCAGCCTGACCCGCCCGGACTCCTACCGCGTCAAGGACGTGGTCGGCCGCCGCGGCATCGGCATCGGCTCGGCGGGCCTGCCCTCGTACAACATCCTGCTGGAGGGCAACAGCGACGCGCTGGAGAACGACGTCGTCATCTACATGAAGCAGGCGCAGACCCCGGCGGTCTCGCGGCACGTCACGGACCCCGAGGTGCGCGCGTACTTCCAGCACGAGGGGCACCGCACGGTGATCTCCCAGCGTGCTCTGCAGGCGCACGCCGACCCGTGGCTGGGCTGGACCGAGATCGAGGAGAACGGGAGCCGGCACGGCCAGCTCGTCGCCGAGGTCTCGCCGTACGCCGTCGACCTGGACTGGTCCGACATCGACGAGGTCGACGAGATCGCCGCGGTGGTGGCCGACCTGGGCCGCGCGACGGCCGCGATGCATGCCGCGGCCGACGACGAGAGCGGCCACTCGCTCGTACCGTTCTCCACGGAGCGCGCGATCGACGCGGCCATCGCCGCCGACGAGGAGGGCTTCGCCGAGCTGCTGGTGGACTTCGCGCACGGCTACGGCTCCCGGGCCCGCCGCGACCACCAGATATTCGTTGACCTCTTCCGCAACGGCCGCATCCCGGGGCTGTGATGGACGCTGGGCACCGGGGCCCGGGGCCGGGCCCCGGTGCGGCCCCGGGCCGGTCCCGATTCACAGAAACCCCTTAAGCGGCACTTATCCCGGCCCATGGCAGACTCGATTTCGATGGACATCTCGGCGGCACACCTGCGGGCACTGCGCGCGGCGCTCTTCACGGCGCTCTGCGTGACGCTGTCCGCTGCCTCCCATGTGCTGCTGTCCCGGATGCCGCTGCCGCTGACCACGGTGGGCGCGCTCGCCGTCGCCGTGTTCGTGCTCGCGTACGCGCTGGCCGGCCGGGAGCGCCGCTTCGGGCCGATCGCCGCGCTGCTCGTGCCGCTGGAGCTGGCCGCCGACACGGTCTTCAGCGCCGGCCAGCACGCCTGTTACGGCGCGGCCGGCGGCCCCGTCGCCGGCCCGTTGCGCTCGCTGGGCGTGGACCTGCTGTGCCGCGGCGGCGACGTCGGTACGCCGCTGGCCCCGGCCGCCGGGCACCAGCCGGCCCCCGCCTGCACCTGGCTGCTGCTGCTCGTCGCGCACGTCGCCGTCGGGCTGCTGGCCGCCGCCTGGCTGCGCCGCGGCGAGGCGGCGCTCGCCCAGTTGCTGGGCGCGCTGGCCGTCTTCGCGCTGCGGCCGCTGCTGGTCGCGGTCGCGGTGCTCACCGCGGGCCGCGCCCCGCGCCGCCCGGCCGTGCGCCCCGCGCCGGCCACCGGCCCCTCCCGCAGTACTCCGCTGCTCGTGCACTGCGTCGTACGCCGGGGACCACCGGCCTGCTCCCTCGCGGCCTGACAGCCGCGGGCCACCGGTCCCCTTCCGTACCCGTGCGGGGCGCACGCCGCCCCGGCACACAGCAGACCCCTGGAGCGACACGATCATGAGCAACCGCAACAGCCAGGCGAACAAGCAGGCAGCCCGCGAGCGGCTGCGCGCCGAGCGCGAGCGGCAGGCCAAGAAGGACAAGCTGCGCCGTCAGCTCACGGTCGGCGGCGCCATCGTCGTCGTCCTGGCCATCGCCGGCGGCATCGGCCTGGCCGTCGCCAACTCCGGCGGCGGCGACGGCAGCCCGGAGGACACCTGGGCCAACGCCAAGAACGCCAAGCTGGTCAAGCCCGCCCACACCTCCGGCGCCGACGGCACGACCGTCACCATCGGCGAGAAGAACGCCAAGAACACCCTCGCGCTGTACGAGGACCCGCGCTGCCCGGGCTGCGCCAACTTCGAGCAGAACGTCGGCAAGACCGTCGAGAAGGACATCGCGGACGGCAAGTACAACGCCACCTTCCACCTGGGCACCTTCCTGGACGACAACCTCCAGGGCACCGGCTCCAAGAACGCGGTGAGCGCGCTGGGCGCCGCGCTGAACAAGAGCCCCCAGGCGTTCCTGGAGTACAAGTACGCGCTGTACTCGAAGAAGTACCACCCGGAGGAGACCGGCCCGGACAAGTTCGCCGACGACGCGTACCTGATCAAGGTCGCGGACACCGTGCCGGAGCTGAAGGGCGACAAGGCGTTCCAGAAGGCCCTGAAGGAGGGCACGTACGACCGCTGGGCGCTGACGATGTCGGACGCGTTCAACAAGGCCAAGGACGTGCGGAGCACGCCGACGATCAAGCTGAACGACAAGATCCTCTCGGCCGACGGCCAGAGCGCTCCGTCGACCGTCGACGCGTTCAACTCCCTCGTGGACAAGGGTCTCAAGAAGTAACGGACGCATCCGCCGCGGCCGGCGGGCGTACGGGCGGCAGCCGTCCCGTAGGCCCGCCGGCCGTTGCCGAATCTTGACCCCGCGCCGGCCGGCCACCATGGCAGACTCCCCGCCATGGAGGGGACCGAATGAGCAACCGCAACAGCCAGGCCGCCAAGTCCGCGGCGCGTGAGCGCATCCGTGCCGAGCGGGAGCGGGAGAAGAAGCGCGCGAAACTCCGCCGTCAGCTCGTCGTGGCCGGTGGCGTGCTCGGCGTCCTGGTGATCGCCGGCGGCATCGGATACGGCGTCATGAAGGCCAACGAGCCCACCGGCTGGGAGGCCGCCAAGGAGGCGAAGCTGGTCGAGCCCGCGCACACGCAGGGCAAGAACGGCACCGAGATCCTCATCGGCGACAAGAAGGCCAAGGACACCCTGGAGGTGTTCGAGGACGTCCGCTGCCCGGCGTGCGCGGCCTTCGAGCAGTCCACCGGCAAGGTCCTCCAGAAGGACATCGAGGACGGCCGCTACAAGGTCCGCTTCACGATGTACGCGTTCATCGACGACATGGGCGGCGGCGAGGGCTCCAAGAACGCACTGAGCGCGCTGGGCGCCGCGCTGGACAAGAGTCCCGAGGCGTTCCTCCACTACAAGGAGGCGCTGTACTCGCTCAAGAACCACCCCGAGGAGTCGGTGGACACCTACGCCAAGGACTCCGCGCTGCTGAAGGTCGCCGAGCAGGTGCCCGAGCTCAAGGGCGACAAGGAGTTCCAGCAGGCGGTCGAGAAGGGCACGTACGACCGCTGGGCGATGGAGATGGCCGGGCTGTTCGGCCGCAAGGGCGTCAAGGGCACGCCGACCTTCATGCACGGGGACAAGAAGCTGGAAATGGCGCAGATCCCGCAGCAGCAGATGACGCAGGCGCAGTACAACAAGCTCGCGCAGGCCAACTTCAAGAAGATGATCGACGGGGAGTTCGGCCCGGCGAAGAAGTGACGGCGCGGGGGCGCCGACCGGGGTACGGATTCACGGATTCGATGGAATCCGTACCCCTCGCGATGCTTACCAGCCAGTAAGGTGATCGGCCGTGACCGATCATGACCAGATCTCGCGCCGTACTGCCGTCACGGCCGTAGCCACGACCGCCGCCCTGCTGCCCTTCGGCGCCACCGCCACCGCGCGCGCCGCCGAGCCCGCCGCCGCGGCCCCCTTCCAGCACGGCATCGCCTCCGGCGACCCGCTGCCCGACGGCGTCCTGCTGTGGACCCGCGTCACCCCCGCCGCCGACGCGCTGCCGGGCTCCGGCAAGGGCCCGGCCACCGAGGTGAGCTGGCAGGTGGCCGCCGACAAGGGCTTCGCCAAGGTGGTCGCGCGGGGAACCGCGACCGCCTCGGCGGCCACCGACCACACCGTCAAGGCGGACGTACGGGGCCTCGTGCCCGCCACCACCTACTGGTTCCGCTTCACCGCGCTCGGCGTCCACTCCCCCGTGGGCCGCACCCGCACCGCGCCCGCCGCCGGGACCGCGGCCGCCAACGTCCGCTTCGGCGTGGTCTCCTGCGCCAACTGGGAGTCCGGCTACTTCTCGCCGTACCGCCACCTCGCGGCCCGCACCGACCTGGACGCGGTGCTGCACCTCGGCGACTACCTCTACGAGTACAAGACGGGCGAGTACCCGGCGCTGAAGTACGTCGTGCGCCCGCACTCCCCCGGCCACGAGATCATCACGCTGGCCGACTACCGGATCCGGCACGGCGTCCACAAGACCGATCCCGACGCGCAGGCGATGCACGCCACGCACCCGGTGATCGCGATGTGGGACGACCACGAGTTCGCCGACAACGCCTGGCAGGGCGGCGCGTACAACCACACGCCCGGCGCGGAGGGCGACTGGGCGGCGCGGATGGCCGCGGCGAAGCAGGCGTACTTCGAGTGGATGCCGGTACGCCCCTCCACCGCCGGCACCACCTACCGCCGCCTGCAGTTCGGCACGCTCGCCGATCTGCACCTGCTGGACCTGCGCAGCTTCCGCGACGAGCAGGTGCCGGTCGGCAGCGGCAGGGCCGACGACCCGGGCCGCACGCTCACCGGGCGCGCCCAGCTCGACTGGCTGAAGGCGGGGCTGGAACGCTCGGCGGCGGCCTGGCGGCTGGTCGGCACCTCCGTGATGATCTCTCAGGTGGCCTTCGGGTCCGTGCCCGCGCATCTGCTGGGCCCGCTCGCCGAGGTGCTCGGCCTGCCCAAGGAGGGGCTGGCCATCAACACCGACCAGTGGGACGGCTACACCGACGACCGGCGCGAGCTGCTGTCGCACCTCAGCGACCGGTCCATCGGCAACACCGTCTTCCTGACCGGCGACATCCACATGGCGTGGGCCAACGACGTACCGCTCAAGGCCGCGACGTACCCGTCACAGGACCCGGTGGCCACCGAGTTCGTCGTCACCTCGGTCACCTCCGACAACCTCGACGACACCCTTCATGTCGCCCCGCACACGGCCTCGCTGCCCGCCGCCGCGGCGATCCGCGCCGCCAACCGGCACGTGAAGTGGCTGGACATGGACAGCCACGGCTACGGCGTCCTGGACGTCACCGCCGAGCGCACGCAGATGGACTACTTCGCCGTCTCCGACAAGGCGGACAAGAACGCCACGTCCGCGCACGTGCGCTCGTACCGCACGCTCAGCGGTACCCAGCGCGTGGAGCGGGCCGACGGGCCGGTGGTCTGAGCGGGGACCGCGTACGGCCGCCGGGCCGCGCCTCGGGGCTCCGGGCTCACAGGCTCGCGAGGAAGCCCAGCCCCACCTTCCAGGCACTCTCGGCGGCCTCCTTGTCATGGTCGGGCAGCCCGTCGTCGGTGAAGAGGTGCCCGGCCCCGGCGTAGCGGTAGATCTCCACGTCGGCGCCGGCCCGCTGCATGCGGAGGTACCAGGCGTTCAGCCAGTCGTGCGGCTCGAAGGGGTCGGGGTCGGCGACGTGGAGCTGGACCGGCAGCTCGTCCACAGAGGCGTCGTCGGCGATGTCGGACGTCCCGTGCATCAGCAGCAGGCCGCGCGCCTTCTCGTCGCCCAGCGCCAGGTTCTGCGCCACGGAGCCGCCGAAGGACAGGCCGGCGTAGACCAGCCCGCGGTCGGAGTACGGGGCCGAGGCCACCACCGCGCGCCGCAGCAGCTCGTCCTTGCCGATCTCGTCCTTGATCGCGATGCCGTCCTCGATGGTGTCCGCGGTGCGCCCGTCGAACAGGTCGGGAACGATCACTTCATGGCCGGATGCACGCAGCCGCTCGGCGCCCGCCTGTACAGCCGGCCGCAGCCCGTATACAGAATGGAACAGAATGACGGTTTGAGTCGCCGCAGAGCCGGTCACTGGATTCACTTCCCTGTCGATGGATCGCACTCCTTCCATCGTGCCAGTTACGGTCGACAGGGAGCGGACCCCGACCAGGAGGAATCACGTGTCCATGGAGGACGTACTGCGTCCGCTGATCGTCGTGGGCGGTTCGGTCGCCCTCACGCTCGCCCTGGGATGGGCGGCCGACCTGGCGATGCGCCGGGCCGACGCCGCGCGCCCGGACACCCCGCTGTGGGGGCTGCTGCGGCGCTGCCGGATACCGCTCCAAGTGGTGCTTCTGACGGCGCTGTTGCGCGGCACCTTCGACCGCACCAACCTCACGATCATCGACGCGCACAGCGCCGGCATCGGGCAGTTGCTCTCCCTCGTCCTGATCGCCGCCACCGCCTGGCTGGCGATCAGGATCTCGGCGGCGATCGTGGAGTCCTCGTACTCGCGGTACGCGGCGGGCGCCCGGGACGCCGCACGGGTCCGCCGGGTCCGTACGCAGGTCACGCTGATCCAGCGGGTGGTCACCGCGATCGTCACCGTCGTCGCCGTCGCCGCGATGCTGCTGACCTTCCCGGAGATGCGCGCCGTCGGCACCTCGATGCTGGCCTCGGCCGGTGTGCTGGGCATCGTCGCCGGTGTCGCGGCGCAGTCCACGCTCGGCAACCTCTTCGCGGGCCTGCAGATCGCCTTCGGTGACATGGTGCGGATCGGCGACACGGTCGTGGTGGACGGCGAGTGGGGCACGGTCGAGGAGATCACGCTGACCTTCCTGACCGTACGGACCTGGGACGAGCGCCGGATCACCATGCCGGTTTCGTACTTCACCAGCAATCCGTTCGAGAACTGGTCGCGCGGCGGCGCGCAGATGACCGGCACCGTCTTCTTTCAGCTCGACCACAGCGCACCGGTCGAGGAGATGCGCGAGAAGCTGACGGAGATCCTGAAGAACTCCGACGCCTGGGACGGCCGGGCGCAGACCCTGGTGGTCACGGACACCACGCCCACCACGATCGAGGTGCGGGCGCTGGTCACCGCCCGGGACGCGGACGCGATCTGGACGGTGCGCTGCGAGGTGCGCGAGCAGATGATCACGTGGCTGCGGGACGCGCACCCGTACGCGCTCCCGCGCATCGCGACCGCGCCGGCCCCCGCACTGGAGCCCGCCGAGGGGCAGGCCCGGCCCTCCCTTGAGAAGTAGCGTTTCAGCAGGAGATCAGGAGGACGTGCTGCGCATACTCCGTACGTCCAGGTGACGCAGCACCCGGTCGACCACCTCCGGGTCCGAGCCGGGCTCGCTGCGCGCCGAGAGCACTTCGTGGCGCGCGGCCGACAGCAGCTCGCCCTGGATCCGCTGGACCTTCTTCACGCGCGCGATGCGCTTGTCGTAGCCCTCGCGCCGCTCGTCGTCCACGATGTCCGGCGAGATGCGGGCGCCCATCTCGTACGTGCTCCGGGAGAGCCGCTCCACGACCTCGTCGGACAGCTCCTCCTCCGCCAGCACCTCCTTCAGCCGCTTCCTGGACGCCTTGACCACCCGGACCGCCAGCTCGCGCTCCAGCGCGTCCTCAGCGTCCGTGTCGGCCCGCACGCCCAGCTTCTTGACCAGGAAGGGCAGCGTCAGGCCCTGCACGACGAGGGTGGCCAGCACCACGGCGAAGGCGATGAAGAGGATCTCGTCGCGGGCCGGGAACGCCTTGCCGCCGTCGATCTCGTACGGGATGGCCAGCGCCAGCGCCACCGAGGCCACCCCGCGCATCCCCGACCACCACATCACGATGGTCTCCCGCCAGCTGGACGGGATCTCCTCCGCGATGCGGTGCCGGTGCAGCCGCCTGGCCAGCCACGCGGCGGGCAGCAGCCACAGCAGCCGGACGCCCACCACGACGGCGACGACGGCGGCGCAGGCCCCCAGGAGCTGCTGCCAGTGCCCGGCGGCGGTGCCGAAGATGTTGTGCAGCTCCAGGCCGATCAGGCCGAACGCGACGCCGGTGACGAGGGTGTCGACGACCTCCCAGAAGGTGTGCCCGGCGAGCCGGCCCATCACGTCGTCGGCGTCGGCGGCGTAGTGCGCGAGGAAGAGCGCGGCGGTGAGCACGCCCAGCACGCCGGAGCCGTGCAGCTCCTCGGAGAGGACGTACGCCACGAACGGCACCAGCAGCGACAGACCGACCTGCAGGGTCGCGTCGTCGACCACGTCCATCAGCTTGTTGGCCAGCCAGCCGAGCACCACGCCGACCACTATCGCCACGACGGCGGAGAGCACCAGCATGCCGACGGCGGCCGGCGCCGAGAAGGTGCCGGAGACCGCGGCGGCCAGCGCCACGTGGTACAGCACGATCGCGGTGACGTCGTTGAAGAGCCCCTCGCCCTCCAGGATCGACACCAGTCGGCGGGGCAGCCCGAGCTTGCCGGCGACCGCGGTCGCGGCGACCGGGTCCGGCGGCGCGACCAGCGCGCCCAGGACGACGGCGGCGGCCACCGGCAGACCGGGGACGACGCTGTGCGCGACGGCGGCGACGGCCGCGGTGGTCGCGAAGACCAGCGCCACCGCGAGCAGGAAGATCGGCCTGATGTTGGCGGTGAACTGGCGCCAGGACGTGCGCTGCACCGCCGCGTACAGCAGCGGTGGCAGCAGCAGCGGGAGGATGTACTCCGGCGGCACATGGACGTTCGGGACGAACGGCAGCAGGGCCAGCACGGCGCCCCCGATCGTCATCAGCACCGGTGACGGCAGCCCCAGCCGGTCACCCAGCGGGACCATGACCACGGCCCCCAGCAGCAGGACGAACATCAGGGCCAGCTGGTCCACGGCAGGCACGCTCCGGAGCTTCGAAATCAGTCGATCACTGATCAAGCCTGCCATGAAGTCCGGGAAACGCCCGCCGACAGGTCCTTCGGTGGCGGCGGGCCGAGCCGGTCCGGGGTGTCAGGCGCTCTCGGCGCGCACCCGGTCCAGGGCGCGCTGCAGGTCCTCCGGGTACTCGCTCTCGAACTCCACCCAGCGGCCGTCCGCCGGGTGCTCGAAGCCGAGGCGCACGGCGTGCAGCCACTGCCGGGAGAGGCCGAGGCGCTTGGCGAGCGTGGGGTCGGCGCCGTAGGTGAGGTCGCCGACGCAGGGGTGGCGGTGCGCGGACATGTGCACGCGGATCTGATGCGTGCGGCCGGTCTCCAGCTTGATGTCCAGCAGGCTGGCCGCGCGGAACGCCTCGACGAGGTCGTAGTGCGTGACGGAGGGCTTGCCGTCGGCGGTCACTGCCCACTTGTAGTCGTGCTGCGGGTGGCGGCCGATCGGGGCGTCGATCGTGCCGCTGAGCGGGTCGGGGTGGCCCTGGACGAGGGCGTTGTACCGCTTCTCCGGGACGCGCTCCTTGAACTGGCGCTTCAGGGACGTGTACGCGCGCTCGGACTTGGCGACGACCATCAGGCCCGACGTGCCGACGTCCAGGCGGTGCACGACGCCCTGGCGCTCCGCCGCGCCGGAGGTGGAGATGCGGTACCCGGCCGCTGCCAGGCCGCCGATGACGGTCGTGCCGGTCCAGCCGGGGCTGGGGTGCGCGGCGACGCCGACCGGCTTCATGATCACGACGATGTCGTCGTCGTCATGGACGATCTCCATGCCCTCGACGGGCTCGGCGACGATCTCCACGGGCGCGGGGGCCTGCGGCATCTCGACTTCCAGCCAGGCGCCGCCGTGCACCCGCTCGGACTTCATCACCTCGGACCCGTCGACCCGGACCTTTCCGGCGGCGGCGAGCTCGGCCGCCTTCGTACGGGAAAAGCCGAACATGCGGGCCAGCGCGGCGTCGACGCGCTCGCCCTCCAGGCCGTCCGGTACGGGCAGGGTGCGGATCTCGGGAATCGTGCTCACCCCACGAGTATGGCAGTCCCCGCGGACACTTCCGCCGGCCCCGCCCCTGCCTGTGGACAACCCTTGCGGGGCCCGGCGTCAGTCCTTGTGAACGGTGCCGTCCGGGTCCAGGCCGCGGAAGGAGAGCAGCACGATCAGGATGCCGCCGCAGACGATCCCGGAGTCGGCGAGATTGAAGACCGCGAAGTGCGCGGGGGCGATGAAGTCGACCACCGCGCCCTGGAAGACGCCGGGCGAGCGGAAGAGCCGGTCGGTGAGGTTGCCGAAGGCGCCGCCGAGCAGCAGGCCGAGCGCGAGAGCCCAGGGCAGGCTGTAGAGCTTGCGGGCGATCCGGAAGATCACCACGATCACCGCGGCGGCGATCAACGTCAGGAAGATGGTCAGCGCCTCGCCCATGCTGAAGGCGGCACCGCGGTTGCGGATCACCTCGAACTGCAGCAGCGTGCCGATCACCTGGACCGGCTCGTGGTGCTCCAGCTTGGCCACCACCAGCAGCTTGCTGCCCAGGTCCAGGAGGTACACGATCAGCGCGACGAGCAGCAGCGCGCCGATCCGCCGCCGCCCGCGCGGCGCGGCGCTCGCGCCCGTCTCCGCCACGCCCTGCTCGGTCTCCCCGCCGTCCCCCTGCCCGGGCTCCGGTCCGTTGCCCGGCGTACCGGTGATGCGCTCCGCCTCTGCCACGTGTGAGTCCTCAGCCCGTTCCGTGTCCGCGGCCAGGCCCCCGCCTGGCTGAGGTCGAGGGTACGGCACCGAGGGCAAGCGCAGGTGAGTACGGGTGCGGCTGCGCGTACCGGAACGGCACGGGGCCGGGGCGGCGCCGCCCCGGCCCCGCCCGCTCCTACCGCCGCTCGGTCTTCTGCTTGCACTCCACGCAGAGCGTGGCCCGGGGGAACGCCTGCATACGCGCCTTCCCGATCGGCTTGCCGCAGTTCTCGCAGAGCCCGTACGTGCCCGCGTCCAGCCGCTCCAGCGCCCGTTCGGTCTGCAGCAGCATCTCGCGCGCGTTGGAGGCCAGCGCCATCTCGTGCTCGCGGGTGATGTTCTTCGAGCCGGTGTCGGCCTCGTCACCCGTACTGTCGCTGGAGTCCCGCATCAGGCCCGCGATGGCGTCCTCGGAGGACCGGATCTCGTCGCGCAGCCGGTTCTCCTCCTCCCGCAGCATCGAACGGGCCTCCTCGACCTCACCCTCCGACCACGGATCCTCGCCCGGCCGTACGGGCAGCTCGGCGGCGGTCGCCGGGCCGGTACGCGCCTTGGGCAGGGCCGTCGCGGCGGCCGTCTGCTCACTGTCGTCCACCGCAGCGGCCGGTGCCCCGCCCGGAGTCTTCTTCGCCACCACCGTCTTGGCTCCCGTCTTTTTCGCGGGCACCGCCTCTTCCGGCGGTGCAGCCTTCTTGGCCGTGCTCTTGCCGGCGGCCGTCCCGGCCGTCGTCCCCTCGGCCCCGGTGTCCCCGGCGGACGCTTTCTCCGCCGTGGTCCGCCCGGCCGGGGCTTTCCCGGCCGGCGCCTTCTTGGCCGCGGCCTTCCTGCCCGTGGTCGTCTTGTGTGCGGCCTCCTTGGGGGGCGGATTCCCGGTCGCGGTTCTGTCCGTTCCGGTGTCGTCGGCCTCTGTGGACGCGTGCCCCGTCACGGCCTCCTCGGTCGCGGCGTCCTCGGGAGCGTCCTCCCCCACCGGCGCGTTCCCGGTCGCCGTCTTCTTCGCCGCGGCCTTCTTCGCCGTCTTCCTGGCGGGCTGCTTCTTCGCGGCGCTCTGCCCCGCCCCGGCATCACCGAGGGGCGCACCGCCGGCCCGGGCCGCCTCGTCGGGCCGGCCCGTCACGGGGTCGGGCACCGGGTCCGTCGCCGGGTCTCCGGCCGCGGCTCCGTCCGGCGGCGCGCCCCGTCCGTGCGCCGCCGTGCTGTCGTGCGCGGCGGTCTCTTTCGCCACCATGGCCGCGATCCCTTCACGTATGTGATCTTGCTCGCGAATCGTGACCGGAACGATAAATCGACTCACAGCACGCGGCAACGGGACGCACCGCCCTCCACCGTCCGGTCTCCCCGCACGGGAGCCCGGTCTGCAACCGTTGTGCCCCGCTCCCCGCCCGGTAATCCGGCCGCGATCCGGCAGCCCATCAGGGGCGCGGCGGCTCCTTCGTACGCCTGCCGCATTCCGTCGCGTTGCGTATCGGCATTCGGGTCAAGCTTCCCGCCGCCGGTACCCCGGTCGGCGCAGCACGGAAAAGCGGGCGGCCGTCCCGTCCCGCGCCCCGTACACTGGGCGGAGCGAAAGGCGTGGATGGGACGAGTAGCGCCGCACGCAGCCAAGAGCGACCCGGGGACGGTGGGAGCCCGGGGGTGTGCGCGACGTGAAGATCACCCCGGAGCCGCCGGAAGAACGCCCCAGGAAGCCCCTGGGTGCCATTAGACCCGGCATCGCGACCCCAATGAGGGGGCCGAGGAGTTCCTTCTCGGCCAAGGAGGGTGGTACCGCGGGAGCAGCAGCTCTCGTCCCTCCGGTCGGAGAACGCAAGCGGTGTCCGCCGGAGGAAGCCCCCGATGAGTCCCACACCCCAGTACAACCAGGTGCCCGCGCAGGTGGACCTGCCCGCCCTCGAGCATGCCGTGCTCGACTTCTGGCAGGAGCAGAAGGTCTTCGCGCGCACTCTCGAGCAGTCCGAGGGACGCCCGGAGTGGGTGTTCTACGAGGGCCCGCCGACGGCGAACGGCATGCCGGGCGCGCACCACATCGAGGCCCGCGTCTTCAAGGACGTCTTCCCCCGCTTCCGCACCATGCAGGGCTACCACGTCGGCCGCAAGGCCGGCTGGGACTGCCACGGCCTCCCGGTCGAGCTGGCCGTGGAGAAGGAGCTGGGCTTCAACGGCAAGAAGGACATCGAGGCGTACGGCATCGCCGAGTTCAACGCCAAGTGCCGCGAGTCGGTGACCCGCCACACGGACGCCTTCGCCGAGCTCACCACGCGTATGGGCTACTGGACCGACCTCGATGCCCCGTACCGCACGATGGACTCCGACTACATCGAGTCGGTGTGGTGGTCGCTGAAGGAGATCTTCAAGAAGGGCCTGCTGGTCCAGGACCACCGCGTCGCCCCCTGGTGCCCCCGCTGTGGCACGGGCCTCTCGGACCACGAGCTGGCCCAGGGGTACGAGACGGTCGTCGACCCCTCGGTCTACGTCCGCCTCCCGCTGACCTCCGGCCCGCTGGCCGGCGAGGCGGCGCTGCTGATCTGGACGACCACGCCCTGGACGCTGGTCTCCAACACCGCGGTCGCCGCGCACCCGGACGTCACCTACGTCGTCGCCACGGACGGCAACGAGAAGCTGGTCGTCGCCGAGCCGCTGGTCGAGAAGGCGCTGGGCGAGGACTGGACGACCACGGGGCAGCGCTTCACCGGCCGCGAGATGGAGCGCTGGGCGTACCAGCGCCCGTTCGACCTGGTCGAGCTCGAAGGCGCGAACTTCGTCGTCAACGCCGAGTACGTCACCACCGAGGACGGCACGGGCCTGGTCCACCAGGCGCCCGCCTTCGGTGAGGACGACCTCAAGACCTGCAAGGGCTACGGCCTGCCGGTCGTGAACCCGGTCCGCCCCGACGGCACCTTCGAGGAGGACCTCGCCCTGGTCGGCGGGCAGTTCTTCAAGAAGGCCGACGAGGCGCTGGTCGCCGACCTGGACGCGCGCGGCCTGATGTTCCGCCACCTCGCGTACGAGCACAGCTACCCGCACTGCTGGCGCTGCCACACGGCGCTGCTGTACTACGCCCAGCCGTCCTGGTACATCCGCACCACGGCCGTCAAGGACGCCCTGCTCCGCGAGAACGAGAACACCAACTGGTTCCCGGAGTCGGTCAAGCACGGCCGCTTCGGCGACTGGCTGAACAACAACATCGACTGGGCGCTGTCCCGCAACCGCTACTGGGGCACCCCGCTGCCCATCTGGCGCTGCGAGGAGAACCACCTCACCTGCGTCGGCTCGCTCGCGGAGCTGACGGAGCTGACGGGCACCGACCAGACGGGCCTGGACCCGCACCGCCCGTACATCGACGACATCACCTTCACCTGCTCCCACGAGGGCTGCTCGGCGGAGGCCGTGCGCGTCCCCGAGGTCATCGACGCCTGGTACGACTCGGGTTCGATGCCGTTCGCGCAGTGGGGCTACCCGTACCGCAACAAGGACCTCTTCGAGAAGCGGTACCCGGCGCAGTTCATCTCCGAGGCCATCGACCAGACCCGCGGCTGGTTCTACACGCTGATGGCCGTCGGCACGCTCGTCTTCGACAAGTCGTCGTACGAGAACGTCGTCTGCCTCGGCCACATCCTGGCCGAGGACGGCCGGAAGATGTCCAAGCACCTGGGCAACATCCTGCAGCCGATCCCGCTGATGGACCAGCACGGCGCGGACGCGGTGCGCTGGTTCATGGCGGCCGGCGGCTCCCCGTGGGCGGCGCGCCGCGTCGGTCACGGCACGATCCAGGAGGTCGTCCGCAAGACGCTCCTGACGTACTGGAACACCGTCGCCTTCCAGGCGCTGTACGCGCGGACGGCCGGCTGGGCGCCGAGCGCGTCCGACCCGGCGCCGGCCGACCGCCCGGTCCTGGACCGCTGGCTCCTCAGCGAGCTGAACTCCCTGGTCGAGGAGGTCACCACGGCGCTGGAGTCGTACGACACCCAGCGCGCGGGCAAGGCGCTCTCCGCCTTCGTCGACGACCTCTCGAACTGGTACGTGCGCCGGTCCCGCCGCCGCTTCTGGCAGGGTGACGCGGCCGCGCTGCGCACCCTCCACGAGGTCATCGAGACGGTCACCCGCCTGATGGCGCCGCTCACCCCGTTCATCACCGAGCGGGTCTGGCAGGACCTGGTCGTCCCGGTCAGCCCGGACGCGCCGGACTCCGTGCACCTGTCCTCCTGGCCGGTGGCGGACACCTCGGCGATCGATCCGACGCTCTCCGCGCAGATGGTCCTGGTCCGCCGGCTGGTCGAGCTGGGCCGCGCCACGCGTGCCGAGTCCGGTGTGAAGACCCGCCAGCCGCTGTCCCGCGCGCTGGTCGCGGCGGCCGGGTTCGAGACGCTCGGTGACGAGCTGCGCACCCAGATCACCGAGGAGCTGAACGTCTCCTCCCTGGCCTCGCTCTCCGAGGTGGGCGGCTCGCTGGTCGACACCACGGCCAAGGCCAATTTCCGTGCCCTGGGCAAGCGGTTCGGCAAGGGCGTCCAGGCGGTCGCCAAGGCCATCGCCCACGCGGACGCGGCGGCGCTGTCGCTGGCGCTGCGCGAGGGCACGGCCTCGGTCGAGGTCGACGGCGAGACGGTCAGCCTGGCGCCGGACGAGGTGATCATCACCGAGACCCCGCGCGAGGGCTGGTCGGTCGCCTCCGACTCGGGCGCGACTGTCGCACTGGACCTGGAGATCACCCCGGAGCTGCGCCGCGCGGGCCTCGCCCGCGACGCCATCCGCCTCATCCAGGAGGCCCGCAAGAACAGCGGCCTGGACGTCGCGGACCGGATCGCGCTGCGCTGGAGCTCGGCGGACGAGGAGGTCCGTACGGCGCTGACCGACCACGCGGCCCTGATCTCCGACGAGGTCCTGGCGACGGACTTCACGACGGGTGACGGGGACGACACGTACGGCGAGCCCTTCACGGACGAGCCGCTGTCGCTGACGTTCCGCCTCCGGAAGGCGTAACGCCAACGGACACCGCTCCGTACGCACAACACACCGAGGCCCCCGGTTCGAGCGAACCGGGGGCCTCGGCGCACCAGGGGCGCGGGGAACTGCGCGACCAACCACGACGGTGGTGCAGCCCGCCGTCGACCTGACCGCCCACGGCGATCATCGGCCCACGCCGAAGGCGAAAACGTCGGTCCACGCCGAAGGCGAAAAGGGCCGGGCCCCCGGGGAGATCCCCAGGGGCCCGGCCCTGATTGCCGACTAAGTGCGACGCGCCAGCGTCAGCCGCCTCAGCTGTCGTCCTCGTCGATGAGGAAGCCACGCATCGGCGACGGAGCCTGCTGCATCTGCTGCTGGCCCTGCGGCCGGACCGGCGCCATCGGCTGGGTCATGGCCGGCGACATCTGCTGCTGACCGCCGTACGACGGGGCGCTGCTGCCGTTCGAACCGCCGTGGCCGCCCATGGACTGGTTGCCGCCCATGGTGTGGCTGGAGCCGCCGCCCATGGAGCCGGCACCGGCCGACGCCATCGACGGGGACGCCGGCAGCGAGGCCGCAGCCGGGGTCCGCGGCGGGGCGAGCGACTCGTCGGACTGGTTCTCCAGCTGACGGAGCTGGCTCTCCAGGTACGACTTCAGTCGCGTGCGGTACTCGCGCTCGAAGCCTCGCAGGTCCTCGACCTTGCGCTCCAGCGTGGCGCGGGCGGACTCCAGGGAGCCCATCGCGACGCGGTGCTTCTCCTGCGCGTCCCGCTCCAGCGCGTCGGCCTTGGCGCGGGCGTCCCGCTCCAGGCCCTCGGCGCGGCTGCGCGCCTCGCCGACGATCTTGTTGGCCTCGGAACGGGCCTCCGCGATCGCCTGGTCTGCGGTCTGCTGCGCCAGCGACAGCACGCGCGCGGCGCTGTCACCGCCCGGGCCGCCCTGGCCCGGCTGCGGAAGCTGCGGGCCGCCCTGCGGACCACCCATCGGGCCGCCCATGGGACCGCCGGGGCCCATCTGGCCGCCGTGCGGGCCCTGCGGACCGGGACCGTGGCCACCGGGACCTGCGGGCAGCTGCGGTGCACCGCCGGGCAGCTGGGGCGGGCCACCCATCCCCTGCTGCTGGCCGGGCGGGACCGGCTGCGGACCTGATATGGCGGCGGGCACGGGGGCACCGGGCCGCTGCTGCTGCGGCGGGCCGTCCTGCTGCTCCTGCTGCTTGCGCATCCCCTGCTGCTGCTGGCTCTGGGCGGCAGCACGAGTGGCGGCGGCCAGCTTGGCGCGCAGGTCCTCGTTCTCCCGGAGCAGACGGGTCAGTTCTGCTTCGACCTCATCGAGGAAGGCATCGACCTCGTCCTCGTCATAGCCTTCTCGGAGGCGGACGGTCGTGAACTGCTTGTTCCGCACGTCCTCGGGGGTCAACGGCATCTCTTCTTCACCTCAACGTAGTCGTCGGCAATCGGCAAGACCGTATCGTTCACAGCCGGCTCACGGCCTCACGACGGTGATCAGGATGTAGACGATGATCATCAGTACGAAGAAGGACAGGTCGAGCGCCACGCCCCCGAGACGCAGCGGCGGTATGACACGCCGCAGAAGCTTGAGTGGCGGATCAGTGACAGTGTAAGTGGCCTCCAGTACGACCACCATCGCCTTGCCGGGTTGCCATGAACGGGCGAACTGGAACACGTAGTCCATCACCAGCCGGAAGATCAACACAATGAGGAAGCAGTACAGCGCGATATAGATCACCTGCAGTGCGATGCCCATCTCGCGCTTCCCTCTCCCCTTGCCTGTGCCGGCCCTACGGCCTCGGTGTGCCCGGTGTTGCGTCTCAGCTCTGGTTGAAGAACCCGCCCTCTGCGATACGGGCCTTGTCCTCCGCCGTGACATCGACGTTAGCAGGAGACAGCAGGAACACCTTCTGTGTCACCCGCTCGATGCTCCCGTGCAAACCGAACACCAACCCGGCCGCAAAGTCGACAAGTCGCTTCGCGTCCGTGTCGTCCATCTCCGTCAGATTCATGATCACCGGAGTGCCCTCACGGAAGTGTTCCCCGATGGTACGGGCTTCGTTGTAGGTCCGGGGGTGCAGTGTGGTGATGCGGTACGGCTCCCGCTCGGACACAACCTTGGGCATGATCACCGGTGCGTTCTTCTCCAGATTCGGACGTTCGGGTGTGATGGACGCCACGGGGGCGATTCGGGCGGGTCGTCCGTTTTCCGTACCCACTGGCGGAGACTCGCGCTGCGCCGGCGGCGATACGACTCGTGCCGGTTCGTCCCGTTCGGGGCGTGACTCCGTGGGCGGCTGGTGCTGTTGCCGCCTCTCGGGCTCGGGCTCCGGGTCGAGTTCGGGCTCGAAGTCGTCGTCGGGGTCGAAGCCCCGGCCGTCGTACCCATCGTCCTCCACGAGGCCGAGGTAGACCGCCATCTTGCGCATCGCGCCGGCCATTCTCTGCGTCCTCCGCTCTGTGGTGGATCGGCTCCGTCACCGGTCGCCTTGGATCCACTCGGCCTGCCCGTCTTTTGACGGTAATGACCATATTTTGTGCTGTGGTCCGACTTGCTTCGCGACGTTACCCGAGCCGTGGTCGGACTCCGAGTACCGCAGTGCCCACGCGTACATGTGTCGCACCGGCGGCCACCGCGTCCTCGAGATCCGAACTCATTCCTGCCGAGACCATTTTCGCAGCAGGATGACCCGCCCGCAGGCCGGATGCGATTTCCGTCAGCCGGTCGAAAGCCGCCCGCGGCCGGCCCGCGTACTGCCCTGCCAGCGGAGCGACCGTCATCAGGCCGCCCAGCCGCAGCCCGTCGGCCGCCGCCACCGCGTCGGCCAGCGCCGCCACCCCGTCCGGACCGACGCCGCCGCGGTCGCCGCGCTCCCCCGACTCGGCGTCAAGTGCCACCTGGATCAGGCAGTCCAGCTCGCGCCCGGCACGTACGGCCTCCTTGGAGAGCGCGGTGACGAGCTTGACCCGGTCCACGGACTGCACGATATCCGCGTAACTGGCCACAGACCGGACTTTATTTGTCTGCAATTGGCCGACGAAATGCCAAGTAAGCGGCAAATCCGAGCAAGCGGCCGCCTTGGGCGCCGCGTCCTGGTCGCGGTTCTCCGCGACGTGCCGGATGCCCAATTCCGAAAGGATACGGACATCGCTCGCCGGATAGGTCTTTGTGACCACAATCAGGGTCACATCATCGCGATTACGACCGGCTTTGGCACAAGCGGTGGAGATACGGTCCTCCACCCGGGCCAGGTTCTCGGCCAGTTCCGTTCTACGGTCCGTCACAGCTCAGCCGTCCAGCCATACATAACTCGCGAGCCGCCCCGTTGTGCGGTCGCGCCGGTACGAGAAATGGTCCGCCGATTCCAGCGTGCAGATGTGGGAATGTTCACGCACCCGCACGCCGCACCGGGCGAGTTGGGCGGCCACCCCGGCCACCACGTCCACCGCCGGGGTTCCCCAGCCGGTGGTCGCGTGGGCCTCGGGCACCGCGGCGGCGACCTCGGCGCGCATCGCCTCCGGCACCTCGTAACAGCGCCCGCAGACCGCGGGGCCGGTGTACGCGACGATCCGCTCGGGGTCGGCCCCGAGGGCGGTCATCGCCTCGACCGTGGCCGGTACGACCCCGGCCACCAGCCCGGGACGTCCGGCGTGCGCGGCGCCCGCGACCCCGGCGACCGGGTCGGCCAGGAGGACGGGGGTGCAGTCGGCGGTGAGGACGGCGAGGGCGAGACCCCGACGGGCCGTCACCACCGCGTCCACGCAGGGCACCTCGGTCCCGTCCCGCCACGGCCCGTCCACGACCGCCACGTCGCGTCCGTGCACCTGGTTCATCCAGACCACATCGGCCGGATCCAGTCCGAGGGACTTGGCCGCCAGCTCGCGATTGGTCCGTACCGCCTGTGGGTCGTCGCCCACGGCGCCGCCGAGATTGAGCTCGGCATACGGAGCGGCGCTCACCCCGCCCCACCGGTCGGTGAAGGCAAAGCGCGCGCCGCTCGCATCATTCGTCAGCACATCGTGCTGCTGCCCTATCACTGCGTGTCTTCGGCTACTTCAGGAAGTCCGGGACGTCCAGCTCCTCGGCCGTGCTGTCCGTGTACGGACGGGCCGGGGGAACCTGCGGGGCGATCGGGGGCGGGGCCGGGGCCTCGCTGACCGGCGCCGGCTCGACCGGGGCCGGCTCCTCGTCCCGCACCGGGACGGAGCCGAGGCCGCCGAAGGCCGGGCGGGGCTCCGGGGGCGCGGCCGGACGGCTCGCCGGAGCGGCCGGCTCCTCGCGCTTGCCGGAGGAGGACGAGCTGATGACGTTCTCGCGGCGGGCCGGCGGCTGACCGCCGTCGAAGCCTGCGGCGATGACCGTCACGCGGACCTCGTCGCCCAGCGCGTCGTCGATGACCGCGCCGAAGATGATGTTCGCCTCGGGGTGAGCCGCCTCGCTGACGAGCTGGGCCGCCTCGTTGATCTCGAAGAGACCGAGGTCGGAGCCGCCGGAGATGGACAGCAGCACACCGCGGGCGCCGTCGATGGACGCCTCCAGAAGCGGCGAGGAGATGGCCATTTCCGCGGCGGCCACCGCGCGGTCGTCGCCGCGCGCGGAGCCGATGCCCATGAGGGCCGAGCCCGCCTCGGACATCACGGACTTCACGTCGGCGAAGTCGAGGTTGATCAGACCCGGGGTGGTGATCAGGTCGGTGATGCCCTGGACACCGGACAGCAGCACCTGGTCGGCCGACTTGAAGGCGTCAAGAACGCTCACCTGGCGGTCCGAGATGGACAGCAGCCGGTCATTGGGGATGACGATGAGCGTGTCGACCTCTTCGCGCAGCTGCGCGATGCCGTCCTCGGCCTGGTTGGCGCGGCGGCGGCCCTCGAAGGTGAACGGCCGGGTGACCACACCGATCGTCAGGGCGCCCAGCGAGCGCGCGATGTTGGCGACCACGGGCGCGCCGCCCGTACCGGTGCCGCCGCCCTCACCCGCGGTCACGAAGACCATGTCGGCCCCCTTGAGGACCTCCTCGATCTCCTCGCGGTGGTCTTCGGCCGCCTTGCGGCCCACGTCCGGGTTTGCGCCGGCGCCGAGGCCACGCGTCATTTCACGGCCGACGTCGAGCTTGACGTCGGCGTCGCTCATCAGCAACGCCTGCGCATCGGTGTTGATCGCGATGAACTCGACGCCCTTGAGCCCGACCTCGATCATCCGGTTGATGGCGTTCACGCCACCGCCGCCGATGCCGACGACCTTGATGACTGCGAGGTAGTTCTGCGGTGCTGCCACGTCGAAGGCCTCTCGCCTCGAGTTACGTGTCGGTGCCTCACATGTGCTGTGGACAACGACTGATGCCGATGGGACGGTCCGTATTGCCGACCCGAACCCTAACGTTGAAGTTTAGGGTTACCAGTGCCTGTGTTCCCTGGGTTCTTTGGAACGAGACACTAAGTCGACAAGCGGCGCACGTTCAACGAACACGCCGAACCTCCCGTTTTTCTTTTCACCCTATGTGATCACCCGTAGTGGTAGCCATCCAGGGTGCTGGCCTGCGCGTACGTACGTCAACTCCCGGACGCGGCGGGCGCACTGGGGACGCTGACGTCGAAGTGGCGCGCATCACGCGCCGCTTTCAGCAGCGCGCGGAGTACCTTGGCCTTTTCCGTGCCGTGTTCCTCGCTGCCCCACTCGACCCGGCGTCCGCCGGTCAGCTCCAGGGTGATGGAGTCGTACGAACGTACGCGGATGACGCGCACGTCCTTGCCGACCGTATCGGGAAGCGCGGTGGCGACCTTCACCGCCGCGCGGTTCAGAGCAGGGATACCGAAACGGCGCAGGCTCGGCGAATCGGCCGCGTCCATTTCCAGCCGGGGTACATCGCGCGGCGCGATACCGACGGTGGCGAAGCGTACGCCCCGGTCGTCCACTTCACGGAACTTTCCGCCCTTTTGGACGACCAGGACGGGCTGGCGCTCCGTCACGTTCAGGGAGATGGTGTCCGGCCACGAGCGCTCCACTTCGACCGACTTGATGCGGCGGAGCCGGTCGGCCAGCCGGGCGGCGATACCGTCGGTGTCCACGGAGGCGAGCGGCGCGCCCAGGGGCACCTCCGCCGCGGCCTTCACCTCACGCACCGTCAGGACGTCGGTGCCGCGCACCTGTACCTGCTCCGCGCGGAGCCAGTCCGAGCCGTACAGCGCCCAGGTACCAAAGCCGACCAGCAGCGCTATGAGGACGGTGGCGACGATGAGCGTGCGGCGGCGCGGGCGGCCGGGGAGGCGCGCCCCCGGCCGCGGCAGCCGCAGCCACCGCGGCCGGAACCGCTCCTCCGGTCCCTCGGAGTCGGCGGGCGGGCCGGCCGGCACTCGTTGCTGCTCACCACGGCGGGCGGTGCTCGGTCCGGCCACGCGCGCTCCTTTTCCTGGCTCGGTTCACCTCCGGCGCGCCCCTTCGGCTCACTCGCCGATGCGTCAGCCCCGGCGGGAGGCGATTGCTTCGTAGACCATGCCGACGAGGAGTTCGTCGGCGTCTCTGCGGCCGAACTCGGCGGCCGCGCGGGACATCTCGTACAGCCGGTGCGGGTCCGAGAGCACCGGCAGGACGTTGCCCTGCACCCACTCGGGGGACAGCTGCGCGTCGTCGACCAGCAGGCCGCCGCCGGCGTTGACCACCGGCTGGGCGTTCAGCCGCTGCTCGCCGTTGCCGATGGGCAGCGGGACGTACGCGGCGGGCAGCCCGACGGCGGACAGCTCGGCGACGGTCATCGCGCCCGCGCGGCAGAGCATCATGTCGGCCGCGGCGTACGCGAGGTCCATCCGGTCCACGTACGGTACCGGGACGTACGGCGGCATCCCGGGCATGTTGTCGACCTGCGGCAGTTCGTTCTTCGGGCCGACCGCGTGCAGCACCTGGATGCCGGCGCGCTGGAAGCTCGGCACGGCGGCCTGGATGACCTCGTTCAGCCGGCGGGCGCCCTGCGAGCCGCCGGAGACCAGCAGCGTCGGCAGGTTCGGGTCCAGGCCGAAGGCGGCGCGCGCCTCGGCGCGTACCGCCGCCCGGTCCAGGGTCGCGATCGTGCGGCGCAGCGGGATGCCGACGTAACGGGCGTCGCGCAGCTTGCTGTCGGGGGTGGAGACGGCGACGAACTTGGCGTAGCGCGAGCCGATCTTGTTGGCCAGACCCGGCCGGGCGTTGGCCTCGTGCACGACGATCGGCACGCCGAGCCGCTTGGCGGCCAGGTAGCCGGGCAGCGCCACGTAACCGCCGAAGCCGACGACGCAGTCCGCCTTCGTGCGCTCCAGGATCTGCTCGGCGGCCTTGATCGTGCCGCGCAGCCGCCCGGGGACGGTGATCAGCTCGGGGGTGGGCTTGCGCGGCAGCGGAACGGCCGGGATCAGCCCCAGTTCATAGCCGCGCTCCGGTACCAGCCGGGTCTCCAGTCCGCGCTCCGTGCCCAGGGCCGTGATGCCCACGGTCGGGTCCTGCCTGCGCAGGGCGTCCGCGAGGGCGAGCGCGGGCTCGATGTGGCCGGCGGTCCCCCCACCGGCGAGTACGACATGCACCGAAATTCACCGCTCTCCGGACGGCAGCTTCTTGACGCGCCGTCTCATCGTCTTCCGTCTCACCCCAGCCGGCATTCTCGCGAATACCGGCTGCCGCATGGCCAGCGCCGCCCGCGCCGCGGGCTCGTCACGCGCGAAGGCGATCAGGAGTCCGACGGCGAACATCGTCGGCAGCAGGGCGGAGCCTCCGTAGGAGAACAGCGGGAGCGGGACACCGGCGATCGGCAGCAGGCCGAGCACCGCACCGATGTTGACCACGGCCTGGGCCGTGATCCAGGTGGTCACGCCACCCGCGGCGTACCGTACGAAGGGATCCTCCGTGCGTCCGGCCACGCGGATACCCGCATAGCCTAGAGCCGCGAAGAGGGCGAGTACCGACAGCGTCCCCGCCAGTCCCAGTTCCTCCCCGGTGATGGCGAAGATGAAGTCGGTGTGTGGCTCAGGGAGTTCACCCCATTTTTCCATACTCGCGCCGAGACCGGATCCGAAGAATCCGCCGGACGCGAGGGCGTATATCCCGTGCACGGCCTGCCAGCACTGGTCACCCGGGCCGGGGTCGGTCGCGCCGATGCACGCGAGCCGGGACATCCGGTTGGCGCTCGTCTTGATGAGGAGCGCGCCGATGACGCCGGCCGCTGCCAGCACCCCGACGAACAGCCGGGTGGGCGCCCCCGCCAGCCACAGCAGTCCGAAGAGGATGGCCGTGAGAATGATCGCGGTGCCCATGTCGCCGCCGAGCATGATGAGCCCGAGCAGCAGGAAAGCGGCCGGAATCAGCGGTACGAGCAAATGCTTCCACTGTGTCAGCAGCCGCCGCTCCTGCTTGCGCGCGAGCAGGTCGGCGCCCCACAGGACCAGCGCCAGCTTGCCGAACTCGCTGGGCTGGAGCTGGAAGGGCCCGCCGAGCGAGATCCAGTTCTGGTTGCCGTTGACCGCGACGCCTATCCCCGGCACCTGGACCAGGCACATCAGGAAGACGGAGCCGGCGATCAGCGGGTACGCCAGCGCCCGGTGCGCCCGGACGGGCAGCTTGGTCGCCAGCACCATCAGCCCGCCGCCGAGCGCCGCGGCGAGCAGCTGCTTGCGGAAGAAGTACGTGGGCGACAGCCCGGACTGCAGCGCCTTGATCTGCGAGGCGGAGTAGACCATGACCAGCCCGAGCACCATGATCAGCAGGCTGCCGCCGAGCACGAGGTAGTACGCCGTCAGCGGCCGGTCCCAGGCCCGCTTCGCCCGGTGGTACAGGCGCCGCGGGCCCGTGGGGTCGCCGGGGCGCGGCATCCGGGGGCCCGGCGGCGTCCGCCGTACCGGGCGCAGCGGACGCGGTGGGCTCGGCGGTGCCTCCTTCGCCGGTCGGGCCGTCATCCTCGTCCCTCCACAGATGCGCTGCGCCGCACGTCCACGACGCGGGCGGGGACGGACGGGTGGGTCTACTGGTCCTGCGCGGCCAGCTCGCGGACCGCGTCGGCGAAGGCGTCGCCCCGCTTGTTGTAGTTCAGGTACATGTCCATCGAGGCGCAGGCCGGTGCCAACAGGACCGTATCGCCCGGCCGGGCGAGCCGCGCGGCTTCCCGTACGGCCTCGGACATCGCCCCAGTGTCGGTCCGGTCGAGGTCGACAACGGGCACATCCGGGGCGTGTCGCGCGAGCGCTTCGGCGATCAGGGCCCGGTCCTTGCCGATCAGGACGGCACCGCGGAGGTGCCCCGCCGACTTCTGGACGAGCTCGTCGAACGTCGCGCCCTTGGCGAGGCCGCCGGCGATCCACACGATGTGCTCGTACGCGGCCAACGACGCCTCGGCGGCGTGGGTGTTGGTCGCCTTGGAGTCGTCGATGTACGCGATCCCGTCGACGTCCGCGACGTGCTGGATGCGGTGCGCGTCCGGGTGGAAGGCGCGGAGGCCGTCGCGTACGGAGGCGGGCTGCACGCCGAACGCGCGGGCCAGCGCCGCGGCCGCGAGGGCGTTGGCGATGTTGTGCGGAGCGGGCGGGTTCACGTCGGAGACCTCGGCCAGCTCCTGGGCCTGCTTCTGCCGGTTCTCGACGAACGCGCGGTCGACGAGGATGCCCTCGACGACGCCCACCTGGCCGGGTCCCGGCGTGCCGAGGGTGAAGCCGATCGCGCGGCAGCCCTCCTCGACATCCGCCTCACGGACCAGGTCCTCGGTGGCCTTGTCGGCCACGTTGTAGACGCAGGCGACGGTGTTGCCCTCGTAGATCCGGCCCTTGTCGGCGGCGTAGGCCTCCATGGAGCCGTGCCAGTCGAGGTGGTCGGGCGCGAGGTTCAGCACAGCCGCGGAGTGGGCGCGCAGCGAGGGCGCCCAGTGGAGCTGGTAGCTGGAGAGCTCGACGGCGAGCACGTCGTACTCGCCGGAGAGCACCACGTCGATGATGGGGGTCCCGATGTTGCCGACGGCCGCGGTGCGCAGCCCCTCGGCGGCCAGGATCGACGCCAGCATCTGCGTGGTGGTCGTCTTGCCGTTGGTGCCGGTGATCGCGAGCCACGGTGCGGCGTCGGGGCCGCGGAGCCGCCAGGCGACCTCCACGTCCCCGATGACGTCCACGCCCGCCTCGGCGGCGGCCGCGAAGAGCGGGCTGCTCGGCTTCCAGCCGGGTGAGGTGACGACCAGGTCGGTCCCCTCGGGCAGCGTCTCGCCGTCCCCGAGGCGTACGGAAATGCCCGCCGCCTCCAGCTCCGCCGCCGTGGCCCGCTGCTTCTCGCCGTCGCCGCCGTCCACGACGATGACGGTCGCGCCGAGCCCGGCCAGGGCGCGCGCGGCGCTGATGCCGCTCACGCCCAGGCCGGCGACGGTGATCACCTGGCCGGTGAAGTCCTGCGCGCTCACTTGGCTGCCTGCCAGCCGCCGTAGAAGATGCCGAGCGCGACGATCACGCACATGCCCTGGATGATCCAGAACCGGACCACGACAAGGACTTCGGACCACCCCTTCAGTTCGAAGTGGTGCTGGAGTGGCGCCATCCGGAACACGCGCTTGCCGGTGAGCCGGAAGGACCCGACCTGGATCACCACCGACATGGTGATCAGCACGAAGAGGCCGCCGAGGATGGCGAGCAGCAGCTCCGTACGGGAGCAGATCGCGAGGCCCGCGAGCGCGCCGCCGAGGGCGAGCGAGCCGGTGTCCCCCATGAAGATCTTGGCGGGCGAGGTGTTCCACCACAGGAAGCCGAAGCAGGCACCCATCAGGGCGGAGGCCACGACCGCGAGGTCGAGCGGGTCACGCACTTCGTAGCAGCCGGGGCCCGCGGTGATCTGGTTGGCGCAGGACTCCTGGTACTGCCATATGCCGATGAAGGTGTACGCGCCGAAGACCATCACCGAGGCGCCGGTGGCCAGGCCGTCCAGGCCGTCGGTGAGGTTCACGCCGTTGGACATCGCCAGGATCATGAACAGCGCCCAGATCACGAAGATCACGGGGCCGATCTGCCAGCCGAAGTCCTGGGTGAAGGAGAGCCGGTCCGAGGCCGGGGTCTGTCCGCGCAGGTCGGCGAACTGCAGGGACAGCACAGCGAAGGCGATGCCGACGATGAGCTGGCCCGCCATCTTGGCCTTGGCCCGCAGACCCAGCGACCGCTGCTTGACGATCTTGATGTAGTCGTCGAGGAAGCCCACCAGGCCCATGCCGGCCATCAGGAACAGCACCAGCACACCGGAGAAGGTGGGGTCGCTGCTCGTGATCACCTTGGTCAGCGCGTACGCGATGATCGTGGCCAGGATGAACGCGATGCCGCCCATGGTGGGCGTACCGCGCTTGCTGTGGTGGTCCCGCGGTCCGTCGTCGCGGATGAACTGCCCGTAGCCCTTTTTGGCCAGCAGCTTGATCAGCAGCGGCGTGCCGATCAAGGTCAGGAAGAGCCCGATCATTCCGGAGAAGAGGATCTGCTTCATCGTGTTCATCGGGTGGCGGCCCCGCCCTGCGCACCGTTGCCTGCCGCATCGTCCAGCAATGCGGCCGCGACCCGCTCCAGCCCCTCCGACCTGGACGCCTTCACCAGCACCACGTCTCCCGGCTGCAGCTCACTGCGCAGCAGGTCGACCGCCGCCCGTGCGTCGGACACGTGCACCGACTCCTCACCCCACGAACCCTCGTTATAAGCGCCCATTTGCAGCCAGGCCGCTTCCCTGCCCCCGACTGCCACGAGCTTGCTGACGTTGAGCCGGACGGCGAGCCGTCCGACCGCGTCGTGCTCGGCGAGTGACTCCTCGCCGAGCTCGGCCATCTGACCGAGCACCGCCCACGTACGCCGCCCCTTGCCCATCGACACGAGTGCGCGCAGCGCAGCCCGCATCGACTCGGGGTTCGCGTTGTAGGCGTCGTTGACGACCGTCACGCCGTCCGCGCGCTCGGTGACCTCCATGCGCCAGCGGGAGAGCGTGCCTGCCTCGGAGAGCGCGGACGCGATCTCGTCTGCGGGCATGCCCGACTCATGGGCGACGGCGGCCGCGGCGAGCGCGTTCGACACGTGGTGCTCACCGTACAGCCGCAGGATCACGGCGCTGCACCCGGAGGGTGTGTGAAGCGTGAAGGCGGGGCGACCGTCGTCGGTGAGCCGGACATCCTCGGCACGCACGTCGGCGTCGGCGGACTCGCCGAAGAAGACGGTGCGGGCCTTGGTACGCGACGCCATCGCACGTACGTACGAGTCATCGGCGTTGAGGATCGCGATGCCGCCCTCGCTCGCGTCGGGCAGCGACTCGACCAGCTCGCCCTTGGCCTCGGCGATCTTCTCGCGGCCGCCGAACTCGCCGATGTGCGCGCTGCCGACGTTCAGGACGAGCCCGATGCGGGGCGGGGTCAGCTCTGTGAGGTAGCGGATGTGGCCGACGCCGCGCGCGCCCATCTCCAGGACGAGGTGGCGGGTGCCGGACTCGGCCCGCAGCGCGGTCAGCGGCAGGCCGATCTCGTTGTTGAGGTTGCCCTCGGGCCACACCGTCGGGCCGCTGCGCTGCAGCAACTGCGCGATGAGGTCCTTGGTGCTGGTCTTGCCCGCCGAACCGGTCAGCGCGACGACGTCCGCGCCGGTACGCCGGACGACCTCGCGGGCCAGCGCGCCGAGCGCGGCCACCACGTCGTCGACCACTATCGCGGGCACGCCGACGGGACGCGTGGCCAGTACGGCCGCCGCGCCCGACCGCACGGCCTGCTCGGCGTAGTCGTGCCCGTCGACCCGCTCACCGGCGAACGCGGCGAACAGCGCGCCGTCGGTCACGGCCCGCGAGTCGATGACGACGGGGCCGGTGACCAGGACCGAGCCGTCCGGTATGTCGTGCGGCCGCCCGCCGACGATGCCGGCGATCTCGGCGAGGGACAGGGAGATCACAGGTCACCTCCGGCCGGGGGCTGGAGATGCCGAGATGGGGGTTGTGCGCGCATGGCGGTGTGTCATCCCTGGTGGTCGTGCTGCTGCTGCAACTTCAGTGAGCTCTCGATGGCCTCGCGCAGCACCTGGCGGTCGTCGAAGGGGCGAACCACTCCGGCGATGTCCTGGCCCTGCTCATGGCCCTTGCCGGCGACGATGACAGTGTCGCCGGGCTCCGCGCGGGCGACCGCGGCGGCGATGGCCGCGGCGCGGTCCTCCTCGACCAGTACCGTGCCGCGCTCGTGGGACGGCACGTCGGCGGCGCCCGCGAGCATGGTGGCGAGGATCGCGAGGGGGTCCTCGGAACGTGGGTTGTCGCTGGTGAGCACCGCGGTGTCGGCGAGCCGGGCGATCGCGGCGCCCATCGGCATGCGCTTGGTGCGGTCGCGGTCGCCGCCGCAGCCCAGTACGGCGTGGATCTTGCCCTCGGTGACCTTGCGCAGCGCGCGCAGGACCGATTCGACAGCGTCCGTCTTGTGCGCGTAGTCGACCACCGCGAGGTAGTCCTGGCCCGCGTCCACCCGCTCCAGCCGGCCCGGGACGCCGGGCACGGCGGCCACGCCGTCGGCGGCGGTCTGCGGGTCGACGCCGGCCACCACGAGGGCCGTGATGGCGGCGAGCGCGTTGGCGACGTTGAAGGGGCCGGCGATCGGCGACGCGGCGCGTACGGTCACGCCGTCCGGGCCGTGCACGGTGAACGTCGAGCCCAGCGTGCCGACCTCGACGTCGGCGGCGCGCCAGTGGGCGTCCGGGTGGCCCTCGGCGGAGAACGAGGTGACCGGCACCTCGGACTCGCCCTCGATGAGCCGGCGGCCGTACTCGTCGTCGAAGTTCACCACGCCCAGCCGGGAGCGGGCCTTGGTGAAGAGCTGCGCCTTGGCCTGGAAGTAGTCCTCCATGCCCGTGTGGAACTCCATGTGTTCCGGGCTGAGGTTGTTGAAGACCGCCACGTCGAACACGCAGCCGTCGACCCGGCCCAGTACCAGGGCGTGGCTGGAGACCTCCATGGCGACCGACCGGACGCCGCGCTCGCGCATCACCGCGAAGAGCGCCTGCAGGTCGGTGGCTTCGGGTGTGGTCCGCTCGGACTTCAGCCGCTCGTCGCCGATGCGGGACTCGACGGTACCGATCAGACCGGTCAGTCCCCCGCCGGCCTTCTCGGCCGCGGCCCGGAGTCCGCCGTCGATCAGGTACGCGGTCGTCGTCTTGCCCGACGTGCCCGTGATGCCGATCTGCAGCAGCTCCGCGCCCGGGTCGCCGTAGATCGACACCGCCAGTGCGCCCACCCGGGCCCGCGGGTTGTCGACCGTGAGGACCGGCAGGCCCGTCGCGGCGGCCCGTTCGGTGCCTCCGGGGTCGGTCAGGATCGCGGCGGCGCCCAGCTCGACGGCCTGTGCGGCGAAGTCGGCGCCGTGGAAGCGGGCGCCGGGCAGCGCGGCGTAGATGTCACCGGGGCGTACGGCGCGGGAGTCGTGCGTGATGCCGGTGACCGCGGCCTCCGCCGTCGGCACGGCCGTGCCAAGCTGGTGCGCCAGATCCGCCAGCGGGATGGCGCGGACGTGCTCGGGGCGGGGCGGGCCGGGGTGTTTGCCGGGGCCGTCCTGCTGGGCATTGGGGGACTGATCAGCATGTGACACGGCGGTGAGCGTACCGGGCCCATGGGCCTCACGGCGAAGCGAGGGACGCGACGGTGGGCGGTTCCCTGCGTCGGAAGTGATGGTCATCACGAATCACCTCATTCGCCCGGCTTGAAGCTGACCGGGAGTCGTGGTGCCTCGGCACCGGTCGGCGGCACCTGGAGCGACTTCAGCGCGAACTGCATGACCTGCTTGTAGATCGGCCCGCAGACCTGGCCGCCGAAGTAGCTTCCGCTGGTCGGATTCTGTACGGCGCAGTAGACGGTGATGCGGGGCTTGTCGGCGGGCGCGAAGCCCGCGAAGGAGGCCGTGTAGCCGTGGTAGCGGCCGGTCTTCGGATCCACCCGGTTGGAGGTGCCGGTCTTGCCGCCGACCCGGTAGCCGGGGATCTTCGCGGCGGTGCCGGTGCCCTCCTGGTCGTCGACCACGGATTCGAGCATCCGGGCGAGCGTCTTCGCGGTCTTCGGGCTCACCACGCGGGTCTTCTCGGGCTTCGGCGCGGCGACGTACCGGCCGTCGGGGCCCTTCGTGCCGCGGACGAGCGTGGGCGCGATCCGCTCGCCGCCGTTGGCGATGGTGGAGTACACGGAGGCGGCCTGCACGGCGTTGAGCGAGAGGCCCTGCCCGAAGGGGATCGTGTACTGCTGCGAGGTGCTCCAGTCCTGGGGCTTGGCCAGAATGCCGGGGGTCTCGCCCGGGAAGCCCAGCCCGGTCGGCTGCCCGATGCCGAACTTGCGCAGGTACGAGTGGAGCACCTGGTTCGCCTCGCGCTGGGTCTTGCCGAGCTGTTCGACCGACAGGATGGTGCCGATGTTGCTGGACTTTGCGAGCACGCCGTTCAGCGTCAGGTGCCAGGTGGGGTGGTCGATGTCGTCGGCGAAGAGCCGGTCGCCGCGGTGCAGCCGGTTCGGGACGGTGACGTGCGTGGACGGCGTCGCGGCGCCCTCCTCCAGCACGGCCGCCAGCGACATCAGCTTGCTGGTCGAACCTGGCTCGAAAGCGTCGCTCAGCGCGGCGTTCCCGAGCGCGTCGGCATCCGACCGCGTGATGTCGTTCGGGTCGAACGCGGGGGCGTTGGCGAGCGCCAGGATCTCGCCGGTCTTCGTGTCCTGGACGACGACGTAGCCGCGGTCCGCCTTGGACTTCTCGACCTGCTTGGTGATGGCCTCCTGGGCCGCCCACTGGATGTCCCGGTCGAGGGTCAGCTCGACGTCCGTACCGGGCACCGCGGGGTGCTCCTGGGTGTCGGCGGTGGGCACCCGACGTCCCCCGGACTGGGCGTAGACGAGCTTGCCGGCCTTGCCCGCGAGCTTCTTCTCCAGGCTCGCTTCGAGGCCGCCCGCGCCCTTGCCCTCGGAGTTCATGAACCCGAGCACCCCGGAGGCCAGCTCCTTGTTCGGGTACACCCGCTTGCTGTGCTCGTCGGCGAAGATGCCGAGCAGGACGTTGGGCCGCGGGTCGCTCTTGGGCGCGGCCTGCGCCTTGGCGTCCAGCGCGCTCCGCAGGTCCTTGATCTGCTTCCAGACCTGGGGGCTCTGGCGGCGTGAGAGCAGGACGTAGCGGGAGCCGGACTTGGAGAGCTTTTCGGCCAGTTCCTTCTGGTCCTCGCCGAGGATCGGCGCGAGCAGCGCGGCCGCCTTCTGGGGCGCGTCGTCGATCTTGATCTTGTCGGGCGCCAGCAGGCTCGGGTCGGCGGTGATGTCGTACGCGTCCACGGTGGTGGCCAGGTCCACGCCGTCCCGGTCGGTGATCGCGCCGCGCTCTGCGGCGAGCGTGACCGGCACGTACCGGTTGACGTTGGCCTTGGCCGCGTACACGTCGGCGTTCACCGCCTGCACCTGGAAGAGCCGTACCGCGAAGACCAGCATGACCAGCGTCAGCGCGACGGCCACCAGGCGGAGCCGGGGGCGGGGGTTGCCGAGGCGGAGGGGGGCCGGTGTGGGGGTACGGGGGCGCGGCGGCCGGGGCGCGCGCTTCTGTGCGGCTGCCGGGCGCTTCGGTGCGGCGGCGGCGCGCTTCGAGGCGGCGCCCGGGTTCTTCGGAGCGGCGGCCGGGCGCTGGGCGGAGGAACGATTCGCGGAGGGTGCTCGCTTCGGGTCACGGCGGGCGTCAGCGGGCCGCTTGGCGGCGGACGGGCGCTGCGGGCGGCCCTCGCCCCGGGGCGACGCGCCGCCCTGGGAGGGGCGCGGCACGCGGCGCCCGGGGGTGCCCGGGCGGGCGGGGCCGCGCCGGGCCTTCGGGTCGCGCCGGTTCTCGGGGTCCCTGGGGTCCCTCGGTTCGCTCACTGCTCCCCCTCCGTCTCCGTCCGGTCTGCGGGCGATGCGTCCGCGGGCGCGGCGTCGTGCGTCACGAGGTCACCCGCCGGCGGCCGTCGGGGAGGGCTGCGGGGAGGCGGTGGCGCGCGGGCTTCCGGACGGCGTGTGCGTCCCGGAGAGGGCCGGCGGGCGGCTCTGCGGCGCCTGCATCACCGCGGGCTGCCCCGTGGCCTCGCTGGGCGCGCCGCGCACCGTGCCGTCCGGGCCCAGGAAGGCCGGGTTGCCGCCGGGCACCATGCCGAGGCCGCGGGCCCGCTTCTCCAGGGAGCCGGGCGCCGAGTAACCGTCCACGTCCTGCTGGAGCGCCTGCTGTTCGTCCGTCAGTTCCGTGGTCTGCTTCTCCAGCCTGCTCAGCTCGAAGGAGCCCTGGTTGAGCGCGGAGTTCAGCAGCAGCAGCGTGATCAGGCCGGATCCGAGCAGCACCACGACCAGCAGCACGAACGGCGTGCGCGCCGCCGTGCTCGTACCGGAGGGGACCAGGGCGGCCAGCCGCCCGCCCCCCGTACCGCGAAGCCGCCCGGAACCGGTCACGCGTTGTCCTCCCGGATGCGTTCGGCGCCGCGCAGCCGGGCGGGCGCCGCCCTGCGGTTCTCCGCGATCTCCTCTTCCGTGGGCAGCTCGGCGCCACGGGTGAGCAGCTTCAGCCGCGGCTGGTACTGCTCCGGTACGACCGGCAGCCCGGGCGGTGCCGTGTTGGCGGCGCCCGCCGCGAACACCTGCTTGACCAGCCGGTCTTCGAGCGAGTGGTACGAGAGGACGGCGATCCGGCCGCCGACGGCCAGCGCCTGCACGGCGTTCGGTACGGCGCGCTCCAGCACCGACAGCTCGCCGTTGACCTCGATGCGCAGCGCCTGGAACGTGCGCTTCGCGGGGTTGCCGCCCGTGCGCTTGGCGGCCTGCGGCAGCGCGTCCCGGATCAGCTCGACCAGCCGCGCGCTGTTCGTGAACGGCTCCTTCTCACGCTCCCGCACGATCGCCGAGACGATCCGCTTGGCCTGCTTCTCCTCGCCGTAGGCCCGCAGGATCCGGACGAGCTCGCCCGGCGCGTAGCTGTTGAGGACCTCGGCCGCGCTCATCCCGGTCGTCTGGTCCATCCGCATGTCCAGCGGGGCGTCCTGGGCGTAGGCGAAGCCGCGGTCGGCCTCGTCGAGCTGCATCGAGGAGACGCCCAGGTCGAACAGGACTCCCTGGACGCGCGGCACGCCCAGCCGCTCCAGGACGTCCGGCAGCTCGTCGTACACGGCGTGCACGAGGGTCGCGCGGTCCCCGTAGGGCGCCAGCCGCTCCCCCGCGAGCTTCAGCGCTGAGGTGTCGCGGTCCAGGCCGATCAGGCGCGCGGCGGGGAATGTCGACAGCAGCGCCTCGCTGTGTCCCCCCAGACCGAGCGTGCAGTCGACGACGACCGCACCGGGCTCGGCGAGCGCCGGGGCGAGCATGTCCAGACAGCGCTGGAGCATGACGGGGACGTGGCGGGTATTGCTGCTGCTCATGCGCCTTCCGATGAGGAGGGCGGCGGATACCGCCCCCTCGGGGAAGGTGCCCACCTGCCGTTGGCCGACGGAGGCCGCACGTACTGTTTGGTCCCCGCCCGCTCTGAAGGGGAAGCGGCCGTCCGCCGACGGGGAAGTGACGTCGGATGGCCGGTGGAGCGGGAGGAGACCGAACCGCACGTGCGGTTCCCCGCGCGCGGGATTCGGGATCCAAGGAGAGTCTCACGCCTCCCACTTCGCGTCACTTTAGTCCACTCATCCCTTCGGTCAACCAACTGGTCGGGCGCGTCCCCGCGCGGCCGCCGGACGCCTCCGGGCCGCGCCCTCCCGGGCGTTGTCGATCATTGATTTCACTCGTACGGGGCAACGCCCACCCGTTCCTGTGGGTTACCTCACAGACAGGTCCGTTGATCCGCTATGCCCGTCCTCACAAGCGATGCTCCGGCGCCACAGCGATTACTTTTATGGCTATGTCGATATCCGCGTCGCAGGCACTGTCCCCGTCCGATGACCCCGCAGCCGCCCCTTCAGGCGACTCCGTCACCGATCGCATCGTCGAGGCCAACGCCCGATACGCCACGGCCTATACCGAAGCCGAAGCCGGCATGGACGCCCGTCCGGCCCAGAAGGTCACCGTGGTGACCTGCATGGACGCCCGGCTCAACCTCCCCGAGGCGCTCGGCCTCAAGGTCGGTGACCTGCACACCCTCCGCAACGCGGGCGGCGTGATCACCGATGACGTCATCCGCTCACTGACCATCAGCCAGCGTGCGCTGGGCACCCGTTCGGTGGTCCTCATCCATCACTCGGGCTGCGGCATGCAGACCCTGACCGAGGACTTCCGCAACGAGCTGGCCGACGAGGTCGGCGAGCGCCCGAACTGGGCGGTGGAGTCCTTCAAGGACGTGGATGCCGATGTACGCCAGTCGATGCAGCGCGTCCGTACGTCGCCGTTCCTGCTCCACACGGACGACGTGCGCGGTTTTGTCTTCGACGTGAAGACGGGTCTGCTGCGCGAGATCGACCCGCAGGACTGACGCGAAAAACCCCCGCACCCTCCCCTGTTCGCCGGTACGTCGACGACGTGCCGGCGAGCGTTTGTTCCGGCCGCCGTCCCTCCCGGTGACCGGTGCGCACCCTTCCGAGTTATCCACAGCCCATGACGCGAAGCCGCGCGGGCGGCAAGAATGCATAGGTGACGTCGTTTCCGGCCCGGCCGGGGACGGCGCGCGATCGGGGTGGGCCGGACCGGGAAAGAGGCGTCGGCCCTGAATTGGGGAACCCCCGCTTTTCGTGAGCGCGGGGCAGGGCCGAGGAGGGCCGGGTGACGACCTATGACGAGCGAGCGAGCCTCAGCGATCTGACCACCACAGCCGAGCGCGTCCGCCGGTCGGTGGAGGGCGTGATCGAGGGCAAGCCCGAGGTCGTACGCCTGGCGCTGACCGTGCTGCTCGCCGAGGGCCACCTCCTCATCGAGGACGTGCCGGGCGTCGGCAAGACCATGCTCGCCAAGGCCCTCGCCCGGTCCGTCGACTGCTCGGTGCGGCGCATCCAGTTCACCCCCGACCTGCTGCCCTCGGACATCACCGGCGTGAGCGTCTTCGACCAGCGGCAGCGCGACTTCGAGTTCAAGCCGGGCGCGATCTTCGCCCAGATCGTCATTGGTGACGAGATCAACCGCGCCTCCCCCAAGACCCAGTCCGCGCTCCTGGAGTCCATGGAAGAGCGCCAGGTCACCATGGACGGGCAGACGTATGCGCTGCCGAGCCCCTTCATGGTGGTCGCCACCCAGAATCCCCTGGAGATGGAGGGCACGTACCCCCTCCCCGAGGCCCAGCGCGACCGCTTCATGGCGCGCGTCTCGATCGGCTATCCCAGCGCCGAGGCCGAGCTGCAGATGCTGGACGTGCACGGCGGAAAGTCGCCGCTGGACGACATCCAGCCGGTCGCGCACGCCCACGACATCGTGAAGCTGGTCGAGGCGGTGCGCACGGTCCACGTCGCCGACCCGGTGCGCAGATACGCCGTCGAGCTGGTCGCCGCCACACGCAACCACCCCGACCTGCGCCTCGGCGCCTCCCCCCGCGCGACGCTCCATCTGCTGCGGGCCGCCAAGGCCGCGGCGGCCCTCGCCGGCCGGGAGTACGTCCTCCCGGACGACCTCCAGTCGCTGGCCGGCGCGGTCCTCGCGCACCGCCTGCTGCCCACCGCCCAGGCCCAGCTCAACCGCCGCTCGGCCGAGCAGGTGGTCCTGGAGATCCTGCATCACACCCCGGTCCCCGATCCCTCGGCGCAGTGGCCGCCGGCCTCCCGGAGCTACTGATGCGGGGCGGGGGCGGGGGCGTCGAGGCACCGGCGGCGGCCGGCCGGGAGTACGGCGAGCCCGGGGCGCCGGGGAGCGGCGGTTTTCCGGCCGCGGGCCTGCCGGAGGCCGGCGGGCTGCGGGCCGCGCTCGGCGGGCTGACGACGCGCGGGCGGTCCTTCCTGGCGGCCGGCGTCGCCGCCGCGATCTGCTCGTACGTCCTGGGCCAGGCCGACCTGCTCCGGGTCGGGCTGCTGCTGGCCTCGCTCCCCCTGGTCTGCGTGGCCGTGCTGTACCGCACCCGCTATCGGGTCGCGGGCAGCCGCAGCCTCTCCCCCGCGCGGGTGTCCGCCGCGGCCGAGACCCGGGTCCGGCTGCGCGTCGAGAACGTCTCGCGGCTGCCCACCGGCGTGCTGATGCTCCAGGACCGGGTGCCGTACGTCCTCGGGCCGCGGCCGCGCTTCGTCCTGGACCGGGTCGAGGCGGGCGGCCGCCGCGACGTGTCCTACCGCGTCCGCTCGGACCTGCGCGGCCGTTACCCCCTCGGGCCGCTGCAGCTCCGCCTGTCCGACCCGTTCGGCATGTGCGAGCTCACCCGCTCCTTCAGCACGCACGACACCCTGACGGTCGTCCCCCGGGTCGAGCCGCTGCCCCCGGTCCGGCTGGCCGGCGAGGCGTCGGGATACGGCGACGGACGCCACCGGGCCCTCGCGCTGGCCGGCGACGACGACGTGATCCCGCGCGGGTACCGCCACGGCGACGACCTGCGCCGGGTGCACTGGCGCTCCACCGCGCGCTACGGCGAGCTGATGGTCCGCCGCGAGGAGCAGCCCCAGCAGGCCCGCTGCACGATCCTGCTGGACACCCGGAGCGCGGCGTACCAGGGCTCCGGACCGGACTCCCCGTTCGAATGGGCGGTCGCCGGTGCCGCGTCCGTCGCGCTGCATCTCCTGGAGCGCGGCTTCTCCGTACGCCTGCTGACCGACACCGGCAGTTCCGTGCCGGGCCCGGACGGCGCCGGTGGCTTCTCCGGCGGCGGCGCCTCGGCCGACGCCGCGGGCCTGCTCCTGGACACGCTGGCCGTCGTCGACCACTCCGAGGAGCCCGGCCTGTCCCGGGCGCACGACGTCCTGCGCGGGGGCAACGAAGGGCTGCTGATCGCGTTCCTCGGCGAGCTGGACGAGGAGCAGACCGCGCTGGCGGCGCGAATGCGCCGGCGCAGCGGCTCCGCTGTCGCCTTCGTCCTGGACGGCGACACCTGGAGCGGTGCCGCGGCGCCCCCGCAGTCCGGTGCGGCGCCCGGCCCGCTCCTCCTGGCCGACCGCCTGCGGCTGCTCGACGACGCCGGCTGGACGGCCCTCGCGGTGCGGCCGCAGGACAGCCTGCCCGCCCTGTGGCGGCTCGCCGACACCGCGCGCACCCGGCGGACGGCCGCGCGCGGCGGGATGCCGCCCGGTGGCCCCGCCTCCGGGCGAGCGGGGGCGGAGCGATGAGCGGCCGGGCGCGGCTCGCGGTCTGCGCGCTGGTGGCGACGCTCAGCGCCGCCTGCGCGCTGCTGCCGCTGGTGGAGCCGATCGGCTGGATGTTCCAGGCGGCGATCCTGCTAGGGCTGGTGACCACGGTCGGCGCGCTGGCCCGCCGGGTCCCGCTGGCCCGCCCCCTGACCGTCGCCGCGCAGGCCCTGGCCGGGCTCGTGCTGCTCACGCTGATGTTCACCCGCGGCCAGGCCGTCGCCGGGCTGCTGCCGGGCCCCGACGCCTTCCGGGAGTTCGGCCAGCTCCTCCAGGAGGGCGCCGACGACGTCGGCCGGTACGCCATCCCGGCCCCGGTCACCACGGGCATCCGGCTGCTGCTGGTCGGCGGCGTGCTGGTGATCGGCCTGATCGTGGACGCGCTCGCGGTGACGTATCGCAGCGCCGCCCCCGCCGGCCTGCCGCTGCTCGCGCTGTACTCCGTCGCCGCCGGGCTGTCCAAGGGCGGTGCGGGCTGGCTGTGGTTCCTGCTCGCCGCGGCCGGCTATCTGTTGCTGCTGCTCGCCGAGGGCCGGGACCGGCTGTCCCGGTGGGGCCGGGTGTTCGGCGGCGGGCCGACGACAGCGGGCCGCCCGTACGCCACCGGGGGCACCGGGTTCACCGCTGCCGGCGGGCCCGCGCCGGCCCCGGTGCGCACGGGCCGCCGGATCGGCGCCCTCGCCCTAGGCATCGCCCTGGTCGTCCCGGCCGCGCTGCCCACGCTCGGCGGCGGGCTGCTGGACATGAGCGGCCGCGGCCGTGCCGGGGCCGACGGCGGCACGATCTCCGCGGTGAACCCCCTGGTGTCCCTGCAGAACAGCCTCAACCAGCCCGAGGACCAGGAGGTGCTGAACTACCGCACGACGACCCCCGACACCCGCGACCTGTATCTGCGGATCGTCGCGCTCGACCAGTTCGACGGGGCGGCCTGGAAGCCGTCGCAGCGCACGGTCGTGGACGTGCCGGACCGGCTGCCCGATCCCCCGGGCCTCGCGCCCGACGTGGACACCACCGCGGTGAACACCTCGGTCTCCACGGCGAAGTGGTACGCCCAGAACTGGCTGCCGATGCCCTATCCCGCCTCCCGGGTCGACATCCCGGGCCGCTGGCGCTTCGAGCCCGAGGGCCGCACCCTCGTCGGCGACCGGGGACAGAACACCCGCGGGGTCCGTTACCAGGTCGAGAGCCTGATCGTGCGCCCGACGGCCCGGCAGCTCGCCGAGGCGCCGCCGCCGCGCCGCGCCCTGCGGCGCGAGTACACCCGGGTGCCGGACTCGCTGCCCCCGGTGGTCCAGCGGACGGCACGGCAGGTGACGCGGGGCGCCCGCTCGGCGTACGCGAAGGCGGTCCGGCTCCAGGACTGGTTCGCGCTGAACGGCGGCTTCACGTACAACACCGAGGTCCGGGCGGGCAGCGGCACACAGGCGATCGCGCGCTTCCTGAAGCAGAAGGAGGGCTTCTGCGTCCACTTCTCCTTCTCGATGGCGGCGATGGCCCGCACGCTCGGCATTCCGGCCCGGGTGGCGGTCGGCTTCACGCCGGGCGGCAAGCGCGCCGACGGCTCGTACTCGGTCGGCCTGAAGGACGCGCACGCCTGGCCCGAGCTGTACTTCGAAGGCATCGGCTGGACGCGCTTCGAGCCGACGCCGAGCCGGGGCAGCGTGCCGGACTACACGATCTCCGCGGACGCGCCGGACGAGGACGACCCCGGCCGGGCCGAGCCACTGCCCGGCCGCACCGCGGCGCCGCCGTCCGAGCCGTCGGCGGACGGCGGGAGCTGCCCGCCGGACCAGCGGCGGGTCGCCGAGTGCGGGGCGCTGCCCTCGCAGTCCGGCGGCGGCCCGGCCGACGACGGTCCGGCGCCGGGGACGGTCGCGGCCGGGGTGCTCGTCGCCCTGCTGGTCCTGCTGCTGCCGGCGGTCCCGCTGCTCTGGCGGATACGGACCCGCGCCCGCCGCCTCGGCGCCGCCCGGCCCAGGAACCGGGGCCCGGGCGCCCGCAGCCGGGGCCCCGCGGCGGGTGTCCTCGGGCCCTGGCGGGAGCTGGTGGATTCGGGCTGGGACTACGGCATCGTCCCGGACGACGCGCTGACCCCGCGCAAGGCGGCCGAGCGGATCGTACGGGTCGGAGAGCTGACGGGACCGGCCGCGGAGGCGGCCCACCGGGTGGCCGGCTCGGTGGAGCAGGCGCTCTACGCCCCGCATCCGCAGGCCGTGCCCGGCCTGGCCGACGAGGTGCGGCGAGTACGGACCGGGCTGCGCGACGCGGCCTCCCGGCGGCAGCGGCTGCGCGCCGTACTGGCCCCGCGCTCCGCCGTCCGCCTGCTGTGGACCGCTTCGGCCCGCGCCTCGGCCGCCCTGGACCGGCTCCGCACGGCGATACCGGGCCGGTCGGCGGCCCGCTGATCCGGGGGCCGGCCGGACTGCCGGGCTGCCGGGCTGCCGCCGGAGGGTGCCCCGACATGAGTGAGTGGTGTGGGCCGGTCCCGGAAACCGGGGCCGGCCCACACCACTCTCAGATCTCGGAAGCCTCAGACGTCGAAAGGGCCAGGAGACGTAGAGGCGGGGCTCAGTGCCCGTATCAGTGGCCGCGTGTCAGTGGCCCTGTTCGTCCCTGCGGCGCTGCCAGCGTTCTTCGATGCGGTCCATCATCGAGCGCCGTGGCCGGGACGTACGGCGTGACGCTCCGCCTCCGCCGCCTCGGGCGGCCCCCGCTCCGGCCTGCTGCTCGCCCGGCTTGGGCGCCTTGCGCCAGCTCGTGACGGCCAGGACCGCGCAGCCGAGCATCACGAGGAAGCCCACCACGCTGATCCAGATCTGCTGCGCGACCATTCCGGCCATGAGGAGCGCGATACCTACCAGGAAGCCCGCGACCGCTTGGTAGACCCGTCGCCGGGTGTACGTACGCAGCCCGCTTCCCTCAAGCGCTGTCGCGAACTTGGGATCTTCGGCGTACAGCGCTCGCTCCATTTGCTCGAGCATGCGCTGCTCGTGCTCCGAGAGCGGCACGGAGTCCTCCTACTCGTCGGTCGCGGGGGGCGACCGGGTGCGACCCTTTCAGGATAGGCAGGGAATCGCCCCCGTGAAACCCGCCCCTCTACGCCAATTCACTGTCCGCGCCACCATGGTGGCCGGTGGTGATGCACCCTGCATTCCCCATCCGCCCTCCCGCCATGCCGGACGTGGTACCTCCGATCATACGGGGCGAAGCGGCTGATCGGGGGCCCTGTGGCCGACTGCACCCGGCAGTCGGGGTTCGCCTCGCGGCGCGCGCCCGGCTGCGGTAGGGGCAGCGGCCCGTCAGCCGCGCTCGGCGAGGACGTGCAGCTGGGTGGCGACGGAGTGGAAAGAGGGGAGCTCGGCGGCCGCGGCCTCGAGCTTCAGCAGCGCCTCCATGGCGCCGGGCTCGGTGTCCACGAGCACGCCGGGGACCAGGTCGGCGAAGACCCGCACGCCGTGCACCGCGCCGACCGCGAGACCGGTACGGGTCACCAGCTCGGTGAGCTGCTCGGCGGTGAAGCGGCGGGGCACCGGGTCGCCGTCGCCCCAGCGGCCCGCGGGGTCGCTCAGGGCGCGCTGCGCCTCGGTGAAGTGGCCGGCGAGGGCGCGCGCCAGCACGGCGCCGCCCAGACCCGCGGCGAGCAGGCTCAGCGTGCCGGCGGGACGGAGCGCCGCCACGGCGTTGCGGACGCCCTCGGCCGGGTCGTCGACGTACTCCAGTACGCCGTGGCAGAGGACCGCGTCGTAGCCGCTGCGCTCGACGACCTCGAAGAGGCCGTGCGCGTCGCCCTGGACGGCGCGTACCCGGTCGGCCACGCCCTCCTCGGCCGCCCGGCGCTCCAGGGCGAACAGCGCGTTGGGGCTGGGGTCGACCACGGTGACGCGGTGACCGAGCCGGGCGACGGGCACGGCGAAGTTGCCGGTGCCGCCGCCGGTGTCCAGGACGTCCAGGGCGTCACGCCCGGCGGCCTTGGCCCGGCGCTCCAGGGCGTCCTTCAGGACCTCCCAGACCACGGCGGTACGAAGGGATGCGCGCGGGCGCAGCGGGTCAGACACGGCGGGTGGCTCCTCGCGGGGGCATGTACTGATAGGCGCCTCCCACCCTATGGGGTCGCGCGCCCTCCGCCACGCCCGCGCATGGCCGAACCACACCCGGCGGCCGGTCCGGGCCGGTGCCGGACACGGGTTCCGGCCGCCTACGGGCAGTGCGCCCCGGGCGTTCTCCGGGGCACTTCGAGGTGGCTCAGAGGTGCCTCGGAGGGAATTCCCCTTCGCGCCCTCCCGGAGGAAAAGGGCGGACGCCGAAGTGCCGCCGGGTCGTCGGAAAAACCGGCCGGGCGGGAACTCCGCGGAATGCCGGGGAATCTCGGAAGAGACGGGCGGAGAGCGGACCGAAGGCAGCGGGCCGGGAATGAGACGACGCGGAATGCGCCCCGGGATTTCCCGGGCGAACCCCGCCGGAACGCGCGCCGCCATCACTTCCGGGCGCGGCCCACCACCCGGCCGCCGATTTTCCGGCCGCCGTCCGCCACGCTTCCGTCCGCCACGCTTCCGCCCGTCACCCGGCACGTGTCCGAGGTGGCGGGAGCAGTGGCTGGAGGGCCAGCAGGCGCTCGACGAGGCGGAGGAAGTGGGCGGCGGCGCGCAGGAGGTCATCGGCCTCCCGGGGGCCGGCCGCCCCGGGTATGCCCGCTTCGGCGCGGGCCCGGCGCTCGGCACCGGCGGCGAACAGGGCGCTCCACTCCGATAATTCGGGCGCGACCTCGGGCAGCACCTCCCAGGCGCTGCGGATGCGCTGCCGGCGGCGGAGCGTCGGCTCGGGCCGGCCCCGTACGGCCAGCACCGCGGCGGCGGCGCGCAGGGCGGCGAGGTGAGCCGTCGCGAAGCGCTCGTTGGGAGCTTCCAGGGACGCCGCCTCCTCCAGGCCGCGCTGGGCCTTGGCCAGCAGGTCGAGGGCGGCGGGCGGGGCGGCCGTCCGGCGCAGGACGGGATGAACATCGCTCGGGGGACCGTACGCAGCGGAACCAGCCCCAGTGGGACGAGTTGCCATGACGAACCTCCTGTCGTCGCATAACGGCTCGGAACCGCACAACCCATCGTGAGGCACACCACTGACAATCGGCCTGACCTGGACTTTCGCCCGGTAATCGAGCTGTAGTCCAGATCACGCCGGCCTCACTTCAGGCCGACTTGCGCCCACCCGGGCACCATGCGGCATACTTTTTGCACTGACTGGTCAGTTCAAGAGGGAGGGAACGTGGACAGCACCCCGCACGGGGCGGCGGTCAAGGCCCAGGGACTCGGAGTCAAGGGACCTCGCGGCTGGGCGTTCCAGGACGTCGACATCACGGCCGAGCCCGGCGCGCTGATCGCGATCGAGGGGCCGTCCGGCTCCGGCCGCACATGTCTGCTGCTCGCGCTCACCGGACGCATGAAGACGGCCGCGGGCAAGGCCCGGGTGGGCGGTCTGTCGCTGCCCAAGAAGATGGCCGCCGTACGGGCGGTCACGGCGCTGGCCCACGTGCCCGGTGTCGCCGAGCTCGACCCGGCCTTCACGGTCGCCGAGCACCTGCACGAGCGCGCCCTGCTGCAGCGCCGCTTCGGCAGCCCGGTACGCGCCCTGCTGCGCCCGCGCCGTGAGCGCCGCGCCGAGGCCCGGGGCCGGATCGATGCCGCGCTGGAGGCCGCCGGGCTGGACCCGGAGACGCTGCCCAAGGGCGTACGGACGTCCGTACGGGACCTGGAGCGGCTGGAGGCGCTGCGGCTGTCGGTCGCGCTGGCGCTCATCGGCTCGCCGCGGCTGCTTGCCGTGGACGACACCGACATGAAGCTGTCGGACGAGGAGCGCGCGCAGGCGTGGGCGCTGCTGCGCAAGCTAGCCGCTGCCGGGACGACGGTACTGGCGGTGTGCAGCCAGGCGCCCGAGGACGCCCTCGTGGTCTCCACGGCGCGCCGCCCGGAGAAGCCGCGGCCGGAGCCGGAGCAGAAGACCGAGTCCGGCTCGCCGGCAGCGAAGCCGGAGGCCGAAGCGGCCGCGGAAGACGGACCTGAGCCGGAGGCCGAAGCGGCCCCGGAAGCGGGCACCGAGAAGAACATCAAGAACGAGGAGGGGGCGGCGGATGCGCTCGCCGAAGCTGGCCGCGCTTGAGCTGAAGCGGTTCGGCAGGGGGAAGCTGCCGCGCGCCGCGCTGGTGGCCCTCCTGTTGCTGCCGCTGCTCTACGGGGCGCTCTACCTGTGGTCCTTCTGGGACCCGTACTCGCGCCTGGACAAGATCCCGGTCGCGCTGGTCAACACCGACCGGGGCGCCTCGGCGAAGGGCGAGCAGATCAACGCCGGCGACGACCTCGTCAAGGGCCTCGAGGACAGCGACACCTTCGACTGGCACCCCGTGAGCGCCGCCGACGCGGCCAAGGGGGTCGAGTCGGGCACGTACTACCTCTCGCTGACCGTTCCCGCCGACTTCAGCACGTCGATCGCGTCCAGCTCGGGCGACCACCCGGAGGCCGGCGAGCTGAAGGTCCGTACGAACGACGCCAACAACTACATCGTCGGGCAGATCTCCAAGACGGTCTTCTCCGAGGTGCGCGCCGCGGCGTCCGCGAAGTCCTCGCGCGGCTTCCTGGACAAGATCTTCGTGTCGTTCTCCGATCTGCACGACGCCACCCAGAAGGCGGCCGACGGCGCCTCCCAACTGAAGGGCGGCATCGGGGAGGCCAAGAAGGGCACCGGTGACCTGAAGGACGGCCTGGGCACCGCCAAGAAGGGCAGCAGCGACCTGGCCGACGGGATCGACACCGCCAAGAAGGGCAGCCACGACCTGGCGAACGGCCTGAAGGACCTCGACTCCGGGGCGGGCAAGCTGGACACGGGGGCCGGCCAGGTCTCCAAGGGCGCGGGCCAGGTGGCCGACGGCACCCAGAAGCTCGCCGACAAGGTGAACGAGGCCAACAAGGCCGTGGGTCCCTTCGTGCACGCGCACGGCAAGGAGATCGGCGACGCCGCGCGTCTGGTGGCCGACGGCTCGCAGGCCATCAAGGACAACCTCGACAGGCTGCCGAAGGCCGCCTCGGACGGGGCCACGGCCTCCCGGGGGCTGGCCAACCAGGTCGCGGCCTTCTACAAGCTGCGCTGCGAGAGCGCGCTGACCGACCGCGACCCGTCCTGCACCGAACTCAAGGACATGCGGGACAAGTCCGATGCCGCGGCCGACAAGGCCGAGGAGGTCAGCGGCCTGGTCCAGAACGAGAAGAACCTGGCCCAGCTGGGCAAGGACCTGGACCAGGTGCACCGGCTCGCGAGCACGCTGGCCGAACACGGCCCCACGCTCGGCCAGGACCTGGACACGGCCGTCAAGCAGGTCAACGACCTCAACAAGGGCGCGCACGCGGTCGCCACGGGCGCCGACAAGCTGGCCACCGGAGCGGGCGACCTGCACAAGGGGACCGGCACCGCCAAGAAGGGCGGCACCGACCTGGACACCGGTATGGGCCGGCTGCAGACCGGCGCCGGCGACCTCGACGAGGGCGTGGGCAAGCTGAAGAACGGCGCCGAGACCCTGAACGGCGGCATGTTCAAGCTGTCCGACGGCTCGGCGAAGCTGGCCGGCGGACTGCACGACGGCGTCAAGCAGATCCCGGACTACGACAAGGACCAGCGGGACGCCCGTACGGGTGCGATGTCCGACCCGGTGCAGCTCGCCTCGGGCTCGGCGCACAAGGCGCCCAACTACGGGACGGGCTTCGCCCCGTACTTCATCCCGCTCTCCCTGTGGGTCGGCGCGATGGTCGCCTACATGCTGATCCAGCCGCTGAACCGGAGGGCGCTGGCGGCCGGCGCGAGCGCCCTGCGGACCGCGGTGTCCGGCTGGCTCCCGGTGTTCGCCATCGGGGTGCTGCAGATCGCCGCCCTGATGTCCGTGCTCCACTTCGGGCTGGGCCTGGAGATGGTGAACGCGGCGGGCACGATCGGGTTCCTGGTACTGGCCACGGCCTGCTTCGCGGCGATCGTGCAGTGGCTGAACGCGCAATTCGGCGCCGCGGGCCGGATCCTGGTGCTGGCGCTGCTGATGCTCCAGCTCACCTCGGCGGGCGGCACGTACCCGGTGCAGACCAGCCCCGGCTTCTTCAACGCGCTGCACCCGTACCTGCCGATGACGTACATCGTCGGGGGCCTGCGCCGCCTCATCACGGGCGGTGACCTGACACCCGTGTGGCAGGGCAGCATCGTGCTGGCGCTCTTCACCGTGGGCGCGCTCGCGCTCACCACGTGGACCGCGCGCGGCCGGCAGGTCGTACGGATGAAGGACCTGCACCCGGAGCTCAGCTTGTGAGCAGGCACACCGCAGGGGGCACAATCGCCTCCATGGACAGCTCCCACACGCGTCGCGAGGCGACCCGGCGCAAGCTCTTCGAGGCCGCGGTGACGCTCATCGCCGAACAGGGTTTCTCCTCCACCACGGTGGACGAGATCGCCGAACGGGCGGGTGTCGCGAAGGGCACGGTCTACTACAACTTCGCGAGCAAGAACGTGCTCTTCGAAGAGCTGCTCCGGCACGGTGTGGAGATGCTGGCCGCCTCGCTCCAGAACGCCGCCGACGAGGTGGCGGAGCGGGGCGGCTCCCGGGTCGACGCGCTGGACGGGATGATCCACGCGGGGCTGTACTTCATCTCGCAGTACCCGGCGCTCACCCAGCTCTACGTGGCCGAGCTGTGGCGCACGAACCGGACGTGGAACTCCACGCTGATGATGGTGCGGGAACGGGCCGTCTCCGTGGTCGCCGACGTCATCCGTGACGCGGTGGCCGGCGGCGAGCTGAGCGAGGAGATCGACATCCCGCTGACGGCCTCCGCGCTGTTCGGAATGGTGCTGGTGGCAGCGCTGGACTGGCAGTCCTTCCAGCCGGACCGGTCGCTCGACGACGTGCACGCGGCGCTCTCCCGGCTCCTGCAGGGGCGGGTGAGCGGCCATCAGGGCACGGGCGGGGCCGGTGCCGAGGCCGGTAGCGGCCGTTCCTGAGGATGAGCACCCAGCCCTGAGTACACGTACTCAGAAGGCGAGATGAGTAGGTACGCGGATGGGCCGCGACCTGCGCAGACGGGAAAGTGGAGACCACGGAGGGGAAGCCGGCACCGGAACCGCCGACACGGGGCGGCGGAACGGTACGGCCTCCCCGACGTGGCAGGGGGAGCCCGGGGGAACAGGGCTCCACGGGGGAGCCACGGGGGAACGGGGCTCCACGCTCCACGGGGGGAGCACGGGGGAAGTACGGGGGACGCCGGGGAAACTCGGCGGAACGGGGGAAGTACGGGGGACGCCGGGGAAACCCGGTGGCACGGGGGAAGTACGGGGGACGCGCTGTCCTGGTCGGATCGAAGGGGGAACGATCCGCGCCAGGGCAGCGCGTTTTTTCGTGCCCGGGTGCCCGCGGCCCAAGGCCCGAGACCCGGTCGGCACCCGCTCCGACCTGCGGCGGGAGGCCACCCGGCGGCGTTGTCAGTGGTCGCCGATAAAGTCTCGGACATGGCACGGATTGCGGTGATCGGCGCCGGGACGGGCGCGATGGCGGCCGCCGCCCGGCTGGCCGTCGCGGGCCACCGGGTGGCGGTGTGGGAGCGCGGCGAGACCTATGGCGGCTCGCTGCGGCGGTTCGAGCGCGCCGGTTTTGGCTTCGACACCGGGCCCGGGCTGCTGCATCTCCCGGCCGTGCAGCGCGACCTGTTCGTCAAGACCGGCCGCGAGCCGCTGGAGAAGCTCGTGGACCTGGTCCAGGTCGACCCGGCGAGCCGCCATGTCTTCCCCGACGGCACGGACGTCGCCCTGCCGAACGCCTCGCGGGCCGGCGTCACCGAGGCGCTGGACCGGGCGCTCGGCGCGGGCGCGGGCGAGCGCTGGAGCGCGCTCCTGGGCCGCGCCCGGGAAGCCTGGGACCGGACCCGGCGGCCGCTGCTGGAGGAGCCGCTGTGGCCCGACTGGCGGGTGCTGGGGCGCGAGCCGTATCCGGCGGTCGGCCGCAAGGGCCTGCTCAAGCGGCGCCCGGCGCGCACCCTCGCCGAGGTCGCGGCCCTGGAGCTCAAGGACCCGCGGCTGGTCGCGCTGCTGGAGAGCCACGCGCTGGCGTACGGCTTCGACCCGCGCACCGCCCCCGCGAGCGCGACGGTCCTGCCGTACATGGAGCAGACCTTCGGCTCGTGGTACGTCGGCGGCGGGCTGCGCGCCCTGGCCACGGCGCTGTACGAGCGCTGCCTGGCCCGGAAGGTGGAGTTCACCTTCGGGGCCGAGGTGCGGCGGCTGGTCGTCAAGGACGGCCGGGCGGCCGGGGTGGAGCTGGCCGACGGTCAGGTGGCGGACGCCGACGTGGTGGTCGCGGGCGTCGACCCGTGGATGCTGGCCGGGCTGACCGGCGACTCCCCCGGCGCGGCCGGGCAGGTCCGCGGCGCGGACGACGTGCTGCCGCCGGCGGCGCCGCCGAGCGGGCGGTTCAGCGTCCTGCTGGCGCTGCGCGGCGCCCGGGAGGCGGGGGCCGCGCACCGTACGGTCGTGCACGCCACGGACCGGGAGGCGGAGCTGACCGGCGTCTTCGGGGGCGGCGGGCTGCCGCAGGCGCCCACGGTGACCGTGCTGCGCCCCGACGACCCGGCGCAGCGGCCCGACGAGGACCACGAGGCGGTGACGCTGACGGTGACGGTCCCGGCGCATGCGGAGGGCGGTGCGGGGGGCGTCGACTGGACGGCGGACGGTGTGGCCGGGGCGTTCGCCGACCGGGTGGTCGCGGCAGCCGCCGCCGCGGTGCCGGACCTGGGGAGCCGTGTCCTGTGGCGGGAGATACGGACGCCGGCGGACACCGCCGCCGACACGGGCGCGCGGGGTGGCGCGGTGCCCGGCCCCGCGCTGGCGGGGCTGGACGGACAGGCCCTGAGCCCGGCCAACGGTACGCGGATACCGGGCCTGTACACGGCCGGCGGCTGGTCCCATCCGGGCGGCGGCCTGGCCCACGCGGGCATGTCCGGCGCGCTGGTGGCGGGCCTCGTCGTCAACGGCGACGACTGGCGCGGCTCGCAGTAGCGGCACGGGCCCGCTGGGCCCCTCAGTACCGGTACTGCTGCCCGTCGTACCCCTGCTGCGGATAGCCGTAGCCCTGGTGCTCCGGCTGGTATTCGGGCTGGTGCGGGGGCTCTTCGGGCGGGAGCTCGCCGCCCGCGCGCTGCTGGGGGACCCAGACGCCGCCGGGCGGGGTCTCCGGGCCCGCGCCGTAGTGCTGGCCGTCGTAGCCCCCGCCGTACTGCGGCGGGACCTGGCCGCCGTGGCCGTAGGGGTCCTGCCCGCCGTAGGGGTCGGCGGGCGGGTACTGCGCGTAGGGGTCGTACGGCGCGCCGTACGGGTCCTGGCCCGCGTACGGATCGGCGTGGCCGGCCGGGCCGCCGCCGTAACCGCCGTAGGGATCGGCGGCGTAGCCGTCATGGGCGGCGGCGGGCTCGTAGTAGCCGCCGTAGGGGTCCTGCGGATGCTGTCCGGGCCGGGCGTCGGTGCTGTAGATGCCGTACTGGCCGGTCTCGTCCGGCAGCGGCTGCGGGGCGTAGACCGGCTCGCTCCGGGTGGCGTCCGTGCCGTACGGGTCGGCGTAAGCGTCCGGGCGGGCGTCGTAGGCGTCCGTGTACGAGGCCGCGACGGCGTCGGGCGAGTAGCCGGCGGCACCGGCGTACCCGGCCTGCGGGCCGTAGTCATCGGCGTGGTGGCCCTCGGTGCCGTGGCCGTCACCGGCCTCCTGCGGGGCGTGCCCGTCGTCGTCGGGGAACGGGCCGGCCGCCGGGTCGAAGACCGCGCCGGCGGCCTCCGGGACCGGCTCGGCGGTCCCCCGGCCGCCCGGGCGCCGCCGTCGGCTCACCCGGGGCCGGCCGGCCTCGAGGGCCCAGCCCATCGTGAAGCCGCGCCGGAAGGAGAGCGTGACGTAGGTCTGGCCCACCGCGAAGGCGATCGCGCCGACCGCGATGACCACGATGGACGGCAGGACCACGCCGATGACGACGCCGAGGAAGCCGAAGAAGGCCAGCAGCCGCCAGCGGAGCCGGGCCTTGTACTGCAGCAGGACCTCGCCAAGCAGCCATAGCGCCACGATGCCGAATGCGAGGTAGAGGATCGTCCAGCCCATGTACGCCCCTGTTTCCGCCGCTGTGGGCCACCGTGGTCAGGTCTGCTGGTGCAGACCCAGATTCTCGTAGATTTCCAGCGTCGCCGTGGAGTGGTTCAGGGTAATGAAGTGCAACCCCGGAATGCCCTCGGCGGTCAAGCGTGCACACAGCTCCGTGGCGTACTCGATACCAATGGAGCGTACCGCCGCGGGATCGTCCTTGACGGCCAGGATGCGTTCCGCCAGCTCGGGCGGGAAAGCCGCATTGCTGAGCTGCGCGAACCGCTCGATCTGCCGGACGTTCGTGACCGGCATGATCTCCGGGATGATCGGCGTTTCGCAACCGGCGGCGGCCACCCTGTCACGAAGACGCAGATAGTCCTCCGCGTAGAAGAACATCTGGGTGATCGCGAAGTCGGCGCCCGCACGGCACTTGTCCACGAAGTGCCGGATGTCGGTGTCCCAGTCGGTGGAGCGCGGGTGCATCTCGGGGAAGGCCGCGACGCCCACGCAGAAGTCGCCGGACTCCTTGATGAGCCTGACCAGGTCGGCGGCGTACGCGATGCCCTCGGGGTGGCGCACCCACTCGCCCAGCGGGTCGCCGGGCGGGTCGCCGCGCAGCGCGAGCATGTTGCGGATGCCGGCGTCGGCGTACTGGCCGATGATGTTGCGCAGGTCCGCGATGGAGTGGTTGACCGCGGTCAGGTGCGCGACCGGGGTGAGCGTGGTGTCCGTGGCGATCCGCTCGGTGGCCCGGACGGTGCCCTCACGGGAGGTGCCGCCGGCGCCGTAGGTCACCGACACGAAGGTCGGGGCGACGGCCTCGATCCGGCGAATGGCCTTCCACAGGGTCCGCTCGCCCTTCTCGGTCTTCGGGGCGGCGAACTCGAACGAATAGGACCGCTTGCCGGAAGCGAGCAGTTCGCGCACCGTACGCGCGCGGTCAGTCCTGGTGGAAGCTGTACCTAGGGCCATACCGGCAGGTTAACCACCGGCCAGGCAGGCCCCCAACCATGCCCGGCGCTATGCCCCGGTTTGCCGGTTTCCTGTTCACCAGTCGGACACTTCACGTCAGACCACTGCTCACCGGCCCGGGGCGCCGCAACCCCCTGTACGCAGGGAGTCACACGGGGTGTGCCGCCGCGTCACGCTTCGCCCGCGTCACGCTTCGTACGCGCGGATCCGCTTCGCCAGCTCGGCCGCCGCCGCGCCGGGGTCGGCTGCCTCGGTGAGCGCGCGCACCACCACGACCCTGCGGGCGCCCGCCGCCAGCACCTCGTCCAGATTGCCCGCGTCGATCCCGCCGATCGCGAACCAGGGACGGTCGGGGCGCTGCGCCGCGGTGTACCGCACGAGGTCCAGGCCTGGGGCGTGTCGGCCCGGCTTGGTCGGGGTGGGCCAGCAGGGGCCGGTGCAGAAGTAGTCCACGCCCGGCTCGGTGAGGGCGGCGTCCACCTCCGCCTCGGCGTGCGTGGACCGGCCTATCAGGACGTCCTCGCCGAGGATGGCGCGCGCCGCGGGGACCGGCAGGTCGCCCTGTCCGAGGTGGAGCACGTCGGAGCCGATGGCGTGCGCGACGTCCGCCCGGTCGTTGACCGCGAGGAGCTTGCCGTGCCGCCGGCAGGCGTCCGCGAAGACCTCCAGGTGCGCCAGCTCCTCGCCGGCCTCCATGCCCTTGTCGCGGAGCTGCACGATGTCCACGCCCGAGGAGAGCACCGCGTCCAGGAACTGCGGCAGGTCGCCCTGCTCCTTGCGGGCCCCCGTGCACAGGTAGAGGCGGGCGTCGGACAGGGCCTGTCGTGCGGTGCTCATCGGGTCTTCCCCCAGACGGGGCGTACGGACCGGGCCGGGCCGGGCCGTACGCCCTTCGGTTGCGGCGGTGGTGGCGGGTGTGTCAGACGGCGAGCGCCTGTGCCCGGCGCTTCACCTCCGTGCCGCGATTCTCGCGCAGCGCCTGCGCGGGCGTCCCCGGCAGGGTCTCATCCGCGGTGAACAGCCACTCCAGCATCTCTTCGTCGGTGAAGCCGTCGTCCCGGAGGAGCGTGAGCGTCCCCACCAGGCCCTTGACGACCTTGCCTTCCTTGATGAACTCGGCCGGCACATGGAGGGCCCTGTTCTCACCGCGGCGCATCGCGATCAGCTGGCCCTCCTTGACCAGCTGCCGGACTCGCGTCACCTCGACGCCGAATTCCTCGGCGATGTCGGGGAGGGTGAGCCAGGCGGAAACCAGTCCATCGATCTTTGCGTCAATCTCGGTCACACCCCCAAGCGTGCCATCCCCCACTGACAGTCGGTAGCCGGGCATCGCCATCAGTGCACACCACCGGCCACACGGGGCGGCCGCGCTGCTGCTAAACCGCCTGCGCCGCAGCCGATTTCAGGGGTACCGAGGCGTCCGCCGCGGCCGTCCGGTCCAGCAGCGCGCCCCGCTCGATGAGCTTGCGCCCCTGCGCCAGGTCGCGCGGCCGCCCCACGGCCAGCAGCGACACCAGCGCGCCCTCCCGCAGCCACAGCACCGTCCAGGCCGCGCTCGCCGGGTCCCCGCGCCAGACCAGCTCGTCGGCGACGCCGTGGTACCCGGCGCACTGGACGAACCGGCCGAACTGCTCCGACCAGAAATAGGGCACGGGGTCGTACACCGTGCCCTCCACCTCGCACCGGGCGATGTTCGAGGCGACCGTGCGCGGCCCCTGAAGGGCGTTGTCCCAGTGGTGCACCAGGAGCCGGCGGCCGTAGCGCGCGGACGGGAAGGAGGCGCAGTCACCGACCGCGTACACATCGGGCACCGAGGTGCGCAGCCGCTCGTCGGCCCGTACGGAGCGGTCCTCGCACAGCTCGACACCGGAGCCGGCCAGCCAGTCCGTGGCGCAGCGCGAGCCGATGCCGATCACCACGGCGTCCGCGGGCAGCGATGTGCCGTCGGCGAGCAGGACGGCGCCGTCCTGTACCGCGGCGACTCTGGTCCCGGTACGGAGCGTGGCGCCCGCGTCGGCGTACCAGCGGGCCATGTGGGCGGCGACCTCTTCGGGCAGCGCGCCGGCCAGCGGGCGGTCGGCGGCCTCCACGACGGTGACCTCGCAGCCGGTCTCGCGGGCCGCGGTGGTGAACTCCGCGCCGATCCAGCCCGCGCCGACGACCACGATGCGCTGCTGTGCGGCCAGTACCGGGCGCAGCCGCTCGGCGTCGTCCAGGGTGCGCAGCACGTGCACACCCGGTACGCCCTCGCTGCCCGGGAGGGTTATCGCCTCCGCCCCGGTGGCAATGACCAGCCGGTCGTAGGGCACCGGGCCGGCGTCGGTCAGCACCTCATGGGCGTCGGCGGCGAGCCCGGTGACGCTCCTGCCGAGCACCAGCTCGATCCCGAGGGAGGCGAAGTCGACGTCGAAGGCCGAGCCGTCCGCCTTGCCGAGCAGCACCGCCTTGGAGAGCGGCGGCCGGTCGTAGGGCGGGTGCGGTTCGGCGCCGAGCAGGGTGATCGTGCCGCGCCAGCCCTGTTCGCGCAGGGCAACGGCGGTCTGCACGCCCGCCATCCCCGCGCCGGCGATGACGACGCGGCGCGAGCGGTCGGGGGTCCGCGAGTACTTGCTCTGCTGGCTCACTCGATCACTCTAGGACGCGCCCCCTGGCCGGACTCAGCACCTCGCGACGAGATCTCTGACACAGGGTCACGCTCCGGCCGCGCAGAGCACCCTTACGGCGAGTATTGCGCGCGTACTACTCTGACGGCACTTGTACTCGCGGGAGCCCGGACGCACCGGGCTGAGAGGGAGGCTGCGGCGGCCTCCGACCGTACGAACCTGATCCGGGTCATGCCGGCGAAGGGAGGGGTTGGACACCTATGCATCCACCTGCACGTACACCATCGGGGACGGCTGCCGGACGGCCCGACGCGGTGATCGTCGGGGGCGGTCTCATGGGGCTCGTGACGGCCTGGCGGGCGGCCCAGCGGGGCCTGCGCGCCACGGTCGTGGACCCGGAGCCGGGCGGCGGCGCTGCGCGGGTCGCGGCCGGCATGCTGGCCGCCGTCACGGAGCTGCACTACGGCGAGGAAACGCTCCTGGGGCTGAATCTCGACTCCGCGGCGCGCTATCCGGCGTTCGCCGCCGAGCTGGCCGAGGCGAGCGGCCAGGATTTGGGACACCGGCGGTGCGGCACGCTCGCCGTGGCCCTGGACGCCGACGACCGGGCCCACCTGCGGGAGCTGCACGCGCTGCAGCGCCGCTGCGGCCTGGACTCGGAGTGGCTGACCGGCCGCGAGTGCCGGAAGCTCGAACCGATGCTCGCGCCGGGCGTGCGCGGCGGGCTCCGGGTGGACGGTGACCACCAGATCGACCCGCGACGGCTCGCGACGGCCCTTCTGACGGCCTGCGAGCGGGCCGGGGTGGAGTTCGTACGGGAGCGGGCCGGGCGGCTGACGGTGGCCGGGGAGCGGGCCACCGGCATCGAGCTGACTGACGGCACGGCGCTGCCGGCCGGGCAGGTCGTGCTGGCGGCGGGCAGCTTCAGCGGGCGGCTGGCCGGGGTGCCCGAGCACGTACGGCCGCCGGTCCGGCCGGTCAAGGGCCAGGTGCTGCGGCTGAAGATCCCCGCCGCGTACGGCCCGTTCCTGTCCCGCACCGTGCGGGCCGTGGTGCGCGGCGGCCCGCTCTATCTGGTGCCGCGCGAGAACGGCGACATGGTCGTCGGCGCCACCAGTGAGGAGCTGGGCTGGGACACCACGGTGACCGCGGGCGGCGTCTACGAGCTGCTGCGCGACGCGCACGAGCTGGTGCCGGGCATCACCGAGCTGCCGCTGACCGAGACGATCGCCGGGCTGCGCCCCGGGTCGCCCGACAATGCGCCGCTGCTGGGCCCCACCGCGCTGCCCGGCCTCCTGCTGGCCACCGGTCACTTCCGCAACGGTGTGCTGCTCACGCCGGTCACCGGCGACGTCATGGCCCACGCGCTGACCACCGGCGCGCTGCCCGAGGAGGCGCGGCCCTTCACGCCGCTGCGCTTCGGGCCCGCAGCCGCCCCCGTCCCGGCGCCGCAGCGCGCCGCACTCCAGGAGCAGACCGCATGACCGCCTCGAAGGCACCCGGCCCCGCATCCGGGGCCGGCCCCACCGCCCCCGTAGCCGCGCCCGTCACCGTCTCCGTGAACGGCGAGCCGCGCGAGATCCCCGGCGGCCTGCCGCTCGACCGGCTGGTGGCCACGCTGACCACCGCCGCCAGCGGGGTCGCCGCCGCCGTCAACGAAGAGGTCGTCCCGCGCAGCCAGTGGGCGGCGACCCCGCTCGGCAACGGGGACCGCGTCGAAGTTCTCACCGCAGTCCAGGGAGGCTGATCCGTCCAGATGGCCGATACGTACACCATCGAGGAGACCGCCGCCCCCGAGGCGGCGCCGAGCGCGGCTCCCGAAGGCGACCCGCTGGTCATCGCCGGTACCGCCTTCCGGTCCCGGCTGATCATGGGGACCGGCGGCGCGCCGAGCCTGGACATCATGGAGCGCGCGCTGCTGGCCTCCGGTACGGAGCTGACCACCGTGGCGATGCGGCGGCTGGACCCGACCGTGCAGGGCTCGGTGCTCTCCGTACTGAACCGGCACGGCATCCGTACGCTGCCGAACACCGCGGGCTGCTACACAGCCGGCGAGGCCGTGCTCACGGCCCGGCTGGCCCGGGAGGCGCTCGGCACGGACTGGGTGAAGCTGGAGGTCGTCGCCGACGAGCGGACCCTGCTGCCGGACCCGGTGGAGCTGCTGGACGCGGCCGAGACGCTGGTCGACGACGGGTTCACGGTCCTGCCGTACACCAACGACGACCCGGTGCTCGCGCGGAAGCTGGAGGACGTGGGCTGCGCGGCGATCATGCCGCTGGGCTCCCCCATCGGCTCCGGGCTCGGCATCCGCAACCCGCACAACTTCCAGTTGATCACCGAGCGGGCCGGGGTGCCGGTCATCCTGGACGCGGGCGCCGGCACCGCCTCGGACGCCGCGCAGGCCATGGAGCTGGGCTGCGCCGCCGTGATGCTGGCCTCGGCCGTCACCAGGGCGCAGGAGCCGGTCCTGATGGCGCACGCCATGCGGCACGCGGTCGAGGCGGGCCGGCTGGCCCACCGGGCGGGCCGCATCCCGCGCCGCCACTTCGCCGAGGCGTCCTCGCCGGCCACCGGAATGGCCGAGCTGGACCCGGAGCGGCCCGCCTTCTGAGGCATCTCGGCCAGGGGCGCCGGAAGCCCGCCAGCGGCGCCGGAAGGCCCGCCACCGGCGCCCCGACCTGCGCTTCACACCCCTCCGTCCGTCACCGTTCGGCTGCAGTCCGGCCCGTACGGCACGGAGGGCATGAGGGCGGTGGACAGTCCCTCGTAGACTCGTCTGCCGTGGATACCACCCTTCAGGACCCCCTGGTCGGACAGCTGCTCGACGGCCGCTACCGCGTCCAGGCGCGCATCGCCACCGGCGGGATGGCGACGGTCTACCGCGCCGTCGACACCCGGCTGGACCGTGTGCTCGCCCTGAAGGTGATGCACCCCGCACTGGCCGCCGACGCCTCCTTCGTCGAGCGCTTCATCCGGGAGGCGAAGTCGGTGGCCCGGCTGTCGCACCCGAACGTGGTCGGCGTGTTCGACCAGGGCACCGACGGCACGTACGTGTACCTCGCCATGGAGTACGTCGCGGGCTGCACCCTCCGGGACGTGCTGCGCGAGCGCGGCGCCCTGCAGCCGCGCGCCGCGCTGGACATCCTGGAGCCGATCCTCGCGGCACTGGGCTCGGCACACCGGGCGGGCATGGTGCACCGCGACATGAAGCCGGAGAACGTGCTGATCGGGGACGACGGCCGGGTCAAGGTCGCCGACTTCGGCCTGGTCCGCGCGGTCGACACCAATACGACGGCCACCACCGGCACGGTGCTGGGCACCGTCTCCTACCTGGCGCCCGAGCAGATCGAGGACGGCAGCGCGGACACCCGCGCCGACGTCTACGCCTGTGGCGTGGCCCTCTACGAGATGCTCACCGGCAGCAAGCCGCACGGCGGCGGCACCCCGGCCCAGGTGCTCTACCAGCACCTCCACGAGGACGTGCCGGCACCGTCCGCGCTCGTACCGGGGCTGCCGCCCGAGCTGGACGACCTGGTCGTCGAGGCCACCGCGCGCAACCCCGAGGTGCGCCCGCAGGACGCCGTCACGCTGCTCGCGCTGGCCCGTAACGCGCGCGCCGCGCTTACGGACGAGCAGCTGGACACGGTGCCGCCGCAGGCGAAGGCCGCGACCGGGCCGGCCGGCGCCGAGGACCGTACGAGCGTGATCCAGCGCGCGGCCGCGGTACAGCTCTCGCTGCCCGAGGTGGCCGACGCCGCCGATGACACGGCGGGCCACACCACCCGCCTTGAGATGCCGCCGGCCGCGGACGGGACGACGGGCCGGCTGCCCACGGGGGCAGCGGGCGGCGTACGGGGCGCGGAGACCGCCCGGGCGCCGCGCCGCAGGACGCTCGTCGTCGTCCTCGCGCTGCTGGCCGCGCTGCTCGCGGGCACCGGCGTCTGGTACGTCACCACCGGCCAGTTCACGACCGTGCCGACGGTGCTGGACATGACGCAGGCCAAGGCCGAGCGGACGCTGCACGGCGCGGGCCTGGACGTGAAGGTGCGGCGGGCGTACAGCTCCACCGTGAAGCGCGGCCACGTGATCTCCACCGACCCGGAGAACGGGCAGCGCATCCGGGGTACCGGCACGGTCACCGTGACGCTCTCCAAGGGCCCGGACATCGTCTCCGTGCCGGACCTGTCCGGTACTCCGGTCGCCGACGCCAAGCGCAAGCTGCGGGACCAGGGGCTGACCCCGGGGACCGAGCGCAGGGCGTTCAGCGACGAGGTGGCCAAGGGGTCGGTGATCCGTACGGACCCGGACGCGGGGGCCAAGCGGCGGCCCGGTACGGCGGTGGCGCTGACCGTCAGCCGGGGCAGCGCGATCGACGTGCCGGACGTGGTCGGCGACGACCGTTCGGACGCGGCGGCGGAGCTGCGGGAAGAGGGCTTCCACGTGAAGTTCGCCGCGGCGCCGGTGTACTCGGAAGAGGACAAGGGCGCGATCGCGCGGCAGTCCCCGACGGCGGGCGAGCGGCTGGGCGAGGGGGACACGGTGACGCTCACGCTGTCCAAGGGGCCGCAGATGGTCGAGGTGCCGGACGTCGAGGGCCAGCAGGTGGACGACGCTAAGCAGGTGCTGACCGCCGCGGGCTTCGAGGTCGAGGTGAAGAAGCCGTTCTTCTTCCCGACGGACACGGTCGGCGGCCAGTCCGTGGACGCCGGTGACACCGCCCCGAAGGGCAGCACGATCACCATCACCCTGGACAGCAAGCTGTGAGGCGTACCTGACAGCCGGGGAGGCCCGGCCGCCTGGCACCCTTGACGGTGTGAGCACTTCTCCGCAGCGCGCCCGTGAGCGCAATCCGATCGGCGGCCACGTCCCCGTGGCCGGCGGTCTCGCCAAGGTCGGCATCCCGTACGCCCAGGAGATCGGCGGCGAGTCCGTCCAGGTCTTCGTCGCGAACCCGCGCGGCTGGGCGACCCCGCCCGGCAATCCGATGCAGGACGAGGCCTTCCGTACGGCCTGCGCGGAGCGTGACATCCCCGCGTACGTGCACGCGCCGTACCTGATCAACTTCGGGTCGCACAACGCGGTGACGGTCGAGAAGTCGGTGGAGTCGCTGCGGCACTCGCTGCGGCGCGGCCGCGAGATCGGGGCGCTCGGCGTGGTCGTGCACACCGGCTCGGCGACCGGCGGGCGGGAGCGCGCCACGGCGCTGGCGCAGGTACACGAGTACATGCTGCCGCTGCTGGACGAGCTGACCCACGACGACGACCCGTGGCTGCTGCTGGAGTCGACGGCCGGGCAGGGTGCCTCGCTGTGCTCGCTGGCGGAGGATCTCGGGCCGTACCTGGACGCGCTGGACCGGCACCCGCGTGCGGGCCTCTGCCTGGACACCTGCCACGCGTTCGCGGCCGGGCACGACATGGCGGCGCCCGGCGGCACGAAGGCGCTGCTGGACGAGCTGGTGGATGTCGCGGGCGAGGGCCGCCTGAAGCTGATCCACGCCAATGACTCCAAGGACGTGGCCGGGGCGCACAAGGACCGTCACGAGAACATCGGGTCCGGCCACATCGGCGCCGAGCCGTTCCGCGAGCTGTTCCGGCACCCGGCGACCGCGGGCGCGCCGCTGGTCATCGAGACGCCGGGCGGCAAGGAGGGCCACGCGGCGGACGTCGCGCGCCTGAAGGTGCTGCGGGACAGCGGGGACACGCCCGAGATCTCTTGAGGAATACCCCAGGGGGGTATACGGTTCCTGTTCTCGGCAGGAACCGTTCCTTCCTGGATGGGGGCTCCCATGCAGCACCAGCACGTACACGCCGAGCATCACCACACGGCACCCGCGCCGGCCGGCTGGGCCATGGCGGCCAAGGCCACGCTGCACTGCCTCACCGGCTGCGCGATCGGCGAGATCCTCGGCATGGTCATCGGCACCGCGCTGGGCTGGCACAACGTGCCGACGATGATCCTGGCCATCGCCCTGGCGTTCGTCTTCGGCTACTCACTCACGCTGCGCGGCGTCCTGAAGGCCGGTCTCGACTTCAAGGCGGCCGTCAAGGTCGCGCTGGCCGCCGACACCCTCTCGATCGCGGTCATGGAGCTCATCGACAACGGCGTGATCGCGCTCGTGCCGGGCGCGATGGACGCGCACCTGTCGGAGTGGCTGTTCTGGGGGACGCTGGCGTTCTCGCTGGTCCTGGCGTTCCTGGTGACCACACCCGTCAACAAGTGGATGATCGGGCGCGGCAAGGGGCACGCCGTGGTGCACCAGTACCACTGATACCGCCGAGGGGTAGGGGGCTCAGAGCTCCGGACCGTCGCCCGGCTCCTCCTGGTAGGAGTAGCGCTGCTCGCGCCACGGGTCACCGAGGTTGTGGTAGCCGCGCTCCTCCCAGAAGCCGCGGCGGTCCGCCGTCATGTACTCGATGCCGCGCACCCACTTCGGCCCCTTCCAGGCATAGAGGTGCGGCACGATGAGCCGTACGGGGAAACCGTGCTCCGCGGTGAGCAGTTCACCGTCCCGGTGGCCGGCGAACAGGCAGCGCTCGTCCGCGAAGTCCGCCAGGGGCATGTTCGAGCTGAATCCGTACTCGGCCCAGACCATCACATGAGTGACATCAGGGGCCGGCGGCGCCAGGTCGAGCACCGTACGCGTCAACACCCCGCCCCATTCGGCACCCAGCACGCTGAACTTCGTCACGCAGTGCATGTCGGCGACGACGGTGGCATACGGCAGCGAGGTGAATTCCTCGTGCGTCCAGCAGTGCTTGTCACCGTCGGCCGTGGCGCCGAACACCCGGAATTCCCAGCGCTCGGGGCGGAACTTGGGGACGGGCCCGTAGTGCGTGACCGGCCACCCGCGCTGCAGACGCTGCCCCGGAGGAAGCTGTGGAGGCTCCTCTTCGCGGCTATCCGGCTGACCCATGCCTCCATGGTGTCAGACCGGAAGGGGTGCTGATGACCAGGGCGGGACTGATTCGGGCAACTCCCACTAAGCGTGCACTTACTGGACGCTCCGCGCGCCCCGGTGCAAGGATGCCCGGCACCTGTTCAGTCGACGTGTGGAAGGAGCCCCGCAGTCATGCAGGGAGACCCCGAGGTCATCGAGTTCCTCAACGAGCAGCTGACCGCCGAGCTGACCGCGATCAATCAGTACTTCCTGCACGCAAAGATGCAGGAGAACAACGGGTGGCCCAAGCTCGCCAAGTACACCCGGTCCGAGTCGTTCGACGAGATGAAGCACGCGGAGATCCTCACCGACCGGATCCTCTTCCTGGAGGGCCTGCCCAACTACCAGCGGCTCTTCCATGTCCGCATCGGCCAGACGGTCACCGAGATGTTCCAGGCGGACCGGCAGATCGAGGCCGAGGCCATCGACCGGCTGCGGCGCGGCATCGAGGTCATGCGCAACAAGGGCGACATCACGTCGGCCAATATTTTCGAGAGCATCCTCGCCGACGAGGAGCACCACATCGACTACCTCGACACCCAGCTGGAGCTGGTGGAGAAGCTCGGGGAGCCGCTGTACATCGCGCAGCTCGTCGAACAGCCGAGCTGACGGGCCGCGGGAGCGCTCAGGCGGCTTCGGGGTACCGGGCGGGCGGCTCGACGATCTCGGGTGCGGCCGGCTCGGCGACGGACGTCCCGGACGCGGCCGGTTCCGCCGGATCGGCGGCCAGCGGCGCCGCGTCCCCCTGGTCGATCAGCGTGCGGCGGGGGCAGCTCCCCCGACCGAGGAGGGCCTGTATGCGGCGTACGCAGCCGCCGCAGTCGGTGCCGGCCTTGCAGGCGGAGGCGATCTGGCGCGGCGTGCAGGCGCCCGTCCCCGCGTGCTCACGCACCTGCTCCTCGGTGATGCCGAAGCACGAGCAGACGTACACGCGGTTCACCCCCGTACCTTTCCCGTAGCTTCGGATGATCTTGAGTGAGGTTACCCTTACCTTACCCGCCATGGCGGGCGCTTAACAACGCAGTGGGGCGCGGATCACAGGATCCGCGCCCCACTTCGCGTCTACGCGCCCGTCTACTGGTCCCGGTACATCTCCGCGACCAGGAATGCCAGGTCCAGCGACTGGCTGCGGTTCAGCCGGGGGTCGCAGGCCGTCTCGTACCGCTGGTGCAGGTCGTCGACGAAGATCTCGTCGCCGCCGCCCACGCACTCCGTGACGTCGTCACCGGTGAGCTCGACGTGGATGCCGCCCGGGTGCGTACCCAGCGACTTGTGGACCTCGAAGAAGCCCTTGACCTCGTCCAGCACGTCATCGAAGCGCCGGGTCTTGTGACCGGAGGCGGCCTCGAAGGTGTTGCCGTGCATCGGGTCGCTGATCCACGCGACCTGCGCGCCCGAGGCGGTGACCTTCTCCACCAGCGTGGGCAGCTTGTCGCGGATCTTGTCCGCGCCCATCCGGGTGATGAAGGTCAGCCGGCCCGGCTCGCGGTCCGGGTCCAGCCGGTCGATGAGCGCGAGGGCGTCCTCGGGCGTCGTCGTCGGGCCGAGCTTTACGCCGATCGGGTTGCGCACCTGGGCGGCGAACTCGATGTGCGCGTGGTCGAGCTGCCGGGTGCGCTCGCCGATCCACAGCATGTGGCCGGAAACGTCGTACAGCTTGCCGGTGCGCGAGTCCGTACGGGTCAGCGCCGTCTCGTAGTCCAGCACCAGCGCCTCGTGCGAGGCGTAGAACTCGACGGTCCTGAACTCCTCCGGGTCCACCCCGCAGGCGTTCATGAAGTTCATCGCCCGGTCGATCTCGCGCGCCAGCGCCTCATAGCGCTGCCCCGAGGGCGAGGACTTCACGAAGTCCTGGTTCCAGGCGTGCACCTGGCGCAGGTCGGCGTAGCCGCCGGTGGTGAAGGCGCGCACGAGGTTCAGCGTCGCGGCGGAGGCGTGGTACATCCGCTTCAGGCGCTGGGGGTCCGGGATCCGGGCCGCCTCGGTGAACTCGAAGCCGTTGACGGAGTCGCCGCGGTACGTCGGCAGCGTCACGCCGTCGCGGGTCTCGGTCGGCTTGGAGCGCGGCTTGCTGTACTGGCCGGCGATCCGGCCGACCTTGACGACGGGCACGGACCCGGCGTACGTGAGGACGGCGCCCATCTGGAGCAGCGTCTTGAGCTTGTTGCGGATGTGCTCGGCCGATACCGCGTCGAACGCCTCGGCGCAGTCGCCGCCCTGCAGCAGGAACGCCTCACCACGGGCGACGGCTCCCAGGCGCTCACGCAGCTGGTCGCACTCGCCCGCGAAGACGAGCGGCGGATAGGACTCGAGCTCCGCGATCACATCGCGCAGAGCCTCTTGGTCCGGCCAGTCAGGCTGCTGCGCCGCGGGCAGGTCTCGCCAGGTGTTGCCACCGGCGTGGATTTCAGCGTTCACGGTCACCTCGTCAACATTACGGGGTCTTCGCGGGCGTCCAGTACGCCGACCGCAGTATGAGACAGGGCCCACACGGGACACGCCGCCCCCGGTCACCACGCGGCTCACTCCGGGAACGCGTCCTCCGGGGTGCCGCGGGCCACGGCCGCCAGGGTGGTGAGCGCGTACGGCAGCAGGTCCGGCGGCGCGCCCGCCAGGGCCAGGCGTACGGCGTGCGGTGCGGGCGCCGTCCCCTGCGTGCCCTCGGGGGCGACCGCGAAGGCGGTGCCCGGGGTGACGGCGATGCCGCGCCGTGCCGCGGCCGCGAGGAAGCTCTCGGCCCGCCACCCCTCCGGCAGCTCCCACCAGGCGAAATAGGAGCGCGGGTCGGCGCTGACGGCGAATCCGTCGAGGTGCCTGCGGACCAGGGCCTGCCGCTCCGCCGCGTCCCGGCGCTTGGCCCGCACGATGCGGTCCACCGTGCCGTCGGCCAGCCAGCGGGTCGCGGCCTCCAGCGCGAAGCCGGTGGCGGTCCAGCCACCGGACCGCAGCGCGGAGGCGACGGCGTCCCGGCGGGCGGCGGGCGGGAGCACGAGGCCGACGGTCAGCCCCGGGGCCAGCCGCTTGGAGAGGCTGTCGACGAGGACGGTCCGCTCGGGGGCCAGGGCGGCGAGCGGAGGCGGCGCGGCCGGCCCGGCCTGCGGCGGGACGGGCCCGGCCGCCGAGCTGCCGGGTGCCGCCGGGACCGGGTCTTCGTCCAGGAACGACCAGATCGCGTCCTCCACGGCCCACAGGTCCAGCTCGCGGAGGGTGTCGGACAGCTCGACACGGCGCGGGGCCGGCATGGTCACGCCGAGCGGATTGTGCAGCGTGGGCTGGAGATAGACCGCGTGCAGCGGAGCCGAGCGGTGAGCGGCCCGCACGGCCTCGGGACGCAGCCCGTGCGCGTCCATGGCGAGCGGCACGAGGGTCACTCCGATCCGCGCCGCGATGGACTTGACCAGCGGATATGTGTGCGCCTCGACGCCGAGGCGGCCGCCCGGCGGGACCAGCGCGGCCACCGCCCCGGCCACCGCGTGCCGCCCGTTGCCTGCGAAGAGGATCCGGTCGGGGTCGGGAGTGAAGCCGGTACGGGTGAGGAGCGCGGCGGCCGCGGCACGGGCGGCCGGGTGGCCGGCCGGGCCGAGGGGCCGCAGGGCCGCGTCGAGCGCGTCCGGGCGGAGCAGCGGGGCCATCCCCTCGGCGAGCAGTGCGGCCTGCTCGGGCACGACCGGGTAGTTCAGCTCCAGATTGACGCGGGTCCCGGCGTCCGGGGCCGCGGGCTCGGCGAGCGCGGGGCCGGGGGCGTGCTGGGCGGCCCGGACGAACGTACCGCGGCCGACCTCGCCGACGGTCAGGCCGCGGCGGGCCAGCTCGCGGTAGACCCGGTGCGCGGTGGAGTTGGCGATGCCGTGCGTACGGGCGAAGGCGCGCTGGGTCGCGAGCCGGTCGCCGGGGCGCAGCCGCCCCGCGGCGATGTCGGCCGCGACGGCGTCCGCGACGCGCAGATAGTCGTCCGTGCCGGCCATAGGAATCCCCCATATTGCACCGAGAGCAATGTTTTTATTGCACCGAGATTGTGCGCGCCATAGCATCGAGCCGTCAAGAGGCACATGCCTCAACAGGCATACGGGAGGGGCGAGTTGCCATGGGCATCGCGGAGCTGGACGGCGGCGTACGGATCGCGTACGAGGACCGGGGCGAGGGGCCGCCGGTGCTCCTGGTGCACGGCCACCCCTTCGACCGGACCATGTGGGCGCCGCAGACCGCCTTCCTGGCCGGCAACGGATTCCGCGTCGTCGTTCCCGACCTGCGCGGGTACGGCGGCTCCCCGGCCACGGGCCCGCTCGACGGGCTCGCGGACTTCTCGCGCGACCTCGCCGCGCTCCTGGACCATCTCGGTGTCGACGAGCCCGTCGTACTCGGCGGACTGTCCATGGGCGGCCAGATCGCACTCGACTTCTGCCGCCTCTTCCCCGCGCGCGTACGGGGTCTCCTGCTCGCCGACACCTCGGCGCCCGCCGAGACCGAGGACGGCAGGAAGTGGCGCCACACCCTCGCCGACCGGCTGCTGCACGAGGGCCTGACCCCGTACGCCGACGAGGTGCTGGACAAGATGATCGAGCCTCGGACGATCGCCGACCGCCCCGATGTGGCCGCGCACGTCCGCCACATGATGCGCGGCACGTCGCCCGAAGGAGCGGCCGCCGCGCTGCGGGGCCGGGCCGAGCGCCCCGACTACACAGCCCTGCTCCCCCGGATCACCGTCCCCGCCCTCGTCGTGGTCGGCAGCGAGGACACCTACACGCCACTCGCCGATGCCCAGTACCTGCACGACCGCCTCCCGGACTCCGTCCTCACGGTCGTCGAGGGCGCGGCCCACATGCCGAACCTGGAACGGCCCGGTGTCTTCAACGCCGCGCTCGCGGAGCTGCTGCGCAGGAGCATCGGGTAGGGTGCACAGCATGTTCGCGCAGACAACCATGAACTGGTGGTGGACCGCTCATCCGGCGGCCCACTGATTCGCGCGCACACCACAGACTTCGCGAAGGCCGCCCGAGGGGCGGCCTTCCTGCGTTTTCCGGGCCGTTCCTCTCCCCAGCCCCTGTGTGAGAAGGACGAGGACCATGCACCTGCCCGAGCTGCTCGCCGACGACCGGCCCTTTGCCCTGCTGCGCCGCCGCACCCCCGGCCACGATCAGGGCACGGTCGAGGTACTGATCGGCCCGGTCGCCTCGTACGACCGGCTCGCCGACCTCCCCGAGGGCCTGGCCCTGGTGCCGTTCCGGCAGATCCGCGAGCGCGGCTTCGACGTGCGCGACGACGGCACACCGCTGGTCGCGCTGGTCCCCGAGGAGCGGTACGAGCTGCCGCTCGCCGACGCGCTGGCGCAGCTCCCGGACCACGCAGTGCAGGTCCAGGGCAGCGGCTTCGACGTGAGCGACGAGGAGTACGCCGGGATCGTCGGGCGGGTGCTGGACCAGGAGATCGGCCAGGGCGAGGGCGCGAACTTCGTGATCCGGCGGACCTACGAGGGCGAGATCCCGGGCTTCGGGCGGGCCGACGCGCTGGCCCTGTTCCGGCGGCTGCTGGCCACGGAGCGCGGCGCGTACTGGACGTTCGTGGTGCACACCGGGGAGCGCACGCTGGTCGGCGCGAGCCCGGAGGTGCATGTCCGGATGAGCGGCGGCACGGCCGTGATGAACCCGATCAGCGGGACCTACCGCTACCCGGCCGGCGGCCCCACCCCCGAGGACCTGCTGGAGTTCCTCGCCGACGGCAAGGAGATCGAGGAGCTCTCGATGGTCGTCGACGAGGAGCTCAAGATGATGTGCACCGTCGGCGACAAGGGCGGCGTCGTGATCGGGCCGCGCCTGAAGGAGATGGCGCACCTCGCGCACACCGAGTACGAGCTGCGCGGCCGGTCGTCGCTGGACGTGCGGGAGGTACTGAAGGAGACGATGTTCGCGGCGACCGTGACCGGGTCACCCGTGCAGAACGCGTGCCGGGTCATCGAGCGGTACGAGCCGGGCGGGCGCGGCTACTACGCGGGCGCGCTGGCGCTCATCGGCAGGGACGCGGGCGGCGCGCAGACCCTGGACTCGCCGATCCTGATCCGCACCGCCGACATCGACGCGGACGGGAAGCTGCGGGTGCCGGTCGGGGCGACGCTGGTGCGCGGCTCGGACCCGGCGAGCGAGGTCGCCGAGACGCACGCCAAGGCCGCGGGCGTGCTCACCGCGCTGGGCGTGCGGGAGGCACCGGCCCGCCGCGCGGACGCCGCGCCGCCGCGGCTGGCCGACGACCCGCGGGTGCGGGCCGCGCTGGACGCGCGCCGGGCCGGCCTCGCGCCGTTCTGGCTGCGGATGCAGACCACCGCGCCGACCGCCGCGCTGAGCGGCCACGCGCTGGTGATCGACGCCGAGGACACCTTCACCGCGATGCTGGCGCACCTGCTGCGCACCTCGGGGCTGACCGTGGAGGTACGGCGGTACGACGAGCCGGGGCTGCGGGAGGCGGCGCTCGCGCACGAGGGGCCGATCGTGCTGGGCCCGGGGCCCGGCAACCCGTCCGACGCGGCCGACCCGAAGATGCGGATGCTCCGCGCGCTCGCCGCCGAGCTGGTCCGCGAACACCGGCACGGGCTGCTGGGCGTCTGCCTGGGGCACGAGCTGATCGCCGCGGTGCTCGGGCTGGAGATCGCCCGCAAGGACGTGCCGTTCCAGGGGGCGCAGGAGCGGATCGACTTCTTCGGGCGCGAGGAGACCGTCGGCTTCTACAACACCTTCACCGCGCGCTGCGACGAGGCGGCCGTCGCCGAACTGGCCATGCACCGCGTGGAGCTGAGCCGGGACCCGGCGACCGGGGACGTGCACGCGCTGCGCGGGCCGGGCTTCGCGGGGGTGCAGTTCCACCCCGAGTCGGTGCTGACGCTGGACGGCGCGGCCCTCACCTCCCAGCTGCTGGCTGCCGTTCTGGTGTGAGCCGCCCCTCCGGGGCGACGAGGAGGTTCTCGCCCGCGCGGCCGGCCAGGTAGTCCTCGACATTGGCGAGTGTGGTGTCGACGATCTGGCCGACCGCGTCCTCGGTGAAGTACGCCTGGTGCGAGGTGACCAGCACGTTCCCGAAGGTCATCAGGCGGGCGAGGGTGTCGTCGTGGATCACTTCGAGGGACTTGTCGAAGAAGAAGAGGCCCGCCTCCTCCTCGTACACGTCCAGCCCGACACCGCGCAGCCGCCCCGCCTTGAGGGTCTCGACCAGAGCCGCGGTGTCCACCAGCCCGCCGCGGCTGGAGTTCACCAGGATCGCGTCGTCCTTCATCGCGGCCAGCGCGGGCCCGTCGATGAGGTGCCAGGTGCTCTCCAGCAGCGGTACGTGCAAGGAGACCAGGTCGGACTCGGCGAGCAGCCGGTCGAGGTCCACGTACGTCATGCCCAGCTCGGCGCAGGCGGGGTTGTCCGCGACGTCCCAGCCGAGCAGCCGCATCCCGAAGCCGTGCGCGATCCGGGTGAACGCCTCGCCGATCCGGCCGGTGCCGACGACGCCCGCCGTACGGCCGCGGAAGTCCCGGCCCATCAGGCCGTCCAGCCGGAAGTCGAAGTCGCGGGTGCGGTGGGCGGCCCGGACGAGGCGCCGGTTGACGGCCATCGCCAGGCCCCAGGCGAACTCGGCGACGGAGTACGGCGAGTAGGACGCGACCCGGCCGATGGTCAGGCCCAGGTCGGCGGCGGCGCGCAGGTCGATGTTGCTGTGCCCGGTGGAGCGCTGGGCGATCATCTTCGTGCCGCCGGCCGCCAGCTCCTGGAGCACCTCGGCGTTCAGATCGGCGTTCACACCGGCCGTGATGATCTCGTAGCCGGCCGCGATGGGGGCCGTGTCGCGGTTGAGGGAGACGTCGAGGCAGCGGATCTGGTGGTGGCCGTCGAAGGCCCGCTCCAGCAGCGGCCGCTCGTCGGCCTGCACGCCGAACGCCAGGATTTCCACGCTTCCTCCCACTGATCCCCGTATCGGGCACCTTGCGGCGATGGGCCGAATATACGGCCCACCGCCCGGCGGCGCGCGCCGCGTCAGCCGAAGAAGACCCCGGCCTCGGAGTACAGCTTCGGGTCGACCGTCTTCAGCTTCGCGGTGGCCTCGGCAAGCGGCACCCGCACGATGTCCGTACCGCGCAGCGCGACCATCGTCCCGAAGTCGCCGTCGCGCACGGCGTCGATGGCGTGCAGCCCGAAGCGGGTGGCCAGCCAGCGGTCGAAGGCGCTGGGCGTGCCCCCGCGCTGGGTGTGTCCCAGTACCGTCGTGCGCGCCTCCTTGCCCGTGCGCCGCTCGATCTCCTTGGCCAGCCACTCCCCCACCCCGGAGAGCCGGACGTGCCCGAAGGAGTCGGTGGAGTCGTCCTTCAGGACCATCTGGCCGTCCTTGGGCATGGCGCCCTCGGCGACGACCACGATCGGCGCGTACCGCACCTTGAAGCGGGACTCGACCCAGGCGCAGACCTGGTCGATGTCGAAGCGCTGCTCGGGGATGAGGATGGCGTTGGCGCCGCCCGCCAGGCCCGAGTGGAGCGCGATCCAGCCCGCGTGCCGCCCCATGACCTCCACGACCAGGACCCGCATGTGCGATTCGGCGGTAGTGTGCAGCCGGTCGATGGCCTCGGTGGCGACGCCGACGGCGGTGTCGAAGCCGAAGGTGTAGTCGGTGGCCGAGAGGTCGTTGTCGATGGTCTTGGGGACGCCGACGCAGGGCACGCCGTGCTCGGCCGAGAGCCGTGCGGCGACGCCGAGGGTGTCCTCGCCGCCGATCGTGACCAGCGCGTCTACCTCACACTTGGCGAGGTTCTCGCGAATTCGCCGGACGCCCTCCTCCTGCTTGAAGGGGTTGGTGCGCGAGGACCCCAGGATCGTGCCGCCGCGGGGCAGGATGCCGCGCACCGCGGGGATGTCCAGGGGGACCGTGTCACCCTCCAGCGGCCCGCGCCAGCCGTCCCTGAAACCCACGAAGTCGTACTCGTACTCCTGGGTGCCCTTGCGCACCACCGCCCGGATGACCGCGTTCAGACCGGGGCAGTCGCCGCCACCGGTAAGCACTCCTACCCGCATCGCTTCTTCCCTTCGTCCCGTGATGGACCGACGCGGGTCACGCTAATGGTGATCCAGGTCACTCAGGAGAGGAACGCGGGGCTGATTCCGGTGATTTTCCGGGGTGTTGGGCCGCTCCGTTCACTCGTACGAGCGGTCCGTGCCGGGGCGCTCAGGGCGTGTCGAGCCCGCGCTCTATCGCGTACCGGACCAGCTCGACCCGATTGTGGAGCTGGAGCTTGCCGAGGGTGTTCTGGACGTGGTTCTGCACCGTGCGGTGCGAGATGACCAGGCGCTCGGCGATCTGCTTGTACGAGAGGCCCTTGGCGACCAGCCGCAGCACCTCGGTCTCGCGGTCGGTGAGCCGCGGCGCGCCCGGCTCGTCCGCGGTGGCCGGGGCCGGGTCGCTCGCCAGCCGGCGGTACTCCCCCAGCACCAGCCCGGCCAGGCCCGGGGTGAACACCGGGTCGCCGACGGCGGTGGAGCGCACCGCCTCGATCAGCTCCGCCGTGCTCGCGGACTTGACCAGATAGCCCGTCGCGCCGGACTTCACGGCCTCCAGCACGTCCGCGTGCTCACCGCTCGCGGAGAGCACCAGGACCCGCAGCCGGGGGTTGGCGCCGACCAGCTCACGGCAGACCTCGACGCCGGGCATCCCCGGGAGATTGAGGTCCAGGACCAGCACGTCGGGCCCGGCGGCCTGGGCTCTGCGGACCGCCTGCGGCCCGTCGCCCGCGGTCGCGACCACGTCGAACCCGGCCTCGGCCAGGTCCCTGGCCACCGCGTCCCGCCACATCGGGTGGTCGTCGACCACCATGACCTTCACGCCCTGCGGCTCGCTCATGCGCCTGCCTTCGCCCGTCGTCCGCCCTCGGGCGCCCCGCCCTTGGGAACCATCAGCTCCACCTCCGTGCCCTGGCCGGGGACCGAGATCCACTCGGCGCGGCCGCCGAGGTCCCGCAGCCGCCCCCGGATGGAGAGCGCGACCCCGAGCCGGCCCTCGCGCTCGGCGTCGGCGAGCCGGCCCTCGGGGATGCCCGGGCCGTCGTCCCGCACCGTCACCAGCACCGCCTCCGGCTCGTCCTCGACCAGGATCCACGCATGGGCGCCGGCCCCCGCGTGCACTCGTACATTGTCCAACGCGGCACTGACAGCGGCGGCCAGCTCCGCCGCGCGGCCCGCCGGGAGCAGTACCGGGGCGCCCGGCTCGGAGAAGGTGACCCCGGCGCCCGCGTGCGGCGCGAGCAGCGCCCGCACGTCGCACGGCTCGTCGGCGAGCTCGTCCTGCCCCTCGGGCACGCAGTTGTCGCCGTACGAGGGCCCGTCCGCCTCGCTGTCCTCGTATCCCGTGCCTTCCGTGCCCGCCGCGTCCGGAGCCGTGCTCCGCCTCTTCGCGGGCACCAGGCCGCTGGAGACCAGCGTGCGCAGCGCGACCTCCTGCTCGCCCGCCATCCTGCCCAGCTCCGCCGCCTCGCCGCCGAGCGCGGCGCCGCGCCGCTGCACCATCGCCAGCACCTGGAGCACGCTGTCGTGGATGTCGCGGGCCAGCCGCTCGCGCTCGCGGGTGGCCGCCTCGATCTGCAGGGCGCGCGCGAGGGTGCGCTCACTGGCCCTGGCCACCTCGACGACGTAACCGATCGCCACGCTCGCGACCCACACCAGCAGCACGTTGTGGACGGTGTCGCGGGCGAACTCCTGGCGCTCGGCGAGGTTGGCGAGGGCCACCACCGAGGAGGCGCCGGCCGCCCAGCGCCAGCCGCCCTTGATCGCGAAGCCCAGCGCCGCGCCGGCCGTCCATATCGACGGCAGCGTGGGCGCGCCGCCCGCGATCCGCGCGTGGGTGTCGACGAGCGGGGTGACCAGGATGCCGGCGACCGCGAACGCGAGGTCGCCGAAGAGGAAGCGGCGGCTGCACCGCTCGGCGGAGGTCGTGCAGCGCCAGGTCAGCACCATCCACACCGTGAGCGCCGCCATGTAGGCCGCGCCGCCCCACGGGTGGGCGTACTCGGTGTAGTTGAGGGAGAAGATCACCACGGCGTAGACCAGGGTGAGCACCCGGTACCCCGTCAGCGCCCGCCACAGCGGGAGTTCGACGGACATCCGCAGCACCCGCGGCTGTCGGGTACGCGCCTTGGCCCCCTCGGCCGTTTCTTCCACCGCCGTCGTGCTCGCCGTCCCCGCCGCCACGGCCGGTATCCGGTCCTCCGCTGTCATCTGGCCCACCCCTCGCCGGCCGGCTAAGCGCCGGAGCCGGACTTCTTCGCCGCCTTCTCCGCCTCGGCCTGCTTCTTGGCGGCCTCGGCGATCTGCCGCTTGGCCGCGGTCGCGTAGATGTCGACGTACTCCTGGCCCGACAGCTTCATGATCTCGTACATGACCTCGTCGGTGACCGACCGCAGGATGAAGCGGTCGCCCTCCATGCCGTGGTACCGGCTGAAGTCCAGCGGCTTGCCGATGCGGATGCCGGGCCGGATCATCTTCGGCACGACCTTGCCGGGCGGCTGCACCTTCTCCGTGTCGATCATCGCCACGGGGATCACCGGGGCGCCGGTGGCCAGCGTCACCCGGGCCAGGCCGCCGGGCTTGCCCCGGTAGAGCCGGCCGTCGGGCGAGCGGGTGCCCTCGGGATAGATGCCGAACAGCTCGCCGCGCTCCAGCACCTCGATACCGCTCTTGATCGCCGCCTCACCGGCGCCGCGCCCGCCGGAGCGGTCCACCGGAAGCTGGCCCACGCCCTTGAAGAACGCGGCGGTCAGCTTGCCCTTGACGCCGGGCGAGGTGAAGTACTCGGCCTTGGCGATGAAGGTGACCTTCCGGTCGAGCACCGCGGGCAGGAAGAAGGAGTCCGAGAAGGACAGGTGGTTGCTCGCCAGGATCGCGGGCCCCTCGGCGGGGATGTTCTCCAGGCCCTCGACCCAGGGGCGGAACGCCAGCTTCAGCGAGTTGCCGATGGAAAACTTCATTGCGCCGTAGATCAACGCCACTCCTTCTGTGTCCGACGCAAAGACCTTAACCCGCGCGGCGGCCCGCCCCCTCACCGTGCATGGCGCCGCCGCTCCCCGCAGGGCACACCCTTCCCTGCGGACCTATCCGGGCGGCTGGGCTTTGCGTACCCTGCAGTTACCAGCTTTCGCCGCAGGCCGGCGCTCTTCCTCATCTCCTTTGTCTCTCGCTTCCCCTTTACCGAACGGAGTCCTCCGGTGCCGCTTCTCCCCGGGGCCGAGCCGTTCCGCCATGAAGGCGGTCGGGTCGGCGTCCTCGTCTGTCACGGCTTCACCGGCTCCCCGCAGTCCGTCCGCCCCTGGGCCGAGTACCTCGCGGCCCGCGGCCTCACCGTCTCGCTGCCGCTGCTGCCCGGGCACGGCACCCGCTGGCAGGATTTGCAGGTCACCACCTGGCAGGACTGGTACGCGGAGGTGGACCGCGAGCTGCGCGCGCTGACCGCCCGCTGCGACCAGGTCTTCGTCTGCGGCCTGTCGATGGGCGGCGCGCTGTCGCTGCGGCTGGCCGCCCGGCACGGCGATGCGATCAGCGGCCTGGTCGTGGTGAACCCGGCGAACAAGGTGCACGACGCGGCGGCCCCGCTGCTGCCGGTGCTGCGCCATCTCGTCCGTACGACCAGGGGGCTGACCAGCGACATCTGCCAGGCGAACGCGATGGAGACCGGCTACGACCGGGTGCCGCTGCACGCGGCGCACTCCGTACGGCAGTTCTTCCGCCTGGTGGACGCCGAGCTGCCGCAGGTCACCCAGCCGCTGCTGGTGATGACCAGCCCGCAGGACCATGTGGTGCCGCCGGCCGACTCCGAGCGCATCATGAGCCGGGTCTCGTCCAAGGACCTGCGACAGAAGCTGCTGGAGCGCAGCTATCACGTCGCCACCCTGGACCACGACGCCGAGCAGATCTTCGAGGACACCTACGACTTCATCGCCCGCCTCGCACCGGCCGTGAAGGGGGAGGGGACGACCACCAGTGGGGGAGCGTGACTCGCGCGATCCTCTGGACGAGGACGCCGCCTGGGCAGAGATCGTGGCCTCCTACGGGGAGGAGCCGGCCTTTCCCGCGCCGGAGGACCGGCCGTCCGCGCCGGTCTCCGTGCAGCCGGAGGCCGGGGAGCCGGAGCGCCCGGTGACGGACCTGGACCTGGAGAAGGGCCTGGCGAACTGGGAGAAGGAGCTGGGCCTGGAGAAGAAGCCGGCGGACGGCGCGGACGCGGCGCGGGAGAAGGCGGCCGAGGCGCCGCAGCCGGGTGCCGCTGAGGAGGCGGCGGGTGACGCGCCGCCCGCCGAGCGGCCGGCGAGCGGTCCCGCCGACCGGCCCGGGGACGCCTCCGGTGACCGGCCCGGCAGCTTCATCGTGTACGCGCCGGGCGTCGGGCCGCGCGACTGGTCGGCCGACGCGCCCTCCGACGAGGACTTCGACGAGGACGACGAGGGCCACTTCACCCCGCCCGAGCCGCCGCCGCTGCCGCAGGCCGACGTGACGACCAAGTTCGCCTGGATCGCGGTACTGGGCGGCCCGCTGCTGCTCATCCTGGTGATGATCTTCCAGCAGCCGGTGACGTGGTGGATCACCACGCTGGGGATCGGCGGCTTCCTGGGCGGCTTCGCGACGCTTTTCGCCCGGATGAAGACCGATGACGAGGACGACGACCCCCGGCCCGGGGGCGGTGCGGTCGTCTGACGACGCCGGGCCGCCCGGGGCGGGCCGCTCAGGAAGCGGCCGGCACCCGTAGCGCCGCCAGTACCGGCAGGTGATCGGAGGCCGCCAAGAGGTCCGCCTCCCGTACGCCCGGGAGATCGATCGGTACGCCGCACGCCAGGACCTCCACGCCGGAGGTCGTGAACACGCCGTCGATGCGCTGGTGCGGATCGTGCGGCGTGGAGGTGTACTCGCCGCCCCAGGGCGCGGCCTGCCAGGCGTCCGTCAGCGACCCGGCCAGCCGCCGGAAGCTGCGGCCCTTGGGCCGGTCGTTGACGTCGCCGCCGGCCACCGCGTGCGGCGCGTCCAGCAGCGCGAGCCGTTCCAGGAGCAGCCCCGCCTGCTCGTACCGCTCCGCCGCGCTCAGGCTCAGATGCGCGCTGAGCACGCCGAGCCGGGCTCCCCCGATGCGCAGCACCGCGGTCGCGAAGCCGCGCCGGTGCAGGCCGGGGGTCTTCGGCAGCAGGACGTCCTCGGCGCGCTCCACGTGGGCGCGGAGCGAGGTGAGGATCATCGGGCCGCAGGCGGTCGCGCCGCCCGTGGCGTACACCAGCTCCGATTCCCGGGCCAGGGCCGCCGCGGCCTTCCGCCAGCGGAAGAAGCGCGGCGCCTCCTGGATGAGCGCGACGTCGGGGGCGCAGGCCCGGACGACCCTGGCGAGCGCCGCCCGGTCGTCACGCATCGAGCGGATGTTGTAGCTGAGCACCCGGATGACGGCGGAACCGTCGGACTCGGTCGCGGACTGCGGGAACCCGGCCGCGGTCTCCGGGCGCTCGGCCACCACCACTCAGCCCTGGCGTGCCAGGTCGGCGGCGCCGACGAGCCCTGCCTTGCCGCCGAGCTGGGCGGCGAGGACCTGGGCGTGCGGCCGCCACTGATTGCCGACCAGCCAGCGGCGGAAGGACTTGCGGATCGGGTCCAGGACCAGCTCGCCCTCGTCGGAGACGCCGCCGCCGACGATGAAGGCGGAGGGGTCGAAGAGCGAGGCGAGGTCGGCCAGGCCCGCGCCGGCCCAGCGGGCCAGCTCGCGGAAGGAGTCGACGGCGACCGGACAGCCCTGCCGCGCGGCCTCGCTGACGTGCCGGCCCTCGATGCCCTCGGAGGTGCCGTCGCCCAGGCCGAGCAGGATCCCGGCGTTCTCGGGGGTGGCGAAGGCGCGCTGCCGGGCGTACCGGAGCAGGGCGCGCCCGGAGGCGTACTGCTCCCAGCAGCCCTGGCTGCCGCAGCCGCAGAGCAGGCCGTCCGGCACGACCCGGATGTGGCCGAACTCGGCCGCGACGCCGAAGCGGCCGCGGCGCAGCTTGTTGCCGATGATGATGCCGCCGCCGAGGCCCGTGCCGAGCGTGATGCAGATGACGTCGCTGTGGCCCTGGCCCGCGCCGAACTTGTACTCGCCCCAGGCCGCGGCGTTCGCGTCGTTCTCCACCACGACGGGGAGGCCGACGCGCTGCTCGACGTTGTCCTTGAGCGGCTCATGGCGCCAGTTGATGTTCGGGGCGAAGAGCACCGTGGCGCGCTTCTCGTCGACGTACCCGGCCGCGCCGATGCCGACGGCCTCGACCTGATGGCCGGCCCCGACGCTGCGGACCGCGTCGGCGATGGCCTCGGTCAGCAGCTCGGAGGTCGGCGGGGTCGGCACCTTGCACGTCTCGAGGATCGTGCCCTCTTCGTCGACCACGCCGGCCGCGATCTTCGTGCCGCCGATGTCGACGCCGATGGTGAGTCCCATGTGTCCCTCAGTTTTCCGGTCGAACCCCGCCAACGGACAACCGTACCGGAGCCGGGGCCCCACCGGAGGCCAATGGATCACCAGGCGGACATCTGATCCGCTAGTCGAGGTCGATGCGCTCGCTGCCGCCCGCGCCTGCCGGGCCCTCGTCGTCGCGTCCGCCGGGCCCCTCCGGGCCCTCCGTCTGCCGGTCGCGGGCCGTGGCGTCCCGCCCGTCGGCCGCGCCCTGGGTCCAGCGCCGCTCGCCCGCCTCCACAGCGGAGCGGTACGCGGCGAGCAGCTCGGAGCCGGCCGCCGCGAGGTGGTCGAAGACCTCGGGGTTGCGCTCGATCACCGGCTCGACGGCGGCCCTGGCCTGCTGGAGGAACTGGTTGACCGCGCCCTTCGCGGCGATCCCGCCGACGGCGCCGGGCAACTGGATGCCGGCGATCTTGTCGCTCACGGCCTCGGCGAGCTTGCGCAGCTCCTCGGCGGCGCTGCCCGGCTGCCGGCCGTACTCGGCGCGGCGGCGGGCCCGCTCCGCTGCCAGGTCCTCGGCGCATGCCTGTTCCCAGGCGTTGTCGTCCGTCCCGTGCGGGTTGTCGGCGGGGCGCTCGGTGTCATCGGTCATGACGGGCTCCTGGCGGCGGTACGTCGGAGTGCGGGTGCTTCCGACGTTACCGGAATGGCGGTACCTGCTGGTCCCGCAGACCGCAGGCACCTTTCTTCATCGGCCGCCCGGCCCGCCGCTCTCCCGGGGCCACAGCTCGGGGTCGGGGGTGAAGCGGATGTGCAGTACCCCGTCGCGCAGCCCGGCACCGGAGACGGTGCAGCGGCGCAGTGCGGAGGGGAGCGTACGGATGCGCCGGAACGGGCCGACCGTGATGATCAGTTCTTCGCCGCGCCGGACCAGGCCGAGTGCGTCACGGGTGGCGCCGGGCAGCGGCAGCTTCCAGATGAGCAGCCCGTCCTCGGCGAGGCGGTCCGCCACGGTCCCGGCAAGATCCGCGCGGCTCGTACCGCCGTCCGCCGAGCCTTCCGCTGCACCGTCCGGCTCGCCGATCAGCTCTGCCAGCTCCCCCGTCCCGCGGGGATCGCGGCCCAGGTGCGGCACCTCGTGCACCGGTACCCCGGCGAACTCCTCCCGCAGCTCCTTCAGGGCGGCCTGCTGCTGACCGGAGAGCCCGGCCAGGAACGGGTCGGCGGAGCCGGCGGGCAGCAGCCGGTTGGCGACCACGGCGTCCAGCCGGTGGCCGAAGAGGGCGAGGCCCGCGCGGGCGGTGCGCAGATCGGCGGCGCCGGCCGGACCCGGCTCGACGACCAGCCGCACGCTGGTGCCCGGGTCCTCGATGACGGCCTGCACGGCGGCCAGTTCGTGCTCCCAGCGCGCGGCGGTCTCGTACACCTTCTGCGCGGGCATCGGCACCCCGGCGAGCTGGGCGAGTACCGGGCGCAGCGCGCGGGCCGCCTGCCGCTCGGCCGGCAGCAGCCGGCGCAGGCCCCGGCGGGCCTGCTCGGGCAGGGCGAGCAGGCGGACGGCCCGGTCGGCGGGCGGCAGGTCGACCACGACCAGATCCCAGGCGCCGGCTTCGTGCGCGGCGCGCAGCGCGTGCAGCAACGCGAAGATCTCCGCGCCGGGGAGTTCGGTGAGCTCGTCCTCGTCCAGCGGGGTGGCGCCCAGCAGGTCGAGCGCGGCCGCCGCACGGTCCTGGAAGGCCAGGAACTCGCGGCGGAAGTGGTCGGCGGTGTCGACCCGGAGGGCCCACAGGCCGGGCGCGGCCTCGGTGGGATCGCCGGTCAGCGGCGTGCCGAGGACCGCCTCGGGGACGCCGCTCTTCAGGGTGAGGAGGAGGACGCGCTGCTGCCGCCGCGCCGCCGCGAGGGCGGTGGCGGCGGCGACGGTGGTGCGGCCCGCGCCGCCGGGGCCGGTGACGAGGACCGTACGCACGCTCAGCCGCTCGCGGCCTCGTCGGAGGCGCCCGGGGCACCGCTCTCGACACGCTTCTTCAGGCCGGCCAGCGCGCGGTCGATGATGACCTTCTCGGCCTTGCGCTTGATCATGCCGAGCATCGGGATCTTGACGTCGACGGTGAGCTGGTACGTGACCTCCGTACGCGCCCCGCCGTCCTTCGGCGCCAGGCGGTAGGAGCCGTCCAGGGCGCGCAGCATCTGGGACTTGACGAGCGACCAGGCGACCTCGTGCTCGCCGGTCCAGGTGTAGGCGAGGGTGTGGTCGTCCTTGATGGCGCCGGCGTCCAGCACGAGCCGGACCTGCTTGGCGCGGCCCTGGTCATCCTTCTCCAGTACCTCGGCCTCCTTGACCTCACCGGTCCATTCCGGATAGCGGTCGAAGTCGGCGATCACTCCCATCACATCGGCGGGTGCCGCCTCGATCGTGATGCTAGAGCTGGTGTGTTCGGCCATCGCCGTGACTCCTCCATGCCGATTCATGCCGGTGCGCCGACTCGTGGGGCCCGTGTCCGGACGGTGCGGACGACCGTGTCCGACCCTGCTGCTGAAGGCTACCGCGCGGCGGGGGCCGCCCCGACCCGCGGTCGGCGGGCGCGGCCCGGCACAGCACGGGTGACCGAGGGTCCCGACGGGCTCCGCGGGTCACCACTCCAGCGCGAACGGCGTCCCGGTGGCATTGAAATGCCCGACATTGATGCACTCCGTCCGCCCGATCCGCATCCGCCGGGACAGTGGCTGGTGGACGTGGCCGAAGAGGGAGTAGCGCGGGCGGGTGCGGTGGATGGCGTCGAGGAGGGCGCGACTGCCGCGCTCGAAGCGGCGGGCGACGGTGTCGTAGCAGAGGTCGGGGACGTCGGGCGGGATGTGGGTGCACAACACGTCCACCTCGCCGACCGCCTCGACCTTCGCCGCGTACTCCTCGTCGCTGATCTCGAAGGGCGTGCGCATCGCGGTCCGCAGGCCGCCGCCGACGAAACCGAAGACCCGGCCGCCGATCTCCACCCGCTGGCCGTCCAGAACGGTGGTGCCGGGACCGGCGAACTCCGGCCAAAGGCCGGGCAGATCGACATTGCCGTAGGTGGCGTACGTCGGAGTGGGGAACGCGGCGAACATTTCGGCGTACTGCTTGCGCACCGCGCCCTCGATGGCGGCGTGCTTGTCCCGCCCCGCCCACAGCCGGCGGCCCAGCTCACGCGCTTCCTCGAAGCGGCGGGCCGTGCGCAGTTCGACGAGCCGGTCGGCGTTCTCGGTGCCGAAGAGGTCGGGGAAGATCCCGCGCGAGTGGTCGGCGTAGTCCAGGAAGAGGACCAGGTCACCGAGGCAGACCAGGGCGTCGGCCCCGTCGCCGGCGGAAGCGAGGTCCCGGCTGTTGCCATGTACGTCACTGACCACATGTACGCGCATACGGCTCAGATTAGGCCCCCGGGTCTGGCGCCGGGAGACCCCGCCCACCTGCGGTTACTTTCGAGTCACCGAAAACCTGGACTACGCTGCGCGAATGCAGTCCAGAGATGTGTGACGCATAAAACATCTGGGCGGACCCCCCTATCCCCGAAGGCATACCGGTGGGTAACGTCCGGGCAGTCCAATCCCTCCCCTGCCTGATCATGGACCGCAGCCGGCCTGACGCACAGCGTGGTGACGCCGGCGCCACCGAGGAGCAGCAGTCTTGCGCGAGTTCAGCCTTCCGGCCCTGTACGAGGTCCCCGCGGACGGCAACCTGACGGATCTCATCCGCCGGAATGCCGCGCAGCACCCCGATGTCGCGGTCATCGGCCGCAAGGTCGCCGGCCAGTGGCAGGACGTCACCGCCGCCGCCTTCCTGGCCGAGGTCCGTGCGGTGGCCAAGGGGCTGATCGCCTCCGGCGTCGGCCCCGGCGACCGCATCGGCCTGATGTCCCGCACCCGCTACGAGTGGACGCTGCTGGACTTCGCCATCTGGAGCGCCGGCGCGGTCACCGTCCCCGTCTACGAGACCAGCTCCCCCGAACAGATCCAGTGGATACTGGGCGACTCCGGCGCGGTGGCCTGCCTGGTGGAGACGCCCGGACACGAGGCCGCGGTGGAGTCGGTGCGCGACCGGCTCCCGGCCCTAGCCAACATCTGGCAGATCGAGCGGGACGCGATAGCCCGGCTGCACGCCGCGGGCGACGGAATGTCCGACGACGAGGTGGACGCGCGCAGCGCCCTCGCCGACGCCGACTCCCCCGCCACGATCGTCTACACCTCCGGCACGACGGGCCGCCCCAAGGGCTGCGTCCTCAGCCACCGCGCGTTCTTCGCCGAGTGCGGCAACATCGTCGAGCGGCTGCGTCCCCTCTTCCGTACCGGCGACTCCTCCGTCCTCCTCTTCCTCCCCGTCGCGCACGTCTTCGGGCGCCTGGTCGAGGTCGCCTCCGTCATGGCCCCCATCAAGCTCGGCCACGTCGCGGACATCAAGCACCTCACCGACGAACTGGCCGCGTTCAAGCCGACGATGGTGCTCGGCGTGCCGCGCGTCTTCGAGAAGGTCTACAACACCGCGCGGGCCAAGGCGCAGGCCGACGGCAAGGGCAAGATCTTCGACAAGGCCGCGGACACCGCGATCGCCTACAGCCGCGCGCTGGACACCGCGGCCGGCCCGTCGATGAGCCTGAAGCTGAAGTACAAGGTCTTCGACCGGCTGGTCTACGGCAAGCTGCGCGCCGTGCTCGGCGGCCGCGCCACGCACGCGATCTCCGGCGGCGCGCCGCTGGGCGAGCGCCTCGGCCACTTCTACCGCGGCATCGGCTTCACGGTCCTGGAGGGCTACGGCCTCACCGAGTCCTGCGCCGCCACCGCCTTCAACCCCTGGGACCGGCAGAAGATCGGCACGGTCGGCCAGCCGCTGCCCGGCTCGGTCGTCCGCATCGCCGACGACGGCGAGGTCCTGCTCCACGGCGAGCACCTCTTCACGACGTACTGGAACAACGAGCAGGCCACGGCGGACGCGCTGTCCGACGGCTGGTTCCACACCGGTGACATCGGCACCCTGGACGAGGACGGCTACCTCGCCATCACCGGGCGCAAGAAGGAGATCCTGGTGACGGCCGGCGGCAAGAACGTCGCGCCCGCCGTCATCGAGGACCGCATCCGGGCGCACGCGCTGGTGGCCGAGTGCATGGTCGTCGGCGACGGCCGCCCCTTCGTCGGCGCGCTGGTCACCCTGGACGAGGAGTTCCTGCCGCGCTGGGCCACCGAGCACGGCAAGGTGGGCAAGAGCGCCGCCGAGCTGACCGAGGACCCGGAGCTGCTGGCCGCGGTCCAGCGCGCGGTGGACGACGGCAACGCGGCCGTCTCGCGCGCCGAGTCGGTACGCAAGTTCCGCGTCCTGCCGACCCAGTTCACCGAGGAGTCGGGGCACGTCACCCCGTCCCTGAAGCTCAAGCGCAACGTGGTCGCGAAGGACTTCGCGGAGGACATCGAGGCGCTTTACCGGGGCTGACGCCCTGGAAGTACGCCAAAGGGCCGGCCCGGGACTCCGGGCCGGCCCTTTGCCGTCAGGGCTACAGCAGCTCCTTCAGACGCTCCGCGAGCAGGTCCCAGCGCCACTTCTCCTCGACCCAGGCACGGCCGCGCTCGCCCATGCGGCGGCGCAGGTCCGGGTCCTGGAGGAGGGGGACGATGCGGTCGGCGGCGGCGGTCGGCGAGCCGCCGGGCACGACCCAGCCGGTCTCGCCGTCCAGCACCGCGTCCGGGGCGCCGCCGGAGTCGCCCGCCACGACCGGCAGCCCGGTGGCGGACGCCTCCAGGTAGACGATGCCCAGGCCCTCCACGTCCAGGCCGCCGCGCCGGGTGCGGCAGGGCATCGCGAAGACGTCGCCCGCGCCGTAGTGCGCCGGCAGCTCCGCCCACGGGACGGCGCCGGTGAAGTACACGTCGTCGGCGACACCGCGGGTCTCCGCGAGGGCGCGCAGGTCCTTCTCGTACGGGCCGCCGCCGACGATCAGCAGGGCCGCGTCCGGGACCGCGGTACGGATCCGGGGCATGGCCTCGATCAGGGTGTCCTGGCCCTTGCGCGGCACGAGCCGGGACACGCACACCACGACCGGGCGGTCGGCGAGTCCGAGCCGGGCCCGAACCTCGTCGCCGCCGGAGCCGGGGTGGAAGGTCTTCTCGTCCACGCCGGGCGGCAGTTGGGCCATCCGCGCGGCGGCCGCGGGGGTCAGCGCCCGCGCGATCCGGGAGCGGGTGTACTCGCCGAGGTAGGTGAGCGTGTCGGTGCCCTCGCCGATCCGCCGCAGCAGCTCCCGCGAGCCCGGGAGCTGCGCCCAGCCCGCCTCGTGGCCGTGGGTGGTGGCCACGATCCGGCGCGCGCCCGCCGCGCGCAGCGCGGGCGCCATCAGCCCGAGCGGGGCCGCGGCGCCGAACCACACCGACGTACAGCCGTGTTCGCGCAGCAGGGCCGTTGCGCGGCGGGTGACGCGGGGGGTGGGCAGCAGCATCGTGGTGCGGTCCCGGACCACGGGGTACGGCTGCTCGGCGTCGAAGGCCGCGGTCGCCGCGAGGCCGTCCGCGCTGCGCTTCCAGGTCGACGCGTAGACGACGACCTTCTCCGGGTCGAGGCGGAGCGCCATGCTGTGCAGAAATGCCTGGATTCCGCCGGGGCGGGGCGGAAAGTCGTTGGTGACGATCAGGGTCTTGTCCATCGAGTGCGACAGTACCGGGTGCCGTTGGTGACCCAGCGACGCGATTACCCGAGTTCTTGGTTCACGTACATTCGCCACTTCGCCGTGAACTCCGCCGTGGAGAGGTGCAGCTCCTTGCGCAGCGTGCGGTCCAGGCCCTGCGCGCCCTTCGGGGCCGTCGCCATGGCTCGGTAGAACGATGTCAGGCGGGATTCGCCCCAGGTGTCGGCGATCAGGCGGCAGGCCAGCCAGGCGCCCTCGTAGGCGCGGTTCAGGCGGTCGGCGCCCGCGTCGAAGGTGAAGTCCGCGGCGGTCGGCAGCCGCTCCGGGAGGCGGCCCGCCGCCACCGCGCGGGTCAGTTCCGGCGCGGCGGCCCGCGGCGTGCGCCGCGCCGTGCGGTACGCGATCCAGTCGGCGAAGCCCTCGGAGAGCCACAGCGGGGTGGCGGCCGTCGTCACGGCACGGGTGGCGACGTGGGCCGTCTCGTGGGTGAGGACGATCACCCGGCCCAGGGAGCTCAGCTCCCCGTACGCCTGTGGGTTCACGATCACCCGGTCCGCCGGCGCCCGGTTCGAGGTGCCCGCCTCGCCCGTGGTGACGGCCGCGATGCCCGTGTACGCGGAGTCGTCCGAGGAGCCCAGCAGCTCGGCCATCCGGCGCACCGAGTCCGGCGCCTCGACCACCACCTTGCGCGACCAGCGGCCCGGCCAGGCGTCCGCGACGGCCGGCACCGCGGCGTCCGTGCGCCGGGCCAGCTCCCGCAGGCGCGCGGCCGGCTGCCCGGTGCCCAGCACCAGGCTGCGCTCGCCGCGTACGAGACGGACCCGGCCCTGGTCCCAGAGCTGGCGCGCCGTCCGCTTGCCGTTCAGCGCGCCGTCGGTGTCCGAGGTGATCCGCCAGTGGCCGTCGCGCCGGGTGAGGGTGAGGTACTGGATGGTGGTGACAGGCGCGGTGTCGTACCCGGCGAGGCGGTACCGCAGCCGGACTTCGGCGGCGACGCGGGGACCGCTGCCCGCCGCGTCGGGGAGCGGGAAGGCGCCGGTGCGCACGAGGCGGTAGCGCCAGTCGGCGAGCGGCACGCCGCGCAGGTTGGCGAACATCTCCCGCTGCCGGTCCCGGAAGCCGTCCGCCGCCGGGTCCACCGAGGCGAGGAAGGCGCCCTCGTCGTGGTCGCGGACGGCGGCGGCGCGGGCGTCCAGCACCTGCTGCACGGCCGTCCGGTCGGCCACTTCACGGTCGGGGCCCCCGCAGCCCGTGAGCACCGCGAGCAGCAGGGCCAGACAGGCCGCCGCCCAGGTCGCCGCCGTGTGCCGCCGGTACGGCCGCCGCTTTTCCGCCACCCGCCGAATCGTACGCGTGAGCGGATACCGGTGAGCAACATTCGGACGCCCGGCAGCCGCTTCCGGCGGGACGAGGCTCAGACGCGGGTCACCCCGGACACCGGCATCATGCCGACCGGGTCGTAGCGCACCTGCGCGCCCGGGTGCGGCGCGTGCACGACCTGCCCGTTGCCCACGTACATCCCGACGTGGCTGGCGTCGGAGCGGTAGATCACGAGGTCGCCGGGGCGGGCCTGGGACAGCGGGACCTGGCGTCCGGCGTACCGCTGCGACTGCGAGGTGCGCGGCAGGGAGACCCCGGCCCTGGCGTACGCCCACTGCATCAGACCGGAGCAGTCGAAGGACCGCGGGCCCGACGCGCCCCAGACGTACGGGGCGCCGACCGCCGACCGGGCGGCGGCCACCGCGAGCGCGGACCGGCCGGCGAGCCCCCTGAGTTCGGTGAGCTCCGGGAGGGCTCCGTCGCGGGCGCCGCGCGAGGCGCGGGTGTAGGCCGCCCGGTCGCGCGCGGGCAGCGCGGCGAGCAACTGCCGGGCCGCGCCGAGCTTGCGTTCGACGGCGTGCTTGTGGCGGGCGACGGCGCGCCGGGCCTCCTCCAGCCTGGCCAGCCGGCCGGCGGCCTCCCGGCGCTGCCGCTGCAGCAGCCGCTCGGCGTCCACCAGCCGGTTCAGCCGCCCGGCCTGGGCGGTGCCGAGCCGGTTGAGCGTCTGCGCCTTGTCGAGGTAGTCGGCGGGGCGCGCGGAGAGCATCAGGGCGAGCGAGGGGTCCACGCCGCCGGAGCGGTACTGGGCGGCGGCCATCGCGCCGAGCCGGTCGTGCAGGCGGTTCACCCGTTCCTGGGCGCGGGCCGCGCGGTCCTGGAGGACCGTTACCTGGTCACGCAGTTCGGCGGTGCGTTCCTTGGCGCCGTTGTACCGCTCGGTGGCCCGTTCAGCACGGGCATAGAGCGCGTCGACGCGCGCGGTGAGTTTCGCGTGGCTCGCGGTCCGGCCGGCGCCGGTACCGGGGTCGGCGGTCGCGGGGACCGCGGTCAGCGCGGCGGCGGTGGCCGCGGCGGCAGCCGACATCAGCGTGATCCGTGCCGGGCCCTGCGGGCCGGCCGGTGAGGAACGGCGGTGGGACGCCACGTGAGGCCGCACTCCCTTCCCGTGCAGCCCCTGCCGCCCGGGGCGGGCGGTCCGTGTCCGGCGACTGCGAGGGCAGACAGTAATCGCGCCGGTACACCCCGGCCAAAGACCTCCGGACCCGTACAAAAATCCGCCTCGCCGGTGACTGCGCAGGTCACCGGCGAGGCGGTAAGTCAGCGGCGGCTGCCGCAATTCCCCCGATCGGGCGGCACGTTCGGACGTTTCCGGCGTGTCGGGCCGGCCGTCGTCACGCAGCGTCAGCCGCGTACACGTCAGACGCGGACGCCGTACATGAAGGGCATGTTGTCCATCGCCTCGAAGCGCACCGCGGCGCCCGGCTTGGGCGCGTGCAGCACCTGGCCGTTGCCCGCGTACAGGCCGATGTGGTGCAGGTCGCTGTAGAACATGACCAGGTCGCCGGGCTTGAGCTGGCCGCGGCCGATCTGGGTGCCGGCGGTGGCCTGCTCCTGCGAGGTGCGCGGCAGCGACTGGCCGGCCTGCTGGTAGGCCCACTGCGTCAGGCCCGAGCAGTCGAAGGAGGACGGGCCGGTGGCGCCCCAGACGTAGGGCGAGCCTATCTTCGTCTTCGCGGCGGCGAGGGCCGCGGCGGCCCGCTGCGAGCTGGGGACGGCGCTGCCGAGGTCGACCCGGCTGTTGGCGCGGTTGGCGCGCTCCTCCTTGGCCTGGAGCGCCGCGCGCTCCTTGGCAGTGAGGGTGTTGAGCAGCTTCTGCGCCTTGGCGAGCTTGCCCTGGATTTCGTCCTTCTTGTCGCCCAGCGCCTTGCGGGTGTCGGAGAGGTCCTTGATCTTGCCGGCGGCCTCTTCGCGCTCCTGCGACAGGGTGCGCTGCTTGTCCGCGATGACCTTGAGCTGCGACGCCTGCTTGCCGCTCAACTGGTCGAGCGTGGACGCCTTCTCCAGGTAGGTGTCCGGGTCGCCGGAGAGGAAGAGCTGTACCGAGGGGTCGATGCTGCCGCTGCGGTACTGGCCCGACGCGACCGAGCCGATGCCCTTGCGGAGCTTGTTCAGCTCCTCCTGGCCACGGGCGACCTTGTCCTGGAGGCGGTCGACCTCCTTCTGCAGCTTCTGCTGGTCCTCCTTGGCACCGTTGTACTTCTCGGTGGCCTGCTCCGCCTGCTCGTAGAGCTTGTCGACCTCGGACTTGACTTCTTCCTTGGTCGGCTTCGGCGCGGCCTGAGCGGCCTGGGAGGACAGGGCGACCGCAGCGGCGGCGGTCGCGGTGAACACGGTGACGCGCGTGCGGCTCGGCTGCTTGGGTCGACGGTGGGACGCCACGGGGGCGAGCTCCTTCTTCCTTCAGCCGCCTACCGGGTGGTGGGGGGAACTGGGGTCCCCGGCTCCGCGTGAACGCCGCGGACTCGGCGGTTCCTTCACTGTTCATCCCGGTTGGATGATCAACTGCATGAAGGCTCGGGGCCTGACCTTAGTAACCGAGTTGTGATCGCTTCAAATCTTCACGGGAAAAAACTTGGCCACACGCGCATCCTTTACCAATGTGGCACCGCCCGTAGCAGGTAACTGACGCTCCGAGACCGCCGGACGGGCCGCCGAGTGTTCTATCCCACATCGCCCGCACCGCGGCCGACGACCGCTCAGGTACGGGCAAGTCGCTTGAGAAGCAAGGCCGATGCCACCGGACGGGCCCCCGCCTTCGCCACTCCGTCGGCCACTTCGCGGTCGGTGGAGACCACCACGACGGGACGGCCGGGCGGTTCGGCACGTACGAGCTGACGAATCAACTCATCGGCCGTTACGCCCGGTTTGCTGAAAAGAACCCGTACGCCCCGCGGTGGGGCGAGCAGTACCGGCGCGGCCAGCTCGGCGCCGTCGAAGACGCATGTCATCTCGGCGCCGGTCTGCGCGGCCAGTACGGCCAGCCCGCCCAGCAGCCGCAGCCGCTGCTTGTCCAACGGCATCGTCGGATAGCCGGTCTTGGTGACGTTGTAGCCGTCCACCACGAGGTGGGCCTGCGGCAGCGCCAGGAGCTGGTCCAGCAGCGCCGGGTCCGTGTCGGACAGGGCGCGCGCCGCGACGTCCTTCGGGGTCATCCGGCCCGGCTCGACCGCGTCGACCGTGTCGGCGGGGTGGACGTTGGCCGGCGGCAGCGCCAGTTCGCGGCGCAGACCCTGGGCCGCGTCCAGGACGGTGTCCAGAAGCAGTCGCAGGCGCATGTCCTCGACACTGCGCCCCTCCCGCGCGGCGCGGCGCCCCGATTCGAGCGCCGATTCCGCCTCCGCGACCCGGGCTTTGAGCCGGCGCATCTCGCTGTCGCTGGTCGCCTTGTCCGTGGCCGCCGCGGAGCGCAGCGACTCGGTCTCGGCCTCCGCCTTGCGCGCCGCGGCCTGCGCGCGCTTCACGTCGCTGAGCGCGCTGCGCAGCTTGCGCTGCAGCACCTCGTTCTCCTTGCGCGCCGCTTCGAGGTCGCCTCTCGCCCGGTCGGTCTCGGCGCGGGACGCCGCCCGCGCCTCGGCCAGCTCCTCCCGCAGCCGGGCGAGCTCCCGCTCGGCCTCCTCGCCGGCCCGCTGCTCGTCCGCGCGCCGGACCTCCTCGCCCGCGGCGGCGACCAGCTTCGCCCAGCCCGGCGGGCGCAGAACGTACGCCGCCGCCGCGACGTCCATCGGGTCGGCGGCGGCGGGCGGGGTGCCCTGCTGCAGGGCCTCGGCCAGCTCGGCCTGGGTCTCGCGCAGCCGGGCCGCGATCCGCTGCCGGAAGACCGGATCGCTCTCCAGCGCCGCGGCCATGGCGTTGCCCGCGAACTTCAGCCGCCGGGACGGCGTAAAACGGGCGTACTGCCGCAGAGGTGGCGGGAGTTCGGCGACCGTCAGGCCGCCGAAGGACTCCGCGGTGAGCGCCACGACACGGCGCCGCACGCCCTCGGGCAGGGGACGGTCGAGCACTTCGTCGGCCGCACCGGCCTCCGGGTCGCGCTCTTCCCCCTCATGCCCTGCTGGACGCTCCACCACTGCTGCACCGCTCCGATCTCAGGCGTCCGCGCCGGGGCGGTCCACCAGCTCGATCTGGTCGACCGCGTTGCACCAGCGGCAGCGGACGGACTCGATGCTCTCACTGAGCACCTCGCGCTCCTCGACCTTGGGCTCACCGGCCAGGTCGAGGTGGACGTACTCCACCACCTTGGACTGGCGGGTCACGTCGAAACGCGTGAGGTTGCCGCACAGGGTGCAGCGCCACCGGGTTTCGGCCGTCGGCAGGGGAACAGCCATTGTGTCGTCCTCTTTCGTCAAGCGTGGTGCGGTTGTGCGGTCTCTCGCGGTGCGCCGTCGAACTGCGGAGGTACGGAAAGTACTGCCCGTAACCCTACGGCCTGGTGGACGCCGGGTCCCGTCCGCGCCCGGGTGCCGGAACACGGCGAGGCGCTCTGTCCCCTTTGTGGCTATTACGGCATGATCACTTCATGTCGGCCTCGTTCCCGTCCCCGCGGACCGTGTTCTCCCGTATGACCAACATCCTGATCGGCATCTGCTGCGTGGTGTTCGTCATCGGCCCGGCCTCGGGGCTGAACGGGATACACGGCACGGGTGAATCGCTCCTGCAGGCGCAGAGCGCGTACTTCGCCCGCTGGGGCGTCATCCCCCGCGACCTGTGGAGCGGCGATCCGAAGGCCCTGCTCACCCCGCTCACCGCGCTCTTCGTGCACGGGAGCTGGCTGCACCTGCTGGGCAACATGCTCTTCCTCTACGTCTTCGGGGGCATGGCCGAGGCCAGGATGGGCCGGCTGCACTTCGCGGTCTTTTACGTCCTGACCGGTTACGTGGCCCTGATGGGCTATGCGGCGGCGCACGCCGAGTCGGGCCAGACCCTGGTCGGCGCGTCCGGATCGATCTCCGGCGTGCTCGGCGCCTTCCTCTATCTCTTTCCCCGCGCGCGGGTGACCAGCCTCTTCCCGTTCCTCTTCTTCCTGCCGCTGCGCTTCCCCGCCTGGGCGGTGCTGCTCTTCTGGTTCGTCCTGCAATGGCTGGCGGCCCAGCGCGCGGTCAACGGCCCCGGCGTCGCCTATCTGGCCCACGTCGTCGGCTTCGTACTGGGCTTCCTGTACGCCTGGGTCCGCTACCACGTACCGGACGCTCCACCGCAGGCCGCGCCGGGGCTCCCCGGTAGGGTGGAGCCCACAGAACGGCCGACCGAGGGAGAGAGCCAACCGTGATCACTTCGATCGTGCTCATCAAGACCAGCGTGGACCAGATCCCGGAGATCGCCGAGAAGATCGCGGCCCTCGACGGCGTCAGCGAGGTCTACTCGGTCACCGGCGCGCACGACCTGATCGCGATGGTCCGGGTGGCCGAGCACGACGAGCTGGCCGACGTCATCCCCGGCCGCATCAGCAAGGTCCCCGGCGTCGCCGCCACGGAGACCCACATCGCGTTCCGCACGTACTCCCAGCACGACCTGGAGGCGGCGTTCGCGATCGGGCTGGATGCGTAATTCTTCAGCCTGTCCTGGGGGCACCTCCCAGCGGTAGCTGGGGGAGATTGAGGACAATCCTGAACGCCGAACGGCCACCGGCCGGCAGCGGTCCCTCAGCAGGACCACCACCGGCCGGTTCTTCCGCGGCTCAGGCCGCTGCGCCGCGATCCGGCACGCAGCGCCCTTCCTCGGTCCGGTAGGACCACTTCGCACCGTCCCGCACGAGCTCCTTCACCGCGCTGACGAACCGCTCCACATGCTCATCGGGCGTCCCAGCCCCAAAGCTCACCCGGATGGCGTTCAGCGACCGCTCCCCCGGCCGGGCGTCCGGCGCGCCGCACTCCCCCGGGTCCTGCGGGTCGCTGCCCAGCAGGGTGCGCACGAGCGGGTGGGCGCAGAACAGCCCGTCCCGTACGCCGATGCCGTACTCCGCCGACAGCGCGGCCGCGAAGTGCGAGCTGTTCCAGCCCTCCACGACGAACGACAGCACGCCCACCCGCGGCGCGTCGTCGCCGAACAGCGACAGCACCTTCACCTCGGGCACCTCGGCGAGCCCGGCCCGCACCTTCCCGATCAGCTCCTGCTCACGGGCGACGAGGCTGTCGAAGCCCGCCTCGGTCAGCGCCTTGCACGCGGAGGCGATCGAGTACACCCCGATCACGTTCGGCGAGCCGGCCTCGTGGCGGGCCGCCGTGGTGTGCCACTCCACCTGTACGCCGCCGTCCTCGCGCCGCGCGACCTTGCGGCTCGCGCCGCCGCCGGCCAGGTACGGCTCGGCGTCCTGCAGCCAGTCGGCGCGCCCGGCCAGTACGCCGGACCCGAAGGGCGCGTACAGCTTGTGGCCGGAGAAGGCCACCCAGTCCACGTCCAGCTCGGCGATGTCCACCGGGTGGTGCGGGGCCAGTTGCGCGGCGTCCAGCACGATGCGCGCGCCGTGCGCGTGCGCCGCGGCGGCCAGCTCGCGCACCGGCCACAGCTCACCGGTCACGTTCGACGCGCCGGTCACGCACACCAGCGCCGGGCCGTAGGGCTCGCGCTCGGCGAGCGCCTTCTCCAGCGTGTCGACGGCCTGCTGCGGGGTGCGCGGGGCGTTCAGGTACGTCACCTCGACATCCGCCCGCTGCTCCCAGGGCAGCAGCGACGCGTGGTGCTCGGTCTCGAAGACGAACACCCGGGTGTGCGCGGGGAGCACGCTCGCCAGCAGGTTGAGCGAGTCGGTCGTCGAGCGCGTGAAGACGACCTGGTCCGCGGCGCGGCAGCCGAGGAACTCCGCGACCGTCTGCCGGCTGTTCTCGAAGAGGTCGGTGGAGAGCTGGGAGAGGTACCCGGCGCCGCGGTGCACGCTCCCGTAGTACGGCGCGTACGCGGCCACGTCGTCCCACACCCGCTGCAGGGCCGGGGCGCTGGCGGCGTAGTCCAGCGCGGCGTAGGTGACCTCGCCGCCGGTGACGAGCGGGACGCGCACGTCACTGCCGAGAACGGGGAGCGGCGCGGCGGCGGTGCAGGCGGGGTCGGCGTCGGCGGAGTCGGCGGTGGCGAGGGCGGTTTCAGGGCGCACGGACATGGCGGAGTCTCCCGGGGATGCACGAGATGTGCGAAGTAGGCGAATGACACGCACGGGGCGTGGAAGGACCCGCGGGCGCACGGAAGCCTCGTACGACTCGTACAGAGGGGCGCCACAGGCGGGGTGTTCGGAAAACGGGGCCTACAGGCCCTAGCGCATTCGCTGCATCACGGAAGAGCTCCCTCGATAACCAGGATCCCTGGCGAGGGATCCGCGCTTGCCGCTGGCCTTGCTGCCTGCGGCCTGGTCATCACCCGGGGCACCCCGCCACGGACGGAGGGTTGCCGGACAGCAAGCCGGGGCCTAATCGCTGTCACTCGTGACCTGCCGAGAATCATGCCACATGATCACTGCACCGCAAGGGGTGTCCGCATCCCGGACACCCCTTGCGTCGCGGACCGTGGCGCTACGCGTGCGAAGCGGCCACCCACCGGTCCAGTACACGCTGTGCGGCACCGGAGTCGATCGACTCCGCCGCCCTGGCCATCCCCGCCGCGATCTGGTCGTTCAGCGGGGCGTCCGTCGGGTCCAGGGCCACCAGCGCGGCCGCGGAGTTCAGCAGGACCGCGTCCCGTACGGGGCCGGTCTCGCCGGCCAGCAGGCGGCGGGCGACGTCCGCGTTGTACGACGCGTCCGCGCCGCGCAGCGCCTCCACGGGCACCAGCTCGATGCCCACGTCGCGCGGGTCGAAGGGCACCTCGCGCACGGTGCCGTCCCGCACCACCCACACCGTGGAGGTCGCCGTGGTCGTCAGCTCGTCCAGGCCGTCGTCGCCGCGGAAGACCAGCGCGGAGGAGCCGCGCTCGGCGAGCACGCCGGCCAGGATGGGCGCCATCCGGGCGTCGGCGACGCCGGTGGCCTGGGCCGCGACCTTGGCCGGGTTGGTGAGCGGGCCGAGCACGTTGAAGGTCGTGCGGATGCCGAGCTGGCTGCGGGCCGGGGCGACGTGCCGCAGCGAGGGGTGGAACTTCACCGCGAAGCAGAAGGTGATGCCGGCCTCCTCGGCGACCTCCACCACCCGGCGCGGCGCCAGGTCCAGGTTCACGCCGAGCTTCTCCAGGACGTCGGAGGCGCCGCTGGCGGAGGACGCGGCGCGGTTGCCGTGCTTGACGACCTTCGTGCCCGTGCCGGCCACCACGATCGAGGACATGGTGGAGATGTTCACGGTCTTGGCGCCGTCGCCGCCGGTGCCGACGATGTCCACGCTGCGGCCCGGCACCTCGATGAGGTTGGCGTGCTCGTACATCGCGCGGACCAGCCCGGAGATCTCCGCGACCGTCTCGCCCTTGGCGCGCAGCGCCACCGCGAAGCCGGCGATCTGCGCGTCGCTGGCCTCGCCGCGCATGATCCGGTCCATCGCCCACTCGGTGGAGTCGGCGGAGAGGTCACGGCCTTCGAGGAGGGCGTTCAGCACGCCCGGCCAGGTGCGGGCCGCCACGCTGCCGCCGCCATCCGGGGTCACAACGTTCATGGTCCACGCTCCTGGGTGAGTCAAAAATCTTCACAGCGAGCCTATCGGGCCCGGTGCAACGCCGGAGGGCCCCGTCCGGTGCTCGGACAGGGCCCTCTGGGTGGCGTTCTTTGCTACGTGCTCGGGGTCAGCTCGGGTGTACAGACCTGGCCCCGCGGAGATCAGTGGTGGCCGTGGCCGCTGGTGATCTCCTCGTACTCCTCCACCGTGGGCTTCGGAATGACGTTGTCCTCGCCGTAGAAGCTCTTGGAGAGCTTGGCGCGGAGCTTGTGCGAGCGCTTGATCTTGCGCCGGACGCCGTTCTCGTCGACCTCGGGGCCGATCTCCAGCGGCTTGGGCTGCTCGTGCTGGGTGAGCGCGTGCAGCTGCTCCTGGGTGAGCGGCTCGTGGACCTCGATGAACTCACCGTGCGGCAGCCGCTTGATGATGCCGGACTCGCGTCCGTGCAGCACCTTGTCGCGGTCGCGCCGCTGCAGACCCATGCAGATCCGCTTGGTGATGATGAAGGACAGCACCGGGCCCACGAAGAACGCGATCCGGACGAACCAGCTGATCGAGTTGATCGACAGGTGGAAGTGCGTCGCCCACAGGTCGTTACCACCACCGACGAGCATGACCAGGTAGGCGAAGAGCCAGGCCACACCGAAGGCGGTACGGGTCGGGGCGTTGCGCGGGCGGTCCAGCAGGTGGTGCTCACGCTTGTCGCCGGTGACCCAGGACTCGATGAACGGGTAGACCGCGATGGCCGCCAGGACCAGCGGGAAGACCACGATCGGGATCAGCACACCGAAGTTCACGGTGTAGTGACCGGCGATGTTCCACTCCCAGCCGGGCATGACACGGATCAGACCCTCGGCGAAGCCCATGTACCAGTCGGGCTGGGCGCCGGTGGACACCTGGTCCGGACGGTACGGGCCGATGGCCCACACCGGGTTGATGCTCGCGATCGCGGCGATCACCGAGATCACACCGAAGACCAGGAAGAAGAAGCCTCCGGCCTTGGCCATGTAGACCGGCAGCAGCGGCATGCCGACCACGTTCTTCTCGGTCTTGCCGGCACCCGGGAACTGCGTGTGCTTGTGGTAGAAGACCAGGATCAGGTGCGCCACCAGCAGGCCGAGCATGATGCCCGGCAGCAGCAGGACGTGCACCGTGAAGAACCGCGGAATGATGTCGTGGCCGGGGAACTCCCCGCCGAAGATGAACATCTGCAGGTACGAGCCGACCAGCGGCATCGCCAGGATGACACCCTCGATGAAGCGGACACCGGTGCCGGAGAGCAGGTCGTCCGGGAGCGAGTAACCGGTGAAGCCGGTGAACATGCCCAGGACGAACAGCAGGAAGCCGAACAGCCAGTTGACCTCGCGCGGCTTGCGGAAGGCGCCGGTGAAGAACACCCGCATCATGTGGACCATCATGCCGGCGAGGAACACCAGCGCGGCCCAGTGGTGGATCTGCCGGATCAGCAGGCCGCCGCGGACGTCGAAGCTGATGTCCAGCGTCGACTCGAACGCCTGCGTCATCCGGATGCCGTGCATGGGCACATAGGAGCCGTGGTAGACGACCTCGGCCATGCTCGGGTGGAAGAACAGCGTCAGGTAGACGCCGGTCAGGATGATGATGATGAAGCTGTAGAGGCAGATCTCACCGAGCATGAAGGACCAGTGGTCCGGGAAGATCTTGCGCATGTTGGACTTGGCGAGGCTGTAGATGCCCAGCCGGCCGTCCGCCCAGTCGGCGATCCGCTCGCCCCGCGGCGCCTGGCCGCGGCGCGCGTTGGTCGCGCTCGTCTCGTTACTCATCCGCGCTCCCAGAAGCTCGGGCCGACGGGCTCCGCGAAGTCGCTGACGGCTTCGAGGTAGCCGTCCTTCACCGTGATGTGCAGCTGCGGCAGGGCGTGCCCGGCCGGGCCGAAGATCACGCGGCCACCGTCGGAAAGGTCGAAGGTGGACTGGTGGCAGGGGCAGAGCACGTGGTGCGTCTGCTGCTCGTACAGGGAGATCGGGCAACCGACGTGGGTGCAGATCTTCGAGTACGCCACGATGCCCTCGTGCGACCACTCAAGTTCCTGCTTGTCCTTGATGTTCTGCGGCTGGATCCGCACGAGCATCAGGGCGTCCTTGGCGATCTTCGAGTGGAACTCGTGGTCGTCCTCCTCCAGGCCCTCGGGCTTGGCGAAGGTGAGCGAGCCCACCGCGATGTCCTCAGGACGCAGCGGGAGGTTGGTGGACTGGTTGACCAGGCGGATGCCCTTCTTCCAGCCCGTGGTGCGGAGCTTCTTCTCCGGCAGCGGACCGAGGTCGCGCAGCAGCACCACACCGGACAGCGGCACCAGGGCCAGCGCGCCGAACATGGTGTTGCGGATCAGCTTGCGGCGGCCCATGCCGGACTCCGCGGCGCCTTCCCGGAAGTCGGCCATGACCTTGGCCTTGACCTCGGGCTCGGCCTCGATCGGGTGCCGCTCCTGGGCCACCTCGACGTCGGACATCAGCGTGCGGGCCCAGTGGACCGCGCCGGCGCCGATGCAGAACAGCGCCACGCCGAGCGTCAGGCCCAGCGCGAAGTTCAGCGCGCTGATGTGGCCGAGCGGCCAGACGTAGATGATCTTGTCGATCGGGAAGATCACGTACGAGGCGATGAAGCCGATCGTCGCGAGCATGGACACCACGAAGAACAGGGCCACGGTGCGCTCGGAGCGCTTGGCCGCCTTCTCGTCGATGTCCTGGATGCGGTGCTCGTGGGGGGGCAGGCCCGGGTCGGCGAAGGGGTTCTCCCTCGTCGCCACGTCACCGTGGGCGCCATCGCGCCCACTGGGCAGGGTTTCTTCTGGCACGTCTGCGTGTCGTCCAGTCTCACTCATGACTTCTTGGCCTTCGCTGTCCGGGCTGCGACCCAGATGGCGACCGCGACCAGTGCGCCCAGGCCGAAGATGTAACCGAAGAGGCCCTCACTGACCGGGCCGAGACCGCCCAGCTCCATGCCGCCGGGGCTCGCGGTCTTGTCGCCGTTGACCTCACCGAGGTAAGCGACGATGTCCTTCTTGTTGGACTGCGAGAGGGAGCCGTCACCGAACGAAGGCATGTTCTGCGGGCCGGTCTCCATGGCCTCGTAGATGTGCTTCGGGTCGACCCCGTCGAGCGCCGGTGCGAACTTTCCGTTGGTCAGGGCGCCGCCCTTACCGGTGAAGTTGTGGCACTGCGCGCAGTTCGTACGGAACAGCTCACCGCCCTTGGCGATGTCCGCTCCGTCCTTGCTGTACTGCTCCTTGCCGGGCACGGAGGGACCGGCACCGAGCGACGCGACGTACGCCGCGAGCTGGTCGATCTCGGCCTGGCTGTAGATGTTCTTCTTCCGCGGCACCTGGGCGCCGGGCTGCTGCGCCGGCATCCGGCCGGTGGCCACCTGGAAGTCGACGGCGGCGGCGCCCACGCCGACCAGGCTCGGGCCGTCGGAGGTGCCCTGACCGCCGGTGCCGTGGCAGCTTGCGCAGCCCACGGCGAAGAGCTTCTTGCCCTCCTTGATGGCAAGAGACTGGGCGGTGTCATCGGCCTGAGCCTTGTCCGCCGGCGCGAACGCGGCGTACAGCCCCCCAGTGACCGCCAGCGCGAAGAGTAGGACGACGAGCGCCGCCAGCGGATGGCGCCGTCGTGCGGAGAGCTTTTTCACGGATTACCCCGGTGTCAGGATCTTCTGCGTCGATGCTTCTGGTCTGTGTCTGTCTGAACTGCGGGTCCGGTCGGGACCGGACTACCTACTTGATCAGGTAGATCGTGGCGAAGAGGCCGATCCAGACGACATCGACGAAGTGCCAGTAGTAGGACACGACGATGGCCGCGGTGGCCTGTTCGTGGGTGAACCTCTTGGCCGCGTACGTCCTGCCCAGGACCAGCAGGAAGGCGATGAGGCCGCCTGTCACGTGCAGTCCGTGGAAGCCGGTGGTCAGGTAGAACACCGAGCCGTACGGTCCGGACGAGAGCGAGAGGCCCTCGTGCTTGACCAGCTCCGTGTACTCGAAGACCTGACCGCCGATGAAGATCGCACCCATGATGAAGGTGACCACGAACCAGGCCCGGAGCTTCTTGACATCGCCGCGCTCGGCCGCAAAAACACCGAGCTGGCACGTCAGAGAGCTGAGCACCAGGATCGTGGTGTTCGTCGCGGAGAACGGAAGATTCAGCGCATCGGCGGATTCCTTCCAGTAATCAGCTCCGGTCACCGATCGGAGGGTGAAGTACATCGCGAAGAGGGCCGCGAAGAACATCAGCTCGGAACTCAGCCAGATGATGGTTCCGACGCTGGTGAGGTTCGGCCGATTGACCGACGGGTGCGCGTGCCCGGTTTCTACTGCTGTTGCTGTCGCCACGACCGACATTATGTCGGTCGCTTATCTTGCGCTCACTCCGGGGGGTGCCGTTCGGTGTGTCAAGGGGGTGTGCCCTGCCCGTACGGTCCAGTGGCGGGGTCCCCCGAAGGGGGGAAGCGCACCTTCCGCCCCCTCTTGGCTGCCCCGCTCCGACCAGTCCTGACGGGCCGTCGGGCGCAGCATTGATCCGTACGAACCCTCCTGCACTTGCCCTTCCGGGCAGTAGCATCCGCTGAACGGGACCGGCCCCAGTGGTGCTCCCGTCGACGGTGCTCCCCAAAAGCGTGGAGGAACGATGCAGGCGACTGCCACGGTGCTGGTCTACAGCGATGATGCGGGCACCCGCGAGCAGGTGCGCCTCGCGGCCGGCCGGCGACCCGCCGCCGATGTGCCGCAGGTGGAGATTGTGGAGTGCGCGACACTCCCGGCCGTCCTCGCGGCCCTGGAACAGGGCGGCATCGACGTCTGTGTGCTGGACGGCGAGACCGCCCCGGCGGGCGGCATGGGCGTGTGCCGGCAGATCAAGGACGAGATCTTCAACTGCCCGCCGGTGCTGCTGCTGATGGGCCGCCCGCAGGACTCCTGGCTCGCGACCTGGAGCCGGGCCGACGCCGCGGTGACCCACCCGGTCGACCCGGTGGCGTTCGCCGACGCGCTGGCGGGGCTGCTGCGCCGCCGCCTGCTCGCGCAGACCTGACCGACGGCCCCGCGCGGGGCCTCGCGGACGTACAGCAGGGCTTGAAGGGCGTACAGCGCCCCGTCCGGGCGGGAAAAGGCCCGGACGGGGCGCTGTGTGCCGTTCTGCGGGCCGCTCAGACCCGCGGGCGCAGTCGGGCGGCGTCGGCGGGCGCGGCGGCCTCCTCGTCGCTCCCGGCGCCGCTCACGCCGCCGCCCAGCGAGCTGCCGGCGCGCCACTTGTCCCAGGGCAGGTTCCAGTCGCCGAACCCGTTGTCGAACGGGACCATTTTGTCGCCCTTGCTGTTGACCACCTGGACGACGTCGCCGACCCGTACGTGGTCGAAGAACCAGTGCGCGTCGCCGGTCGACATGCCGGTACAGCCGTGGCTGACGTTGGCCGCGCCCTGCGAACCCACGGACCAGGGCGCCGCGTGCACGTACTCGCCGCTCCACGTGACGCGGGTGGCCCAGTGGACCGGCAGGTCGTACGCCTCCGAACTGCCCCGCGCGATGCCCACGGTGGTGCTGCGCATCCGGACGAACGGCTCCTTGCCCAGCACGGTCTTGATGCCGTTGCGGGTCTCGAAGCCGGCCTTGCCGGTGGTGACGGGCAGCGTCTTGATCACTTTGCCGTTGCGCCGGACCGTCATCCGGTGCGCGGCGGCGTCGGTGACGGCCACGACCCGGTCGCCGGTACGGATCCGCACCGGCTTGCCGGGCCCGCCGTACAGGCCCTCGGCGACCTTCAGGCCCTGCAGGTTGCTGTACGCCTCGACGGAGGCGTGCGCGGGCCAGTAGGAGCGCGGGCGGTAGTGCAGGGTGCGGTCGTCGACCCAGTACCAGGAACCCACCACGCGCGGGCTGCTGTCGACCTTCAGGGCGCCCTCCACGAGCGCCTTGGCGCGCGCGCCGCGCACCGGCCTGCTGAGCTCCGCGGTGAGCGGCTGGCCGACGCCGTACGTGCCGCTGTCGGGTCCGAAGGTGACCCGCAGCCGCCGGTCGCCGCCGCCCCGCGTCTCCATCCGCAGGACCTTGCGGCCCGGCTTGCCGTCGCTGTCCTCGGTGCTCACCCGCACGGTGTAGCGGGTGCCGGCGGCGAGCGGCACGGTGCTGCGCCAGCGGGTGCCGTCGGCGGTCAGCCGGCCGCGGATGTGGCGCCCCGCGGTGTCCGTCGCGGTGACGTCCGTGATCCGCGCCTCGTCGCCCGTGGTGGTGACTTCCAGTGGCCGGTCGGGGTCGGCCTTCCGCTCGCCCGCCGGGGCGTTGGCCGCGATCTGGCCGGCCGCGTCGTAGGGCTGGGCGGCGAGCGGATCCGATGTGGCCCCGCCGCACCCGGTGACCCCCGCCGCCAGGGGCAGCAGCAGGAGCGCTGAGCTGAGCACCGTCCGGGATCGTGGCATATGGCTCATAGGCCCAAAATACGAAGAGGCACGCCGGGGCGGCGCGTTCAAGGACTGCAAATGGGTCGGGCCCGGCCACTCCTTGGAGTGGCCGGGCCCGACCCGTGCGTGCGGAACCGCGCTTACTGCGTGCGGTTCTCGCCCCGGTAGTACTCGAACACCCAGCCGAACAGGCCGACGAGGATGATCGGAGCGGAGAAGTACAGCAGCCACCAGCCGAAGACGACGCCCAGGAAGGCGAACGCACCGCCGATGCCCAGCGAGAGCGGCTGCCAGCTGTGCGGGCTGAAGAAGCCCACCTCGCCGGCGTCGTCCGCGACGTCCGCGTCCTTGCGGTCCTGCGCGCCCGCGTCGACCCGCCGGGCCGTGAAGGCCAGGTAGTAGCCGATCATGATGCACAGACCGAACGCCAGGAACAGCGCGGTGGTGCCCGCCGGCTCCTTCGACCAGACGCCGTAGACGATCGCCATGGCGAGGACGAAGACGGAGAGCCAGATGAACATCTTGCCCTGGATCTTCACTTGCCGGCCTCCTTCGTGCCGCCCATGAGCGCCGTGTCCTTCTGACCGTCGTTCTCGAGCACGTCGAGCGCGGCGATCTCAGGGTGGTGCAGGTCGAACGCCGGGGATTCGGAGCGAATGCGCGGCAGGGTGAGGAAGTTGTGCCGCGGCGGCGGGCAGGAGGTCGCCCACTCCAGCGAGCGGCCGAAGCCCCACGGGTCGTCGACCTCGACCTTCTTGCCGTACTTGGCGGTCTTCCAGACGTTGTACATGAACGGCAGGATCGACAGGCCCAGCAGGAAGGAGCTGATGGTCGAGATCGTGTTCAGGGCGGTGAAGCCGTCGGCCGCCAGGTAGTCGGCGTAACGACGCGGCATGCCCTCGGCGCCCAGCCAGTGCTGGACCAGGAAGGTGCCGTGGAAGCCGATGAACAGCGTCCAGAACGTGATCTTGCCCAGGCGCTCGTCCAGCATCTTGCCGGTGAACTTCGGCCACCAGAAGTGGAAGCCGGCGAACATCGCGAAGACGACCGTACCGAAGACGACGTAGTGGAAGTGCGCCACGACGAAGTACGAGTCGGAGATGTGGAAGTCCAGCGGCGGCGAGGCCAGGATGACGCCGGTCAGACCGCCGAAGGTGAAGGTGATCAGGAAGCCGACCGCCCACAGCATCGGGGTCTCGAAGGACAGCGAGCCCTTCCACATCGTGCCGATCCAGTTGAAGAACTTCACACCGGTCGGAACCGCGATGAGGAACGTCATGAAGGAGAAGAACGGCAGCAATACACCGCCCGTGACGTACATGTGGTGCGCCCACACGGTCACCGACAGACCCGCGATCGAAATCGTCGCCGCAATCAGACCGATGTAACCGAACATCGGCTTCCGGGAGAAGACCGGAATGACCTCGGAAATGATGCCGAAGAATGGCAGCGCGATGATGTACACCTCTGGGTGTCCGAAGAACCAGAAGAGGTGCTGCCAGAGCAGTGCGCCACCATTTGCCGCATCGAACACATGCGCACCGAACTTGCGGTCCGCCTCCAGGGCGAACAGTGCGGCGGCCAGCACCGGGAAGGCCAGCAGGACCAGCACACCGGTCAGCAGGACGTTCCAGGTGAAGATCGGCATGCGGAACATCGTCATGCCGGGGGCACGCATGCAGATGATCGTGGTGATGAAGTTGACCGAGCCGAGGATCGTGCCGAAGCCGGAGAAGGCCAGACCCATGATCCACATGTCGGCACCGACACCCGGCGAGCGGACCGCGTCCGACAGCGGGGAGTAGGCGAACCAGCCGAAGTCGGCCGCACCCTGCGGGGTGAGGAAGCCGGCCACCGCGATGAGCGAACCGAAGAGGTACAGCCAGTAGGCGAACATGTTCAGCCGCGGGAACGCCACGTCGGGCGCGCCGATCTGCAGCGGCATGATCCAGTTCGCGAAGCCGGCGAACAGGGGCGTCGCGAACATCAGCAGCATGATCGTGCCGTGCATCGTGAACGCCTGGTTGAACTGCTCGTTCGACATGATCTGCGTGCCGGGACGGGCCAGCTCGGCGCGCATGAAGAGCGCCATCAGGCCGCCGATGCAGAAGAAGGCGAACGAGGTCACCAGATAGAGCGTGCCGATCGTCTTGTGGTCGGTGGTCGTCAGCCACTTCACCACGACGTTGCCGGGTTGCTTCCTGCGTACGGGCGGTGCTGCCGGAGCCGATGCGGCGGCGGCACCCTGAGGATCGTTGAGGATGCTCACTTGTTCTTGGTCTCCGCGTTCCTGGCGTGGTCGGTCTGCTCGATACCGGCCGGCAGGTAACCGTTCTGGCCCTTCTTCGCCAGGTCCTTCAGGTGCTCCTGATACCGCTCAGGAGACACGACCTTGACGTTGAAGAGCATCCGGGAGTGGTCGACGCCGCAGAGCTCGGCGCACTTGCCCATGAAGGTGCCCTCCTTGTTCGGAGTCACCTCGAAGACATTGGTGTGACCCGGGATGACGTCCTGCTTCATCAGGAACGGCACCACCCAGAAGGAGTGGATGACATCACGCGAGGTCAGGATGAACTGGACGGTCTCGCCCTTGGGCAGCCACAGCGTGGGGCCGGGGTTGCCGTTCTGCGGGTTCCGCTCGCCCGGCGTGCCCTGGTCGTAGACGCCCTCGGCACCCGCGGGAGCCGACTTCTTCCACTTGTCCGGGATGGCGGAGAGCTCCTTGGAGTTGACCGCCGAGTTCGACTTGTCGCCGTCGACGTCCTCCATGTAGTTGAACGCCCAGCTCCACTGGAAGCCCACCACGTTCACGACGTGGTCCGGCTTCTTGGAAGTCTTGAGAAGTTCGTTCTCATCGCGCGCGGTGAAGTAGAACAGCACCGCGATGATGATGAACGGGACGATGGTGTACAACGCCTCGATCGGCATGTTGTACCGGGTCTGTGCGGGGACCTCCACCTTGGTCCGGCTGCGGCGGTGGAAGATCCAGCTCCAGATGATCAGGCCCCACACCAGCACGCCCGTTGCGAGGGCGGCGGCCCAGGAGCCCTGCCAAAGGGAGAGGATCCGCGGCGCCTCATCCGTGACCGGCGTTGGAAAACCGAGGCGGGGGAAGTCCTTGTATGTGCAACCGGTCGCGGTCGCCAGGACCAGGCCCGCAGCCAGCACCTGCGGCAGCTTCCGCCGCATCGGGCGCCGCGACGAGCGGTCGGAGCCGTTGGGACTCACGTAGCGCCTTCCCGAGAGTCTCGCCCGCGATCTCACCGGCTGCGGCCGTCTCAGCTGGTCGGTCGCCGGCCCGTCACGGGCAGGGGTTTGGATGTTTATGCGGACCAAACCCTACTGGACGCTATTTGGCGTCGCGCGGGGAGGGTGCCCAACGCGGCGCGTTGCCCCCCGAAGGGGTGGCCATCCGCTCCCACTGGGCGCCCGCGGCCTCCGGATTCCCCGCTTCCTCCCGGCATCTGACGCCGCGCCCGGCCGCTTCGTTCCGGCGTCTTACCCGCCCTTCCCGGTGACCGATACCGCGCCCGGTCATTCCTTCCCGGGGGCCCGACGCCGCGCCCGGCGCGCAGGACCGCACGCGTTAGCGTTTCGTCCGTGCCCTACTTCGATGCCGCGTCCTCCGCTCCCCTCCACCCCGTCGCCCGCGAGGCGCTGCACGCCGCGCTCGACGAGGGCTGGGCCGATCCGGCCCGGCTGTACCGGGAGGGGCGGCGCGCCCGGCTGCTGCTGGACGCCGCGCGCGAGGCCGCGGCGGAGGCGGTCGGCTGCCGCCCCGACGAGCTGGTCTTCACCCCGTCGGGCACCCGCGCGGTGCACACGGGCGTGGCGGGCGCGCTGGCCGGCCGGCGGCGTGTCGGTGCCCGGCTGGTCCACTCCGCCGTCGAGCACTCCGCCGTCCTGCACGCGGCGGAGACGCACGAAGCCGCGGGCGGCAGCGTGGCCGTGGTGGGCTGCGACCGTACGGGCCGGGTCGACCCGGCCGAGTTTGCCGCCGCGCTCACCCCGGACACCGCGCTGGCCGCCCTGCAGTCCGCCAACCACGAGGTGGGCACCGAACAGCCGGTGGCCGAGGCGGCGGAGGCGTGCCGCGAGGCGGGCGTGCCGCTGCTGGTGGACGCCGCCCAGTCGCTCGCCTGGGGGCCGGTGGCGGGCCCCTGGTCGCTGCTGGCGGGCAGCGCGCACAAGTGGGGCGGCCCGGCCGGGGTGGGGCTGCTGGCGGTGCGCAAGGGCACCCGCTTCGCGCACCAGGGACCGGCCGACGAGCGCGAGTCGGGGCGCGCCCCCGGCTTCGAGAACATCCCGGCCGTCGTGGCAGCGGTCGCGTCGCTGCGCGCGGTACGGGCCGAGGCGGTGGCCGAGGCTGCCCGGCTGCGCGCCCTGGTGGACCGGATCCGCGCCCGGGTCCCGGAGCTGGTGCCGGACGTGGCGGTGGTCGGCGACCCGGAGCGGCGGCTGCCGCACCTGGTGACCTTCTCGTGTCTCTATGTCGACGGGGAGACGCTGCTGCACGCCCTGGACCGGGCGGGGTTCTCCGTCTCCTCCGGTTCCTCGTGCACCTCCAGCACGCTCACCCCCAGCCACGTCCTGAAGGCGATGGGCGTGCTCTCGGAGGGCAACGTCCGGGTGTCGCTGCCGGCCGGGACCTCCGACGCCGACGTGGAGCGCTTCCTGGAGGTGCTCCCGGGCGCGGTCGCCGCGGTACGGGAACAGCTGGGCGCGCCCACGGAGCGGCCCGCGCACGCGCCCGAGGGCACGTCCGGCGAGCTCGTCGTGGACGCGCTCGGCGCCCGCTGCCCGGTTCCGGTGATCGAGCTGGCGAAGGCGATCACGGAGGTCCCGGTCGGCGGCACGGTGACGGTGCTGTCCGACGACGAGGTGGCGGCGCTGGACATCCCGGCGTGGTGCTGGACGCAGGGCCAGGAGTACCTGGGAGAAGCGCCGGAACCCCCGGAGCGCGGCGCCGCCTACGTGGTGCGGCGCCGCGCCTGAGCGGAGCGGTCAGTTCAGGTACTGCTGGATCTCGGCGGCGGCCTCGTGGCCGTACGCCTTGGTGAAGCGGTCCAGGAAGTGGCTGCGGCGCAGCTCGTACTCCTGCGTGCCGACCGTCTCGATGACGAGGGTGGCCAGCATGCAGCCGACCTGCGCGGCGCGTTCCAGGGACACGCCCCAGGCGAGGCCGGAGAGGAAGCCGGCGCGGAAGGCGTCGCCGACGCCGGTCGGGTCGGCCTTGGCGTTCTCCTCGGGCACGCCGACCTCGATGCTGGGCTCGCCCTCGCGCTCGATGCGGACGCCGCTGGCCCCGAGGGTGGTGACGCGGGTGCCGACCTTGCCGAGGATCTCCTCGGCGGTCCAGCCGGTCTTGGACTCGATGAGGCCCTTCTCGTACTCGTTGGAGAAGAGGTAGGCCGCGCCGTCCATGAGGGTGCGGATGTCGTCGCCGTCCATGCGGGCGATCTGCTGCGAGAAGTCGGCGGCGAAGGGGATGGAGCGCGAGCGGCACTCCTCGGTGTGCCGGATCATCGCCTCGGGGTCGTCGGCGCCGATCAGGACCAGGTCCAGGCCACCCACGCGCTCGGCGACATGCTGCAGCTCGATGAGGCGGGCCTCGCTCATGGCGCCGGTGTAGAAGGAGCCGATCTGGTTGTGGTCGGCGTCGGTGGTGCACACGAAGCGGGCGGTGTGCAGCACCTCGGAGATCCGTACGGACGCGGTGTCCACGCCGTGCCGGTCCAGCCAGGCGCGGTACTCGCCGAAGTCGTTGCCGGCGGCGCCGACCAGGATCGGCTCCGTGCCGAGCTGGCCCATGCCGAAGCAGATGTTCGCGGCGACGCCGCCGCGCCGCACGTCGAGCTGGTCGACGAGGAAGGAGAGGGAGACCGTGTGGAGCTGGTCGGCGACCAGCTGGTCGGCGAAGCGTCCGGGGAAGGTCATCAGATGGTCGGTGGCGATGGAGCCGGTGACTGCGATACGCACGGCGATTCGCTCCTGCGGGGAGGCGTGGGGCGGTGACGGACGTGACCCAACGCTACCCGTTCGGGACTCCCGCTCCGACCTGGCGAAACTACCCGATAGTAGGGCTTCTTCCCCGGGGCCTGGGGTGCGTACGGTGCGCATATGACCCAGCATGTGAAGCCCGTCACAGCAGCTCACCCCGCCGGCCGTCGCCCGGACGGCGGGGAGCACGACTCGATGGAGCAACTGCGCGGCGACTGCGCCCGCATGGCGCCGCACTGGAAGCCGGACGGCCTGTCGGCCGGTCCGCGCCGTCCGGCCGCCGAGCTGCGCGGGATCACGGTCCCCGCCGCCTCTGCGAAACTGCTGGAAGGGATGTCCGAGTACGGCGACTGAGTACGGCGATCCATACCTCCACCGCTCTTCCACGGGCCGCGGGCGGAACCGCCCGCGGCCCGGCTCCGTCCAATCGGCGTCCCCCTCACGGAGGATGGCGCATCAGTTGTTCAGCGGAGCCGAAGGAGCGATGCGGTGAGCACCGAGGACACTCCCCCTGCCACCGGCGGCGGGAACCCCACCGAGAACCCCACCGCCCCGGGACGGCGCGGGCGCAGGCCGCTGGTGGTCGCCTCGATGGCCGCGGCCGTGCTGCTGGCCGGCGGCGGCGCGGCGTACTGGGCATCCGGCGCGTCCGGCCAGGACGGCGAAGGCGGCGCGGGCGCGGCGGCCGACCCGCCGCCGCTGGCACTGGAGGGATACGGCCAGTCCCAGTCCCGCGACGGCATCGCGCCGGGCGAGCCGAATCCGCAGGGCGCCGGATACCGCGCGGTCGCCGGGCTGCCGGACGGCCCGGCCGACGCGCCCGTGTACCGCCCCCAGGGCCCCATCGGCAAGGACGCGGTGGCGCGGCTGGCCAAGGCGCTGGACGTGGCGGGCCAGGTCCGCTCCGAGGGCGGTACGTGGAAGGTCGGCGGCCAGGACAAGGACTCCCGCGGGCCCGTGCTGCAGGTGGCCAAGGCCGGCACCGGCTCGTGGACGTTCGCGCAGTACGGCACGCCGGGCGGGGTGAACTGCGCGCTGCCCGCGACGCCCAAGGGCAAGGCGGCGGACGAGCAGACCGGGCACTCCTCCGACGGGCCCGGCTGCCCCTCGTACCGCGGCCGGGAGGCCACGACCGAGGACGACGGCAGCGGCAAGGGCGCCGTGTCCCAGGAGAAGGCGAAGCAGGCGGTCAAGCCGGTGCTCGCGGCACTGGGGCAGCAGGACGCGAAGCTGAACGCCGGCGGGCTGTCCGGCGCGGTGCGCATCGTCTCGGCGAACCCGGTGATCGGCGGCCTGCCGACGTACGGCTGGCAGAGCGACCTGCAGGTCGGCGCGGACGGCCAGGTGGTCGGCGGCAGCGGCCAGCTCGCGCGGCCGCTCAAGGGCGACACGTATCCCGTACTGAGCGCGGAGAAGACGCTCGCGCACCTCAACGGCGGGGCGGCCGGCTCCGGCTCGGCCGAGGGCAAGGGCAAGGACGCCGAGTGCGCCACGCCGCTGCCGGACAAGGACGGGAAGGGCGGCGGCAAGGCGGACGGGAAGGATGTCGCGCCGTGCGAGCCGGCGCCCGGGAAGCCCGCGCCCGCCGAGGTGACCGGCGCCCGGTTCGGCCTGTCGGTGCAGTTCGTGAACGGCAGCCAGGCGCTGGTGCCGTCCTGGATGTACGAGGTGCGGCAGCCCGGTTCGACCAGCGGCAAGGACGCCCGCACCACGGTCGCGCACCCGGCCGTCGACCCGAAGTTCGTGGTGGACCGGAACGCCGGGGACGCCGCGACGCAGCGGCCCGCGCATCCGCCGCAGGGCGGCAAGGAGGGCAAGAAGGGCGCGATGGGCCTGGAGTCGTACTCGGTGGCGGACGGCGGCAAGAAGCTGACGCTGCACTTCTGGGGCGGGGTGTGCAGCGACTACTCGGCGAGCGCCGACCAGTCGGGTACGGCCGTGACCGCGCAGGTCACCGGCAAGGACAAGAAGCCGGGCGGGGTCTGCGTCAAGGTCGCCAAGCAGTTCACCAAGACGGTGACGCTGGATTCCCCGCTGGACGGGCGGGAGGTCATCGACGCCTCCAGTGGCGAAACGGTGCCGCAGACGCAGAAGTGACGGCGGGCCGGAGCCGCCGGTAGGGCGGTCAATGACGAAGGCGGCGTTCCCCGAGGGGAACGCCGCCTTCGTCTGTGTCTCCGTGTGCCGGAGCCCGTCGGCTCAGCTGAAGGAGTCGCCGCAGGCGCAGGAGCCGGTGGCGTTGGGGTTGTCGATCGTGAAGCCCTGCTTCTCGATGGTGTCGACGAAGTCGATGGAGGCGCCACCCAGGTACGGGGCGCTCATCCGGTCGGTCACGACCTTCACGCCGTCGAAGTCCTTCACGACGTCGCCGTCGAGCGAGCGCTCGTCGAAGAAGAGCTGGTAGCGCAGGCCGGAGCAGCCACCGGGCTGGACAGCCACGCGCAGCGCGAGGTCCTCGCGGCCCTCCTGCTCCAGCAGGCTCTTCACCTTCGACGCGGCCGCGTCGGACAGGATGATGCCGTCGCTGACGGTGGTCTCGTCCTGAACGCTCATCTACATCTCTCCCGGGTTGTACGGACCCCTTGCCCTCGGCAGTAACCGACGGGGCCCCGGATTCATTCCGGGCGGGCTCGAAGTTCTGGCGGAATTCTCCGCCCCTCCTCATGCTCGCACACCCCATCCGGAAGGTCAGCGGCTGACGGCATACGGCCGGCCGGGTAATGCGTCACATCGACACAATGCCCATCGTCAAACTGACGTGAAGCGGCTATGATAGATAACGTCATTTCGACGAAAAGTCGAAAAGGTTCTCCGTAACAACGAAGAGAGGGTGCGTGTCGTGACCACCGCCCAGCCCCGTCAGGACCTCGACGTGCAGCCCACGCCGCTCGCGCTGCTGCTCCTCGGCCGGGAGGCCGACCCGAAGAGCGAGCGCGGCGTCGAGTGCCCCGGCGACCTGCCCGCTCCCTCCGACCCCGACCTCGTCGAGCGCGCCCGCGCCGCGAAGGCGAAGCTCGGGGACAAGGTCTTCGTCCTGGGGCACCACTACCAGCGCGACGAGGTCATTGAGTTCGCCGATGTCACCGGCGACTCCTTCAAGCTCGCGCGCGACGCCGCGGCCCGCCCGGACGCCGAGTACATCGTCTTCTGCGGCGTGCACTTCATGGCCGAGTCCGCGGACATCCTCACGGGCGACGACCAGAAGGTCGTCCTCCCGGACCTGGCGGCCGGCTGCTCGATGGCCGACATGGCCAGCGCCGAGCAGGTCGCCGAGTGCTGGGACGTGCTGACCGAGGCGGGCATCGCCGAGCAGGTCGTGCCCGTCTCGTACATGAACTCCTCCGCGGACATCAAGGCGTTCACCGGCAAGCACGGTGGCACGATCTGTACGTCGTCCAACGCGAAGCGGGCGCTGGACTGGGCGTTCGAGCAGGGCGAGAAGGTGCTGTTCCTTCCCGACCAGCACCTGGGCCGCAACACCGCGGTGCGCGACATGGGCATGTCGCTGGACGACTGCGTCGTCTACAACCCGCACAAGCCGAACGGCGGGCTCACCGTCGAACAGCTCCGCGCGGCGAAGATGATCCTGTGGCGCGGCCACTGCTCGGTGCACGGCCGCTTCTCGCTGGAGTCGGTCGAGGACGTACGGGCGCGGATACCGGGCGTGAACGTGCTGGTGCACCCGGAGTGCAAGCACGAGGTCGTGGCGGCCGCGGACTACGTCGGCTCGACGGAGTACATCATCAAGGCCCTGGAGGCGGCGCCGGCCGGGTCGAAGTGGGCGATCGGTACGGAGCTGAACCTGGTCCGCCGCCTGGCGAACCGTTTCGCTCCGGAGGGCAAGGAGATCGTCTTCCTCGACAAGACGGTCTGCTTCTGCTCGACGATGAACCGCATCGACCTCCCGCACCTGGTCTGGGCCCTGGAGTCCCTGGCGGACGGCAAGGTCGTCAACCGGATCGAGGTCGACAAGGAGACGGAAGACTTCGCGAAGCTGGCGCTCGAACGAATGCTCGCCCTGCCATAACAAGCCCGTCTGGGGGCACCTCCCAGCGGTAGCTGGGGGAGATTGAGGACGAGCGGCCGCCAAGCCGCGATACACCGGGGCGCCCCACTCCTGAGCGGAGGGGGCGCCCCGGCGCGTTGATCAAACGCTGGCCGGTTCCGGCGAGCGGTCCTCGTCGGTGACCTTCGGGCCGTCGGCCCGCTTGGCCGCCTTCTTCGCGGCCCGCCGTTCCCTCCGCAGCTCGATCATCGCGTACAGCGTCGGTACGAGCAGCAGGGTCAGCAGCGTGGAGGTGATCAGGCCGCCGATCACGACGACCGCCAGCGGCTGGGAGATGAAGCCGCCGTCGCCGGTGACCGAGAGGGCCATCGGGAGCAGCGCCATGATCGTGGCCAGCGCCGTCATCAGGATCGGACGGAGCCGGTGGCGGCCGCCCTCGATGACCGCCTCGACCACGCCGTACCCCTGCGCCCGGTACTGGTTGATCAGGTCGATCAGCACGATCGCGTTGGTGACGACGATGCCGATGAGCATCAGCATGCCGATCATCGCGGGCACGCCCATCGGGGTCCCGGTCGCGACCAGCAGACCGATCGCGCCGGTCGCCGCGAAGGGGATCGACACCAGCAGGATCAGCGGCTGGATCAGCGACCGGAAGGTCGCCACCAGCAGCATGAAGACGATCGCGATGGCCGCGAGCATCGCCAGGCCGAGCGAGCTGAACGCCTCGTCCTGGTCGGCGGAGACGCCGCCGATCTCGGCCGTGGCGCCCTTGGGCAGGTCCAGGTCCTTCAGCTCGGACTGGAGCTGGGCGGTGACCGCGCCGGTGTTGTCACCGGTCGGCTTGGCGGTGACCGTCGCGGACCGGGCGCCGTCGATGCGGGTCATCTGCACCGGCCCCGGCACGGTCTTCACCTCGGCGATGTCGCCGAGCCGCACCACGCCCGACGGGCCCGGCAGCGCCAGCTTCTTCAGCTCGGCCTCGGTGGTGGCCGGGTGCGCCGACTTCACGACGACGTCCCGCTCGGCGTCGTCCAGCAGCGCCGTGCCGCTGGTGGTGCCGCGTACCGCCTGGGCGACGGCCTGGCCGAGGGTGGCCTGGGAGTAACCGGCGGCCGCCGCCTTGCTGTTGGCGGTCACGGAGATCCGCGGCACGCTCTCCGCCAGGTCGCTGGTGACGTCGGTGACGTAGTCCAGGCCCGCGACCTTCTTGCGTACCTGCTCTGCGGCGTCCTTCAGTACGTCGCCGTCGGCTGCCTTCACGACCACGCTCAGGTCCTGATTGCCGAACGCCTGGCCGGCCGAGACGGTGGTGTCGCCGATGGCGGGGCCGAGCTTCGCGAGGCCGTCCCGGATGTCCTCGACGACCCGGTCGGAGTCGTCGGCGCTGGCCAGCTTGACCTGGTACGACGCCTGGTTGGCGGACGAGCCGCCGCCGAAGGCCGCCATCATGCCCGACGAGCCGACGGTGACCTGGTAGTCCCGCACGCCGTCGGTGTTCGCGAGCACCTTCTCCACCCGCTTCGCCTGCTTGTCGGCGGCGGTCAGGCTGGTGCCGGGGGCCAGTTCCTGCTGGAGGGACAGGGTGTCCTGGTCGCCCTGGTCGAAGAAGTTGGTCTTGAGCAGCGGGGCCATGCCGAACGTGCCGATCAGGATGACGACGGCGATGACCAGGCTGGTGATCCGGCGCCGGGTCGCGAAGCGCAGCACCGGTACGTACAGCCGCTGCAGCGCGCTGCGGCTCTCCTTCTCCTCGGCGGCCTTGCGCAGCGCCTCCGGGTCGCCGCCCTCGGCGTCCTTCGGGGCGCGCAGGAACCAGTACGAGAGGACCGGTACGACCGTGAGGGAGACCAGCAGCGAGGCCAGCAGGGCGACGGTGACGGTGATCGAGAAGTCGCCGAAGAGGGCGCCGACCATGCCGCCGACCACGCCGATCGGCAGGAAGACCGCGACGGTGGTGAGCGTGGAGGAGGTGATCGCGCCGGAGACCTCGCGGACGCCGGTGAGGATGGCGTGCTTGCGCTCCTCGCCGTAGCCCAGGTGCCGCTTGATGTTCTCCAGGACGACGATGGAGTCGTCCACGACCCGGCCGATGGCGATGGTCAGCGCGCCCAGGGTCAGCATGTTCAGCGACAGGTCGCGGGTCCACAGCACGATCAGCGTGATCACGACGGACAGCGGGATGGAGACCGCGGTCACCAGCGTCGAGCGCAGGCTCAGCAGGAAGACCAAGATCACGATCACGGCCATGACCAGGCCGAGCAGGCCCTCGGTGGTGAGGGACTCGATGGACTTGGAGACCTGCGGGCCCTGGTCGGAGACGACCGTGACGTCCGCGTCCTTGCCGAGGTCCGCGCGGATCTGCGGGAGCTTGTCCTTGACCGCGTCGGAGATGGCGACGGCGCTGCCGTCCTGGTCCATGGTGATCTGGACGGCGAGGCTGGGCTTGCCGTTCGTGCGGGTCAGGGAGGTCGGGGTGGCCGACTCCTGCTTCACGGTGGCGATGTCGCCGATCCGTACCGGCGCGCCGGCCCCGGCCTTGCCCGCCGCGGCGCCGGCCGCTGCCGGGGAGACGGTGAGGTCCTTGATCTGCTGGAGCGAGGTGTAGCCGCTGCCGACCTGGACGGTACGGCTCTTGCCGTCCTCGGAGAAGGAGCCGGCCGGTACGGAAGCGCCGCCCGCTTCGAGGGCCTGGCCGAGCGCCGCCGGGGTCAGCCCCGCCTTCGCGAGCTTGGCGTCGTCCGGGGTGACGGCGACGACGCGGCCGCGGACGCCGCTCACGGTGACCTGGCCGACGCCCTCGATGTCCTTCAGGGACGGGACGACGCTGCGGTCCAGGCGGTCGGCGAGGGCCTGCTGGTCCTGGCCCGCTGAGGAGACGGCCAGCACGGTGGTCGGCAGATCGTCGGTGCCACCGGCCACGACCTGCGGGTCGACGTCCTCGGGCAGCTTGGCGCGGGCCCGGTTGACGGCCTGCTGGACGTCGGCGACCAGCGACTTGGTGTCATTGCCGTAGTCGAACTCGGCCATCACCACGGCCGAGCCCTCGCTGGCCGTCGAGGTGACGCCGGTGATGCCGTCGACCGCCTGGATGCCGTCCTCGAGGGGCTCGACGACCTGCTTCTCGACGACGTCGGGCGAGGCACCCTGGTACGGCGCCACGACGGACACCATGGGCATATCGATGGACGGCAGCAGCTGCTGCTTGAGCTGTGGGATCGCGATGGCCCCGAAGACGATCGCCACGATCGACATCAGTGCTATCAGGCCCCGTTGTGCGAGGCTGAGTCGGGACAGCCTGAACATGGGTGGGGTCTCTCTCTTTTGTTCTGAACGCTTCTCGGCACCGGCCCATGGCGGGCCCGCTTACACCATCCGGTACGGAGAGCGCTGTTTCCCTAGCACCCAGGTCCATTTCCGGGGCCGGGGCGTACCGCGTCCGTAGTACGCCCCGCTCCACCCGCTGCTACACCCGCGGGCGGACGAGTCCCGATTCGTACGCCATGACGACGAGCTGCGCCCGGTCGCGGGCGCCCAGCTTGGCCATCGCACGGTTCACATGCGTCTTGACCGTCAGCGGGCTGACGGTGAGCTGCCCGGCGATCTCGTCGTTGGACAGGCCGCCCGCGACCAGTACCAGTACCTCGCGCTCCCGGCCGGTCAGCGACGCCAGGCGCTCGGCGTCCGGCCCCGCGCCGCCCTCCTCGCCGCTCCCCTGCGCCAGGAACCTCGCGATCAGCCCCTTGGTGGCCACCGGCGAGAGCAGCGCCTCACCGGCCGCCGCGACGCGGATGGCGCTGAGCAGCTCGTCCGGCTCGGCGCCCTTGCCGAGGAAGCCGCTCGCGCCCGCCCGCAGCGCCTGGATCACATAGTCGTCGACCTCGAAGGTCGTCAGGATCACCACACGTACGCCGGCCAGCTCCGGGTCCTCGCTGATCATGCGGGTGGCGGCCAGCCCGTCCACGCCGGGCATCCGGATGTCCATCAGGACCACGTCGGGCGCGGCCGAGCGGGCCAGCTCGTACGCCTCGGCGCCGTCCGACGCCTCGCCCACCACCCGCATCCCGGGCTCGGAGTCCACCAGCACCTTGAACGCGCTGCGCAGCAGCGCCTGGTCGTCGGCGAGCAGCACCTTGATCGTCATGTTGTCTCCCCCGTGCGCGCGGGCTGCAGCGGCAGCCGCACCCGTACCTTGAAACCGCCGGCCGGGCGGGGCCCGGTCTCCACCGTGCCGCGCAGCGCCGCGACCCGTTCCCGCATTCCGATCAGGCCGTGGCCGCCGCCGTCCGTACGGTCCGCCGGCTCCTCCTGCCCGTCGGGGCGCGGGCGCGGCCCGGCGGGCCGCCCGCCGCCGTCGTCCAGCACCGTCAGCGTCAGCGCCTCGGCCGACCGGACGATGCGGACCGTGGCCCGGGCCCCTTCCCCCGCGTGCTTGTGCACATTGGTCAGCGCCTCCTGGACGATGCGGTACGCGGTGAGGTCGACCGAGGCGGGCAGGCCCTCGGGGCTGCCGGGCGGCAGCTCCAGCTCGACGGGCAGCCCGGCCCGTACGAAACCGTCGATGAGCTGGTCCAGGACGCCGAGGCCCGGGGCCGGTTCGGTGGGGGCCTGCGGGTCGTCGGACTGGCGCAGCAGGCCGACCGTGGCACGCAGCTCGTCCAGCGCGGACCGGGACGCCTCCCGGACGTGGGCGAGGGCCTGTTTGGCCTGGTCGGGGCGGCTGTCCATGACGTGCGAGGCGACGCCTGCCTGAACGTTGACCAGCGCGATGTGGTGCGCGACGACGTCGTGCAGCTCGCGGGCGATGCGCATGCGTTCCTCGGCGACCCGGCGCCCCGCCTCCTCCTCGCGGGTGCGTTCGGCCCGCTCGGCCCGCTCCTCGATGGCGGCCACGAAGGCGCGGCGGCTGCGGACCGCGTCACCGGCGGCCGCCGCCATCCCCGTCCACGCGAAGATCGCCAGGTTCTCCTGGGCGTACCAGGGCCGGGTACTGGTGAGCATCGCGGCGGCGGTGAGCACCAGGACGGTCAGCGCGCCAATCCGCCAGGTGGTGGGGCGGTCGGTACGCGCGGCGAGGGTGAAGACGGCGATGACCGAGGCGGCGGCGACCGGGGCGCGCGGCTCACTCGTGGCGGTCACCAGCTCGGCCACCGTCATGGCGCAGGTGAAGGCGAGGACGCTGCGCGGGTAGCGGCGGCGCAGTACCAGCGCGGCGCAGGCCAGCGCGGCGAAGAGGACCGCCGTCGGCTCCAGCGGGTGGGCGCCGAAGCGGGGCCCGTACCGGCGGTGCGGACCGGCCGCCGCGCCGATCAGGATCACCGCGAAGACGGCCACCGCCAGGACCGCGTCGAGCACGACGGGGTGCGCGCGGAGCCGGGCGAGCAGCGCGGGCCCGGGCAGCGGGCCCTGTCCGGTGGCGAGGGGAGTCACGAGGAGAAACGGTAGCGCCCCGGCCACCGGGCGCGGCCCGCCGAGGCGGACTGCGGCCCGGTGGCCGGGGCGCGGACCTGCTGGAAGAAGCCGGGCGGTCACGCCCCCTTGTGCTGGGGACGGGGCCGCCGGAGCGGGCTGGTCAGCCCGGGATGAGGCCGTCGTCGCTGAGCATCTCGCGGACCTCTTCGAGGGTGGCGTCGGGGCCGGGGAGGATCAGCTCCGAGGGCTCCAGGGAGTCGTCGGGCAGCGGGTCGCCCAGCCGGCGTACGGCGTCGAGCAGCGCGCCCAGCGTCCGCCGGAAGCCGTCCGTGTCGCCGCTCTCCATCTCGGCGAGCAGCTCGTCATCGAGCTTGTTGAGCTCGATGAAGTGGCTGTCCGCCACCCTTACCTGCCCCTCGCCCATGATCCGTACGATCACGACGGTCTCCTCTGGTCCGGTCCGGCGATCCCGACGAGGCTATCCGCGCCTGCCGGTCACTGCTTGTCGAAACGCGGCTGGTCCTGCTGCGGCGCCTGCTGGGCCTGGCCGCCCTGACCGCCTTCGATGGCCTGCTGCCCGCCGGAGGTACCCCCGGCCAGCTCGGCCTTCATGCGCTGCAGCTCCAGCTCGACGTCGCCGCCGCCGGAGATCCGGTCCAGCTCGGCGGTGAGGTCGTCCTTGGCCATGCCGGTCGGGTCGTCCAGCGCGCCGGACGCCAGCAGCTCGTCGATGGCCCCGGCCCTGGCCTGCATCTGCGCGGTCCGGTCCTCGGCGCGCTGCACGGCCAGGCCGACGTCGCCCATCTCCTCGGAGATGCCGGAGACGGCCTCGCCGATCCGGGTCTGCGCCTGGGCCGCGGTGTAGGTGGCCTTGATGGTCTCCTTCTTCGTACGGAAGGCGTCCACCTTGGCCTGGAGGCGCTGCGCGGCGAGCGTGAGCTTCTCCTCCTCGCCCTGCAGCGTCTGGTGCTGCGTCTCCAGGTCGGTGACCTGCTGCTGCAGGGACTGCCGGCGGGAGAGCGCCTCGCGGGCCAGGTCCTCACGGCCGAGCGCGAGGGCCTTGCGGCCCTGGTCCTCGAGCTTGGAGGACTGGCCCTGGAGCTGATTGAGCTGGAGCTCCAGGCGCTTGCGGGAGGTCGCGACGTCGGCGACCCCGCGCCGCACCTTCTGGAGCAGCTCAAGCTGCTTCTGGTAGGAGTAGTCGAGGGTCTCGCGCGGATCCTCGGCCCGGTCAAGGGCCTTGTTGGCCTTCGCGCGGAAGATCATCCCCATCCGCTTCATGACACCGTCGCTCATGGGCCTCGAGCGCCCCCTTCTGACCGAGTTTCTTCGGGCTTCGGCTCCAGCACATCTACAGACCCCACAGTACGGGCCCGGGTTCCATTACCGCACTGGTTGGACGCGGATGTGCTCCTCCTGCAGGACGATCAGGTACATCCCTTTCTCCGGCGCAGGGAGTAGGCGGGGTACGGGTACCCGGCCTGCCGTTGCCGGATCGTTCCCCTCGGACTCTGGCCCTCCGAGGCCGACCGCGTACCCTTGGGTTTTGTGTTCCGAAGCCGTTCGAAGGATGAGCAGGCCGCGACCGCCAAGGTGACCGCGGACCAGCCCCAGCAGCCACGCGACCCGCAGGCCCCCAAGGGCCGCCCGACGCCGAAGCGCAGTCAGGCGCAGAATCAGCGCCGTACTCGCGCGCAGTCGGCACCGGCCAACCGCAAGGAGGCCGTCAAGGCCCAGCGGGAGGCCCGCCGCGCCGACATGGCCAGGCAGCGCGAAGCGCTGGCCAAGGGCGACGAGCGGTACCTCCCCGTCCGGGACAAGGGCCCGGTCCGCCGTTTCGCGCGCGACTACGTCGACTCGCGCTGGTGCGTCGCGGAGTTCTTCCTGCCGGTCGCCGTGATCATCCTGGTGCTGACCATGGTGCGGGTGCCGCAGATCCAGAGCATCGCGCTCATCCTGTGGCTGGTCGTCATCCTGCTGATCGTGCTGGACTCGATCGCCGTCTGGATCGGCCTGACCAAGCGCCTCAAGGCGAAGTTCCCGAACGAGAACCTCAAGGGCGTCAAGCCCTACGCCCTCATGCGCACCCTCCAGATGCGCCGCCTGCGCCTCCCCAAGCCGCAGGTCAAGCGGGGAGAACGGCCCTGAGCACGGCTTCCTCCGGCTTTGCCGGAGGGGCCGGCCCCTGGCTCGACGAGCTCGGGGGCATCCGGAACACCGTCCGGCAGGAGCTCGTGGCCCGGCAGCTCGAGGAGCAGATCACCGCGCGGTTCCCGGTGGGCCAGCGGCTGCGCGTCCTGGACGTCGGCCTCGGCCAGGGCACCCAGGCGCTCCGCCTGGCCCGCGCCGGCCACAAGGTCACCGGCCTGGAGTCCGACCCGACGATGCTGGCCGCGGTCCGCGCGTCACTGGCCGGTGAGCCGGCCGGCATACAGGAGCGGGTCCAGCTGATCGAGGGCGACGGCCGGGACACCGGCGTGCACTTCCCTGCCGGCACCTTCGACGTGGTCCTCTGCCACGGCGTCCTGATGTACGTCGACGAGCCCGACCCGATGCTGGCCGGGCTGGCCCGGGTCCTGGCACCCGGCGGCCTGCTGTCCGTCCTGGTGCGCAACGCCGACGCGCTCGCGCTGCGCCCGGGGCTGTCCGGCGACTGGGACACGGCCATGACCGCGTTCGATACGCCCCGGTACAAGAACCGGCTCGGCCTCACGGTGCGCGCCGACCGGCTCGCCGCGCTCACCGACACCCTCACGGGGATCGGCGCCCCGCTGCACGCCTGGTACGGCGTGCGGCTCTTCACCGACCTCGCGGCCGACGACGCCGTGCCGCCGCCCGTCGAGGAGCTGACGCGGCTGCTGGCCGCCGAGGAACGGGCCGGACGCACCGATCCGTACCGTGCGGTGGCGGCCCTGCTGCACCTGTGCGGCGTGCGGGGCTGATCCTGCGGACGCCACGCTCATCCTGCGGACGTGAAGGGGCGGCGGACCACTGGGCCCGCCGCCCCTCACGCGTGCCGGGAGCCGCTCAGCCCTCCGCCGCCTCGCCGCTCTCCTCGGCGTGCAGGCTCATCGGGCCGTAGACCTTCACGCCGTCCTCGAACAGGGTCACCTGGTCCACATCACGGTCCAGGAGCGTCTTCCACTCCTCGCCGATCCAGGACTCCGCGTCCCCCTGTGTCGAGAAGTCCTCCGGCGCCTCTCCCGCCGGGGCCTCCGTACCGTCGGCCTTCTCGAACCGCCACGTCCACGCCATGTCCGCCTCCATGTCCCACCGGGTACGTGCTTGCTCGTGCTGGTGCCGTGCAGTGGTCATGTCCTGTGCCGCCGCTGAGGTGTGATGCCCCGTGCTGCGCTCAGGTGACATGTCCCGTACTACTGCGCAAGTACTGATCAGCAGCCTAACGGCCGTGTCGAGACGTCCCCCCGCGCGCCCGCGAGCCGGGGACAGGAGAAAATCGGCGGGTGGAACTGACACTGCTCGGCACCGGGGCCCCCGAGGGCCTGCCCCGCCCCGGCTGCCCCTGCGCTTCCTGCGCCGCCGCCACGGGTGACGCGGCGCGGGCGGCCACCGCGCTGCTCCTGGACGGCGCCCTGCTCCTCGACCTGACCCCGGGGGCCGCCTTCGCCGCGGCCCGCGCCGGGCAGTCGCTCACCAACGTGCGCCAAGTGCTCCTGACGCACCCGCACGAGGGACCCGCCGTCGAGGTGCCCACCGGGGTGCCGCAGCCGGGCCGGGTCGCGGACGGGCGGGAGCTGGCGCTGCTGGACGGGCACCGGGTACGCGCGGTGGCGGTGGACGTGCCGGGCACCGGCTACGAGATCGGCGGCACCTACGGCGAGCGGCTGCTGTACCTGCCGCCCGGCGCCGCGCCCGCCGGTGCCGCCGCCGAGGGCAAGGGGCCGTACGAGATGGTCGTACTGGACGTACTGGGGCGCCCCGACGCGCTGGCCCGGCTGCGGGCGAATGGCGCCGTGGACGCGGCGACCGACGTGATCGCGGTGCACATCGACCACGACACCCCGCCCGGAGAGGAACTGCACCGGCGGCTCGCCGCGCTGGGCGCGCGTGCCGTGCCGGACGGCACGTCGCTGCTGGTCGGCGAGTACCACGCGGTGCCCGACCTGCCGCGCAGGACGCTGGTGCTGGGCGGCGCGCGCAGCGGCAAGTCCGTCGAGGCCGAGCGCCGGCTCGCCGCCTTCCCCGACGTGCTGTACGTCGCGACCGGCGGGCTGCGGGACGGCGACACGGAGTGGGCGGCGCGGGTCAGCGCGCACCGCGAGCGCCGCCCGTCCTCCTGGCGGACCGCCGAGACCTGCGACCTGGTGCCGCTGCTGGCGGGCGAGGACGAGACCGGCTCCGGTGCCGGTCCAGGCCCCGGCTCCGGCTCCGCGGAGAAGACCGCCGACTCCCCACTGCTGATCGACTGCCTGTCCCTGTGGCTCACCCACGCCATGGACGAGGTGGGCGCCTGGGACGACGAGACCTGGGCGAACGGCGGCGAACGGGCGCTGCACGCGCGGGTGGACGAGCTGGTGGCCGCTGTACGCGCCACCCGCAGACCGCTGGTGGCGGTCAGCAACGAGGTCGGTTCCGGAGTGGTCCCCGCGACCCCGGCGGGCCGCCGCTTCCGGGACGAACTGGGCCGCCTGAACGCCTCGTTCGCCGCCGAGTGCGAGCACGTGCTGCTGGTCGTCGCGGGGCAGGCCATTACGCTGCGCGGGTGACGCGCGCGGGCGGCGGCCCGTGTCCCGCTTGCCGGACGGCCTTCCGTACCGTCACCTGACGGCATGGAACCGTTCGACGAGGCGGTGCGCCGCTATCTGCGGGACCGTCCGCAGGCCACGGTCGTGGCGCTCGGGGAGGGCCTGGACACCGGCTTCTGGCGGGTGGACAACGGGCAGTTGCGCTGGCTGACCGTCGAGGAGCCGGCGACCGCCGCGCTGCGCCGGATGCTGCTGCCGGACGGTCCCCGGTGGCGCACCCTCACCGGCCGGGCCACCGGGCCCCAGTGGCCCGCCGCCGTCGCCCGCCCCGCGCTCGGCGTCCTGGTCCTCGTCTTCGGGCCGCCGCCCGCCGCCGGGGCGCTGCGCGAGCTGCGTGCCCTGTGCGCGCGCCGGCTGCCGGGCGCGGCGCTGCTGCTGGAGGCCCCGCTCCGGCGGCGGTACCGGCCGTCCGCGCACCGAGGGCGGCGTTCCCGGTAACCTGCGCCGAATGAGCGCCCTGAACCTCGATGACTTCTCGAACCTGATCGAGCGCCCCGACGGCGGCCTGCGCCGGGACGCCGAGGAGCGGCGGGAGCGCCGCCTCGTGCGCCCTGCCGCGCTGGGCCGCCTGGACGAGCTGGGCGACTGGCTGGCCGCCGTGCAGCAGCAGGTTCCGGTCCGGCCCCTCGACCGGGTCCGTACGGTGCTGTTCGCGGGCGATCACGGGGTGGCCGGGCTGGGCGTCTCGGGCCGCCCCGCGGGCAGCGCGGCGGAGCTGGTGCGCGGGGTACTGGACGGGACGAGCCCGGCGGCGGTGCTGGCGCGGCGGTTCGACGCCCCGCCGCGCGTGGTCGACATGGCCCTGGACTGCGACCCCGGCGAGCTGCCCGAGGACGTCACCCGGCACCGCGTGCGGCGCGGCTCCGGGCGGATCGACATCGAGGACGCGCTGACCGCCGAGGAGACCGAGCAGGCGTTCCGCGCGGGCATGGCGATCGCCGACGAGGAGGCGGACGCCGGTACGGATCTGGTCGTGCTCGGCGATCTGAGCGTGGGCGGCACCACGGCGGCCGGCGCCCTGATCGCCGCGCTGTGCGGCACCGACGCCTCGGTGGTCACCGGGCGCGGCGGCGCCGGCATCGACGACCTGGCCTGGATGCGCAAGTGCGCGGCGATCCGCGACGCGCTGCGCCGGGCCCGTCCGGTACTGGGCGACCAGCTCGCGCTGCTGGCCACGACCGCGGGCGCCGATCTGACCGCGGCCACCGGCTTCCTGCTGCAGAGCGCGGTGCGCCGGACGCCGGTGATCCTGGACGGCGTGGTCTCCGCCGCCTGCGCGCTGGTGGCGCAGCGGATCGCGTTCCGCGCGCCGGACTGGTGGGTGGCCGGGCAGGCCGGCGGCGAGCCGGCGCAGGCCAAGGCGCTGGACCGGATCGCGCTGACCCCGCTGCTCGACCACGGCGTCACGGCCGGCGAGGGCACGGGCGCGCTCCTGGCACTGCCGCTGGTCCAGGCCGCGGCGTCCTTGGCGGCGGAACTCCCGGTACGCCCCGAGGAGTCCACGAAGGAGTGAGCACGCGCCCCGCCAGGGGCGCGGGGCGTGTCGATATGCGGCTCCGCCGCGTGGGCGCGCCCAGCCACAACGGCGCCGCACCCGGCAACGGTCCCGTCGGGGCACCCCCGACTCCGCACCGGCGCGCCGGCCACGGTTAGCCTGCCGCGGTGAGCGACACCACCGACCGACCGGCCGCCCCGACCCCCACAGACGCACTGCGATTCGCATTCGGCACCCTGACCGTGCTCCCCGTACCGCTGACCCGCTGGGACCGCGAGACGGCCCGCGGCGGCATGCTCTGCGCACCGCTCGCCGGGCTGGTCGTCGGACTCTGTGCGGCAGCACTCGGCGCGGGACTGCTCCTGCTCGGCGGCGGACCCCTGCTCGCCGCCGTCGGCACGGTCGCGGTACCGGCCGCGCTCACCCGCGGCCTGCATCTGGACGGGCTCGCGGACACCGCCGACGGGCTGGGCAGCGGCAAGCCGGCGGACGACGCGCTGCGCATCATGAAGCAGTCCGACATCGGCCCGTTCGGTGTGATCGTGCTCCTCCTGGCGCTGCTCGCGCAGGTCGCGGCGCTCCACGAGCTGTACGCGGCGGGCTGGGCGTCGGGCGCTGCGGCGGCCGTGGCCGGCGCGGTCACGGCCCGCCTCGCCCTCACCCTCGCCTCCCGGACGGGCGTGCCGGCGGCCCGTCCGGAGGGACTGGGCGCCGCGGTGGCGGGGACGGTCCCCGTACGCCGGGCGGCGGTCGCCGTACTGGCCGCCCTGGCCGTACTGGCCGGTCTCGGGGCGTACGGAGGCGCGTACGGCGCCCTGCACACGGCCGTCGCGGTCCTCCTCGGTCTCGCCGCCGGCGAGGTACTGCTGCGGCACTGCGTGCGGCGCTTCGGCGGCGTGACGGGTGATGTGTTCGGCGGACTGGCGGAGACGGCCGGGCTGGTGACCATCGTGGTGCTGGCCCTCGGCTGACGCCGCCGCTCACCGGCTCAGCAGGTCTGCCGCCAGGCCGTCAGGTCCATGTCCTTCCGCAGCGAGCTGAGCTTCAGCTTCCGCGACGTCGCGCAGAAGCGCTCCGGCGGCAGCTCGTACTCCACGTGGAAGACGGCCTTGCCCGCACGGACGAACGGAGTGAGCCGCTCGCACTCGTCGTACTGCGCGCACTGCTCGTTCACCGCGAAGTCGAAGTCGCCCACCAGCTCCGGGATCTGGTCGAGGTCGTTCTTCAGGCCGACCGCCATGCCGCGCTCGTGCGCGAGGCGAGCCACCATGCGGTTGAACTCGAGCTGGTCGGCGGCGGTCAGCGGGAAGCCGGAGCGGTTGGCGTAGCCGTCGACGTTGTCCGGCTCGATCGCGTCGAAGCCCTTGTCGCGGCACATGTCGAACCGCTCGGCCAGCAGCGGTTCCAGCACGTCCAGCCGCCGGATGTCCAGCCACCGCTCGCCCTTCCAGCCGTTGGACCGGCCGATGACGGAGCGCGGGAAGTCGCCGGCGTCCGGGCGCCAGTCCTCCCAGGCGCCGACGCTGAGGTAACAGATCACCTTGCGGTCGCGGCGGTGCAGCCCGGCGACGGTGGCCGCGCTGTGGTCGAAGCCCTCGATGTCGTAGACGGGCGCGTCGACGCTCCGGTCGAGGCGGCCGCTGAGCTGCCACTGCCAGTCCGTACCGGGCTTCGGCTGCCAGCGCGCGCCCCGCGCCCGGTCCGTCCCGTCCCCGCCGCCCTCCCCGGGCGGAGCCGTCGTACAGGCCGTGGCGAGGGCCAGCAGCAGCGTGACCAGGCCGAGGGCGTGGGTGAACGGCCGTCTCATGTACCGGCTCTCCTGTCTGCGACGCGGCGCGGTGCCGCGCTCCGCCTTCAGGGACGGTGATCACCGGTGGGTGGTTGCCCGGCCGCGGCGACATCCGGCGGCCCATCCTCCGGATAAATCCGCCATACCACCCCGTAGTCACCCAAGTCCCGGCACAACCAAGGGAGTTCGCTTCGCGGGGCGGCAATTCGGCCGGTCGGAAGGGGGAACGGGTATGGCATCGGGCGGGACCGGGCAGGGCACCCGAGCGTAGGCTCGGCGCCAGCAGCGCCACGAGCGCTCATGGATCCCCGGACGGAACAGGACCTTCAATACCGTGACTGCACTGACCCTCAGTACTTCATCCGCCGCGACGCTGCGCGCGGACGCCGTTGTCGTCGGCCTCGTCAAGGGCGCCAAGGGCCCCGTCGTCGCGCCCGGCGCCGAGGCCGTGGAGACGGCCTTCGACGGCAGGCTCGCCGACGTCCTGGAGACCCTGGGCGCGAGCGGCGCCGAGGGCGAGGTGACCAAGGTCCCGGGCGGCTCCGGGCTCAAGGCGCCGGTCGTGCTGGCGGTCGGTCTGGGCGAGGCCCCGGCCGAGGGCAAGAGTTACGACAACGAGGCGCTGCGCCGCGCCGCCGGTGCCGCCGCGCGTGCGCTGACCGGCACGAAGAAGGCCGCCTTCGCGCTGCCCGTCGCGGACGCCGACGCGGTCGCCGCGGTCTCCGAGGGCGCGCTGCTCGGCGCGTACAGCTTCACCGCCTACCGCAGCAGCAACGGTGACGCCAAGAAGGGCGCGGACAAGTCCGCACCGCTGGCCGACATCGCCGTTCTGGGTGCCAAGCCGCGCGACAAGGCCCACAAGGCCGCCGCCGAGCGTGCGCAGGCGCTGGCCGCGGAGATCAACCGCGCCCGCGACCTGATCAACACCCCCTCCAACGGCCTCACCCCCAAGACCTTCGCCGCCGAGGCGCAGGCCGCGGGCAAGGAGTACGGCCTCAAGGTCGAGGTGCTGGACGAGAAGGCGCTCAAGAAGGGCGGCTACGGCGGCCTCATGGGCGTCGGCCAGGGCTCGGAGAACCCGCCCCGGCTGGTGAAGATCAGCCACACCCACGCCAAGGCGAAGAAGCACCTGGCGCTGGTCGGCAAGGGCATCACCTACGACTCGGGCGGCATCTCCCTGAAGCCGGCCGGCCACAACGAGACGATGAAGTGCGACATGAGCGGCGCCGCCGCCGTGCTCTCCGCGGTCGTCACCGCAGCCCGCCTGGACCTCCCGGTCAACGTCACCGGCTGGCTCGCGCTCGCCGAGAACATGCCGTCGGGCTCGGCCACCCGCCCCGGCGACGTGCTGACCATGTACAGCGGCAAGACCGTCGAGGTGCTGAACACCGACGCCGAGGGCCGCCTCGTCCTCGCCGACGCGATCACCCGCGCCTCCGAGGAGACCCCGGACGCGATCGTCGACGTCGCGACGCTGACCGGCGCGATGGTACTGGCGCTGGGCAATCGCACCTTCGGCATCATGGCCAACGACGACGCCTTCCGCACCTCGGTCCACGAGATCGCCACCGAGGTCGGCGAGCAGTCCTGGCCGATGCCGATGCCCGCCGAGCTGCGCAAGGGCATGGACTCCCCGGTCGCCGACATCGCGAACATGGGCGAGCGGATGGGCGGCGGCCTGGTCGCCGGCCTCTTCCTCCAGGAGTTCGTCGGCGAGGGCATCACCTGGGCGCACCTCGACATCGCGGGCCCGGCCTTCCACGAGGGCGCGCCCTACGGCTACACCCCCAAGGGCGGCACCGGCTCCGCGGTCCGCACCCTGGTCCGGCTCGCCGAGCGCACCGCCGCGGGCGACCTGCTCTGAGAGCCTGTACCCAGGCTCCGACCTGCTGCGGACGCAGTGCAACGAAACGGCCCCGGGCTCCGCGCGCGGGGCCGTTCGTGCGGGCGCGGACAGGTGTTCGCTCTCGACGAAATCCGTAGGTCCGTACGGCTGCGTAACCCGTCCGGGCAGCCGATCGGCGGGCCCCGGGCCCGGCCCGCCGTCCCGCCCGTGTTCAACAAGTGCGAAGATGGGGCTCGGCAGGACAGGGCCCCCCTTACCCAGGGCCGAAGTACTAGCGGCCGAACAACAGCCGCCGTCCGGTCATCGGAGACCGGCTCCGGCGTACCCATGCATGGAGGACGTGACGTGGCGAACGACGCCAGCACCGTTTTCGACCTAGTGATTCTCGGAGGCGGTAGCGGCGGCTACGCGGCTGCCCTGCGCGGTGCGCAGCTCGGCCTGGACGTCGCCCTGATCGAGAAGAACAAGCTCGGCGGCACCTGCCTGCACAACGGCTGCATCCCCACCAAGGCGCTGCTGCACGCCGGTGAGATCGCGGACCAGGCCCGTGAGGCCGCCCAGTTCGGTGTCAAGACCTCGTTCGAGGGCATCGACATCGCCGGGGTCCACAAGTACAAGGACGAGGTCATCTCGGGTCTGTACAAGGGTCTGCAGGGTCTGGTCGCCTCCCGCAAGGTGACCTACATCGAGGGTGAGGGCCGGCTGTCCTCCCCCACGTCCGTCGACGTGAACGGCCAGACCGTCCAGGGCCGCCACATCCTGCTGGCGACCGGCTCCGTGCCGAAGTCGCTGCCGGGTCTGGAGATCGACGGCAACCGCATCATCTCCTCGGACCACGCGCTGACGCTGGACCGCGTGCCGGAGTCCGCGATCATCCTGGGCGGCGGCGTCATCGGCGTCGAGTTCGCCTCGGCGTGGAAGTCCTTCGGCACCGACGTCACCGTGATCGAGGGCCTCAAGCACCTCGTCCCGGTCGAGGACGAGAACAGCTCCAAGCTGCTGGAGCGCGCCTTCCGCAAGCGGGGCATCAAGTTCAACCTCGGCACCTTCTTCGAGAAGGCCGAGTACACCGAGAACGGCGTCAAGGTCACCCTTGCCGACGGCAAGACCTTCGAGGCGGAGGTGCTGCTGGTCGCGATCGGCCGCGGCCCCGTCTCCCAGGGTCTCGGTTACGAGGAGGCCGGGGTCGCCATGGACCGCGGCTACGTCCTCGTCGACGAGTACATGCGGACGAACGTGGAGACGATCTCCGCCGTCGGTGACCTCGTCCCCACGCTCCAGCTCGCGCACGTCGGCTTCGCGGAGGGCATCCTGGTTGCGGAGCGACTGGCCGGTCTGAAGACCGTGCCGATCGACTACGACGGCGTGCCGCGCGTGACGTACTGCCACCCGGAGGTCGCCTCGGTCGGTATCACCGAGGCCAAGGCCAAGGAGCTGTACGGCGCCGACAAGGTCGTCGCTCTGAAGTACAACCTCGCGGGCAACGGCAAGAGCAAGATCCTCAAGACCGCGGGCGAGATCAAGCTCGTCCAGGTCAAGGACGGTGCCGTGGTCGGCGTCCACATGGTCGGTGACCGTATGGGCGAGCAGGTCGGCGAAGCCCAGCTGGTCTACAACTGGGAGGCTCTGCCGGCCGAGGTTGCGCAGCTCATCCACGCGCACCCCACGCAGAACGAGGCGCTCGGCGAGGCCCACCTGGCCCTGGCCGGCAAGCCCCTCCACTCCCACGACTGACCCCCAGTCCGGGCGCGACCACATCCCGCAATTCGTTAGGAGCAACTGAAACCATGGCGGTTTCCGTAACCCTTCCGGCGCTCGGCGAGAGCGTCACCGAGGGCACCGTCACCCGCTGGCTCAAGGCCGAGGGTGAGCGCGTCGAGGCCGACGAGCCCCTGCTCGAGGTGTCGACCGACAAGGTCGACACCGAGATCCCCGCCCCCGCGGCCGGCGTCCTGGCGTCCATCAAGGTCGCCGAGGACGAGACCGTCGAGGTCGGCGCCGAGCTGGCCATTATCGACGACGGCTCCGGCGCGCCTGCCGAGGCTCCGGCCCCGGCCGCTGCTGAGGCCCCCGCCGCGCAGCCCGAGCCCGAGGCCGCCCCGGCCCCGGCCGCCGAGGCCCCCGCCGCTCCGGCCGCCGGCTCCGCCGAGGGCACCGACGTCGTCCTGCCCGCGCTGGGCGAGTCGGTCACCGAGGGCACCGTCACCCGGTGGCTGAAGGAGGTCGGCGAGTCCGTCGAGGCCGACGAGCCGCTGCTCGAGGTCTCCACCGACAAGGTCGACACCGAGATCCCGGCCCCGGCCTCCGGCACCCTGCTGGAGATCGTGGTGGGCGAGGACGAGACCGCCGAGGTCGGCGCCAAGCTCGCCGTCATCGGTGCGGCCGGCGCTGCCCCCGCGGCCGCTCCGGCCCCGGCCGCTCCGGCGCCCGCCGCCGAGCAGCCCGCCCCGGCCCCGCAGCCCGAGCCCGCCCCGGCGCCGGCTCCGGCCGCTCCGGCTGCCCCGGCCGCTGAGGCCCCGGCTCCGGCTCCGGCCCCCGCCGCGCAGCCCGCCCCCGTCACCCCGGCCGCCCCCGCCGGTGAGCCCGACGGCGCCTACGTCACCCCCCTGGTCCGCAAGCTGGCCCAGGAGAGCGGCGTGGACCTCGGCTCGGTCAAGGGCACCGGCGTCGGTGGCCGCATCCGCAAGCAGGACGTCATCGCCGCCGCCGAGGCCGCGAAGACCGCTGCTCCGGCCGCTGCCGCCCCGGCCGCCTCCGCCGCGCCCAAGACGCCGGCGCTGGAGGTCTCGCCGCTGCGTGGCCAGACCGTCAAGATGCCGCGGATGCGCAAGGTCATCGGCGACAACATGATGAAGGCCCTGCACGGCCAGGCGCAGCTCACCTCCGTGGTCGAGGTGGACATCACCAAGATCATGCGGATGCGCGAGAAGGCCAAGGCCGGCTTCGCGGCGCGTGAGGGCGTCAAGCTGTCCCCGATGCCGTTCTTCGTCAAGGCCGCCGTCCAGGCGCTGAAGGCCCACCCGGTCATCAACGCCCGGATCAACGAGGACGAGGGCACCATCTCGTACTTCGACTCCGAGAACGTCGGAATCGCGGTGGACAACGAGAAGGGCCTGATGACCCCGGTCATCAAGGGCGCCGGCGACCTGAACATCGCGGGCATCGCCAAGAAGACCGCCGAGCTGGCCGGCAAGGTCCGCGAGAGCAAGATCAGCCCGGACGACCTGTCGGGTGCGAGCTTCACGATCAGCAACACCGGCTCGCGCGGTGCGCTGTTCGACACGGTCATCGTGCCGCCGAACCAGGTCGCCATCCTGGGCATCGGTGCCACCGTCAAGCGCCCGGTGGTCGTGGACCACCCGGAGCTGGGCGAGACCATCGCGGTGCGCAACATGACCTACCTGTCGCTCTCCTACGACCACCGTCTGGTGGACGGCGCGGACGCCGCCCGCTACCTGACCACGGTCAAGCAGATCCTGGAGGCCGCCGAGTTCGAGACCGAGATCGGTCTCTGATCCCGACCGGCCCTCAGCAGGTGTGACGAAGGGGACGGCCCCGGTTCGTACGAACCGGGGCCGTCCCCCGTTGCGTCCCCGCAGATAATGAACCGTTGGCCTGCCCGTCCCGTGCGCCGGCCCGTCCGCCGCTAAGGAGCACCCGCATGACCCCACCCGTCGTCCATTCGCTGCGCGAGCAGATCCGCGAGCACATCCTCGAGGGGATCGTCAGCGGCCGCTGGCAGCCGGGCGAGCGGATCGTCGAGCGGCGTATCGCGGTGGAGCTGGAGGTCAGCCAGACGCCCGTGCGCGAGGCGCTGCGCGAGTTGGAGAGCCTGCGGCTGATCGAGTCGGCACCGAACAAGGGCGTACGCGTACGGAATCTGACCGCGGCCGACCTGAAGGAGAGCTATCCGGTCCGGGCGGGCCTGGAGCAGGTCGCGGCGGAGCTGGCGGCCGGGCGGCTGGCGGACGACACCGCGGCCCTGGAGCGCGAGGTCGCGGCGCTCACCACGGCCGACGCCGCGGGGGACGGCGAGGCGCAGGTACGGCACACGGTGGCCTTCCACCGCGAGATCATCCGGGCAGCGCGGAACGACGTCCTGCTGCACACCTGGGAGTCGCTGGGCGTGGAGGTGTGGACGACGCTGTCGATCCGCTGGTTCTCGCCCGACCCCCGCTCGCACGCCCAGGACCACCAGGACCTGGTCGACGCGTTCCGGCGGCGCGACCCGAAGATCGGCGAAATCCTCAAGGCACACGTCCTGAGCTGCGCACCTCGGGTCTGAGGAGTCCGGGAGGATCTTGACGGAGGTCGGCGGGCCTTAGCGGAGTGAGCCTCCGGGGGCTCATTTGAGGCTGGCACGCGGTGCCCAAAAACACGACACCCCGTGCCGACCTGCGGTTATTCCGCCCGGAAGCGTTGATCGATCATCGATCAGGGGCGTATCGTCCTCCCTCGGGGCGCGACACCCTGCCTGCCAGCAAAACCTCGCACCTCCCTCCCTCCGTCCGGAAAGGGGCCACCCATGCCCGATCCCGTACGTTCTCCGTACAGCCAGCTCGACCAGCTCCCGGACAGGGATCCGCAGGAGACGGCCGAGTGGCGCGAGTCCGTCGACGCCGTCACCAAGGCAGCGGGCCCGCAGCGCGCGGACTACCTCATGCGCCGCGCCCTGGAGCACACCGCGCGCAACGAAGGCAGCGCGCTCCCCCCGCTCCTGGAGAGCGACTACGTCAACACCATCCCCACCGCCGACGAGCCGGACTTCCCCGGTGACGAGGCGATGGAAGCCCGGATCACCGCCTGGAACCGCTGGAACGCCGCCGCCATGGTGACCCGCGGCTCGCGGTTCGGCGTCGGCGGCCACATCGCGACCTTCGCGTCCGCGGCCTGGCTGTACGAGACCGGCTTCAACCACTTCTTCCGCGGCAAGGAAGGCGACGGCTCCGGCGACCAGCTCTACATCCAGGGCCACGCCTCGCCCGGCATCTACGCCCGCGCCTTCCTCGACGGACGCCTCGACGAGCAGCAGCTCGACAACTTCCGCCAGGAGGCCGGCGGCAACGGCCTCCCGTCCTACCCGCACCCGCGGCGCCTGCCCTGGCTCTGGGAGTTCCCGACCGTTTCCATGGGCCTCGGCCCGCTGTCGGCGATCTACCAGGCCCGCTTCAACCGCTACCTCCAGGGCCGCGGCATCAAGGACACCGCCAACTCGCACGTCTGGGCCTTCCTGGGCGACGGCGAGATGGACGAGCCCGAGTCGACCGCCGCCCTCGCGCTGGCCGGCCGTGAGGGCCTGGACAACCTGACCTTCGTCATCAACTGCAACCTGCAGCGCCTCGACGGTCCGGTGCGCGCCAACTTCAAGATCGTTCAGGAGCTGGAGGCGCAGTTCCGCGCCGCCGGCTGGAACGTCGTCAAATCCCTGTGGGGCTCCGCCTGGGACGAGCTCTTCCAGCTCGACACCACGGGCGCGCTGGTCCGCCGGCTGCGCCAGGTGCCGGACGCGCAGTTCCAGACGTACGCCACCCGCGACGTCGCCTACATCCGCGATCACTTCTTCGGCGCCGAGCCGGCCCTCGTCGAGCTGGCGAAGCTGCTGACCGACGCGAAGATCGCCGAGTGCTTCCACACCGCCCGCGGTGGCCACGAGGCCCGCAAGGTGTACGCGGCGTACAAGGCGGCCGTCGAGTTCAAGGGCGCGCCGACCGTTATCCTCGCGCAGACCGTCAAGGGCTACACCCTCGGCCCGGGCTTCGAGTCCAAGAACGCCAACCACCAGATGAAGAAGCTCTCGGGCAAGGAGTTCCGCACCATGCGGGACCTGCTCGACCTGCCGATTCCGGACTCCAAGCTCGACGAGGAGCTCGTACCGTACGGCCACCCCGGCGCCGACTCCCCCGAGGTCCGCTACCTCCAGGAGCGCCGTGCGGCGCTCGGCGGTCCGGCCCCGGCCCGCCGCCTGCACGCCTCCGCCGCGCTGCCGCAGCCCGAGGAGCGTGCCTTCAAGGCGCTGTACAAGGGCTCCGGCAAGCAGGAGATGGCCACCACGATGGCCTTCGTCCGGCTGGTCAAGGACCTGATGCGGGACAAGCAGACCGGCAAGCGCTGGGTGCCGATCGTCCCGGACGAGGCCCGTACCTTCGGCATGGAGTCGCTCTTCCCGTCGGCCGGCATCTACTCGCCCAAGGGCCAGACGTACGAGCCGGTCGACCGCGACCAGCTGATGTACTACAAGGAGGCCACCGACGGCCAGATCCTCAACGAGGGGATCACCGAGGCCGGCGCGATGGCCGACTTCATCGCCGCCGCGACGTCGTACGCGACGCACGGCGAGCCGATGATCCCGTTCTACATCTTCTACTCGATGTTCGGCTGGCAGCGCACCGCCGACCAGATGTGGCAGCTCGCCGACCAGCTCGGCAAGGGCTTCATCGTGGGTGCCACCGCCGGCCGTACGACGCTGACCGGTGAGGGCCTCCAGCACGCCGACGGCCACTCGCACCTGACCGCGTCCACGAACCCGGCGTCGCTCAACTACGACCCGGCCTTCGCGTACGAGATCGCGGTGATCGTCAAGGACGGTCTGCGCCGGATGTACGGCGAGACCGCCCCCGGCGAAGACTCGAACGTCTTCTACTACCTCACCGTCTACAACGAGCCCAAGCAGCAGCCGGCCATGCCGGAGGGCGTCGAAGAGGGCATCGTCAAGGGCCTGTACCGCTTCAAGGAGGCCGAGGGCGCGACCGACAAGGCCCCGCGCACCCAGCTCCTGGCCTCCGGCACCGCGATCCACTGGGCCCTGGAGGCGCAGCGGATCCTCGCCGAGGAGTGGGACGTGGCCGCCGACGTGTGGTCCGCCACCTCCTGGGGCGAGCTGCGCCGCGACGCGCTGGAGTGCGACACCGCACGCCTGAAGGGCGAGGAGCGCGTTCCCTACGTGACCCGTGCGCTGGCCGGTGCCGAGGGCCCGGTCGTCGCGGTCAGCGACTGGATGCGGGCCGTGCCCGACCAGATCGCCCCCTGGGTCGAGCAGGACTGGGTCTCCATCGGCACCGACGGCTTCGGCCTCTCCGACACCCGTGAGGCCGCCCGCCGCCACTTCGGCGTCGACCCGCAGTCCGTCGTCGTCCAGGTCCTCGCGGCGCTCTCCCGGCGCGGCGAGGTCAAGGCGGAGACGGTCAAGGAGGCCGCCGAGAAGTACGGCCTGTGAGCCGTGCCTGACGTACGGCTTGCGGGCCGTGCCTGAAGCAACATCGGGGCCGTAGCGCTCCGGTGGGCGTCGGGGCCGTGAGGGAGCCCCGGCGCCACCCCTCCCGCGTACGGGCCGCGTGCCCGTACGCCCCACCACTCCCGTGCGGAGGCAATCCACCCGCGCCCGGACCTCCGCACGGGAACCTTTCGCCACCTCGTTGTCAGTGCCGGGCGGCATCATGAACGCATGCGTGCTGCCCGGCTGATCAAGATGGTGCTGCTGCTCCAGTCCCGGCCCTCGATGACGGGGGCCGAGCTGGCGCGCGAGCTGGAGGTCTCCGAGCGCACGGTCGCCCGGGACGTCCTCTCCCTGTCCGAGGCCGGCATCCCCGTCTACGCGGACCGCGGCCGGACCGGCGGCTACCGCCTCATCGGCGGATACCGCACCCGCCTCACCGGCCTCGGCCGCAGCGAGGCCGAGGCCCTCTTCCTCTCCGGCGTCCCCTCGGCGCTGCGCGAGCTGGGCCTGGCCGACGCCGCCTCCGCCGCCCGCCTCAAGGTCTCCGCGGCCCTCCTCCCCGAGCTGCGCGACGCCGCGACGGGCGCCGCGCAGCGCTTTCATCTGGACGCGCCCGGGTGGTATCAGGCACCGGAGACTCCGCCCCTGCTCCCGGCCATCGCGGATGCCGTATGGGACGACCGCTGGATCACGGCCCGCTACCGCCGCAAGGACACCGAGGTCGAACGCGAACTCGCGCCGTACGGGCTCGTGCTCAAGGCGGGGGTCTGGTATCTCGCGGCCCGCGCGGAGGGCGCGCGCGACACCGACGGGGAGGAGCACGGCGGCTTCCGGGTCTACCGCGTGGAGCGCTTCACCGCCGTCGCCGCCGGCGAGGACCGCTTCATCCGCGACCCGGACTTCGACCTGCCCGCCTTCTGGGAGGAGCGTGCCGCCCAGTTCGCCCGCTCGATCCTGCGCGAGGAGGTGACCGTACGGCTCACGCCCGCGGGCGCGCGACGGCTCCCGCATGTGACGGACCGTACGGCGGCCGCGGAGGCCATGGCGGCCGCCGGGGCCCCCGACGACCAGGGGCGGATCACCGTCACCCTCGCCGTCGAGGCCCTCGACGTCGCCTACGGCCAGCTGCTCGGACTCGGCCCGGAGGCGGAGCTGCTCGGGCCGCCGGAGCTGCGCGAACGGTTCGCGGAGGCGGCACGGCGCACGCACGGGTTGTACGAGTAGCCGCGCCGCCGCCGGGTCACCGGTATCCCGTCACATCCGCCGGCTTCCCCGCCCGCTCGACCTCTTCGATGTACCGCCAGGCGTCCGGTGCCGAGCCGTCCGCGTCCGTGAAGCCGTACGCCTTCGCCAGCCCGCCGCTGGACAGCGACTGTCCGTTCCACCGCGCCACGTCCGGATCGGTGGCCAGCGCCGCCAGTGCGCGCCCCACGAACACCGGCGTCTCGGAGATCGCGAAGTGCGGGTTCTGCGCACAGCCGTCCCGCCAGTTCTCCTCCGTCACCTTGAAGTACGTGTCGAGCATCGCCTCCGAGCGCAGCCACCCCGGCGTGAGGCAGACCGCCGTACAGCCGTACTCCGCCAGCTCCTCCCCCAGGTCCCGCGCGATCCGGATCGGCGCGCTCTTGGCGAGGTCGTAGTAGAGCGGCTTGCGGTACTCGCGGTTGGACTCGGCCGTGCCGTCCGTCACCTCCACGACCAGCCCGCCGCGCCGCCGGATCAGCAGCGGCAGCGCGTACCGGCTGGTGATCAGGTGGCTCTCGACGCCCAGCCGCAGCACCCGCAGCCCCTTGCCGAGGTCGTGCTCCCACGCCTTCTTGTCCCACTCGACGTGCCGGTCACCGCCCCACAGGTCGTTGACCAGCACGTCCAGCCGCCCGTGGTCCCGCTCGATCCGCTCCACCAGCGCGCGTACATGCGCCGGCTCCAGATGATCGACCCGTACCGCGATCCCGGTGCCTCCTGCTGCGGTCACCCGCTCCGCCGTTCCCTCGATCGTCTCGGTCGCCCGGCCGACCTCGCTGACGTGGTCCCGCGTCGTCCGTCCCGTGACATAGACGACCGCGCCGGCCCGGCCCAGCTCGACCGCCATCGCCCGCCCCGCGCCCCGCGTGGCCCCGGCGACGAGCGCCACCTTCCCCGTCAGCGGTCGCCCTTCCTGCCCGTCGTTGTCCGTCCCGTTCCGCATTTCGCTCTCCATACCGCGACCCTCGCACCCAAACCCGTCACCTCCTGTCCGCTTTTCCGGTGAATTCCGTGTCGGTAACGACCCGGACGGATGCCCGCGCTCCGCGTGCGCGGCCGGGCGGCAAGCTGGATGCTGGACCCTGTGATGGACGAGACGGAGTTCTGGGAGCTGATCGACGACTCCCGCGAGGCGGCCGAGGACGACCCCGAGGAACAGGCAGATCTGCTGATCGAGCGGCTGATGCGGCTCGATCCCGACGCCGTGATCGACTTCGCCCGGCACTTCGAGGCGCGCTACAACCGCGCCTACACCTGGGACTTGTGGGCCGCCGCCGTGATCCTGCTGGACGGCGCGAGCGACGACGCCTTCGACTACTTCCGCTGCTGGCTGATCGGCCAGGGCCGGGAGGTCTTCGAGGGCGCGCTGCACGACCCCGACCGGCTGGCCGACCTGCTCCCGGACTTCGACGAGGAGGAGGACGGCGACGCGGAGGACCTGGGGTACGCGGCGGACGAGGCGTACGAACGCCTCACCGGCACCGTGATGCCCGACCTCGGCATCGCCCCGGCGCCCCGCGAACCCCTCGGCACCGTCATCGACTTCGAGGACGACCGGGCCCTGGAGGAACGCTTCCCCGCCCTGTGGGAACGCTTCCGGGGCGCGTCGTACGAGTAAGGCGGGCGGCCGGGGTCCCTCCGGCCCAGCCCCGTCCTGCGGCAGCGTCCCTCAGACCGCGGTCCGTCCGGCCTCCGGGTCCCTCAGCCCGTTCTCCGTGCGGCGGCAGGGTCCCTCGGCCCCTGGTCCGTCCGGCAGCAGGGCGCCTCAGCCCGTGGTGGCCCCGTCCAGCCACCGCCCCATCAGCACGTCGTCCACGTACTGCCCGTCCAGCCGGAACTCCCCCGGCAGTACGCCCTCCACCCGGAACCCCGCAGACTCGTACAGCCGCCGGGCCGGCGTGTTGTGCCCCAGCACCCGCAGCGTCATCCGCTCCGCGCCCTCCGCCACCGCCCGGCCGATCGCCGCGTCGAGCAGCGCGCGGGCCACCCCGCGGCCGCGCGCCCACCCGTCCACGGCCAGGCCCTGTATCTGCCGCACATGCGCATTGGAGGCCAGCGGAATCGGCCGTACCAGGCGCAGGTACCCGGCCGTCCGGCCGTCCGCCTCCGCCACCAGGAAGTCGTCCGGCACATGCCAGGCGTCGAAGAACGGGTCGTACGGCGGCACCGGGCGCGGCTGAACGGAGTGCAGCGGCGACCAGGTCCGCCGGTCCAGCGCCCCCAGCGCCGCCTCGTCGGCGGGCACGGCAGTACGTACGATCGGCTCGGGCATGCCGGTCACTGTGCCACGCGTGCGCCGCCACGGGCAGTATGGGAACCATGCGGATCGCGATCACCGGCTCGACCGGTCTCATCGGCACGGCGCTCCTGCGGTCACTGCGCGCGGACGGCCACGAGGTGCTGCGCCTCGTCCGGCACACGCCACGCGCCGCCGACGAAGTGGCCTGGGATCCCGAACGGCAGACGGTCGACGCCGCGTCGCTCGCCGGCTGCGACTCCGTGGTCCACCTCGCGGGCGCGGGAATCGGCGACCAGCGCTGGACGTCCGCCCACAAGAAGCGGATCCGCGACAGCAGGGTGCTCGGCACCGCCGCGATCGCCGAGGCCCTCGCCTCCCTCGACGCCCCGCCGCGCTCCTTCGTCTGCGGCAGCGCGATCGGTTACTACGGCGACACCGGCGAGCGCCGCGTGGACGAAACCGCCCCGCCCGGCGACGACTTCCTGGCCAAGGTCTGCGTCGAGTGGGAGGCGGCCGCCGACCCGGCCGTCGAAGCCGGTATCCGTACGACCTTCCCGCGCACCGGCCTGGTCGTCTCGCGCACCGGCGGCGCCTGGGGCCGGCTCTTCCCGCTGTTCAAGGCCGGACTCGGCGGCCGCCTGGGCGACGGCAGCCAGTACTGGTCGTTCATCTCGCTCCACGACCACATCCGCGCCCTGCGCCACCTCATCGACGACGAGGCCCTGTCGGGCCCGGTGAACCTCACGGCCCCCGAGCCGGTCACCAACCGCGCGGCAACGGCCGCCATGGGCAAGGCCCTCCACCGCCCCACCCTCCTCACCGTCCCCCCACCGGCCCTCCGCCTGGCCCTCGGCGACCTCGCCACCAACATCCTCCAAAGCCAACGAGTCATCCCCACCCGCCTCTTGGAAAACGGCTTCACCTTCACCCACCCGACGATCGCCTCGGCAATCGCTGCCGCGTAGCAGGGTCGCGGCCGGGGCGGGCGCGGGACGGGTGGCGGGATCGGGCCCGAGGCGGGCGCGGGGCTGGGGCCGGGGCGGGCGCGGGGCCGGGGCGAGCGCGGGGCCGGGGCAGGGCGCGGCGCTCGCTCCTATCCCCCTATCCCCGCCCCGGGGGCCCTCCCCCACCCCACCCCCCCCGC
>NZ_JOAX01000010.1 GCF_000720485.1 Streptomyces ochraceiscleroticus | reverse complement strand
GGACTGGGGTGGGGATGGGGGCCGGAGTGGCGGCCGGGGTTGCGGCTGCGGCTGGGGCTGGGACGAAGGGGACGCCGGGGGTGCCGGCACCCGTGCCGGTGCCAGTGCCCGTACTCGTATCCCCGTTCGTACCGGTGTCGCGCCAGCCGCTCGTCGTCAGGAGTTCCGTCGCGGCCTCGGAGGCGGGCGCGCGCAGGGTGCGCTCGACGGTCTCGGCCGTGGGGCGGTCCGCCGGCTCCTTGGCGAGCAGCGCCTCGATGAGGGCCGTGAGCGGCCCGGCGTTGCGCGGCGGGGCCAGCGGGTCCATGGCGATCGCGTACGCCGTCTCGACCGCGGTGTTCTTGCGGAACGGCGGCCGTCCTTCGACCGCCTGGTACAGCGTCGCGCCCAGCGCCCACAGGTCGGAGGCGGGGCCCGGGGTGCCGCCCTTGACGCGCTCGGGCGCCAAGTAGTCGATGGAGCCGACCAGTTCGCCGGTCTTGGTGAGCGTGGACGTACCACTGGCCACCGCGATGCCGAAGTCGGTGAGTACGACCCGGCCGTCGTCGCCGAGCAGGACGTTGCCGGGCTTGACGTCACGGTGCAGGACGCCGGCCGCATGTGCGGCGCGCAGTGCGGCGATCATGCCGCGGCCGATGCGGGCGGCCTCGTTCGGCGGCACGCCGCCGCCGGAGAGCGCGGCCTCCTTGATGACGTCCCCCAGGGTCACGGAGGGGACGTACTCCATGACGATGCAGGGCAGGCCCGCGTCGTCGACGACGTCGTGCACGCCGACGACGTTGGAGTGGTTGATGCGGGCCGCGGCCTGAGCCTCGCGGCGGGTGCGTTCGTTACGGGTGGCCAGCTCGTCCGGCTCGAGCTGGAGCGAGGCGGCGTGCAGGCGCTTGACGGCGACCTGGCGGCCCAGCAGTTCGTCGTGTGCCCGCCAGACGGTGCCCATGCCGCCCTGGCCGATGCGTTCGAGCAGGCGGTACCGCCCGGCGACCAGCCGACCCTCGTCCACCGCAGCCTCCGACACCGCACGCCCTCCGGCTCCCCCGTAACCCGTCAGAGAACAACGATAGTCAACAGGGCCACACCCGTTACCGGCCGGTCGTCGCCGAGTCCGGGATCTCAGGGTCCGGCCAGGGTTGTCACTGATGCCCGGTGCCGGTTCCGCTTGTCACCATGGGCGCATGAACGATGCTTCTCCGTCCGGGCCGCCGCACGGCGCGACCGCCGATCCGCCGCCCCTGCCGCCCCCGCCGCCGCTGCGGCGCAGCCGGCGGCAGAAGGTGGTGGCCGGGGTGTGCGGCGGGCTGGGGCGGCACTGGGACCTGGACCCGGTGATCTTCCGCATCGTGCTCGCCGTACTGGCCGTCAGCAGCGGCATCGGCCTCATCGTGTACGGCTTCGCCTGGCTGCTGATCCCGCTGGACGGCGAGGACGAGAACGAGGGGCGGCGGCTGCTGTCCGGGCGGGTCGAGGGCACGGCGCTGACCGCGATCCTCGTCGCGCTGGTCGGCTGCGGGCTCTTCCTGTCGGTACTGGGACGGGGCGGCGGCCTGGCGTTCACGCTCATGCTCGCGCTCGCGGTGGCCGGGTCGGCGTACTGGTCGAAGCAGCGGCGGGCCGCGGCGCACGGGTCCGGTCCGGTGGACGCGGCGACCGCGCAGGCCGTCGCGGACGCGCCGCCCGAGACGCAGGCGCCGCCCGCGCCGAGCAGCCCTTCGTGGTGGCGGGACCCGCTGACCAAGGAAGGTGCGGGGGCGGGTACGCAGGCGGGCCGCAGCGGGTATCTGTGGGGGCCTGCTGACACGCCGTCGCACGAGTCGTACGAAGCGGCGGGGGGCGGTGCGTACGACGGGAAAGCTGCGTACGACAGCGCGGGTGCGTACGACAGGAACGGTTCCTACAACGGGAACGGTGCGTACGACGGGAACGGCTCGTACGACCGGAATGGCGCCTCCGCGGTGCCGGAGACGCGCAAGCCGCGGCGGCCGGCTCGGGCACGGTCGATCGGCGGGCTGACGTTCCTGCTGGCGCTGGTGGCGGGCGCGGTGGCCGCGATGCCGTCCTGGCACGGCGGCTCGCTGCCCGCGAGCCTGCAGGCGGGACTGGCGGCCGCGCTGGTGGTGTTCGGGCTCGGCATGGTGCTCAGCGCGTGGCTGGGCCGGACCGGCGGCGGCACGGTCTTCATGGTGGTGGTCACCGCCCTGCTGCTGGGCGCGACCACCGTCCTGCCGCGCAGCATCACCACCGACTGGGACGCCCGCACCTGGTCGCCGTTGACGACGGCCGCCGTCCGGCCCGCGTACGAACTGGGCGCGGGCGACGGCCACCTGGACCTCAGCGGGCTGCGCCTGAAGGAGGGGCAGACGGTCCGGACGCACGCCGAGGTGGGCGCCGGACGGCTGCAGGTCACGCTGCCGGAGGGGGTACGGACGCGCGTACGGGTCGATGTCGGGCTCGGCGACATCCGGCTGCCCGGCGAGGCGGCCGAGGACATCGACGTCTCGCCCGACCGGGCGCGGACCGTCACGCTGCCCGCCCACGGCCTGAAGAAGGGCGAACGGCCGCACGGCACGCTGGACCTGCGGCTGGAGGTGGGGATCGGCCAGGCGGAGGTGGAGTACGCGGGGGCGACACCCGAGGTGCCGGGGAAGCCAGAGGTACCGGGGAGGCCGGCGGCACCGGCGCCGGATGCCCCGGACGTACCGGACAAGCCGGCCGCGCCGGCGCATGAGGAGGTGGCCGACCGTGCTGCGGCATGAGTTCCAGCCCGCCCGGCTCGTCACGGGCCTGACCGCGCTCGGCATCGGCGGCGTCTACGTGCTGGACGCCGCCGGCCGGGTCGACGTGCCCGGCGCGTGGCCGCTGATCGCGCTCCCCGCCGGCCTCTTCCTCTCGGGCGGCGTCTCGGCGCTGTACGGCCTGGCCCGCCGACGGCGGGGCGCGGAGCTGCCGCCGCCGGAGGAGCAGCCGGTCAGCCGATGAGCCGGCGGCCGAAGCGGCGGCGGCGCTTGGCGTAGAGCGCGTCGAGGGAGAGGTACGGCGTACCGGCCAGGATCAGCGGCAGCCAGGCCATCAGGTACGCGAGGTCGTTGCCGAAGTAGTACGGCGTCGTCGACCAGCTGACGGTCAGCCAGAAGCTCAGCGAGATCAGCGCGCCGCCGGTGGCCGCGAGCCGGCCGAGGAGGCCGAGCAGTATGCCGAGGCCGACCGCCAGCTCGCCCGCCGCGATGACGTAGCCGAAGACCGCCGGGCTGTGCAGCGCCAGGTCGACCAGTTGCGGTACGCCGGCGGAGGGCCGGGACTGCCGCATCAGCTCGCCGATCGAGCCGTTGCCGGAGGCCGCGAAGAACCCCGGCTCGGTGAGCTTGTCCAGGCCCGCGTAGACGAAGGTCACGCCGAGGAAGATCCGCAGCGGCAGCAGCGCGTACCGGCCCAGTGTCCCGCGCAGTCCCGTCGGCCCCGCGTCGCCGCCGGTCCCTCCGTGGCCCATCGCGAGTGAGCTTCCTCTGTGCACCATGGTGTCCTCCCGCGTCTGTGCCGCCGCCCGGCGCGGACGATTCTGCCCACGGGCGGGCGTTCGAAGACTGATACGGGCCGGGCGTCACAGAACATTCAACGGAAGCGGACGGCGCCAGGATGCGCGCCGCACCGCGTCACTCCTGGATGAACAGCGGATACGCGGCGGATTCGACGCCGGCGGCCGTGATGACGCGGACCTCGGCGCGGCCCGGCTCCACGTCGGCCGGTACCGGGACGACCAGCGTGCCGTCCGCCGGGTTCGCGAAGCCGCCGGGGACCGGCACCAGCGGGACGTGCACGTCGACGTCGCCGATGCGGACGACCGTACGGGCCAGCCGGTGCGGCGGCTGCGCGCCCGGCGGGACGAAGCCGCTGCCGCGGATCTCGATGTCGTCACCGGTGCGGACCGGCCCGTCCAGGCCGCCGATCTCCCGGGCCCGTACGACCGACAGCACGACCGGGCGGGCGCCCTCCGCGTACTTGCCCGCCAGGTACGTCGCCGCGCTGACCGCGGCCAGCGCCACCAGCCCCCACGGGAGGTCCGGGAGCCGGTCCGGTTCGGTGCCGAGGCGGACCGCGGCGAAGGCCACGGCGACCGCGTTGAGCAGGACGTACTGCGCGTCCGCGAAGCTGCCGCGGCCGGCGTCGTCGGTCAGCAGGTCCCCGGCGCGCGGAAATTCGGCGGGCACCTTCTGCTGGCGCCCGGCGGCGAGGCGCACGGACACCAGCCGGGCGGCGACGGCCGCCGCCGCGCAGGCCAGCGCCACGACGGTGAGCAGCCCGGCGCCGCGCGCGAGGCCGAGCCCGGCCAGCAGGCGGCGACGCTCATCGGCGTCGGGGGCCAGCGCCAGCCGGGCCGCGAACATCAGCACCGCCCAGACGACGGGCAGCAGCCAGGCGGCGGCGACCGTACGGGAGGTGGACAGGCGGCTGTCCGCGCCGGTGACGGGCGCGAGGAGGCCGCCGTGGGCACGGTGCCGCCAGGCGAGCGCGGTGAGCAGCGCGGCCAGGACGACGGCGGCGGCCAGTGCGGCGGTACGGGCGTCGGTCCAGCCCGCGCCGATCGCGGTGAGCGCCTGCCCGATGAGCAGCACGGCAACGGCGCCCCACAGGACGAGCGGGGTGCGGCGCCAGAGGGTCTCGCGCCGGGCGCGGCCTTCGGCGGCGGCGCGTTCGGCGACCGTGCGGGCCGACTGGGCCAGCTCGTCGGAGATCCACTGGCGAGCGGCCCCGGCGGAGTGCGCGAGCGCGGCCGGCACGCCGCACCCCGCGGCGAAGCCCTCCCGCAACGCGAGGAACGCGGCGACCGCCTGCCGGTGCCCCGTCCGGGCGCCGTCCGGGCAGTCCCCGCAGCCGCATCCGCCCCGGGCGCCCGTCTCCGCCCCCGTACGCGCGCTCCCACTCGTACTCGTGCGCGTCTCCGCCCCTGCTCCCGCCGCCGCGTCCACCGACACTTCCGTACCGCCCGCTACCCGTAGCCGTGAACCGCTCCCTGATGGCAGCGATGGCTGCGCATTGTGCCGAGGTGGCGGGGGCGGGCGCCAGCCGCGCTGCTCCGGGGCGTGCGGGCGGGGCGTGCGGACGGGGCGGGTCCGGTGCTCGGCCGCGGCGCGTCCGCGGTTCAGCCGTGGTCCAGCGGTGGCTCAGCCGTGGCTCAGCCGTGGCTCAGCCGAACAGCTCCGGCTCCTCGCGGCTGATCTGCTGGAACAGCGGCTGGTAGTTGATCCACGCGACCAGGTCGCTGCCGAGCTGTTCGCGCGTGCGCAGCGCGTTGCCGTGATCGATGAGTACGGGCTTGCCCGCGGCCTTCGCGGTGAGCTGCACCTGGCAGGACCGTTCCATCGTGAGGAACCACCAGGCCGCGGCGTCCACGGAGTCGCCGACCGTCAGCAGCCCGTGGTTGCGCAGGATCACCGCCTTGCGCGGCCCGAGCGCCGCCGCGATCCGCGCCCCCTCGGCCTCGTCGACGACGACCCCCGTGTACTCGTCGAACAGCGCGTGGTCCTCGTAGAACGCGCACACGTCCTGCGTGATCGGCTCCAGCGGCTCACCGAGCGCGGCCAGCGCCCTGCCGTACGTGGAGTGGCTGTGCGCCGCGGCGACGACGTCGGGGCGGGCGGCGTGGATCTGCGCGTGGATCGCGAACGCGGCCTGGTTGACGTGGTGGCGGCCGTCGACGACCTGCCCCTCGCGGTTGACGAGGAGCAGATCGCTCACGGTGATGTGCCGGAAGGACATCCCGAAGGGATTCACCCAGAAGCAGTCGGTGAACTCCGGATCCCGGGCGGTGATGTGGCCCGCCACTCCCTCCGCGAAGCCGTACCGGCCGAAGAGCCGCAGCGCCGCGGCGAGCCGCTCCTTACGGTACCGGCGCTCCTCCTCGACGGTCGCGTGCGTCGGCGGCATCGCGAACTGAAGCTGGTCGGTGGGTATCGGCGTCGGCTCGGGCATGGCGGTTCTCCTCTTCGTACGCGTGCGTACCGGCGGCTCGCACCGGAAGCTACGCCGCCGTAAGTGAAGAGGCCAGTGGTGCCCGTTACTTCTCTTCCTGGCCGCTCATCAGGCGGACGCCGCGGAGCAGCGCCGAGTGGTCCAGGTCCCCGTCGCCGCGGGCCACGGCCGAGGCGATGAGCTGGGTCGCGGTGGCGCCGACGGGCAGCGTCGCGCCGACCGTGCGGGCGGCGTCCGTGACGATGCCCATGTCCTTGTGGTGCAGCGCGAGCTTGAAGCCGGGGCGGTACTCGCCGGCGAGGAAGTTCGCCTTCTTCCGGGTCAGTACCGCCGAGCCGGCGAGCCCGCCGTTCAGCACCTCCAGCGCGGCTTCCAGGTCCACCCCGGACTTCTCCAGGAAGCCGACGGCCTCGGCGCACGCCTGGATGTTGACGGCGACGATGAGCTGGTTGGCGGCCTTCACGGTCTGGCCCGCGCCGTGCGGGCCGCAGTGCACGATGGTCGTGCCCATGGCTTCCAGTACGGGCCGGGCGGCCTCGAAGTCGGCCTGCTCGCCGCCGACCATGATCGAGAGCACGCCCTCAATGGCGCCGGCCTCACCGCCGGACACGGGCGCGTCCAGCACCCGCACGCCGTGCTCCTTGGCCCGCGCGGCCAGGTCGATCGACGTCTGCGGCGTGATCGAGGACATGTCGATCAGCAGCGCGCCGTCCTCGGCGTTCGCGAGAATGCCGTCGTCCCCGTACGCCACCTCTTCGACCTGCGGCGATGCGGGCACCATCGTGATCACGACATCCGCGCCCCGCACGGCCTCGGCGATGCTCGCGGCCTCCACTCCCCCGGCCTCGACCAGCGCGCCGGCCTTACCGGGGCTGCGGTTCCACCCGCGGACGGTGTGCCCGGCCTTCGCCAGATTGACCGCCATCGGGCTGCCCATGATCCCGAGTCCGATGAAACCGATGGTGCTCATGCCGTACGCCCCACTTACTTCCGCATCGCGGACCTCTGTTCCGTAGTACGGAATCAATTTTCCGCGTGAGAGGGTGGGGCGTCAACCATCGCCCGCCAGCCGGGGCGCCTGTTGGTGATGGTCGTGAGATCGATATCGAGAGGGAAGGGAACGGTCAGCTCCAGGCGATTGTGGTGAATCCCGGAGAGCACGTACACCCTCGTCGCAGGGTCGAGCTCGTAGACGTACACGACGGGGAGCCCGTCAGCCGGCTCGACCCGCCAGAAGTGCGGGAAGCCCGCCTCGGCGTACTTACGCGGCTTGAGCTCGCGGTCGCGCTCCACGGAGTCGTCCGAGACGGTCTCGACCGCCAGGAGGACGTCCTCGGGCCGCAGCCAGGTGTCCTTCGGACCGGTGTCCGCGTCGGCCGGGACCACCGTGACATCGGGCGACGGACGGTTGCGCCTGTCCAGCCTGACGTCGAATTCCCGGAAGACGCCGAGGCCGTCCGGCACCTGGCCCAGCAGCCCGTACTCCAGCAGGCTCAGGGTCCTGGAGTGGAACCGCGTCTGGGGGCTCATGAAGACGAGATTGCCGTCGAGCAGCTCGGTGTGCCTGGGGAGGTCCGGCAGCCGGTCGAGATCCTCCGCGGTCCAGCCGCCCGGCGGCGGAACGGGGTAGTGGTACTGCGTGTCCAGGGACATCAGAGGTTGTCGATCTCCGCGAGGTCGATGTCGATGTCGAAGGGGGTGGTGAGCTTGAGGCGATCGTGGTGGACCGCGACCGGATGGTACGTCCGGTCTTCCTTGTCGAGCTCGAAGACGTGGACGGTCGGGCGGTCGTCGATGCCGGACATCTCCACGCGCCAGAAGTGGGGGATACCGGCGCCCGCGTACTTGTGCGGCTTGGTGTCACGGTCCCGGGCCTCGGACTCCGGCGAGACCACCTCGACGGCGAGCATCACGTCCCTGACCTGGAATTGGGTCTGCGTACGGGAGCGCGCCGCAACGGCCCGGACGACGGCGATGTCCGGTTCCGGCCCGTTCCGCTTGTCGATGACCACAGTCATCTCGCGCCTGACCTTCAGCTCAGGTGGCACCGTACGGCGCAGGCCGTTCACGAGTAGGTCGATCACGACGCTGTGGAAGTCGCGCTGTGGGCTCACAAAGATCAGGCTCCCGTCGAGCAGCTCAGTGTGCGGCGGGAGGTCGGGCAGCGTCAGCAGGTCGTCCACGGTGTAACCGTCCTGCGGCGGCACCGGCCAGTGGTGCTCGGTCTCGGCGGTCATGAGTCCTCCCATGGACGGGATTCTGGGCCGTGCCGTCAGCGTACCCACCGCAAACGCCGACGCCGCCGCCCAAACTAATGAGCGACGGCGTTGGCGTTGACCGGGAGTGTCCCTACAGGAACGTCACTCCCACTCGATCGTGCCCGGGGGCTTGCTCGTGACGTCGAGGACTACGCGGTTGACGTCCTTGACCTCGTTGGTGATGCGGGTGGAGATGCGGCCCAGGACGTCGTACGGCATGCGGGTCCAGTCCGCCGTCATCGCGTCTTCGGAGGAGACGGGGCGGAGGACGATGGGGTGGCCGTAGGTGCGGCCGTCGCCCTGGACGCCCACCGAGCGGACGTCGGCGAGGAGGACGACCGGGCACTGCCAGATCTCGCGGTCCAGGCCGGCGGCGGTGAGCTCCTCGCGGGCGATCGCGTCGGCCTCGCGGAGGAGGTCGAGGCGCTCGCGCGTGACCTCACCGACGATGCGGATACCCAGGCCCGGGCCGGGGAACGGCTGGCGCTGGACGATCTCCTCGGGCAGCCCCAGCTCGGCGCCGACCATCCGGACCTCGTCCTTGAAGAGCTGGCGGAGCGGCTCGATGAGCTTGAACTCCAGGTCCTCGGGGAGGCCGCCCACGTTGTGGTGGGACTTGATGTTGGCCGTGCCCGTGCCGCCGCCGGACTCGACGATGTCCGGGTACAGCGTGCCCTGGACCAGGAACTCGACGGGCTCGCCCGCGGCACCCGCCTCGGCGATGATCTCGGCCTGGGCCTGCTCGAAGACCCGGATGAACTCGCGGCCGATGATCTTCCGCTTCTCCTCGGGGTCGGAGACCCCGGCGAGGGCGGAGAGGAAGCGCTCCGAGGCGTCGACGACCTTGAGCTGGACGCCGGTGGCGGCCACGAAGTCCTTCTCGACCTGCTCGGTCTCGTCCTTGCGCATCAGACCGTGGTCGACGTACACGCAGGTGAGCTGGTCACCGATGGCCTTCTGGACGAGCGCGGCGGCGACCGCGGAGTCCACGCCACCGGAGAGGCCGCAGATGGCACGCTTCGTGCCGACCTGCTCGCGGATCGCGGAGACCTGCTCCTCGATGATGTTGCCCATCGTCCAGTTGGGCTCGATGCCGGCGCCGCGGTAGAGGAAGTGCTCCAGTACCTGCTGGCCGTGCGTGGTGTGCATCACCTCGGGGTGGTACTGCACGCCGTACAGCTTCTTCTCGTCGTTCTCGAACGCGGCCACCGGGACGACGTCGGTGGAGGCGGAGACCGTGAAGCCCTCGGGAGCGGCGGAGCAGGCGTCGCCGTGCGACATCCACACCGACTGCTCGGCCGGGGTGCCCTCGAAGAGCGTGGAGCTGGTCCTGGAGACGGCCAGCGGGGTACGGCCGTACTCACGCGCACCGGTGTTGTCCACCGTGCCGCCGAGCTTCACGGCCATCAGCTGGAAGCCGTAGCACATGCCGAAGACGGGGACACCGGCCTCGAACAGGGCACGGTCGATGCTCGGGGCACCTTCCTCGTAGACCGACGACGGACCGCCGGAGAGGATGATCGCCCTGGGGTTCTTCGCGAGCATCTCCTCGACCGGCATGGTCGAGGGCACGATCTCGCTGTAGATCCGCGCCTCGCGGACGCGGCGGGCGATGAGCTGGGCATACTGCGCGCCGAAGTCGACAACGAGGACGACATCCGGGGCGGCGGCGGGGGGCGCTGCTGGCACTTCGGCGGCCTTCCGGCGGTGGTGGAGCTACGGGGTTGTGCTTTCGATTCTACCGGGCACATACTGAGCCCCATGTTCACGCAGCTGACCTTCGTCTTTACCTATGGCACCGGCCCGTCCGGCTGCCATGGTCGCGCTGCATGAACCGCTGATCACAGCGACAAGCGACTTCCCAGCCGCCCCGGGCCGTGCAGGCCCGGGGCGCTGGTGTTTCTCCGTCCGGGCGGTGCGGTTCCGGGACCAGGGATCGATCCCTGAAGACCCTCAGAACCCAGGAGACGGACATGAGCAACAACACGACCGGCAACGCGACCAAGCCCCGCCCGGAGACCGGTGCGCGCACCGAGGAGGCGGCCGCCCTGATCGGCGACGCGCGCCGGCGGATCGACGATCTCGACGGCCGGATCATCGGCCTCGTACAGGAACGGATGGCCGTGTCGGCCGTGATCCAGCAGGAGCGGATCGCCTCGGGCGGGCGCCGGGTGAACCTCTCCCGCGAGATGGAGGTGCTTGAGCACTTCCGCGACCAGCTCGGCCGGCCCGGCACCGCGCTGGCGATGACGCTGCTGGAGCTGTGCCGCGGGCGCATCTGAGCCCGGGGCCGAGCCGAGGCCGGAGCCGAGCTGGGCCGTGCCGCGGGCGGATCCGAGTTCGGGGGGCACCTCACCCGTACGAGGTGCGGTGCGGCGCCTCACCCGTACGGACCGTGACCGGGCGGCTCGGGGCTTCGTTGTTCCCGGTGCCACGCCAGCCAGGTGCGGTCTGCAGGACTACGCGTAGACGCCGCCTCGTGGGCGGGAACACCGAAGCGATGAGACGCCGTCCGGGTTGAAGCGGACGGCGCCGTGGGACCTCGCTGCGGTGCTGTGGCCGGTCGGCAGGGGACAGCAGCCCGGCCACATCCGATGGGGCGGTCGGCCCCGGGGACGCCTGGGGCCGACCGCATCCGGTCGAAACGGTTGCGCCGGATGTGGCGCATCCAGCACGATGCATGAAGAGCCGATTACCCCGTATCGGGGTGGCTTCTGGTACTGCCATTGGTCTATACCGGCAGAGCCTCACCGGGTTTTCAGAGAACCAGCAGAGCCGCAGAGAACCAGCAGAGCCTCATAGGCGCCCTCCCCCCGGCGCCTTTCCTTCGGCGCCGCCGCTGCCCTGACGACGGCGCCGGGCAGCAAGGGCCCCGCGGTCGCCCGCACCTCGCGGACGGCACCCCGGGGCCCTTCGCTCTGCCCGGACTCGGCCTGGTCGGGCATTCGCCCACTCGTGGGCCCGCAGATCCGTAGATATGTGCAATTCGCGTGCAACCTTTGCGCCAGGTGGCTGGTCATGTACGTGTAAACGCACGGCCATACCGCGCCCCACCGCGACGGCCCGCTACCGATTCGTGCCTCCCCCTCGGCACTCCGGACCCACGAAGAGGTCTTGACACGATGAAGCTTCGCCGTGCACTGACGGCTGCCGCCGCGACGGCCGTCATCGCTCCCGCCGCGCTGCTTGCGGCGCCTGCCGCGTATGCGACGGAGGGCGACCCCACCACGCCGCCGTCCGCGTCCCCCTCGGAGGGGCCCGAGACGCCGGTGCCCAGCACGAGCGCCCCGGAGACGGAGGCGCCGACCGAGGAGCCCTCGGGGAGCGCCGAGCCGTCGGGCCCGCCGTCGGAGGAGGAGCCCACCACCGAGCCGTCGGCCTCCGCCCCGACGACCGAGGAGCCCACCGAGGGCCCGACCGACGAGCCCTCCGGCACGCCGACCGCCACTCCCTCCGAGACGCCCACCGAGGACCCGGTATGCGAGGAGGAGTCGGACGAGGCGGCCATCACCACCACACTGCGTGGTCTGCCCAGCCAGGTCGTGGCCGGTTCCGGGTGGCACAGCTTCACCTTCCGGGCGACCAACGTCTCCGAGGAGGCCATGAAGTCCGTCGACGCCTACGTCATGCTGTCGGCCATCGACAAGGGTGACTTCGACGATGTCTCGCACCTGCTCACGGTGCAGTGGCTGGACGAGGCGTCCGGCACCTGGCACACCATCGGCGACGAGGGCTACTTCGCCTCCACCGCCGACCTGGCGGCCGGTGAGTACTCCGACGCCAAGCTGCGTCTGAAGGTCGACGCCAAGACGCCGGGCAGCTACGGGTTCGCCTTCGCCATCGGCGCGTACCACAACGAGAACGACGTCTGCGGGTTCTCCGAGGGGTCGGAGTACGAGTTCGACGTGCTGGTCGCGGGCAGCAACCCCGGCTCGGTGCCGCCGGCCACGGGCAAGCCGGGCGGCAAGAAGCCCAGCAAGCCGGCGCCGCAGGGCGGGCTGAAGGAGCTCCCGGTCTCCGGGAAGCTCGCCGAGACCGGGTCGTCCTCGGCGCTGCCGATGATCGCGGCGGTTGCCGGGGTCACGATGGCCGTGGGCGCCGGGGCGATCTTTGTCGTGCGTCGTCGTAAGACGGATGGCGCGGCTGCCGCCTGACGGCGGCCGAAGGCCGAATGAGCTGTGAGGGGCCGCACCTGGTTTGCCGGGTGCGGCCCCTCGTCGTACCGGTCAAAGATGTCCTCAATCGCCGGACGGGCTTGATTCGACGGGCTCAGGGCTTTCGGGTTGGCACCTTCGGTACCGGGACGAAGGGCAGTTTCAGGGCCGCGAATGCCTTTTCCGGGACTGCCGGGTGCTGTGGCTCCACCGGGGTCAGGCGCTGGTACGGGTGGCCGGGGGCCGGGCGGGGGTCTGCCTCGCCCTTGTTCGGCCAGAGGGACATCGCGCGTTCGGCCTGGGCCGTGATCGTGAGGGACGGGTTGACGCCGAGGTTCGCGGAGACCGCCGAGCCGTCGACGACGGAGATGCCGGGGTGGCCGTGGAGGCGGTGGTACGGGTCGATGACGCCGTGGTCCGCGTCCTCGCCGATCGGGCAGCCACCGAGGAAGTGCGCGGTCAGCGGGGTGCCCATCAGCTCGCCGACGTTGCTGCCGGGGAAGCCGTTGATGTCCTCGGCGATCAGCGTGGCGGCTTCGGCGGCGGCCGGGATCTGCGCCGGGTTCGGCGCGCCGTGGCCCTGCCGCGCGGTCAGCAGGCCCTTGCCGATGCCGCCCGGCTTCCGGTACGTGGTCAGGGAGTTGTCCAGGGACTGCATGACCAGGCCGATGATGGTCCGCTCCGACCAGCGGCGGTTGGAGAGGGAGCGGAGCGAGAGCACGGGGTGGCGCGCCGACTTGGCGAGGAAGCCGAGGACGCGGGCCGCGGCGCCGTCCCGTACCGGGACCTGGAAGAGGGAGAGGCCGCCCATCGCGTTGGAGCCCTTGCCGTAGCGGACCGGTTCGATGTGGGTGTCGGCGTCCGGGTGGATGGAGGACGTGATCGCCACGCCGCGGGTGAAGTCGACCTTCTTCTCGCCGGTCTTCTTGCGGTAGCGGCGGTTGTCGGTGAGGGCGCCCACCAGCGCCTCGGAGTTGGTACGGGTCAGCTCGCCCAGCTTGGGCGAGAGGTGGGGCAGCAGGCCGGTGTCCTTCATCTTGTGGAGGAGGGTCTGGGTGCCGTACGTGCCCGCGGCGATCACGACCCGGCGGGCCGTGAAGGTGCGGCCCTTGCCCTTGCGCTTGTCGTCGGTGGGCAGGGTGCGGACCGCGAAGCCGCCGCGGGAGTCCTCGGTGAGGGCGACGACGGAGGTCATCGGGTGGATGACCGCGCCGGCCTTTTCGGCGAGGTAGAGGTAGTTCTCGTTGAGGGTGTTCTTCGCGCCGTGCCGGCAGCCGGTCATGCACTCGCCGCACTCGGAGCAGGCCTTGCGCGACGGGCCCGCGCCGCCGAAGTACGGGTCGGGCACCTCGCCGCCGGGCGCCGCCTTCGCCGTGCCGTCCGCGTCCTTGCCGTCCCCGAAGAAGACGCCGACCGGGGCCATGTGGAAGGTGTCACCCACGCCCATCTTCTCGGCGGCGGCCTTGAGGTGGACGTCGGAGGGGGTCATGGTCGGATTCAGTCGTACGCCCAGCATGCGCTGCGCCTGGTCGTAGTACGGCTTGAGCTCGTCCTGCCAGTCGGTGATGTGGCCCCACTGCTGGTCGTCGAAGAACTGCTTGGGTGGTACGTAGAGGGTGTTGGCGTAGTTGAGGGAGCCGCCGCCCACTCCGGCGCCTGCCAGGACCATGACATTGCCGAGCAGGTGGACGCGCTGGATGCCGTAGCAGCCGAGGGCCGGGGCCCAGAGGTAGTTGCGGATGTCCCAGGAGTTCTTGGGCAGCGTCTCGCGGGTGAAGCGGCGGCCGGCTTCCAGCACGCCGACGCGGTAGCCCTTCTCGGTGAGGCGGAGGGCGGAGACGGAGCCGCCGAAGCCGGAGCCTATGACGAGGACGTCGTAGTCGTACGACGGCTCCTGTTCGTACTGCTGCTCCTGGTTTTGGGCAGAGTTCTCCCCTGGCATCGGCGCTCCTTGAAAGTGTGCGGGTCGGGGCTGGGGGGGCGGTCAGCGGAGCCTGATGGCCTTCATGGCCTTCAGGCTGAGGGACATGAAGGCGGCGTACTTTTCGTCGTCCATGCCGAAGGACGGGGCCAGCGGCATGACGCGCTGGTGGGCGACGGTCTGGGCCTCGGTGTACTTGAGGATGCCCTCGGAGCCGTGGCGGCGGCCGAGGCCGGAGTCGCCCATGCCGCCCATCGGGGACTGGACGCTGCCGTAGCCCGCCGCGTAGGACTCGTTGACGTTGGCGGTACCGGTGTTCAGCCGGGCGGCGATCTTGCGGCCGCGGCGGCCGTCCTTGGTCCACACGCTGGAGTTCAGGCCGTAGGGGGTGGCGTTGGCGAGGGCGACCGCTTCGTCCTCGTCGCTGAAGCGGTAGATCGAGACGACCGGGCCGAAGGTCTCCTCGTTGCAGACGGCCATCGGGGCCTGGACGCCGTCGAGGATGGTGGGCTCGTAGAAGAGCGGGCCGATGTCGGGGCGCGGCCTGCCGCCCGCGAGCAGCTTGGCGCCCTTGGCGACGGCCTCCTCGACGTGCCGGGTGACGGTCTCCAACTGGCGCTCGCCGACAAGGGAGCCCATGTCGGCGCCGTACGCGAGGGCGTTGCCCAGCCGCATGGCCTTCGTACGGGCCGCGAAGCGCTCGGCGAACTCGTCGGCGATGGACTCGTGGACGTACAGCCGCTCGATGGAGATGCAGAGCTGGCCCGCGGAGGAGAAGCAGCCGCGGACGGCGCCGGCCGCCGCCTTGTCGATGTCCGCGTCGTGCAGCACCAGCATGGCGTTCTTGCCGCCCAGTTCGAGCGAGCAGCCGACGAGGCGGGCCGCCGCGCCCTGGGCGACCTCGCGTCCGGTGCGGGTGGAGCCGGTGAAGGAGACGTAGTCGGCGTGCTTGACGACCTCGGGGCCGACGACCGGGCCGTCACCGATCACGACCTGCCAGACCTCCGGCGGCAGACCCGCCTCGATGAGCTGCTCGCGCGCCCACAGGGCGGTCAGCGCGGTCTCGGTGTCGGGCTTCATCACGACGGCGTTGCCCGCGACGAAGGCGGGGAGCGCGTCGCCGACGGACAGCTCGAAGGGGTAGTTCCAGGGCGCTATCTGGCCCACCACGCCCTTGGGCTTGCGGAGTTCGGTGACCTTGGTGAGGGTCGGCACGACGCCGGTGTGGCCCTTGGGCTTCAGGTACGCCGGGGCCTTGCGGCCGTAGTGGCGGGCGGCGACGGCGACCGCCTGGATCTCCTCGTGGGCGTGCAGCCGGGCCTTGCCGGTCTCGAGCTGGATGAGGTCCAGCACCTCGGCCTGGCGCTGCAGTACCAGGTCGTGGAAGCGGAGCAGGACCGCGGCGCGCTTGCGTACCGGGGTGGCCGCCCACTGGCGCTGTGCCACGCGGGCCCGCTCGAAGGCGTCAGCGACGTCCTCGGGGGTGGATTCGGGCAGCTCGGCGAGGACCTCGCCGGTGAACGGCGTGTGGTTCGCCGTACTGCCGCTGCCGACCACGCCACGGGTGAGGCGGGCGACCAGGTCCTTGGTGACCACGTCGGCGGCGGTGCGGCTGCCCGCGGCGGCGGAGGCCACCGGATTGCCGTCGGCGGGCGCGGTCTGTGCGGTGTCCAGCGAGTCCGTCATGGCGCCGAGGGTATGCCTCCGGACACACTTTGTGTACCCGGGAGTAATGAGTTTTCACCGGCTGCCCACAATTACGCCAGTGATCACTGGCCAGAACGCTGCTGTCCAGCGGTTTCGTCCACCGGCGACCGGCGGACGCTCAGCCGGCCGACGGCGGGCGCAGCACCCGGAAGGTGGCCAGCGCGGTGTCGAAGTGTCGTTTCGCCACCTTCCGGTCACCGTCCGGCGCGGAGATCCACACGTCGTACATCCGGCCCCCCTCGTCCCAGCTCAGGTCATAGGTGCGGCGCGGTCCGCCGTCCTCGGGCCCGCCGTCCCAGGTGAACTCCCACAGGGCCGCGCGATGGCCGTCGTGAGTGGTGGCGGTGACCTGTCCGTCCCGGTAACCCCGGTAATTCTGCGGTCCGTTGATGTGCGCGTCACGCATCGTGCCCAGCGGTCCGCCCGTCTGTGGCGGCTGCACGTGGATGCCCAGCCGGAACCGGCGGCCCGCGGAGTAGTAGTACACCCGCGGCTTCTCGTAGGAGCGCGTGAACCCGTCCGGTACGGCGAGGGCGAAGCCCTGCGGGTCGCGGACGGTGGTGTACCCGGCCGGCACAGTGGGCGCGGGTCTGTCAGTACCGCCCTGACCTGGGCTCTTGGACGCCGTCGGGGTCGGGCTCGGGGAGTGCGTGGCGGGCGCGTTGCCGTCGTCCGCGCCCCGCCCGTTCAGTAGCAGCGCGGCGATCCCCGCGCCCGCGGCGGCCAGCGCCAGCGCCGCCGTCGCGGCGAGCAGCGCGTTGCGCACGTTCCGGGTGCGCCCGGTGTGCGGACGCGCGGCGGCGCCCAGCGCCCGGCCGTCGAACGCGTCCCGGAGCGGCGCGGCCTGCCGGGCGGGCCCGGTGAGTAAGGGCGGCCGCTCCTCGGGGCCGAGCGCGCCGCCCGGCTCCGGCATCCGGCCGGTCTGGAGGTAGCCGCGCAGCAGCCGCTCGGTGGCCGCGACGGTCAGCCGGCGCTCCGTGTCCCGCCGCAGCAGCCCGGCGACGACCGTGTACAGCGGCCGGGCCGCCTCGGGGATGCGGATGTCGTCGGAGACGACGGCGTGCAGCACGCCGCCGATGGAGTCGCGGTGGAAGGGCGTCTCGCCGCCGCTCAGCGCCGCGCACAGCAGCACCCCGAGGGACCACAGGTCGCCCTCGGGCCCCGTGCCGCGGCCCGCCATCCGCTCGGGCGCCGTGTACTCGGGCGAGCCGACGAACGCGCCGCTCTCCGTCAGCGTCGTGGCGCCCGGCACCTGCGCGATGCCGAAGTCGGTGAGGACCACCCGGCCCGTGCCCGCCTCCAGCAGGACGTTGGCGGGCTTGATGTCGCGGTGCAGGACGCCTCTGGCGTGCGCCACGCGCAGCGCGCCGAGCAGCGCGACACCGATCCGGGCGGCCTCACGCGGGGCCAGCGGGCCCCCGCTCGCCAGCCGGTCGGCCAGCGAGCCGCCGTCCACCAGCTCCATGACCAGCCACGGGCGCTCGTCCTGCATGACCACGTCGTGCACGACGATCACGTTCGGATGCTTGATCTGCGCGACCGTACGGGCCTCGCGCAGCATCCGCTCGCGCTGTACGGAAGTGTCCGCGTCGTCCGGGTCGTCGTCGAGGTTCAGCTCCTTGACCGCGACCTGCCTGCCCAGCAGTTCATCGGTGGCCCGCCAGACCGTGCCCATGCCGCCGCGCCCCAGCCTCCCGTCCAGCCGGTACCGGCCGGCGATCAGGCGGCCGTGTCCCCCGAAGCTCCCCATGGAGGCCATCTTGCCCCACGGTCACCGAAGCGGAAGGAGCGGGCAGGCGCCCCCGCCCCGGTCGCCGCACGGTCTCGCCCCCGGGCGCCGCACGGCCCCGCCCCCTGTCGCCGCACGGGGCCGAAGTGATCAACTGTCTGCATGGAGGCAGTTGTTACCAGCGTGGTGGCCGTGGTCGGCACGCTCCTCGGAGCCGGCATCACCCATTTCTTCCAGCGCCAGGAGACCGAACGCAGCCACGCCCTCGCGCGCGACGAGAAGCTGCGCCAGGAACGCATCGATGCCTACTGCGCGTTCGCAGGCACGCTGCTGGACTACCGCCGCGTGCTGGTCCACCGCTGGTTCGTCCTGCACGACGAGGACCGCTGCGACGAAGACAGCCCCGAACTGCGCGAGGAGCAGTACAAGACGCGGTACGCCGCGCACGAAGCGATGTTCCGCGCACAGCTCGTCAGCGACGACGCCGAGGTCGTGCAGCTGACCGAGCGCCTGTTGGAGGACGTGACGCAATTGCACTGGGTGGACGACCGGGACGAGCTCACCGAGCTCCGCGCCCGCACCCGGCAGGAGATCCGCGACTTCGTCACCGCGGTCTCGCGACGAGTGCGCTGAACGGTGCCCGGCGGGTCCCAGGGGCCCCGGAGCACGCGACACACAGAGGTGGAACCTCCGTACGTACGCACGCCGTCCTTGAACAATGACAGTGGACGGCGGGCATACCGCATTGCAGGTACCCGCAATGCGAGAACGCGGCGCGGGCGCGGTGGCGCGCGGCGGATCGGGGGTCGGTCATGGTGATGCAGGACGGCGGGCTGCTCGATGTGCGGCCGGGCGCCGACCCCGGCCGCGCCGCACCCGAACACAGCGGCGCCTACCTCGCGACCGGCCTGGCCCTCGGGCTGTACGCGGGCGCCCTCGTCGCCTGGGTGGTGACCGGCGTGGCCGACGCCCGGGTGGGCCCGCCGGCCTTCGTCGAGGGACTCTTCAACCCGCTGGCCGGCCCGGTGGGCGCGCTCGGCCCGCAGGAGTGGGCGCTCGCGGTGGCGCTGGCGGCGGTGGCCGGCGCGGCCCTGGCGCAGCGCACCCTCGCCCGCCCGGCGGCCCTGCTGCTCGCCTGCCTGGTGCTGGCCCGCTCGCTGCGCGAGGGTATCGGACTGCTGCACCCCGGCTACCGCTCCGCGTACAGCTTCGAACCGCTGGGCGGCTGGACGCTGGCCACCCACGTGCTCGGCCTGCTGGCCGGACTGGTCGTCCTGTGCGTCCTCCTCCCGGCGCGCACGGAGCCGGGGCCGGCCGCCGGGGCCTGGTGGCGCGGGCGGCTCTCCCGGATCTGCGGGGTGCTGTTCCTGCTGGCCGGGCTGGTCCAGGCGGCCTGGACGGTGCGGCTGCTGACCGACGGCACGAAGGGGGCCGGGGCCTGGCTGGCGGGCACCGTGGACGCGGCCGTGCTCCCCTCGGCGGACGCGCCGGTCACCGGGCCCGGCTTCGCCGCGCTCACCGCGATCACCGGCTGGCTGGTGATCGGCGCGCTGGCACTGAACGGGCAGCGGGACATGCGCGGCGCACTGCTGGTCTTCGCCTCAGTACAGCTCTACCTCACGGTGCGGACGGTGGTGGGATACGCCGTCACCGACGCCTTCAGCGCCGGGACGCACAGCGCCGAGGGAACGCTGGACCTGGCCACCACCGCGTACTTACTGGCCGCGATGACCTCCGTACTGGTACTCACCACGGGGCGGGCGTTCAGCCCGTGCCAGGGCAGCACGCACTCGTGGGCGCGGACCCGGCCCGAATGAGGGCGCTTCCCCGGCGGGCGGCATTCCGTACGGAAACACCACAGGCGGCCGTCGCGTGTGGGGGTCGCGGCGGCCGCCGGTGTGAGCTGCACCGCGTGGACGGCTTGTGGCCTCTTCAGTAGTGCAGCATGAAGAGCACTCTGCCCGCGGGTGCCGTCCCGCGGCATCCTCCGCAGGTCGCGTGCGGACCCCCGCCCCACGGCGGGGGTGGCACCCCGCCGAAGCGGAATCGGTACGGCACGACAGGAAGGGGCGACCGGTGATCCGTGTCGCTGTGGTGGACGACGAGCGGCTGGTGCGGTCCGGGCTGCGGATGATCCTGGGGACGGCGCCGGACGTCGAGATGGTCGCGGACTGCAGCGGCGCGACGGCCGTCGAGACGGTCCGGCGCAGCGCGGCGGAGGTCGTGCTGCTCGACATCCGGATGCCGGACGTCGACGGTCTGACCGTACTCCGCGGCCTGCGCGCCGCTCCGGAGCCCCCCGCCATCGCCATGCTGACCACCTTCGACGCACAGGAGTACCTGACCGCCGCGCTCCGCGAGGGCGCGTCCGGCTTCCTGCTGAAGGACTCCGACCCCGAGCAGCTCATCCGCGCCGTGCGCACCCTCGCCGCCGGCGGCAGCGTGCTGGACCCGGGCGTCACGCGCGCCGTCATCGGCGGCTACCTCAACGCCGAGACCCAGGCGGCGGCCGCCGAGGCGGTACGCGCCCTCACGCCACGCGAATCGGAGGTACTGGCGCTGCTCGGCGAGGGCCTGGGCAACGCCCAGATAGCCGCCCGGATGGGCCTCGCGCCCAGTACGGTCAAGGACCACGTGAGCGCCCTGCTGGGCAAGCTCGGCGGCATCAACCGCGTACAGGCCGCGATCGTCGCCGACCGCGCGGGCCTGGTCACGGGAGGCCCCAGATGACCCCGGCCGCGGGCGCGGAGGCACCGGCGGAGACGGCCCCGGCGACGGACGCGGAGACGCCGACGCCCGGTCCGCCGGCGGGCACCCGCGCCGCCCGGCTGCGGCACCGCGCCGTCCTCCTCGTCCCCACCCTCCTCGGCATCGCCGACGCCTTCCTCGTCAACGACATCGACGAACCGCTGGAACTCAGCGTCTCGCTGCTCGCCGCGCTCGCCCTGCTGCTGCGCCGCCGGCTGCCCCTCACGGTCTTCCTGGCCACCCTGCCCGGCCTCTACATCGGCTACATCTGGTTCGCGCCGATGATCGCCCTCTACACGGTCGCCGCGCTGCGGCCGGGCCGCGCCCGCCTCGGCTGCTGCGCGTTCCTGCTGATCGCCGCGCACTTCTTCCCGTATCCGATCTCCGACCTGGAGATCACCGCGTACCGCGAGAACACCCTGGTACTGATCGACGCGTCGGTCACCTCGGCCGGGCCGATCGGGCTGGGCCTGCTGGTCCGCACCCGGCGCGAGCTGGCGGCGCGGGTCGCGGAGCTCACCCGCAGCCTGGAGCGCGAGGACCGGCTGATCGCGGACCGGGTGCTGGCCACGGAGCGGGCCCGGCTGGCCCGCGAGATGCACGACGTGGTCGCCCACCAGGTCAGCCTGATCAGCCTGCAGGCCGGGGCGCTGCAGGTGGCCTCGGAGGACGCCGCGGCGCGGGACGGCGCGCGGACCATCCGGCAGTTGTCGGTGCGGACGCTCGAGGAGCTGCGGCACATGGTCGGCATCCTGCGTGCCGCGGGCGGCGGCCCGCGCGAGGCCCCGGACGACGCGGCACAGCAGGACCTCGCGCCCCAGCCGGACCTGGCCGAACTGCCGCGGCTGATCGAGATGTCGGCGCTGGACGTGACGTACGAGAACGGCGTGGACGGGGACGCGCCCACGGACCGGACGGTGGAGCGAGCGGCGTTCCGTACGGTGCAGGAGGCACTGACCAACGTCCGCAAGCATGCGCCGGGGGCACGGGTACGGGTCCGGGTCGCCCAGCCCCGCACCGCGGACGCGGGCCTGCTGGTGGAGGTACGGAACGGCCCACCGGACGCGACCGCGGACGCACCTGCGCTGCCCGGCGGCGGGCATGGACTGGTGGGCCTGCGGGAGCGCGCGCAGAGTTTGGGCGGAACGCTGGAGGCCCGGCCGACGCGGGACGGGGGCTTCGTGGTGCGAGCGGAGTTCCCTCGGCGGGTGGCTTGAGGGGGGCGGGATGGGCGGCGGCCGTTGTCAGACCCTCCCGCTACTGTGTTGAGAAGGGGACCTCGTGTTCCCCCATGGGGGAGAAGAAAGCGGGGAAACGGTACGGCGGATGGCGGGGGTGCGCGCTGCCGGCCGGGCGGAAGAGCTGCGTATCAGGCGGAGAGCCGCGCCGCCATCAGGCCGAGAGGGGTGCCGCCGCCTCGTCGACCGCCGTGGCCACGTCCGGGTACACCTCGAAGAGGCGGCGCACGCCGAGCGCCGCGAGTACGCGGTTCACGTGCGAACCGTCGACCGCGCCCTGGGCCGGCAGGATCAGCCGCAGCCGTCCCTGGCACGAGCGCATCAGGCGGCGCGCGGCGATCAGTACGCCGACGCCGCTGGAATCACAGAACTGCACGCCCGACAGGTCGAGCACCACACTTCGGCGCCCCTCGGCGACCGCGTCGTGCACATGCTGACGCACCGAGGGAGACGTGACCAGATCCATCTCACCGGAAACCTGCAGTACGGCCCAGGGCCCCTGCTCGTCTTCTGCCACCTTCAACGTCACGCGCTCGAAGCCTTTCGCTCGCTTTCGGACCGGACGCCTCCGGAAGCCATCCGGAACGCACCCTTCCCAGCATCGGCTGCCCGGCCTTGCCCCCCTGAAACTCTTAAGAATTCCGCGCGCAACAGGCTGCCAGTACCCAGGCTATGCCCTGGATCATCGGCTTTTCTCTCCGCACCCGGTCATACACGAATAACGCGCAGGCAAAAACGGGCATGAACGGTCTGTATCAGTCGAGTTCTGACTGGCAGCCCAACCAGAAAGTGACGGGACCTATACCATCCGCAGTCGCCGCACGGCTCGTTTTGCCGTAAAGGAAGGTGCGCCGACGGACCGGAGCACTACATTCGATGGCACGGTGGACGCACGACGGACTCTGTGACGATGGACTTCTGTGACGGCGGGCACAGCGGCGGCGGAGAAGGGGGGCCGTGGATGGTGAACGAAGCGCCACCGCGCTGGGACAGGCGGATGCAGCAGCGGCTCGCGCGCGGCGAAGCGGCCGCGCTCGGCGAGCTGTACGACCGGTTCGCTTCGCTTGTGCACAGCCTTGCGCAGCGCGTCCTGGAGGACGAGGCGGCCGCCGACCGGATCACCCGCGAGGTCTTCGGCTACATATGGGAGAACCCGGACGCGTACGACCCCAAGCAGGGTTCGCTGCGCTCCTGGGTCGCCACGCTCACCCACCGCCAGGCCGTGCACCGGCTGCGCCAGGCCGAGGCCGCCTCCGCGCTGGACTGCGGCGCGGACGCGCCCGGACCGGCCGAGATCGAGCAGAAGATCAACGCCGCCTCGACCGCGGCCCGCGCCGACTACATCGTCACGTCCATGCCGGCGCCGCTGCGTGCCGCGCTGGAACTGGCCTACTTCCAGCGCCGCGACTACCGCCAGACCGCCGCCGACCTCGGCGTCACCGAGGACGAGGCGCGCCGCCGGCTCCGGCTCGGCCTGCAGCTCCTCGCCACCGCGCACAACCACCAGGCGGGACCGCCCGCTCCGGGCCGCCCCGCCACGCCACCGTCGCCGGGCTCCGGATACGGACGGGCGCTGTGACCGGCCCCGAGGACTGGGACCGCTACGGCCCGCAGGACCCCGAAGAGCCCGGCCACCCGTGCCCCGGCCGCGGCGAGCGCCCGCGCATACCGTCCCCGCGCCGCCCGGCCGAGGACCAGGGCCCGCTGCCGGACGTACGCGCGTCCCGGCCGGACGAGGGCCCGGCGGACGAACGGGAGACGTCCAAGGATCGGCGTACGCCGGAGGCACGGCACACGCCGGAGGAGCCGCGCGCACCGAAGGGGCAGGAGGTACCGGAGGGACGGCACACGCCGGACGAGCCGCGCACGCCGAAGGACCGGAAGGCACCGGAAGGCCGGGAGGCACCGACGGATCAGGCGGCATCGAAGGGCCAGGAGGCAGCCGGGGAACGGGAGACGCCGCAGGAGCCGCGGGCGCCGGAGCAACGGAGGGCGTCCGAGGACACCGCCACGGAGAAGGACGGGACAACGGACCAGGACCCCGCCGGCGCCGCCCGGCCCGAGCCGCCGCACGCGGTGCTCAAGTCGCTGCTGGGCGCCTGGGCGCTGGCCGCCTGCTCGCCCGAGGAGACCGCCGCCGTCGAGGCCCACCTCACGGACTGCGCCGCCTGCGCGGACGAGGCGCTGCGGCTGCGGGACGCCGTCGGCCTGCTGCACCCCGCCGACAGCCTGGACCTGGACCCGCTGCTGCGCAGCCGGGTCCTGGAGAACTGCCTGGGCCGCCGCCCGGCCCGTATCCCGGTGCCCGAGTGGGCGGGTCCGTACGACGCGGAGACGGCCAAACTGGACGCGCTGCTGCGGGACATGGGCGAGTCGGAGTGGCGGGCCCCGGTACGACTGCGGTGGTTCGAGAACGACCGTGAGGCCGGCCGCACCACGACCGTCGCCGGCGTCATCGGCCATCTGATGTCCGTGGACGGCCTGGTCGCCACGGCCCTCGGGCTCACCGACCCGCTGGGCGCCGAGGTCCCGGCGGACGCCCCCACCGACCCGACGGAGCGCACGCTCGCGTACTGGCGCACCGCGGTGCACGAGGAGTCCCCGCTCGCCACCCGCGAGCCCTGGCGCGAGCAGTCCCACGCGCTGATACGCACGGTGGCCTTCGCGGGCCGCGGGGTCGCCGAACTGGCCGTGCCCTACGGCGACTTCCGGCTGCCGCTGCGCGACTCGATGCTGGAGCGCGCCTTCGAGTGCTGGGTGCACGCCGGTGACATCGCGGACGCCGTGGACTACCCGTACGAGGCCCCGGCCGCGCACCACATGCACGGCATGGTGGACCTCGCGCCGCGGCTGCTGCCGTCCGCGCTGGCCGTACGGCGCCGCGCCGGTCTGGCCGCGCCGCCCCGGCGGCTGGTCGAGGCGGGCACCCCGGGGCGCACGCTGCACCTGGAGGTGGAGGGCAGCGGCGGCGGCCACTGGTACATCGCGCTGGACTCGCCCGGCGCGCTCGGCACGCCGGACCGCACGGTCGCGCACATCGCGCTGGACAGCGTGGAGTTCTGCCAGCTCGCCGCGGGCCATGTCTCGCCCGAGGACGCGGCGGCGGGGCAGCACGGCGAGCGGGACGCGATCCGCGAGGTCCTCTTCGCGACGGCTTCGCTCTCGCGTCTCTGAAGCCTCTCGCGCCTCTGAAGCCTCTCGCGCCTCTGAAGCCTCTCGCGCCTGAAGGCGGTCAGGGGCGCGAGAGGCGGGGCGTCGGACGCCAGGCGTCAGGCGAAGACGACCGTCCGGCTGCCGTTGAGCAGCACGCGGCGCTCGCTGTGCCACTTCACCGCGCGGGCCAGCGCCTGGCACTCCACGTCCCGGCCGACGGCGACGAGCTGGTCGGGGGTGACGTCGTGGCCCACCCGCGCGACCTCCTGCTCGATGATCGGGCCCTCGTCGAGGTCGGCGGTGACGTAGTGCGCGGTGGCGCCGATCAGCTTCACGCCGCGCGCGTGCGCCTGGTGGTACGGCTTCGCGCCCTTGAAGCTCGGCAGGAAGGAGTGATGGATGTTGATGATCCGCCCCGACAGCTCCTTGCACAGGTCGTCGGAGAGCACCTGCATGTACCGGGCCAGTACGACCAGCTCGACCTGCTCGGCGCGGACCAGCTCCAGGAGCTGGGCCTCGGCCTGCGGCTTGTTGTCCTTCGTCACCGCGATGTGGTGGAAGGGGATGTCGTACGAGGCGACCAGCTCGGCGAAGTCGGTGTGATTGGAGACCACGGCCGCGATCTCCACCGGCAGCGCGCCGATGCGGGAGCGGAAGAGCAGGTCGTTCAGGCAGTGCCCGAACTTGGACACCATCAGGATGACACGCATCTTCTCGTCGCCCCGGTGGATCTGCCAGTCCATCTGGAAGGAGTCGCCGACCGCGGCGAAGCTGGCGCGCAGCTTCTCCAGCGTGACGGCGGTCTCGGCGCGGAAGTGGACCCGCATGAAGAACAGTCCGGTGTCCCGGTCCCCGAACTGCTGGCTGTCCACGATGTTGCACCCGGTCATGAAGAGGTAGCTGGACACCGCGTGCACGATGCCCTGCTTGTCCGGGCAGGACAGGGTCAGGACGTACTGGTCGGAGAGGGCGGGCTGCGACTGGCTCATGAGGACAAAGGGTCGCACATTCCGGCCCGCCGGTCACCGCCCGCTCCCCGCCCCCGGGCGCCGGCCGGCGTCCGCGTGGCGCGGCTCACTCCTGCGGTTCCAGTCCCCTGGTGAGGATGGCCAGTACTTCGAGGGAGCGCGGGGCCGCGTCGGGGTCCTCGCCGTCGGCGGTCGCCATGCGGACGTGGGCGTCCCGCGCGGCCCGTACGGCCTCGGGCCAGCCGTGGTGCTCCAGGTAGGCGGCCACCGGGGCGTCCGCGCCGACCTGGTGCAGTATGCGCAGCACCCGGAGCACGGCGACGTCGACCAGCGCGGCTTCCTGGGAGTCCCGGAATATCGTGCCGACGTATTTCTCGGCGGACCAGTTGTCCAGCCAGGTGTCCTCCACCAGCCGGTACACGGCGTCGGTCACATCACCGTAGCCGGGGAGGCCGGCCAGCCAGGTCTCCTGCTGGAAGACGGGGTCGGAAAGCATGTGCAGCGCCGAGCGCACATTGGCGCGCCAGCGCCACCACGGCATGTCAGTGAGCGGCATGGCGCCCATGGTGGTCGAGCGGCGGCCGCGACGGGAAGACTTCTCCGAACCTTGCACGACAATCGATCGTACGTTCTCGGACACGGGGCCACGGGACGGGGGCCCGGGACCGCCTTCGCCTGCTGTTCACTTTCGCGTCACTTTCCGTTACCCGGACAGCACGCAGGAGTTATGCCCTGGCCGGAAGGGTGCGGGTACATGACCGGATGGCGACGTTCCTTTCCCCGCTTCTGCCACCGCGCCACCGTGATCCGCTCAGCGACGGCGGGCGCGGCGGCCATGGCGGCCCTGCTGACGGGCTGCGGCACGCTCCCCGGGGCCGACGGGAACGCCGCCGGGGCCGGTGACCAGGCCCCCCTCACCGTGATGACCTGGGCGCCCTCCGGCACCAAGGGCACGAATATGGCCGGGATGCCCGCCATGGCCGAGGCGTACGCGCGCTGGGTGAACGCCAAGGGCGGTATCGCCGGCCACCGGCTGCACGTCCTCACCTGCAACGAGCGCAACGAATCGGTGGCCGCCGCGCGCTGCGCCCAGAAGGCGGTCGCCGCGCACGCCGTCGCCGTCGTCGGTTCGTACAGCCGCCAGGGCCGCTCCTTCATGGGCCCGCTGGAGGCCGCCGGCATTCCGTACATCGGCGGCTACGGCGTCTCCAGCGAGGAGTTCGACAGCCCGCTGTCCTACCCGGTCAACGGCGGCCAGGCGGCGCTGCTGGCCGGCAACGGGCGGCAGCTTGCCGCCGAGTGCAAGCGCGTCTCGCTGGTCCGCCCCGACACCATCCAGGGCGACCAGATGCCGCCGATCCTCAACTCCGGGCTGGCCACCGGCGGCCGCTCGCCCGCCCACGACATCCGGGCGCCCGAGAACGCCACCGACTACACCGGCGCGGCGCAGAGCGCACTGGACGAGGTCGGCGCCGACCCGGAGTTCTACGGGACGGCGGAGTTCGGCGCGCGGGCCAAGGGCGCCTGCGTGACCGCGACGCTCGGCGAGCACACCGACACGTTCTTCGACTCCTTCCGGCGCCTCCAGGAGGACAACCCGAAGGTGCAGATGGCGTCCGTGCTCGGCAGCGTGAACCAGACACTGGTGGACCGTACGGGCGGCAAGTCCAGCCCCCTGGAGGGCGCACTGGTCACCGGCTGGTACCCGGACGCGCGCGACCGGCGCTGGGGCCCCATGCGCGACGTGATCACCGAGCACGCCTTCAACGACAACCGCATCGACCCCGCCGACGCCGGCGTGCAGACCACCTGGATCGCGTACACCGTGCTGCGCGTGATGGTCGAGCAGGTCACCGAGGACGGCCAGGACGTCACCGCGCGCTCGCTGCAGCAGGCGCTGGACCGCGGTGACCGGGCCGTCGACACGGGCGGCCTGACCCCGAAGCTGCGCTGGCGCTACGACGACATGCTCGCCGTGCAGTCCTTCCCGCGGATCGTCAACGCGATGGTGACCTACCAGGTCGTACGGGACGGCCGACTGGTCGCCACGCACTCCGGCTTCGCCGACCTCGCGAAGACGCTGGAGAAGCCGCGGCGGGACGCGTGAGTGAGCTGACGGGCCCCCGTAGTACTGGGGGCCCGCGCGGCTAGAGCTGCTCCGGGCTGCTAGAGCTGCTCAGGGCTGTGTTCGGTCAGGCCGTACTTCTTGGCGATCGGGTTCCACAGGTTCGCCGCCTGCTTCTTGGCCGTGGTGGCCTGCCCGCTGGCGGTGTTGCCCGCCACCGCCGCCTTCGTACCGCGTGCCTTGCCCTTGTGGCAGCCCTTCTTGCCCGCGTGCGCGACCTGGTCGGCCCAGGTGGCGTAGTGGTTGTCGGCCGCCGCCGAGGACTTCCAGGCGTTGGTCAGCGCGGTGGTCAGCTCGATGTGGTCCGTCAGCTCGTCGGTGGAGAGCTTTCCGAGCCGGGTGACCAGGTCGTTCCGCTGCGCGGCCGCGTCCCGCAGGTCCTTGGCCGCGGCGCCGAGCTTGGTGCAGGACTTGATGTTGCCGACCGCCCCGATCACCGCGGAACGGCTGTTGTTGCTGTCCTTGAGCAGCGCGTCCAGCTCCTTGGCCTGCGCCTCGGCGGGGTCGGCGGTCGGCGAGGGCTTGGCCCGCTTCACCGTGCCCGCCGACGACTTGCCGGCGTCCTTCTTCGCGCCGTCGTCGTCGCTGCCGCTGAGCGCGTAGCCGACGCCGAGCCCGGCGCCGACGCAGACCACCACGACCGCGCCGATGATCGCGGCGGGCGCGATCTTGCGGCGCCGCCCGCCACCGCCGTGGCCGTGGCCGGAGGGGGCATCGGGCGGGTACGGGCCCTGGGGCGTGAAGCCGGAATGCTGCGGCGCGGGACCGCCGGGCTGCTGCGAAGCGTGGCTGCCGGGGTGCTGGGGTGCGGGGCCCGGCTGGGCGCCGAATCCCGGCCGGCCTCCGGGGCCCTGCGGCGCGCCGTGGCCCTGCGGCGCCGCGGGCGGCTCGAAGCGCGGCATCTGCTGGGTGGACCCGGGGGACTCGGCCTCGGAGGCACCGGCCCCGGCACCGCCCGGCCCGTCACGGAAGAGACCGTCGAACTCGGCCGGGGTCGGCCGGTCACCCGGCATCCCCGGCCGTATGGCGAACGGCGCACCCGGAGGCGGCTGCGGCGTGCCACCGCCGACCGGCGGGATGAGCTGGGTCGCCGCCTCCGTGCCGTCGGGGGAAGCGGGTGCCTGCGGCATGACCGGCCGGCGCAGCATCGTCGTCGACTCGGCGTCCGTCTCGGGCCGCTTGTTCTCGGGCGGCAGCGAGCCGGGCATGGGACCGGAGGCGCCCTGCGGCGCCGGCATCGGCTGCCCGCCGGGCCCGCCCTGTCCGCCCTGTCCGCCGGCGAAGGGCTGGATGAGCTGGGTGGCTTCGCTGTCGCCGGTGGCGGGCGGGATGTACTGGGTGGCCTCGGCGTCCCCGGCGGCGGGCGGCAGCGGCCCGGCGCCCTGCCCGGTGTTCTGCGGCGGGAGCGGCGCGCCCGCGCCGGGCTCGTCCGCTGCGGGCGGCAGCGGCGCCCCGGTCTGCCGCTCGGCACGCACGAGCGCGCCACCGGTGGCATTCCCGGCCCCGTCCGTACCGGGCTGGGCGTCCGTAGCGGGCTGAGGGCCGGCGGGCTGCTGCGGATAGCCGTAACCGGCACTCGGGGCACTCGGGGCTGCACCGTAGGCGGCCTGACCGCTGTACGGATTCTGCTCCCCATAGGAGGGCTGCGGTTGCTGGGCGTACGGGGACGGCGCACCGTACGAGGGCTGCGCACCGTACGAAGGCGTCCCGTCGTACGAAGACTGCCCGTCGTACGAAGGCTGGGGCTGTCTGTCGTACGACCCCTGAACGCTCTGGGAAGCCTGAGCACCATAGGAGGCCTGCTGCCCGTCGTACGAAGCCTGGGAACCGTAGGAAGGCTGGGAACCATAGGAAGGCTGAGCCCCGTACGTACCCTGGCTCGCGTACCCCGTTCCGGCGGCCCCCGCCCCCGGCCCGGCCGACGGCTGCTCCGGCGGCATCGGAGGTACCGGCGGCTGCCCCTGGGGCGGCGGCGGATACCCGCCCGGCTGCTGCGGTGCGTAGGAGCCCTGCTGCTGCGGTGCCTGGGACGGGCCCCACGGCTCGCCCCACGGCTGACCGGCGGCCGGCGCGGACTGCTGGTCGGGCACGTACGGCTCGCCACCGTTCGCGGGCAGCACCACGCCCTCGCGCGCGGGCCCGCCCGCAGGGTTCTGCGGGTCGCCGCCCTGTCCGCTCTGCGTCACCGGGACTCCTACTTCTGCTTCTTACGGAATCGTCGGCTCACGCTACCGGGTAGCAGTCATGTTCGACCACGTCCCCTGGTCACCGGCCACTTGACCCACAGCAGCATCACCCGTCGATTACGGAGGATCGACGGACAAAGAGGACACTGGCCGAATGTCGCTCCGGGGACGGCCCGGCCACGGCGGCCGAGCGGACCCGCCCAGGGCCGCCCCGGGCCCGTCCGTCACGCCGCCCGCAGCTCCAGCCGCGCGGCGAACTCCCGCACCACCGCCTCCTCCCGGTACGGCTCCAGGCGCGCCTGGAAGTCCTCCAGATACTCCGCGCCGCGCGAGGAGCGCAGCCCGCTCAGCAACTCGGCCGCCTGCGTGCCCGTATGACACGCCTGCTCGATCTCCCGCTGCTGCACCTGTGCGCTCGCCAGCAGTACGAGCCCGATCGCGCGCCGCCGCGCCCGGCTCTCGGGATGGCCGGCGAGCGCCTGCTCGGCCTGCTGCCTGGCCGCTGTCGCCTGCCCCAAGTCACGGTGGCAGTGGGCCAGTTCGTCGGCGAGATAGGCGGGGTCGAAGTGCCCGATCCACGCCGGGTCGTCGCCCGCGTCCGTACCGGACTCGGCCCGCTCCATCGCGCTGACCGCGCGCCCGGCCACGGACTGGAACGCCCGGGTGTCCCCCATCAGTGCGTGCCCGCGCGCCTCCGCCGCGCAGAACATCGCCTCGGCGCGCGGCGTCACGTGCCCGCGGGTGCCTTCCTGTGCCGCGCGCGCGAGCTGCGCGATCTCCCGGGGGTTGCCGAGCGAGGCGGCGAGGTGGCTCATGCTGGCGGCGAGCACGTACCCGCCGTAACCACGGTCGCCGGCCGCCTGTGCCAGGCGCAGCGCCTGGATGTAGTACCGCTGAGCCAGCCCCGGCTGGCCCGTGTCGACCGCCATGTATCCGCCCAGCTCGGTCAACCGAGCCACCGCGGCGAAGAGTTCGCGCCCCACCGACTCCCGGTAGGTGCCCGCGAGCAGTCCGGAGACCACGCTGTTGAGGTAGTGCACGACGACCGGACGAACGTGCCCGCTACCGTACTGGTGGTCCAGTTCGCTGAGCGCGGCCGTCATGGAGCGGACCGCCTCGACGTCCGAACGGCCCACGCGGGCCCCGGCGTTGCGAGCGACCTGGGTGTCGGCGCCGGTGATCAGCCAGTCCCGGCTCGGCTCGACCAGCGCCGAGGCGGCGACCGTCGAACCGCTCAGGAAGTCGCGGCGCCCGACGTCGCTGCGCCACAGCTCACAGACCTGCTCTATCGCGCCGAGCACGGTGGGCGAGAACTGCAGGCCGACGCCGGAGGCGAGGTTCTTGCCGTCGGCCATGCCGATCTCGTCGATCGTGACCGTGCGCCCCAGCTTGCGGCCGAGCGCCTCGGCGATGATCGCGGGCGCCCGGCCGCGGGGTTGCTGGCCACGCAGCCAGCGGGCGACGGACGTCTTGTCGTAGCGCAGGTCCAGGCCGTGCTCGGCGCCGCAGACGTTCACGCGGCGGGCGAGCCCGGCATTGGAACAGGCAGCTTCCTGGATGAGCGCCTGCAGCCGTTCGTTCGGCTGCCGCGCGACGAGTGGCCTGGCGGCCATGCTGTACCCCCTGTGTACTGCGGCGCGTTCACCGTCGAACGCCGTCCTCGTGCATCATTTCCCGCCCATACCCGCGATATCCGCTTTTTCCTCCGCTACCGCGCGACATAAGCGATACTCCCCAATTGCTCCGACCAGCCCCCTCAACCGCGCACCACTGACCACCGACGCGCGTGTACGAGATACGCGATGCGCGTGTGCGAGTACGTGGCGTGTGTACGCGCAGTGCCGTGTGTACGAGCACGTGACGCCCGTGTCCGAGTACGTACGGAGAGCCCGCGCCGCCCGCCGCCGGACGGCCTTTCCGCCCGTCACGCAAGTGGCTACCCAGCCTCCGCGGCACGGCCCCGCACGCGCCCCCGCCCGTGCATCCATGCGCCCCACGTGCAAGAACGTTGCGCCGTGCCGTGCCACTTGTTGGCCGTAACCCTTGGTGACAGCGGAAGTTGTCCCGTTCGTGGAACAGAGCAGCGGAGTCACAGGAGCCCCACAGGTCCCCCAGCAGCGCGGTGAGCGGCTGCTCGACATTGCGGTGCGTTACGCGACGGAACGCCATTGGGACGTACTCCCCGGCGCATGGCTGGAAGACGACGGTGCGGCACCGTACTGTTCGTGCGGCGCCCGTGACTGCCGGACCCCCGGCGCCCACCCGCTCGCGGCCGACTGGCCCACGGCGGCCACCGGCAGCGCGTCGGCCATCCACAGCCTGTGGACGCAACACCCCCGCGCGGCGATCCTGCTCCCGACGGGCCGCACGTTCGACGCGCTGGACGTGCCCGAGACCGCGGGCTGCCTGGCGCTGGCCCGCATGGAACGGCAGGGCCTGCCGCTCGGCCCGGTCATCCGCACCCCGGACCGCCGGATGCTCTTCTTCGTCCTGCCCGGCGCTGCCGCCAAGCTCTCGGACCTGGCACGCAAACCGGCCCGGCCCTCCCCCACCGGCCTCGACCTGATCACCCACGGCGAGGGCACCTACATCGCCGCACCTCCCACCCGCACCGGCCGCCACGCTCCGGTCCAATGGGCCCGCCACCCCACCCCCGCCAACCGCTGGCTCCCCGACACCGAAGACCTCCTCAACCCCCTCACCTACGCCTGCGGCCTCGAACCAACAGCGGGCCGGGGGCGGTGAGGGGGGCTGAGCCGGGGCGGGGCGGGAGAGGCGTGATCTGACGGGCGGCCCTGGGGCCCCCTCCCCCCTCCCCCGCCCCCCTGGTCAGTGCGTAACGGTCGCTTGCTCAACCGCTGCCCAGCCGCTCCTCGTCCGGCCTCTCCCCCCGCCCTCCGCATATCGTTGGAGGGCGGCGGGGGCTTGACCGGGCCCTGCCTTGACGTCCGAGGACAGGGGAACCGAGTGACGACCGAAAGTTCGGGTGCTGGGGAACAGGCTGGCACGGCGGAGGCTCCGGCGGCGGTGCGTATCCACAGCCTCTGGAAGAAGTATGGAGATCACACCGCCGTTGCGGGGATCGATCTGGCGTTGCCCGCGGGGCGGTTCATCGGGCTCGTGGGGCCGAACGGCGCGGGGAAGACGACCACGCTGTCGATGGTGACCGGGCTGCTGCGGCCGGACGCGGGCCAGGTCGAGATCGGCGGCCATGACGTGTGGCGCGACCCGGTCGCCGTGAAGTCGCGGATCGGCGTGCTGCCCGAAGGGCTGCGGCTGTTCGAGCGGTTGTCGGGCGGCGAACTTCTTTCGTACATCGGGCGGCTGCGGGGGCTGCCCGGCGACGAGGTCGACAAGCGGGCCGGGCAGCTGCTGGACGTGCTCGATCTGTCCGGGGCCCGGAACAAGCTGGTCGTGGACTACTCGACCGGTATGCGGAAGAAGATCGGGCTGGCGGCCGCCCTGCTGCACAACCCGGAGATTCTCTTTCTGGACGAGCCGTTCGAGGGGGTGGATCCGGTCTCCGCCCAGACCATTCGGGGCGTACTGGAGCGCTACACCGGGTCCGGCGCGACCGTCATCTTCTCCAGTCATGTGATGGAGTTGGTGGAGTCGCTGTGTGACTGGGTGGCCGTGATGGCCGGTGGGAAGATCCGGGCCGACGGGCCGATCGGCGAGGTGCGCGGTGACGCGCCTTCGTTGCAGGACGCCTTCCTCGAACTGGTCGGCGCCGGCAGCCGCGCGCGGGCCGGGCAGGACCTGGACTGGCTCGGTGGGGGCGGCGCCCGATGAGTACGGCCACCACCCGCCCCGTGGGCACACCGGCCACCGCCCCGGCGTCCCCGGCCCTCATGCCCCTCTTCGTACGGCTCAAGCTGTCGCTCCTGAAGAACGGGCTGCGGCAGTCGCCGGGGCGCACCGCCGCGTACGTCATCTCCCTGGTCGTCACGCTGCTGTTCGGGGCCGGGCTGCTGCTGGGGCTGATCCTGCTGCGCGGCGTGGCCGGCACGCCGGCGCTGGCCGTGCTCCTCACCGCGATCCTCACGCTCGGGTGGGCGGCGATGCCGCTGTTCTTCCCCACGGCGGACGAGACGATGGACCCGACCCGGCTGGTGATGCTGCCGCTGCGGCCCCGGCCGCTGATCGGCTCGCTGCTGGTCGCCTCGCTCATCGGCGTCGGGCCGGTCTTCACCGTCGTCCTGGCGGCCGGTTCCGTGGCCGCCGTCGCGCACGGTGCGGCCGCGGTGATCGTCGGGATCGTCGCGACGGTACTGATCGTCCTGGTGTGCGCGGCGCTGGCGCGCGCCATCGCGACCGCCAACGTGCGGCTGCTGACCAGCCGCCGCGGCCGCGATCTCGCCGTCCTCAGCGGCCTGTTCGTCGCGCTCGGCGCGCAGGGCGTGAACCTCGCCGCGCAGAAGCTGGCCCAGTCGCAGGGGCTGACGGCCCTGGAGCCGGCCGCGGCGGTGCTGCGCTGGATACCGCCCGCCTCCGCGGTGGACGCGGTGGACGCGGCGGGCCGGGGTGCTTACGGGCGCGCGGCGTTCGGCCTCGCGCTGACCGCACTGGCGCTCGTTCTGCTGCTGTGGTGGTGGAGCCGCACGCTCACCACTGTCATGACCGCGCCCGACTCCTCCACCCTGCAGGCCATCGAGAAGGACAGCGGCCGCAAGCGGGCCGGCCGGGCGGGCGGCTGGGAGCGGCTGCTGCCGGACGGCCGTACGGGTACGGTCATGCGGCGCACGCTGCTGTACGGCTGGCGGGACCCGAAGACGAAGATGGGCTGGGCCGCGGCGCTCGGCGTCGGCCTGATCCTCCCGGTCGTCACGGCGGTGCAGGGCGGCGGCAGCGTCTACACGGCGTGCTGGGCGGCGGGGCTGCTCGGGCTGCAGATGTACAACCAGTTCGGGCAGGACACCTCCGCGTTCTGGATGGTCGCCTCGACGCTCTCCACGCGCCGTGACGCGTTCCTGGAGCTGGGCGGGCGGGCGCTGGCGGTGGCCGTGATCGCGGTGCCGTACGTGACGCTGGTGGTGCTCGGCTCGGCGGCGCTCCTCGACGACTGGGGAGCCTTCCCCGAGGTGTACGGGGTGGCGCTGGCGCTCCTCGGCGCGCTGGTGGCCACGGGGGCGTTCGCCTCGGTCCGTTTCCCGTACTCGATTCCGTCCGACGGCAACAAGAACGTCGCGCCGGGGCAGGGCGGGATCGCCTGGATCAGCATGCTGGTCGGCGTGGTCATGGGCGGCCTGCTGTGTCTGCCGGTCATCGGCCTGACCGTCGGGCTCCATGTGGCGGGACTCCAGGGGCTGTTGTGGCTGGTGCTGCCGGTGGGCGCGGCGTACGGGGCGGTCGTGGCCGTCCTCGGGCTGCGGCTGACCGCACCGGGCGTCCTCCGCCGGCTGCCGGAGATTCTGGTGGCGGTGAGCAAGGGCTAGCGCGGCGAGACCTCGAGAGTCGGCGGGCGTCCGTCCCCCGGAGGGGGCGGGCGCCCGCCGCTTCAGGTCAGCGCCGGTTTCCCCGACGCCCGGCCGCTCACGCCGGAATGGCCCGGCCGCTCAGGTCGGAATCTCCGCGTGCAGGAACGGCTCCAGCGCGCGGCGCCAGTCGTCCGGGCGCTCCCAGGGGAGGAGGTGGCCGGCGTCGGAGATCTCGGCGTAGGCGCCCCGAGGGAGGACGCGGACCATCTCCTGGGCCTCGGCGCGGCCCAGTTCGCCGTCCAGGCCGCGGACGACCAGCGTGGGGCATTCGATCAGGGCGAGCTCCTCCCAGTGGGCGTCGTGCACCCATGCCTCGCGGACGGCGAGCATCTGGCGGCGGGAGAAGACCGGGCGCCAGCCGTCGGCGCGCTCGGCCATCACCTCGGCGAAGTACTCGCCGCGCACCGGCTTCGGCCGTTCCAGCGTGGGGTCGTCCTCGCCGAACCACTTGCGGACGTCGGCGAGCGTGGCGAAGGGGACCGGCCAGGAGCGGAACCACGCCTCCCATTCGCGCTGCGAGGCCGCGCCCAGCGCCGATGCCCGCATGTCGCAGATGACCAGGGCGCTGACCAGGTCGGGCCGGCGCGCCGCGAGCTGCCAGGCGGTGAGCGCGCCCATGGAGTGGCCGATGACGGCGGCCGGCGCGAGATGCAGCTGCTCGATGGCGGCGATCGCGTCGTCCACGTACGTCATGCGGTCGAACGGCCCGTCGGTGGGCTTCTCACTGCGGCCGTGGCCGCGCTGGTCGAGGCCGACGGGGCGGTAGCGCGCGCCGAGCCAGCGGGCGGTCTCCGCCCAGTGCGCGGCCCGCCCCATCAGGCCGTGGAGGAGCAGCACGCCGGGGCCGCGCCCGTTGTGCTTCCGCTCCGCTTCCTCGCCGCCGGCCTTGGGAGGGTCGGTGAACTCCCAGGCCGCGAGCCGTACGCCCCCGGTACCTGTCACGTCGATGCGCCGCACCATTGCCCTGGCACCCCCATCCGTCCCTTGAGCAGCCCCACACTATCGAACCCGTATTCGAATGTATTGCCGTCGCTCCCAACACCCCTCGTACGAGTGACCATGCTCAAGGATTGGCCGTCCGCGGCACGGGGAGAGTGTGAGCGGGAGGCGGGCCCTGACGGGAAGAGGGCCCGCGGGGGAAGACCCTGAGAGCTCGGGGCTCCGGGTCTTCGCGGGGGGACATGGGGAAGCGGGGCCCCGGCTGCTCGCAGCGCCGGGGCCCTCGCTGTCAGTGGCCCCCCGGCCCGGCGACGGTTTTGTCCGGTGACTCATCCGAGCCCCCTCCCCCAGAGGTCCCGGCGACCGGCCGGATGTCCCCCACATCCGCCGCGCCGCCCGGCCCCAGGTCCTCAACGCAGCACGTCATATGCGCCTGTGCGTATGCGACAGCGCCAGGGTGACACGGCCTCGCGCCCACCGCTCGCATTCCGCCAAGTCCGTGCGGGGCAGGGAATCGGGGCACGGCTCGGTGCGCGCCGTCGCTCCAGGTCAGTGCGGCGGCGCGGCGGAGGGGACGGCCGAAAATTTCTCCGCGGGAGGGCGGGCGGCAGGGGGAAGCGGAATCTCCGCGGGGAGCGCGGGACGGGATGTCGTACCGGGTGGGCGCCTGCGCGCGGGGCGCGGAGGCGGCGCCACACCGGTCAAGCGGAGCGGCGGGGCGCCGGGCCGGGAAGCGCACCGCCGAGCGGCCGGCGAGCAGCCGGGAAGCTCAGCGCTTCGCCACGAAGACGTGCTGCGCGATGTCGGTGGCCAGCTCGGCGGCCTCGCCGCTGCTGCCGACCAGCACCCCGGCCGGCGACTCCGTCACGCTCACCACGGCCCCCGGCTGCACCCCGGCCCGCCGCAGTGTGTACATGAGCTGGGCGTCCGTCTGGATGGGCTCGCCGATCCGCCGCACGACGACGGTCTTGCCGTCGGCGCCGGGGTCGAGGTCCATCAGGCTCAGCAGGCCCTCGTCCAGGAAGGCATCGGCCTCGGACTTCTCGCCCAGCTCGTCCAGGCCGGGGATGGGATTGCCGTACGGCGACTCGGTCGGGTGCCGCAGCAGCTCCAGGACGCGGCGCTCCACCGCCTCACTCATCACGTGCTCCCAGCGGCACGCCTCGGCGTGCACCTGCTCCCATTCCAGGCCGATCACGTCGACGAGCAGGCACTCGGCGAGCCGGTGCTTGCGCATCACACGCGTCGCCAGGCGGCGGCCCTCCTCGGTCAGCTCCAGGTGGCGGTCGCCGGCGACCTGGACCAGGCCGTCCCGCTCCATCCGCGCCACGGTCTGGCTGACCGTCGGGCCGCTCTGGTCGAGCCGCTCGGCGATGCGCGCGCGCATCGGGACCACACCTTCCTCTTCGAGCTCAAGGATGGTGCGGAGATACATCTCCGTGGTGTCGATCAGTCCGGACATGCGTGCCCCTCGGCTGTGTCGTGCGGTGGCCCTGAACTCAATTCTGACGCATCCCACTGACAACGGTGCCGCGCGCGGCCCGATGGCTGCCTCCGGGCCCCGGATGCGGCCGGTCACCGGGGGCCGCACGCGGAGGTCGGTCCAGGCGGGCGCCTTTCGGCCGTACGGTGCGGGCGCCGTATTGACAGGGCACTGGTCCAGACCGCAACGTGAGCCGCGCCACGAGGACGGTACCGGCCCGGGCCGGACCATACGAGGAGAGGGGCGCTCCGCGATGGGCGAGAGCGGGAGCAAGGGGCTGGCCGGGCAGTACTTCGATGCCGCGATCGACCTGCTGCGGACGGTGCGGGACACCCAAGGCGAGGTGATCGCCGAGGCCGGGACGCTGATCGCCGACACCGTGGAGGCCGGCGGCCGGATCTTCTGCTTCGGTGCCGGGCACTCCTCGCTGCCCGCCCAGGACACGGTCTACCGCGCCGGCGGCCTGGCGGTGATGAACCTGCTGCCCGTGCCCGGTGTGGTGGGCGTGGACGTGATGCCCGCGACGCTCGGCAGCGCGCTGGAGCGGGTCGACGGGCTGGCCGCCGCCGTACTGGACACCAGCCCGGCGCGGGCCGGCGACGTACTCGTGATCATTTCGCTGTCCGGGCGGAATCCGCTGCCCGTGGAGATGGCGCTGAACGCCCGCGCGCTCGGCCTCAAGGTCATCGGGCTGACCTCGGTCCGGTACGCGGACGGCACCAAGTCGCGGCACGTGTCCGGCACGTACCTCAAGGACCACTGCGACATCGTCCTGGACAGCCGCATCCCCGTCGGCGACGCGGAGCTGACCGCGCCGGGCATCGAGGCGCCGTTCGCGCCCGCGTCCACGGTCGTCACCAGCGCGGTCATGCAGGCGGTCGTGGCGACGGCGGCGGGGGCGCTCGCCGAGCGCGGCATCGACCCGCCGCTGCTGCGCTCGGGGAACGTCGACGGCGGCCACGACTGGAACGGCCGGGTCATGCGTGAGTACGCGGACCGGATCTTCTACCGGCACTGAGCCCGGCCGCCGGGCCCGGCACCGCGACCGGGCCCCGCACCGCCGCCGCCCTCGCGTCGACCCCGACGCCCCTCATCTCTTCCCCAGCGCCTCTGCCAGATCCAGTGACGCGGCGATGCGGGAGGCGACCTCCTCCGCATACGCGGCGTCCGCGCGGTCGAAGGGGCGGCGGGAGGCGCCGCGCAGGAACGTCGCCACGCCCACCGTCCGGCCGCGGCTGCGCAGCACCACACACAGGCCGTGCACCGTGCCCTCGGGCCACTTGCGGGCCGCCGCCCAGCCTTCCGGGGTGACCGCCAGGCCCGCGCTGGCACGCACCGAACCGCGGCGCCGGTACGCCTGGACGGCCGGGTGCCCCGGGACGTACGTCAGCGGGATGCCGGTACCCGCGACCGGCTGGGCCGGTCCGGGCGCGCCCGCGGGCGAGGCGAGGACGCGGATCAGCCGGGGCGCGGGCTCGGTCTCGTCGTCGGCGGGTGCCGCCAGGTCCGCGTCCTCGATGGGCGTGGTGGCGTCCATGCCGGACAGCGGCGGGCCGGCGGGCGAGGGGGACATGGCGAGGTCGACCAGGCCGTGGTCGGCGAAGCCGGCCAGCGCGAAGTCGAGGTGGACGGCGGCCGCCTCCGCCGGGTCCTCGCACTCGGCGGCCGCGCGGCCCGCGCGGTGCAGCTGATTGGCGCGGAAGCGCAGCAGCGAACTGTCCTGTTCGGTGCGCTTGAGGTCGGTGATGTCCTGGAAGAGCCAGCCGACGCCGAGCGGGACGGGCTCCTCGGCGAGCGGCGACGCCAGTCGCAGGAAGCCGCTGCGCCAGCACCGGCGGGGCTCCTCGGCCTCCTCGGAGCGGAGCGTCACCCACAGCTCGGTGGCGGCCGGGGGCGCGCCCTCCGCCAGTACGTGCTGGAGCGCGGCCTCCAGCTCCTCGACGCCCTGGGCGAGCAGATCGCCCAGCGGGCGCCCGAGGACGTGCGTGCGCCCGAGGCCCAGGGCGCGCGCGGCGTGGGCATTGACCACCGCGGGGCGCAGATCGGCGTCGACGAGCACCACGCCCCAGGACGCGTCGTCGAAGAGCGCCTCGCTGAGCGCGATGGAGCGTTCGAGGTCGATCTGGGTGTGGACCTCGCTGAAGGCGCAGTACACGCCGGCGGGCGTGCCGTCGGCGCCGGTGACGGCGGAGGACTGGGTCCGTACGAGGACCCGGCCGCCGTCCTTGGTGAGCAGCGCGAACTCGTGCACCTGGCGGCCCGGGGAGGTCATCGCGGCCATCAGCGCCGCGTGCACCTCGTCGGCGTCCTCGGTGCGCACCGCCCAGCCGGCCAGGCCCGCGCGGCCGACCGCCTCGTCGGCGGTCCAGCCGAGGATGCGCTCGGCCTCGCGGTTCCAGTGGGTGACGGTGCCGTCGGCGTCGAGGGCGCACAGGGCGGCGTCCATGCCGTCCAGGAGGGCCGCGAGCAGGCCGGAGTCCTCACTGTCGGGTGGCGGCGGCGGGTCCGTTTCCGCTCCCTGATCGTGGCTCTGGTCCGGGCGGCCCGGTTCTCCGGGCAGCGCGGCATTGAAGTGGCGGGACGAAGCAGTCACTGGCACCCCCTGCTGGACGCGGCTGCACGTGCTGCACGTCGGATCATTCAACTGGAACGTGATGCAGCCCACACCCCATTCCGCCAAATCGATGCCCACCGGAAATTCGGTTGTGAGGAGCCGGGCGGGTTCCTAGTGTGTGGTGCACACGAGAAGGGAGGTGGTTCGGAAGTGATTTCCTACCGGACGCGTGAGGTGGCTGCGGGCTAGCGGCCCGTCGCTTCACTCAGTGCAGCGCCGGACCAGCGCACGAGACCTGTGCGCAGCCGGCCAATCCCAAGCAGTCACCCGACCCGCGGGCCGCCGGTTCGTCCGACCGGCCCCCGACGCCTCAGGGCGCCGGGGCAGTGGCCCGCGGGTCGTCTGCGTTGTCAGGCCCGCGCGGGGCCCCGCCGGCCCCCTCAGGGCGCCAGCCGCTCCACTGCCCAGCCCGTCTCCGTGCTGACGTACCGCAGACGGTCGTGCAGGCGGTTCTCGCGCCCCTGCCAGAACTCCACGGACTCGGCGGCGACCCGGTAGCCGCCCCAGTGCGGCGGCGCCGGCACCTGCTCGCCCTCGGGGTAGCGGGCCGCGAGCTCCGCGTACGCCCGCTCCAGCTCCTCGCGGGAGCCGACCACCGAGGACTGCTCGCTGGCCCAGGCGCCGAGCTGGGAGCCGTGCGGGCGGGTACGGAAGTACGCGGCGGTCTCGTCGCGGCCGATGCGCTCGGCGGTGCCGCCGACGATGACCTGGCGGGCGAGCGGGTGCCAGGGGAAGAGCAGTGAGACCGCCGGGTTCCCGGCGAGGTCGCGGCCCTTGCGGCTGGCGTAATTGGTGAAGAAGACGAAGCCGCGGTCGTCGAACGCCTTCAGCAGGACGGTGCGGGAGCTGGGCCGCCCGGCCTCGTCCGCCGTGGAGACGACCATGGCGTTGGGTTCGTGTATGCCGCTCGCGGCCGCTTCCTTGAACCAGCGCGCGAACTGTTCGTACGGAGTGCCGGCGAGGTCTTCCTCGGCGAGGCCGTGCGCGCGGTACTGGGCGCGCATCGAGGCGGGGTCGGGGTGGTGGGCTGCGGATGCGGCGTCGGCAGAGTGCACGGGCATATCTTGCAGCATCGGCCGGGTCGCGCGGGCGGTCGGCGGGCTGCTCATGAGCCACTCGTGGCCTGGCAGTCTGCCCGCCTTGGGTGGCGCGTAACCCTCCCGTTGGGAAATCGCACAGTGTGCCGGATGTCACGCTTCCCCGCACGTGCGGAACCCACCAAAATCATCTGCTGGGACGCTGTGGGCTCCGGACATCCGGAGATATGGTGTCCGCCCCGAAACGCCGGAACGAACCGGTGACGTACCGTCACCGCCCGCGGTCCGACACGGAATGCGGGGACCGCCGGGCGAGCGCGAGCAGTCCAGGCAAGGAGACCGACGACCGCATCACACGTGACCGCACGGCCCCGACCGAACGGCAGCGTGGCCACGAGCCGCCGCGCCGTCCCTAGCTTGAGGAGCAGCCTGATGTCCGACTTCGTACCCGGGCTCGAAGGAGTCGTCGCGTTCGAGACGGAGATCGCCGAACCGGATAAGGAAGGCGGCTCGCTGCGGTACCGCGGCGTCGACATCGAAGACCTGGTCGGCCAGGTGTCGTTCGGGAACGTGTGGGGCCTGCTGGTCGACGGGGCGTTCAACCCCGGCCTGCCGCCGGCCGAGCCGTTCCCGATCCCCGTGCACTCCGGTGACATCCGCGTCGACGTGCAGTCCGCGCTGGCGATGCTCGCCCCGGTATGGGGCCTGAAACCGCTGCTGGACATCGACGAGGCCGAGGCGCGCGACAACCTCGCGCGCGCCGCCGTCATGGCCCTGTCCTACGTCGCCCAGTCGGCGCGCGGCCAGGGCCTGCCGATGGTCCCGCAGAAGGAGATCGACAAGGCGGACACGATCGTCGAGCGGTTCATGAAGCGGTGGCGGGGCGAGCCCGACCCCAAGCACGTGAAGGCCGTCGACGCGTACTGGACGTCGGCCGCCGAGCACGGCATGAACGCCTCGACCTTCACCGCCCGCGTCATCGCCTCCACGGGTGCGGATGTGGCCGCCGCGCTCTCGGGTGCGGTGGGCGCGATGTCCGGTCCGCTGCACGGCGGCGCGCCGTCCCGCGTACTGGGCATGATCGAGGAGATCGAGCGCACCGGTGACGCGAAGGCGTACGTGAAGCAGGCGCTGGACCGCGGCGAGCGGCTGATGGGCTTCGGGCACCGCGTGTACCGCGCGGAGGACCCGCGGGCGCGCGTGCTGCGCCGGACGGCCAAGGAGCTGGGCGCGCCGCGCTTCGAGGTCGCCGAGGCGCTGGAGAAGGCGGCGCTGGAGGAGCTGCACAACCGCCGGCCCGACCGGATCCTGGCGACCAATGTGGAGTTCTGGGCGGCGATCACGCTGGACTTCGCCGAGGTCCCGGCGCACATGTTCACGTCGATGTTCACCTGTGCCCGGACGGCCGGCTGGAGCGCGCACATCCTGGAGCAGAAGCGGACCGGCCGCCTGGTGCGGCCCTCCGCGCGGTACGTGGGCCCGGCGGCGCGCAGCCCGCGCGACATCGCCGGGTACGAGGACATTTCGGCCCGCTGACGGCCGGAGAGCGTAGCTGACGGCCCGAGAACGCAAGGGACGGGCGCCCCGCCGCGGGCGCCCGTCCGTCATGTCCGCAGCGCCTCGTCGAGCAGCCGCGCCCACTGCGTCACGACCCGCTCGCGGCGTGCCGTGTCGTCGCTGAGGAGGGTGGCCAGGCCCAGGCCGCGGGCCATGTCCAGGAGGCCCTGGACGGTCTCGCGTACGCCGGGGACGGTCTCGTCGGCGCCCAGGAGTTCCACGGCGATGCGGTGCGACTCGCGGCCGACGCGGGCCTCCAGTTCGGTGACCCGGCCGTGGAGCTGGTCCTCGTTGGCGGCGGCGACCCAGAGGTGCAGCGCGGCCCGGAAGAGCGGGCCGGTGTAGAGGTCCACGACGGCGGCGACCACGGCCCTGCGGTCGGCGGGCGCGGAGGCGGGGAAGAGGGCGCGCAGGGCCTGGGAACGCTCCTCGGCCACGTACTCGACGGCCGCGGTGAACAGGTCCTCGCGGGTCGGGAAGTGGTGCTGCGCGGCGCCCCGCGAGACGCCCGCGCGCTCGGCCACCACGGACACCGTGGAGCCCGCCCAGCCGTGTTCGGCGAGGCAGGAGACGGCGGCTTCGAGCAGCCGGCGGCGGGTGGCGCGGCTGCGGTCCTGCTGGGGTTCCTTCGGGGCGCGGGTCACTGTGCCCATGACGGCTCCCGGCGCTGGAGGAAGGCGGTCATGCCTTCTCGGGCGTCCTCGGAGGCGAAGAGGCGCGCCGACTGCTCGGCGAGCGCCTCGGTGTCGCGGTCGAAGGCGCGCAGCACCCCGGCCGCGGTGAGCTTCTTGGACTCGGCCAGGCCCTGCGGCGAGCCCTTGCGCAGGCCCGCCAGTACCGGTTCCAGCGCGGCGTCGACGTCCTCGGCGGCCAGCGTCACCAGCCCCGTCCGGGCCGCCTCCGCGGCGTCGAAGCGCTCGCCGGTGAGGTAGTACCGGGCCGCCGCGCGGGCGTCCATGCGCGGCAGTACCGGCATCGAGATCACGGCCGGGGCCAGGCCGAGGCGGGCCTCGGTGAAGGCGAAGCTGGCGCCGGGCCCGGCCACGGAGATGTCGCAGGCGGCGAGCAGGCCGAGGCCGCCGGCCCGGACGTGCCCGGTGACCCGGGCGACGACGGGCACCGGCAGCTCGACGATCGTGCGGAGCAGGCGGGCAAGCCCGAGCGGGCCCTCCTTGGCGGCGCCGGAAGCCGCCTCGGAGAGGTCGGCCCCGGCGCAGAAGGTCGTCCCGGCGTGCGTGAGGACCACGGCGCGGGTGCCGGGGTCCGCGGCGGCGTCCGCGAGGCCCTGGTGGAGTTCGGCGACCAGGCGGGCGGAGAGCGCGTTGCGGTTGCCGGGCGAGTCCAGGGTGAGCGTGGTGATGCCGCGCTCGTGCGCCCGCGGCACGAGGGGGCTCTCGGGTGCGTCGGTCATGAGGGCGTGGAACTCCTTTCCCGGGCGCGGAGTTCGCGCCGCAGGATCTTGCCGGTGGCGGCGCGCGGCACGGCGTCCGTGAACTCCACCCGCCGGATCTTCTTGTAGGGGGCCACCCGGGCTGCAACGTACGCGATGATCTCCCGCTCGGTGAGCAGGGCCCCCGGCTGCCGTACGACGTACGCCTTGGGTATCTCGTTGCCGTCGGCGTCGGTCACGCCGATGACGGCCGCGTCGGCGATGTCCTCGTGCTGGAGGAGCAGCGCCTCCAGGTCGGCGGGGGCCACCTGGTACCCCTTGTACTTGATCAGTTCCTTGACCCGGTCGACGATGTGCAGCCAGCCGTCCGCGTCGCAGTAGCCGATGTCGCCGGTGTGCAGCCAGCCGTCGGCGTCGATCATGGCGTCGGTGGCCTCGGGGCGGCCCAGGTACCCCTTCATGACCTGGGGGCCGCGGATGAGGATCTCGCCGGTGGCGTCCGGGCCGAGGTCGGCGCCGCCGTCCAGGGCGACGATGCGCATTTCGGTACCGGGCAGCAGCTTGCCGACCGTGCCGGGCGGCGCCTGGCGGGCGTCCCGCGGCACGACGTGGGTGCCGGGCGAGAGCTCGGTCATGCCGTACGCCTGGAGGAGCGGCGGCAGTTTCAGCCGGTCGGCGCACGCGGCCGCCAGGTCGGCGTCCAGCGGTGCCGCCGCGCTGAGCACGTACTCCAGCGAGGAGAGGTCTCTGCCCGCGACGGCCGGGTGCTTGGCGAGCGCCAGGACGATCGGCGGGGCCACGTAGACCGCGTTGACCCGGTGGGTCTCGATGGCGGTCAGGAAGGTGTCGAGGTCGAAGCGGGGCAGGACGACGACGGTGGCGCCCTGCCGGAGCGGGGCGTTCATCAGCGCGGTCATCCCGTAGATGTGAAAGAAGGGAAGAACGGCCAGAATGCGGTCTCCGGGGCCGCCGCTGAGGACGCCGTCGAGCTGGACGAGGTTGGTGGCGATGTTGCGGTGCGTGAGCATCACGCCCTTGGGCGCGCCGGTGGTGCCGGAGGAGTACGGCAGACAGGCCAGGTCCTCGGCCGGGTCGATCGTGACCTGCGGCTCGGGCGCCCCGGTGGCCAGCAGGTCGGTCAGGGAGCGGTGGCCCTGGGCCCCGTCGCAGACGAAGATCTCCGTCACGCCGCCGCACTTCTCCGCCGCGGTACGGGCGGTGGCCAGCAGCATCGAGACCGTCACCAGCCAGCGGGCGCCGGAGTCGCGGAGCTGCTTCGCCACCTCGTCCGCGGTGGCGAGCGGATGGACGGGCGTGACGACGGCGCCGCAGCGGGAGGCGGCGTAACAGACGATGGGGTACGCGAGGGAGTTCGGGCTGTGCAGGGCCAGCACGTCGCCCTTGCGGACGCCCGCGTCGGCGAGGGCCGCGGCGAGCCGGCGGGTGCGGGCATCGAGCCCGGCGTAGGTGACGGTCGTGCCGTTGAGGCCGTCGACCAGGGCCACCCGGTCGGCGTGCGCGACGGCCGAGTGACCCAGTACGGCTTCGTGGATGGGCAGGTCGAGCGGTGCGACATCGGGGTACTCGCTGCGGAACACCATGGACTCACGGCCCTTCGCTCGATGGTCGGACGGCTGCCGGCTGCGGCGTGGGGGTGGACGGTGGCGGACGATGTTCCGCAGCATGACGGCAATCAGTACGACTTGGGGAGTCCCAGGGACTGGTGGGAGACGAAGTTGAGGATCATCTCGCGGCTGACCGGGGCGATTCTGGCCACCCGGGCCGCGGTGATCATCGAGGCGAGGCCGTACTCCGTGGTCAGGCCGTTGCCGCCGAGCGTGTGCACGGCCTGGTCGACAGTCTTCACCGCGGCCTCCCCCGCCGCGTACTTCGCCATGTTGGCGGCCTCGCCCGCTCCCATGTCGTCCCCGATGTCGTAGAGGTGCGCCGCCTTGTGCATCATCAGCCGGGCCAGCTCGATGTCGATGTGGCACTGGGCGAGCGGGTGCGCGATGGCCTGGTGCGCGCCGACCGGCACCTTCCACACCTGCCGGTCGCGGGCGTACTCCACGGCCCGCTCCAGCGCGTAACGGGCCATGCCGAGCGCGAAGGCGGCGGTCATCACGCGCTCGGGGTTGAGCCCGGCGAAGAGCTGGAGCAGCCCCGCGTCCTCGTCACCCACCAGCGCGTCCGCGGGCAGCCGCACATCGTCCAGTACCAGCTCGAACTGCTTCTCCGGCGCGGCCAGTTCCATGGAGATCGGATTGCGGGAGAAGCCGGGGGTGTCGCGGGGGACGATGAAGAGGCAGGGCTTGAGCTTGCCGGTCTTCACGCCTTTATCAGACACAGCCTCCGTACGGCCGACGATCAGCGTCGCCTCCGCGATGTCGACGCCGGAGACGAAAACCTTGCGGCCGTTGAGTATCCAGCCGCCGCTCTCCTGGTCGCGGCGTGCCGTGGTGGTGATGCGGTGCGAGTTGGAGCCCGCGTCGGGCTCGGTGATCCCGAACGCCATCTTGCGTGAACCGTCGGCGAGGCCGGGCAGCCACTGCCGCTTCTGCTCCTCGGTACCGAAGCGGGCGATGACCGTGCCGCAGATGGCGGGCGAGACGACGAGCATGAGGAGGGGACAGCCGGCCGCACCCAACTCCTCCAGGACGATGGAGAGTTCGGTGATGCCGCCGCCCCCGCCGCCGTATTCCTCCGGGAGGTTGACGCCGAGGTACCCGAGCTTGGCGGCCTCGGCCCACAGCTCGTCCGTGTGCTTGCCCTCGGCGACGACCTGGGTGAAGTACTCGCGTCCGTACCGCTTGCCGAGGGCGGCGACGGCGTCACGCAGGGCCTGGTGCTCTTCGGTTTCGATCACGGGGTCTCCCATTCCAGCCCGTCCGGCGATTGAGGACGACATCAGTTGGTGACTACGGCGAGCAGGGCGCCGACCTCGACCTGGCGGCCGGGCTCGGCGTGCAGAGCGGTCAGGGTTCCGGTGACCGGGGCGGTGATCCGGTGCTCCATCTTCATCGCCTCCAGCCACAGCAACGGCTGACCGGCCTCGACGGCGGCCCCCTCGGCGAGCCCGTCCGCCACGCGGACCACCGTGCCGGGCATCGGGGCCAGCAGCGATCCGGGCTCCTGGCGGGCCGTGGGGTCGGGGAAGCGGGGCAGCGCGGTGAGGGTGGTGCGGCCGACGTACACCCGGTCGCCGTGCGCGGTGACCTCGTACGTACGCCGTACGCCGTCGGCCTCCAGCACGACCCGCGCCGCGTCGGCGTGCACGACCACCACGCCCTCGGCGGCCAGGCCGTCCCGGGTGTGCCGGTACCGCACCTCGTGTTCGGTGCCGTCCGGCTCGGTGCGGTACCGCTTGGCCTGCGGCTGCGAGTACACGTTCCGCCAGCCGCCGAAGCGCGAGCGGCCGTGCGCGTCGGCGAGGGCCGCGGCCAGGGGCGCGTACGGGTCGGGGGCCGCGGCCGTGAGGTCGGCCAGGTGCCGGTCGTAGAAGCCGGTGTCCATGCGCGCCGCGGTGAATTCCGGGTGGCGCAGGGAGCGCACCAGCAGCTCGCGGTTGGTGACCGGGCCGTGGATACGGGCCCGGTCCAGGGCGCCCGCCAGCTTGCGGACGGCGGCGGCGCGGGTGGGTGCCCAGGCGACGGCCTTGGCGAGCATCGGGTCGTAGTGGATGCCGATGGTGTCGCCGTCTGCGTAGCCGGAGTCCAGGCGGACGCCCGGTACGGAGAGGCCGTGCAGGGTGCCGGTTTGCGGGGCCCAGCCGGCGGCCGGGTCCTCGGCGTAGAGGCGTGCCTCGACGGCGTGGCCGCGCGGCTCGGGCGGCGCGTCGGGCAGCGGCTCGCCCTCGGCGACACCGATCTGCAGCGCGACCAGGTCGATGCCGAAGATCTCCTCGGTGACGGGGTGTTCGACCTGGAGGCGGGTGTTCATCTCCAGGAAGTGCGCGGTGCCGTCGACGACGAGGAATTCGACGGTGCCGGCGCCGCGGTACTCGGTCGCGCGGGCGGCTCTGTTGGCCATCTCGTAGAGCGAGGCCGTCAGTTCGGGGGTGAGGCCGGGGGCCGGGGCCTCCTCGATGACCTTCTGGTGGCGGCGCTGGAGGGAGCAGTCGCGGGTGCCCAGCGGCCAGACCGTACCGTGCGCGTCGGCGAGGATCTGCACCTCGACATGGCGGCCACCCTCGACGTACGGCTCGACGAAGACCTCACCGTCCCCGAAGGCACTCAGCGCCTCGGCCCGCGCCGCGGCCAACTCGGCATCCAGCTCGGCCAGTTTGCGTACCACGCGCATCCCGCGACCGCCGCCGCCCGCCGCCGCCTTCACCAGTACCGGCAGGTCGTGCTCCGTGACCTCGGTGAGCGGGGCGATGCCCATCAGCTCCTTGGCCCGGGTCTTGGAGGCCATCGCCTCGATGGCGGCGGGCGGCGGGCCGATCCAGGTCAGCCCGGCGTCGGCCACCGCGGCGGCGAACTCCGCGTTCTCGGACAGGAAGCCGTACCCGGGATGGACCGCGTCGGCGCCCGCGTCCAGCGCGGCCTTCACGATCAGGTCGCCCCGCAGGTACGTGTCGGCGGGCGCGTCCCCCGGCAGGCGGACGGCCGCGTCCGCCTCCTTGACGTGGGGCGCGTCGGCGTCCGCGTCCGAGTGCACGGCGACGGTGGATATGCCCAGGTCGCGGCAGGTACGGAAGATACGGCGGGCGATCTCGCCGCGGTTGGCGACGAGGAGGGAAGAGATCACTGCTACCTCACATCCGGAAGACGCCGAAGCCGCCACGCGCGCCTTCGTAGGGGGCGGTGTGGATCGCGGACAGGCACTGACCCAGAACGGTGCGGGTGTCGCGCGGGTCGATGACGCCGTCGTCGTACAGCCGCCCCGACAGGAACATCGGCAGCGACTCGGACTCGATCTGCTGCTCGACCATCGCGCGCAGCCCGGCGTCCGCCTCGTCGTCGTACGGCTGCCCCTTCGCCGCGGCCGAGGCGCGCGCCACGATCGACAGCACGCCCGCGAGCTGCTGCGGACCCATGACGGCCGACTTGGCGCTCGGCCAGGCGAAGAGGAAGCGCGGGTCGTAGGCCCGGCCGCACATGCCGTAGTGACCCGCGCCGTACGAGGCGCCCATCAGCACGGACAGATGCGGCACCCGAGAATTCGACACCGCGTTGATCATCATCGCGCCGTGCTTGATGATCCCGCCCTGCTCGTACTCCTTGCCGACCATGTAGCCGGTCGTGTTGTGCAGGAAGAGCAGCGGAATGTCCCGCTGGTTCGCCAACTGGATGAACTGGGCGGCCTTCTGCGACTCCTCGCTGAAGAGCACGCCCTGGGCGTTGGCGAGGATGCCCACCGGGTAACCGTGCAGCCGGGCCCACCCGGTCGTGAGCGAGGGCCCGTACAGCGGCTTGAACTCGTCGAAGTCCGAGCCGTCGACGAGCCGGGCGATGACCTCACGTGGGTCGAAGGGGACCTTGAGGTCGCCGGGGACGATGCCCAGCAGCTCGTCCTCGTCGTACTTCGGCGGGTCGGCGATCGGAGGGTCCGCGTGCGCCTTGCGCCAGTTGAGGCGGGCGACCACCCGCCGCGCCTGGCGCAGCGCGTCCGGCTCGTCCACCGCGAAGTAGTCCGCGAGGCCGGAGGTGCGGGCGTGCATCTCGGCGCCGCCGAGGGACTCGTCGTCGCTCTCTTCGCCGGTGGCCATCTTCACCAGCGGCGGCCCGCCGAGGAAGACCTTGGCCCGCTCCTTGACCATGATCACGTGGTCGGACATGCCGGGGACGTACGCACCACCGGCGGTGGAATTGCCGAAGACGACGGCGACGGTCGGGATACCGGCCGCCGAGAGCCGGGTGATGTCCTTGAACAGCGCCCCGCCGGGGATGAAGATCTCCTTCTGGCTGGGCAGGTCCGCGCCGCCCGACTCCACCAGCGAGACGACGGGCAGCCGGTTGGCGTACGCGATCTCGTTCGCGCGCAGCGCCTTCTTCAGCGTCCAGGGGTTGGAGGCGCCGCCCCGTACGGTCGGGTCATTGGCGGTGATCAGGCACTCCACGCCCTCGATCACGCCGATCCCGGTGACCAGCGAGGCGCCCACCTGGTAGTCGCTCCCCCACGCGGCGAGCGGCGACAGCTCCAGGAAGGGGGTGTCGGGGTCGAGGAGCAGCTCGATGCGTTCGCGGGCGAGCAGCTTGCCGCGCTTGCGGTGCCGCTCGACGTACTTCTCGCCGCCCCCGCCGACCGCCTTGGCCTGCTCGGCGGCCAGCTCGTCCAGCTTGGCGAGCAGCGCCGCGCGGTTCTCCGCGTACTCGGGGCTCGCGGTGTCCAGCCCTGTGCCGAGCACGGTCACAGCAGTACCTCCGGTATGTCCAGGTGGCGGGCGCGGAGCCACTCGCCCACGGCCTTGGCCTGCGGGTCGAAGCGGGCCTGCGAGGCCACGCCCGCGCCCAGCAGTCCGTCGATCACGAAGTTCAGCGCCCGCAGGTTCGGCAGCACGTGCCGCTCGACGGGCAGGTCCGCGGCCTCCGGGAGGAGCGCGCGGAGCCGGTCGGTGGTCAGCTCGTGTGCCAGCCACCGCCACGCCTCCTCCGTGCGCGCCCACACCCCGACGTTGGCCGCGCCGCCCTTGTCGCCGCTGCGGGCCCCGGCGACGAGGCCGAGCGGGGCGCGGCGGGTGGGGCCGTCGTGGTGCAGCGGTTCGGGCAGCATGGGGGTACCCCCAGCGGTAGCTGGGGGAGGGTCGGGCTCCCGTGCCAACTCCCGTGTATTGGCGCACGGTTCGACGTCCACGCGACGACCGTCCGGCAACACGGCGACGTGCGGCACCTCCCCCGCCGGCACGTACGCCGCCTCGAAGACGCCGTACGGTGCGCCCTTGCCGGGCGGGGCCGTGACGTGGAAGCCCGGGTAGCTGCCGAGGGCCAGCTCGACCGCCGCACCGCTGATGATCCGGCCGACCACGTCCTGGTCCGGGTCCCGGACGACCAGCCGCAGCAGCGCACTGGCCTCCTCCTCGGACGCCGCGTCGGGATGGTCGGTACGGGCGAGCCGCCAGTCCACCTCGACGGGCCTACGTCCGGCCGCCGCGAAGGCCGCCTCCATCTGCTCGCGCACGAGCTGCGCCTTGAGGTCCACGTCCAGCCCGGTGAGCACGAAGGTGACCTCGTTGCGCCAGCCGCCGAGCCGGGTCAGCCCGGTCTTCAGGGTGGGCGGCGGCGCCTCGCCCCGCACGCCGTCGAGGCGCACCCGGTCAGGACCGTCCTCGGTCAGCCGTACGGAGTCCAGCCGGGCGGTCACGTCGGGCCCGGCGTACCGCGCGCCCGTCGTCTCGTACAGCAGTTGGGCCGTGACCGTGCCGGGCGTGACGGCGCCGCCGGTGCCCGGGTGCTTGGTGATCACCGCCGAGCCGTCCTCGGCGATCTCGGCGAGCGGGAAGCCGGGGCGGTGCACGTCCAGGGCGCCGAAGAAGGAGTAATTGCCGCCAGTGGCCTGGGTGCCGCACTCCAGGACGTGCCCGGCGAGCACCGCGCCCGCCAGCCGGTCGAAGTCGTCGGGCCGCCAGCCGAAGTGCGCGGCCGCCGCGCCGCTGACCAGCGCGGCGTCGGTGACGCGACCCGTGACGACGATCTCGGCACCGGCCCGCAGGCACTCCGCGATGCCGCCCCCGCCGAGATAGGCATTGGCGGTCAGGGTGCCGGCGGGCCAGCCGGGTCTGGCCAGGAGATCGTCGCCCTCGACGTGCGCCACGCGCACCGGGACGCCGACCTTCTCCGCCAACTCCCGTACCGCGTCGGCGAGTCCGGCCGGGTTCAGGCCGCCCGCGTTGGTAACGATCCGTACGCCCCGCTCGGCGGCAAGCCCGAGGCCGGTCTCCAACTGCCGCAGGAACGTCTTCGCGTAGCCGCGGCCCGGGTCCTTCAGGCGGTCCCGGCCGAGGATGAGCATGGTGAGTTCGGCGAGGTAGTCGCCGGTGAGGATGTCGAGGGGGCCGCCGGTGAGCATCTCCTCCAGCGCGCCGAAGCGGTCGCCGTAGAAGCCGGAGGCGTTGCCGATGCGCAGGGGTGCGGTGGGCGCCGGGGTCACGCGGTGGGTCCCTTCGGGGCGGCGGCCGGTCGGGGGCTGCGGCCCGGGCCCGGCGGCCCGGCGAACGCCTGGGCGATGCCCAGCCACCGTTCGGCCTCCGCGCCCTCGGCCCGTACGTCCACGTCGTCGCGGTGCGCCCGCTGCGTGACCAGCAGGCAGAAGCCGAGCGCGTCGCCACTCACCCGCTGCGCCGCGTCCTCGGGGCCGTACGTCCACACCCCGCCGTCCGGGCCCGGCGCCCGCAGCTCGACGCGGAACTCCTCCTCCGGGGGCGTGAGTCCGTGCGCCAGGAAGGCGAAGTTCCGTGCCCGTACGCCGATATGGGCGACGTGCCGCAGCCGGGCGGTCGGCTCCCGTACGGCGCCCAGCGCGTCGGCGACGTCCTGGCCGTGCGCCCAGGTCTCCATCAGCCGGGCGGTCGCCATCGAGGTGATGCTCATCGGCGGGCCGAACCACGGCAGCCGGCCGCCGGTGTACGCGGCGAGCGCGTCGTGCAGCGCCTCGCGGCCCGCGCGCCAGTGGGCCAGCAGCTCGGCGGGCGGCCGGCGGGCCCCTTCCTCGGCACCTTCGTCGACGAAGGTGTCCGGGGAGGCGAGCGCCGCCTCGGCGGCGCGCCGGAAGCCGTCCGGGTCGGTGGCCGCGCGCAGCGCCTGCTGGTCGGTCCAGGCGAGATGGGCGATCTGGTGGGCGATCGTCCAGCCGGCGGCGGGCGTCGGTGTCGCCCAGCGGTCCGCGGCGAGCGGCCCCACGAGGGCGTCCAGCGCCTGGCCCTCCACGCGCAGATCGGCGAGCACCGGGCTCGGGTCGGACACGCTGCACTCCCCTCATCGGGCCCGACTCACAGGCGGACGGGCCGCGTTGACGTGTGTGGTGCGGCTATGAGAGTGGCAGTAGGCCCAGAAACAATCAAGCATGCCTGCATGATTTTTTCGGGTCCGCTTCTGCCCCCTTTTCAGGCCCTTCTCCCCCGAATGGTGGCCCCCGATTTGCAGGCGCACCATGAAGAGAGGGGGCCGAGAACGAAGGGATCCATCGTGCTTAAGGAAAAGACGATCCTTGAGGTCAAGACGATCGAACAGCCGGATGAACGGCGCGAATTTCCCCATGGCCACCTCGACAGCGTCCACCTGTCCGGGCTGGACTTCGCCAAGGCGACCTTCGAGCCGGGCTGGCGCTGGTCCGAGTCCGTGGCCCCGCTCGCGGGGACCAGAAGCTGCGAGGTTCCGCACAACGGCTATGTCGCACAAGGACGTATGCACGTCCTCATGGACGACGGTACGGAGGGCGAAGCCGGTCCCGGCGATGTCTTCGTGATCTCCCCCGGGCACGACGCCTGGGTCGTCGGGAACGAAACGGTCGTGGTGTACGACTTCGCCGGCGCCATGGCCCAGGAGTACGCGAAGTCGCGGTAAGAGTTCAGCCGCCGTGCGCGTACAGCGAGAAGCGGCGGCGGTTGACCTTGCCCGAGGTGAAGCCCGCAACCAGCCGTTCGCCGCCGCGGTGCAGCACGGCCAGGCCCTCCGGCTCACGCGGGTGCAGCTTCTGCCCCGCCCTCGTGCGGACCTCCTGCACGATCGCGCCGCTGCGCAGGTCGATGCAGGTCAGACGGGCGTTGCCGGGTCCGGACGCCGGATTCCCCGGACCGAACGGACTGCCGGTGAGCTGGTACGCGTAGTCCCCCGACAGCGCCAGCCCCTGGTGGAAGACGCCCTTGCGCAGGAGCGGCTGCGCGACGTCGGCGAGCGGCTTCGGGGTGCCCGCGGCGAAGTCGTCCAGGTCGTAGAGCGCGTAACGGTAGATGCCGGTCGCGCGGCGGTAGCGGAGCAGCAGGCGGCGGGTGGTCATGTCGACCGCCGGCTGGTTCTTCGTGGTGCCGGGCTGCGGACGGTACGTGAGCAGCGAGCGGTCGCCGGCCCGCAGCACCCGGTTCGGGCGGTAGGGGAAGCGGGCGATGCCGCGGCCGTAGCCGGAGGCGGGGTTGACGTCCCACTCGGTCCAGAGCAGCGGCACCTTCCCGGGCCGGTGCTGCACGCCGAGGGAGCCGCCGTGCCCGAAGCCGGTGAGGAACATCCGGTCCTTCAGCTTCCCGGACATGGTGAGGCGGTTCAGGCACAGGTCGCCGCGGGTGACCCGCTGCGCGTGGCTGTACGTCCGCGCCTCACCCCTCAGGCGGACGCCGCCCTGCACGACCTGGAGGGCGTAGATGTACCCGGCCTCCTCGTCGAACGCGAAGGACTGCAGGACGGAGAAGTGCGTGAGCCGCTTTTTCTGCAGCAGCACGGTGGCCGGTCCGGACAGGTCGATCATGCCGCCCGCGTCCTGGGCGGCCCCGGGCATGTCGACGTCCGGCATGGTGGCGGGCGCCGGGCTGACGGTGGGGACCGGCCGGCCGCCCGGGCCGGGTGGCCCCGGCACAGCCTCCGCCCGGCCGGTGAGCAGCACCGGGCCGCCGAGAACCGCGGCGCCTCCGAACCTGAGAAGTTCCCTGCGCCCGATCCCCGTCATACCGCTGACCCCTCCGTCGCCGCCATACTCGCCGTCCCGTACGTCCTCGTTCCGTACAGGGAGACGTGTGACCGGTGACGGACAGGCGCCACACGCGTTTTCCGGCGGCTTCATCCATCCGCCCCCGGCCGCTCACGCCAACGGCCCCCACGGGCCGGCGGTGGGGTCAGTGGGCGGAGCCCGCCGAGCGGACCGCGCCGACGCTCGCGAGGACGACCATGGCGATGGCGGCGATCTCCGCCCAGCCGAGCGCCTGGTGCAGGACCAGGAAGCCCGCCGTCGCCGCCGCGGCCGGCTCCAGGCTCATCATCACGGCGAAGCCGGACGCCGGGAGCCTGCGCAGGGCCAGCAGCTCCAGGGTGTACGGCAGCACCGAGGACATCAGCGCGACGGCCGCGCCGAGGCCGAGCGTCACGGGGTCGATCAGCGCCGAACCGGCGGACGCGACACCCAGCGGCAGGCTGAGGACGGCCGCGACGGTCATCGCCAGCGCCAGCCCGTCCGCCTGCGGGAAGCGCTGTCCCGCGCGGGCGGACAGCAGGATGTACGCGGCCCACAGCGCGCCGGCCGCCAGGGCGAAGCCGGCGCCGGCCGCGTTCAGCCCGTCGAAGCCCTCGCGGCCCAGCAGCGCGACGCCGCCGAGCGCGAGCGCCGCCCACACCAGGCTCAGCGCGCGCCGCGAGGTCACGATCGACAGCACCAGCGGGCCGAGGAATTCCAGGGTGACCGCGGCGCCCAGCGGGATGCGGTCGATGGCCTGGTAGAAGAGCGAGTTCATGCCGGCCAGCGCGATGCCGAAGCCGACGACGGTGGCCCAGTCGCCGCGCGAGTAGCCGCGCAGCTTCGGGCGGCAGGCCACGAGCAGGACCAGCGCCGCGACGACGAGGCGCAGCGTGACCACGCCGAGCGCACCGGCCCGCGGGAACAGCAGTACCGCCACCGACGAGCCGAACTGCAGCGAGACGATGCCGCCGATGACCAGCCCGACGGAGGTCAGGCGGGCGCGGGAGCCGCCGGCCCGCTCGGTCCGCCGTACCTCCTCCGAGGCCGGTACCGCCGCGAGCTGCGCGGGCTCGCTGGCGTCCGGGAGGCCGGCGGAGGAGCTGGAGCGAGGGTCGGCCTGCGGGCCGGACTGGGGAGACGAGTGGTTCACACACCCCAAGCTAAGGGCCGCCGCCCCGGTTGGTGAAATGCGCTTCAGCGTCTTTAGGTACTGACAGAGGTTTCCGGCCGGGCCGTCACAGATGCTCCGCCAGTACCTCCGCCAGATGGCGCCCGGGCCGCGCGCCGAGCTGCGCGAGCTGCGTACGGCAGGAGAAGCCGTCGGCGACGATCTCCGCGTCCGGGTCCGCGTCCCGTACGGCCGGCAGCAACTGCTCCTCCGCGCACGCCACGGACACGTCGTAATGGCCGCGCTCGAAACCGAAATTGCCCGCCAGCCCGCAGCAGCCGCCGCTCAGCTCGCCGGTCAGCCCGGCCCGCTCGCGCAGCCGGCGCTCCGCCGCGTCCCCGAGCACGGCGTGCTGGTGGCAGTGGGTCTGCCCGGCCACCGGGCGGTCGACGCGCGGCGGCCGCCAGTCCGGCGCGTACTCCTCCAGGTACTGCGCGAAGGTGCGCACGGAGCCGGCCAGCTCGGCGGCGCGGGGATCGTCCGGAAGCAGTTCGGGGAGGTCGGTGCGGAGGGTGGCGGCGCAGCTCGGCTCCAGGACGACGACCGGCGAGCCGAGCGTCGTCTCGACGCGGTCCAGGGTGCGCCGCATGACCTTGCGGGCCTGGTCGAGCTGGCCGGTGGAGACGTAGGTCAGGCCGCAGCAGACAGGTTTTCTGTCGCCCCGGCCCGGGATCAGGACCTCCCTGCCGGTCGCCTCCAGGACCTTGACGGCGGCCCGGCCGACGGACGGCGCGAGGTGGTTGGTGAAGGTGTCCGGCCAGAGGAAGGCGACCCGGTCGCTGGAGAAGATGTGCGTACCGTCGCCGAGGCGTGCCCGGGAGCGGCGGTCCAGCCAGCGTGTGAACGGCTCCGGCGCGATCTCCGGGATCGTGCGCTCCGGCGCGATGCCGCCCGCCCGTTTGGCCAGCGCGGCGAGCGGCCCGACCCGGGCCGCGGCATTGATCACCGGCGCCAGCCGGGAGATCGCGGCGGCCCGCAGCCACAGCGGCAGCCGCCCCATGGCGTAGTGCGCGGCGGGCCGCAGCCGGCCTTCGTAGTGGTGGTGCAGGAACTCCGCCTTGTACGTCGCCATGTCGACGCCCACCGGGCAGTCGCTGCGGCACCCCTTGCAGGACAGGCACAGGTCCAGCGCGTCACGCACTTCGGTCGAGCGCCAGCCGTCCGTGACCACCTCGCCCGCCAGCATCTCGTGCAGCAGCCGGGCGCGGCCGCGGGTCGAGTGCTGCTCCTCGCCGGTCGCCCGGAAGGAGGGGCACATCACGCCCGCGCCGGAGACGGAGGTGTTGCGGCACTTGGCGACGCCGACGCAGCGCCGTACGGCAGCGGAGAAGTCCCCCTTGTCGTGCGGATAGCCGAACTCCACATCGACCGGCTTCCGCGGCAGCACGGCGAAGCGGAGATTGTCGTCCATACGGTCCGGACGGACGAGCATGCCGGGGTTGAGCCCGCCCGCCGGGTCCCACACGTCCTTGAAGCGCCCGAAGAGACCGGTGAGTTCCGGCCCGTACATCTTCGGCAGCAGTTCCGCGCGCGCCTGCCCGTCGCCGTGCTCGCCGGACAGCGACCCGCCGTGCGCGACGACCAGGTCCGCCAGGTCGTGCGAGAAGTCCCGGAAGCGCCGGATGCCCGGACCAGTGAGCAGGTCGAAGTCGATGCGTACGTGGATGCAGCCGTCCCCGAAGTGGCCGTACGGAGTGCCGCGCAGCCCGTGCTGTCCGAGCAGCCCCCGGAAGTCGCGCAGATAGCCGCCGAGCCGCGCCGGAGGAACCGCGCAGTCCTCCCACCCGGGCCACGCCTCGCTCCCGTCCGGCATCCGGGTCGCCGTCCCCGAGGCGTCCTCCCGCACCCGCCACAGGGCGCGCTGCCCCGCCGGGTCCGACACGAGCAGATGGTCCGTGACGCCGTCGGCGGCCGCCGCCCGGGACAGCTCCTCGGCGCGCGCCCGCGCCTCCTCCGGCGAGCCACCGCCCATCTCCACGAAGAGCCACGCACCGCCCTTGGGCAGCCCGCCCGGATCGGGCACCAGGTCGGACGCCATGCCCTCCACGGTCAGCGGCCCGAACGGCAGCAGGGTGTGCGCGGCCTCGGCGGCGGCGCTCTCGTCCGGGTACCCCAGTACGGCGAGGACCCGGGCGGCCGGCGCCTCGACCAGCTTCACCGTCGCCTCGGTCAGCACGCCGAGGGTGCCCTCGCTCCCGGTGAGCGCCCGAGCGAGATCGACGCCGTTCTCCGGCAGCAGCGCGTCCAGCGCGTACCCGGAGATCCGGCGCGGCAGCTCGGGGAAACCGGTGCGCAGCAGCGCGAGGTCCCCGTCGACCAGGGCGCGCACGCCGTCCGCGAGGGCGCCCGGCACACCGTCGAGCCCCTGGCCCGCCCGGACGCGCTCGCCCCCGTACGTCAGCACGTCCAGCGCGCTCACGTTGTCCGCCGTCGTCCCCCAGGCCACCGAGTGCGAGCCGCAGGAGTTGTTGCCGATCATGCCGCCGATCGTGCAGCGGCTGTGCGTGGAGGGGTCGGGGCCGAAGGTCAGGCCGTGCGCGGCGGCCGCGGTGCGCAGCTCGTCGCAGATCACGCCGGGCTGGACCACGGCCGTCCGCGCCTCCGGGTCCAGCGACACGATCCGCCGCATGTGGCGGGTGAAGTCGAGCACCACGCCCGTGCCGGTGGCCTGCCCCGCGATGGACGTGCCGCCGCCGCGCGGCACCACCGGCACGCCGTGCTCCCGGCAGACCCGCAGCGCGGCCGCGACATCCGCTTCGTCCCGCGGCGCGACGACCGCCCGCGGCACCCGCCGGTAGTTCGACGCGTCCATGGTCACCAGCGCCCGGTCCGTCGCGGTGCCCGACACCTCGCCCCGCACGGCCGTACTCAGCGCCCGTACCAGCTCCCGGTCCGCCGCCCCTGCCCCTGTCTCCTTCTGCACACGCTCAGCCATACCCCTCAGCCTGCCCCGCGGGACAGCAGGAGATGGCCCGCGACGCCCGCCCGTCCCCGGACACTCCCGTCTCAACCGCTGGACTCCGGTCAGAACCCGGCGGCCCGACGGATTAGGCTTCATACGTGGCTGAGATCCAGATTCCCGCTGACATCAAGCCCGCCGACGGACGTTTCGGCGCTGGCCCCTCCAAGGTGCGTACGGAGGCGCTCGACGCCCTGGCCGCCACCGGAACCTCCCTCCTCGGTACCTCTCACCGCCAGGCCCCGGTCAAGAACCTGGTCGGCAAGGTGCGCGAGGGCGTGCGCGACCTCTTCCAGCTCCCCGAGGGCTACGAGGTCATCCTGGGCAACGGCGGCTCGACCGCGTTCTGGGACATCGCGACGCACGGCCTGATCGAGCGCAAGTCCCAGCACCTCTCCTTCGGCGAGTTCTCCTCGAAGTTCGCCAAGGCCAGCAAGCTCGCGCCCTGGCTGGAGGAGCCCACCGTCATCTCCTCCGACCCCGGCACGCACCCGGAGCCGCAGGCCGAGGCGGGCGTGGACGTCTACGCCTTCACGCACAACGAGACCTCCACCGGTGTCGCCGCGCCCATCAAGCGCGTCGCGGGCGCCGACGAGGGCTCCCTCGTCCTGGTCGACGCCACCTCCGGCGCCGGCGGCCTCCCGGTCGACATCGCCGAGACGGACGTCTACTACTTCGCCCCGCAGAAGTCCTTCGCCTCCGACGGCGGCCTGTGGATCGGCGTCTTCTCGCCCGCGGCCCTGGAGCGCGCCCGCGCGGTCCACGCCTCCGGCCGCCACGTCCCCGAGTTCTTCTCGCTCCCCACGGCGATCGACAACTCGCTGAAGAACCAGACGTACAACACCCCGGCCCTCTCCACGCTCTTCCTGCTGGGCGAGCAGCTCGACTGGATCAATGGCCAGGGCGGCCTGGACTGGGCGGTCCGCCGCACCGCGACCTCCTCGCGCACGCTGTACGGCTGGGCCGAGGACTCCAAGTACGCCACCCCGTTCGTCACCGACCCGGCGAAGCGCTCGCAGGTCATCGGCACGATCGACTTCAACGAGGACGTGGACGCCGCGGCCGTGGCCAAGGTCCTGCGCGCCAACGGCATCGTCGACACCGACCCGTACCGCAAGCTGGGCCGCAACCAGCTCCGCGTCGCGATGTTCCCGGCGATCGACCCGGCGGACGTCGAGGCGCTGACGAACTGCATCGACTACGTGATCGACAAGCTCTGATCACTCCGGTCGCGCAGATGCGCTGACGTACGCAGGGGCCCCGGCGAGGTGATCGCCGGGGCCCCTGCGCGTTCCGGGCTCAGCGACGGCCGCGGCGGCGGAGGGCGAGTACCGCTGCGATGGCCAGGCCGATGACGAGGACGCCGGTGACGGCCGGGCTGCTCTTCTCCGAGGAGTCGCCGGAGTCGGAGGAGTCGCCGGTACCGTCCGAGCCGTTCTTTTCGCCGCCTCCCGGGGTGGCGGAGCCGTCCCCGGACGCCGATTCCGGGAGCTGTCTCCCGCTCAGCCCGACCGGCTCGACCCGGCTGTCCGCCCCCTCCGACCCGAACATCAGCGTCCGCCCGTCCGGCGTGAACGTGACCGACTCGCCCTGCCCCTGGATCGGTACGCCCACGCTCCCGATGTCGTCCTTCGGCCGGCCGTCCTGCCAGCGGTACATCCGCCCGCCGAAGTAGCTGCGCAGCATCAGCCGCGTGCCGTCCGGCGAGAACGCGCCGTCGGTGACCCACATGTCGATGCCCGAGACACGCCGGAAGACGTTCGGCCCGGACGTGCTCAGCCGCTCGGGTCCCGCGTACAGCGCGGCGCCCCCGTCCTCCTTCTTCGAGACGACGTAGACCCGCCCGGTCTTCGGATGGACCATCATCGCCTCGGCGTTCCGCGGCCCGTCCGCGTACTTCACGTCGTACTGAGTGGCCGTCACGGTCTGGTCGCGCAGCCGCTTCGGCTCCGGGAAGCGGTAGATCCAGACGTGTTCCCAGGACCCGTCGAGGTTGTCGCCGATGTCGCCGACGTACAGGTCACCGTCCGACCCGACCGATATCGCCTCCACGTCGCGCGGATCGCCAACACCCCGCATCGTGACGGTCGCCACCGTCCGCCCGGTCCGGGAATCCACGGCGTAGACGTACGGTCCGTCATCGCTGTCGTTGTGCGTCCAGTAGACGCCCGGATGCGCGCGGCTCGCGGCCAGCCCGCTGGACTCGGTGATCCGCTGATCCTTGATCGTGAACGGTTCCGGGTCGGCGGCGGGCGCGGCCACGGCAGTGGCGGCCGACGTCACCAGCAGGATCCCCGCGGCACCGGCCGCACACAGAAGCGAACGCATGCCCCCAGCTTCCCATCAGCGCGGTGGTCCGCGGTGGCGCGTGGGCAGCGTCACGTACCGGCCGGGCCGGCGATCGGCGAAAATGGCCGGATGCGGATCATGTTCGTCGGCGACTCCATGACCATCGGCTCCGCCGGCGATTACACCTGGCGTTACCGCATGTGGCAGCACCTCAACCGGACCTACGGCGGCCCCTACCGCATCGTCGGCCCGCGCGACACGCTGTACGACATCGCGGCGGCCGAGCCCGTCTCGTACGACTACGGCGACCCCGGCTTTCCCGAACGCGCCCGCCGCCATCTCGCCGGCTGGGGCGAGGGCTGGCTGCACATGGCCCCGCTCATCGGCGAGGCCGTCCGCGCGCACAAGGCCGACACGCTGCTCATCTCCCTCGGCCTCATAGACCTCGGCTTCTACACGGACGCCGACCAGACCGCCGAGAACGCCCGCCGCTTCCTGACGGAGGCCCGCGCCGTGCGGCCGCACGTGCGCGCCGTACTCCTGCCCGTCATCCCCAACGTCCGGGCGAGCGGGGACCCCGACTTCGCCGCCCAGTGCGACCGCTTCAACGAACTCCTGGCGAAGACGGTCGCCGACCTCTCCACCCCGGCCTCACCGCTGCTCCTCGCGTCGCCCCCGGAGGACTACGCCCTGGACCGCGACACGTACGACGGCACGCATCCGTCGCCGTCCGGCGAGCACCTGCTCGCTGCCGCCTTCGCCGACGCGATGTACCAGGGCTGGGACGAGGGCGGCCCGTACGAACCGGCGGCCTGAGCCGTGGGCCGGCCATGGCCCAGCCATCGACAGGCCGGACGGCACCTATTGTTTTTCGATAGATTTCGATCGACAATCGATACATGCATTTCTTCTTCATCGCCGCACTCCGGGCCGGCATAGCCGTAGCGGTCCTCTTCGGCCTCTTCGGTCAGATCGTGATCATCCCGACGACGGCGGCCGATGAGGTCGACCGCTTTCCTGCATACGCCCCGTTCGCCGTGCCCTACGTGACGGTGGCGATCATCGGTGTCACCTGCGTACAGGTCGCGCTCGCCGCCGTGTGGATGCTGCTCAGCATGGTCGAACGCGATGCGATCTTCACGCCACGGGCCTTCCGCTGGGTCGACATCATCATCGGGTCCTCGGTCGTGGCGACACTGCTGGCCGCCGGGGTCGCCGCGCATCTCGGCCTGGCCGAGATCCCCTCCCCCGACGACGGCATGGACGTCATCAGCGCGCTGGCCGCGGCGATCGCGGCCGTCGGCGTGGGAGCAGCGTTCGCGATGCTCGTCGTCGTCATGCGCAACCTCCTGCGCAAGGCGACGGACCTGCAGACCGAGATCGCCGAGGTGGTCTGATGGCGATCATCGTCGACCTCGACCTCCGGCTCGCCGAACGCGGCCTGTCGGTCGGCGAGTTCGCCGAAGCCGTGGGCATCACCCCCGCCAACCTCGCCGTACTGAAGAACGGCCGCGCGAAGGCGGTGCGGTTCACGACCCTCGACGCGATCTGCCGCACACTCGGCTGCCAGCCCGGTGACGTACTGCGCTGGGTGCCCGACGACGCCGGGGACGTCGGGTAACGGGTCCATGCCAGGCCGCGGCAACCGGGCCGAGGCCGCCCAGCACCGGCGCGATCACGCTGCCACCCGCAGCACCATCTCGTGAAGCAACCCCGGCTCCACGAAGGGTGCTTCGGCGCACGGCAGGGAGCGCCACGCCAGGGGCCAGGTGTTCCCGTACAGCGCGGGCACCCCGACGAATGCGGCCTCCCGGCCGCCCCTTCCGAGATCACGCGCCCCGGCCGGCCAGACGTACGCGGCGGCGCTCTTAGGCGGCAGCAGAAAGTACGAGTACCGCCCGCCGGTGGCCGTCCGCACGATGGGACCGGCCCGGAAGTCGGTGAACGCCATGATTTCGTAGGCGACTTGCTCCCCGGTGAAGTCTGCGATGCGGATGGCGTCGAAATGGACGCCGACGGACCGGAGTGCATGCCCTGAGGCGGGCAGCCAGGCCGGTACGAGATCGGGTGAGATTCGCGGGTTCATGACCCGAACCCTTCCGCGCGTGAGTTCACTGTGACCAGTGCCACACGGGAGTGGTGAAGTGCCGTGAACCAAGGGGAGGGTGCCGTGCACAGAAGTGGAAACGGCTCCGGCAATACGCGGATGTTCGGAGCGATCTTGCGGTTCTACCGGGAGCAGGCCGGGATGACGCAGGAGGCGCTGGGTAAGCGGTTGGGGTTCTCCAAATCCCAAGTCGCCATGGTGGAACGGGGAGACCGGCCCCCGAAGGGCGACTTCGCCCCGCTGGCGGACGATGCGGTGGGCGCCCGGGGCGCGCTTCTGGTGGCCGCTGAGCAATTGCACGTCAGTCACTTGCCGACGTGGACCGAGGAGTACGCGGAGGAGGAGGCCGGAGCTGTCGCCCTGCACACGTACCAGAATCACGTCATCCCGGGACAGCTCCAGACCGGCGCATACGCACACGCGGTCTTCAACTGCCACTGCCCTCCGCTGAGCGATGACGAAGTCGACGCAAGGGTCGCCACACGGCTGGACCGCCAGAAGCTGATCCGCCGAGAACCGGCGCCGGTCATCAGTTTTGTTCTGGAGCAGATCGCCATCACCCGCCCTCTGGGAGGTCCGTCCGTGCTCAAGGAGGCGCTGCACCACATCCTGGACATCGCTCGCCTCCGCAACGTCGAGATCCAGGTGATGCCGCCCACTCGGCAGACACACGCGGGACTGAACGGCCCGATGATCCTCTTGGAGACGGCCAAGCGGCGCCAGCTCGCCTACGTCGAAGGACAGAGCGGAGGCTTTTTCGTAGACGAACAGCCCGACCTGGGCGATCTGTTCGCACGGTATGGCATTCTGCGAGCTCAGGCTCTCAGCCCCGAAGACTCCGCGGAACTCATCGAACAGGTGGCACGAGGACTATGAACTGGTTCAAGAGCAGCTACAGCGGCGACCAGGGCGAGTGCATTGAAGTCGCCGTCGCCCCCTCCATCGTCCACGTCCGGGACTCAAAAGACATAACTCGCCCCGGCGTTACCGCGTCCCCCGACTCCTGGTCCGCGTTCATTCACTTGATTCGAGCGGACTCCAAGGCGTTGGCTGTGGAGGCATGGAGTACACGCAGCTAGGACGTACGGGGCTCAAGGTCAGTCGGCTCGTTCTCGGGACGATGAACTTCGGACCGCAGACCGACGAGGCCGACAGTCACACGATCATGGACGCCGCGCTGGGTGCGGGCGTCAACTTCTTCGACACCGCCAATGTGTACGGCTGGGGCGAGAACAAGGGGCGTACCGAGGAGATCGTCGGGTCCTGGTTCGCCAAGGGCGACGGGCGGCGCGACAAGGTCGTGCTGGCGACCAAGGTGTACGGGAACATGGCGCCGGACGGCGCCACCGCGTGGCCGAACCACGACAAGCTGTCCGCCGTGAACATCCGGCGGGCCGTGGACGCCAGCCTCAAGCGGCTGGGGACGGACTACATCGACCTCTACCAGTTCCACCACGTGGACCGCGCGACGCCCTGGGACGAGATCTGGCAGGCGATCGACGTCCTCGTGCAGCAGGGGAAGATCCTCTACGCGGGGTCGTCCAACCACGCGGGCTGGCACATCGCGCAGGCCAACGAGACCGCCGCGCGCCGCGGTTCGTACGGGCTGGTCAGCGAGCAGTGTCTGTACAACCTCGCCGAGCGGCGGGCCGAGATGGAGGTCATCCCGGCGGCCGAGAGCTACGGGCTCGGGGTGATCCCGTGGTCACCGCTGCACGGCGGGCTGCTGGGCGGCGCCATCCGCAAGGAGCGCGAGGGCGGCGCGGCGCGCTCGACCTCGGGGAGGGCCGCCGACACGCTCGCCGACCCGACCGCGCGGGCGCAGATCCAGGCGTACGAGGACGTCGTGGCCAAGCACGGACTGGAGCCGGGCGAGGTCGCGCTGGCGTGGCTGCTCACCCGGCCCGGCGTGACGGGGCCGATCGTCGGGCCGCGCACGACGGACCAGCTCGCGTCGGCCCTCCGGGCAGTGGAACTGACCCTCCCGGAGGAACTGCTGTCGGCTCTGGACGAGATCTTCCCGGGTCCCGGACCGTCCCCCGAGGCGTTCGCCTGGTAACGGTCCTGGTTCGGTTCACGCGCCGGGGGCCGCTGTCCTGCTGTCCAGGCCGGCGGCCTTGCGGGCGCGTTCGTCCCAGACGGGCTCCACCGCGGCGAAGGTCGGCCCGTGGCCCCGGCGGTAGACCATGAGGGTCCGCTCGAAGGTGATGACGATGACGCCCGTCTGGTTGAAGCCGACGGTGCGCACGGTGATGATGCCGATGTCCGGGCGGCTCGCCGACTCGCGCGCGCTGAGCACCTCGGACTGTGAGTAGATCGTGTCGCCCTCGAACACCGGATTGGGCAGCCGGACCCGGTCCCAGCCCAGGTTGGCCATCACGTGCTGGGAGATGTCGGTGACGCTCTGCCCGGTGACCAGCGCCAGCGTGAAGGTGGAATCCACCAGGGGCTTGCCCCAGGCGGTGCCCGCGGAATAGTGGCGGTCGAAGTGCAACGGCGCCGTGTTCTGGGTGAGCAGGGTCATCCAGGAGTTGTCGGTCTCCAGCACCGTGCGTCCCAGCGGATGACGGTAGACGTCGCCGACGGCGAAGTCCTCGAAGTACCGGCCTGTCCAGCCTTCAACGGGCCGGCGGGGCGAATCGTCTTTGACGCGGCTCTCGGTGGTCATGGGCTCATTGTTGGAAGCCGTGGCGGCTGCTGTGAAATGCCGAGTTTTCCGCCACCTCATGCATACGGTGCATGAGCAGTGGAGCACACGTAGTCGTGGAAGCGCCGGACCACGGGCGAGCGAGAGCCCGAGGCCGGCGCGACCATGCCGACGGTGCGCATCGCCCCCGGGTCGCTGAGTGGCACGGCGACCACGGGACCCCGGCGGTCGACCGGACTACCGGTGATCGGCACGATCGCGACGCCGAGGCCGGCCGCGACCAAGGAGCGCAGGGTGCTCAGCTCGGTGCTTTCCAGGGTGACCCGGGGGATGAATCCCGCGGCTGTGCACAGCCGGTCGGCGATCTGGCGCAGCCCGAAGACCGGCCGCAGGGCCACGAAGCTCTCCTCGGCCAGCTCTGCGGTCCTCACCCGGCGCCGCTCGGCCAGCCGGTGCCCCGCCGGGACCAGAAGGCAGAGCGGTTCGTCCCGCAGTGGCGTCCATTCGAGCTCGTCCCCGGCGGGACGCGGGCTGGTCAGGCCCAGGTCCAGTCGGCCGTGCCGGACGTCGTCGACCACCGTGTCGGCGGCGTCGCCGCGCAGCTCGAACGTGGTGTGCGGGGCGATGGCGCGGTACTCGGCGAGAAGTTCGGGCACCAGCCAGGTGCCGTACGAGTGCAGGAACCCGAGTGCCACCGTGCCGGAATCCGGGTCGACCAACGTGGCGATGCGCTGCTCGGCCGCCTCGATCTCGGCGATGGCGCGCAGGGCGTGGGCACGGAAGACCTCGCCGTACTTGTTGAGGCGCAGCCGGTTCTGGTGGCGGTCGAACAAGGGCACGCCCACGCGGTGCTCCAGCCGCCGGATGGCCCGGGACAGCGTCGGCTGCGAGATGTTCAGCCGCTCGGATACGAGCGTGACGTGCTCATGTTCGGCCAAGGCCGCGAACCACTGCAGCTCCCGGATCTCCATGCTCGGACTATACGTCTTGCGCATGGACCGGTCGGGAATTCGTCATTTCACAACGGCTCGACACGGGCGGAAAGTGGCCCCACAGCCGATCAGGACTCCGTGGGAGGGACCCCCATGTCCGAGCCGCATTCCCCGCATTCCCAGCAATCCGAGCACTCCCCTGAGCATCATCTTGCCCCCGGCCCCGCGACTGACCGTGCGACCGGCGGGGCCCTGGGCCCTGCGGCCGGTCCGCTGGCCGGGCTCGTCGTGGTGTCGCTCGAACAGGCCGTCGCCGCGCCGTTCGCCACCCGCCAGCTCGCCGATCTGGGAGCGCGGGTCATCAAGATCGAGCGCCCCGGCAGCGGCGATCTCGCCCGTGGCTACGACCGCACCGTACGGGGCATGTCGAGCCACTTCGTATGGCTGAACCGCGGCAAGGAGAGCGTCGAGCTCGACATCCGATCACCGGAGGGCAACCGGCAGTTGCACGCCCTGGTCGACCGGGCCGACGTGCTGGTCCAGAACCTCGCGCCGGGCGCGGCCGCCCGCCTCGGCATTGGCCATCACGCGCTCGCTCTCAGCCACCCGCGGCTGATCACCTGCGACATCTCCGGGTACGGCAGCAGCGGTGGCTACCGCGACCGCAAGGCATACGACCTGCTGGTCCAGAGCGAGGCCGGGCTCCTGTCCATCACCGGCACCCCCGACACCCCCTCGAAGGTGGGGCTGTCCATCGCCGACATCTGCGCCGGCATGTACGCCTACTCCGGCATCCTCACCGCTCTGCTCGAGCTGGCCCGCACCGGGGAGGGCTCCCGGCTGGAGATCTCCATGCTGGAGGCGCTCGGGGAGTGGATGGGGTACGCCGAGTACTTCACGCGCTACGGCGGCACGGCACCCGGCCGCACCGGCGCGAGCCACGCCACGATCGCCCCGTACGGCCCCTTCGCCACCCGTGACGGCAAAACGATCGTGCTGGGGCTGCAGAACGAGCGCGAGTGGGCTTCCTTCTGCGAGATCGTCCTGCGCCGCCCGGAGCTGTGTGACGACAACCGCTTCGCGGGCAACGCGGACCGCGTCGCCCACCGCGCCGACCTGGACAAGCTGGTGCGTGACGTGGCCGGCGGGCTCACCGCGAAGGAGCTGGTGACCCGCCTCGAGGAGGCGAGGATCGCCTACGCACGGCAGCGCGGCATGGAGGAGTTCAGCGACCATCCCCAGCTGCGTGAGCGGGGCCGCTGGGCGTCCTTCGACAGCCCCGTCGGAGAGCTGGAGGGCCTGATCCCGCCGGTCACCTTCCATGGTGAGGACGGCACCCCGCAGCGGCTGCGGCCGGTGCCGGGGCTGGGCGAGCACACCGAGTCCGTCCTCGCGTGGCTCGACGCCTCGCAGGCCGGCACGCGGGACGGGAGCGCGCCATGTCCACAGAACTGACGGGCGTGCTCGTACTCGTTGCTGTCTTTGTGCTGTCCAGCGTGCGCGGGCTGAACATGGGCGTGCTCGCCCTGGTGGCGACGTTCCTGCTGGGCTGCATCGGACTCGGCCGCACTCCCGAGGAAGTGCTGGCCGGCTTTCCCGCCGAGATGTTCGTGGTGCTGGTCGCCGTGACGCTCCTCTTCGGCATCGCCCGGGTCAACGGCACCGTGGACTGGCTGGTCCACGCGGTGATGCGGGCGGCCGGCCAACGCGCCGGTGTGGTGCCCTGGGCGCTCTTCGCCGTCGCCGCACTGCTGTGTGCGACCGGAGCGGCCTCGCCCGCGGCAGTCGCGATCGTCGCACCGATCGGCATCACCTTCGCCGTGCGGCACCACATCGATCCGCTGTACGCCGGATTGATGGCGGTCAACGGCGCGGCGGCGGGCAGCTTCGCCCCCACCGGCATTCTGGGCGGCATCGTCAACTCGGCCCTCCAAGACAGCGGGCTGCAGGTCGGCGGCGGGCAGCTCTTCGCCGGCACCTTCGCCTTCAACGTCGCCGTCGCAGTGGTCACCTGGTGTGTCTTCGGACGCCGGAAAACCGGGGACGAGGCGCACAGGGACGGTACGGACCGCATGGACCGTACGGACCACAGGGAAGGCACGGGCCCCACCGACGAGAAGAGCAGCAGCACCCCTGTGTCCCTGGGAGTCGAACAGGTGGCAACGCTGGCCGGGATGGCCGCGCTGGTCCTGGGCACCACGGTGCTCTCCCTGGACACGGGCTTCCTGGCACTCACCCTGGCCGCACTGCTGGCCCTGCTGTTCCGGCGTACCGCCCAGCAGGCCGCCAAGGAGATCGCCTGGCCCGTGGTGCTGCTGGTGTGCGGGATCGTCACCTACATCGCACTGCTGCAGGAACTGGGCATCGTGGATTCGCTCGGCAAAATGATCGCGGCGGTCGGTGCGCCCCTGCTGGCGGCCCTGATCATCTGCTACGTCGGCGGTGTCGTCTCCGCCTTCGCGTCCACCACCGGCATCCTGGGCGCACTCATGCCGCTGGCCGTGCCCTTCCTCGCTTCAGGCACCATCGGCACCACCGGCATGGTGATCGCCTTGGCCTCGGCCGCGACCGTGGTCGACGCCAGCCCGTTCTCCACCAACGGCGCGCTGGTCATCGCCAACGCACCCGAGAGGCTTCGCAACGCCACGTACCGGGGGCTGCTGCGGTGGGGCGCGGGCGTGTGCGTACTGGCGCCCGTAACCGCCTGGCTGGTCTTCGTAGTCGTATGACCTCCCGAATGATGACCTCCCGGGTCAGCCATATGACCTCTCGGACGAAAGGAACCGCGATGCAGTGCGAGGCCCGCACCTTGCTCTTCGTCCCGGGCGACCGGCCGGAGCGCTTCGCGAAGGCAGCGGCCAGCGGAGCGGACGGCGTCCTGATCGATCTGGAGGACGCCGTGGCCCCGGACGCCAAAGTGCAGGCACGCAAGGAGGCAGTGGCGTGGCTGGCGGAACACCACGGCTTTGTCCGCGTCAATGCCACGGACACCCCCTGGCACGCCGATGACATCGCAGCGCTCGCCAAGGCCGGGAGGCTGCGCGGAGTGGTGCTGCCCAAGAGCTCGACGGCGCGGCAGGTGGCTTCGGTGATCCATCGGTTGCCGGCAGGAGTGCCGCTGCTGGCGCTGGTGGAGAGCGCGCTCGGACTGCGCGAGGTGGCGGCGATCGCCGACGTCCCCGGGGTGAGCCGGCTCCTGTTCGGCAGCATCGACTACGCCCTCGATACCGGCGTCATCGCCTCCTCCCCCGAGGAACCGGAGCTGGCCTGGGCCCGCTCTGCCTTGGTGAATGCGTCACGAGCGGCCGGGCTGCCGGCACCGCTGGACGGCGTACACGCACAGATTGACGACGAGCAGGGCCTTGCCGCCTCATCTCGGCGCAGCCGGGCCCTCGGCTTCGGCGGCAGATTGTGCGTCCACCCGCGGCAGATCACCACGGTGCACCGCGCCTGGCAGCCGTCCTCCGCAGAGGTCCAGTGGGCCCGACGGGTGCTTCAAGCCGCCGACGACGCCAAGGGGGCGGCTGTCCAGGTGGACGGACAAATGATCGACCTGCCACGCCTGCAATGGGCACGCGCACTGCTGTCCCTGGCGCACGTCACTGCAGGGCGGCCGCCACGATGACGACGATCAGCAGCACGGCGAGCAGGCCGGACATGATCCGGTTACGGGTCTTGGGATCCACCCTTTGAGCGTAACCGGACGGCCGGACGGGCCCGCAGCCAGTACCGGAGTACTCCGTCCGTACCGGTCTCAGTAGCCCACCACGGTCAGCGCCCGGCGTGGCCCAGGGGCCAGCTCGCCACTTTCTCGTACCGGGGCTGTTCCCCGGGGACGCCGGAGGTGGGGAGGTTGCTGCGTACCAGGGCCAGCTCCGCCACCTCCCACTCCGCGCTCTCGTACTCCGCGAGCGCGTCCACGAAGGGCACGAGGTCCACGCGGTCGTCGCCCCGGTGGCGGGCCAGCGTCAGGTGCGGGGTGTAGCGGCGGTGCTCGTCCATGTCCACGCCGGCCCGGCGCGCCGCGGCCCCCGTTGAATCCGCGAGGTGCCGCATCGCCTCGCGACCACCGGCCGCGCCCGCCCACAGCACCTTGTGATCGAACCGGCCGCCGCCGCTGATGCGGAGCGGAAACGGGGGGTGCCGGTGGGCCGCACGGGCCAGCCGGGTGTGCAGCTCGGGAAGCAGCTCCTCGGCGACCTCACCGTAGAAGGCGAGCGTGAAGTGCCAGCCGTCGTGACCGGTCCAGCGGAGGCGCTCCGCTTCGGGAAGCCGACGCACTGCGGCCAGCTCGGCGGCGAGGTCGTCGATCGCCGCGGGTGGCGGCAGGACCGCTGCGAAGAGTCTCATGCGGTCATTTTCGCGTGTGCGGACACGTCGTGGTTGCTCGCGCAGTTCCCCGCGCCCCTTCAGGGGCGCGGGGAACTGCGCGATCGGCCCACGCGGCGCCGCAGACGGTCACGCCGCCGCAGTGACCCGGTCCCGCCGGGCGCCGGCCCCCTCGCGGGGGACGAACGCGAGGTGGCGGTGACCGCGCCGGAGATCGATCTTCAGGCGCAAGCCACCCGCGCGGGCCAGGAAGAGGCCGACGCCGACCGCCGCAAGCGCGGAAATCGCTCCGCCCGAGAGGAAGCCGATACGCGCGCCGTACGCGTCGGTGATCCAGCCGACCAGCGGGGCGCCGAGCGGGGTGCCGCCCATGAAGACCATCATGAACAGGCTCATCACGCGGCCGCGCATCGCGGGGTCGGTCGCGAGCTGGACGCTGGAATTCGCGGTGACGTTGATCGTCAGGCCGCACATGCCGATCGGGACCAGGAGCACCGCGTACAGCCAGAACGTGGGGGCGAGCGAGGCCGCGATCTCCAGGACGCCGAAGACGAGGGCGGCGCCCACCAGCAGCCGGAGGCGGGACGTGCCGCGCCGGGCGGCGAGCAGCGCGCCGGCCAGCGAACCGGCCGCCATCAGCGTGTTGAGCAGGCCGTACGTGCCGGCGCCCGAGTCGTAGACCTTGTCCACGAAGGCGGTCAGCCAGATCGGGAAGTTGAAGCCGAAGGTGCCGATGAAGCCGACCAGCACGATGGGCCAGATCAGGTCGGGGCGGCCCGCCACGTACCGCAGGCCCTCGCGGAGCTGGCCCTTGCCACGCGGCACGACCTTGCCCTGGTGCAGTTCCGAGGGGCGCATCATGAGCAGGCCGACGATCGGCGCGATGAAGGACAGGCCGTTGAGCATGAAGGCCCAGCCGCTGCCGACGGCGGTGATCAGCACGCCGGCGACGGCGGGGCCGACCAGGCGGGCCGACTGAAAGTTCGCGGAGTTCAGGCTGACGGCGTTCCGTATGTCGTCGGGGCCGACCATCTCGGAGACGAAGGACTGCCGCGCCGGATTGTCGACGACCGTGACGAGGCCGAGCAGGAAGGCGACGAGATAGACGTGCCAGACCTGCACCTGTCCGGTGAGGGTCAGTACCGCGAGGGCGAGTCCCGTGAGGCCCATCGCGGACTGGGTGAGCAGGAGCAGCTTGCGCTTGGGCAGCCGGTCGGCGATGACACCGCCGTACAGCCCGAAGAGCAGCATCGGGAGGAACTGCAGGGCGGTGGTGATGCCGACGGCGGCGGAGGAGCCGGTCAGGCTCAGTACCAGCCAGTCCTGGGCGATCCGCTGCATCCAGGTGCCGGTGTTGGAGACGACCTGGCCGGTCGCGAAGAGACGGTAGTTGCGGATGCGCAGCGAGCTGAAGGTGCCCTTGCGCGGCTTGGCGGCAGCCGCGGCGGCATGCGCCTGGGGCGCGGGGGCGGCGTGGGTCGCGCCGGTCGCGTCGTTGTCGTGATCAGGTGCGGGGGCGGAGTCTGCTCCGGATCCCGTACTCAAAGTGGGTTCGCCTCCTCGGCGGTCGGTTGCTGTGCGTCGGTGGCTTCGGCATCGGTGGTCCGCTCCCCGGATCGGCGGCTCGCCGCGCGCTGTACGTACGCGCGCGGCTACAAGCGCTACAGGTGCGCGAGCTTTTCCAGTACGGGCGCGGCGGCCCGCAGCGTGGCCCACTCGTCCTCGTCCAGGCCGGAGACCAGCTCGGTCAGCCAGACGTTGCGCCGGCGGCGGCTCTCGTCGAGCATCGCCTCCGCCTGCTCGGTCTGCGTGACGACCTTCTGGCGCCGGTCGTCGGGGTGCGGCTCCAGCCGGACCAGTCCCTTGGCTTCGAGCATCGCCACGATGCGGGTCATCGACGGCGGCTGGACGTGCTCCTTGCGGGCCAGCTCACCGGGGGTGGCGGTGCCGCAGCGCGCGAGGGTGCCCAGCACCGACATTTCGGTGGGGCTGAGCGATTCATCGACCCGCTGGTGCTTGATCCGGCGGGAGAGGCGCATGACGGCGGACCGCAGCGCGTTCACGGCGGCAGCGTCGTCACCGAGGGACAGTTCCGGCATGTTTGTTAGCGTAACTCATTACCCTAACTAAAGAAAGTCGAGAGTCACCGGTCTTCCTGCATCAGCCACTCATCACCCAAACGAGTGAGCTGTTTCCGGAAAGTGACACCGTGGGGCCGCTCCTGCGAGGAGCGTTGACCGCATGGGATCGAGAGTGCTCAGCCTGCGCATCGACGGTGAGCTTCTGGAGCGCATCGGACGGCACGCGGCCAAACGCGGCATGAGCGTCCAGGATTACGTGATCCGGACGCTCATGCGCGAGGACTTCGACGAACGCTTCGCGACGTCGGTCGAGGAGACGGAACGTTTCTATGCGGCTCCGCCGATATGACGGAACCTCCGGCCGCTACTTCAGGCCCAGCGCCTGCTCGATCGGGTTGAGCAGGAAGTACACCAGGAAGCAGAGGCCGACGACGTCCAGCAGCCAGGGGATCTCCTTGAAGCGGCCGGTCGCGGTCCGCAGCAGGATGAAGGCGAGGACGCCGATGCCGATGCCGTTGGTGATGCTGTAGGTGAAGGGCATCGAGACGATCGTCAGGAACGCCGGGATGCCGACGGTGGCGTCGCTCCAGTCGATCTCGCGGACGTTCGACGCCATGATCAGGAAGCCGACGACGACCAGGGCCGGGGTCGCGGCCTGCGACGGCACGACCGTGGCGAGCGGGGTGACGACCAGCGTGAGCAGGAAGAGCCCGCCGGTGACCACGTTCGCCAGGCCCGTACGGGCGCCCTCGCCGACACCCGCCGTGGATTCAACAAAGCAAGTGTTGGCCGAGCAGGAGCCGAGGCCGCCGCCCGCGACGCCGATGCCGTCCATCATCAGGATCCGGCCCATGCGCGGGAGCTGGCCGTTCTCGTCGGCCAGCCCGCTCTCCTCGCCGACGCCGATGATCGTGCCCATCGCATCGAAGAAGCCGGAGAGCAGCACGGTGAAGACGAAGAGGCAGCCGGTCAGCAGGCCGACCTTCTGGAAGCCGCCGAAGAGGCTGATCTGACCGACCAGGGAGAAGTCCGGGGTGCCGACGATCGCGTCCGGGATCTTCGGCACGGCCAGGCCCCAGGCGCTGTCCGGCAGGCCCGCGATGGTGTTGATGATGATCGCGACGACGGTCATGGCGACGATCCCGATGAGGATCGCGCCCTTGGTCTTCCGGACGGTCAGGATGAACATCAGCGCCAGGCCGAGGACGAAGACCAGCACCGGCCAGCCCTGGAGCTGGCCGCCGGTGCCGAGGCCGAGCGGCACGGTGGTGTGCGCGGAGTCCGGGTTGCGCGAGACGAAGCCGGAGTCGACCAGGCCGATCATGGTGATGAACAGGCCGATACCGATCGCGATCGCGCGCCGCAGCCCGTTGGGGATGGCGTCCATGACGCGCTGCCGCAGGCCCGAGGCGACCAGGATCATCAGCACGATGCCGGCCCAGACGACCATGCCCATCGCGTCCGGCCAGGTCATCTTGGGCGCGAGCTGGAGCGAGACCAGCGCGTTGATGCCGAGGCCGGCGGCGAGCGCGATCGGGACGTTGCCGATGACGCCCATCAGGACGGTGGTCAGGCCCGCCATCAGGGCGGTGGCCGTGACGAGCTGGGCGTTGTCCAGGTGGTGCCCGTGCATGTCCTGGCCGCCGGCCAGGATGATCGGGTTCAGGATCACGATGTAGGCCATCGCGAAGAAGGTGGCCAGGCCGCCGCGCACCTCACGGGAGACCGTGGAGCGGCGTGCGGAGATCTGGAAGAACCGGTCGAGACCGTTCTTGGGCTCGGGCGTGGCGCCGGACGGGGAATCGGCGTCGGCCTGGGTGGGGGCCGGGGTGGGCATCGGTGAGGACCTCAGGTGTACGGGCCTGGTGGGGCGCGGCGGCCCGGGGTCGGACCACACAACGATCGGATCAGCTTTGTTCTATCAGACGACAGAAACCGGTCAGATCCGGAAAGGTTCAGTATGAAACAACAAAACGTTGATCGCTATCTCCGCGCGTAGACCCTTGTGGCGACTGGGGCGCAGGGGATCGCGGAGGTGCCGCACACAGGTGGTCGGCGGGCCGCCGTAAGCTTGCCCGTATGTGGAAGAAGTCCGAACTGCGCGAGGCACCCGCTCCTCTGGAGGGGCCCGTCGTCGCCACCATCACCGGCGGCACCGTCATCTGGTTCGTCCTCTTCCTGGCGCAGCTCCCCTTCTACGGCTGGTTCGCCGGCCGCGGGCAGACGTGGTGGGTGTGGACCTGCCTGGCCGGCGGCCTCCTCGGGCTGCTCGGCGTCTGGTACGTCCGCAAGCGCGACGCGGCCATCAAGCGGGACGCGGCCAAGCGCACCGCCGCCGCGGCCACACCGGACGCCTGATAGCCGGGTGATCCGGGCGTCCGGCCCGTAGCGTCGGACGCATGACGGAACGGGCGCAGCCCCCACAGCCCCCACAGTCCGCAACCGAGTACTCCGCGACGGCGCCCGCGCGCGCCCACGGCGGGCTGACCGCCGCCGAGGTCGCGGAGCGGGTGACCCGCGGCGAGGTCAACGACGTTCCGGTACGGTCCTCGCGGTCCACCGCCGACATCGTCCGCGCGAACGTCCTCACCCGCTTCAACGCCCTCATCGGCGCCCTCTTCGCGGTCATCCTGGTCATCGGCCCGATCCAGGACGGCCTCTTCGGCTTCGTCATCGTCGCCAACACCGGCATCGGCATCATCCAGGAGCTGCGCGCCAAGCGGACACTGGACCGGCTCGCCGTCGTCGGCGAGTCCCGGCCGACCGTACGCCGCGACGGCACGGCCACCGAGGTGCACTCCTCCGAGGTCGTCCTCGGCGACCTCATCGAGCTGGGCCCCGGCGACAAGGTCATCGTCGACGGCGAGGTGGCCGAGGCGGACGGGCTGGAGGTCGACGAGTCGCTGCTCACCGGCGAGGCCGACCCGGTACTGAAGCGGCCCGGCGACCCGGTGCTCTCCGGCAGCTTCGTGGTCGCGGGCGGCGGCGCCTTCACCGCCACGAAGGTCGGCCGCGCGGCCTACGCGGCGCAGCTCGCCGAGGAGGCGTCCCGCTTCACCCTCGTCGACTCCGAGCTGCGCAGCGGCATCAGCATGATCCTGAAGTACGTCACCTGGATGATGGTTCCGACGGCCGTCGGCCTCGTCCTCAGCCACCTGTTCACGCTGAACATGGCCGGTGACGACGCGGTCCGCCGGATGGTCGCCGGCATCGTCCCGATGATCCCCGAGGGCCTGGTGCTGCTCACCTCGGTCGCCTTCGCCATCGGCGTCATCCGGCTCGGCCGCCGGCAGTGCCTGGTCCAGGAGCTGCCCGCCATCGAGGGCCTGGCCCGCGTGGACGTGGTCTGCCTGGACAAGACCGGGACGCTGACCGAGGGCGGCATGGACGTCAGCGAGCTGCGGCCGCTGCACGGCGCCGACGAGGAGTACGTACGGCAGGTGCTCGGCGCGCTCGGCGAGTGCGACCCGCGGCCGAACGCCTCGCTGCAGGCGGTCATCGACGCCTACCCGGCGGACGACGGCTGGCGCTGCACGGAGTCGCTGCCCTTCTCCTCCGCCCGCAAGTACAGCGGCGCGTCCCTCAACGGGCCCGACGGCGAGAGCTCGACCTGGCTGCTCGGCGCCCCGGATGTGCTGCTCCCGGACGGCGACGGCACGTTCGCCGAGACGGACGACCTCAACTCCCGTGGCCTGCGCGTCCTCCTGCTGGCCCGCGCGGAACGCGAGCCGGCCGACCCCGCCGTGACCGAGCACCTCACGCCCACCGCGCTGGTCGTCCTGGCGCAGCGGCTGCGCGCGGACGCCCCCGACACCCTGCGGTACTTCGCCGAGCAGCGGGTCCGTACGAAGGTGCTCTCCGGCGACAACGCGGTCTCGGTCGGCGCGGTCGCCGCCGGACTGGGCCTGCCGGGCGCGCAGCACCCGGTGGACGCGCGCCGGCTGCCCGCCGAACCGGAGGCGCTGGCCGGGGCGCTGGAGGACGGTACGGTCTTCGGCCGGGTCACGCCCCAGCAGAAGCGGTCCATGGTGACGGCCCTTCAGTCGCGCGGCCACCACGTCGCGATGACCGGCGACGGCGTGAACGACGTCCTGGCCTTGAAGGACGCCGACATCGGCGTCGCGATGGGCTCCGGCTCCGAGGCGACCCGGGCCGTCGCCCAGATCGTGCTGCTGGACAACAGCTTCGCCGCGCTGCCCGCGGTCGTCGCCGAGGGCCGCCGCGTCATCGGCAACATCACCCGCGTCGCGACGCTCTTCCTCACCAAGACGGTCTACTCCGTCCTGCTCGCGCTGCTCGTCGCCTGCTGGCAGATCCCCTACCCGTACCTGCCGCGCCATCTGACGCTGCTGTCCACGCTGACGATCGGCGTACCGGCCTTCTTCCTGGCCCTGGCGCCCAACAAGGAACGGGCGCGCCCGCACTTCGTAAGGCGCGTCATGCGGTACGCGATCCCCTCCGGACTGATCACCGGGGCCGCGGCGTTCGCGATGTACCTGCTGGCCCGGAGCCACTACTCCGGGCCTGGCGCACTGCGGTCCGAGACCAGCGTGGCGACGCTGACGCTGTTCCTGACCGCGCTCTGGGTACTGGCGATCATCGCCCGGCCCTACACCTGGTGGCGGATCGGCCTGGTCCTGGCGATGGGCGCGGGCTTCCTCGTCGTCCTCGTGATCCCGTGGCTGCAGTCGTTCTTCCAGCTCAGGCTGGTCGGTACGGCAATGCCGTGGACGGCCGTCGCGATGGCGGCGGCCGCCGCGGCGGCACTGGAGCTCACCTGGCGGTGGGTGAGCCGGCGGACCCCTGGCTGACGGTCAGGCGCTCAGTCGAACCAGCGGGCCCGGGCCAGCTCCTCCGTGCGCGTCGGGTCCTCCAGCAGGGCCGCCACCTCGAAGCGGCGCGGCCACTGGCCGGTGGACCAGGCCAGCCCGGCCGCCACGCCCTCGAACGTGGCCGCGTGCACCGTGCCGTCGGCGGCGCGCCGCCAGTCCAGCTCGCTGTCCCCGGTGTCCGTGGTCACCAGCAGTTCGTCGTGCTCGACGTACGTACCGGGCGTGTCCGGGCCGAGCAGCGCGCGTACCGCCTCCGGCACCTCGCGTACCGTGCCCTCGCTGCGTACTTCCGCGGGGAACTCCTCGCTCAGCCGCCGTACCTGGAGCAGCTCGGCCAGAGACGCGGCGCGCGCGGGGCTCACCGGCAGCAGCGGCAGCTCCCCGGCGAGCGGCAGCAGGTCGGGCGCGTCCGCGATGACCGCGTCGGCCGCGTCCACCACGCGCACCGCGTCCCCGGCCACGGCCCGCAGCTCGTCCGGCAGCGTCACCTGTTCGGGGTCCAGCCCGGCCAGCTCGCCGTACAGCGCGTGGAGCTGAGCGGCCGTCACCTCGGCGTCCTCGTCGGCCAGCCGGGCGAGCAGCTCGGCGGCGCCGCCCGGCTCGTCCAGGAGGGCCGCGACCGAGGTCCGCACGCCCAGCGCGCGCAGCACCTGCGCGTCCACGTCACCGGCGTCCGCCGCCTCGTACAGGCCCGCGAGCAGCGGGTCGCCGCCCGCGGAGCGCAGTCCGGCGGGCCGCCGGCCGTCGAGCACGGGGTGACCGCGCAGCCACCACGCCGCGTACGGGCGTACCGACTCGGTCGTGCCGTCCGGGAGCAGTACGCGGACCGGGGCGGTCAGCGCGTCGCGCAGCGGCGGCCGCGACAGCATGGCCAGCACCTGCGGCCAGGCGTCGTCGTCGACCAGATCGAGGTCGCGGACGGCGACGATCTCGGTGGCGACCGGCGGTACGGGCGTCTCGGGCAGCCCGTCGAGGACGTCCTCGCACCACACGTCGACCGCGTCCAGCAGGCCGACGTCGTCGGGCTCGGCGAAGTCGCCGTCGCGGGGCTCCAGCTCGTCCGGGTCCAGGACCACGTCCTGGGCGCGGACCAGCGCGAAGTCGGCGAGCACGCCCACCGCGGTGAGCGGCTGCTCGCCCCAGCGGGCCGCCAGCTCCTCGTCCACGCAGGCCAGTTCGCCGGACCGGATGACCTGCTCGAACGCGCTGCCCGGATAGACCAGCTCCCCGGCCGGGGCCGGCTCGCCGTCCTCGTCGGGCAGCGCCAGCGCGCCCAGCCACGGCTCGTCGCCCGGCGCGAGGCCGGCGTCGCGGACCAGCCCGAGCACGGCCTCGGCCAGCTCCTCGCCGCTGAGGGCGCCGCCGGGACCGTCCGCCGTGTCCTCGTCGAAGACGTCGTACTCGTCCTCGGCCGCGTCCAGGGAATGCGCGACCGCGGCGCGTACCTGAGGGGTTTTCAGTACCGCGCGCGGCGTGGCGGGCACCGCGCCCAGCTTCTCCAGCAGCGGGTGCACCGCGTCCGGGTGCGCGACCTTCAGGCCGAGCCGGGCGAGGGTGCGGTGGCGGGCCTCCGTGTCCGGCCGGTCCTCGCGGACCGGCAGCAGGACCTGGCGGGGGCCGATCGTCGTCCGGCCGTCCGCGAGCGGCACGGGCAGGCCGCTGAGCCGGTCCGGGTCGGTACCGGCCAGCGACTCGTACAGCCGCCGCCACCAGGACGGCGTGCGCTCCACTCCGGCCAGCCGGTCGATGACCTCGCCCAGCGGCACCCGGGCCACGCCCAGCGCGCGCAGCTCGGGCCGCCGCTCCAGGCCCGCGGGCAGCAGGCTGGGGAAGAGCTCGGCCAGTACGGCGACGGTCTCGGCGCCCGCGCCCTCGGCCAGCTCGGCCTCGACGGGGCGCAGCACGTACGGGCCCTCGGGCTCGGTGCCCGCCGGCTCGTCGGCCTCCGGCCACGTGCCGAGCGCGCGGTCGGCCTCCCGGCGCAGCGCGGCGCCCGTCCCGGCGCTGGGCAGGAACGGCACCCGGGGCAGCCGCTCCAGCACGATGCGGCGCAGCTCGCCGTCCAGGCCGCCCTTGCCCAGCGGGCCGGGCACCAGGTCGATGGTCCCGACGGAGACCGGCTCCCAGTCGCGCAGCAGCGTGGCGTAGGTGTCGGCGGCGCGCTCGGCGAGGAAGTCGGCGAGCGGGCCCGGCGCGACATGGCGGCGGGTCGGCTCCAGCGGGAACGAGGCGATGAGCAGCGCGGGCAGGCCGAGCGGCTCGTCCGTGGGGGTCGGCGCGTGCACGACGGGCGCGGTGGCCGGGGGGACCGGCTCGCCCTCCGCGTCCACCGGCACCGCCCAGGTCACCGACCAGGCGGGCCGCAGCCGCTCCTCGACGGGGCGGTCGGCCAGCAGCGCGGGCTCCAGCGGGCCGCCGTCGGTGGCCACCCGCCACCGCGCCGTGCCGCGGGCGCTGTCCTCGACGACGACGTACGGGCCGTCGGCGCCGCGCCGCAGCTCCCGTACGCCCTCCGGAGTCTCGATCACGACCTCGGCCAGCCCCGGCAGGGTCAGCAGCAGGGCGTCGTCGACGGCCGCCAGCAGACGGCTCGTCAGGTCCTCGGCGGCGCCGTCCCGCAGCGGCAGCACCACCGCGGTGTCGTACCCCTCCGGCGCCGTGCCCTCGGCGGGCAGCGGCAGCCGCAGCAGCGGTACGTGGCCTTCGCGGCGCCGCAGTTCGCTGCCCAGACCCGGGCTGTGGGCCGCGACGTCCATGGTCATGGCGCGCGCCTCGGCCAGCGACCAGCGCACCCCGCCGGTCCGCCCGACCACCGCCGGCTCGTCGCTCACCGCCAGTACGGCGGCGAAGCCCACGCCGAAGCGGCCGACCGCGCCGCTCGACGCGTCGCTGTCCCGCTTGGCGGAGGCGCGCAGGGTGGCGAGCGATTCGACGCCCGAGGCGTCCAGCGGAGCGCCGGTGTTGGACGCCACCAGGACCGCGTGCTCGCCGCCGTCGCCGGGGTGGAGCGTCAGCCGCAGCCGCCCGGGGACACCGGCGCGGGCCGCCGCGTCCGCCGCGTTCTGCGCCAGCTCGACCACGAGCCGGTCGCGGTAGCCGCCGAGCGCGAGGTCCTCCTCGGCGTTGGCGTCCTCCCGGAACCTGGCCGGGGAGCCGGCCCAGGCGTCCAGCACACCCCGCCGCAATCGCGCGGCTCCGAAGGGATCCGCACCATCGTCGGGGTTCCGGACGGTCGCCCTACGGCTCACGACTGCTCCCTCGCACACAGCTTCCCGCCCAGCGGCGGCTTCACGTGTCATTCTTCCGCCTCGGGTGCCCCGGATCCGGCCGGGGTACGACACGCCGATCCGGCCGGGTCGCAAACCGGGCCCGGCAGGCGTCAGCCGTGGTGCGGTGGCCGCGGGAGCTCAGCGGTGGCCGAGCCCCCCGGCCGGTACTGGCTGTGGCCGAGCTCCTCGGCCGGGTATCAGCTGTGGCCGAGCTCCTCGGCCGGGTATCAGCTGTGGCCGAGCTCTTCGGCCGGATATCAGCTGTGGCCGAGCTCCTCGGCCGGCTCGCCCTCGGAGACCGAGCCGCTCGTGCGGTCCGGACGCAGCGGCATCGGCTCGACGACCGTCTCGTCGATGACCGGCGGCGCCGGGCGCGGCGGCTTCGGCATCACGGCGGCCTCGGAGTGCCCGCCGCAGCCGTACGCCAGCGACACGACCCGGCCGTCCGCCGGGGAGAACTCGTTGGCACAGACGCCGAACGCCTGCCGCAGCGAGCCGGCGAGCGGTACGAGGAAGCCGCAGCTCATGCAGGCGGCGGGGGCAGCCTGGGCCATCGGGGTCTTGGCGCCGTACGCCTCCTCCCAGCGGTCGGCCGCGGTGTGCAGGCCGTACCGGGAGAGCACCCGGGCGCGGCCCATGCCCAGCTCCTCGGCGACCGCGGCGATGCTGCCGCGGGCCGGTGCCGTCGCCTGGTGCGCCGGGGTACCGGCGATCACGTCCGCGTCCTCGGCCTCGGCCAGCTCAGCGAGCGGGCCCCTGGCCGCCTCGGCGGCCTCGTCGGCCCGCGTGGTGTCCGCGGCCCCGTCGCCCCGCTGCGCGGCCCGTGCCGCGTCCACGAGGTCCGCCGCGCTCGGGCCGGCCGCCGCGGCGTCCGACGAGCCGGGCGCGACCGGCGACACGCCCACGCCGCCGTTGTCGCCGAAGTTCTCGTCGGCGGCGAACCCGGGCTCCAGCCGCAGGTCGTCCGCCTCCGTGGGCAGCAGGTCGCCCGGGCCCATGTCGCCGGGGCGCAGCCGCTCGCTCCACGGCACCCACTCCGGGGCCAGCAGCGCGTCGGGCCCGGGCAGCAGCACCGACTCGTCGAGGGTGACGACCTTGGCCCGGGAGGCGCGGGCGACCGTCACGGCCCAGCGCCAGCCGCGGTAACCCGGCTCCCTGCATTCGAACAAATGGGTGACAACGCGGTCCCCGTCGGCCACGGCGTCGACGTGCTCACCGACCATGCCCGGCAGGGCGGCCTCCTCGGCCGCCTCACGGGCGAGTTCGACGGCCTCGGCGCAGAGGCGGTCGGGCGTACGGCTTCGCATCGCAGCACTCACAAGAATCGATTCTCTCTTCCACGCCGTCTCACGAGCGCGCCGGCCGGAGCCGTCCTGATCCTGTCCGGACGACCGACGGGCCGGGGCGGGCGGAGCGGACCTGGGGACCGCGTCGACGTCCGCGCCCGATCAGCCCTCCAGAAGCAGCGCGCCTCTACGAACCATTCTGCGGGATCGCGGCAAGGCGCGCGGCCAAGAGCGACCGCCGGTGGCGCGCTACACACGCTACCCCTTCAATCGTGTACGACCCCCCGGCGGGAGCGGCAAATGTCACCGGCAGCCGCCACTGGCCCCTCCGCCACGCCCGCAGAACCCGGGCAGGACCCCATGAAAACCCATCGAAACTCATGGAAACTGCCATCAGTTGGGCGAGTTGGCGCAGCGTTTGGGGCAGTATGACGACGTGGCCGCCGCCAGGGCATCGACCAAGGGCAGAGGCGGCCCGGTCCGTGGCGCGGGCCGGGCCGCGGGGCGCGCAGGCCGCGCGTGCCGGACCGCCGGTGCCGCCGTGCGCCGGCCCTTCGCCGCCACCGGGCGCGGCATCCGCCGGGCGACACACGCGCACGGCGCGGGCGAGTCGGGCCTCGGCAAGCTGATCGAGCTGCACGCGGTGAATTCCGCGGGCGACATGCTGATCACCGTCGCGCTCGCCTCGACGGTCTTCTTCTCCGTCCCCACGGACCAGGCGCGCGGCCGGGTGGCCCTGTACCTCGCGGTCACCATGGCCCCCTTCGCCCTCCTCGCGCCCGTCGTCGGGCCGCTGCTGGACCGGGTGCCGCACGGCCGGCGCGCCGCGATGGCCGGGGCCATGCTGGCCCGCGCGGTGCTGGCGCTGACCATGTCGGGCGCGGTGGCCACCGGCGGGCTGGAGCTGTACCCGGCCGCGCTCGGCGTGCTGGTCTCCTCCAAGGCGTACGGCGTGGTGCGCTCGGCGGTGGTGCCCAGACTGCTGCCGCACCGCTTCTCCCTCGTGAAGGCCAATTCGAGAGTCACCCTCGCGGGGCTGGTGACGACCGGCGCGGCGGCCCCGCTGGGCGCCGGGCTGCACCTCCTCGGCCCGGCCTGGCCGCTGTACGGCGCGTGCGTGGTGTTCGGCGTCGGCGCGTTCCTGTCCTTCACGCTGCCGCACAAGGTCGACTCGGCGCGGGGCGAGGCGCCGGCGCCGCTGGCGGCGGGGCAGCGGGCGCGCCGTCCCCGGCCCGGGCTGCGGACGGTCGGCCGCTCCGTCCTGCACGGCCTCCAGGCCAACGCCGCACTTCGTGCGCTGTCCGGCTTTCTCATCTTCTTCCTGGCGTTCCTGCTGCGGGAGCAGCCGCTGGGCGGGCTGAATCCGGCGGCGTCGCTGGGGCTGGTGGCGGTCGCGGCGGGCACCGGGAACGCGCTGGGCACCGCGATCGGGGCCTGGCTGCGGGCCCGCGGCCCGGAGGTGATCATCGCGGTGGTGCTGACGCTGGCCCTGGGCGTCACGGTCACCGCCGCGGTCTTCTACGCCGTCCTGGCGAGCGTGGTGGTCACCGCCACCGCCGCGGCGGCCGGGCTGTGCCAGGCGCTGGCGAAGCTGTCGCTGGACGCGCTGATCCAGCGGGACGTGCCGGAGTCCTTCCGTACGTCGGCGTTCGCGCGGTCCGAGACGGTGCTGCAGCTCTCGTGGGTGGTGGGCGGCGGGCTGGGCATCGCGCTGCCGCTGCACGGCGTGCTGGGCCTGTCGGTGGCCTCGGCGGTACTGGCCCTGGCGGCCGCCACGACCGTGCGGGGACTGCTGACCGCGGACCGCCACCACGGCCCGGCACGCGCCCGCGTGGCGTAACCGCGGGCATCCGACACAGGCACCCGCCGTACCCGGGCGACGGACAGGCCCGGCGGCCAGATAGCCTGCCCGCATGACCGCGTTCTCCTCCTCGCTCCGGGGCAAGGGCCGCCGTGCCGCCGCCGCGGGCGCCGTGTCCCTGGGACTGCTCGTCCTCTCCGCCTGTGACCAGCCCACGCCGCGGGCCACCGTGACCGCCGGCCAGGACAGCGTCACCGCCGAAGCCTCCTGCTACGAGGACGGCAAGACCCTCGGCGACCTCACCGCCAAGGAAAAGGCGGAGCAGGCCAAGTTCGAGAAGTGCCTGACCTCGAAGCCGGACCAGACGCTCACCGTGCACCCCGGCGACAAGGTGCGCCTCGGCGTCGAGCCGGACATGGCCGAGCAGGGGTGGATCGCGATGTCCAACGGCATGCCGATGACCAGCCTCAGCAAGCAGACCTACACCTCCGTCGACGGTGACCAGGTCTTCTACAACCAGCAGACCCGCCAGATGTCGGACTCCACGACGATCTCGATCATGACGTCCAAGGGCGGCAAGTACACCGGCATCTGGAACATCAAGCTGAACCGCGCCTCGTCCTGAGTGCCGCGCCCGAGCCGCCCGGTCCCCTGATGCACATCCTGGTCGTCACCGCCGTCCCCGCCGAACGCGACGCGGTCACCGCCGCGACGGCGGGACGTCCCGAGCGCATCTCCGTACCGGGCGGCTTCGAGCTGCACCGCACGCGCCCCGCCGCCGCGGGGGGCATGTCCGACGGCCCGGACGCCGCTGAGGGCCCGTACGTGCTCGACGCGCTGGCCGCGGGCGTGGGCCCGGCGGCCGCCGCGGCCGGCGCCGCGACCGCGCTCACCGCCGCCGCGCTCGGCGGCCACCGCTACGACCTCGTCGTCTCGGCCGGTATCGGCGGCGGCTTCGCGCCCGGCGCGCCCGTCGGCTCGCTGGTCGTCGCCGAGGAGATCGCCGCCGCCGATCTCGGCGCCGAGACCCCCGACGGCTTCGTGCCGGTCACCGCGCTGGGCTTCGGCACCGACGCGCACCGCCCGCCCGAGGAGCTGGTCGCGGCCGTCGCCGCGGCCACCGGCGCGCTGCCCGGCACCGTCCTCACCGGTTCCACCGTCACCGGCAGCGCGGCCCGCGCCAAGGAGCTGCTGGCCCGTCACCCGCGCGCGCTCGCGGAGGCGATGGAGGGCTTCGGCGTCGCCGAGGCCGCCGCCGCGCACGGCGTACCGGTGCTGGAACTCCGTACGATCTCCAACCCCGTCGGCCCGCGGGACCGCGCCGCCTGGCGGATCGGGGAGGCGCTCGCCGCCCTCACCGCCGCCTTCGCCGATCTGCCGCGAGCCCTGTCCTCGAGGAGCACGCCATGAGCCAGGCGCTCAGGATCGCGTTTTCGCCCTGCCCGAACGACACGTTCGTCTTCCACGCGTGGACGCACGGCAAGGTCCCCGGCGCCACGGCGCCCGAGGTCACCTTCGCGGACATCGACCTCACCAATGGCATGGCCGAGCGCGGCGAGCTGGACGTGCTGAAGGTGTCCTACGCCGAGCTGCCCTGGGTCCTGGACGAGTACACGCTGCTGCCCTGCGGCGGCGCGCTCGGCCGCGGCTGCGGCCCGCTGGTGCTCACCAAGGACGCGGCCACCCCGGCGGACCTGGCGGGCCGTACGGTCGCGGTGCCCAGCGAGCGCTCCACGGCCTACCTGCTGTTCCGGCTGTGGGCCGCGGACCAGGTGCCCGGCGGCGTGGGCGAGGTCAAGGTCATGCCGTTCGACGAGATCATGCCCGCCGTGCGGGACGGCCTTGTCGACGCGGGGCTCGTCATCCACGAGGCCCGCTTCACGTACCAGAACTTCGGTCTGACCTGCCTGGCCGACATGGGCGAGCACTGGGAGACCACGACCGGGCTGCCGATCCCGCTCGGCGCGATCATCGCCAAGCGCTCGCTGGGCGAGGAGCGACTGCGCGAGCTGGCCCGCACGATCACCACGTCCGTACGCATGGCGTGGGACGACCCCGAGGCTTCGCGCACTTACGTACTGGAGCACGCGCAGGAGATGGACCCGGCCGTCGCGGACCAGCACATCGGGCTGTACGTGAACGAGTTCAGCGCGGACCTGGGTGAGGACGGCTACGCGGCGGTGCGCGGGCTGCTCACCCGTGCCGCGGCCGAGGGGCTCGTACCGCCCCTCGCGCCGGACGCGCTGAAGTTCGTATGACGGATGCCCCCGCGGGAGACCGCGGGGGCATTTCCGTACCGCTGCGCCCTGCTCGGACGGCCGGCCCTGCTCAGACGTCCAGTTGGTCGGCGACCGCGCGCAGCATGCCCGCGATCTTGCCGCCGTGTGCCTTGTCCGGGTAGCGCCCGCGCTCGAGCTGCTGCGCGACGCCTTCCAGGAGCGTGGTGAGGTCCTGCACGATCGACGCGAGCTCGTCGGGCTTGCGCCGCTGGGCGGCCGCGATCGAGGGCGCGGGGTCGAGGAGGGTCACCGAAAGTGCCTGGTCACCACGCTGGCCCGCCACCACGCCGAACTCGACGCGCTGGCCCGGCTTGAGTGCGTCCACGCCGGCGGGCAGCACCGAAGAGTGCACGAAGACGTCACCGCCGTCGTCGCGGGAGAGAAAGCCGAAGCCCTTCTCGCTGTTGAACCACTTGACCTTGCCGGTAGGCACGTCTGTCCTCGTCCTCGTACTCGTCGGGAAATCTGGGGTAGCTGCGCACACAACAGCTCTGGATAGCAGTGCAGCGGGTCTGCGACCCGCCGCTACCCAAGGCTAATGGTCCGGGGCCTGGTGACAAGACGTCGCCGGGTGGTTCCTCAGCGCTTCCGGCCGGGGACTTACCCTGGTCGTGTGTCTGACAATCCTTCCGTGCGGGGTGCGACCCCGGCGGCTCCCGAAGGTCCGCGCGCCGGGGACCTGCTCGTCCGGATCGGCGCGATCGTGTTCCTTATTGGCGCCTTCGCCACTCTCGCGACGATGACGCCCCTTTTCCTCGGGTCCGACCCGCTGCCCTCGGTCTTCTACTGGGTGTGCATGCTCATGGGCGCGGGCTTCCTGATCGCCGCCGCCGGTGTGCTGCGGTCGATCGCGGCCCAGCGCCGTCAGGCGCGCGAGGCGTCCGCGACGTAGCCCTCCAGCCAGGCCGGGAAGGCGGCCAGGCCGGGCAGGACGACGTCGGCGCCGGCCTCGCGCAGCTCCTCCTCGGAGCAGGGGCCCGTGGCCACCGCGACCGAGAGGGCGTCCGCCGCCCGGGCGCCGCGCACGTCGCCGGTGTGGTCGCCGACGTAGATGCTCGCGCCGTACTCGCGCAGCGCCTCGGCCTTGCCCTCGGCCCACAGCGAGCCGACGACCGCGTCCGCGTGGATGTCCAGGTGCTTCAGGTGCAGCTTGGCGTTGGGCTCGTACTTGGCGGTGACCACGATGGCGCGGCCGCCCAGGCGCTGGACGCCCTCGATCGCCTCGCGGGCGCCCTCCATGGCGAGCGTGCCGGTGATGGCGTGCTCGGGGTAGAGCGCGCGGTAGCGGTCGGCGATCTCGGCGACCTGGTCCTCGGGGAACCAGTTGCGGATCTCCTGCTCCAGCGGCGGCCCGAGCCGGGTGGTCACGAGGTCGGTGTCGATGTACGTACCGGTGGCCGCGGAGAGCGCGGTATAGGCGTCCTTGATGCCCGGACGGGAGTCGATCAGGGTCATGTCGAGGTCGAATCCGACCGTCAAGGTGTGCGTGGCCATGGCACCCATTGTGCCTCTGGCTCTCAGGGCCACGATCCGTACACTTAGCGTAGCCTTACCTTCATCCTCTGCAGGTGTACGCCTCCGCTCGACTGCGTACGCACCCATCTGAACACTGCGCTCCCGCGAAATGGAACCGATGTCAGTCGCCCTGGCCGGCAGCCCCGGAAGAACTCTGGCGCGACGCCGCATCTGCTGGACCGCCGCGGCGGCGCTCGCGCTGCTGCTCGCGGTGCTCCTCTCCCTCGCGGTCGGCAGCCGCGCCGTCCCGCCGCGCGAGGTGATCGACGCGCTGCTGTACGGCGGGGACAGCGAGGCGGCGCAGATCGTGCTCTTCCTGCGGCTGCCGCGCACCCTCGTCGGGCTGTTGGTCGGCGCCGCGCTCGCGCTGGCCGGTACGGCGATGCAGGGCATCACCCGCAACCCCATCGCCGACCCCGGCATCCTCGGCATCAGCCAGGGCGCCTCGGCCGCCGTGGTCCTGGGCATCGCCTTCGCGGGCGTCCACTCGCTCTCCGGCTACGTCGGCATCGCCTTCACCGGTGCCGCGCTCGCTGCCGTCTTCGTGTACGCGATCGCCGCGCGCGGCCGCGGCGGCGCCACCCCCGTCAAGCTCGCGCTGGCCGGCGCCGCGATCAACGCGCTGCTGGTCGCGGTGACCATGGCCGTGCTCACCACGAAGGCCGCCGCACTGGACGAGTTCCGGTTCTGGCAGGTCGGCTCGCTGACCGGCCGGGATGCCGCGGTGGCCGCGCAGATCTGGCCGTTCCTGCTGGTGGGCGCGGTACTGGTACTGGCCGTCGCGCGCGGCCTGGACGCCCTGGCGCTCGGCGAGGACGTCGCCAGGGGGCTGGGCCAGAAGGTCGCCACCGTACGGATCGTGGGCGGACTGGGCGCCGCGGTGCTGACCGGCGCGGGCGTCGCGGCGGCCGGTCCCGTCGCCTTCGTGGGCCTCGCCGTGCCGCACCTGGCCCGCGCCCTCGTGGGCAGCGACCACCGCTGGGTGCTGCCGATGGCCGCGCTGCTCGGCCCGGTGATGGTGCTGGTCGCGGACACCGTGGGCCGGCTCCTCTTCCCGCCCTCGGAGGTGCCCGCCGGCGTGATGACGGCCCTGATCGGCGTCCCGTTCCTGGTCACGCTCGTCCGGCGGAAGGCGGTGGCCGCGTGACCTCCGCCGCTTCCTCCCCCGCCGCGATACGCCCTGCCGGATACGCGCTGTTGCGCGCCGGCCGGGCCGCCTTCCTGGTCCACCGGCGGGCCGCGGCCGTCGCCGCCGTCCTGACAGCGGTGCTGGCCGCCGCCTGCGTCGCGTACCTCTCGCTCGGCGAGCGCTCCGTGCCGCCCGCCGAGGTGCTCAAGGTGGTGCTCGGGCAGCCCTCGCCGCACGAGCTGGTGGTCGGCACGCTGCGGCTGCCGCGGCTGTGCGTCGGGCTGCTGGCCGGCGCCGCCTTCGGCGTGGCCGGCGCGCTCATCCAGACCGTCGCGCGCAACCCGCTCGCCAGCCCCGACATCATCGGCATCACCCAGGGCGCGAGCGCGCTGACCGTCGGCGCGATGACCTTCGGCGTCGGCTCGTACGCCGTACTGCCGTACCTGTCCGTCGCGGGCGGCCTGCTCGCCGCGGCGCTGGTGTACGTCTTCGCCTGGCGCGGCGGCCTGCACGCCACCCGCTTCGTCCTCATCGGCATCGGCTTCGCCGTCGCCCTGCGCTCGGTCACCCAGCTCTTCCTGACCAAGGGCGACTACCTCGTGGCCCAGAAGGCCCAGGTCTGGATGGTCGGCTCGCTCAACGGCCGGGGCTGGGCCGAGGCCGTCCCGCTCGCCTGGGCGCTGGTCGTGCTGGTCCCCTTCGTGCTGTGGGCGGCCCGCGCGCAACGCACCGTCTCGATGGACGACGACACCGCGACGGCGCTCGGCGTACGGCTGGGCCGCACCCGGCTGGGCCTCGCGACCCTCGGCGTCCTGCTGGCGGCACTGGCCACCGGCGCGGCGGGCCCGGTGGACTTCGTGGCGCTGCTGGCGCCGCAGATCGCCCGCCGGCTGACCCGTACGGCCCAGATACCGCTGCTCTGCTCGGCGCTGCTGGGCGCCTGCGTCGTGGTCCTCGGCGACCTGCCGGCCCGCATGCTCTTCGCGCCGACCGAGCTGCCGGTCGGCGTGCTGACGGCGGCCATCGGCGCCCCGTACCTGATCTATCTGCTCGTGAGAGGGCACAGCGTCCGCCGCCGTGCCGCGGGAGGAAGAGCGTGACCACCACCGGCGACCCCACCGCGAGCAGGCTCACCGCCCGCGAGCTGACACTCGCCTACGAGGACCGCACCGTCGTCGACGGGCTGGACCTGGACGTGCCGCACGGCGCCGTCACCGTCATCGTCGGGCCGAACGCCTGCGGCAAGTCCACGCTGCTGCGGGCCCTGGGACGGCTGCTGAAGCCGCGCCGGGGAGCGGTGCTGCTGGACGGCACCGACCTCGCCCGCATCCCCACCAAGAAGATCGCCCAGTCGGTCGGCCTGCTGCCGCAGACGCCGGTCGCGCCCGAGGCGATCACCGTCGCCGACCTCGTCGCGCGCGGCCGCCAGCCGCACCAGCACTGGTGGCAGCAGTGGTCGGACGCGGATGAGCGGGCGGTCACCGAGGCGATGGCCCGCACCGACATCGCCGACCTCGCCGACCGGGCCGTGGACGAGCTCTCCGGCGGCCAGCGGCAGCGCGTCTGGATCGCCATGGCCCTCGCCCAGGAGACCGACCTGCTCCTGCTGGACGAGCCCACCACGTACCTGGACATCTCCCACCAGGTCGAGGTGCTGGACCTCGTACGGCAGCTCAACCACGAGCGCGGCCGGACCGTCGTCGCCGTCCTGCACGACCTCAACCAGGCCGCGCGCTACGCCGACCACCTGGTGGCGATGAAGGCCGGGCGGATCATCGCCCAGGGCCCGCCCGCCGAGACGGTGACCGCCGACCTGGTACGCGACGTCTTCGGCCTCGACTCGGTCGTCGTCCCCGACCCCGTGACCGGCTCCCCGCTGGTCGTACCCGGCCGGCCCTGGCAGTCCCCCGCCGGCGGCTGACCCTTCCGCTCCCCTCATCGAAAGGCCCGCCATGGTCTTCTCCTCCCGTGCTCTGCGCACCGCCACCGTCCTCGCAGCGGCCGCCGTCACGCTGACCGCCTGCGGCGCCACCGGCGCCACCACCGGTTCCAAGGACAGCGCCGGCGGCTCCTTCAAGGCCACCGACTGCCCCGCCCAGCCGAAGACCGCCTGGGCGAAGCCGGCCGACGGCGCGCACACCGTGCCGACCGCCATGGGCGACGTGAAGGTCCCCGCCGACCCCAAGCGCGTCGTCGTCCTGGACACCGCCGAGCTGGACTCCGTCCTCACGCTGGGGGTGAAGCCGGTCGGCGCCACGCACGCCGACGTGGCCTCCGGGTTCCTCGCGTACCTGCCCAAGGAGAAGGTCGCGGGCATCAAGGACGTCGGCACGATCGGGTCGCCCGACCTGGAGGCGGTCGCGGCGCTGAAGCCGGACCTCATCCTCACCAGCAAGGTCCGCGACGGGCAGCGCTACGAGCAGCTCAAGAAGATCGCCCCCACGGTGATGACCGAGACCACCGGCTACCCGTGGAAGCAGAACTTCGCCACCCACGCCGACGCGCTCGGAAAGATCCCCGAGGGCAAGAAGGCGGCCGCCGCGTACGAGAAGCACGCCGCGCAGGTCACCGACGCGCTCGGCGGCGCCGAGGCCGCGGCGAAGAGGACCACCAACGTCGTCCGCTTCGTCGAGGGCGCCGACACCCGCGTGTACGGCTGCCAGAGCTACATCGGCACCCTCCTGGACGACATCGGCACCGCGCCCACCGACGTGGTGAAGAACGCCAAGGACGGCCTGATGACCGAGGTCGGGCCCGAGCAGATCACCCGGGCCGACGCGGACGCGGTCTTCTACTCGGCCTACGGCAGCCCCGAGAAGTCCAAGGAGAGCCAGGTCACCGGCGGCGCGCTGTGGAAGAACATGAAAGCCGTGAAGAGCGGCCACACCTTCCGCGTCTCCGACCAGCTCTGGCTCCAGGGCATCGGCTACACCGCCGCCGACAAGATCCTCGACGAGCTGCAGAAGGACCTGACGAAGTAAGGGCCTGAGTCCGAGGCCGCAGACCGCTCAGCGCGGCCGTCGCCGCACGGAAGGCGCGCTCACCGCGGCCGTCGCCGCATCCGCCACACCAGGAAAGCGGCGGAGGCGACGGCCGCGACGCGCACGACCACCGGCAGCACATCGGTCAGCTCGGCGCCCAACTGCCCCTTGGCGAGGTGATCGCCCCACTTGCCAGCGAACCGGCCCCACAGCCACACCAGCACCGAGCCGCACACCAGCCCGGGCACGCCCAGGGCCGCGAACTTCGCCTCGGCGCGCGAGAGCTTGCGCGAGGAGTACGCCACGAGCCAGCCCGCGGCGAGCGCCAGCCAGCTCCCGATCACCGCACCCGCGACCAGCAGGACGACCGCCAGCAGCAGTACTGGGCTGGGCTTCGGCCGCGGCGCCACGACCGCCTCGCCGGCCTCCTCGGCCTTTTCGACAGGCTCCGCAGCCGGCACGGCCGCCGCGTCCCGCCGCCACGGCAGCACCTTCCCCGTGGCCTTCTTCAGCATCCCCGGCAGCCCACGCCGCCCGGCGTCCTCCACAGCCGCCTCTGCTTCGTCCTCCTCGTCGGTCTCCGGCGGCCGCCGTATCTCCGCGATCTCGATCCCGCCGACGAACCCCGGCACGGTCTCCCCCGCGGCGTACGGCTCCGCCGCCACCCGCCACCAGTCCGGCTCCTCCTCGTCCGTCGCGTCCCGGTCGCCCAGCTCGTCCAGGCCCGCCAGATGCGGCGGCGCGGCCCCCTGCTGAGGCACCATCGGCTGCGCGCCGCTGCGCGGCGCGGGCACGGCGACCGACTTGCCCGGCCGCTTCAGCAGCGAGGGCAGCGCGCCGGGCTTCCGCTCCGCCGCGCCGCCGGGCGGCTCCTCGGGCACCGGCTCCCCGCCGTTCACCGCCGCGGTCACCACCGCCTCCGGCGTGCCCAGCCGCGCGAGGATGCGCTCGACGTCGAGGGTGCGGCCGCCGCCCCCGGCCCGTCTCGCGTCTATCTCCGTCCGCAGCCGCGCGACGAGCTGCATCCGCTGCTTGGCCGTCAGCCCCCGCCCCTGCGCCAGGTCCCCGACCCGGCTCAGATAGTCGAAGACAAGCTGATCACTCTCGATCCCCACCGAACACCCCTGCGCCAGGCCGATTCCCGCCGCTCCGACGGTACCCCCGCGCGCCGCGGATGCCGCGCTTTTCCACAGGCGCCCGATGCCGGTTTTCCACAGGTCCCGGACACCGGTGCCGGGCCCGGGACCGTCGGCCCGTCCGCGCTCAGGCGGTAACGTGGGGCGAATGAGCGGCAGCCATCCGTCCCCCCGCACGCTGGCCGAGGAGTTGCGCAACCGGCCGGACGACGACCTGTCCGCTCTGCTGCGGTCCCGCCCCGACCTGCTCAACCCGGTCCCGAGTGATCTCACCCAGCTCGCCACCCGGGCCGGCACCCGCGCCTCCGTGGTCCGCGCCGTGGAGCGGCTGGACGCCTTCGCGCTGCAGACGGCCGAGGCGCTGGCCGTCGCCCCGGACCCGTGCCCGTACGACACGCTCGCCGGGCTGATGACGGGCGACGAGGAGGCATCCGGTACGGACTCCGCGCTGCGGGCAGCCGTCCGCGGCCGCCTCCCGGACGCCTTGGCGGCGCTCCGCGCGCAGGCCCTGGTGTGGGGTCCCGACGACCGCCTCCGGCTCGTCCGCACCGCCCGTGAACTGCTCACCCCGAGCGCCACCCGTCCCTCCCCCACCGGCCTCGGCCCCACCGTCGCCGAGGCCGCCGCCGGCATGTCGCCCGGTCGCCTCCAGGAGATCGTGACGGCCGCCGGGCTGCCCACCACGCCCGACCCGGTCACCGCCGTCGCCGCGCTGACCTCGCTCTTCGAGGACCGGGAGGCCATGGCGGCGCTGCTCGACGACGCGCCGGCCGAGTCCCACGCCGTACTGGACAGGCTCGTCTGGGGCCCGCCGTACGGCGCGGTGACCGCGCAGCCCGCGCCGCACCTGCGCTGGCTGCTGGACCGCGGCGTGCTGCTCCCGGTGGGCGCGCGCAATGTCGTGCTCCCCCGGGAAGCCGCCCTGCATCTGCGCGCCGGGCGCGCGCACCGGGCGCCGGAGCCGGAGCCGCCCGCCCTCGCGTCGGCCACCGCGCGCGACCCGGAGATGGTGGACCGTACGGCGGCCGGCCAGGCGTTCACCGCGCTGGCCACCATCGACGAGCTGCTCAAGGAGTGGGACCTCGGCGGCCCGCCCGTCCTGCGCGCCGGCGGCCTGAGCGTCCGCGACCTGAAGCGGACCGCCACGGCCCTGGACACCGGGGTGCATACCGCCGCGTTCTGGCTGGAGCTGGCGTACGCGGCGGGGCTGATCGCCTCGGACGGCGAGGCCGACGAGCGGTACGCGCCCACGCCCGCCGCCGAGGACTGGCGGCAGCTCCCCGCCGAGGAGCGCTGGGTACGGCTGGCCGCCGCCTGGCTGGCCGCGACCCGTACGGCCGGCCTGGTCGGCACCGCGGACGCCAAGGGCCGCACCCTGGCCGCGCTCGGCCCGCATCTGGACCGCTCGCCCGCTCCGGAGGTACGGCGGCGGGTCCTCGCGCTGCTCGGCGGCCTCCCGCCGGGCACGGCCGTGCCCCAGGACGCCGTACTGGCCCGGCTGCGCTGGGAACGGCCGCTCCGAGGCGCCGCGCAGGCCACCCCCGACGCCGCCCCGGAGAACGGCCACGCGCCCGACCACAACGCGGCACAGAACGCGGCACACGCGGCACACGCCGCCCCGCAGGACCTCCGCTCCCGTATCGCCCTGTGGTCCCTCCACGAGGCCGAGCTGCTCGGCCTCACCGGCCGCGGCGCCCTGGCGGGCCACACCCGCGCGCTCCTGAACGCGGCACCGGACGCCGACCCCGCCCATGCTCACCGGGCCACCGCCGCTGCCCTCGCCCCGCTGCTGCCCACCCCCCTGGACCACGTCCTCCTCCAGGCCGACCTGACCGCCGTCGCCCCCGGCCCCCTGGAGCGCCCGCTCGCCGACGCGCTCGAACTGCTGGCCGACGTGGAGTCCAAGGGCGGCGCCACGGTGTACCGCTTCACGCCCGGCTCGGTGCGCCGCGGGCTGGACGCCGGCCGCTCGGCCGCGGACATCCAGTCCTTCCTCGCGGCGCACTCCCGTACGCCCGTACCGCAGCCGCTCGCCTACCTGATCGACGACGTGGCGCGCAGACACGGGGTGCTGCGGATCGGCGCGGCCTCCGCGTACGTCCGCTGCGACGACGACGCGCTGCTGAACGAGATCATGGCCGACCGGCGCGCCGACGGGCTGCGGCTGCGCCGCCTCGCGCCGACCGTGCTGGCCGCGCAGGCGGCCCCGGACGCGCTGCTGGAGGGCCTGCGCGCAATGGGGTACGCGCCGGCCGCGGAGTCCGCCGAGGGCGATGTGGTGATCGCCCGCGCCGACGCCCACCGCACCCCGCCGCGCACCGCCCCGGCCCCGGTCCCCGACGGCCCGCCGGCCCCCGACACGACGCTGCTGGAGGCCGCCGTGCGGGCCATCCGCGCGGGCGACCTCGCGGCCACGGCCGAGCGCAAGCCGGGCCCGGAGGCCGCGGCGCCCGCGCCGGGCCGGCTGCCCCGTACGACGTCCGCCGAGACGCTCGCCACCGTGCAGGCCGCCGCGCTGACCAACTCGGCCCTGTGGATCGGCTACGTCAACGCCGACGGCGCTGCCAGCCAGCGCGTCATCGCCCCGGTCCGGGTCGAGGGCGGCTTCGTGACGGCGTACGACCACACCGCCGACGAGGTCCGCACGTACCCCCTGCACCGCATCACAGGCGTCTCCGAGCTCGCCGACGACGCAGCGTCCTGAGCCCATCCCGGCCCGGCCCGGGGGGCGCGCTCCGTGGACGCAGGCCCCCCTTTCGCCGCGATGCGGCACACTGGACGTTTGGCCGTACGAACGGCCGGGCCGTGCGGCGACGCCGGCCGTCCGCAGGTGAAGCGAAAGGCGAGGCGCGTGAACGGACCTCTCATCGTCCAGAGCGACAAGACGCTGCTGCTGGAGGTGGACCACGAGCAGGCGGACGCCTGCCGCCAGGTCATCGCCCCCTTCGCGGAGCTGGAGCGCGCCCCTGAGCACATCCACACCTACCGGGTGACGCCGCTCGGCCTGTGGAACGCGCGGGCCGCGGGCCATGACGCGGAGCAGGTCGTGGACGCGCTGGTGGCGTACTCGCGCTACCCGGTCCCGCACGCGCTGCTCGTCGACATCGCCGAGACGATGTCCCGGTACGGCCGCCTCACGCTCTCCAAGCACCCCGCGCACGGCCTGGTGCTCACCACCACCGACCGCCCGGTGCTGGAGGAGATCCTGCGGTCGAAGAAGGTGCAGCCGCTGGTCGGCGCCCGGATCGACCCGGACACGGTCGCGGTGCACCCCTCCGAGCGCGGGCAGATCAAGCAGACGCTGCTGAAGCTGGGCTGGCCGGCCGAGGACCTGGCCGGTTACGTGGACGGCGAGGCGCATCCGATCGAGCTGGCGGAGGACGGCTGGTCGCTGCGGCCGTACCAGCAGCAGGCCGTCGAGAACTTCTGGCACGGCGGCTCGGGCGTCGTCGTCCTGCCCTGTGGCGCGGGAAAGACGCTGGTCGGGGCCGGTGCGATGGCCGAGGCCAAGGCGACCACGCTGATCCTCGTGACGAACACGGTGTCCGCGCGCCAGTGGAAGCACGAGCTGGTCAAGCGCACGTCGCTGACCGAGGACGAGATCGGCGAGTACAGCGGTACGAAGAAGGAGATCCGGCCGGTCACCATCGCGACGTACCAGGTGCTGACGACCAAGCGGAAGGGCGTCTACCCGCATCTGGAGCTCTTCGACTCCCGCGACTGGGGCCTGGTCGTCTACGACGAGGTGCACCTGCTGCCCGCGCCGGTCTTCAAGTTCACCGCCGACCTGCAGGCCCGGCGGCGGCTCGGGCTGACCGCGACGCTGGTCCGGGAGGACGGCCGGGAGTCCGACGTCTTCTCGCTCATCGGCCCGAAGCGGTTCGACGCGCCGTGGAAGGAGATCGAGGCGCAGGGCTACATCGCGCCCGCCGACTGCGTCGAGGTCCGGGTCAATCTGACCGACTCGGAGCGGCTGGCGTACGCCACGGCGGAGAGCGACGAGAAGTACCGCTTCTGCGCCACGACGGCGTCCAAGCAGCGGGTGACCGAGGCGCTGGTGCGCCGGCACGCGGGCGAGCAGACGCTGGTGATCGGCCAGTACATCGACCAGCTCGACGAGCTGGGCGAGCACCTGGACGCGCCGGTCATCAAGGGCGACACCAGCAACGCGCAGCGCGAGAAGCTCTTCAACGCGTTCCGCGAGGGCGAGCTGTCCGTGCTGGTCGTCTCCAAGGTCGCGAACTTCTCGATCGACCTGCCGGAGGCGACGGTCGCGATCCAGGTGTCCGGCACGTTCGGCTCGCGTCAGGAGGAGGCGCAGCGGCTCGGCCGGGTGCTCCGCCCGAAGGCGGACGGCCACGAGGCGCGCTTCTACTCGGTCGTCGCGCGCGACACCATCGACCAGGACTTCGCCGCCCACCGCCAGCGCTTCCTGGCCGAACAGGGCTACGCGTACCGCATCGTGGACGCGCACGAACTGCTGGCGGACGAGGGGGCGTGAGGGGCGGGGGGCTGCGGTGTCGGTGGCCCCAGCGCTGTCAGTGGTCCCCAGTACTGTGTTGAGAAGGGGACCTTTTTGCACCCCCATGGGGGAGAAGCAAGGCGAAACGGTCAGCCTGGCTACGACGCCCGGCTGCGCCCAGCTCGGCGACCGTGGCCCAGCGCGGTGACCGGGTCCCGGTACGGACTCCCGTACCCCTAGCTCGGCGCCCTGGGTGCCGGTACCGACTCCCGCCCCGCCGCCCCCGGCCGGGTCAGCGCGCCCGCCGCGACCCCGGTCAGTACGCCCCCGCGCCAGAAGAGCGCCGCGAGCAGGAGGGCCGCGCCGAGCAGGGGGTACGGCGCGGCCAGTGGCTGTTGCCACCACGGGAGTACCAGGTCCAGGTCGCCCTTGTGCGGCACGAGCCACATCGTGCGGGCGGTGAAGAGCACGGCCAGCGCGACCCATATGGCGCGCCGCCACGCGTCCCGGCGGATGTGCGTGGCCAGTACGGCGAGCAGCGGCACGCACCAGACCCAGTGGTGGGACCAGCTGATCGGCGAGACGAGCAGCGCGGTGAGCGCCGTGCACAGCACGCCCCACGCCTCCCGGCCGGCGACCAGGCCCGTCCGGCGGGCCGCCGCCATCCCGACCGCGGCCGTCAGCAGGGCGCCGGCCAGCCAGACGACGCCCGGGTGCGTCGTGTGGAGCAGGCGCGCGAGGAGTCCCTGGAGCGACTGGTTGTCGACGATCCACGCCTCGCCGACCCGCCCCGTCTCGTAGAGCCGCTCGGTCCAGAACTCGACGCTGGCGCCGGGCAGCGCGACGATGCCGAGCAGGACCGTGCCGGCGAATCCGGCGAGCGAGACCAGCGCGGCCCGTACCCGCCCGGTGAGCAGCAGATACACGGCGAAGAGCGCGGGGGTGAGCTTGATGCCGGCGGCGATGCCGATGGCCAGGCCCTTGCCGCGCGCGCCGTCCGGGCGGGTGAGGTCCCACAGGACGAGGCAGGTCAGGGCCAGGTTGATCTGCCCGAAGACGATCGTCTGGTACACCGGCTCCAGCCAGATGGCGAGCGCGGTGGCGACGAGCAGCGAGGGCACGCGGTGGGTGGCGCGCAGCCCGGCGAGCCGCGCGGAGAAGTGGATCAGCAGGGCGAGCAGCGCGACGTTGACGAGTACCGAGGCGAACTCCAGCACGCCGGGGGAGATCCGCGCCAGCGGCACGAACAGTACGGCGGCAAAGGGCGGGTAGGTCGCCGGGAGGTGCCACTCGGTGACCGTGAAGCCGTAGAGGTCGCCGCCGGTCAGGACGGAATCGCCCATCGCCCGGTAGACGAGTATGTCGGAGGTGGGCATCGGTACGAAGAGGTGTACGACGCCGAGCGCGGCCACGGACACCGCGAGCAGCGCTGCCGCGGGGAGCGTGTGGCGGGGGAGAGTACGGCGGGGGTGCGGCGCCGTACTGCGGTCTGCCGGTCCGTCCGGCAGCTCCCGGGTGGTGCGTGGCCTGCCCACGAGGGGCGTTGTCCGCTGGATCGGCTTCCCGTCGGCGGCAGACACGCGGGTGACCCCTCCTTGTCGCCATATGCGGCTTGCACAGTCTTTACAGCCTTTACAGCGACGTTAATCGATCACACAGGAAGTTTCGTGACGCTTTCCGGACGTCCGGATGTCATTCCTCGGGCCGGGTGGTGATCGGAGATCTGTCGTCGGCGTATTCGCCCAGTACGGCGACACTGAAGGCAGTACCCGCGAAGACCTTCACGGCCCGCAGGGCGCTGCCCACGGGGTGCCGGTGTGCCGGGTCGTGGGCCACGGCGCTGGCACCCTGCCGGGCACGGGCCGCCGTTTTCGGTTCGGGTGGCGCATTCATCTGGCTGTTCATCTCTCGGCTGTCCATGCCTCCATGATGGAATTCACCCGGTCGCCGCACATCCGACCAACGACCGATCCGCGTGTCGCCGGGAGTACGGCCCTGGAAGCACCGTCCTGCGGCCCACCCCTAAGGGATTCGGGCCCTATTTAATTCGGTCGCGCCGCCACTGCGTGCTGGCTACAATCGCGCGTCTGCCCGCCTCCCGCCGACCCTCGTCGCGGAGCGCCGCCCGCCGGACGGAAACCGGCCGGCCACCCAGACCACCGCAGCTCCCCGGAGGCGAAGCCGTGCCCTCGCACGCCCCTGACCAGAAGGAAAAGCACGACCAGGACGACCCCCTCGCACACGAACGTGCGCACCTCGCCGCCTCCCGCGCCGCGCTCCGCGCCATGCGCGCGGACGCCGAGGCGCTGAACATCAAGGACGTCACCGCGAACTGGGTCAACGCCCAGATCCTGCAGGGCGAGATCGACGCCCGTATCAAGGCGCTCGCCGACCTCTCCCACACCCCGCTCTTCTTCGGCCGCCTCGATTACCTCCACGCGCCCGGCGTCGACCTCGCGGAGGGCGCCGAGGGGGAGGACTTCTACATCGGGCGGCGGCACGTCCACGACGCCGACGGCGACCCCATGGTCATCGACTGGCGCGCGCCCGTCTCCCAGCCCTTTTACCGGGCGTCCAAGAAGGACCCGATGGACCTGCGGCTGCGCCGCCGCTTCGGGTACACCGGCGGCGAACTGACCGCGTACGAGGACGAGCACCTCACCGATCCGGCGGAGGCGGAGCACGCCAGCAAGCTGCTCCAGACGGAGATCGAGCGGCCGCGCGTGGGCCCGATGCGCGACATCGTGGCCACCATCCAGCCCGAGCAGGACGAGATCGTCCGGGCCGGGATCGGCGGCACCGTCTGCGTCCAGGGGGCGCCCGGCACGGGCAAGACCGCCGTGGGCCTGCACCGGGTCGCGTACCTCCTCTACGCGCACCGCGAGAAGCTGGCCCGCGCCGGCACTCTGGTCATCGGTCCCAACAAGTCCTTTCTGCACTACATCGAGCAGGTGCTGCCCGCGCTGGGCGAGCTGGAGGTCAAGCAGGCCACGGTCGATGACCTCGTGGCGCACGTGGAGGTACGCGGTACGGACGACGCCGCGGCCGCGACCGTGAAGGGCGACGCGCGGCTGGCGGAGGTGCTGCGCCGCGCCGTGCGCTCCCACGTCACGATGCCCACCGAGGCGTGCGTGGTGGTCCGCGGCTCCCGCCGCTGGCGCGTCCCCGCGTACGAACTGGCGGAGATCGTCCAGCAGTTGCTGGACCGGGGCATCCGCTACGGCGCGGCACGCGATGCGCTGCCGCAGCGCATCGCGCACGCCGTGCTCGTCCAGATGGAGCGGGCGGGTGAGGCGCCCGACGACCGGGTGCAGGACGCGGTCGCCCGTAACGCCGCGGTGAAGGCGACCGTCAAGGCGGTCTGGCCGCCGGTCGACCCGGCGAAGCTGGTCCTGCGGCTGCTGTCCGACGCGGACTTCCTGGCCGAGCACGCCGACGGCGTCCTCACCGACGAGGAGCAGAAGACGATCCTGTGGACCCGGCCGGCCCGCAGCGTCCGCAGCGCCAAGTGGTCCGCCGCCGACGCCGTCCTCATCGACGAGGCGCACGACCTGGTGGAGCGCACGCACTCGCTCGGCCATGTGGTGCTGGACGAGGCCCAGGACCTCTCCCCCATGCAGTACCGGGCGGTGGGCCGCCGCTGCTCGACGGGCTCGGCGACCGTACTGGGCGACATCGCCCAGGGCACGACCCCGTGGTCGACGGACACGTGGGAGGAGGCGCTGGCCCATCTGGGCAAGCCGGGCGCCGTGGTCGAGGAGCTGACCCAGGGATTCCGTGTGCCGCGTGAGGTCATCGCGTACGCCTCACGGCTGCTTCCGGCCATCGCGCCGGACCTCTCCGAGGCGACGTCGATCCGTGAGTCCCCGGGCGACTTCGAGATCCGCCCGACGGCGGCGGACGCGCTCGACGAGGCGGTGATCACCGCCTGCCGCGACGCGCTGGCCAAGGAGGGCTCCATCGGTCTGATCGCCGCGGAGCCGCGCCTCCCGGCGCTGCGCGAGGCACTGGCCGCAGCCGGGCTGGCCACGCTCGACCCCGGCGAGGAGACCTCGGCGGACGCCCGGCTCACTCTCGTGCCCGCCACGCTCGCGAAGGGTCTGGAGTACGACTACGTGGTACTGGACGAGCCGGCGGCGCTCGTGGACGCCGAGCCGGACCACCGGACCGGGCTGCGCCGCCTGTACGTCTGCCTCACGCGTGCGGTGTCCGGGCTGACGGTCGTGCACGCGGCGCCGCTTCCGGAGGAGCTGGCGGGCTGAGGCCCTGGCGGCGCCTCGCTCAGCCGTCCAGGGCTGCGCGCCAGGTCTGTACGGCGGCCGGGGAGACCGGCGCCGTCCAGCCGGCCGGGCGTGCCGCGCCGCCGATGTGGAAGGCGGTGACGCCGGCAGCGCGCAGCCGCGGGACGTGCGCGAGGGTCAGGCCGCCGCCCGCCATGATCTGCGGGCCGTACCCGGGCTCGCCGGCCGCCGCGCGCGCCGCCTCGGCGAGCAGCGCCGGCAGCCCGTCGTCGACGCCGGCGGCCGAGCCGGCGGTGAGGTAGGTGTCCAGGCCGGGCCGGTCGTCGAGGCGTTTGCGCAGGCCGTCGCGGTCGGCGGCGCGGTCGATGGCGCGGTGGAAGGTCCATCGGCAGCCGTCGATCACCTCGGTGAGCGCGTCCACGGCGGCGAGGTCGGGTCCGCCGTCCTCGGCGAGGAAGCCGAGGACGAACTCCTCGGCGCCCTCGGCCCGGAGCGCGGCGGCGTCCGCGCACAGCGCGTCGAACGTCCGGGCGTCGCCCGCGGCGAAGCCGTCCGCCGCGCGCAGCATGACGCGCAGCGGGACGGTGACGGCGGCCCTGATGGCGGCGAAGACCTCGCGGGGCGGGGTGAGTCCGTCGGATGCCATGTCCGTGACCAGTTCGAGGCGGTCCGCCCCTCCGGCCTCGGCCGCGGCGGCGTCCGCGGCATCGAGCGCGATCACCTCGAGAATTGGTCTAGACATGTGCTCAAGGGTGCCACACCCGGCATGCCCGCGCTACGGAGCGACACCGATCCGGCGCGAAAGGCGTCCGGCGCGGACGCGCTCGGCGCACTCCGGCGATCGGCGCGATCACCTGTGTGAGGCCGCCCGTCCGGATGCGCACAATGGTCGTATGGCTTCCTCCCCGACGGACCGCACGGACCGCATCGACCCGGGTGAAAACCTGCGCCGCCGCTGGCAAGACGCCGTCCTGGCGCTCCGGAACGCCGATGCGGCGACCGTGCCCGGCACCGCTCTCGCCCTGCCGCCCGACCCCGCTCCGTACGCCGACAACCTGCTGGCGCGCTGGGCCGAGCCGCAGCGCCGCTATCACACGACCGAGCATCTGGCCGCCGTGCTGGACCGGATCGACGAGCTTGCGGGACACGCCGCCGAGCCCGATGTCGTACGGCTCGCGGCGTGGTTCCACGATGCCGTCTACCGCCCCGACCGGTCCGAGAACGAGGAGCGCAGTGCGGCGCTCGCCGAGCGGGCGCTGCCGGAGCTGGGGATCGACGCGGAGCGTACGGCGGAGGTGGCGCGTCTCGTGCGGCTCACGGTCACGCACGATCCGGCCGAGGGGGACAGCAACGGCGAGGTGCTGTGCGACGCGGATCTGGCGGTACTGGCCGGGGCGCCGGAGCAGTACGCGGCGTATGCCGCCGCGGTGCGCGAGGAGTTCGCGTTCGTGCCGGACGAGGCGTTCCGGGCGGGCCGGGCCGATGTACTGCGTCAACTGCTGGCGCTGCCGCGGCTGTTCCGCACGCCGGAGGGGCACGACAGATGGGAGCGGCTGGCCCGGCGGAACCTGACCACGGAGCTCGACCTTCTGACGGCATGAAGCAGGGGTGGTGACGGGGCGGGGGCGCCGGGGTCCGGGGCGCACCGCACTCGCGTTCATTACACGCCGTTCTCGCGCGCCTCGTTCAGCGGCGCTCCCCCCGGCTGCGCGCGTTGGCCAGCGCCGTCCGGGCGGCCAGACGTTCGCGCGGGGTGGCGGCCCGGGCGTCGGCCGGCGGGCAGTCCCACTCGCGTCCGCCACCCGGCGGACGGAGCTGTACGTAGGGCCCTTCGTGCCCCATCACCTCCCCGATCCTGCCGATCCGGGTGTCGACCACATACGAACCCTTCGCCGGGAGCGTCACCGGGTACCTCGCCTCTCCGGTTGCGGACCTCACTGCGCCTCACCGCGCCTCACTGCGCCTCATCGCGCTCCGTGTCGTCTTACTGCTTGTGTCTATATGGTGACGGTCCGGGGTTAAGCTTGACAGAGGGTGACATCCAACAACACCAGGTGCACGACAGGGAGTGGGCCATGCCGAAGCCGAAACAACTGGATCCGTCGCTTTCACCGAGGGCGCTGTACGGCGCTGAGCTGCGGTTCAAGCGAGAAAGTGCGGGGCTGACGCAGGCAGAGCTCGGGGCGCCGATGTTCGTGAGCGGGTCGTTCATCGGCCAGCTCGAATCGGGCGCACGGCGGATACAGGGGGAGTACGCACGGCGGATCGACGAGATCCTCGGCACGGACGGGTTCTTCGAGCGGAACGTCGAAGCCGCCCAGCGTTCCCGCTATCCGGAACACTTCGCGGACGCCGCCGAGTACGAGGCGATGGCGATCTCGATCAGGGAATTCGCCCCGCTGCTCGTCCCGGGGCTGCTGCAAACGGAGGAGTACGCGCGGGCCGTGTTCCGCGCGGTGCACCCGGTCGCTCCGGAGAGCGTCATCGACGATTTACTGTCCGCGCGGCTGGACCGGGCCCGCGTCCTCGAGGATCCAACAACCCCCTTGTTCTGGGCGGTGCTGGACGAGAACGTGCTGCGCCGTCCTGTAGGCGGTCCGGCCGCGATGCACACCCAGCTCACTCATATCGCGGCACTCATACGTCGGAATCGCGTCATCGTGCAGGTGCTGCCGTACGCGGAGGGCGCCCACGCGGCGCTCGAAGGTTCCCTCAAGCTGATGACATTTGCAGATGCACCGCCCGTCGCATACCTACAAGCCCTTGCAACAGGGCAAATGTTGGATGAGCCTTCGCATGTGGAACGGTACGGATTGGCTTACGATCTCGTCCGGGCCGCTGCACTGTCACCCGAAGCGTCCCTCGTTCTCATCGAGTCGGCGGCGAAGGATCACCACGATGGTTATTGATCAACACACGTTCCACCCCGCGCGGCACGGTGCCGTCCACGGGGCGGGCCACGGCGCGGAAGGCGCCGCGGCCCGCCGCCCGGCACACCGCGCGCTCGACCTCTCCGGCATCAGCTGGCGCAAGAGCAGCTACAGCGGCGGCAGCGGCGGCGACTGCGTGGAGATGGGTCACGGCGCGCCGGGCGCGGTCCCGGTGCGCGACAGCAAGAACCCCTGGGGCCCGGCGCTCGTCCTGGCCCCGGCGGCCTGGTCGGCGTTTGTCACGGCGGTATGCGATGGCGTGCTGGAGCGGGCAGCGGACGCCTGAGCCGGGCCGACGGGCTCTAGGACGGCCGTCCGAGGCCGTCCGCCGGCGGACGGCGTACGCGGCGGCGCGAACCCACCGGGAATGTCAGGCGTGTTCACGCTGTTCATGCGTGTCATGCCTGCCCCTCCTGATCGCGCCGAACGCGCCCGTATGCCCATCGCCGTCTACATCCTCGGACTGTCCGTCTTCGCCCTGGGGACCTCCGAGTTCATGCTCTCCGGGATCCTCCAGCCGCTGGCCCGGGACATGCACGTCTCCATCCCGCAGGCCGGGCTGCTCGTCTCGGCTTTCGCGATCGGCATGGTGGTCGGCGCTCCGACGCTGGCCGCCGCCACGCTCCGCCTCCCGCGGCGCACGACGCTGATCGCGCTGCTCGCCGTCTTCGGCCTCGGCCAGGTCGCGGGCGCACTCGCGCCCTCGTACACGGTGCTCTTCATCTCCCGTGTGGTGAGCGCGCTGGCCTGCGCCGGCTTCTGGGCGGTGGGCGCGGCCGTGGCCGTCTCGCTGGTGCCGTTCACCGCGCGCGCCCGCGCGATGGCCGTGATGGTCGGCGGTCTGAGCATCGCCAACATCGCGGGCGTACCGGCCGGCGCGCTGCTCGGGCAGAGCGCCGGCTGGCGCGCCGCGTTCTGGGGCGTGGCGGCCCTCTCCGCGATCGGCCTCGTCGGCGTGGTCGCCTTCGTCCCGCGTACGGAGGTGCCCACGGGCGAGGACCGTCCGCAGCTCCGCCGCGAACTGACGATCTACCGCGACAAGCAGGTCTGGCTCGCGCTCACCGCCACCGCGCTGAACGGCGCGGCGGTCTTCGCGCTCTTCTCGTACCTCTCCCCGCTGCTCACCGACACCGCCGGGCTCGCCGAGAGCTGGGTGCCCACGGTGCTGGCGCTCTTCGGTGTGGGCGCGCTCATCGGTACGTACATAGGCGGCCGGATCGCCGACGCGCACCTCTTCCCGACCCTCTTCGGGGGCATCATCGCCTCCACCCTCGTGCTGGCGATCCTCGCGCTCACCGCGCACAACTCCGTGGCGGCGATCGCGCTGTCCCTGATGCTGGGCGTCACGGCGTTCACCACGGCCCCGGCCCTGAACGCCCGGATGTTCAACGTCGCCAACGCCGCGCCGACGCTGGCCGGCGCCACCACGACGGCCGCCTTCAACATCGGCAACACGCTCGGCCCGTGGCTGGGCGGCCTGGTCATCAGCGCGCACTGGGGTTACCCGGCCGTGGCGTGGACCGGCGCCGTGCTGGCGGCGGCCGCCGTCGCCGCGACCGTCGTCGCCCACCGGCTGCAGCGCTCCACGGGCGCGGCCTCCCGGCTGGTCGCGTCCTCGGAGGAGCACCTCGCGCGCGGGGCCGACCGCTCGCACGAGGCCGCGGCGGACGACCGCAGTGCCGCGGCGGGCGGCAAGCGCCTCTGACCGTCGGCTCCGCGCAGCGGGCGGGGCGGCCCGGTTCAGCCGGTGCCGCCCCGCCTTGCTGCATCGGGCCGTACGAAAGCGGTCAGATCCGGCGGTTTTTCGGACGTCGAAGACCCGCGGCCGTCAGGCGGCGGACCAGCTCCTTGCTGCCGATCTCGACCGCGCCGGCCTGTACGGCGTCGGCGTACCGTTCCGCCGGCAGGTCGTAGTGGTCGCGCTCGAACGCCCGCCGCGGCGCGCCGATCCGGGCCGCGAAGGCGTGCAGCTCCTCGAACGACGCGTCGCTCACCAGATGCGACCACAGCCGGCCGTGGCCCGGCCAGGTCGGCGGATCGATGTAGACCGTCACGCGCTCCCTCAGCTCCCCAGCGGCCCGCCGAGCGAGCCGACCCGGGCCACCGAGACAGCCGTCTTCGGGCAGACCCAGTGCGGGTCGGGCCCCAGCTCCGGCTCCACGTCCAGCGCGTGCGGATCGCCGCCTTCGGTGCACACCGGACACAGCGGCCAGCGGCCGTACCGCTCCAGCAGCGAGTCCTGGACGTCCTGGGCGACGAGCCCGGCGATGAATTCCACGCCCTCCGGCCACTGCTCGACCCACCACCGCCGGTGCGCGACCGCGTCCTCCACCAGCGAGACGATGTCCGCGTCGGCGACATCACCCGCCATCAGATCGGCGATCACCAGGGCCCGGGCGGCGTGCAGCGCCTGTTCCAACTCCATGTGCCCATTGTCGCGCGTACACGCCGGAGCCCCACACGCGTTCCCCTCTTCCCGGCGGCCCGGAGTTGTCCACAGGCCGCAGAGGGGTGTTGACGCCACGGGTGACTGAAATTACTTTTCAGAGGTGAGCACCAGACTGAAGGAAACTTTCAACGGCTCGGCTCCCGGCGCTCCGGCCACGGCTGGCGCGGCCTCCGGCACCCCGGCCACGACCGGCGCGGCCTCCGACGCCGCCCGGCGGCCGCAGCCGGACCCGACCCCGCCCGCCCCCGCAGCCCTCGCGGCGAAGGTGCGCACCCTCGCGCCGTCCATGACCCGCTCCATGCAGCGGGTCGCGGAGACCGTCGCCGCCGACCCGGCGGGCTGCGCCGCGCTCACCGTCACCGGCCTCGCGGAGCGCACGGGCACCAGCGAGGCCACCGTCGTCCGCACCTCCCGCCTGCTCGGTTACCCGGGCTACCGCGACCTGCGGCTCGCGCTCGCCGCCCTCGCGGCCCAGCAGGCCACGGGCCGCGCCCCCGCCGTCACGGCGGACATAGCGGTCGACGACTCGCTCACGGACGTGGTCGCCAAGCTCGCGCAGGAAGAGCAGCAGTGCCTCGCCGACACCGCGGCCGCGCTGGACACCACCCAGCTGGAGGCGGCCGTGGCCGCGCTCGCCGGCGCCCGCAGGATCGATGTGTACGGCATCGGCGCCTCCAGCCTCGTCGGCCAGGACCTGGCCCAGAAGCTGCTGCGCATCGGCCTGATCGCGCACGCCCACTCCGACCCGCACCTCGCGGTGACCAACGCCGTGCAGATGCGGGCCGGCGACGTCGCCGTCGCGATCACCCACTCCGGGCGCACCACGGACGTCATAGAGCCGCTGCGGGTCGCCTTCGACCGCGGCGCGACGACCATCGCGGTCACCGGCCGCCCGGACGGCGAGATCGCCTCGTACGCCGATCACATACTGACCACGTCCACGGCGCGCGAGAGCGAGCTGCGCCCGGCAGCCATGTCCTCGCGCACGAGCCAGCTGCTCGTCGTCGACTGCCTCTTCGTCGGCGTCGCCCAGCGCACGTACGAAACGGCGGCGCCCGCCCTCTCCGCTTCGTACGAGGCCCTGGCCCACCGCCACGCCCCCCGCCCCCGCTGAGCGCCGCCCCGCGCGCACCCCCGACTCCCCCCAGCCGTACTCGGAGAGCCCCCACACCATGACTTCCACCGCTGACCACACCGCCCTGCGGGCCCAGCTCGACACCCTCACCACCGAGGCGTTCCGGCCGGAGCTCGCCGAGATCGACCAGCGCTCCACCCTGGAGATCGCCCGCACGATGAACGGCGAGGACGCCACGGTCCCCACCGCCGTCGCCGAGCAGCTCCCGAGGATCGCCGCCGCCATCGACGGCATCGCCGCTCGCATGTCCCGCGGCGGCCGGCTGATCTACGCCGGTGCCGGCACGGCCGGGCGGCTGGGCATCCTGGACGCCAGCGAGTGCCCGCCCACGTTCAACACCGATCCCGAAGAAGTGATCGGGCTGATCGCGGGCGGCCCGCCCGCGATGATCACCGCCGTGGAGGGCGCCGAGGACAGCAAGGACCTGGCCGCCGCCGAGCTGGACGCGCTGGGCCTGACCGCCGAGGACACGGTGGTCGGCATCTCCGCCTCGGGCCGCACGCCGTACGCCATCGGCGCCGTCGAGCACGCCCGCGCCCAGGGCGCGCTGACAGTCGGCCTGTCGTGCAACGCCGGCTCGGCGCTCGCGGCCGCCGCCGATCACGGCATCGAGGTCGTCGTCGGCCCCGAGCTGCTGACCGGCTCGACCCGCCTGAAGGCCGGCACGGCCCAGAAGCTGGTCCTGAACATGCTCTCGACGATCACGATGATCCGGCTGGGCAAGACCTACGGAAACCTGATGGTCGACGTCCGCGCGTCCAACGACAAGCTGCGGGCCCGCTCCCGCCGCATCGTCGCGCTCGCCACGGGCGCGTCCGACACGGAGATCGAGGAAGCGCTCGCCGCCACCGACGGCGAGGTGAAGCACGCCATTCTGGTGCTCCTCGGCTCCGTGGACGGTCCCACCGCGGCCCGCCTGCTCGCCGACTCCCGCGGCCACCTGCGCGCCGCGCTCCAGGCCGCCGCCCAGGAAAGCTGACCGCCCGGCGCCCTCCTCCCCCGGGGAGGCGCCGCTGCCCCGCGCCCCCGCGGCGCACCCTCCGACAGAACAGCGCCTCGCACATGACCTCTGCATCTCCCCAGGGGAACTCCGGCTCCCCGGACAAGAACCGCGCCACCGCCGCCGCGCTCCTGCCCCTCGTCGGCGGCGCTGCCAACATCACCTCCATCGCCCACTGCATGACCCGGCTCCGCCTCGGCGTCAAGGACCGTTCGCTGGTCCAGGACGACGCGCTCAAGGCGCTGCCGGCCGTCATGGGGGTGGTCGAGGACGACACGTACCAGATCGTGCTCGGCCCCGGTACGGTCGCCCGCGTCACGCCCGTCTTCGAAGAGCTGGTCGAGGAGGAGCGCAGGGCAGCGCCCGACCCGGCCCCCGCCCCCGAGCCGGCTCCCGGATCCCCGTCCGCCCCCACCACCACCGCCGACGAGCTGGCCGCCCAGGGCGCCGCGATCAAGGCCCGGCGCAAGGCGGCCAACGCCACCCCCTTCAAGCTCTTCCTCCGCAGGATCGCGAACATCTTCGTCCCGCTGATCCCCGCGCTCATCGGCTGCGGCATCATCGCCGGCATCAACGGCCTGCTCACCAACCTCGGCTGGCTGCCCACCCTGGTCCCCGCGCTCACCGCCATCGCCTCCGGCTTCATGGCCCTGATCGCGGTGTTCGTCGGCTTCAACACGGCGAAGGAGTTCGGCGGCACCCCGATCCTCGGCGGCGCGGTCGCCGCGATCATCGTCTTCCCCGGCGTCGCCGACATCACCGCCTTCGGCCAGAAGCTCTCCCCGGGCCAGGGCGGCGTACTGGGCGCGCTGGGCGCGGCGGTGCTGGCCGTCTACATCGAGAAATTGTGCCGAAATGGGGTCTCCCCTAGTCGAGCGAAGTCGAGAGCTTGGGGACGGGTGCCCGAGTCTCTCGACGTCCTCGTCACCCCCACCCTCACCGTCCTGCTCACCGGCCTGGTGACGATCTTCGGCCTGATGTACGCGGCGGGCGCGGTGTCCGCCGCGATCGGTACGGCCGCCAACTGGCTCCTCGCCCACGGCGGCGCGCTCGCCGGTTTCGTCCTCGGCGGCCTCTTCCTCCCGCTGGTGATGCTCGGCCTCCATCAGGCCCTCATCCCCATCCACACCACCCTCATCGAGCAGCAGAGCTACACGGTCCTGCTGCCGATCCTCGCCATGGCGGGCGCGGGCCAGGTGGGCGCGGCCATCGCCGTCTACCTCCGCCTCCCCCGCAACGGCTCGATCCGTACGACCATCAAGTCGGCGCTCCCGGCCGGCTTCCTCGGCGTCGGCGAGCCCCTGATCTACGGCGTCTCGCTGCCCCTCGGCCGCCCCTTCATCACCGCCTGCGTCGGCGGGGCATTCGGCGGCGCCTTCGTCGGCCTCCTCAACCAGCTCGGCACGGCCGTCGGCTCCACCGCCATCGGCCCCTCCGGCTGGGCCCTCTTCCCCCTCCTCAAGGGCAACCACGACCTCCCCACCACAGCCCTCATCTACGCCATCGGCCTCCTCGCCGGCTACGTCGTCGGCTTCCTGGCCACATACTTCTTCGGCTTCAGCAAGCAAATGCTCGCCGACCTGAACACCACCACAAACACCCCCACGACCGACACCCCGACGTCAGGCACCAAGGCCACCCCCACAACCTCAGCCCCCGAGCCCCCATCGACCAAGGAACCGGCGGCCCTCTGACTCGCCGAGGGACACGTCGAGTCGCCCGAAACCACGGCCGAGCGCGCGGAGATCCGACTGGCGATGGCCTTCGCCAAGGCGGTGTACGACCGCCGCACGGAGCTGGGGCTGACCCAGGCAGACGTCGCCGAGCGCGCCGGGCTCGCCCAGGCGAAGGTCTCCCGCATCGAAGGCGCCGACACCGTGCCGACGCTGCCCTTGCTGCGACGCCTGGCCCGTGCTCTGGACGCGTCCCTGAGCATCGCCCTGGACGACGAGCACGAAGAAGTCGCGTTCATCGCCCACCCCGCCGCCTGACGAACAGCGGTCCGGAAACGCCCGAGGGCGGCACCCCCGTGATGGGGGTGCCGCCCTCGGTTCGTACAGCGATGAACTGCTGATCCGTTCCCGGAAGGGGTGGATCAGAAGTCCATGTCACCGCCCGGCATGCCGCCCGGGGCGCCGCCCGCGGCGGCCTTCTCCGGCTTGTCGGCGATGACGGCCTCGGTGGTGAGGAAGAGCGCCGCGATGGAGGCGGCGTTCTGCAGCGCGGAGCGGGTGACCTTGGCGGGGTCGATGATGCCCTCGGCGATCATGTCGACGTACTCGCCGGTCGCGGCGTTCAGACCGTGGCCGACGGCCAGGTTGCGCACCTTCTCCACGACGACGCCGCCCTCGAGGCCGCCGTTGACGGAGATCTGCTTCAGCGGGGCCTCCAGGGCCAGCTTCACAGCGGCGGCACCGGTGGCCTCGTCGCCCTCGAGCTCCAGCTTCTCGAAGACCGAGGAAGCCTGCAGCAGGGCGACGCCACCGCCGGCGACGATGCCCTCCTCGACGGCCGCCTTCGCGTTGCGAACGGCGTCCTCGATGCGGTGCTTGCGCTCCTTGAGCTCGACCTCGGTCGCGGCACCGGCCTTGATGACGGCCACGCCGCCCGCGAGCTTCGCCAGGCGCTCCTGGAGCTTCTCGCGGTCGTAGTCCGAGTCGCTGTTCTCGATCTCGGCGCGGATCTGGTTGACGCGGCCCTGAACCTGCTCGCTGTCACCGGCACCGTCGACGATGGTGGTCTCGTCCTTGGTGATGACGACCTTGCGGGCGCGGCCCAGGAGGTCCAGACCGGCGTTCTCGAGCTTGAGGCCGACCTCCTCGGAGATGACGGTGCCACCGGTGAGGATGGCGATGTCGCCGAGCATGGCCTTGCGGCGGTCACCGAAGCCCGGGGCCTTGACGGCGACGGACTTGAAGGTGCCACGGATCTTGTTGACGACCAGGGTCGACAGGGCCTCGCCCTCGACGTCCTCCGCGATGATCAGCAGCGGCTTGCCCGACTGCATGACCTTCTCCAGCAGCGGAAGGAGGTCCTTCACGTTGGAGATCTTGGAGTTGACGATCAGGATGTACGGGTCGTCGAGCGACGCCTCCATACGCTCCATGTCGGTGGCGAAGTACGCCGAGATGTAGCCCTTGTCGAAGCGCATACCCTCGGTGAGCTCGAGCTCCAGACCGAAGGTCTGGGACTCCTCGACGGTGATGACGCCTTCCTTGCCGACCTTGTCCATGGCCTCGGCGATGAGCTCGCCGATCTGGGTGTCGGCCGCGGAGATGGAGGCGGTGGAGGCGATCTGCTCCTTGGTCTCCACGTCCTTCGCCTGCTCCAGCAGGGCGGCGGAGACGGCCTCGACGGCGCGCTCGATGCCGCGCTTCAGGGCCATCGGGTTGGCGCCGGCCGCGACGTTGCGCAGGCCCTCGCGGACCAGGGCCTGGGCCAGGACGGTCGCGGTCGTCGTGCCGTCACCGGCGACGTCGTCCGTCTTCTTCGCGACCTCCTTGACCAGCTCGGCGCCGATCTTCTCGTACGGGTCCTCGAGCTCGATCTCCTTGGCGATGGAGACACCATCGTTGGTGATCGTGGGGGCGCCCCACTTCTTCTCAAGGACGACGTTGCGGCCCTTGGGGCCAAGGGTGACCTTGACGGCGTCGGCGAGCTGGTTCATCCCGCGCTCGAGACCGCGCCGTGCCTCCTCGTCGAACGCGATGATCTTGGCCATGTGAAGTGGTCCTCCCGGACAGGGGTGGATTGCTCCGGACCGCGTGGCGCCCGCGACGGACGGCCTGCGCCTGGTGGTTCCTTCCCCACCCGGCAGCGGGCCTCACCGACCCGGTCCTTCTGTCACTCTCACCTTCAGAGTGCTAACGCAATGATTAGCACTCGACCCCCTCGAGTGCAAGCGCCTGGGTACCGGAACAACCCTCCAGACCACCCCTGAGGCAGCGTGCACAACGAGAGGCCCGTGCCCCCTCGGGGAGCACGGGCCTCCGTACGCTGCAGTCGGTCGGCGCTCAGCCGGCCACGCGAACCATGTCCGCCTGCGGCCCCTTCTGGCCCTGCGAGATCTCGAACTCGACCCGCTGACCTTCCTCAAGGGTGCGGTACCCGTCCATCTGGATCGCGCTGTAGTGGACGAAAACATCCGCACCACCGTCGACCGCGATGAAGCCGTACCCCTTCTCCGCGTTGAACCACTTGACGGTGCCCTGAGCCATTCCTAACTCCCCTATTGCTGGCCCTTGCGCAGGACCGCACTCCGCGGACCCGGGTCAGACCTCACCCCCAAGGAGGGTGTGCGCCGGAACGCGTCGACCGCCGCTGAATGTATCTGCACCGATGCCCAGCGCAACAGGTCAATCGGACGAGAATTCTGCCCACGACCATTCGCCGATTTACGGCGAAGTCTCAATAATTCTGGGCAAGCCGGGCCGGGCATAGCTCATCAACGCGACAAAATACGCACACACTTTGGGCACATCTTGTCGCGTTCTCATATGCGTGGGGCACGCGCGCGAAGAGGATTCACCTCAACTGTATCGCCTTTAACGACATGGAATCGCCCCGTCCGCTTTTGCTGCGGACGGGGCGATTCCAGGAGGCGTATGCAGTCACCCACGAGACGGTGCACAGGGGGCGCACACGGGGCGCACAAAGGAGCGTGCGCCGGGGGCGAGTGTTCAGCAGCCGCCGGCCACCGCGGGGATGATCGAGACGCCGGCGCCGTCCGGCGTCGGGGTCTCCAGGCCCTGCTCGAAGCGCACGTCGTCGTCGTTGACGTAGACGTTCACGAAACGGCGCAGCTTGCCCTGGTCGTCCAGGACACGGGCCGCGATGCCGGTGTGGTTCTTCTCCAGGTCCGCGATGACGTCGGAGAGGGTCGCGCCCTCGGCGGCGACCTCGGCCTGGCCGCCGGTGTAGGTGCGCAGGATGGTGGGGATGCGGACGTTGACGCTCATGGGGTTCTACCTTCCGGGTTCCGGGGAAACGAGTGCGGGGCCTGCCCGGCGGGGCGGCGCTTACTTGTCGAGGCCGGCCTCGCGGAACGCGTCCAGGCTCGGGCGGATGGTCGCGGTCGGGCCGGTGGTCGGCGCCACGGCGTCCAGCGTCTTCAGCCCGTCACCGGTGTTCAGGACGACGAGGGACTTCGCCGGGTCGATCTGCCCGTTCTCGATGAGCTTCTTGGTGACGCCGACGGTCACGCCGCCCGCGGTCTCCGCGAAGATGCCCTCCGTGCGGGCCAGCAGCTTGATCGCGTCCACGACCTGCTCGTCGTCGACGTCCTCGACGGCGCCGCCGGTGCGGCGGGCGATGTCGAGCACGTACGGGCCGTCCGCCGGGTTGCCGATGGCCAGCGACTTGGCGATGGTGTTCGGCTTCTGCGGGCGTACGACGTCGTGGCCGGCCTTGAAGGCCGTCGAGACCGGCGAGCAGCCCTCGGCCTGGGCGCCGAAGATCTTGTACGGCTTGTCCTCGACGAGGCCGAGCGCGATGAGCTCCTTGAGCCCCTTGTCGATCTTCGTGAGCTGCGAGCCCGAGGCGATCGGGATGACGAGCTGGTCCGGGAGCTCCCAGCCGAGCTGCTCGCAGATCTCGTACGCAAGCGTCTTGGAGCCCTCGCCGTAGTACGGGCGGAGGTTGACGTTCACGAAGCCCCAGCCCTCGCCCAGCGGGTCGCCGATGAGCTCGGAGCAGAAGCGGTTGACGTCGTCGTAGTTGCCCTCGATGCCGACCAGGTCGCCACCGTAGACCGCGGCCATGACGACCTTGCCGGCCTCCAGGTCGTGCGGGATGAACACGCAGGAGCGGAAGCCCGCCCGGCGCGCCGCGGCGCCGACCGCACCGGCCAGGTTGCCGGTGGAGGAGCAGGACAGGGTGGTGAAGCCGAAGGCGCGGGCCGCCTCGACGGCGATGGCCACGACGCGGTCCTTGAAGGAGTGCGTCGGGTTGCCGGAGTCGTCCTTGACGTACAGGCCGCCGGTCACGCCCAGCTCGGCGGCGAGACGGTCGGCCTTGACCAGCTTGGTGAAGCCCGGGTTCAGGTTGGGCTTGTCGGCCACGTCGGCGGGGACGGGCAGCAGCGGCGCGTACCGCCAGATGTTGTCCGGACCGGCCTCGATCTGCTTCTTCAGGCCCTCGGGGTCGCCGCTCGGCAGGTCGTAGGCCACTTCGAGCGGCCCGAAACATTCCTGGCACGCGAAGATCGGGCCGAGCGGGAAGCGCGTACCGCACTCACGGCAGGACAGCGCGGCGGCGGGACCGAGGGAGACGGTGGAAGTTTCTGCAGCTTGCACAGCCATGGAGGCGAGGCCCTTTCTCCTCATCTTCCTCACGACGCACTTCGCCGTGAGACGGATTTGGCACCTTCCCTAGCCGGGAGCCTCGCGCGGCGGACATCAGCGTCCTGGCGGCAAGACCGGCTGGAGGGTTGCCGGGGCTTCAACGGGCCGTATCCCTCTGCCCCTCTGGATGAGCGGTATGGCCTGCGTGCGAAACACAGGCGTTTGTTCAGCGGTGACCCCGGCATGCGGTGGTCATCCGCGTTGTTCAAGACTGTAACCGAAGGCATGGACGGTTGAGATAGTCGTCCGATGCGCGAGATGGATCACTTTAGGGAGACGGATACGTGCTGGAAGAGGTGGAGCGCTGGCTGGCCGGCCGCTCCTGGTCTGCCGCCGACCGACCGCTCGACCAGCTGTTGGCTGCGAAAAGCCGCACGGGGCAGACGGTCAGCGTAGTGCTGCCCGCGCTCGACGAGGAGGCCACGGTCGGCACGATCGTGGAGATCATCCGCCGCGACCTGATGTCCGCCGCGGTGCCGCTGGTCGACGAGCTGATCGTGGTGGACTCCGGCTCCACCGACCGCACCGCCGAGGTCGCCGCCGCCGCGGGCGCCCGGGTCGTGCACCGCGACGCGATCCTGCCCCGGCTGGCGACGGTGCCCGGCAAGGGCGAGGTGCTGTGGCGCTCGCTGCTGGCCACCAGCGGCGACATCGTCTGCTTCGTCGACGCCGACCTGCGCGAGTTCTCCGCCGACTTCGTGTCCGGGATCGTCGGGCCGCTGCTGACCGAGCCGCAGGTGCAGTTCGTGAAGGCGATGTACGACCGGCCGCTGGGCGAGGGCGCCGGCGGCCCGAAGGCGGGCCAGGGGGGCCGGGTCACCGAGCTGGTGGCCCGCCCGCTGCTCAATCTGCACTGGCCGCAGCTCGCCGGTTTCGTCCAGCCGCTGGGCGGCGAGTACGCGGCCCGCCGTTCGCTGCTCGAACAGCTGCCCTTCCCCGTCGGGTACGGCGTCGAGCTGGGCCTGCTGGTCGACGCGCTGCACACGGTGGGCCTGGACGCGCTGGCGCAGGTGGACGTGGGCGTGCGCAAGCACCGGCACCAGGACGGGCAGGCGCTCGGCCGGATGGCCGCGGCGATCTACCGCACCGCCCAGCTCCGGCTGGCACGCGGGCACCTCGTGCGACCCCGGCTGACCCAGTTCGACCGCGGTGAACAGGGCGGCTTCGTACCGCGGACGACCGACGTGGACACCGAGGAGCGGCCGCCGATGCGCGGCATACCGGAGTACGAGGAGCGGCGCGCGGCATGAGAGCAGGGGCGGCCGCACGTTTGAGCGGATCTGTGGCGGGTTAGGTCATCGGCATGGTCTCCTCCAGCTCAGGTGCCCAGGTTCTCGTCGCGTCCAACCGCGGTCCGGTCTCCTACTCCTTGGGGGCGGACGGCACGCTGACCTCCCGGCGCGGAGGCGGCGGTCTGGTCTCCGGCCTGTCGGCCATCGGGCCGGACGCCGGGGCCGTGTGGGTGTGCGCCGCGCTCGGCGACGGCGACCGCGAGGCGGCCCGGCGGGCCGCCGCCGGTGACGGGCTGCTGGACCCCGGCGACACCGGCGGACAGTCCGTCCGGATGCTGGACATCGCGCCCGAGGTCTTCGCCGACGCGTACAACGGCGTCGCCAACTCCGTGCTGTGGTTCGTCCACCACCTGCTCTACCAGACGCCGCTGGAGCCCGCGTTCGACGCGGAGTTCCGCGGCCAGTGGGCGTCGTACGAGGCGTACAACGCCGCCTTCGCCGACGCGCTCGCCGAGGCCGCGGCGCCCGGCGCGGCTGTCCTCGTGCAGGACTACCACCTCACGCTGGTCCCGGGGCTGCTCCGTGAGCGCCGCCCCGACCTGCGCATCGGCCACTTCTCGCACACCCCCTGGGCGCCCCCGGACTACTTCCGGCTGCTGCCGGACGACGTGGCGGCCGAGGTGCTGCGCGGCATCCTGGGCGGCGACCGGGCGGCGTTCCTGACCCACCGCTGGGCCGCCGCGTTCGCGGAGTGCTGCGCCGCGGTGCTGGACGCCGAGGTCGCCAGAGACGGGGAGGCGGGGCTGCGCGTCACGTACGAGGGCCGGACCACCCGGCTCGGGGTGCACGGCCTGGGCGCCGACGCGGACTTCCTGCGCGAGCGCTCCCGGCAGCCGGACGTCGACGAGCGGCTGGCGGACCTGCGGGAGCAGATCGGCACCGGCGAGGACGGCGCGCCGCGGAAGACGATCGTCCGGGTGGACCGCACGGAGCTGTCCAAGAACATCGTGCGCGGCCTCCAGGCGTACCGGCGGCTGCTGACCGACCGGCCCGAGTGGCGCGGCCGGGTGGTGCACATAGCGTTCGCCTACCCCTCGCGGCAGGACCTGGCGGTGTACCGGCAGTACACCGAGGAGGTCGGGCGGCTGGCGGCGGAGATCAACGACGAGTTCGGCACGGACGGCTGGCTGCCGGTCGTGCTGCACGTCAAGGACGACTTCGCGCGCTCCCTGGCCGCCTACCGGCTCGCCGACGTCGCGCTGGTCAACCCCATCCGCGACGGCATGAACCTCGTCGCGAAGGAGGTGCCGGTGGTGTCCGAGGCGGGCTGCGCGCTGGTCCTCTCCCGGGAGGCCGGGGCCTGCGCGGAGCTGGCGGAGGACGCGCTGGTGGTCAATCCGTACGACATCGGGGGCACGGCCGAGGCGCTGCACGCGGCGCTGACGATGCCGCAGGACGAGCGCGCGGAGCGCGCGAAGCGGTTGGCGGCAGCGGCTACGGCGCTGCCGCCGGCGCAGTGGTTCCTGGACCAGTTGCGGGCGCTGGGGGGCTGAGGCCCGCGGGTTCCGGGGTGCCCCGGGCTGTGCGTTTGCCGGCCAGCGCGCCGTTGTGGCTGGTCGCGCAGTTCCCCGCGCCCCTTCAGGGCGCCTGCATCGCCGCTTCCGCGAGGGCCGTGAGCAGCTCCACCACGCCCGCCGGGCCCGGTACGACCAGGTCCGCGCGGTCCGCCAGTTCCTCGGCGCCCTCGCCCACCGTTGCCGAGCTGCACACCAGTACCCCGGGCAGGCCCTCGGCGCGCAGCGCGTCGACGGCGGCGTAGGCGGCCAGATCCCCCAGGTCGTCGCCCGCGTAGAGGACCGCGCCGGCGTCCACCTCGCGTACGTACGAGGTGAGCGCGACGCCCTTGTCGACGCCGGGCGGGCGCAGCTCCAGGACGAAGCGGCCCGGCTCGACGATCAGGCCGTGCCGCTCGGCGAGCGCGGCCAGCGGCGCGCGCAGCGCCTCGAAGGTGCCCTGCGGGTCGGCGGTGCGGCGGGTGTGCACGGCGACGGCCCGGCCACCCTTGGTTTCGATCGCGGCGTCGACCGGCCTGTCCTGCCAGGCCCCGGAGCGCTCCAGCAGGCCCGGCAGCTCGGCGGTCGCCGCGGCGACGCCCGGCGGCGGCGCGGGCGCCTCGATCCGGCCGGTGGCGGCCTCCCAGCGCTCCGCGCCGTAGTGCCCGAGGACGACGAGGCGGTCCAGGCCGTCGACGGCCGTGAAGCCGCCGAGCCGGACGGCCGTCTCCGCCGGGCGGCCGGTGATCACCACGACGGCGCGCAGCAGCGGGGCGAGGCGCGTGAGCGCCTGGACGACGCCGGGGTGGGCGCGGGCCTGTTCGGGGTCGGGGACGATGCCGGCGAGGGTGCCGTCGAAGTCGAGCGCGACGACGGCGTCGGCCGGCCGGGCGAGAAAGCCGGCCAGGCCCGCACGGCCCGCTTCGGTCATCGGCTGCGCGAGGAGGTTCTCGGGGCTGCCCATGGGGCCGAGCCTATCGGTGGGGCGGGGCGTACGGAGGCGGTACGACGATCTTTCGGATGGCCATGACGGCCGATCAGCGGCGGGCCCGCCTGGCTTCTCTCACCCGCCGCAGGTGCGTGGCCGTCGGGCCACCGGCGTCAGCGATATCAGCGGCGGGCCCGCCTGGCTTCTCTCACCCGCCGTAGGCGATTGACGGTCACCGGGTCGTGCGCGAGCGCCCGAGGGTCGTCGAGGAGGGCGTTGAGCAGCTGGTAGTAGCGGGTCGGCGAGATGCCGAGCCGCTCCCGTATGGCGCGCTCCTTGGCGCCGGGCCCGGCCCAGGAGCGGCGCTCCACGGCGAGCACGGCCTCGTCGCGCGCTGACAGCCGCTCGGACGGCGATTCGGAGACCACCCGACCACGATAGCCCCGCGGTACGACATCCCTACTGATCACCCGGCCGGGCGGCCGCAGGGCCGGCCGCAGGGCGTCAGCGAGTGGCGCTGTCCGCCTCGTCCGCGGTGTTCTGGATGTCGGTGAGTACCGATGCGGGGTCACCGTTCTTGCCGACCGCGCCGCCCATCTTCGCCTTGATGGTCTTGCTGACCAGCGGCCAGGACGTCTTGTCGGCGGGGTAGAACTCCGCTTCCGGAAGCTGCTTCAGGAAGCTGTGCAGCTTCTTGTACTTGTCGTCAGCGAGCATCTTCTGGGAGGCGGAGACGGTGACCGGCAGCAGGCCGTAATCGCCGGAGAACCGCAGGACGTTGTCCTCGTTGTAGACGAAGTCGAGGAACTGGCCCATCTCGGCGCGGTGTCCGTGCTGCTTGAAGCCCATCATCCAGTCGGCGACGCCCATGGTGGACTTGGCCGGGCCGGTGGTGCCGGGGAGCGCGACGGTGCCGTAGTCGATGCCCTTGGCCTTGGCCTGGTGCATCAGCGTGGGATGGCCGTTGAGCATGCCGGCCTGGCCGCTCGCGAAGGCGTTGAAGCCGTCCTGCCGGTTGAGCTTCGCGGGGTCGGTGCCGGTCAGCCCCGGGGCGACGAGGTTGTCCTTGACCCACTTGAACGTGCGGATGTTCTGCCGCGAGTCGATCGTGTACTTGCCGATGGAGTCGGTGTAGCCGCCGCCCCCGCTCAGCATCCAGATCATGGTCTCGGCCTGGGTCTCCTCGGGGCCGAGCGGCAGCGCGAACGGGATCTTCACGCCCGCGGCCTTCAGGAGCTGCGCGTCCTGCTTGATGTCGGACCAGGTCTTGGGCGGGCTGTCGATGCCGGCCTGCGCGAAGAGCTTCTTGTTGTAGAAGAGGCGGCGCGTGCTGGCCCCGAAGGGCATGCCGTACTGGACGCGGTGGTACTCCCCCGCCTCCGCGAGGCCGGGCGTGAAGTCCGCCTGGGTGCTGATGGAGAGCAGGTCGTCGGCACTGTAGAGCTTGCCCTCGGCGGCGTAGTCGGCGTAGGCGCCGATCTGGGCCAGGTCGGGGGCGTTGCCGGCCTTGACCCGCTTCTCGACCTCCTTGTCGACGTCCTTCCAGCTGTAGACGTCGACGTCGACCTTGATGTGCGGGTGCTTGGCCTCGAACGCCTCGACCACGTCGTGCCAGTAGTGCTTGCTGGAGTTGGCGGCGCCGTCGCCGTAGTCGGCGGCGACCAGCTTCAGGGTGACGTCGTCCTTGCCGACGGGGCCGCCGGAGCAGGAGGCCAGTGTCAGCGTCATGGCCGTCGCGATACCCGCCGCCGCCAGGCTCTTGTAGCGTCGCTGTACTGCCATTGCTGCCCTGTTCCGCCCTTTGAGTCCGATGTGCCGTACGTTCCGGGACGCGCCGCGGCGGCGGGGATCACCCCCCGTCGGACGCTGAGCTGCGAGTCTGCCCCGCACACCCTCACAAGGTCTACACCAAAGCAGGTCTCCGTTTCGCATCAGCGAACCGGAATGCTGGCCTCCCCCGGACGGCCGCCCGGCCGCCCCGTGCCCGCGCCGCGCCGGCGACCGGCCCGCGCCGCGCGCGTGACCCGCCGCCCAACTCCCCATGTACGGCGCACGAACCGGCCCTCCGCCCTGACGCACCGCCACCGGCGCCGCAGTGGACTAGACCTCTCGGCGCTTCTCGCGGGAGACTGTTCCGCGTGAGACATGTCATCGCGCTCGATGTGGGCGGTACCGGGATCAAGGCCGCACTCGTCGGTACGGAGGCGCCGCCCTCCGACGGCACGCCCGCCCGGCCCCCCGTCCTGCTGCACGAGGCACGCCGCCCCACCGGACGCGAGCGCGGCCCCGAGGCGGTGGTCGACACGATCCTCGACTTCGCCGCCGAGCTGCGCGACCTGGGGGCGCAGCGGTACGGCCTCCCCGCGGCGGCGGCCGGCGTCGCCGTCCCCGGCATCATCGACGAGGCCGACGGCACCGCCGTGTACGCCGCCAACCTCGGCTGGCGGGACGTCCCGCTGCGCGCCCTGCTCTCGGAGCGGCTCGGCGGCGTCCCCGTGGCGCTCGGCCACGACGTGCGCACCGGCGGGCTCGCCGAGGGCCGGATCGGCGCGGGCAAGGGGGCCGACCGGTTCGTCTTCCTGCCGCTGGGCACCGGCATCGCGGCCGCCATCGGCATCGGCGGCCGGATCGAAGCCGGAGCCCACGGCAGCGCGGGCGAGATCGGGCACATCGTCGTACGACCCCAGGGCGCGCCGTGCGGCTGCGGCCAGCGCGGCTGTCTGGAGACGCTGGCCTCCGCCTCTGCGGTCGGCCGGGCCTGGGCCGCCGCCTGCGGTGACCCGGACGCCACGGCCGCGGACGCCGCCAAAGCGGTCGAGTCCGGCGACCCGCGGGCCGTGGCCGTGTGGCAGGAGGCCGTCGACGCGCTCGCGGACGGCCTGGTCACCTGCCTCACGCTGCTCGACCCGCGGACCCTGATCATCGGCGGCGGCCTCGCCGAGGCGGGCGACACGCTGTTCGCGCCTCTGCGGGAGGCGGTCCGGCGGCGGGTTACCTTCCAGCCGCTCCCCCCGATCGTTCCGGCGGCGCTCGGGGACGCCGCCGGCTGCCTGGGCGCAGGACTGCTGGCCCGGGATCTTCTCTCCACGGAGGTAACTGCCTGATGGCGGACCGAACCATCCTCAGCGGCGCCCGGGTGGCGCTGCCCGCGGGCGTCGTCGACGGCCTCACCCTCACGGTCGACGGGCACCGGCTCGCCGTGGGCCCCGCGGCCGGCGGCACCACCGTCGACCTGTCCGGGCACCTGATCGTCCCCGGCTTCGTGGACATGCACGTACACGGCGGGGGCGGCGGCTCCTTCTCCTCCGCCGACCCCGAGGAGTGCCTGAAGGTCGCCGACACCCACCGTCGCCACGGCACCACCTCCATGGCCGCCTCCACCGTCACCGGTGACCTGGCCGACCTGGCCCGGCAGGCGGCCGTCCTCTCCGAGCTGGTCGAGCAGGGCGACCTGGCCGGCATCCACTTCGAGGGCCCGTTCATCTCGGCCCACCGCTGCGGCGCCCACCAGCCCGAACTGCTGCGCGACCCGGACCCGTCGGCCGTCCGCAAGCTGGTCGACGCGGCCCGCGGCACGGCGAAGATGATGACGCTCGCGCCGGAACTGCCCGGCGGCCTGGACTCCGTACGCCTGCTGACCGAGTCCGGCGTCATCGCGGCCATCGGCCACACCGACTCCTCGTACGACGCGACGCGCGAGGCCATCGACGCGGGCGCCACCGTCGCCACGCACCTCTTCAACGCCATGCCGGGCCTGAACCACCGCACCCCCGGCCCGATCGCGGCCCTCCTGGAGGACGAGCGGATCACCGTCGAGCTGATCAACGACGGCACCCATCTGCACCCCTCCGTGCTGCAGCTGGCGTTCCGTCACGCGGGCCCGGAGCGCGTCGCGTTCATCACCGACGCGATGGGCGCGGCCGGCATGAGCGACGGCATGTACCCGCTCGGCCCGATGGAGGTCGAGGTCAAGGACGGTGTCGCGCGCATCCACGGCGGCCCCACCGCCGGCTCGATCGCGGGCTCCACGCTCACCCTGGACCTCGCCTTCAAGCGCGCCGTCACGATCGACGGCATCGGTATCGAAGCGGCCGTACAGGCCCTGTCCGGCAACCCGGCCCGGCTGCTGGGCATCGACGACCGCACCGGCTCCATCGAGCCCGGCAAGGACGCCGACCTGGTCGTACTGGACGCGTCGTACGACCTGGTGGCCGTCATGCGCAAGGGCGAGTGGGTGGTACGGCCACCGCAGGCGGGGTAAGGAAGCAGATGCGGACCGTCCGGGCGGCACCCCGCCCGGGCTGGGCCGATTGGTCCGCATCCGCGGCCCGGGCCGCACCCGCGCTCTGTGCCAACTGCCGTCGCCGATGGCATGATCGCTCGCGCACTCGTCCGTACGCGGCCGTGGACCACGGCCGTCCGACCACTGCGCGGGAGGGGGAACCATGATCCTCACGGTCACGCTGAACGCCGCACTCGACATCACCTACCGGGTACCGCGGCTCCGCCCGCGCGGCACCAACCGGGTGACCGAGGTGTCCGAACGCCCCGGCGGCAAGGGCCTGAACGTCGCCCGGGTGCTCGCCGCCCTGGGCCATGACACCGTCGCCACCGGATTCGCCGGCGGCGGCACCGGCGATGCGCTGCGCGCCATGCTCGCCCAGGAGACCGGCGTCACCGACGCGCTGGTACCGATCGGCAGCGCCACCCGGCGCACCGTCGCCGTCGTGGACACCACCGGCGGCGACACCACCCAGCTCAACGAGCCGGGCCCGACCGTCTCCCCCGCCGAGTGGGACGCCTTCCTCACCCGGTACCGCGAACTCCTCGACGGCGCGCAGGCGGTGGCCCTGTGCGGCAGCCTGCCGCCCGGCGTGCCCGTGGACGTGTACGCGCGCCTCACCCGTACGGCCCGCGCGGCCGGCGTCCCCGTCCTCCTCGACACCAGCGGCGAACCGCTGCGCCGCGGCCTCGCGGCGCGGCCCGACCTCGCCAAGCCCAACGCCGCCGAGCTGGCGTCGCTGACCGGGCACAACGAGCCGCTGCGGGCGGCGCGGGACGCGCGCCGCCGGGGTGCGCACACGGTCGCGGCCTCGCTGGGCGCGGACGGCATGCTCGCGGTGACCGCGGACGGCTCCTGGCAGGCCGCGCCGCCGCAGCGGATCGCGGGCAACCCCACGGGAGCGGGCGACTCGGCGGTGGCCGGGCTGCTGTCCGGCCTGGTGGAAGGGCTCTCCTGGCCGGACCGGCTGGCCCGCGCGGTGGCCCTGTCGGCCGCGACGGTACGGGCCGAGGCGGCCGGCGAGTACGACCGCGCCACGTACGAGGAGCTGCTCCCCAAGATCGAGGTGACGGACGCCCCTGCGGCCGCGTAAGCGGCCTTCAGGGGCGCGGGGGGCGTCGATGTGCGGCTCCGCCGCGTGGGCGCGAGCAACCACGACGGCGGGAGCGCCGGCAACCGACGCCCACACCAACGGCGGTCCGCCGCTACGGCTTCGTGACCTGCCCCTGCTTCAACCACACCTGATCAAGGTTGAAGTCGCACTGGTTCCCCTGCTCGCAGGAGATCTTGATCGTATTGGTGCCCTTGGTGAGGTCGATCCAGGCGAAGGTCCGGGTCCAGCCCTTGTCCCACTGGCCTTCCTTGGCCCCGGCGAAGTTCTTCATGTTGAGCTTGGAGTCGCGGGCCTTGCCGTTGATCGACAGGGTCGCGTCGGCGTCCTTGCCCGGCACGCCGTACCCGACGAAGACGGTGTACTGGCCGTCCTTGGGCGCGTCCAGCTTCCAGGTGGCGGCGGCACCCGGCGTGTTCATGCCGGTGACGTACAGACCACCGGCCGAACGAGCCCCCGGAATGGTCTTGTCCGTGGTCGCCGTGCCGTCCAGCCGCAGGCTGCCCGCGTCGGCCTTGGGCAGGTCGGGCTCGGCCGGCTTGTCGGACGGCTTCTTGCTCGGCTCCACGTTCTCGCCCGCGGACGACCCGGCGCCGCCGGCCTCGGCGGACTTGTCGTCGTCGCTGTTGGAGATCATCGCGACGCCGATGCCGACACAGACCACGGCGACCACGGCGATGGCGCCGATGAGCAGGCCGTTGCGGTTGCGGCGCGGGCCCTGGTCCGCACCGCCGGCACCGTGCCCTGCCGGAGCGGCCTGGCGCGGCGCACCGTTCTGCAGCGTCTCGGGCGCCGCGTAGTGCGCGTTCTGCCGGCCGTACGCCTGCTGCTGTGCCTGCTGGCCGTACTGGCGCTCGCCGACCGCGCGCACCTGGTTGTACGACCTCCTGGGAACGCCCGGCTGCCGCACCGCCGCGCCGTCGCCCGCCGATCCCTGCGCGCCTGCCTCGCCGCCCTCCGAGCGGTAGAGGTAGCCGAACGGATCGTCGTTCTCCGGCGTGTCCGTGCCGTTACTACCGGCCGTCATTCCGCGTCACTCCCCAGCGGTCTTGCAAACTGATGTCTACGTGCAGTGATGTCCACACGCACCGTTGTCTACGTGCTTGTGAGGCCCCCTGGCGGCCAGCGCCGCATCGGCGCAGCCTACCCGGTGCGGAGCTGCGTACGCCGGTTCCCTACGGCCACAAGATCACTACAGGACGGTGAACGGCGGGCGCCCGGCGGGGTCGGCGGCGGTCAGCGCGGTGCGGGCGCGCCTGCGGCGGGCCGGAGGTTACTTCGGACACATGGCTTGCGGAGGGGCGCTGGGCGGCGCGAAGGCGCCCCTGCCCTCCGGGGAGCCCGCCGCCCCGGGGAGGTGCCCCCTCAGCTCACTCGCCGGTTCGCCTTCGAGCGGGACCGCTTCTCGACGTACATCCGCTGGTCGGCGGATTGCAGGACCTCCTCGGCCGACATGCCGCAGCCGGCCCAGCCGATGCCGAAGCTGGCGCCGACGCGCACGGCCCGGCCGTCCACCCGGATCGGCGGGATGATCGCGTTCCGCAGGCGTACGGCCAGGTCCTCGGCGTCCGCCTTGCCCAGTCCGTCCGCCAGCACGACGAACTCGTCGCCACCGAGCCGGGCGACCGTGTCCCCGTCCCGTACGCCGTTGGTCAGCCGCCGGGCCACCTCGATGAGCACCGCGTCACCCGTGTGGTGCCCGAAGCGGTCGTTGATCGACTTGAAGCCGTCCAGGTCGCAGAAGAGCACGGCCAGCCCCTTGGCGCCGTCGTCCTCGGGCCCGTCCGACGGCGCGACCGCGTGCACGTGGCTGTCGTACGCGGGCCCCGTACGGGCCAGGTGGAAGCCCTCGAACGCCTCGGCGCCGCCGTCCGGCAGGAAGCCGTGTCCGTCGTCCTCCCCGGCGGCCGTCGAGGCGAACGCGTCCGCCTCGTCCGTGCCGGGCGGCCGCGAGCACAGCCGGGCGCTGAGCCGGGTCCGCAGCTCGGCGCTGTTCGGCAGGCCGGTCAGCGCGTCGTGGCTGGCGCGGTGCGCGAGCTGCAGCTCGTGCCGCTTGCGCTCCTCGATGTCCTCGACGTGCGTGAGCAGGAAGCGCGGGCCGTCGGCGGTGTCGGCCACGACGCTGTTGCGCAGGCTCACCCAGACGTACGAGCCGTCCCGGCGGGCCAGCCGCAGCTCGGCGCGGCCGCCCTCGGCCGAGGTCCGCAGCAGCGTCCCGATGTCCTCCGGATGCACCAGGTCGGAGAAGGCGTAGCGGCGCATCACGGACGCCGGCCGACCCAGCAGCCGGCACAGCGCGTCGTTCGTCCGCAGCAGCCGGCCGTGCTGGTCGCCGCCCATCTCGGCGATGGCCATGCCGCTCGGCGCGTACTCGAATGCCTGCCGGAAGCTTTCCTCACTCGCCCGCAGCGCCTGCTGCTCGCGCTCCAGACGGACCAGCGCGCGCTGCATGTTTGCCCGAAGCCGGGCATTACTGATCGCAATCGCTGCCTGGAAAGCGAACATCTGCAACGCCTCGCGTCCCCAGGCGCCCGGACGCCGGCCGTTGCGCGGCCGGTCGACGGAGATCACGCCGAGCAGGTCGCCGCCCCCGGAGGAGGCCGCGTACATGGGCGCGAAGAGGCGGTCCATCGGATGCCACTCGTCGGGGAAGCGCGGCGCGGGCCCGGCGGTGTGCCACTGCGGGACATCGTCGTCGTCCAGCACCCAGCCCTGGGTGTACGGGATGAAGCACAGGTCGCCCCAGCGCTCCCCCATGGCCAGCCGGCGCTCCCAGGACTCCCGGGAGCCGACGCGGCCGGACAGCAGCGCCTCGGCGCCCGCGCTACCGGCGACCGCGGCCACCACGAGGTCGCCGTCGGGCCGTACGAGATTGACCGCGGCGAGCTCGTAGCCCAGCCCGCTGATCGCTCCGTCGGCGACGGCCTGCAGGGTGTCCGCAAGGCTGCGTGCGGTGTTCAGGTCGGCGACCACTTGGTGCAGCTGCCGCAGGGTCGCAAGACGGACGTATGGCTCCGACTCGGTCTCCATCGCTCGCTCTCCCTGAGACCTCGACAGCAACTCCAGGCTTCTTGTCGTCCTCTAGTCGTCCGATTGCCACGGCCACTGAATCACAGTGAGCTGTACACCCGGTACACAGGGTCAACAATTACCCCTCGCTGTGACTCAAGTCACAGAACACGCCGTGAAGTTACCGAGGTCTCCCCAGGGCCCTTCCGGCGCCTCTTCGGGATCTCCTCCTATGTGTTCGTAAACTTCCTGAACGCAAATTCCGCCCTCTGGAGCGCCCCGGCTCCGTCGGGGGTCCTAGGACGCGGCTGGTCCCAGGGCCCGATGCGGGGAGCGCGCGGTCCCGTCTAGCGTTCATGACGTGTTCACGAACAACCCTGCCGCCGACGTCACCGACCCGCACACCGACCGGGAGACCAGCCCTGCTCCGGAGAAGATCCCGCATGCTGGTGGGGTGAGTGCCGACGAGTTCCGTGCCGCCCTGTCCCGGCTCGCCGCCGGGGTCGTACTGATCACCGCCCTCGACCCGGAGGACGATCCGGCCGAGGACGACCTCGCGGCCGGGGACGGCGTTCCGGTCGGGGAGGACGCGGGGATGACCGCCACCGCGTTCATGTCCGTCTCGCTCGACCCGCCGCTGGTGATGGTGAGCGTTCGCAACGACTCACGGATGGACGACATCCTGGAGCGGCAGCCCCTGTGGGCCGTCTCGGTCCTGACGGAGGGCCAGCGCAACATCGCCGGCCAGTTCGCCATGAAGGGCCGCTTCAGCGACCGGCTCCTCTTCGCGAGCGTCCCGCACGTACGGGGCGAGCGGACCGGCGCGGCACTCGTGAAGGGCGCCCTCGCCACGATGGAGTGCCGCACGGAGCAGCGCGTCGTGGCCGGCGACCACACCCTCACCATCGGCCGCGTACTGACCGCCCACACCCCGAACATCGAGAGCAACCCGCTGACGTACTTCCGGGGGCGGTACCGGAAGCTGGGCTAGGGCGCGCGGCGCCGACGCCGGCGCCGGTCGGTACTCGGTACTGGCTCCGGTCGGTACTCGGTACTGGCTCCGGTCAGTACGCGGTACTGGCTCCGGTCAGTGCCAGTCGCGGCCCGAGCGGCCGCGCTTCGTGTCGCCGCGCTGCTTCTTCTCCCGCAGCCTGCGCTCATTGATGCCGCGCGGGATCCGCGTCTTGCGGCGCGGCTTCGGCGGCGGCGCGGACGCCTCCGCCAGCAAGGACGCGAGCCGGACCGCGGCCGTCTCGCGGTTGCGCCACTGGGAGCGGTGCTCGGACGCCCGTACGGACACCACGCCACCGTCGATCAGCCGTCCGCGCTCCCCCAGCCGCTGGAGCGCGCGCTCCTTCCAGACCTCGGGCAGCGCCTCGGTCGCGGCCAGGTCGAAGCGCAGCTCCACCTGGCTGTCGGAAGTGTTGACGTGCTGGCCGCCGGGCCCGGAAGACCGTGAGAAGCGCCAGACGAGCTCCGACTCCGGGAGGACGACCGAACCGCGGATGACATAGGGCCCGGACATGCCCCCCATGATCCCGCGTCCGCCCCCGATCCGTCACCCGCATTTCCCCGGCCGCGGGAACGGTCGCCGGGACGGTCGTCGGGGTTGGCCGGCGGGGACGGTCGGCGGGACGGCATCAGGGCTTGGCAAAGAAAGTAAAGGAAGCTGGAACCTCATGGTCCCCGGCCGACGTTGTGCAGGGTGACGGTAGCTTCGTCCGGAGTACGGAGCCCGATGATTCGACGAGGAAAGGGCACTCCCATGGCTGTAAGCCTGTCCAAGGGCGGCAACGTCTCGCTCACCAAGGAGGCTCCGGGCCTGACCGCCGTCACGGTCGGCCTCGGCTGGGACGTCCGCACCACCACGGGCACGGACTTCGACCTCGACGCGAGCGCGATCGCGGTCAACCCGAGCGGCAAGGTCTTCTCGGACCAGCACTTCGTGTTCTTCAACAACAAGGCCACGCCGGACCAGTCCATCGTGCACACCGGTGACAACCTCACCGGCCAGGGCGAGGGCGACGACGAGCAGATCAACGTCAACCTCGCCGCGCTGCCCGCCGACGTCGAGAAGATCGTCTTCCCGGTCTCCATCTACGACGCGGAGAACCGCAGCCAGAACTTCGGCCAGGTGCGCAACGCCTTCATCCGCATCATCAACCAGGCCGGCGGCGCCGAGATCGCGCGCTACGACCTCAGCGAGGACGCGGCCACCGAGACCGCCATGGTCTTCGGCGAGCTCTACCGCAACGGCGCGGAGTGGAAGTTCCGCGCGGTCGGCCAGGGCTACGCCTCGGGCCTGGTCGGCATCGCCCAGGACTTCGGCGTCAACGTCTGACGGTCATTGCCGCAGACCTGCCGGGAGGCCCGTCCGGCCTGCGTTCGCGCGGGACGGGCGGGCCTTCGGCGTACGCGGCCTGCGTGCGTGCGGGCGGGGCCTGCGTGCGGGCGGGGCGGGGCCTTCGGCGTGCGCGGAACCCCTTCGCGCCCGGCCACGCGCCCGGCCGGCATGGGGCCGTATGCCACTCGTACTGGAACCGCTCTCGCCCCTCCTCGCCGCACACGACGGGCACCTGCCGGGGCCGCTTCTCGACGAGCTGACGGATCTCTACGCGTCCAACGCCGCGTTCTTCGCCCTCAGCGGCGACTTCCCCGACCCGTACGCCCTTCAGCGCGATGAGGTCGCATCGAGCATCAACGGGGAGCTGGCCCACCCCGCCGCCGAGGTGCTGATCGCCCGTGAGGACGACGGCGAGCACGGCCGGCTGACCGGCCTCGCCGTCACCCTCACCGAGCACCCCGACCCGCTCGACCCGTACCCCTGGATCGGCCTGCTGCTGATCCACGTCGGCCTCCAACGCGCCGGCCGGGGCCGCCGGTTGGCGACCGCCGTCGAGCGGCGCCTGCAGGCGGCCGGGCACGACGGCGTACGGCTCGCCGCCCTGGATGCCAACCCGGACGGGCTCGCCTTCTGGCGCGCGCTCGGCTATCGCGTCATCGACCACCGCACGGACCACGCCCTCGCCCGCCCGTGCACGGTCCTCCACAAGGACCTGCCGAACGGGTAGCGGCTGCGCTCAGGCGGCCGCGGGCGGTGACGCGCCGGCGGCATCGGCCCCGGCTTCGGCCTCGGCCGGCGGCGCGGCGAGTGCCGCCAGTTCGTCGAGGGAGATGCCGAGCGTCGCGCCCAGCGCGGCGACCGTGAAGAACCCCGCCGTCGGCGCGCGCCCCGTCTCGATCTTGCGCAGCGTCTCCGCCGAGAGCCCCGCGGCCGCCGCGATCTCGACCATGCTGCGATCGCCGCGCGCCGCCCGCAGCAGCACGCCCAGCCGCTCGCCGCGCTCGCGTTCCCATGGAGTCAGAGGTGTACGGACCATGCCCGTGATACTAATACCGGTAAAGAAATACCGGTATAAAAATTGGCGACCGGCGCCGCAGGTCGTTCCTGTGCCCGCACCCACGCCCGCGCCCGGCATCACGGAGGTTCCCCCATGGTCGAGATCAAGACCGACACCGCGCTCGACGCCATGCGGCCCGCGGGCCGCGTCGTCGCCGACATCCTCACGGCCGTACGCGCGGCAGCCGCGCCCGGCGTGCGGCTGAGCGAGCTGGACGAGGTCGGCCGGTCGGTGCTGGCCGAGGCCGGCGCCACCTCCCCCTTCCTCCACTACCGCCCGTCCTTCGCGCCCACCCCCTTCCCCGCCACCCTCTGCACCTCCGTCAACGACGCGATCGTGCACGGCATCCCGAGCTCGTACCGGCTGCGCGACGGCGACCTGCTCAGCGTCGACTGCGGCGCGGCCGTGGACGGCTGGACGGGCGACGCCGCGGTCACCTTCGCCGTCGGCACGCCACGCCCCGAGGACCAGCGGCTGATGGACACCACCCGGCGCGCGCTGGAGGCGGGGATCGCGGCAGCCGTGGTGGGCGCCCGCATCGGGGACATCTCGCACGCCATCGGCAGCGTCGGCCGCGCCGCCGGCTACGGCATTCCGGCGGACTTCGGCGGCCACGGCATCGGCCGCCATATGCACGAGGACCCGTCGGTACCGAACGACGGCCGGCCCGGCCGCGGCTTCGTCCTCCGGCACGGCCTCGTCCTCGCCCTCGAGCCGATGTTCCTGGCCGGCGGCAGCGGCGCGTACTACGAGGGGGCCGACGGCTGGACCCTGCTCACGGCGGACGGCAGTCGCGCCGCCCACTTCGAGCACACCGTCGCCATCACCGACGACGGCCCCCGCATCCTCACCCAGCCCTGACCCCCGCCCGTCCCACGGCCCATCTCCCCCAGTCATGCCCCGCCCGTGCCGGAACGATCACTCCGACCGACGTGCGACCATCACTTACGTGATCGACCTCGGCTACTCGCTCTCCCGGCGCTTCCCTGACCCCCCGCAGACGGACTACCGCACCGCGGACGCCCGCGCGCTGCGCCACGACCTGTTCTGCGGGGACGTCTACCTCGCCGACACCGAGTCGGACCGGGAGCTGTCCACGGCCTGGGGCTGGGTGCCGGTCCTGGACTTCGCCTGGGCCCTGTGCGACATCGTCGAGCGGCTCGACCGCGACCCGCACGGCAGCCGCGCCGCCCGCCCGCAACATGCCGAGCTGGACTTCACCGAGTCCGCCGACCGGATGCTGTTCGAGCGCCGCTTCGGCTGGGTCGACGTCACCGCCGACTGGGTACCGGCCGACGAGGCTCCGCTCAGCTTCAACCACGCCGCGCTGCGCCGCGAGGCCCGTGACTTCCTGCACGACCTGATCGCCGACCTCACGGACATGCACGACGGGCTGGCCGACAACCCGCTCGTATGGGACCTCCAGGCCCGCTTCCCCCGCGTCTGACCCCCATCACTCCCCCTCACTCCACCAGTACGCCCACCTCGGCCGCGAAGGCCGGGGCCAGGTCCATGAGCTGCGACGGGCTGATCACCGCGCCCGCGAGCCGGTCGATGCCCCGCGCGATGTCCAGCGCCGCCGCGCCCCGCAGATCGACGTCCCGCATCCGCGCCTGAGTGAAGTCCGTACGCGCCAGCGTGCAGCCGTCGAACGTCACGCGCTCCAGCTCGGCCCCGCCGAAGTCCGCCTCCACCAGCACGCAGTCCTCGAACGCGACGTCCCGGAGCCTGGCCTTGCGCAGATTGAGGAAGTCCAGCTTCCCGCCGCGCACCACGACCCGCTCCAGCACCGCTCCGTGCAACTGCGTCCCGCCCAGCCGGGCGTCCCGCACCTCCACATCGCGCAGCGACACCTGCGAGAGGTCCGTGCCGACGCCCCGCACCCCCTCCAGCACGCTGTCGATGAAACGCGCCCGGGTCAGCACCGTCTCGTCCCACGCGCACCGCCGCACCGCGCAGTCCAGGAAGCGGGCGCCCCGCGCCGACTGCCCCGCGAAGTCCGCGTCGGCGAACTCCAGTCCGTCGTAATCCCCCTCCGGCTCCCACTCCCCTCCGTCGTACGCCACCAGCTCCGGCAGCCGCACCTCCGGCCGTCGTACGGCCCGCACCGTCCGCCCCGCGTCCTCGCCCCGGCCGGCCACCCGACCACCGCCCTTCTCCGCACTCGATCCGCGCGCGACCCCGCGATCGGTCCGCTCTCGTCCCCGTCGCCCCGTCCTGATCCATCGTGCACCCCACCACTGACAATCGCGCTGACCTGCGGAAATGACCGCATGTACGGCAGCCGCGCGACCAGCCGCGCACGCGGACCGCACGCCGGATGTCACATCGCCCCCGCCCCCACCCGTCCACGGGACAAAGGCCGGCAGACACAGCAGCTCACGGGACGGAGACCCGCCATGCCCCACCACCCCCGCCGCATCACCGTCGTCGGAGGCGGCTTCGCCGGCCTCACCGCGGCCATCTCCGCCGCCGAGGCCGGTGCCGACGTCACGCTCCACGAGGCGCACCGTTCGCTCGGCGGCCGCGCCCGTACCGACGAGGCGCCGTACCGCACCAACGAAGGTCCGCACGCCCTCTACAACCGAGGCCCGCACTACCCCTGGCTCAAGCAGCGCGGCCTCCTGGGGCCGCTCGCCCCGCTCAGCCTCCGCGAGGGCGCCCGGATCCGCTTCCACCACCACGGCGAGCTGCGCCGCGTACCGCCCCTCGCCCTACTCCGGCTCCGCAACCGCACGGACGCCCCCGTGGATCAGTCCTTCTTGAGCTGGGCGAGCGCACATGTCGGGGAGCCGGCCGCGCGCGCCGCCGCGTACTACACCGGCGTCGCCACCTTCCACCACGACCCCGGCCTGCTCTCGGCCGCGTTCACCCACCGGATCCTCTACCGCACCACGCGCCTCAACCCGGAAGCCCGGTACATCAAGGGGGGGTTGGGGCGCGCTCATCTCCCGGATGGCGGACCACGCCCGCGGCCTCGGCGTACGGATCGAGACCGGCTCCCGGGTCGACGCGCTGCCCGAGGACCGGCCCGTCATCGTCGCCACCCGGCTCGACTCCGCCCGCGCGCTGCTCGGCGAGGACGCGCTGACCTGGAGCAGCGCCCGTACGGCCCTGATCGACCTGGCGCTGCGCGAGTACCCGAAGAAGCGCCGGTCGACGACCGGCAGGCGCCGCCCCGCCGATCTCTTCATCGTCTCCGACCTCGACCACTCCGGCTGGATCGAACGGTTCACCGCCCAGGACCCCACCCTCGCCCCGCCCGGTGAGCAGCTCCTCCAGGGCCAGGTCGGCATCGCTCCCCATGAGACGCGCGCCGACGGCATCGCGCGCGCCGAGCGCCTCCTGGACGCGGGCTTCCCCGAGTGGCGCGAGCGCGTCACCTGGCGCCGCGACGCGCTCGCCACCGGCCGTACGGGGGCTGTGGACCTGCCCGGTACCACCTGGCGGGACCGCCCCGCCATCGACCGCGGCAACGGCGTCTACCTGGCGGGCGACCAGGTCGCGGCACCAGGTGTGCTGAGCGAAGTGGCGTTCACCAGCGCCATCGAGGCGACCACCCTCGCCCTCTCCGCCGCCCGCCGCTCCTCGCTGTCCTCCTAGCTCACGATCCCCATCTCCCGGGCCGTGTTGTTCAGCCGCCGTCCGCCCGTCTCCGTGCACGTCACGATGTCCTCGATCCGCACCCCGAAGCGCCCCGGCAGATAGATCCCGGGTTCGATCGAGAAGCACATCCCCGGTACGAGGGGCAGGTGTTCGCCCTCGACCATGTACGGCGGCTCGTGCGTCGTCACCCCGATGCCGTGTCCGACCCGGTGGATGAAGTACTCGCCGTATCCCGCCGCCTTGATCACCTTCCGCGCCACCCGGTCGATGTCCTGGCAGGCGGCCCCCGGCCGCACCGCTTCGAACGCCGCCTGCTGGGCCTCCCGCACGATGTCGTGGACCTTGCGCTCCTCGGAGGACGGCTCCCCCACGTGGACGGTCCGCGTGGTGTCGGACCCGTAGCCGTCCAGCAGCCCTCCGAAGTCCAGTACGACCATGTCGCCGTTCTCGATGACTCGGTCGCCCGCCTCGTGGTGCGGGTCGGCCCCGTTGGGTCCGGAGCCGACCACCGTGAAGTCCACCTGGCTGTGCCCGTGTTCGACCAGCAGTCGCGCGAGGTCCGCCGCCACGTCGCACTCCCGCCGGCCCCCGAAGGGCACCTCGAGGATCTGCTCGTACGTGGCGTCAGCGGCAGCGCCCGCCGCCGCCAGCCGCTCCACCTCGTACGCGTCCTTGACGGCGCGCAGCATCGGCAGCGCCTCCGTGAGCGAGGCGTACGCGCTGCCCGGCAGGGTGCGCTGCAGCCCCAGGAGGTGCATCGCCCACGCCGAGTCGGAGATGCCGTACCGCCGCTGCGGTTCCAGCAGCTCCGCGAGCACGGCGTACGGGTCCTCGCCGTCCCGCCACCCGAGGACCTCCGTCGCGCCGGCACCCGCGGCCTGCCGCGCGTCCGCCCGCTCCAGTACGGGCACCAGCAGGCGCGGCCTGCTGCCCACCGCGATCAGCAGCGCGGTCAGCCGCTCGGTGACCGCGGTCGGCCGGTAGCCGGTGAGCCACACCAGGTCGGGGCCCGGCGTGACGATCAGGCCGGCCAGCCCGGCGTCCGCGGCCGCCCGGCCGGCCCGCTCCATCCGCCGCTCGTAGTCCTCCCGGGTCACCTCGGTACGTTCCCGGGTCACCTCGATGCGCCCCGTCGTACTCCCGCTCGCGGCCGCCTCCGTACTCGCAGCCGCCCCTGCGCTCGCCGCAGCCGCCGTCGTCCCCTCAGAAGTCGCCATGCCCGGGAATCTACGCCGGAAGGAGCCGCCCGGGGGCCGAACGTGCCGGGACGCGGCGACTACGCCGCTGACACAGGCTCTCAGCCCGCCAGCAGCTTCTCGACCGCCGCCAGTTCGGCGCAGAGCGCCAGCCCCTCCAGCGCGTCGCCCAGCTCTTCCAGGCGGGGGTAGCTGGGCGCGATGCGGATGTTGCGGTCGCGCGGGTCCTTCCCGTACGGGAACGTCGCTCCGGCGGGGGTCAGCGCGACGCCCGCGTCCTTGGCGAGCTGCACGACACGGGAAGCGCAGCCGTCCAGGACGTCCAGGCTCACGAAGTAACCGCCCTGCGGGCGGGTCCAGGACGCGATGCCGGTGTCCCCGAGCCGCTTCTCCAGGACGGCGTCCACCAGCTCGAACTTGGGCCGCAGCAGCTCGGCGTGGCGCTCCATGTGGGCGTGCACGGCCTCGGCGTCGGGCAGGAAGCGGGCGTGCCGGAGCTGGTTGATCTTGTCCGGGCCGATCGTCCGCTTGGAGAGGTGGCCGAGCAGCCAGGTGACGTTGGCGGGCGAGGAGCCGAAGAAGGCCACGCCGCTGCCGGCCGCGGTGATCTTCGAGGTGGAGCCGAAGACGAACACCCGGTCGGCGTTGCCGTACTCCGCGCACAGGCCGAGGATGTCGGCGACCGGCTCGCGGTCACCCTGGAGCTGGTGCACGGCGTAGGCGTTGTCCCAGAAGACGCGGAAGTCGGGCGCCGCGGTCTCCATGGCGGCCAGCCGCCGCACGGTCTCCGGCGCGTAGGTCGCACCCGTGGGGTTGCTGTACTTCGGTACGCACCAGATGCCCTTGACGCGTTCGTCGGCGACGAGGCGCTCGACCTCGTCCATGTCCGGGCCGCTCTCCGTCATCGGCACGGGAATCATGTCGATGCCGAGCTTCTCGCACAGCGCGAAGTGCCGGTCGTAACCGGGTACGGGGCAGAGCATGGCCGTCCGCCCCTCCCGCTGCCAGGGGCCGGGCGCCCCGGGCAGGCCGAACAGGACGGCGTCCACCACCGACTCGTACATCAGCTCGAGGCTGGAGTTGCCCAGGGCGACGAGCTGCTCCACCGGTACCTGGAGCAGGCCGGCGAAGGTCGCGCGCAGCTCGGCCAGGCCCTTGAGGCCGCCGTAGTTGCGGCAGTCGGTGCCGTCCTCCGCGCTGTGGTCGCCGCCGCCCGGCAGGGACAGCAGCGGCTCCGAGAGCTCGAGCTGCTCGGCGGACGGCTTGCCCCGGGTCAGGTCCAGGCGCAGCCCGCGCTCCTTGAGGCGGGCGTGCTCCTTGCGGAGCCCTTCGAGCCGGTCGGACAGTTCGGTGTGCGTGAGAGTCGTCAGATCCATGCCTGTCATCCCTGCTCAAAGTCGCGTGCGGTACTCAGTGACCGCGGCCACCAGGCGCGCGGGCAGCGCCGAGAGTACCTGGAGGGGGCGGCGCTGCCGATGCCTTTGTGACGTACGCGGCTTTACGACTCGGTCCGGGAGCGGTGGGGGTCACTACCGGCCCGGACCGGGAGCGGTGGGAGTCTTTACGGCTCGGCCCGGGAGCGGCCGGGCAGCAGCGCGACGGCCACCAGCGGTACCGCCGCGAGGACGAGCCACGGGACCGGGGCCGGCAGCCCGGTGTCGAGCAGCGAGCCGGTCGCGGCGCTGCCGGCCAGGACGAGCAGCCCGGAGACCGAGGACATCGCGCCCGTGTAGAGGCCGAGCCTGCCGGTGGGTGCCAGGTCCGGGACCCAGGCCCGGGCGGCCGGCGTGACCAGCATCTGGCCCAGCGTGAGGAGGACCACGAAGGCCGCGGCGGGCAGCAGCCCGGCGGTGCCGGTCCAGGCGGCCGGGCGCGCTGCGGCCACCACGGCGAACCCCGCGGAGATGAGGAGCAGCCCGGCCGCCATGGAGCGGCGGAGGTCGAGCCGGTCGGCGGCCCAGCGGGTGACCGGCAGCTGCGCGACGACGACCAGCAGCGAGGAGAGGGCGAAGAGCCAGGCCAGCGGGGACTGCGAGCCGGCGGCGCGCCCCACTTCGGCGGGGAGGGCGAGGTAGAGCTGGTTGTACGCCAGGAGGTACGCCCCGTAAGCGCCGCACACCGCGAGGAAACGCCGGTTGCGCAGCATCTCGCGCACCGCTCCCGGCGCCCGTACCCGCTCCCGGCCCGGGATGTGCTGCGGCAGCAGCCACAGATGCCCGGCCAGTACGAGGACGAAGACCCCGGCCCCGGCCAGGCACGCCGTACGGAAGTCGACGGCCAGCAGGAGGGCGCCCAGGAGCGGGCCGAGGAACGCACCGGCCTGGCCCGCCACGCTGAGCAGGCCCAGGACGCGGGTACGGGGGCCGTGCCCGGCCTCCTCCCAGAGCACCGACTGGCGGGCGACCTCGGACTCGACGGCGGGCGAGAAGAGGGCGGCGGCGAATCCGATCAGCAGGACAGCGCCGATGACCGCCCAGGGCTGCTGCGCGTACCCCAGCCAGGCGAAGCCGGCGATCCGCAGGACGCAGCCGGTGAGGACGACGGGGCGTACGCCGTACCGGTCGGTCAGGGCACCGCCCAGTACGAAGAGCCCCTGCTGGCTGAACGTCCGCAGGCCGAGCACCAGGCCGACCAGCCAGCCCGCCATGCCGATGGCCGTGCCCAGATGCTCGGCCAGGAAGGGCAGGACGGCGAAGAAGCCGATGTTGAAGGCGAGCTGGGTCGCGATCAGCAGCCGCAGCAGCGGGGAGAGGTGCCGCCAGGTCCGTTCGCGGCGAGTCCGTCGGGAACGCCGCGCGGCGGCAGTCCCCGTCACCGGGCCACCGTCCCGGCACCCGTCCCGGCCGCTGCCCCGGCCGTCACGGCCTCCCGCACCTCGGGCTCCGGCTCCGGCTCCGCCGCAGGCGCGGGCACCTCCGCCCGCCGCGCACGCCGCAGGACCCGCGGCATCCGCATCCGCACCCCGCCCGTCACGGTCACCGCCAGCGCGCCCAGCAGCGCGAGCACGGCGGCCGGCGCGAGCACCGTCCACGGAGCCCGCTCGGCGTACGGCTGGTTCTCGGCGAGCAGCAGGCCCCACTCGGGCGACGGCGGCTGAGCGCCGAGCCCGAGGAAGCCGAGCGCGGCGAGGGACAGCGCGACGGCGGGGAGGCGCAGCAGCGCATGGCGGGTGACGGGCGGCAGGACGGCAGGCAGCAGCTCGCGCCGGAGCAGGTACCAGCGGCTCGCGCCGAGGCTCTGCGTCGCCGCCAAGTGCAGTGTCGCGCGCTCCTGTTGGAGCAGCGCGGCGGCGTGGGCGGCCAGCGGGGTCCAGGCGACGGCGGCCACGGCGAGCGCGGGCGTCGCGGGTCCGCTGCCCGCCACGCCCGCGACGAGGAGGCCGGCGAGTACGGGCGGTACGGCGTTGACCGTGTCGACGAGCGGCCCGGACAGCCGGGGCAGCAGGCCGAGCAGTACGCCGATGACCAGGGCGGCGGCGCTGATCGCGAGGGCGAGCGCGAGGGTCGTGAGCGCGCCGTGCGCGACCCGGGCCAGCATGTCCCGCCCCAGGGAGTCCGTACCGAACGGATGCGCCCACGACGGAACCTCCAGCCGCGCCGCGGTATCCAGAGCGAGCGGGTCACGGGGCAGCCCGAACCCGACGACGCAGACGAGCAGCGCGCCGTACAGGAGGGGCAGCCGGCCGGACCCGGGCCGTTTCGGGCCGTGCAGGACCTCCCGCGCGCCGTGCAGGGACCGCAGGGCGCCGTCCCGAAGGGCGGGCCCGAGCGCGAGCCGGGCCACGAGGCGGACCAGCCCGCCGGCCACGGCGGCGAGCAGGACGAGCGCGAGCGTACTGGTCTGCAGTACGGGCAGGTCCTGCGCCACAGCGGCCTGCAGGGTCGACCGCCCGAGCCCGGGAATGTCGAACACCTGCTCAACGGCGACCGCGCCCCCGGTCAGGCCCACGAGGAACAGACCGAGGTTCGGCAGCAGTCCCGGCACGCAGCGGCGCAGCGCCTGCCGCGCGATGCGCCCCTCCGGTATGCCGCGGGCGGCCGCGGCGCGCGCCCACGGTTCGGCGAAGGCGCCGGGCAGCAGATCGTCGAGGAGCCGCCCGAGCAGTGCCCCGGCGGGCAGGCCGAGCGAGAGCGCGGGCAGCACCATCCACTGCGGGCCGTACCAGCCGAGCGCCGGCAGCCAGCCGAGGTGCACGCCGACCACGGTGGCGAGCACCGACGCGGTCAGGAACTCGGGCAGCGCGGCGAGCACGGCCGCGCCGCTGCCGCCCGGCCGTCGCCCGGCGAGCCGGCGGCGGGCGCCGAGCCGCAGCGTGCGGGCGCAGACCGCGGCGGCCGTACCGACGGCCACCACGATCGCCGCGCCCATCAGCGACAGCGAGAACCCCAGGGCGTGCACCACCGACGGCAGCACCGCGTCTCCGGAGATCCACGACCGCCCCGCGTCCCCATGCAGCAGCCCGCCCGCCCACCGGCCGAGCAGCGCCAACGGCCCGGCGTCGAGCCCGATGTCGGCCCGGACGGACGCCAGTACCTCAGGAGTGGGCGTACGCTCCGCCGCCCGCGCCTTGAGAACGGTCAGCGCCGGATCGGTACGCGACAGCCAGGGCAGCAGCCCGATCCCGCACACGAGGGCGACGGCGAGGGCGAGTCGCCAAAGACCCCTCATCCTGCTCATACCGCTCAGCGCCGGGTGCCGGTGGCGACCAGCGTGCGCTCGTACGGGTCGAGGAGCACGCCCTCCACGGAGCCGCCGACGCCGGTGATGATCCGCTGGTGGACGAGCGGGACGACGGCGTCCGTGCCGAGGATCGCGGCCTCGGCGGCCATCGCCGCGTCCTGGCGCTTCCCGGTGTCGGCCGCCTCCTCGGCCTTCCGCACGGCCGCGTCGACCTTCTTGTCGCAGAGCTGGGCGAGGTTGTAACTGCCGTCGCAGGTGTAGTCGCTGGCGAGGACGGAGACCGGATCACCGGTGTCGAGCATGGTGTTACGGGCGCCGACGAACGCGTCGAACTTCCCGGCCAGCGCGTCCCCTTCGATCCGCGACGACTCGCGGACCTCCAGCTTCACCGCGAACCCGGCTTTCTGGAGCTGCTGCTTGAGCACCTGGGCGACCTCGGGCAGCTCGGGCCGGTTGTCGTACGTGCCGATGGTGATCGCCGTACCGTCGGGGCGCTTCGCCCCGGCCCGCCCGGCGGGCTTGCCGCGCTTGCCTTCCGCCCAGGTCAGCGCGGGCCCGAAGATGCCCTCGCCGGGGTCGGCATGGCCCTCGTACACGTCCTTGGCGAGCGCCGAGGTGTCGATCGCCTCACGGGCCGCTGCGCGCAGCCCCGGGTCCTTGAAGGCGCCGGACTCGGTGTTGAGCTGAAGGCTCGTCGTCCGGGCCGTGGGGGTCTCGCGGCCGCTGCCCTTGTCGAGGGAGGCGGCCTGGGAGACGGGGACCGCCTCGGCGATGTCCACGTCATGGGTGCGCAGCGCGTTCGTCCGCGCGGTCCCGTCGGCGATGAACTTCGCGTCGATACCGGACGCCTGGGCCAGACCGCCCCAGTAGTCGTCGAAGCGGTCGAGGGTGGCCGCGGTGGCCCCGGTGGTTTTCGTGAGCTCGAACGGCCCGGTGGCGGTGCCGACGGGGCTGACCCGGCCGCCGCTCCCCGCCTTCTCGTACGCCTTCGCGGAGAGTACGGCCAGCCCGGGGCTGGAGAGGCGCAGCGGAAGGGCGGGGTCGGGGTCGGCGGTGGTGATCCGGACCTGGTCCTTGCCCACGGGCTCGGCGGTGAGCGTGACGCCCGACAGCGCGGCCGTCACGGGCTCGGCCTTGGTGGCGTGGCCGAGGGCCTTGGCGACGGCGGCCGGCGTGACCCTCGTACCGTCCTGGAACTCCGCCTCCCGCAGCGTGAACAGCCAGCTTCGGCCGCTCTCCTTCTTCCAGGACGCGGCGAGCACGGGGGACGCGGCGCCGTTGGCGTCGAGCTTGGTCAGGCCCTCGGTGACGCCGAGCCGGCTGAGCAGGGTGGCGTCGGCACCGTACGGCGAGAAGTTCTCGGAGGGCGGGAAGGCGAGGGCGACCTTGAGCCGGGCACCGTCCGCCGACCCGTTCGAGGACGAGCCGTCCCTGGCGACGAAACAGCCGGAGAGCAGGCCCGAGAGCAGGGGTGCGACCAGCAGGCCGGCTATGAGCCGGCGGCGGCGAACGGTGTGCATGGTCCTCGTTCTGGGGTGGGGTTCGGGGCGTACGGCAGCCAAAGACTATACGACAACGATTTTCATTAACTATACGGCCGCGGGCGCACGCCCTACGCCACCCTCATGGGCACCTCGAAGTGCACGACCCGCGCACCACCGGGCTCCCCCCGCTCGTCAAGCACCGCCTTGCCCATCGAACGCCAGAAATCCTCGGCACCGGGGACCGCCGGGTCCGTATGCAGATAGACCGAGCGATACCCGCCGGCCGCCGCCGCGAAGTCGAGCAGCTCGCCGACCAGCCGCCGGGCCAGCCCGCGCCGCCGGTGCTCGGCCCGCACGTACACCCGCCGCAGCTGCGCCGTCTCCCCCGAGGGGAACCGCTCGGCGATCCAGGCCGGGTTCGGCGGGTGCGCGGGCCCGCGCGAATCGAGCGCGGCGGTGGCGACGACGCCGCCGTCCTCCTCATCCACGGCGACCAGCAACGTATGCCGCTCGGGCCGCAGATAGGCCCCCTCCGGATCGATGATGTCGCCGTGCCACCGCGGCACGTACCCCGTCCCGAAGTCGCGATAGACGGTGTCGAGCATGACGGCACGCGCAGCGCCGACGTCGTCGCAGGTAGCCGTTCTGATGCCGTAATTCCGCACTTGCGCATCATATGCATTAAGCGGAAAGGGGTGGGGTTACGGGGGTGGGTGGCCCCACCGCCACCCCTGGTCGCATGACAGGCAGCCGACACCATGGGCCCGAATGGCCACCGCGAAAGTGCACACGCGGAGAGCAGGTGCCTGACTGATATGGGCGCTGCCCCGATGGGAAGCCAGCAGCCCGCTCAGAGCTGCGCGTGGCGCCCCCGGACGCCCGCTCCCCCATGGAGGTCACCGCATGCCGGCAGTCACCGACCCGTACACACCCGGCACACCCTGCTGGGCCGACCTGATGGTCCCGGACCAGCAGGCCGCTCTCGACTTCTACCGCGACCTGTTCGGCTGGCAGGGCGAGATCGGGCCGCCCGAGACCGGGGGCTACGCGGTCTGCTCACTGAACGGCAAGCCGGTCGCCGGAATCATGGCGGCGAGGAACCCGGACGGCAGCCTGCCCGACCCGATGCCGCCGGCCACATGGACCACCTACCTCGCCACCGCCGACGTGGACGCCACCGAGAACGCGGCGACGGCCAACGGCGGCCAGGTGCTCATGCCGGGCATGGACGTGCTCACGCTCGGCCGCATGGCGGTCATCAGTGACCCCACGGGCGCCGTCTTCGGCCTCTGGCAGGCCCGCGACTTCCCCGGCGCCGGAATCGTCAACGAGCCCGGCGCGATCATCTGGAACGAGCTCAACACCACCGACCCCGACACCGCCTCGTCCTTCTACTCCCGGGCGCTGGGCCTCACCGCCGCCCCCATGGAGGGCGCACAGGGCTCCTACTACTCCCTCTCGGCGAACGGCCGCATGGTCGGCGGCATGCAGAACCTCTCCACCCTCGAGGACCTCCCCCCGGATACGCCCCCGCACTGGCTCCCGTACTTCGCGGTGGACGACACCGACAGCACGGTCGCCGCCCTGACCCGCTCCGGCGGCAACGTCCTCAAGCCCCCCTTCAACATGGCAGCCGGCCGCATGTCCCTCCTCCAAGACCCCCAAGGCGCCACCTTCGCCATCATCAACACAGGCGCCCCCGCCTGACCGCACCCCCAAAAACCAACGCCCCGGACCGATCACGGTCCGGGGCGTTTCCGCTGTTCAGCGCACTGACGCGCTTGGAGCCCCCTGTCGGATTCGAACCGACGACCTTCGCTTTACGAGTTCGACCAATCTCTCCTGACGTAGCGCCCTCCCAGCTCCTAGGTCATCGCGCTGGATCAGCCAGGAGCGCCGCCGTTCGCATCTGTTGAGTCAGCAGCCCCCTCGCCTCCGCCACAGGCCCTCAGCGTGCTCGTCGCTCCGCCTCAGCAAGGCGTCATAAGCCAAGCCACCGAGAGCGGTGGCCGATGAAAGGGCGTCACACGCCGCAGCGCTGCCAGCACCTCCGTCACTCAAGCCGGCCGTAGCGGTACCACGGTGCAGCAGGCTGCCACGCAGCCCCAACGCGTGCAGCCGAGCAGCGACCTGCCCTGGATGACATGGGTCGCACGGGGCTTGTCGCTAGTTACGGGGATACAGACACGAAGCGCATCAACTCTGGCATGCTGTTCCCCAACGCTCACACACACCGTTGACTGCCACAGGGGCAGCAATGTCGCGCATTGGCTAAAGGGACCGCACATGCAGATCATCTCTTTCAGTGTCGCTGGTTTTCGATCACTGGAAGATGTCGCGGATATCCCAGTAAAACGTCCAACAATCCTCGTCGGGCCGAACGACGGCGGCAAGTCGGCATCCCTCACCGCTCTCTCTTTTTTGCTGGGGAAGTACGCACCAGAGGAAGATGACCTGACTCTGCTTGCGTCTACGGCCGGACTAAATGAGAGCAAAGCGACAGTCCGACGAGCCGCAGAAATCACCGTAACAGGGAATTTCGAATGCTCCGAAGTGGAAGTCGCAGAGCTTGAAATCCCAAAACATCTCACCATCCGCCGCAGGTACCGCCCAGGAACGGGTGTGGACCTTGAGATGCGGATGCGCGTGTGCGCTGAAGCACGCCTCCGACAGCTCGACAAATTGTCCATCAATGAGCTCAAAGAGCTAGCGAAGACTTTTGAGACGAAATCAGATGGCCCCGCATCCGCTAAGGCCAGCTGGAAAGTGCCGCTAGAGCGCCTGGCTCTAGATTTTGACACAGTAGAAGAGTGGGTTACTGTGCCAAATAAAATCGCGCAGCGACTCCCAGCGCTCCTTATTTTCCGCGGAGATGACGCACCGGATCCCGAATCAGCCATTAAGGACGCATTGGCGATCAGGTTCAAGGAGTACGCCGCAGACGAGGAGATTACGTCAACTCTCAATGAGGTCAGCGCGAAGATCTCTTCCAGGCTATCCGAAGATGCTCAAGGTATTCGTGACCACATCGCCGAGCGTTGCCAGGTACGCAATGTGACGATTGAGCCGCAAATCAATATTCGCCCCACGCTTGCCCACCCCAAGTTGCGCCTTGAAGATGCATGGGGTAACTCCGTTGCTCTTGGTAGCTCCGGTGCCGGTCGAGCCCGCAGGGTGTCTCTTGCGGTATGGGAATCCTCAAGCGGTCTACTAAAGGAAAGCAAGCATTCGGAGGAGGTCGACCAGGAGTCATTTACCCATACAGACGTTGTCGTTATTTACGATGAGCCCGATACTCATCTCGACTACAATCATCAACGACGCGTAATGAGCTTGGTCCGAGAACAGTGTAGCTTCCCTAACGTTCGCATCATGATGGCGACTCATTCACTGAATCTCATTGATGGGGTAGACATCGGCGATATCGTACAAGTCGAGTCGGACGGGAGCACAAAATGTCGCGTAGTCGTGGAAACACCCGATGACGTCATCGAGCGGAAGCTAGTAACAGATCTGGCCGTCGCTCTCGGCTTTCGCAACAGCGTTCTACTCCACGAGAGGTTTTTTGTCGGCGTCGAAGGCGTAACAGAACAACAGGCATTTCCAGTCCTATTTAGGACTTACGCTGGCCGCTCATTGCAGTCCGCAGGGATCTCTCTGTGGCCTTGCGGGAACAATGAAGGAGCACTGAACTTCGCATCGTTCCTTCGCGCCAACAATCGCGCAGTAGCGTTTGTTGTTGACAATGACAGCACCATTAATCGCAAGGATCTTTTTCATGAAGACCGCCTGAAGCGTTTCGGCCTTGATCCGACAGAACATTGCCAGTACATCGGCAATCCGATGGAATTTGAAGACATCTTCGATGATGCCACCTGGTGCACAGCTGCCGACACTCTATGGCCGCGGGATGATGGTGAACCATGGAACAAAGTAGAAGTAGGAGCCCTCAGGGACGGCAAAAAGTTCAGCGACAAGCTGTGCACTTTCTTCGCCGAGCATTCCAGTAAAGCTGCACGCGGAAAGGCTGAAATGATGTTCGGCCTAGCTAGCTGGATCAGTGAGCCAACGGAAATCCCGCTACAGCTACGGCAGGTATTCGACTATCTCATCGAGAAGTCCGACGCGCTGAGCTTGCAGATGGAGGAAGCATCCGGTACTAGCGAGCCCGCTGAGAACGCCGAACGCGCCGTGCCTTCATCCTAGCGAGGCGCAAACTAGGCGTAGGGCTCTCCCACTTGTGCATGCCGACGGTGCTGACCCACCGTCGGCCGTGGTTGCCTTTAGGTACGCCACACCAACGGCAGGCATTCGGTTCAGCGATGCACTGATCCGAGAAAACGCGAGAAGTCGCGTAGAGAGCTTCCGGACGCGCCATGATGCCTCCCGCCATCTGGTGGGGTGGTCTCCCCGTGCTTCACACTCTCTCAGAGGGCACTGACACTCACACCTAGGAGCTTGCCCAACTGGACGACGGCTAGTCAACGCCGAACCGACTCGCTAGGTCGGCAGGGCTACCTTGGCCGATGACCTGGCTGGTTGGGGGCGAGCGTACTCAGGGTCGGACGCTGGCTGGCAAGCCAGGCTGGCTTCGGCCCTGCTCGCGATGATCATGGGTGACCTCCTGTTTCTGCTCGACGCGAGTTCCGGACCGCGCCCCAGAAGCTGCTCCCACCCATACAGCACGCAGCCACGATGAGCGCGTGTCCGTCGTGGACGCGGAGATGTGGGCCGTCGGTGGTGAGTGTGGCCAAGACGCGAATGGCGTGGGACCTCGCTCATTCGCTCAGCCACCTGTTCATGCGTTAGCCAGGACAAGGCTTGCGACTCGTGGGACGTCTGCTCCCCATCACCGACGGGTTGGCCGTGGAAGGCCAGCACCACGCCCCCGCGAGTCGTGTTTTTGTAGACACCAGCCAAGTGGCCCATCTGGACACAGACGCCCGCCGCCTCCATAACCTCGGCGGGTGCCGGCCTGGGGGATCTCCTAGCTCCACGGCTCCGCCTCATGGATCACACCTGCCGTTATCCGCGCATTGGATCACCAGGATGCGACCGTCGTCGCGAACTACCACATCCGCTACAGAAACCGAGCAGTGGACTGCTCATCGGTGCCAGGCGGCGTTTGTGAGTCGGCTGGTGAAGCCGTCATGGCATAGGCGTTCGAACGACTCGATGACATCGGACGGCACTGCTTGTTCGATCATGAAGCCTTGCTTCGGGTAGATCATGAGTCGCTGCAGGGCGCCCACGAGCATGTCGATGACGAGGTGTTCGTCTCCGATGGAGTCGACGTACTCCTCGTAGGTCATGGGTGATGAGGCGCAGGTGACGTCCACCTCGGGCCAGAGTTGGCGTGCGGTGGCGTAGGCGCGGCGTTCCTCGTACGGCTTGGCGACGAGGAGAATCGATTCGACCACCGCGCCGGCCTCGTCCAGGGCCGCGCGAGAGAAGCGGATGTTCTCGCCTGTGTTCGTCGCCTTGGGCTCCACGATGATGGCTGACTCGGGGACGCCCAGCTCGACGGCGTGTTCCTTGTAGTGCACCGCTTCGCCGCGGGGCATCCGCTCGCGCGTCGTGGGGCTGTTGGCGCCGGTGAAGACGACGAGCGGCGCCAGGCCGGACAGGTACAGGTTCGCCGTCGTGGTCGCCACGCCGAGGTCGTGGCTGCCCAGGCCGATGGCGACCGAGCAGGGCCGTGGCTCGTGGTGCATCTGGTGGTAGTCCCAGATGCGGCGCGCGTCTGCCCGTGCCTGCTCGGAGATCACTGTGCGGCCTTTCCGTCGCGGGTGGAGTCGGGGACCTTGAAGTCGTACTTCCAGGCAAAGCGCGAGGCGGCGTGCACACCGATCGCGTACTCGACCACCGTGTCATCTGCCGTGTACGTGGTCCGGTGCCGTTCCACGACGGGTTCGCCGGCGGGCAGCTGCAGGAGCTTCACCTCGTCCGGGGTGGGGGTGCGGGCGAACAGCTCCTCGGTCATGCGGTCGATCTCGTACCCGGCGTCGTACAGCACCCGGAAGCCGCCGCCACGGCCAGCAGGTCCCGGAGCCGGGTCGACGATCCGCGTGCCTTCCACGTGCTCGGGACGGTAGTAGCTGGTCAGAGTGTGCGTCGGCTGCTCGCCTTCCTTCACCAGGCGGGCCCGCGCGTACACCTCCGCACCAGGCTCCAGGCCATGCGCGGCAGCGACGGCCGGCGGGGCTTCGTCACGGCTGACGCTCTGAGTCTGCTCTCCGCGTCGGTACGCGCGTCCAGTGGCCACGCGGTCAGCGATGAAGGCCACCTCATCAGCATCGCGCCACTTGGCCTTGCCGTAGCGAGCGATGCCGAGTCGTTTGAGCGGAGTCTGCTGGCGCACGACGGTGCCATGACCGCGTGACGAGGTGACCAGCCCTTCCGCCTCCACTGCCCGGTAGGCCGCATGGACGGTGAACTTCAAGAGAGGCGAGGGGTGCGCGAGCAGCGATCATTCCGCCGGTCGGCTGGTGTCGATCGTGGATGTCAAAGCACCCCGGTCGGGTCTCTTTGAGGGTCCGGCCGGGGCGCTTGCGCTGTTCAGCGTCCTGAGCCCCCTGTGGGGAGGTGCCCACAGGCTGTTTGACCTGCGAAAACCAGTCCCACCCTGTCACTCATATCCCGAGGCTTCCCGGCCTCGTGTGTACGGCATGCGTACCGCATCCGTACTGCTGAGCACATGCGACACCACCAAGCGTCGAGGCGAAAACTCGCTGGGCGAGCGCGGACCGCAGGGGCTCAGACCCTGACGGTCTTGCTGAGTTCCACGAAGCCAGCCCAGGAGGTCGGCGGGAACACCAAAGTGCCGGCGTCCCGGTCCTTGGTGTCCCGGACCATGACCTTGGAAGGATCGTTGTCGGCAACTTCGACGCAGGTGTCTGACTTCGTGTAGGAGCTGGTACGCCAATTCGGCACTTCAACCACGGCTTCCCCTTCCCATACGATCAAAATGATCGATAGCGTTCAAGATGAGGTCTCTTGCAGGTTGCCCATAGACGGCAGACTGGCGATGAATCTCGAATGCCTTGCGGTAGAGCTCGATCTCCCTCGGCTGTGTCACGGACATCTCCGCGGAGTACGTCTCAACCATGACGAGCTTGTCGTCGAACATCGAAAAGCCGTGCCCGATCCAGAGAGCAAGAGGAGCGGACCGCGGGATGATGCCTAGGCTGAGCCGCGGAAGCGCCAATACGGCGAGCAGACGATCGAGTTGCGCCCTCATGACCTCAGAGCCGCCATGGTTCGAGTAGAGGGCCTGCTCGCCGAGGAGCACGTTGAAGATCCGGTTCCCCTCGTAGAGATACTTCTGCCGTTCGAGGCGCTTCGCCACGGCAGCTTGCGTATCAGCCGGCGTCTCGTGGAAGTTCGATACCTGTTCGAAGACGTTCTCTGCGTAGTCGGCAGTCTGGATGGTGCCCCAGATCATGGCGGGCTCCCAGATCCGGAAGACCTTGGTCTTTTGGTAGAGCGGCAGTGACTTCTTCTGACGGTTCTCGGCCCCGCCCTGGATCTGTCGGCGCCACTCCATCCACATCTCGTCGATGTGACGAACTGTGGCGATCAGGTCAGCGAGATCAGCCTCGCGCCCAGTCGTCCGGCACCAGACGCGGATGTCGTCCTCGCTCGCGTTCTGCTTACCATTCTCGATGCGAGAGACCTTGGACTCCTGCCAGCCGGTGGCAGCGGCGAAGGCCCGGCCGCTACTGAACCCCGCGTCCTTACGGAATCCACGCAGCCGGGCACCCAACGCCTCGCGTGTCTCTTGTGCTTGGTCACTCACGGAACAGTCAGGGCTTGTACTCGTTGTGTGGGGTGGCCATGTCCCAGAGCAGGTCTCGGACGCGGACGCACTCATCGACGATGACGGGGTCCTCGATGACCTCAGAGCCCAGGACACGCCCTGCGTCGTCGAAGTGCCCCACGGCCAAGAGCTTGTCGTCGAAGAGCCACCAGTCGTTACCCGCCACGGGTAGCACAAAGCCCTCGGGCAGCTTGTGACGCGGAAGCCACCGGATGGACTCGCCGGCCTCTTCGTTGACGTTGGTGGTGGCGTACTCCCACCGGATGTAGGAGCTGTGCGGCTCAGTGACGACCCGCACCCGGCGCACGGCCTTCCCTGAGTCGGTGACGCGCCTCATGAGCTGCAACCACGGTTCCATAAACGAGTCGTCGACTGTCCCCTTGAGCCAGTCCCCATACGGGCCCTCCTCGTTTGGGACTGAGTAGTCATCCCTCAGCTCCAAGTGGAATGCGTCGTGCGCGAAGCTCTCAAAGAGCTGGTTGCGCTCGGCGCTGGAGATCAGCTCCACGCGGTTCCTCCAGTAGCACTGTGATCGCGGCCTTGGAGACCTCGACCACGGTCTCGTAGTCCTGAATCTCCATCTGTGCCAAGGCGTCGGGGTCGGTCACCTCCCGGCCTTGGACAACGTACGTCCCCCCTGACGTCAGGACCATGAGTGGGTCCTCAAGACGCCTGAACTGGCCAGAGGGGAGACCGTCCTTCTCCAGGTGCTCGAACAACTCGGTGGGCACCTCCACAGCAGTCTCACCCTCGGGAATGGTGAGCTGCATCAGCAGGTCGTTCGCGAAGATTCTCCACCCCTGAACGAGGTAGGTGTCGCGGTCGGTGGCGTAGAGGGTCGGGCAGTCCCCCTGTTTGGAGTCCTTACCAAGGAACCGTAGCTTCATGGCGTTTCCCCTGTCTGCCGTCTTGCGCAAAATTGCGCGATGCACCGATGGTCGATCCGTCCCCTGAGTCCGTCAACCAGCTTGCAGCAAACTCGCGCAATCCCCTTGGGGGTTGGTTCCGGCGCGCTCTACGTTCGTTCTCGCATCCGCGTGACGCCGCCGGGTCGGGCCCGTCGGTGATGGAGAGCGTCCCGGCCTTGCTCGGCCAGGTGTTCCACCGCCCCGGAGGGAAGCCCCGTGACCATGACCGTGACTCGGCCCCACGCGATAGGAGCCCCCGGCTACAGCGAGACATGGCGCTGTGAGCCACAGACGGTTGGCCGTGCTCGGAGCCTGGTCAAGGCAGCTTTGAACACCTGGGGACTCGAATGTTTGGTGGACCGGAGCGAGCTCATCGTGTCCGAGCTGGTCACCAACTCGGTTGAGCACAGCCAGTCCCGAGTGGTGCGGGTGAGTATCACCCGACCGAAGTCCGCGTTGGTGGTCATCGCTGTGTCGGACAGGTCGAAGGCTCTCCCTGCCTACCAGGTCCCCGAGGAGGACGCGGAAGGTGGGCGCGGCCTCTACCTCGTGGACGTGACGGCGGACTGCTGGGAGACCGATGTCCGGCACTGGGGAAAGACCGTGCGCGCCGAGCTACGCGTCAAGGAGGACGACTAATGGCCCGGCATGCCAAGGAACGCACCGCGTTCGATCCAACCACTCAGGAACTCAACGTTCAGCGGCTGCTCAACTCGCCCCGCCGCACGCTCGTCGAGCGAGCACGCTCGGCCTGGTGGGCGGCCGAGGACTGGTGGTGCCGGCACGTCACCGAGCGCGAGCTACACAGGCACCTCGATGGGCTGAGAGACGCGTTCCGCTCCCAGCTTCCCCCTGAGTGGGAGACCCCAGAGCACGACGCGGACATGCTCCGGCGGCTCACTGAACGGATCGCGGCGCATCGCGATCCCAACTCCCCATGACCGCCCGCCCCGGCTGCGAGAACGGACAGCCGCAGCTCGGGCGGGCCACCAGCCCCGTTCCGGTAGCTCACCACTCCCCCGCGGGCGCCCCGGTGAGCGGCCGGAACGGGCCGGCAAGTGCAGCACTCCAGCATCTCGCCAAGTAGGAGGCACGCACCGATGACCATCACCCTCGAACGCTCCTTGGTCACGCGCACGCGCGACCCGAAGGAACTCCTCAACGCCGTACAGCCGCACATCAAGCACCTGACCATCAATGTCCTCGACAGCGGCATGACCTTGTGGGACCGCGAGATCGCGCTCCTTCTCCGCGATCACACCATGGTCAGCGACATGGCCGAGCGCATCCTCGGCAACGCGGTCATGTACACCATGGCCTCGATCGAGCACCCCGAAGTACACCTCGGGGTCGGCAAGCTCGTCGACATCGGCGTGCATCAGCTCATCCTCGACACGCCGGTCTGGTGGGCGATCTGCGACGTCTACAACGGCGGCGCGTACAAGCACCACGCCCCGTTCATCAAGCGCCGCGGTGATGGCCTGTGCCTGCGTACAGCCGACTTCCTCAAGTCGATCGGCTTCACGATCGACGAAGAACTGTGGGAGATCGACGGCGCCGAGTGCTCGCCGTGCGACAACAAGGTCCCCGACAGCCACTGACGCCCGATACGGTGCCCCTGCCCTCGCTTCGAGGGTGGGGGCACCGCCGCCCGCACCACGGATAGAGGACTCCATGCCCGTGCCCCACGACCTCGCCGCAGAAGCCGAACTGTGGGACGCCTACGCCGAGTCAGCGTTCAAGGACGACGCCGAGCCTGTCTTCAATTGGACGCAGTACACCGGGCATGGCCCGGGCCCCGAAATCCTCGGCGAGCCCTCGACCGTGCTTGAGATTGGTTGCGGCACGGGCCGGGCCCTGGCGTACCTCGCCGGACGGGGCATCAAGGCGCACGGGGTCGACCTGTCGCCGGTCATGGTCAAGAAGACGTCGGAGCGATGGGCAGACACCGGGACGACGTTCCACCACGGCGACGTCTTGGAACACCTCGCTACGCACGATGCCACCTACGATGCGATCTACTCGGTATTCGGGGCCGCCTGGTTCGCCGATCCCGGCCGGCTCTTCCCCCTCGTGCGAGCCCGCCTCAATCCGGGCGGGGTGTTCGCGTTCTCCCAACCGCCGGCCATCCCGGGCGCCTACGGGCCGCAGGGCATGTACAAGGGCGGTTTCGCGGGGAAAGCGATGTTCACCTATCGCTACAGCTACCGGCCCGCGGTGTGGGAACGACTGCTGATCCGAGCAGGGTTTGCTACCGCGTCGGCGAACGTGCTCGACGCACCGAACGAGGACCACATCGGAACCCTCATCGTGCGGGCTGACGTGCCCTGAACCGCGGCGACCGCGATCAACGAACGCTCCCGCCGGGATCGAAACTGGCGGGAGTATCCGCGCAAGCGCCAGGGCTCAACGCCCGGGGTGGCGGGGGACTCCCCTCCCCCCTTCGCCGCCCCGGAAGGTGCTGTGGGCGTCGTTCTGTACGAGTCTGGGGATTCCGCGCTCGCCGCTCTTTTCCGACCCATGGCGGGACCGTGGGCGCCCGTTCGCGGGTCGGCTGGGGCGATCTGCCCCCTGTGTGGTCAGGCGGGCGCCTATCGCTTCGGTGTGTCGCGTCGTCCGCGGCCGCGCTGCCGGCATGCCGTACACCTGCTGCGACACGCCGAAGCGCCAGACGCTCGCCGATCGTCAGGACACACAGCGAGAAGCGATCAGCCACATGGACCGGCTGCCGAAGAGGCGCGTCGAGCGCGAGCGATGATCGTTCCACCGGTCAGCTGATGTCAGGTGCCATGCCAAAGCGCCCCGGTCGAGCCCTCGAAAGGGCCCAGCCGGGGCGTTTGCGCTGTTCAGCGCACTGACGCGCTTGGAGCCCCCTGTCGGATTCGAACCGACGACCTTCGCTTTACAAGAGCGGTGCTCTGGCCAGCTGAGCTAAGGAGGCGTGTCTGGTGAAGTGTACCCAGGGCTGCAGGTTACCTGGGCGGAGAATTTTCGTGATGTCCGGGCTACTGACACCGGGTGCCGGGGCCGGTACCGTCCCTGGCAGCCCGTGTGCAGTGGCCTACACCACATCGCGCAGCGGGCTGCCCCATTCATTCCTTTACTCGGATCGTCCGGCACGTTCCTGCCGGTGAAGGGACATATCACCATGGCTACGGTCACGTACGACCAGGCAACCCGCATCTACCCGGGTTCCGACAAGCCCGCCGTCGATCAGCTCGACATCCAGATCGAGGACGGGGAGTTCCTCGTCCTGGTCGGGCCGTCCGGGTGCGGCAAGTCCACCTCCCTGCGGATGCTCGCGGGCCTGGAGGACGTCAACGGCGGCGCGATCCGCATCGGCGACCGCGACGTCACGCACCTTCCGCCCAAGGACCGGGACATCGCCATGGTGTTCCAGAACTACGCGCTGTACCCGCACATGACGGTCGCCGACAACATGGGCTTCGCGCTGAAGATCGCGGGCGTGAACAAGACGGAGATCCGGCAGAAGGTCGAGGACGCGGCGAAGATCCTGGACCTGACCGAGTACCTGGGGCGGAAGCCGAAGGCGCTGTCCGGTGGTCAGCGGCAGCGTGTGGCCATGGGGCGCGCGATCGTGCGTGAGCCGCAGGTGTTCCTCATGGACGAGCCGCTGTCGAACCTGGACGCGAAGCTGCGCGTGCAGACGCGTACGCAGATCGCCGGGCTGCAGCGACGGCTCGGGATCACGACCGTGTACGTCACGCACGACCAGGTCGAGGCCATGACGATGGGCGACCGGGTGGCCGTGCTCAAGGACGGGCTGCTGCAGCAGATCGACTCGCCGCGGAACATGTACGACCGGCCGGCGAATCTGTTCGTGGCCGGGTTCATCGGGTCGCCGGCGATGAACCTCGTGGAGGTTCCCCTCACCGACGGTGGCGTGAAGTTCGGAAACAGTGTCGTACCGGTCAGCCGGGAGGCGCTGAGCGCGGCGGCGGACAAGGGCGACCGTACGGTCACCGTGGGCGTGCGGCCCGAGCACTTCGACATCGTGGAGCAGAACGGCAGCGCGGCGAAGACGCTGGCCAAGGAGACCGCGGACGCGCCGGCGGGCCTCGCCGTGACGGTCAACGTCGTCGAGGAGCTGGGCGCGGACGGGTACGTGTACGGCACCGCCGAGGTCGGCGGCGAGGTCAAGGACCTGGTCGTCCGTGTCAACGGCCGGCAGGTGCCGGAAAAGGGCACGCAGGTGCACGTCGTGCCGCGGCCGGGCGAGACGCACGTCTTCTCGACGTCGACGGGCGAGCGGCTCAGCGACTGAGGTGGGAAGACCCGGGGAGGACACATACCCCGCGCGTCACGCGCGTGAGCATGTTGTAGGTGCCCGGAACGGGTGAGTTTGGCGGCGGGCGGGGTGGCCTTCCTTGCGGAGGGCCGCCTCGGCCGCCGTTTTTCCCGGTTCTGCCTGCTGGTTCAGGGGGACGCGAACTTCCTGCCGTACGCGCGGTTTGAGGCGGTGGGCGGGCTGGGGAGGTACGTGAGCTTCCCGGTTGTCGACAAATACCCCGGCAGTTCGGCCATTTCGAGCAGTGTGCGTCAACATCACTTAATCCACGACAGGCGAATTCATCCCTCGACCGAGTGACTAAATGTCGCCAAATCATCACTGCTCGCTACCATCACGGACGTGAACTCCGCAGCCCGGCGTATCGGCCGAACTCTCGCTCTCGTCCTGCCCGTCGTCCTTGTGCTCTCAGGGACGCTCGCCGTCACCCGCGTACCGTGGGCCTCGCCGACCTCCGAGTCGCAGATGCTCACCGCGTCCTCCGGTACGGTCACCAGCCACCAGCAGGCCCCCCACAGAGCCCCGCAGGACGTCCTGCGCGACCAGCTCCTGGCCGAACTCCAGGAGAAAAACCCGGGGACCGCCCTGACCCACCTCCAGGAAGCCACCACCAAGCGTCCGTCGCTGGCCAAGCACTGCGCGTCCATCGCCCGCGCCCTGGGCCGCGCCGCGGTCGAGAAGTACGGCGCCGCGCACCGTGCGCAGGCGTACTCGCGGCCGGTCTGTGACACGTCCTTCGCGAGCGGGGTCGCCACTGCGCAGTGACAGGTGCAGCGACAGATGCAGTGACAGATGCGGTGACAGGTGACGTACGTACGCGGCGCACGGCGTGCCCTCGCGGAGCGCCCCTGAAACCGGCCGTCGGCCCCCTGGTCGCGGTGGCCGCCGTCGGCCACCGCGATCACCGCATAGGGTGCGGATCATGACAGGCGTCCCGTACCCGCATCCCACGCAGGCCGTGGTTCTGGCAGGCGGCCAGGGCTCGCGGCTCCGCCCGTACACCGATGACCGGCCCAAGCCGATGGTCGAGATCCCGGGCACCGGGACCCCGATCATCGGCCATCAGCTCGCCTGGCTGGCCGCCGAGGGCGTCACCGACGCGGTCGTCTCCTGCGGCCACCTCGCCGACGTCCTCCAGGACTGGCTCGACCAGGCCGAACTGCCCTTGCGGGTCACCACGGTCGTGGAGACCGAACCGCTGGGCCGCGGCGGCGGACTGAAGTACGCCGCCGCCTCACTCCCCCGCCCCGACCAGCCCTGGTACGCCACCAACGGCGACATCTGGACGCGCTTCTCCCTGCGCGAGATGGCGGACTTCCACCACGAGCGGGGCGCGGAGGCCACGCTGGCGCTGGCCCGGCCGCGGATCCCCTGGGGCGCCGTCGAGACGGACCCCTTCGGGCACGTACTGGACTTCATCGAGGCGCCGCCGTCGCCGTACCTGATCAACGCGGGCGTGTACGTCTTCTCGGCGGCCTTCAGGGGGCTGCTGCCGGACCGCGGCGACCACGAACGCATGACGTTCCCGCGGCTCGCGCGCGAGCGCCGGCTGGCAGGTTTCCCGCTGCCGCACGGCGCCTACTGGCGCGCGATCGACACGGCGAAGGACCTCACCGAGGCCGCGAGCGAACTCGCCAGATACGGCCACGGACACGGCCAGGGCCGGGCCTTCTGAACCGACGCTGAGGCGGCCACGGATACGGACATGGACACCGACATGGACGCGGACATGGTCACCGACATGGACGCGGACACGGAGGCGGTCAGGCAAGGGGACGGGCGCGGGCGCTCGTCCTAGGGGGGTGTCCCCCGTCCTACCCGTTGTCCCCCCGACTCAGCCGTACGCAGGCCAACGTGCCTGCCACGACGGTCAGCGCTGCCAGGCCGCCGATTGTGCCTTTGTACGCACCGGGGTCCAGGTCCACTTCCGTGTCCGCGTCCTCCAATGGACCGGCTGCGCCCTCGGGGTCGTACAGCACGCGCAGTCTGTCGCCCGGCTCGACCCTTTGCCGGTCGCAGCCGTCCGTCATCCGAGGTGAGATCTCCCGGCCGTCGCGGGTGCGGAGCGTGCACTCATCGGGCTTGCCGTTGTCAACGTCGACCACGACGGCCTCGGTCCACCGGCCCCGCTTCTCCAGTCCCCGCTCGTCGCCGGCCTCTTGGGTGATGATCGCCAGCGCGATCGCGGCGGGGAGGGCAATGGTGAGCGCTCCGATGGCCAGTTTCGGCGTCTTCTTGTGAGTGACGTGGCGGAGCAAGTAGCCCGGCACCCCGAGGAGCGCCAGGGGTATCAGCAGCGCGGAGGTGAAGAAGGCCGGGGTGCGCAGCAGGGCCGGCAGTGGCGCCACCGGCTGGAGCCACATCAGGCCCGCCGAGGCCGCAACGCACGCGCTGGGGAACAGAAACCAGAAAATGAGGCCCGGACATCGTCGCGGAGGGGCGTTCTCGACCGGCCGGGCCGCTCGGCCGGTCCCTGTCGCGAGCCCGTGTATGCCCTTGTCCCCCCCATGCGCTCCGTCTCCGTCTGCTCCGTCTGCGTCGGCCTGTTGACGGACGAGCGTACGGGGCGCGGCATCCGGACTGATCGGCGAGGTCTCGTCAGGCGGCTACTGGACGGGTGACCCCGTCCAGTTCGCCGTCGAGCTGCCGTCGGCCGTCGTGCGCGTCTCCGGCCGTCAGCCCAGCAGGCCGCCCAGCGTGCCGCCGCCGGAGGAGCCTCCTGAGGAGCCGCCGGAGGACGAGCCGCCCGAGGAGCCGCCCGTCGTGCCGCCGCCCGTGCCGGCCGTGGAGGTCGGGGCCTGGGTGGCGGGCGGGGGGTCGGCCGGGGCGGACTGCTGCGGCGGGCCGCTCGTGGTCCGGCCGGGCTGGACGCCCTGGGTGGCGCCGGCCGTCTCCCTGGCCGTGCTCGGCTGCGAGGCCGACGGGGAGGCCGAGGAGTCCGTACCGCGGGAGGCGCCGGCGGTGGGCGAGGCGCTGCTGCCCTGCGAGGCACCGGCCGTGCGGCCGCTGTCCGTACGGCCGGGGGCTTCGCGCGGGGTGTGCAGCGGGCGGCCGGGCAGGCTGTTGGTCGGCGGCTCGCCCGGCTTCGGGACGGTCGGGCCGGAGGCGGACCGTACGGCGCCGCCCAGGAGGGAGCCGATCAGCAGCGTGAGGCCGGCGACCACCGCGGTCATCACAGCGCCGCGGCGCAGTACCCGGCGCCGCAGGTCCCAGACCTCGACTCGGGGGCCGAGGTTGCGCCATGCCTCGCCGGCCAGCCGCGCGTCCAGGGAGTAGACGGGGGCGCCCGCGATGATCAGGGGGCTCCAGGCGGCGAGGTAGATGATGTCCGGCGCGTCGTACACGGGCACGTTGCGCCAGCTCACGGTCATCAGGAGGGCGGCCGAGAGCAGCGCGCCCATGGAGGCGGCGACCCGCTGCCACAGGCCGCAGACGGTCAGTACGCCGACGACGACCTGGAGGAAGGCGACGGTGAGGCCGGCGCCGACCGGGTGCGCGAGCGCGAAGTCGCGCAGCGGCGTGGCGAGCGCCCACGGGTCCAGCGACTCCAGCCACTTGACCATGGAGCCGCGCTCGCCGCCGTCGAAGTAGACGGGGTCGCAGAGCTTGCCCATGCCCGCGTAGATGGTGATGAAACCGAGGAAGATGCGCAGCGGGAGCAGGACGACACCGAGGTTCATCCGGCGGTCGGGGTAGAACGCCTGCTTGTCGCCGGCGAAGCGGCGGCCGCCCTCCTGGCGGGGCTCGAATTCGGCGTCGCTGTACGGGCCTTCGTGGCCGTACGGGGCTTCGCCCCAGGCGTCGCCGGAGCCGCCGTCCGGGCCAGGGGCCGAACCGTCGTACGGACCCGCGTACGAGCCGTCGGAAGGATCGGTGTACGAGCCGGCGTACGTACCGGTGTGGGCGCCCCTGCGCGCACCGTCGCGCCACGCGTCGCCGCCCGTACCCGGCACGGCGTACGCGTCGTCGCCCGTGCCGTACGTGTCGTCGGACCAGGTGGCGTCCGAGGGGCGGGCCTGCGGGACCTGGGGCAGCAGCTCGGTGTCGTCGGAGGCGCCGCGGGGCCCGATCACGCCGGCCGACGGGGGCGGCGCGAAGGAGGTGGTCTCCTCAGGCCTGACCCTGGGCAGGACCTGGGTCGCGCCGGCGTCGTCGCTCCGGCCCGCGTTGTTCCGCACGGCGTGCAGGAGTTGGGTGGTGGGGGCCGTGGTGTCGCCCGGCGTCGTACGGCCGCTCCAGACGACGGGCGCGCGCCGCCGGGCGGGCCCGGACGCGGCGCCGGAGCCGGCAGCGGCGGCACCCGCGCCGGCCGTGGCACCCCGCGCGGCGCCCGCCGACACGGGGGCCGCGAGCTGCACGCGGAAGCTGGCGTGATTGACGATGACCTGCGCGGGGTCGCACGGCACCTTGACCGAGCTCAGTACCGGCTCGTCATCGAAGCCCGGCGAGCGTCCCCCCGTAGGCGTGCGGGGTGTTCTGGTGTCCACGCTCATCTAACCGAGTGACCAGCGTTAAAGACACTGCCTTGACCGGGCCGATCTGTCCGAGACCCGTCAAAACTTCCTGTACAGCACGGAGGGTTACGTTCTGCCCCGAGTTGCGAGCCGAGTTACAGGGGCGATTTGCCCGGGTGTGGGCACGACTGGGGAACCAGCAGCGGCCCGACCACCCCAACAGCGGAAGCGTGCAGCAGCACTGCGCACGCGGGGACAGGCTCCGGCCCGCCCCCGCGCGTGCGCCGCGGCACGCTGTAACCCTCATACCCGGCGGCGGGCCACCGCGCTGTGAGCGCTCAGGCCCGGCGGCGAGCCGCCTCCCACAGAACGACGCCCGCGGCGACACCCGCGTTCAGCGACTCGGCGCCGCCCGGCATCGGGATGCGGACGCGCACGTCACAGGTCTCGCCGACCAGGCGCGAGAGGCCCTTGCCCTCGCTGCCGACGACGATGACGACCGGGCCGTCCAGCGCCTCCAGGTCCTGCAGCTCGACCTCGCCGTCGGCCGCCAGGCCCACGACGATCATGCCGGCCTTCTGGTACGACTCCAGCGTGCGGGTGAGGTTGGTGGCGCGCGCGACCGGCGTGCGCGCCGCGGTACCGGCGGAGGTCTTCCACGCACCCGCCGTCATCCCGGCCGCGCGCCGCTCCGGTACGACCACGCCGTGGCCGCCGAACGCGGAGACGGAACGGACCACGGCACCGAGGTTGCGCGGGTCCGTGACGCCGTCCAGGGCGACGATCAGCGGGTCCTCGCCGTCGTCGAACGCGGCCGCGGCCAGGTCCTCCGGGTGCGCGTACTCGTACGGCGGGATCTGCAGGACCAGGCCCTGGTGGTTGAGCCCGTTGGTCATCCGGTCCAGCTCGGGGCGCGGCGCCTCCATGAGGTTCATGCCGCGGTCGGCGGCGAGCTGGAGCGCCTCGCGCACCCGCTCGTCGCTGTCGATGAACTGCTGGACGTAGAGGGTCGTCGCGGGGATGTCCTCGCGCAGCGCCTCCACGACCGGGTTACGGCCGACGACCAGCTCGGCCGTGCCCTTGGCGCCGCCGCGGCGCGGGGCCGGGCGGCGGTGCGCCGCCTGCTTGGCCTTCGCGTTGGCGACGCGGTTCTTCACATGTCCCTTGCGGGCGGACGCGGGCGGGGTGGGGCCCTTGCCCTCCAGGCCCCGGCGGCGCTGGCCGCCGCTGCCGACCTGCATGCCCTTCTTGTTGGACGTGCGGCGGTTCCTGCGCTGGCTGTTGCCGGCCATGGGTCACCTGTTTCTTACTGCTCTCGACGTCTCTCGACGTGGATGTCTGCTGCGTATACGTATGAGTGTCGCCCGGGGCGCCCTGGGCGGGCGACCGGGGCGGGGGCTGCGCCGCCCGCGTCCACCGGGGCGCGGGCGTCGCCGTCTGTCACGACAGTGACCAGCGCGGCCCCGACGGGGTGTCCTCGATGGCGAGCCCGGACTGCTGGAGCTGGTCGCGGATCGCGTCGGCGGTGGCGTAGTCCTTACGGGCGCGGGCCGCCTGGCGCTGGTCCAGGACCATGCGGACGAGGGAGTCGACGACGCCGTGCAGGTCCTCGCCGCGCTCGGAGCCGCCGCCGGACCACCGCTCGTCCAGCGGGTCCAGGCCCAGTACACCGAGCATGGCACGGACCTCGGCCAGCCGGGCGACGGCCGCTTCCTTGTCGTCCGCGGCCAGGGCGGAGTTCCCCTGCCGTACGGCGGTGTGCACGATCGCCAGCGCCTGCGGCACGCCGAGGTCGTCGTCCATCGCCTCGGCGAAGGCCAGCGGCACCTCGTCGGCGGGCTCGACCGGTCCCCCGGCCAGCTCGACGACGCGCTGGACGAAGCCCTCGATGCGCGCGAACGCGGACTCCGCCTCGCGCAGCGCTTCCTCGCTGTACTCGATCATCGAACGGTAGTGCGGGGTACCGAGGTAGTAGCGCAGCACGATGGGGCGCCAGCGCTTGACCATCTCGGAGACGAGCACGGAGTTGCCCAGCGACTTGGACATCTTCTCGCCGCTCATCGTGACCCAGGCGTTGTGCGCCCAGTACCGCGCGAACGCGTCACCGAACGCCTTGGCCTGCGCGATCTCGTTCTCGTGGTGCGGGAAGACGAGGTCGACGCCGCCACCGTGGATGTCGAACTGCTCGCCCAGGTACTTGTGGGCCATCGCCGAGCACTCCAGGTGCCAGCCGGGCCGGCCGCGGCCCCAGGGGGTCTCCCAGCTGGGCTCCCCCTCCTTGGCCGCCTTCCACATCGCGAAGTCGCGCGGGTCGCGCTTGCCGGTCTCGCCCTCGCCGGACGGCTGCAGCAGCTTGTCCAGCTCCTGGCCGGACAGCTCCAGATAGCCGGGGAACGAGCGCACGTCGAAGTAGACGTTGCCGTCGGCCGCGTAGGCGTGGCCACGCTCGATCAGGCCGCGCATCATTTCGATCATCTCGGGGATGTGGCCGGTCGCGCGCGGCTCGTACGTCGGCCGCAGGCAGCCGAGGGTGTCGTACGCGGTGTTGAACGCGACCTCGTTCTCGTACCCGATCGCCCACCAGGGACGGTCCTGCTCGGCCGACTTCCTGATGATCTTGTCGTCGATGTCCGTGACATTCCGCACGAACGTCACGTCGTAGCCGCGGTACTCGAACCAGCGGCGCATGATGTCGAAGTTCAGTCCCGACCGGATGTGCCCGATATGCGGGACGGCCTGCACGGTCGCGCCACACAGGTAGATCGAGACGCAGCCCGGCGTGAGCGGGACGAAGTCACGGATCTGCCGGGCGCTGGTGTCGTACAGGCGAATGGTCACGCATCAAGGGTAGACGGAACGAGGCAGTGCCCCGCGACCCGATGGCCCACGGGGACACAGAAGCGTGATATTCGCGGGTGTTCCACACCACTTCGCGGTGGTACGCCCGGGGATGCGGGGTGGGGAGCGGCGGGGGTGCCGGACGAGGACGGAGGGGATACGGGAGGGGGCGCGCACCGCCGGCCAGCAGCCGGGGTGCGGTCGGCCGGTCAGAGGCGTCCGACGATCTTCCGCGGGGTGATGCGGACGACCAGGCGCGTACCGTCCCGCCCGGCCTTCGGGTTGAACTCCGCGTACGGCTTGCCCGTGTACTTCACCGAGACCTCGTCGAGCAGCTCCTGCGCGCCCTCGCCGGTGAGCTCCGCACTGCCGCGTATCTCCGCGTAGACGTACGGGTCGTCGGGGGCCTGGACGACGACGGTCACCCGGGGGTCGCGCCGCAGGTTCGCGGCCTTGCGGCGCTCCTCGGTCGTGGAGAACAGGAGGTCGTCGCCGTCCCTCTTGACCCACACCGGGGAGACCTGCGGGCTGCCGTCGGGCTGGATCGTGGCCACGGTGACCAGGACCGGGGAATCGAGAACCTTCTTGAGGGCCTCGGAGAACTCGACTGCCACGGCGGTTCCTCCCTGCGGACCGTACGGAGCGGGACTCGTTCTGACGCTGCTGCCGGGCCAACGTCCGTACGGGGGCAGGAAATTCCCCAGGGCAAGGAATTCCCCCTGAGGAGCGAGGAGTTCGACGCTGCGCCCGTATGCGCAGACCTTGAGGCCCCCACCCCGTCTGACGAATGGGGGGCGGGAGTTGTTCGCGTCCGGCGCGGGTGTCAGCCGCGATTCACCCGCAGGGGGGAACCGGGCGCCCGGGCCGGCGTGGAGCCGGGTGGTCCGCCCTGGGCGGGACCGGGCCGGGCCGGCCGAGGTGGGGCCAGGTGGCCCGGGCGTCGCCCGGGCCGGGTCCGGCCCCCTGCCCCCGTCGTGGGGTGTTACGCCGTGCGGATGACCAACGCCGTGGCCAGGGCTGCGAGGCCCTCGGCTCGGCCTGTGAGGCCGAGGCCGTCGGTGGTGGTGCCGGAGATCGCGACGGGGGCGCCGGCCGCGGCGGAGAGGGCCTTCTGGGCCTCCTCGCGGCGCTTGCCGATCTTCGGGCGTACGCCGATGACCTGGACGGCGATGTTGCCGATCTCGAAGCCCTCGGCCCGGACGATGCGGGCGGCCTCGGCGAGGAGGGTCACGCCGGAGGCACCGGACCACTCGGGGCGGCTCGTACCGAAGTGCGCGCCGAGGTCGCCGATGCCGGCCGCGGAGAAGAGGGCGTCGCAGGCGGCGTGCGCGGCCACGTCGCCGTCGCTGTGCCCGGCGAGGCCGTAGCCGCCGCTGGCCGCCTCGTCCCAGAGCAGGCCGGCGCACCACAGCTCACGCCCCTGCTCAAAGGCGTGTACGTCCGTCCCGATCCCCACCTGGGGCAACGCGACCATGAAATTTTCCTCCCTGCGAGTGAACATCGAACCGCGCGAGAACTCCGCCCCGCCCCCGCTCGTCGGACGGGTAGGGGGCCACCCCCCACCGCCCCGTATACGCCCCCCACCGACTTCAAACCCCACCCCGCGGGGCCGCCCGACGCGAGGCGGCCGTCTCAGGCGTACCCGTCCGTCACCCGCCGGCGCGCCAGTACGGCCTCCGCGAGGACCAGGTCCAGCGGGCGGGTGACCTTGAACGCCTCTTCGTGGCCGGGGACGACCACGACCGGCGCGCCGAGCCGCTCGACCATGCCGGCGTCGTCCGTGGCGCCCTCGCCGTCGAAGGTCACGGTCTCGTGCGCCTTGACCAGCGTGTCGCGGTCGAAGCCCTGCGGGGTCTGTACGGCGCGCAGCCGGGCGCGCTCCGGCGTGCCCACCACTGGCTCGGATCCACCGCCGGAATCCGGCCGTACTTCCTTCACGGTGTCGGCGAGCGGCAGCGCCGGTACGACGGCGGGCGCGCCGCCCCGTACGGCGTTGATCACGGTGTCGACGGTGTCGACCGGCACGAGGGGCCGCGCCGCGTCGTGGACGAGGACCACGTCGACGTCTTCGGGCAGGGCCTGCAGGCCGAGGCTCACGGACTGCTGGCGGGTGTCGCCGCCGGGGACGACCAGCAGCTCGGTGCGCTCGGGGAAGGTGTGGCTGTCCAGCAGCGCGCGTACTTCGGGTGCGCCGTCGGGCGGCGCGACCACGACGACGAGCGAGACGGCGCGGGAGGCGGCCATGGCCCGTACGGCATGGATGAGCATGGGCGTGCCGCCCAGCGCGCGCAGAGCCTTGGGGGCGCCGGGGCCGAGGCGTACGCCGCGGCCGGCCGCGGGGATGACCGCCGCCGTGCGAAGTCGGCGGGAATCTTCAGACATCGGTTGCACTCCGTGAGCCGGGGGTCGCACCCCGAATTTCGAGCGGCAGGTTTGTTTACTCGGCAGAGGTGGGTATGGCCACACCGTGCCGGGCGCGACGCCCCGACCGGACCCTTCCGTGACGACCGGTCGAGCCAGCTGCCCGGGCCCGGCACGTCAGTTCCGGTTTCGGTTCCGGGTACCGCCGTCGCAGTCGGCCCGGGTGCGTCGCCGCAGGTAGGCCGGTCGGTCGGCCGTAGGTGGGCCAGTCGTAGGTACGCCGGTCATCAGATATGCCGCAGCGCCCGGCAACGGACTGCTTCCGTAGGAAGCAATCGTCGCTCGGGCACCGCGGCATTTTCGTGCTGAGCACCGCTGAGCGCGCTTCATTGTGCTGAGCGCCTCATTGCGGGGTCCACCACCGTGAGCGATCACTGTGAAAACCCAGCAGCGGCAGGGTCAGGACGCGAGGACCTCGTCGAGCAGAGCCTCGGCCTTGTCTTCGTTCGTGTTCTCCGCGAGGGCGAGCTCGCTCACCAGGATCTGGCGGGCCTTGGCGAGCATTCGCTTCTCACCTGCGGAGAGTCCGCGCTCACGCTCACGGCGCCACAGGTCGCGAACAACTTCGGCGACCTTGATCACGTCGCCGGAGGCGAGCTTTTCGAGATTTGCCTTGTAGCGACGGGACCAGTTCGTCGGCTCTTCGGCATATGGTGCGCGAAGCACCTCGAAGACCCGGTCGAGCCCGTCCTGGCCGACCACATCGCGCACACCGACGAACTCCGCATTGTCCGCTGGCACACGAACCGTCAGATCGCCCTGGGCGACCTTCAGCACCAAGTAGGTCTTGTCCACGCCTTTGATCTGGCGAGTTTCGATGGCCTCGATCAGCGCGGCCCCGTGATGGGGATAGACCACGGTGTCGCCAACCTTGAACGTCATGTGACAGGTACCCCTTCCGTGGCTATCCATCCTAACACGGGAACGGTCCGTTCTGAATGGCGTTTTCGCAGGTCAGGGCGCATCTCGGGGCTTGACAACGACGGCCGTGACGTGCATCGGCCGCTTGTCGGAAGCCAGTATTCGCAGGTCGGAGGGGCTTCTTGAGCGGAGCGAAACGCGTACGTTACAGCTCCGGAAGTGCCCGATCGAGAGGACGAACGTCCCGGTTTGCCGGGATCCGGATGGCGTGCTTCCACTACTCCGTTCGGTCACTCGTGACCACTCCGGTCCGAATCGAGAATTGATCATCCCGTCACCCGGCCGGGCGTACCGGGCATGATCAATTCGTGTGACGCGGCGCATTCCTTTGCCTTTGCCGTTATTCCTCTTGGCGGCCCCGGTGGATTCTCCGGCGGCGATCGCTCGAACGGACGTCAGGTGAATTCTTCCGGCAGTTCTCGTGAGGGGGCCGGTAAGCCGGCCGGACATCCATGGGGAGGGGCTGCCGACAGCCGCGCCGAGCACCTTCCGGGTGGCCGGTCGTGACCGGGTGAGCGGCGCCTGATCGGCACGTGATCGCGCAGGGGGCGGGTCGGGTGCGGCGCCGGAAGGGCGGCTCGGTAACCTAGCGGCGCTGACACACCCTTAGGGCGGCTTTACGTACGGCGCCGACGCGCGGCGTACGGAACGGCCGCCCAGCCGTCCACCCCGCGACCGGGCATGACCGTTCGGCCGCCGAAGCTCGTCCTAGGAGATGCCGCCGCCGTGAGCCGCAGCCTTCGACGCGGCGCCCTCGCCGCCACCGTCCTCACGCTCTCGATCGCCTCGCTCTCCGCGTGCGCGGCCGGGAACGATGCCGCGACGCTGCAAGTCAAGCCGGACAACGCCGCCACTTCCGTCGGCGACATCAAGATCCAGAACGCCGTGGTGATCACCCAGCCGAAGCCGGACGCCAAGGGCCCGGCAGTGGTGTCCGCGACGCTGTTCAACGGCGGTACGAAGGACCAGACGCTGGACTCCGTCACGGTCGACGGCAGCGGCCAGCAGGCCGAGCTGAAGCCCGCCAAGGGCTCCGGCAAGATCACCGTGCCGGCCGGCGGCTCGATCGTGATCGGCGGCAAGGGCAACGCCTCGGCCACCCTGTCCAGCGGCCGTGAGGCCGTCCAGGACGGCAACGCGCAGAAGGTGACCTTCGACCTCAGCCGCACCGGCAAGGTGTCGCTGCGGGCGTACGTCGTCCCGGCGAAGAGCTACTTCAAGGACTTCGGACCGAGCGAGGTGCCGCAGCCGGGCCAGTCCGCCTCCGCCACGCCGTCGGGCTCCGCCTCGGCGTCCGAGTCCGGCAAGCCGTCGGAGTCCGCCTCCGCGTCGGAGTCCGAGCGCGCCGGCCACTGAGCCGCAGCGGACGCCGTACGGCCTCCAGAGATCGCCTGACGCCCGTCACGCCCCCGCCTGCCACCACAGGCGGGGAGCGCGGCGGGCGCAGCCGTACACAACGCCGTACGCAGGCAGTAGGGCGCGACAGGTGCTCCTACAACGCCACAAGCGCCCCACCCGGCATCAGGCGGAGCGCTGGAGCGACAGCGTGTCGTACAGGCCGGTTCACCGGCCGGCGGGTCGGCCTACGGCTCGAACTTGTACCCGAGGCCGCGGACCGTGACCAGATAGCGCGGCGCGCCCGGGTCCGGCTCGATCTTGGCGCGCAGGCGCTTGACGTGGACGTCGAGGGTCTTGGTGTCGCCCACGTAGTCGGCGCCCCAGACGCGGTCGATGAGCTGCATACGGGTGAGGACCCGGCCGGCGTTGCGCAGCAGCATCTCCAGCAGGTCGAACTCCTTGAGCGGGAGGTCGACCTTGCCGCCGGAGACCGTGACGACGTGCCGGTCCACGTCCATGCGGACCGGGCCGGCCTCCAGGGCCTGCGGGGTGACCTCCTCGGGCTCGCCGCGGCGGCGCAGGACCGCGCGGATGCGGGCGACCAGCTCCCGCGAGGAGAACGGCTTGGTGACGTAGTCGTCGGCTCCTATTTCCAGGCCGACGACCTTGTCGATCTCGCTGTCCTTGGCGGTCACCATGATCACCGGGACGTTGGAGCGGCCGCGGAGCTGGCGGCAGACCTCCGTACCGGGCAGGCCGGGCAGCATCAGATCGAGCAGGACCAGGTCGGCGCCGTTGCGCTCGAACTCGTCCAGTCCGTCGGGGCCGGTCGCGGCGATCGCGACCTCGAAGCCCTCCTTGCGGAGCATGTACGACAGGGCGTCGCTGAAGGACTCCTCGTCCTCGACGACGAGCACTCGGGTCACGGAAGGACCTCCGGGGCAGGATAGGGCGCGCGTAGCGCTTCCGGGGAAGTGTGGTGGTGGGTGACGGCCGGGCCGTTGAAGGTGTCGTACGGACCGTCCTCGCCATCGAGGTCGTCCGGGTCTGCTGCGGGGTCGTCCCGCTGGGAGTCGCGGTCGCGGACCGCGCCGGCTTCCGGGAGCCGCAGGGTGAAGGTGGAGCCCTGTCCTTCGGCGCTCCACACCGTGACCTCCCCGCCGTGCGAGGCGGCCACATGCTTGACGATGGCGAGACCGAGTCCGGTACCGCCGGTGGCGCGGGAGCGCGCCGGGTCGACGCGGTAGAACCGCTCGAAGATCCGGTCCCGGTCCTTCTCGGAGATGCCGATGCCCTGGTCGGTGACGGCTATCTCGATCATCGTGCCGCCGGCTGCCGGGACTCGGCGGCCGGCTATGCCGACGCGGGTGCGGGCCGGGGAGTAGTTGACGGCGTTCTCGACGAGGTTGCCGAGGGCGCCGGCGAGCTGGCTTCTGTTGCCCCATACGTGCAGGTCGGCGATGCCGCCTACGGCCATGGTGATCGACTTGCTGCTGGCCTGCTGGCGGCAGCGGTCCATCGCCTCCTCGACCAGCTCGTCCACGCGGACGGGCTCGGCGTCCTCCAGGGGATTGTCGTTCTGCACCCGGGAGAGGTCGATCAGCTCCTGGACCAGGCTGGTCAGGCGGGTGGCCTCGGTCTGCATGCGGCCCGCGAAGCGGTTCACCGCCTCGGGGTCGTCGCTGGCGTCCATCACCGCCTCGGAGAGCAGGGAGAGCGCGCCGACCGGGGTCTTGAGCTCGTGGCTGACGTTGGCCACGAAGTCGCGGCGGACCGCTTCGATACGGCGGGCTTCGGTGAGGTCCTCGACCAGGAGGAGTACGAGGCGGGAACCGAGCGGGGCGACTCGCGCGGAGACGGCGAGGGCGTCGCCGCGGCCGGTGCCGCGGCGCGGCAGGTCCAGCTCGACCTGGCGTATCTCCCCGTCCCTGCGGGTGTCGCGGGCCATCTGGAGCATGGGGTCGACGGCGAGCTTGCCGCCTCGTACGAGGCCCAGGGCGTACGCGGCCGAGCTGGCCTTGACCACGCCGTCGGCCTCGTCCAGGACGACGGCGGAGGACCGCAGCACCGACAGAACGGTGTCCACGCCGGGCGGCAGGACGGCGTCGGTGTGCAGGGACGTACGCGTGGGCTTGGCCTGGTCCCGCTCGCTCCAGCGGAACGCCAGCATGGCGATGACGCCGGTACAGCAACCGGCGATCGCTGCCACTGCGGCAATGGCCGCGTCCACGTTCATGAGTCCAGGTTATGCGCCGGTTGTGACAGTTCCCCAGCCATCAGAGGGTCACCTCGGCCACTGGTTGCCGAGAGTTCACCTTCATGTCGGTACTGATTCACTCCGGAGGGGCGAACCGGTCGCATCCGGGCTCGAACGTGGGAGCGTGGGAATCGTAGGCCCACACCACCAGGGGCGCAGCCCGGGCGACTACGCAGGGGCACGGACCCGGAGGTCTGGACCACGGGCGTCGCAGGCCCACACACGACTCGATGCGAGAGAAGGTCACTGATGCGGGACGCGTACCACGAGGAGCTGGATTCGATCGGCGAAGGTCTGGTCGAGATGGCCCGGCTCGTCGGCTCCGCGATCGGGCGCGCCACCACGGCGATACTCGACGCGGACCTGAAGCTGGCGGAGAACGTGATCGCCGGCGATGAGAAGGTCGACGATCTGCAGCACGACCTGGAGGCCCGGGCGATAGCCCTGCTGGCGCGCCAGCAGCCGGTCGCCACGGATCTGCGGATCGTCGTGACGTCGCTGCGGATGAGCGCGGATCTTGAGCGGTCCGGGGACCTGGCGCAGCACGTCGCGAAGCTGGCGCGGCTGCGGTTCCCGGAGACGGCGGTGCCGCGGGACCTGCACGCCACCATTCTGGAGATGGGGCAGCTCGCGCAGCGCCTGATGGCGAAGGCCGGCGAGGTCGTCATCACGAAGGACGTCGATCTGGCGCTGCAGCTGGAGCAGGACGACGACGCGATGGACCTGCTGCACCGCACGCTCTTCCAGCACCTGATGGACGACCGCTGGAAGCACGGCATCGAGACGGCGGTGGATGTCACGCTGCTGGGCCGTTACTACGAGCGGTTCGCCGATCACGCGGTGTCGGTCGCCAAGCGCGTGGTGTACCTGGTCACGGGCGAGCACGCGGACGAGATCGCGCCGCCGACCGCGGTCGAGGGCGGCTGAGCGTCCTCCGGGCGCGGGCGGGCGGGGCAGCGTGTGCCCCGCTCCGTGCAGCCGCACGCCGTTGGTGCGCCCCCTCGCGTGGGTAAGGGAGGGAAGGAACCTCCCTTATGGCTGCCAACCAGGAGGCACTCATGCCCCACACCCCTGTTTCCAGCACCCCCGAGCCGGCACCGGCCAACGGCTGCTCGTGCGGCTCCGGCTGCGGCTGCGGCTGCCAGTCCGGCGGCCCGTGCAGCTGCGGCGGCAGTTGCGGCTGACGGCCCAACGCCGGCCCCGGAGCAGCACCAAGCCCCCTGCCCGCGGAATATCCGCAGGCAGGGGGCCTGTCGCTGAGTAAGAGCGAGGGCTTACTTCTTCTTGCCCTGGTTCTTGACCGCCTCGATGGCGGCCTTGGCGGCCTCCGGGTCGAGGTAGGTGCCGCCCGGGTTGAGCGGCTTGAAGTCGGCGTCGAGCTCGTAGGAGAGCGGGATGCCGGTGGGGATGTTCAGGCCGGCGATGTCCGCGTCGGAGATGCCGTCGAGGTGCTTGACCAGGGCGCGGAGGCTGTTGCCGTGCGCGGCGACCAGGACGGTGCGGCCGGTGAGCAGGTCCGGGACGATGCCGTCGAACCAGTACGGCAGCATCCGGACGACGACGTCCTTGAGGCACTCGGTCTGCGGACGCAGCTCCGGGGGGAGCGTGGCGTAACGCGCGTCGGAGAACTGCGAGTACTCGGCGTCGTTCGGCAGCGCGGGCGGCGGGGTGTCGTAGGACCGGCGCCACAGCATGAACTGCTCCTCGCCGAACTCGGCGAGGGTCTGGGCCTTGTCCTTGCCCTGCAGCGCGCCGTAGTGCCGCTCGTTCAGGCGCCAGCTGCGGTGGACCGGGATCCAGTGGCGGTCGGCGGCCTCCAGGGCCAGCTGCGCGGTGCGGATGGCGCGCTTCTGGAGGGAGGTGTGCACGACGTCGGGGAGCAGGCCGGCGTCCTTGAGCAGCTCACCGCCGCGGACCGCCTCCTTCTCGCCCTTCTCGTTCAGGTTGACGTCCACCCAGCCGGTGAACAGGTTCTTCGCATTCCACTCGCTCTCGCCGTGGCGGAGGAGGATGAGCTTGTACGGTGCGTCGGCCATGTCTTTGAGACTAATCGAAAACGGTGACAGGCCAGGCAGGGGGCCGATGTGTGGACTCCGGGGCGCTCGTCTGTGCCGGGCCGCCGACGTTTGACGGTTCGCGTCAATTCAATAGCGGTGACTGACCTGCGTATGTAGCTTCCCTTTGGTGGTTGCGCCACTTACACCGGCGCCACGTACACGGTTTATGGGGGAGTCAGGGTGAGACGAGCCGTCGTCGCGAGTGTGTCGGGGCTGCCGCGGCAGTTCTGGTGGCTGTGGACGAGCACGCTGATCAATCGCCTGGGGGCGTTCGTCGCCACGTTCCTGGCGCTGTACCTCACGGTGGAGCGGGGGTACTCGGCGTCGTACGCGGGGCTGGTCGGCGCGCTGTACGGGCTGGGCGGGGTGGTCTCCTCGGTGGTGGCCGGGGTGCTGACCGACCGGCTCGGGCGGCGGCCCACGATGCTGATCGCGCAACTGGCGACCGCGGTCTCGGTGGCGCTGCTGGGCTTCATGGAGGACCCGGTGGCCATCGCGGCGGTGGCCTGCGTGGTCGGCATGGCGAGCAACGGTTCGCGGCCTGCGGTGCAGGCGATGATGGCGGACATCGTGGCGCCGGAGGACCGGGTGCGGGCCTTCGCGCTCAATTACTGGGCGCTGAACATGGGCTTCGCGATTTCCTCGTCGCTGGCCGGGCTGCTCGCCCAGTACGGCTATCTGCTGCTCTTCCTCGGCGAGTCGGTGCTGGTGCTGGTCTGCGCGGTGGTGGTCTTCGTGAAGCTGCCCGAGTCCCGGCCGGGGGAAGGGACGACGGACAGCAGCACTGCGGAGGAGCCCGTACGGCGCGTGTCGATGACGACCGTGGTGCGGGACGGGCGCTTCATGACCGTCGTCGGGCTGAACCTGCTGCTCGCGCTGCTCTTCCAGCAGGCGTACGTGTCGCTGCCGGTGACCATGGGTCAGGCGGGCTTCAGCAGCTCGGACTTCGGGCTGGTGATCGCGACGAACGGCGTGCTGATCGTGCTGCTGCAGATCCCGGTGACCCGCTTCATCGAGCACCGCAGTCCGGCGGCGCTGCTGATCGGCTCGGCGCTGCTGACCGGTTACGGCTTCGGGCTGACGGCGTTCGCCGGTTCGGTGGCGCTGTTCGCGGTGTCCGTCGCCGTCTGGACGCTCGGCGAGATCATCAACTCCCCCACCCAGATGGGGCTGGTGGTCCGCCTCTCCCCCACCCACGGCCGCGGCCGTTACCAGGGCATGTACTCGCTGTCCTGGTCGGTGGCCTCGCTGGCCGCCCCGCTGCTCGGCGGGGCGGTCATCGACCGCTACGGCCCGGCCGCCCTCTGGTCGGCCAGTGCGGTGGTCGGGACGGTGGCGGCGCTCGGTTACGGGCTGCTGCTGCGGCGGATGAACGCGGAGGAGCCCGCGGCGGGTACGACGGCGCCGGAAACCGCGCCGGTGCCGGACCGGGCTCCGGAATCCACGCCAGTACAGGCCGAGGCTCCGGAGCCCGCGCCGGTCAGGGACGCAGCCGCCGCTGTGCCTCGTACAGATTCCGTGGCCTGAGCCCCCCCGGGCGGCCGTACGCCACGAGCCTGCTGTGCAGGTCACCGGTGAAGTCCGGCTTGTCGATCTGGCCGAACTCGCGGACCTCGGAGATGCCGGCGGTGACGCTGTACGGGGCCAGTCCGTCGATCTTCACCATGCCGGCCCGGCCGTTGGTGACGCGGACGTTCCAGTGCGTGAAGCGGGCCCCGAAGAGCGGCCCCGCGCGCAGGTCGCCGCCGTGCCGGCCGGTGTTGTCGAGGACGATGTCGGTACGGACGTTGGCAAACGGCATGCCGCGGTGGGAGTCGAACGTGCCCATCTCCATGCGGCCGCGCGACCAGACGTTGTAGCTGGACAGGTTCTCGACGTTGATGCCGTGCAGCATGGTGCCGGGCGGCTCGGGGACGCTGCGCTTCTCGATCACGAAGTCCTCGAAGAGGTTGTCGTGCGCGCCCTCGCGGCAGTAGTACGGGTGGTGGGAGCCGCGGCCCGCGACGCGGGTGTTGCTGATCGTGCAGGAGGACGAGGCGGTCAGCCCGAAGCCGTTGTCGACGTGGCGCGCGACGACGTCCCGTACCCAGCAGTCGTACGCGCACTGCAGGAGGACGCCGTTGTAGCCCTTGTCCTGCAGGTGCAGGGACTGCGGCGTCTCGACCGCCTCGATCGTCAGGCCCTCGACGCCGGCGCCGGTGAGCGCGGGAACGTGAGTGGTGAGCCGCGGGTCCCACTCCGGGCGCACGTCGAGGGGCAGCGGGCGCTCGAAGGTCACCTCGCGCCCCTTGATACGCACGATGCGCACGGGCCACTCGTACGGGACGAAGCTGTTCAGTTTGGCCCTGCCGTTCCAGGTGTACGAGGCGGGGCCGGGGCCGCCGCCCGCCATGTGCTGGAGGAGGGTGTGGTCCTTGTCGTCGGCCAGCCGGAGGAGGACGAGGGCGCCGGGGCGCAGGCGCGAGGTGTCGGCGACCGTCACCGTCCAGTCGCCGCGGCGCGCGGGGCGTACGGCGGTGAGCGTGCGCCACTCGTCACGCCGGTTGCCCGTCCAGCCCTCGAACGGCCAGTCCCGCTTCCTGATCGCCGCGACCAGGGATTCCCAACGGGCCGTCGGGCAGAGCCAGATGAGGCCGCCGGTCCAGGACCAGGCGGACTTGTCGCCGCCGTACCGGCTGCCGTACGGGCCGATCAGCTCGGTGAGGTGCTTGGTGGCGAGCAGCTTGGTACGGCCGCTGCCTGCACCGCGCAGCACCACGTGGTCGTGGCCGATGCGGACGATGCCGTCGATGCGGAAGGTGCCGGGCGGGAGGGTGACGGTGCCGCCGCCGCGCCGGCCCGCGGCCTCGAGGGCGCGGTTGAGGGCGGGGGCCGAGTCCTTGCTGTCGTCCGGGACGGCGCCGTGCTCCCGTACGGCGTCGATCACGGGTCCGTCGCCGGCGGCCCGGGGGCCGCGCCGGCAGCCGGCCCGGCCGATGTACGGGATCTGCGGATGCGTGAAGGGGCGGGCGCTGTACTCGTCCCAGAGTGCGTGGTGATGACCGGCCGCCGGGGCCGGAAGAGCGGGCAGTACGGCAGCCGCCGTCACGGCGGTCGCGCTGCCCAGCAGGGTGCGCCTGCTGATGTCCATGGGCCGCCCTTCATGCAGGTGAAGAGGTGCATGGGAGAGGAGGCCGCGAGCATGCCACGCGCCCGCAGAGCGGTGGAAGAGCCGGGAAGGGTGACCGCGAAATAGGCCGGAAAGCGCTACTTGTCCCGGCCCGTCAGATGGGCGAATGCTTCGAGGTTGCGGGTGGACTCACCGCGCGAGACCCGCCACTCGTACTCCTTGCGGATCGCCGACGCGAAGCCCATCTCCAGCAGCGTGTTGAAGGAACCGTCGGCGTTCTCCAGGACCGTGCCGAGGATCCGGTCCAGCTCCTCAGGGGTGACGGCCGCGAGCGGCAGCTTGCCGACGAGATAGACGTCGCCGAGCTTGTCGATCGCGTAACTCACGCCGTACAGCCGGGTGTTCCGCTCCAGCAGCCAGCGGTGCACCGCTTCGTGGTTCTCGTCCGGGCGCCGTACGACGAACGCGTTGATGGACAGCGAGTGCTTGCCGACGAGCAGCGAGCACGTCGTGGAGAGCTTGCGGGTGCCGGGCAGCTTGACGACGTAACTGCCATCCGCCGGGGACTCCCACTCCAGCTCGGCGTCGTTGAGCGTCGCCTCGATGATCCGCCGCGCGTCGTCAGCCATGCAGTGATCGTAGGCGACGGCGCCGCTCCTGCAGCGCGGCGGTGTACACGTCGGCCGTCGCGGCGGCCGCGGTGTCCCAGCCGAAGGAGCCGGCGTGCCGGGCGGCCGCCGCGCCCATCCGCAGCGTGAGCGAGGGTTCCTCGGCGAACCGGCGCAGCGCACGGGCGTAGTCCGCCGGGTCGTGGCCATCGACCAGGAAGCCGCTGACGCCGTCCTTCACGGCGACCGGCAGGCCGCCGACCGACGCGGCGATCACCGGGGTGCCGCACGCCTGCGCCTCTATGGCCACCAGGCCGAAGGACTCGCTGTACGAGGGCATGACGAGCACGCTGGCCGCGCGGTACCAGTCGGCGAGCTGGTCCTGGCCCACCGGCGGCCGGAACCGCACCACGTCCGCGATGCCGAGCCGGGCGGCCAGCTTCTGCAGGCCCTCGGGCTTGGCCAGGCCGCTGCCGCTCGGCCCGCCCACGACGGGGACGACGATCCGCGAGCGCAGCGAGGGATCCTGGTCCAGCAGCACCGCGACCGCGCGCAGCAGGATGTCGGGGGCCTTCAGGGGCTGGATGCGGCCCGCGAAGAGCGGGATCAGCGCGTCCTGGGGCAGGCCGAGGCGGTGCCGGGCCGCGGCCCGCGCGTCCGCGACGCCGCTGCCCGTCGCGTCGCTCGCCGGCCGGAAGCGGTCGAGGTTGACGCCGGGGTGCACGACCGCGACCTTGCCGGGCTCGGCCTCGTAGTGCCGGACGAGCTCGCCGGCCTCCTCGGCGGTGTTGGCGATCAGGCGGTCCGAGGCGCGCACGATCTGGGTCTCGCCGATGACGCGCGCGGCCGGCTCGGGGGTGTCGCCCTCCGCGAGCGCGGCGTTCTTGACCTTGGCCATCGTGTGCATGGCGTGCACGAGCGGGACGCCCCAGCGCTCGGCGGCGAGCCAGCCGACATGGCCGGAGAGCCAGTAGTGCGAGTGCACCAGGTCGTAATGGCCGGGGCGGTGGCCGGCCCACGCCTGCATCACGCCGTGCGTGAAGGCGCAGAGCTGGGCGGGCAGGTCCTCCTTGTTCAGCCCCTCGTACGGGCCCGCGTCCACATGCCGTACGAGCACGCCGGGGGCCAGCTCGACGGAGGGCGGGAGGGCGCCGGTGGTGGCGCGGGTGAATATCTCGACCTCGATGTTGAGCGCGGCGAGCTTCCTGGCCAGCTCGACGATGTAGACGTTCATGCCGCCCGCGTCGCCCGTGCCGGGCTGGTGCAGCGGGGAGGTGTGCACGCTCAGCATCGCCACCCGGCGCGGCTTGCGGGAGCCCCCCAGCCGGAGCCGGGCGGGGCCCGCGAACTGGCTCTGGGGACGGCCGCGGAGCCGGGACACGTATTGGCTCACTGCGAGCTACCTCCGAAAATCCGGCAGAAACCCGGCGCAACAGCGCCTCTCCACCGGCCAACAACAGAGCCGGCCGTGCCATTTCCCGCCAGGCGCCGCGCCGCCCCCTCTTTGCCAAAGCGTGACCCTAAGGGATGCCCGGCGGATCTTCCCCGGCGGTCCACGGGCCGGACGCCCCACGGCCACGGGGCCCGCCGCCGGGCCGGTCACCGTGGTGGCCACCGGCCGGCTCCCTCGATACCAGCGCATACAGTCATGCCATGGCCCGCAGCTCCTCCCCTCCCCCGTCCGCACGCCCGGTCGGAAGCGCCACCCGCGGGACCACCAACCCGAACCGGCTGCGCCGCATGGACCGCTGGATCGCCGCCACGCACGGCCCCCAGCTGCGCCGCACCGCCGACCCGGTCGCCGTCGACCTCGGGTACGGCGCCGCGCCCTGGACTGCCGTGGAGCTGCTGGACCGGCTGCGCACGGCCCACGGGGACACGCAGGTGGTAGGGGTCGAGATCGATCCGGAGCGGGTCGCGGCGGCCAAGCCGTACGAGCGGGACGGGCTGACCTTCCTGCACGGCGGCTTCGAGGTGCCGCTGCCGGGCGCCCCGGGCCGCTCCCCCGCGCTCATCCGGGCGGCGAACGTGCTGCGGCAGTACGACGAGGCCGAGGTGGTGGCGGTCTGGGCGCGGCTGTGCGCGCGGCTGGCCCCGGGCGGCCTGCTGGTGGAGGGCACCTGCGATGAGATCGGGCGCCGGCACGTCTGGGTCGCGCTCGGCCCCGAGGGCCCCCGCACGGTCACCTTCGCGGCCCGCCTCGCGGCCCTGTCCACCCCTTCCGACCTGGCCGAACGCCTCCCGAAGGCGCTCATCCACCGCAATGTGCCGGGCGAGCCGGTGCACGCCTTCCTGCGCGACTTCGACCGCGCCTGGGCGGCGGCAGCCCCCTACGGCGCCCTCAGCGCCCGCCAGCGCTGGATCCGCTCGGCCCGCACCCTCCACGCCGCAGGCTGGCCCCTCACCGACGGCCCCCACCGCTGGCGCCAGGGCGAGGTCACGATCAGGTGGGACGCGCTGGCACCGGGCGGCACCGGCGCCTGAGCCGCACTTGTACGACGTACGGCCAGGTCAGGCCGTACGTCAGGCCGTATGTCAGGCCCTGTGTCAGGCCGTGTGCAGCGCGTCCATGAGGGCGTCGACCAGCGGCCGGTCGCGGTCCTGGGTGAGGCGGTCGCGGGCCTCGGCCGGGGAGAGCCAGACCAGCCGGTCGACCTCGTCATTGGCGACGAACGCCCCGTCGCTCGCCTCCGCCGCCCAGTAGCGGACCTCCTTGGGCCGGCCGTTCGCCTCGTAGTACACGGTCGTGAGCTCGGTGCCGAGCCGGCAGTCCATGCCGGTCTCCTCGGCGACCTCGCGCACGGCCGCCGCGTGTGCCTCCTCGCCCCGCTTCAGCTTGCCTTTCGGGTGCGACCAGTCGTCGTACTTCGGCCTGTGTACGAGGGCGATCTCCAGCCCGCCCGTCCCCGGCGCGCGGCGCCACAGGACGCAGCCCGCGGCCAGGATTACCGTTCCGTTGTTGCTCATGCAGGTCTCCAGGCGCGGGTGAAGGTGTAGCGGGCGGCTTCGACCTCGTGGCGCTGGTCGGCGTGGAGGATGCCGAGGGCGTACGCGGTGGCCGGGGCGATGCGCGGGGTGCGGGCCGCGGCGGCAGCGGCGGTGGCGGCCTCGGCCGCGTCGCGGTGGCGCTCCAGGGCGCGGGCCGCCTCCAGCAGGCGCAGGTCGGTGACGCCGCCGTCGGCGACCTCCTGCGCGTACCGGCTGTGCCGCAGCAGCAGCCGTACCTGGTGCCAGGCGGCGTCCTGGCGGTCGTCGGCGGTGAGCGCCGCGGCGTTGTACGGGTGTCCGGCGCGGGTCAGCGGCAGGGCGGCGACGGCCTCGGCGAGGCGGCGGTGCGCCTGGTCGGCCAGCGGCGGCAGCGCCTCGGTGGCGAGCCGGTCGGCGGCGTTCTTGTCCAGCGGCGCTTCGGAGGCGAGGACCGCGACGGCGTCCGCGACGGCGTGGAAGCGCGAGGAGCCGAGCGCCTGGAGCGCGGCGGAATGGGCGCGGGTGCGGGCCAGGGTGAGCTGCCGGTCCAGCAGCGCGCCCGCCCGCGCGGCCCCCGCCGCGGTGGTGGCGGCCGGGTCCTTGGGGTCGCGCGTCCGGTCGTCGCGGGTGCGATCATCGCGGGTCCGGTCGTCGCGGGCCCGGCCGTCCCGGGTGCGGTCGTCGCGAGCCCGGCCGTCCCGGGCTCGGCCCTCCCCCGCGCCCTCCCTCGTCCCCGTCGTGCGGCTCTGTGAGCGCTGTGCGGGCGGGGCGTCGCCCTCGGGGGCTCTGGCCGCCGGTTCGGCGGGGCCCGCGACCCGGTGCAGGGCGGCCAGCAGGCGGGCGAGGCGGTCGGCGTAGGCGTGCTCGCGGGCCAGGGTGCCCGACAGCCAGCCCAGTTCGCCGCGGAGCTGGTCGGCCCAGGCTTCGTCGGTCAGCGGCCGGAAGGTGTGCAGCGCGCCGCTGATCCGGCGGGCCGCGGCCCGCAGCTCCCGGGCCGCGTCGCCGGCGCCCCGCGCGTCCGAGCCGCTCTCGCGGTGCAGCCGCAGATTGCGCAGGAAGGCCGTCGACTGTTCGTGGAGGTAGGCCGAGAGCACCTCGCCGGCCGTCGCGCGGTCGGGCGCCGGTCCGGCCGGGTGGGCACCGGTCCGTTCGCAGGGCGGGGAGAGGTCAGGTCGCAGGGCCACGCCGGCGCCTCCGGGCGTCGATGAGCATTTCTTGTACGTTGCGCAGCGGGGTGCCGTCCGCGTCGGCGGCGTGCCGGGTCCAGTTGCCGTCCGGGCCGAGGTGCCAGGCGGAGGTGGTGTCCGACGTGCCGGTCCGCAGCAGGCGGTCGAGCGAGGCGCGGTGGCCCGGGTCGGTGACCCGTACCAGCGCCTCTATCCGCCGGTCGAGATTGCGGTGCATCATGTCCGCGCTGCCCAGCCACACTTCGGGCTCCCCTCCGTTGCCGAAGGCGAACACCCGCGAGTGTTCGAGGAAGCGGCCGAGGACGCTGCGGACGCGGATGTTCTCGCTCAGACCCGGTACACCGGGCCGCAGTGCACAGATTCCGCGTACCCAGATGTCCACGGACACACCGGCCTGGGAGGCGCGGTACAGGGCGTCGATGACGGCCTCGTCCACCATCGAGTTGACCTTGATACGGACGTACGCGGGGTGGCCCGCGCGCTGGTGCGCGATCTCCTTGGTGATGCGCTGGACCAGGCCGTCCCGCAGCGACTTGGGGGCGACGAGCAGCCGCCGGTAGGTCTCCCGGCGGGAGTAGCCGGAGAGCCGGTTGAACAGGTCGGAGAGGTCCGCGCCGACCTGCGGATCGGCGGTGAGCAGTCCGAGGTCCTCGTAGAGCCGGGCGGTCTTCGGGTGGTAATTGCCGGTCCCCACATGGGAGTAGCGGCGCAGCATGTCGCCTTCCTGGCGGACGACCAGGGAGAGCTTGCAGTGCGTCTTGAGGCCGACCAGGCCGTAGACGACGTGGCAGCCGGCCTCCTCCAGCTTCCGTGCCCACTTGATGTTGGCCTGCTCGTCGAAGCGCGCCTTGATCTCGACGAGGACGAGGACCTGTTTGCCGGACTCGGCGGCGTCTATGAGGGCGTCGACGATCGGGGAGTCGCCGGAGGTCCGGTACAGCGTCTGCTTGATCGCGAGGACGTCCGGGTCGGCGGCGGCCTGCTCCAGGAACGCCTGGACGGAGGTGGAGAAGGAGTCATAGGGGTGGTGGAGCAGGACGTCTCGGTTGCGCAGGGCCGCGAAGATGTCGGGGGCGGAGGCCGACTCGACCTCGGCGAGGTCGCGGTGGGTGCCGGCGACGAACTTGGGGTATTTCAGCTCGGGCCGGTCCTGCGCGGAGATCCCGAAGAGGCCGGTGAGGTCCAGCGGGCCGGGCAGCGGGTAGACCTCGGCCTCGGAGATCTTCAGTTCCTGGACGAGCAGGTCCAGTACGGCCGGGTCGATGGACTCCTCGACCTCCAGCCGGACCGGCGGCCCGAAGCGGCGCCGCATGAGCTCCTTCTCCAGGGCCTTGAGGAGGTTCTCCGCGTCGTCCTCCTCGACCTCCAGGTCCTCGTTGCGGGTGACCCGGAACATGTGGTGCGCGCGCACCTCCATGCCCGGGAACAGCTCCTCCAGGTGCGCCGCGATGACGTCCTCTATGGGGACGTAGCGCTGCGGGGACGCCTCCAGGAAGCGGGAGAGCAGCGGGGGGACCTTGACCCGGGCGAAGTGGTCGTGGCCGCTGACGGGGTTGCGGACGACGACGGCCAGGTTCAGGGAGAGGCCGGAGATGTACGGGAAGGGGTGGGCCGGGTCGACGGCCAGCGGGGTGAGGACGGGGAAGATCTGGTGGCGGAAGAGGGTGAACAGGCGGGCCTGTTCCTTCTCGGTCAGCTCCGGCCAGCGGATCAGGTGGATGCCGGCGCCGGCCAGCTCCGGGGCGACGTCGTGCTGGTAGCAGGCGGCGTGCCGGGCCATGAGCTCGCGGGAGCGGGTCCAGATCAGGTCCAGTACTTCGCGGGGCTGCAGCCCGGAGGCGGAGCGGGTGGCGACGCCGGTGGCGATTCTGCGCTTGAGTCCGGCGACCCGGACCATGAAGAACTCGTCCAGGTTGGAGGCGAAGATCGCCAGGAATTTGGCGCGTTCCAGCAGCGGGGTGGCCGGGTCCTCGGCCAGCTCCAGTACCCGTTCGTTGAACGCGAGCCAGCTTCGCTCGCGGTCCAGGAAGCGGCCGGCGGGCAGCTCCACGCCGTCGTCGCCCAGCGCGCCGTCGACGTCGTACGCGTCGAGATCGGCGTCGAGGTCCGGTTCCAGCTCGGGCAGGGAGGCGGCGACGGTGTTCGGGCGGTGCGCGGCGATCGAACCGACCGAGGGCTGAGCCGGTGCGGACGGCGTCTGGGGCGTTGCCGGGGCCTGGGCGCTGGTCTGCTGGTCCATGACCTCATTCTTCCGCGCTCCCGGCGGGGAAGGCGCGTCGGGAGGCGGCGGGGCGGCTCGGAGCCTTCGGTCACCGGCCGGCTGCGCGGAGGGCTGCATTCAGTGATGCTCGCAAGCGAGTTTGAATCGCCGGTAACGCGGACATGGCGGACAGGCAAGCGGGGGGCTACTCGGAGGGGATTTTCCGGTGCCGGGCGGGGAGGCGGCGGCGGGCGCGGGGCCTCGCCGCCACCTCATGGCACACCGTCAACTCCGGTGCGCGGCCGCCCTGCTGGTCACAGCTCGGTGCGGTACATCAGGTCCGTCTCGTGGGTGACGAAGCCGAGGCGCTCGTAGACGGTGACGGCGGGGACGTTGTCCGCGTCCACGTAGAGCATCGCCGTCGGCATGCCCTCGGCGGCCAGGTGCCGGAGGCCGATCGCGGTGAGTGCCTTGCCGAGCCCGCCGCCCTGTGCCTCGGGCCGGACCCCGACGACGTACACCTCGCCCAGGCCCTCCTCGGCGTGCTTCTTCGTCCAGTGGAAGCCGACGAGCTCCCCCTGCTTCTCGGCCAGGAAGAAGCCCTTGGGGTCGAACCACGGCTGGGCCTTGCGGTCGTCCAGGTCACGCTGGGTGAGCGAGCCCTGTTCGGGGTGGTGGGCGAAGGCCGCGGCGTTGGCGGCGAGCCAGGCCGCGTCGTCGGTGCCGGGCTGGAAGGTACGGACGGTGACGCCGGCGGGCAGCACCGGCTCGGCCAGGTCCAGGTCGGCCAGCGGGCGGCGCATCTGGCGCAGCTCGCGGAAGAGGGTCAGGCCCAGGGTCTGCGCGAGGTGGCGGGCCGCGGGGTGGCCGCCGTGCGCCCACAGCCGCAGCCGCCGTCCGGACTGCTCCAGCAGCGCGCCGCCGAGCCTGCGGCCCAGGCCGTGGCCGCGGAATTCGGGGTGCACGACCAGCTCGGCGGCGGGCGCCTCGACCGGGTCGGTGTCCTCGAGCTGCGCGTATCCGACGATGCGGTCGCCCTCGGCGCGCAGCAGTACGTGCTTCACGCCCTCCCGCTGTCCCCCGCGTACCTGCAGCCGTCCCTGCTCGGACACGGCCGGCTGGCCGTCCGTCCGTGCCGCCGTCTCGATCAGCTCCAGTACGGCACCGGCCACGTCCGGCGTGAGTGCTTCCCGTACCTGCATGTCCCGCCCGGCCGGGCCCGTTCCCTGTGCAGCGTCAGTCATGCCCCGAAGGGTACGGCCCGCCGGGCGCGGGGCGGTGTCCCCCGTCCCCGCATCGCAACCGTCCCTTAACCCGTCGCCTCTGGTGCGCTACGCGCGTTGACCATAGGCTTCCGGTCGCTCGCCACTCCTCATCCGCAGCACACAAGGGGGACGACCCATGTCAGTTACGCCTCATCGGCGCCGTCTCAAGCGCCGCCTCGCGGCCGGGGCGACGGTACTGGCCGCCGCGGCCGGCGTCACCGCGGCGGCGCTGCCCGCCGGCGCCGGTACCCCCGGCGGCCCCGGTCACTCCTCGCGCACCGTCGACGTGCAGCTCCTCTCCTTCAACGACTTCCACGGCAATCTGCAGCCGCCGCAGGGCTCGTCCGGCACCGTGGAGGAGGAGCAGGCCGACGGGAGCAAGAAGAAGGTCGAGGCGGGCGGCGTCGAGTACCTGGCGAACGCGCTGCGTACGGCGCGCAAGGGCCACCCGTACTCCGTCACCGCGGCCGCCGGCGACCTGGTGGGCGCGAGCCCGCTGCTCTCGGGCCTCTTCCACGACGAGCCGACCGTGGAGGCGATGAACAAGCTGAAGCTGGATGTGACCGGCGTCGGCAACCACGAGTTCGACGAGGGGCGCGCGGAGCTGGCGCGGCTGCAGAACGGCGGCTGCCACCCGAAGGACGGCTGCTACGAGGACGGGCGGACCTTCGAGGGCGCGGACTACCCGTACCTGGCCGCCAACGTCACCGACGAGAAGACCGGCAAGCCGATCCTGAAGCCGTACACGGTCTGGCGGCACAAGGGCGTGAAGATCGGCTTCATCGGCGTGACGCTGGAGGGCACCCCGGACATCGTCAGCGCCGACGGGGTCAAGGGCCTGAAGTTCCACGACGAGGCCGAGACCATCGACAAGTACGCCAAGGTGCTGCGGAAGCAGGGCGTGAAGTCGGTCGTCGCACTGATCCACGAGGGCGGTGCGCCCGCGTCCACCGCGTACAACTACGACTGCGACAGCCCGGGTCCGGGTGACGGGATCTCCGGGCCGATCACGGAGATCGCCAAGAAGGTGACGCCGGACGTCGACGCGCTGGTCACCGGGCACACCCACCAGGCGTACGCGTGCACGATCCCCGACCCGGCCGGGCAGCCGCGGATGGTCACCTCGGCGTCCTCCTTCGGCAAGCTCTACACCGACACCACGCTGACGTACGACCGGAAGACCAGGGACATCGTCCGCACGTCCGTGAAGTCGGCCAACCACGTCGTGAACCGCACCCAGCCCAAGGCCCCCGACCTGACCTCGCTGATCAAGCGCTGGGACAAGCTGGCCGCGCCGGTCGCGAACAAGCCGGTCGGCTACATCTCCGACGACATCGCGGGCCGCGGCGCGAGCACCCCCGAGTCGCCGCTCGGTGACGTCATCGCCGACGCGCAGCTCGAGGCGACCGCCGGCAGCGGCAAGGGCGGCGCGCAGCTCGCCCTGATGAACCCCGGCGGCGTCCGCTCCGACCTGGCCTTCAAGGCGTCGGGGAGCGAGGGCGACGGAGTGGTGACGTACGGCGAGGCGTTCACGGTGCAGCCGTTCACCAACATGACGAACGTGATCGGGCTGACCGGCGCGCAGCTCATCACCGCGCTGCAGCAGCAGGTCAGCGGCGCGAACGCGGCCTCCCCGAAGATCCTCCAGGTCTCCAAGGGCTTCACCTACACCCTGGACATGACCAAGTCGGGCGCGGACCGGGTGGTCAAGGACTCGGTGAAGCTGAACGGCGAGCCGATCGACCCGGCGAAGACCTACCGCGTCTCGCTGAACGAGTTCCTGGCGGGCGGCGGTGACGGCTTCGCCGCGTTCAAGGACGGCACGGACAAGTTCGTCGGCCCGTCGGACCTGGACGCGTTCACGGCGTACCTGGGCGCGCACTCCTCGGCGTCCGGCCCGCTGGCCCCGCCGAAGGCGGACCGGATCACCGTGGTGAAGTAACCGATCGCCGTGGTGAAGTAACCGCTCATATCCCCACTTACCGACAGTAAGACTTGCGTTCGAGGGTCGTACACATGGTGGGATGTGCCGATGCGAACCCCCACACGCATATCCGCATCGCACGCACCGCAGGACGCGCAGGGCTCGCAGGAGCCCCGCGCGTCCCAGGGCCCGGACGCACAGGGTGACACCCGTGAGATGGCGCCGGTCAACCCGTACGCGGAGCTCGCCGGGCTGGCCGACCCCGAGCCGGAACCGGGCCCCGCGCGGTCGTACCTCAACGAGCGCGACGACAGCGACGACCCGCTGGGCCTCGGGCTGCGCGCCGACCCGGACGAGGACGAGGCGTGGTCCCCGCCCAATCACCGCAAGGCCAGGCGCGGCATCGGCCGGTTCGCCGCCGTGCCGATCACCGTCAAGCTGCTCGCCACGGTGCTCGCGGCCGCCTCCTTCGCGGGCCTCGCCGACCGGTTCGCCGTGCTGTACGCGCAGAACAAGGCCGCCGAGAAGCTCAAGGACTCGCTGCACCTGGCGGCCGATCCCGAGGTGGACATCGAGGGCTTCCCCTTCCTCACCCAGGTCGCGGACAAGCGCCTGGATCGCGTGCACGTGGCCATCCCCGACCTCGCCGCCGACCGGGTCTCACTCGCGAAGTTCGAGGCGACGGCGGAGGACGTGCGGCTCGACGGCGACCTGCCGACGTCCCTCAAGGGCGGCACGGTCGACCGGATGCACGGCGACGTGCTGCTCTCCTTCGAGGACATGAACCGCGAACTGGGCGCCTCACAGGTGAAGTTCAGCGAGCTGGGAACCCATGCCGTGCGCGCGGAAGGGCGGCTGCCCATCGCCGGGCACGAGCTGCGGGTGCACGCCAGGGCCCATATCCGGCAGGCCGGCGACCGCGGTATCTCCACCGAGGTCAGCGGCATGCGGCTGGACATCGGGGACATCGCGGTCTACCGCCCCGGTACCGGCAAGGGCGAGGGCCTGCAGCTCACCCGCAAGACGGCCAGGCAGCTCAGCCGGGAGGCCGCCAAGGTCAGGGCGATGCTCGCCGTCCCGGCCATCGCCGACCGCATCGGCATCCCGCAGGAGTACATCGATGCGGCGCTGCACAACGAGAAGAAGCTGCACGACCTGATCGGCACGCCGCGCTTCATCAGCAAGCTGATGAAGGTCAATCTGGTCGATGTCGTCGTCGACCACCCCTGGCTGCTGAAGAAGGTCGGCATCGACCCGAAGATTCTCGGATCCCTCGCGGGGCTCACCAAGCCGGAGCTCGCGGACCGCATGGACCTCTCCTTCCGGCTCCCGGCCACCCCCGGTGACGTGCGACTGCGCCGTATCTCCGTGGAGCGCGACGGCATCCGGGCCCAACTCTCCGGTACCGCAATCCCGTTCGGGGAGACCGCGAAACAGCCGCGCTGAAACGGGACTTGTGGGGCGAGTGTTGCTCCCGGACACAACCGCGGGCGCACAACTCGCGTCGTACCAGGTGTACGAAAGGTGCACCCGGGGTGTCCGGGTGCCGACCACAGGAGGAACCGTGCGCCACCGCCCCACCCCCACCGCAGCGCGCTGCGCCGCGGTGGTCGCCCTGCTCACCACCCCGCTCGTGCTGGCCGCCCCGGCGAGCGCGGCACCCGCTGACACCGCTCCGGCCGCCGCGGCCGCGGGCCCGGCCGGCACCGCGCCGCAGGCCGACTTCAACCACGACGGCTACGCCGACATCGTTGCCACCGCCCCGGGCGGCACGGTCGACGGCACGGCGAAGGCCGGCTACATCACCGTGGTGTACGGCTCCGCCTCCGGTGCCGCCACCGGAAAGCACCAGGTCATCAGCCGTGCCACCGCCGGTGTGCCCGGCTCGCCCAGCGAGAACGGCCGCTTCGGCGACCGCACCGTCGCCCGCGACCTGGACGGCGACGGCACCGGCGACCTCGTCGTCACCGGCGGCGGGGCGCCGGTCGTCCTGTGGGGCTCCACCGACGGCAAGGGCGGCGCGGGCAGCCTCCAGGGCGTCGGCGGCCGCAACCTCACCGCCGGGGACTTCAACGGCGACGGCCACGCCGACCTGGTCGCCGACGGCGACGGCTCGGAGGGCTCGGACTCCTCGGGGCTGCACGTGATGTACGGGCCGTTCACCCGGGCCGGGGCACCCGCCCGGACCGCGGACATCGACACCGGCCACCTCTTCCCCACCGAAGAGCTGGCCGCCGGTGACCTCAACGGTGACGGCCGGGACGACCTGGTCAGCATGCACGCGTTCGAGGAGAGGTCGGAGTCGAGCGAGCTGTGGAAGGGCGGCTCGGGCGGCCTGGCCACCACGTCCACGGAGCTGCCGGACGCCGCCTCGGCCACCGTCGGCGACGTCGACAAGGACGGCTTCGGCGACCTCATATACCGCCCGGTGCCGGGCGGCGTCGTGGAGGACCTCCCGTACGACAAGGGCACCATCAAGGTCGCGTACGGCTCGGCGAACGGCCCGGGCACGCGCTCCACGACGATCACCCAGGACAGCGCGGGCGTACCGGGCGCGGGTGAGGAGGGTGACCAGTTCGGCTACTCGCTCAGCGCGGGCGATGTGAACGGCGACGGGTACGCCGATGTCGCCGTCGGCGTCCCGTACGAGGACCTCACCTCGGCCTCCGGCGCGGCGCTGAAGGACGCGGGCAGCACGGTCCTCCTCAAGGGCGGCAAGGGCGGCCTGACCGGCACCGGCGCACAGTCGTGGCACCAGAACACGGCGGGCGTGCCGGGGGTGGCCGAGGCCGGTGACCGCTTCGGCCAGGCGGTTTCGCTGCTCGACACGGACGGCAACGGCAAGGCGGATCTCGCGGCCGGTGCGCCGGGCGAGGACGGCACGAGCCCGAAGGACACGGGCGCGGTGTGGTCCCTCCGGGGCGCGGCCGGCGGGCTGACCACGGACGGTGTCGTCTCGTACGGGCCCGGTGCGATCGGCGCCCCCGAGGCCGGTGCCGGGCTGGGGTCGGACTTCGCCCGGTAAGGCTCACTCCGCCGCAGGCGGCTCCTCCGGCGGCGGCAACGCGGCGCCCGGCAGATGCAGCTCCGCCAGCGTGCCGCCGCCCTCGGCGGGCCGCAGCCGGACGCCGCCGCCCGCCTGCTGCGCCGTGCGGGCCACGATCGAGAGGCCGAGGCCGCTGCCGGGCAGGCTGCGGGCCGACGGCGAGCGCCAGAACCGCTCAAAGACGTGCGGGAGTTCGTCCTCGGGGATGCCCGGACCGTGGTCCCGCACGGTCAGCAGGCCGCCCTTCAGGCGGACCTCGACCGTCGAGCCCGACGGGCTGAACTTCACCGCGTTGTCGAGGAGGTTGACCACCGCGCGCTCCAGCGCGGCCGGCTCGGCCCGTACGTACCAGGGGTCCAGCGCGGCGTCGAAGGTGAGGGACGGGCCGCGCAGCCGGGCCCGGTCCAGCGCGGTCGCCGCGGCCTCGTGCAGCGCCACGACCGGCGGCGTGCCCGGTCCGCCGGACGCGTGGTCCGGCGTCCTGGACAGCTCCTGGAGGTCACCGATGAGCGCCGCCAGCTCGCCCATCTGGGCCTTTACCGAGTCCAGCAGGGCGAGCTTGTCGGCGGGCGGGATGGCCCGGCCGGTGCGCTCGCTGCGCTCCAGCAGGTCGATGTTGGTACGCAGCGAGGTCAGCGGGGTGCGCAGCTCGTGGCCCGCGTCCGCGATGAGCTGCTGCTGGAGGTCGCGGGAGGCGGCGAGCGCGGCGGTCATGGAGTTGAAGGACCGCGAGAGCCGGGCGATCTCGTCCTCGCCCTCGGTGGGGATGCGGATCGCGAGGTCTTCCGTACGGGCGACGTGCTCGACGGCCGCGGTCAGCCGGTCCACGGGTTTCAGGCCCGCCCTGGCCACCCACAGGCCCGTGGTCGCGGCGCCCAGCACGCCCACCCCGGCGACGATCAGCAGGACCAGCGCGAGCTGGTTGAGCGGCTCGGTGACCTGCTCCATGGGCGCGGCGACGGACACCGCGACCTGGTTGCCCAGCGCGTCGGTGGCCGGACCGTGGTACGGCACGGTCGAGACCCGCATCTCCGCGCCGTCGGCCGCCCGCGCGGTGTGCACGGTGCCGCCCGAGCGGCCCTGCGCGACGGCGACGTCCGCGCGCTCGGCGGGGATCTGCGACTTCTCCGGCGAGGTGCACACGCCGCCGTCCACCGACACGAGCTGGATCGTGTACGGGGTGGGCTGGAAGCGGATGCCCTCGGGCGCGGTGCCGTTGCACTCGGCGCTCAGCGCCCGGACGTACGCCGCGTCCACGCTGACGTTGCCCAGGGTGGCGTCGAGCTGCTCGGTGAGCCGGTCGCGGGTGATCAGCCAGCAGGCGGCGGCGGACGCGGCGACGGCGAGCGCGACGGCGAGCGCGGTGAGCATCGCCAGCCGGGAGCGCAGCGGCAGCCGGCGGTAGCGCTGGGCCGCCTCCTCGCGCAGGTTCACTCGGCACCGCCGGACCGCAGGACGTACCCGACGCCGCGCACGGTGTGCACCAGCCGCGGTTCGCCACCGGCCTCGGTCTTGCGCCGCAGGTACATCACGTACACGTCCAGGGAGTTGGAGGAGGGCTCGAAGTCGAAGCCCCAGACGGCCTTGAGGATCTGCTCGCGGGTGAGGACCTGGCGCGGGTGGGCCAGGAACATCTCCAGCAGGGTGAATTCGGTGCGGGTCAGCTCCACGGGCCGTTCGCCGCGGGTGACTTCCCGGGTGGCGAGGTTCATGCGCAGGTCCGCGAAGGTGAGCGTGTCGCCCTCGTCGGGCGCGGCGCCGGCTGCCGCCGCGTACGAACTGCGGCGCAGCAGCGCGCGGATGCGGGCCAGCAGCTCGTCCAGCTCGAAGGGCTTGACCAGGTAGTCGTCGGCGCCCGCGTCCAGTCCGGTGACCCGGTCGCCGACCGTGTCGCGCGCGGTGAGCATCAGGATCGGCACGGTCAGGCCGCTCGCGCGCAGCCTGCGGGCCGCGGTCAGGCCGTCCATGCGGGGCATCAGCACGTCCAGCACGATCAGTTCGGGCCGGTAGGCGGCCACCTTCTCGACCGCGTCCAGTCCGTCGACGGCCTCCTCGGTGGCGTAACCCTCGAAGGCGAGCGAGCGCCGGAGTGCTTCGCGGACGGCCGGCTCGTCGTCGACGATCAGGATGCGGGCGGGCGTCTCGCCCTGCTCGGCGGCGCTCATGGGTGTCGGGTCCTCGGGGTGTACGGGAAGCGGACGGTTGCGTGCCCAGCTTCTCAGGTGCGGCTGCCGCTCCTCAGTTGCCGCTGCCGCCGGCACGCAGGGTGTCCAGGTCCGCCTTGACGGTGTTGATGGGGATCGCGAATCCCAGACCGACGCTGCCGGCGCTGCTGCTGGTGGCGTCGGACGGCGAGTACATCGCGGAGTTGATGCCGATGATCCGGCCCTGCATGTCGATCAGGGCACCGCCGGAGTTGCCGGGGTTGAGCGAGGCATCGGTCTGGATGGCCTTGTACGAGGTCGTCGAGGAGCCGGTGTCGCCGTTGTACTGGTTGCCGCCGAACTCGAACGGCCACGGGAGGTCGCCCTGCCCCTGACCCTGCTGCTGTTGCTGCGGTTGCTGCTGCTGGTCCTCCTTGGGCACGGTCACCTCGCGGCCGAGCGCGGAGACGATGCCGCTGGTCACCGAGCCGGTCAGGCCCTCGGGGGAGCCGATCGCGACGACCTGGTCGCCGACGGCGAGCTTGCTGGAGTCGCCGAGGGTGGCGTGCGTGAGGTTCTTGGCGCCCCGCACCTTGATCAGGGCCAGGTCCTTGTCGGGGTCGGTGCCGACGACCTTGGCGGTCTTGGTGGAGCCGTCGCTGAAGGACACGGAGACGGTGCCGGCGCCGGACACGACGTGGTTGTTGGTGATGATCTCGCCGTCGCCGGTGAGGACGACACCGGAGCCGGTGGACTCGCCTTGGGTGGTGCGGGACTTGATCTCGACTATGGCGGGGCTGACCGCCTTGGCCACCGAGGAGACCCCGTTGCCGGTGGTGGCGCCCGCGTTGACCACGGCGGTGCTCTGGCCGCTGCTGCCGCCCTGGGTGGCGCTCTCGATGAGCGCGGCGCTGCCGCCGCCGATCAGGCCGGAGGCCAGCGCGACCGCGGCGATCAGCGCGACGGGGCGGCGCATCCGGCGGCGCGGGGGCTGCGGCTCGCCGCCGTCGACGGGCGGCGCCGGCGGCGCGTACGGAGGCGGCGGCGGGTAGGCGCCCTGCGCGGAGCCGTACAGGCCGCCGGGGCCCGGCGCGCCGAAGGACGCGTACGAGGTGGTCTGCTGGGCGTCGTACTGCGGGACCTGCGAAGTCTGCGGGGTCTCATCGCCGCTGCGGCGGTAGCTGTCGGTCATGTCTACGACTCTGCGAGCCGTGCATGAGAACCGGCTGAGAACGCCCTGAGAGGTCCGGCAGAAGTGGGTATGCCCGGTATAAAGGCGCGCGCCCGGGCGGTCAGCCGCCGCAGCCGCAGGACCGGCGGATCACCAGCCGGGACGGGTACTGCCGCAGCCGCTCCCGGCGCGAACCCGCCACCCGCAGCCCGTCGTCCAGCACGAGGTCCACGGCCGTACGGGCCATCGCCTCACGGTCCGAGCCGATCGTGGTGAGCGGCGGGTCGGTCAGCGCCGCTTCCTTCACGTCGTCGAAGCCGGCCACCGCCAGCTCGCCGGGCACGTCGATGCGCAGCTCGCGGGCCGCGCGCAGCACGGCGATGGCCTGGTCGTCGGTGGCGCACATGATCGCCGGCGGCCGGTCCGGGCTCTCCAGGAGCTTCAGCGCGAGGGGGTACGCCTCGTAACGGTTGTACGGGGCCTGGAAGTACCGGCCCTCGGTCGAGCGGCCGGCCTCCTGCATGGCCCGCTGCCAGCCCTTGACGTGGTCGGTGACCGGGTCGCCGGACTTCGGGGTCTCCTCCAGGCCGCCGAAGAACGCGACGTAGGGGTGGCCGTGCTCCAGGAGGTGGCGGGTGGCGAGCTGGGCGCCGCCGACGTCGTCCGCCATGACGGCGACGTCGTCGATGGCGTCCGGGCGGCGGTGCAGCAGCACCACGCGGGCGTCCCAGGTGTCGATCTCGGCGGCGGCGTGCTCGCTGGGGCCCTGGCTGATCAGGATGAGCCCGGCGACCCGCATGCCGAGGAAGGCGCGGAGGTAGTGCACCTCGCGCTCGTCCTCATAGTTGGCGTTGCCGACCAGCACCATCTTTCCGCGCTCGGAGGCGGCACGCTCCACGGCGTGCGCCATCTCCGCGAAGAACGGCTGGCGGGTGTCGGGGACGATCAGCCCTATGAGGTCGGTCCGGCGCGAGGCCATGGCCTGCGCGACCCGGTCCGGCCGGTACCCCAGCTCCTTGATCGCGGCGAGCACCCGCTCGCGCGTGGCCGGGGCGACCGGCCTCGGTCCGTTGTTGATGACGTAACTCACCACGGCGGTGGACGTCCCCGCCAGCCTCGCCACATCATCCCGCGTCACCTTGGCCACGCGCGGCAGTCTACGCGGGTCGTGCTACCGCTCGGCAGGGCGTGCGCCGCTGGTCGCCGCGCCCCGGTCCGCGGTGTGCTCGCGAGCCTCGGCTGCGGCCCGCGCCGCCTTGCGCTCGGCGTCCTTGGCGGCCTTCTCCTTGGCCTCCTCGGCGGCCCGCTCGACCTTGTCCGGTACGACGAAGCGGTAACCGACGTTGCGCACCGTGCCGATCAGCGACTCGTGCTCGGGGCCGAGCTTGGCCCGCAGCCGCCGTACGTGGACATCCACCGTCCGCGTACCGCCGAAGTAGTCGTAGCCCCAGACCTCCTGGAGCAGCTGGGCGCGGGTGAAGACCCGGCCCGGGTGCTGCGCGAGGTACTTCAGGAGCTCGAACTCCTTGAAGGTCAGGTCCAGGACCCGGCCCTTGAGCTTGGCGCTGTAGGTCGCCTCGTCCACCGACAGGTCACCGTTGCGGATCTCCATCGGGCTGTCGTCCGTGGAGATCTGCTGGCGGCCCATGGCGAGCCGCAGCCGCGCCTCGACCTCGGCCGGGCCCGCGGTGTCCAGCAGGACGTCGTCGATGCCCCAGTCGGCGGTGACGGCGGCGAGGCCGCCCTCGGTCACGACCAGGACGAGCGGACAGCCGGGGCCGGTGGAGCGCAGGAGCTGGCACAGCGACCGGACCTGGGGGAGGTCACGGCGGCCGTCGATGAGGATGATGTCGGCGCCGGGGGTGTCCACCAGGGCCGGGCCTTCGGCAGGCGCGACGCGCACGCTGTGCAGCAGAAGACCGAGCGCGGGCAGCACTTCTGTCGAGGGCTGGAGGGCGTTCGTGAGGAGCAGCAGCGAACTCATCGCCGACCACCGCCCCGGGTCGTCCGTCGTTCCCTGACCGTTCGGTGTTCCTGCACGCTTCGCTCGCCCATCGGTTCCTCCTCGGTCCCTGCCTGCGAGGACTTTTGCGGCACTGCTTCGTATGGTCGCGGGCCCCGCGCCCTTGCGGGACTCGCGTGCCTCCGGAACGTGAGCACCGCAGTACGCTCCGCGCCCTGGAGCACACCCGCGCTCATCCGCGCACTGCGCGTCTGAAAGCACAAAAGGACCCGGGGGCTACGCTGCCCGGATCCTTCTTGCCCGACAGAATAGCCCACATGACTTCCCGGGCGGCGGCCGACTTTGCGCGATCTTGTGTTCCTTCGGTCACTTCGAGTGGCCGACGCGTGTCGTTGTTGACCGAGGACGGCGTCCGCATTGAAGCCCAGTATTCGCCTGCGGCGGGGGCTCCGCACGTCGAGCCGGACGGCCTCGTCGTGGTCCTCGCGCACGGCTTCACCGGCTCGCTGGACCGCCCCGCGCTGCGCCGCGCGGCCGCCGCCTTCGCCCAGTACACCCCCGTGGTCACGTTCTCCTTCCGGGGGCACGGCCGGTCCGGCGGGCGCTCCACGGTGGGCGACCGGGAGGTGCTGGACCTGGCGGCCGCGGTGCGCTGGGCACGCACCCTGGGCCACACCCGGGTCGCCACGGTCGGCTTCTCCATGGGCGGCTCGGTGGTCGTCCGGCACGCCGCCCAGTACCGCGCCGCGCACGAGGGGCGCACAGGAGCGCACACCGACATAGTGGTGGCGGTGAGCGCCCCTGCTCGCTGGTATTACCGGGGTACCGCGGCGATGCGGCGGCTGCACTGGGTGGTGGAGCGGCCGCTGGGCCGTCTGGTGGGGCGGCTGGGACTGCGCACCCGGATCCACGGCATCGCCTGGGATCCGGTCCCCCTCTCCCCCACGGAAGCCGCCCCGCTGATCGCCCCGACCCCTCTCCTGATCGTCCACGGCGACCGCGACCCGTACTTCCCGCTCGACCATCCCCGCGCGCTGGCGGCCGCGGCCGCGTCCGACTCCACCGACCTGTGGATCGAGCGCGGCTACGGCCACGCGGAGAACGCGGCGGCCCCTGAACTGCTGGAGCGGATCGCGGGGTGGGTCAGGGGGCGGGTCGCGGGGTGAGGCGGGGCGGATCGTTTCCCCCACTCCTCCCCCATGGGGGGATTTGAGTCCCCTGCTCAACACATTACCGAGGGTCACTGACAATGCGCCCTCGGCCCGCGCCCCCTCGGTCCGCGCTCCTCAGCCCGTGCTCCCCAGGCCCCATGCCCTCGGCGCCGTACCCCCTCAGTCCGTCTCCGCCAGCGCCTCGGCGAACTGGGCCGCGTACAGCCGTGCGTACGCGCCGTCCGCGGCCAGCAGGTCGTCGTGCGTGCCCTGTTCGACGATCGCGCCGGACTCCATGACCAGGATCAGGTCGGCGTCGCGGATCGTGGAGAGGCGGTGCGCGATCACGAAGCTCGTCCGGCCGGACCGGAGCTGGGCCATGGCCTGCTGGATGAGGACTTCGGTACGGGTGTCCACCGAGCTGGTCGCCTCGTCCAGGACCAGGATCGCGGGCTCGGCGAGGAACGCCCGGGCGATGGTGATGAGCTGCTTCTCGCCGACCGAGACATTGCCGCCCTCCTCGTCCAGGACGGTGTCGTAGCCATCGGGGAGGGTGCGCACGAAGCGGTCCACGTGGGTGGCCTTCGCCGCCTCGACGATCTTGTCCAGTGAGGTGCCCTCGGGCGCGCCGTACGCGATGTTCTCGGCGATGGTGCCGCCGAACAGCCAGGTGTCCTGGAGCACCATGCCGATGTTGGCGCGCAGCTCCTCGCGGGCCATGGCGGCGATGGCCACGCCGTCCAGTGTGATCCGCCCGCCGCGCACCTCGTAGAACCGCATGAGGAGGTTGACGAGCGTCGTCTTGCCGGCGCCGGTGGGGCCGACGATGGCGACGGTCTGGCCCGGGTCCGCCGACAGGGACAGGCCCTCGATGAGCGGCTTGTCCTCCTCGTAACGGAACGAGACGTCCTCGAAGGCGACCTTGCCGCGTACGTGGTCGGGGCGCGCCGGGCGCTGTCCGTCCGGCTCCTGCTCCTCGGCGTCCAGCAGCTCGAAGACCCGCTCGGCCGAGGCGACGCCGGACTGCACCATGTTGGCCATCGAGGCGACCTGGGTGAGCGGCTGGCTGAACTGCCGGGAGTACTGGATGAACGCCTGCACGTCACCGATGGACAGCGCGCCGGACGCGACGCGGAGGCCGCCGACCACGGCCACCAGGACGTAGTTGAGGTTGCCGATGAACATCATCGCGGGCTGGATGATGCCCGAGATGAACTGCGCCTTGAACCCGGCCTCGTAGAGCGCGTCGTTCTGCTCGCGGAAGAGCTCGGCGGACTCCTGCTGGCGGCCGAAGACCTTGACCAGGGAGTGGCCGGTGTACATCTCCTCGATGTGCGCGTTGAGCTTGCCGGTGGTCTTCCACTGCTGGACGAACTGCGGCTGTGCGCGCTTGCCGATCTTCGTGGCGACGACGACGGACACCGGGACGGTGATCAGGGCGACCAGCGCCAGGAGAGGGGAGATCCAGAACATCATCGCGAGTACGCCGACGATGGTCAGCAGCGAGGCGACGATCTGGCTGAACGTCTGCTGGAAGGTCTGCTGGATGTTGTCGATGTCGTTGGTCGCGCGGGAGAGCACCTCGCCGCGCGACTGCTTGTCGAAGTAGCGCAGCGGCAGCCGGGCCAGCTTCTCCTCGACCTGCTCGCGCAGCCGGAAGACGGTCTGCTGCACGACCTTGGTGACGATGCGGGCCTGGACGAAGCCGAAGAGCGAGGCGGCCACGTAGATCACCAGCACCCACAGCAGTACGGTGCCGACCGCGCCGAAGTCGATGCCCTGACCCGGGATCACCGGCATCGTGCCGAGGATGTCGGCGAGCCCGTTCTCGCCCTTGTGGCGCAGCGCCTCGACGGCCTGCTCCTTGGTGAGTCCGGCGGGCAGCTGCCGCCCGACGATGCCGGCCATGATCAGGTCGGTGGCGTGGCCGAGCACCTTGGGCCCGGCGACGGTCAGGGCGACGCTGATCGTGCCGAGGGCCAGCGCGACCGTGATGATGGCGCGCTCGGGCCGCATCTGGCGCAGCAGCCGCTTGCCCGAGCCCTTGAAGTCCATGGACTTCTCGGTGGGCTGGCCGCCCATGAAGCGGGCGGGGCCGGCGGCCGGGGCCGGGCCTCTCTTCTGTGGTGCCGGGGTACTCACGCCGCCTCCTGCTCGGTGAGCTGGGAGAGGACGATCTCCCGGTACGTCTCGTTGTCCGCCATCAGCTCGGTGTGCGTACCGATGCCGACGACGCGGCCCTCGTCCAGGACGACGATCCGGTCGGCGCCGCGGATGGTGGACACCCGCTGCGCGACGATCACCACGGTCGCCCGGCCGGTCTCGCGGGCCAGCGCGGCCCGCAGGGCGGCGTCGGTGGCGTAGTCCAGCGCGGAGAAGGAATCGTCGAAGAGGTAGATCTCGGGCCTGCGCACCAGCGCGCGGGCGATGGCCAGCCGCTGCCGCTGGCCGCCGGAGAAGTTGCTGCCGCCCTGCGCGACCGGCGCTTCCAGGCCGCCCTCCGTCCGCTCGACGAAGTCGCGGGCCTGCGCGGTCTCCAGCGCGTGCCACAGCTCCTCGTCGGTGGCGTCGGGCCGGCCGTAGCGCAGGTTGCTCGCGACGGTCCCGGAGAAGAGGTACGGCTTCTGCGGTACCAGGCCGATGGCGTCGGAGAGGGTGCGCGGGTCGAGGTTCCGTACGTCCTCGCCGTCCACCAGCACCTGGCCGCCGGTCGCGTCGAAGAGCCGGGGCACCAGGCCGAGGAGGGTGGACTTGCCGCTGCCGGTGGAGCCGATGACGGCGGTGGTCTCGCCGGGGCGGGCGAGGAGGGAGATGTCCTTCAGTACCGGTTCCTCGGCGCCGGGGAACCGGAATTCGACGTCGCGCAGCTCCAGTTCGCCGTGGCGGCGCAGCTCGGTGACGCCGGCCTTGGGCGGGGTGACGCTGGTGTCGGTGCTCAGCACCTCCTGGATGCGCTCGGCGCAGACCTCGGCGCGCGGCAGCATCATGACCATGAACGTCGCCATCATGATCGACATCAGGATGTACATGAGGTAGCTGAGGAAGGCCGTCAGGGCGCCGATCTCCATGCCGCCGGAGTCGATGCGGTGCCCGCCGAACCAGACGACGGCCACGCTGGAGGCGTTCACGATCAGCATGACCAGCGGGAACATCATCGACATCAGCCGGCCCGCGCGCAGCGAGACGTCGTAGAGGTCGGTGTTGGCCTTCTCGAAGCGGGTCCGTTCGTGCTGGTCCCGGACGAAGGCGCGGATGACGCGGATGCCGGTGATCTGCTCGCGCAGCACGCGGTTGACGGTGTCGATGCGCTCCTGCACGCCGCGGAAGAGCGGCCGCATCCGCCGGACGATCAGCGCCACGAGCACGCCGAGCACGGGGACGATGACCAGCAGCAGCCCGGAGAGCGGCACGTCCTGGTTGAGCGCCATGACGACGCCGCCGATCATCATGATGGGCGCCGCGACCATCATCGTGAACGTCATCAGGACCAGCATCTGGACCTGCTGGACGTCGTTGGTGGTGCGCGTGATGAGCGAGGGCGCGCCGAAACCGCCCAGTTCGCGCGCGGAGAAGGACTGCACGCGGTCGAAGACGGCGGCGCGGATGTCGCGGCCGAGCGCCATGGCCGTACGGGCGCCGAAATAGACGGCGCCGATCGCGCAGACGATCTGCAGCAGCGTCACGGCGACCATGAGGACGCCGGTCTGCAGGATGTAGCCGGTGTCGCCCTTGACGACACCGTTGTCAATGATCTCGGCGTTGAGAGTCGGGAGATAGAGCGTGGCCAGCGTCTGGACGAGCTGAAGCAGCACGATCAGGGATATCGAACGTCTGTGGGGACGCAAATGCGCCATCGCGAGTCGGACCAGCACGCGCCAGAGCCTATGCGAACGTTTGCCCGCAGCAACCGATATTTCTGTCTTACGGGGTCCGGGCCGCAAGCTTTGCCCTTGCTCGCCCGTCCCCGGACGGCGGACCGCGTAGGCCATCATGGAGGCGGCAACAGAGGAGAAGGGGCCGTCGTGACAACAACAGGCACCGTGCGCTACTGGGCGGCGGCGAAGGCCGCGGCCGGTACCGCCGAGGAGCCGTACGCCGCGAGCACGCTCGCCGAGGCGCTGGACGCGGCGCGTGCGGCACACGCGGCGAACCCGGAGTTCGCCCGCGTCCTCATGCGCTGCTCGTTCCTCGTCGACGGCACCGCGGTCGGCGGCCGCGAGCACGCCACGGTCCCGCTGTCCCAGGGCGGTACCGTCGAGGTCCTCCCGCCGTTCGCGGGAGGATGAGCGCCGAGATGAGCGACCAGCAGTACGGCCCGTACTACGGGCAGCACGATCCCTACGGGCAGCAGTACGGACAGCACTACGAGCCGCACGAGCCGCAGGGCCCGTATGCCGCTCCGGCGCAGGACCCGTATGCCGCTCCCCAGCAGGGCACGTACGACGGCCATCCGTACGGCGACGGCTACGGCGCCCCGCCGCAGGCGCACCCGCAGACCCAGACCTGGGACGGCGCCACCTGGGAGACGGACGCACGGCAGCCCGCGCACGCGTCTGCCGCGGCGGAGACCACCCATCTCCCCGGCCAGCAGGCGGCGGCACAGCCCGCGGCACACCAGGAGCCGGCGCCGCGGCCCGCGCCGGCCGACGCCGAGGACCTCTCCCGCCTCGCACCGAACCAGCGCGCCCGCGCCCTGGGCCACTCCCCGGTCATCCCGCCCGGCTTCCAGCCGGCCGCGCTCACGGCGGGGCTCGCCGTGCTGCTCGCGCTGGCGGCACCGCTGCCCCGGGTGTTCCCCGCCCTAGTGGTCGCGGTCCTGCAGGCGGTCACGGCGGCCGGCTGGTTCCGGCTGAACGGCATGTGGCCCGCCCGCCAGGGCATCGCGCTGGCGTTCCTCGGCGGCCTGGTCACCGATGTCGCGCTGCTGGCCACCGACCGGGACGACGCGCCCGTCGTCGGCATCGGCACGCTCGGCGTGTGGTGCCTGCTCGTCCTCGTCCTGCAGCTCCGCAACCGCAGCAGCGCGGACGAGCGGATGTACGCGCTGACCGCGGGCCTCACCTCCTCGGCGCTGGCGGTACTGGCCGCGGGCCACCTCGCCGCGGCGCCGCACGCCACGGTGATCGGCGCGGCCGCGGTGGCCGTCGCGGTGCTCGCCCGCGCGCTGCCGCTGCCGGGGCCCGTCTCCGTCGTACTGGCGCTGCTCGCCGCCACGGGCGCGGGCATCGCGGCCGGACAGCTCGGCGACCACGGCACGGCCGGTGCCGTCCTCGGGCTCGCGGCCGGCGGCTGCGCGCTGATCGGCCTGCGGGTGGCCAGCTACGACTACCCCTCGCGGTTCGTGCACCTGACGGCCGGCGTGGCGCTGCCGCTGGCGCTCGCGGCGCCCGCCGTCTACGTCCTGGGCCGCGCCCTCGGCTGACGACCGCCTCCCGCCGGAGGCAACCGCACGCGGCCGGTCACGCTCCTTATGTACGGAGGGTGACCGGCCGATTCATGCCGCCGCGCGAGTGGTCCGGTTAGGCTCGGCGCGACACCGAAGCGTGGGGGGAAGGGGTTCGATGCGTGCTCTGAGAAGGCTCGTGGTGCTACTGGTCATCGTCGGCGTGCTGTTCGTGGCCGCCGACCGGCTGGCGGTGAACTTCGCCGAGGACAAGGCGGCCGAGAAGATCCGCGGCAGCCTGGGCCTGAGCGAGACGCCACAGGTCTCGGTGAAGGGCTTCCCGTTCCTCACCCAGGTCGCGAGCGGCACGCTCACCGAGGTCGACGCCACGCTCGGCGGCATCGAGGCCACGGCGGAGGGCCACCGGCTGCGCGTGACGGAGCTGACGGCCCAGTTCCACGACGTGAAGCTGAGCAGCGACTACACCTCCATCGAGGGCGCTGCCTCGGCGACCGGCGAGGCCCGGATCGGCTACGCCGACCTGACGAAGGCGGCGGGCGACGGCGTCCGCGTCTCCTACGGCGGCGCCGGCGGTGGCGGCAGGAGCCAGGTCAAGATCTCGCCGGACGTCCCCGTGCTCAGCAACCTCGACGTGGTCGGCACGATCTCCACGGTGGGCGGCGACACGATACGGCTGCGCGCCGACGAGCTCCCGGGCCTGTGCACCGCGGTCCCCGGCTGCGAGGACAAGGTGCGGTCCCGCACGGACCACGACTGGAAGCTGGGCGAGCTGCCGGCCGGGCTGGAGCTGGACCGCGTGACGACGACCCGCGACGGCATAGTGGTCTCCGCGAAGGGCACCGACGTCCGGCTGCCGGGCTGATCCACACCCCCCTCGGCCCTCCGTACGGAGCCGGGCGTCCACCTCCTGAGACGCCGCCGTCCGTACCGCGACCCGAAGAGGCCGCCGAACCCGCTGTTCGGCGGCCTCCCGGCCTCTCCGCATCGGCTCCGCTTCCACATTGCGGACGACTACGTCTCAGCATCCGACACACCGGTGACACGCCCCGCCGTCCCTCTTTACGATCGGAGCCATGCAGAGCCTGATGAGCCGTTCCCGTATACGGGGACAGGCGGATCTCACGAAGCGGCGGGCAGTCGACCTGTGCCGCGTCGCCGCCATGCTCTGTCGCTCTGTCTGACGGGTTTCTGCCACCCGTTCTCCCGGCCGCGAGGCCCATGGCCCCGCATCCCCTCGTATTTCCGCGCAGCGCCGCGCGCTTCTGAATGCCGCCGCGCGCACCGGCGTACCCCCGCGCATCCGCAACTGCCCCGGAGGAGAAAACCATGAGCCGTAGCGACGTCCTCGTCGACGCCGACTGGGTCGAGGCCCACATCGACGACCCCAAGGTGGTCATCGTCGAGGTGGACGAGGACACCTCGGCCTACGACAAGAACCACATCAAGAACGCGGTCCGCATCGACTGGCAGAAGGACCTGCAGGACCCGGTACGCCGTGACTTCGTCGACCAGGCCGGCTTCGAGAAGCTGCTGTCGGAGAAGGGCATCGCCAACGACGACACCGTCGTCCTCTACGGCGGCAACAACAACTGGTTCGCGTCCTACGCCTACTGGTACTTCAAGCTCTACGGCCACCAGGACGTGAAGCTCCTCGACGGCGGCCGCAAGAAGTGGGAGCTGGACTCCCGCGACCTGGTCGACGGCTCGCAGGTGCCCAACCGCCCGGCGACCCAGTACAAGGCCAAGCCGCAGGACACCTCCATCCGCGCCTTCCGCGACGACGTCGTCAACGCGATCGGCAACAAGAACCTGGTGGACGTCCGCTCCCCCGACGAGTTCAGCGGCAAGCTGCTCGCCCCGGCGCACCTCCCGCAGGAGCAGTCGCAGCGCCCCGGCCACGTGACCGGCGCCCGCAACATCCCGTGGTCGAAGAACGCCAACGACGACGGCACCTTCAAGTCCGACGAGGAGCTCAAGGCTCTGTACGAGGACGAGAAGGTCGACCTGGCCAAGGACACCATCGCCTACTGCCGCATCGGTGAGCGCTCGGCGCTCACCTGGTTCGTGCTGCACGAGCTCCTGGGCCAGGAGAACGTCAAGAACTACGACGGCTCCTGGACCGAGTACGGCTCGCTCGTCGGCGTGCCGATCGAGCTCGGCGCCGCGAAGTAAGCCCCGACCCTTCCCTACACCCCTCAAGGAATCCCCATGTGTGGAGCACAGGCCGGCGGCCCCGACGCGTCGACCATCAAGCCCGGTGAGACCACGATCCAGGGCAGCGTGACCAAGGACGGCGAGCCCGTCACCGGTTACGTCCGCCTGCTGGACAGCACCGGCGAGTTCACCGCCGAGGTCCCGACCTCGGCGACCGGACAGTTCCGTTTCTACGCGGCCGAGGGCACCTGGACGCTGCGCGCGCTCGTCCCGGGTGGCACCGCCGACCGCACCGTGGTCGCCCAGCAGGGTGGCCTGGCGGAGGTCGCCATCGCCGTCTGAGGCGCCGCTCAGCGGTACTTCTACGGCCGGAGGGCCGCACCCCAGGGGTTTGGACGCCTTGGCTGGGGGTGCGGCCCTCCGTGCGTGTGCGGACGGTTTCCCCCGCCGCCGCGCGGTCTTACCGTGGAGGTATGTCCGTCCAGCGCCGTCATCGCCGGTACTACGCCATGATGGCCGTCTGCATCGCGCTCTTCGTCCTGGCCTGGGGCGTGGTGCGGCTCTGGTCCGTCCCGGCGGCGGTCGCGATGTGCGTCGTCGCCATGGTCATCCCGCCCTTCGCGGCGATCGTGGCCAACCGCAGGGAGCCGGGCGAACGCTGGTGGGACGAGTCCGGCGACCCGGAATCGGACCGCTGGTGGCGCGAGCTGGACGACAAGGGCCGCCGGTAGACGACACATGTCCGCCGGTAACGCCGCAGGCAGGGCGCCGACGGCCCGCTGGGGCGGACCTCACAGCGCCGCCGCTTCGCACGGCGACTAGACTCACCTACGGTCCGTAAACCCTCACTCCGTCCGAGGAGCGCGCTCGTGCTTGAGGCATTCTTCACCACTCTGCTCGTCCTGGTCGGCATCGGCGTCATCGCCTTCGCCGGTCTGACCTGGAAGAAGCTGTACCAGGGCCAGCGCTGAGCACGCGCGGACCGAGACCTTCCCCCTTTCTCTATAGATCGCCTGAGCTCTCATGATCGAGATCCCGTCCGACCTGAACCCGGCCCTCGTACCGCTGGCCTTCCTCCTGGGCCGCTGGGAGGGTGCCGGCGTCGCCGACTTCCCGGGCACCGAGAAGTGCAACTTCGGGCAGGAGGTCACCTTCACCCACGACGGCCGTGACTTCCTGGAGTACACCTCGCACAGCTGGGTGCTGGACGGCGAGGGCAAGAAGGTCCGCCCGCTGGAGACCGAGAGCGGCTACTGGCGCATCGACGCGGACCGCAAGGTCGAGATCGTCATGATCCGCGACCAGGGCATCGTCGAGGTCTGGTACGGCGAGCTGGCCGACCAGAAGCCGCAGATCGACCTGGCGACGGACGCCGTGGCCCGCACCGAGGCCGCGGGCCCGTACAGCGGCGGCAAGCGGCTGTACGGCTACGTCAACAGCGACCTGATGTGGGTCGGCGAGAAGGCCACGCCGGACGTCCCGCTGCGCCCGTACATGTCGGCCCACCTCAAGAAGGTCGCCGACGCGGACCTCCAGGAGTGGGCGGCGAGCCTGCCCGACGACATGCCGGACGGCGTCTCCTTCTTCAACGCGGACGGCACCCCGTACAAGCCGCAGGGCGAGGCGTAACCCCGGCGGGGGCTCCGGCGGACGCACCTACACTGGGGGCGTGGTGACCACCGACTGGCAGAGCGACCTCCGTAAGCGCGGATACCGTCTGACCCCCCAGCGGCAGCTCGTGCTGGAGGCGGTGGACCGGCTGGAGCACGCCACGCCCGACGAGATCCTCACCGAGGTGCGCAAGACGGCGGGCGGCGTCAACATCTCCACGGTCTACCGCACCCTGGAGCTGCTGGAGGAACTGGGGCTGGTCAGCCATGCCCACCTCGGGCACGGCGCCCCCACCTACCACCTCGCCGACCGGCACCACCACATCCACCTGGTGTGCCGGGACTGCACGGACGTGATCGAGGCCGATCTGTCGGTCGCGGCGCCCTTCACGGAGACGCTGCGCGAGCAGTTCGGCTTCGAGACCGACCTCAAGCATTTCGCGATCTTCGGCCGCTGCGCGGCCTGCACCACGAAGGCGGCGGACGCCGCGGAGAAGGCCGCCGGGACCGGCGGCACGGACGCCGGCTGACGTCCGGGGCCGCGGAGATCCGGCAGAAGCCCTGGCGGGCCGACCCTCCGGTAGTACCGGGTCGTACGCTGGTAACCATGCTGCGTCCCGCTGAAGCCAGCCCCCTGCTGTCGCTGCCCGGTGCCGTCCCCGCCGAGGCCCCCGACGAAGGCGTCGCCGCCCACTACGGCGACCTCTTCCGCGAGCAACGCGCCCTCGCCGACGGCGCCGGCTTCGTGGACCTCTCGCACCGCGGCGTGCTGTCCGTCTCCGGCCCCGAACGGCTGACCTGGCTGCACCTGCTGCTCACGCAGCACGTCAGCGAGCTGGCGCCCGGCCACGCCACCGAGGCGCTGATCCTCTCCGCCAACGGCCACATCGAGCACGCGGTCTACCTCGTCGACGACGGCGAGACGACCTGGATGCACACCGAGCCCGGCACCCAGGAAGCGCTGCTCGCGTACCTGGAAAGCATGAAGTTCTTCTACCGGGTCGAGGCCGCCGACCGCACGGAGGAGATCGCCGTCGTCCACCTGCCGGCCGGCTCCATCACCGAGACGCCCGGGGACGCCGCCGCCGTCCGCGAGACGCCGCACGGCCGCGACCTCTTCCTGCCGCGCGCCTCCCTGGCGGACTTCGCCGCCGCGCACGGCCCCGCGATCGGCGTACTGGCCCTGGAGGCGCTGCGCGTCGAGGCGCACCGCCCGCGGCTCGGCCTGGAGACCGACCACCGCACCATCCCGCACGAGCTGGGCTGGATCGGCACGGCCGTCCACCTCCAGAAGGGCTGCTACCGCGGTCAGGAAACCGTCGCCCGCGTCCACAACCTGGGGAAGCCGCCGCGCCGCCTGGTCTTCCTGCACCTGGACGGCAGCGAGGTGAAACTGTCGGGCCACGGCGCGCCGGTCCGACTCGCCGCCGACGGCCCCGACGGCCGCCAGATCGGCTTCGTGACGACCTCGGCCCGCCACCACGAGCTGGGACCGATCGCACTGGCACTGGTCAAGCGCAACGTCGCGGTGGACGCGGAACTGATGGCGGACGGGACGGCTGCGGCGCAGGAGGTCGTTGTCGAGCCTTAGACCTCGACCAGCACCGTGAACGGGCCGTCGTTCGTCAGCGAGACCTTCATGTCCGCGCCGAACCGGCCCGTTTCCACATGCGCGCCCAGCGCCCGCAGCTGCGCCACGACCTCGTCGACCAGCGGCTCGGCCACCGGCCCCGGAGCCGCCGCGTTCCACGTGGGCCGACGCCCCTTCCGCGCGTCCCCGTACAACGTGAACTGGCTGATCACCAGCAGCCCCGCCCCCGTGTCCGAGCATGACTTCTCACCGTCGAGGATGCGCACCGACCACAGCTTGCGGGCGAGCTGCGCCGCCTTCTCCGGGGTGTCGTCGTGCGTCACGCCGACCAGGACGCACAGCCCCTCCCCCACGACCTCGCCGACCGTCTCGCCCGCCACGTCGACGCGTGCGCCGTTCACCCTCTGCACCACTGCTCGCATACCGCCATGATGCCGGGCGCCACCCCAGACCACCCCACGGGGTGCGGCGCCCCGCGCCACCCGGACAGCCCAACGACGGCGCACGGCGTACCCCCACACGGACCGTTCGCGGGCCGATGACCCTGCGCGCACACCGCTCGCAGTGGCACGATGCGTGCACAAGGTGCGCGGGACCATTCGGCTCCGGGACCGCACCGCACGAGGGGACGGACATACGCATGAGCACCGCCGGCGCCGGGCAGACACCTTCCGGTTCCGTACCATTTGCCCGTACATCCACCCAAGGGGCCGCGGCAGCGTCCGCGAGCGGGCCCCTGCCCCCGCCGACGACGACGTCCACGTCCCGGCCCGAGCCGGCGCCCCCGCCCGGGCACCCGGCACAGGACGGTGACCGCACCGAGGATGGCCCCATGCTCCCCGCAGGCCCGGCACAGCCCCGCCCTCCGCTGCAGCGCGACCGCTTCCGTCCGGCCCCCCGGCCCGACCTCTCGGGACTCGGCCTGCCCGAGATCCGCAAGCTGCGCAGGGACGCGCAACAGGAGGAGGCGGACCTCAGCTATGTACGCCGACTGCTCCAGGGCCGGATCGACATCCTGCGCGCCGAGGCGGCCCGGCGGGCCGCGCCGCAGACCACGGTCCTGGACCGGCTGCCGGAGATCCTGACGGACGGGCCGTCGCGGCACCGCTCCTCGGCCCGGCATGTGACGGTCGGGACGCCGCACAGCGAGGAGTACCGCCGGCTCGCCGAGGACATGCTCGGCGAGGTCGAGCTCTCCGACCTGGGCGCCCGCACCGACGCCGAGCTGCGGGAGGCGATGGGCCGGCTGGTCCAGTACGAGCGGCAGGTCTCGCTGCGCCGCCAGTCGCTGCAGCGCACGGCGGACGATTGCAGCGCGGAGATCGCCCGCAGGTACCGTGAAGGGGAAGCGCAAGTAGACGACCTGCTCTCCTGACGCGGAGGCCACCGGCCTTCCGAGGAGGCGGTCCGTGACCCGTCCCCGGAAGGCCCGCGATGACCTCCTCCTCCGCCCCCGAGCCCACGCATGAGCCCACCGGCCCGATATCCGGTGCGGACGCGCCGATATCCGGAGCGTCCGCCACTGGACGGCCCGCCGGGGCAGGCATTCCGCCCGTGCTGGCCGAGGTCGTCCGGTCCGGCTTCGTCGAGGGCGTGCACCGCGGCTCGCTGGTCGTCCTGGCTGCCGACGGCAGCGTCGACCTGGCGCTGGGCGACGTGGACTCGCCGATCTTCCCGCGCTCCTCGAACAAGCCGATGCAGGCCGCCGCGATCCTCCGCGCGGGCCTGGACCTGAGCGGCGAGCGCCTCGCCCTGGCCGCCGCCAGCCACTCCGGCGAAAGCTTCCACCTCGATCTGGTCCAGAAGATGCTCGCCGAGTTCGGCCTCTCCCCCGAGCAGCTCCAGACCCCGCCGGACCTGCCGCTGGACCCGGCCGAGGCGGAGAGCTACCTGGCGGCCGGCAAGGTCCGCGACCGGCTGACCATGAACTGCTCCGGCAAGCACACCGCGATGCTCGCCGTCTGCGCCGCCAACGGCTGGCCCCTGGAGAGCTACCTCGACCAGCACCACCCGCTCCAGCAGCTCGTCCTGCAGGCCGTACGGGACGCGAGCGGCGAGGCCGTCGACCACATCGGCACGGACGGCTGCGGCGCGCCCCTGATGGCGCTCTCGCTGACCGGCCTGGCCCGCTCCTACCGGCACTTCGTACTCGCCGAGCCCGGCACCCCCGAGCGCCGGGTCGCGGACGCGATGCGCGCGCACCCGGAGTACGTCGCGGGCACCCGCCGCCCCGACACCTGGCTGATGCGGGAGATCCCGGGCGTGCTGTCCAAGATGGGCGCGGAGGCCGTACAGGCACTGACGCTGCCCGACGGCCGCGCGCTCGCCTTCAAGATCGACGACGGCGCGACCCGCACGCTCGGCCCGGTCCTGGCCCGCACCCTGCGCCTGATGGGCATCGACGCCCCGGTACTCGACCGCATCGCGGACGTGCCGCTCACCGGCGGGGCGGAGCGGGTGGGGGAGATCCGGGCGGCGTCGTTCTGAGCCGTCGGCACCGCTCCGGTTCACGAGCACCGCTCTGAGCCAGGGGTATCGCTCTGAGCCGCGAGCGCCTTTCTGCTCCGCGAGCACCGCTCTGAGCCGCGGGCACCGCTCTGAGCCGTCGGCGCGCCGTCGGGGCCGTCGGGGCCCCGAAAACCATGCGACAACCCGTCAGGAGCGTGGCTAGCGTACGAGTATGAGCCTTGAGGTGCGTACGGTCGGCGAGGACGACTTCCACGGCTGGCTGGCGACGGTGGGGATCGGCTTCCTGAGTTCGCCGGAGGTGTCCAAGGAACTGGTCGAGTGGCGTCTCGGCGGTGCGGATCTCACGCGTACACAGGGGGCGTTCGACGGCGGGCGCTGCGTCGCGACCTTCCGCAGCTTCGCGCAGGAGCTGACGGTCGTGGGCGGCGCCCGGGTGCCGGCCGACGCCGTTTCCCAGGTGACCGTCTCGCCCACGCACCGCCGCCGCGGCCTGCTCAGCCGGATGATGGCGCGGGACCTGGCGGCGGCGAAGGAGCGCGGCGACGCGGTGGCCACGCTGATCGCCGCGGAGTACCCGATCTACGGACGGTACGGCTTCGGGCCCGCCACGTCGTTCACGGAGTGGCGCATCGACGTGGCCCGCGCCCGGCTGGACACCCGGTACGCGGGTCCGCAGGACGGCGGCCGGGTGGACTTCGTGACGCCGGAGGAGGTACGCACGCTCGGCCCCGCCCTGCACGACCGTTTCCGCGCCCGGCAGCCCGGCGCCGTCTCGCGCGGCGACCGCTGGTGGCAGCAGGCGACCGGGGCGGTCCGGTTTCCCGAGGAAGAGTGGCGGGAGCCCTTCCACGCCGTGTACCGCTCCGCCGACGGCGAGGTCGAGGGCCTGGTCACGTACACCAGTGACGACCGCTGGGAACACAAGCGGCCCGAGCAGACGCTCGAGGTCAGCAAGCTGATCGCGGTCACCCCGGCCGCCGAGCGCGCCCTGTGGCACTTCCTCTGCTCGATCGACTGGATCCTGCACGTGAAGACCGGGCACCGCGCCCCCGACGACCTGGTGCCGCTGCTGCTCGGCGACCCGCGCGCCGCGAGCATCGAGGAGCACGCCGACTACCTGTGGATCCGCCCCCTGGACGTACCGGAGTTGCTGTCGGCGCGGACGTACGGCGGGTCCGGGTCACTGGTCCTGGAGGTGCGGGACGCGGACGGGTACGCCGCGGGCCGGTACCACCTCGACGCCGGGCCCGAAGGCGCCACCTGCGCGCGCACCACCCGCTCCGCCGACCTCACCCTGGACGTCCGGGAGCTGGCCGCGCTGTACCTCGGCGACGAGTCCCCCACGCGGCTCGCGGCGCTCGGCCGGGTCCAGGAGGACCGGCCCGGCGCGCTCGCCACCGCGGACGCGCTGCTGCGGACGGCGCGCCGGCCATGGTGCCCGGACATCTTCTGAGGCGTACCGTCTTTTGCGGCGTACCGACTTCCGAGGCGTACCGACTTCTGAGGCGTACCGTCGCCGCCAACGGCCGTGGCCTGCATAAAGTGGCGAGTGCAGGCGCACACCACGAGAGCAGGAGGCCGACAGCATGAGCGAGACGACACCAGGCGCACAGGGGCCCGAGTCGATCGAGCACGCGCACGACCCCGAGGTGCTGCAGCTCGCGGCCAAGGTCTTCGACCTGGCGCGGCAGGGCGACACCGACACGGTCGCCGCGTACGTCGACGCCGGGGTGCCCGCCAACCTCACCAACGACAAGGGCGATTCGCTCCTCATGCTGGCCGCGTACCACGGCCACGTCGCGACCGTCGAGGCCCTGCTCCAGCGCGGCGCGGACGCCGACCGGCCCAACGACCGCGGCCAGACCCCGATCGCGGGCGCGGTCTTCAAGGGCGAGGACGCGATCGTACGACTGCTGCTGAGCCACGGCGCGGACCCGGCCGCGGGCTCACCGTCCGCGGTGGACACTGCCCGCATGTTCGAAAAGAAGGAACTGCTGGAGCTGTTCGGGGAGCAGTGAGCCGCCGCTCTACGCCGGTCTCGAGAGGGCCCGGCAGGGTGGTCCCGGTCGGGATCACCCGGCCGGGATCACCCGGTCGACCAGGGCGGCGATCAGCCCGTCCGTCTCCTCGGCCGGCACCACACCCGGCAGCGTGAGCTGCTCCAGCATCAGTCCGGTCATCGCGAGATACATCAGCAGCACGGCCGTACGGTCGCCCGGCAGCCCGCCCTCCCGGTGGAAGCGGAGATCGTCCTCCAGCGTGCCGCGCATGGTGGCGGTCAGCTCCTCCCGCAGCTCGGGCCGCCGGGTGGCCTCCAGGCGCAGCTCCAGCATCGCCAGGTAGCCGGTGCGGTCCGCGCTCACTCTACGGTTGATCCACCCCATCAGCTCGGTCACCAGCTCGCGCCCGCGCGGCGCCGTCATGACCTCGGCGACCTCGTCCGGGCCCGGCGCGATGCGCTGGTGGATCTGCCCGCTGACCTGCGCCAACAGCTCGCCCCTGCTGGCGAAGTAGTTGGACGCGGTGCCCTTCGGCACGCCCGCCTCCGCGTCCACGGCGCGGAACGTCAGCCCCCGCGCACCGTCCCGCGCCAGCACCTCGATCGCCGCATCCACCAGCGCCGTACGCCGCTCCGGATTCCGCACCACCGGCAGCCTCCTCGCCCCACTCCTTGCAACCACTACGGGTAACGTACTACACATAGAGTGGTTAGCGGCATCCGGCCGCCCACAGGGAGGGGACCCATGCGCTTCGAAAAGCTGGGCATCGCCGTACTGACCGACGACACCGCCGCCAGCAGCCGCTTCTACACCGAACACTTCGGCTTCACCCAGGTCGCCGACCTGGGCTGGTACGTGAGCCTGCACCACCCCGAACACCCCGCGTACGTCCTGGACTTCGTCCAACGCGGCCACGAATCCATGCCGCAGGGCTTCCGCACCCAGGACACCGCGGGCCTCTGCCTGGCCTTCCTCGTCGCGGACGCGGCCGCCGAAGAGGCCACGCTGCGCAAGCGGGGAGTGCCGATCACCGACCCGCTGCGGGACGAGCCGTGGGGCCAGCGCCGCTTCAACGTCCGCAGCCCGGAAGGCATCCTGATCGAAGTACTCCAGCTCATCGAGCCGGATCCCGCGTGGCTTGCGGAGAACGGGGGGTGAGGCTCAATGCGCCCCTCCGGGGGGCCTCCCCCTCCCCCCCCGCCCCCTCCCCTTCAGCAG
>NZ_JOAX01000009.1 GCF_000720485.1 Streptomyces ochraceiscleroticus | reverse complement strand
GTCCCCCAACCGGCTTCCCAGTGCTCACATCACACGCCGCAACGCAGCTTCACGATCTTGGTGTACGCCTTCTCCGGCGAGTCGTCGACACCGATGATGCCGACGTCGATCAAGCTACGCCATTACCGTGTCTTGTGGTTGTTGCACTTCTTCCGAACGGTGGTGCTCGACTTCCGACTGCCCTTCTTGGCCGGCTTGACGTTCTTCACGCCCTTGGCGACCGTGTGCCAGCGGCTGCCCTTCTTGGCCCTCACCTGTAGCCACACGATGACCTTGGCCTTGCTGCCGTCACCGCTGAACTTCCGCCACCAGCCGTGCGCCGAGGCGGTATTCGCCGCGGAGCGGGAGAGCTGCGGAGGGCATCGTGGGCCCTGGGCTGCGGCGCCTTCGAATCCGCAACTGGAGTCCTGGTCGTGAACCGTGTCGCACTGCGCCTCAAGCGCACCACCGATCAAGGCATCCACGACGACCTTGTGTTGCGACTCGGCGTGTGGCGGCACGTCTGCGACTCGTATTACTTCGCCAGCGACCGGACTCCGACGGCTGGCGCGGACGTGGCACAACAACTCGCCCGCCTCCTCGAACAATGGGGTGAGCAAGTCCAACAGCTGAGGCCGACCGGGGGCGCAGCCTTCCTGCCTTTCGACTTCTCCGACGAGTGCACGGGGTGGCTGCGCGTGACGTCCCCAGACGGGAACCACGCTCGGGTGGAGGCCGGATGGAGCCGCATCGAGGGCTGGAGCTTCTCCCCCTCAGACATTGCCGACACAGCCCGGAACGTCGTCGGCTTCGAGCCTGTCACCAACACCGCCGTGGACTGCCGCATTGAAGACCTGCTCGCCACCATCGCCCATAACCGAACCGAGTTCGACGTGAGGAGCAGTTGATCCACGACTTCGAGCACGAGGAGCTCTCTCGTTGGTATCGGGGTCGTCTGGTAGGTGGCCCGTTCAGGCCGTTCGACCAGGACGAACTCGACGCCCTTGAACGCGAGGTCGGACTCGCCCTGCCGGCGGCGTACCGCTCGTTCTTGGAGATGGCGGGTGGAGGGAGCCTAGCCTACTCAGTCCATCTCTCAGCCTGCGAACCCGAACCGCTCCAGGGCTTCGAGGACCCCGACGACTTCGACGCCTACCTCGACAGCCTGTTCATCGACCCCGACATGGCAAAGGACGCCTGGGCCGAGGTCGCCGACAGCGAATCCTCGGATCGTTGGCGGAGGACCGTCGAGGAGTGGTTGGACAAGGAGCTGCCTGGCTGGCGTGCCGAAGCCTGGGCCCTGCCCTGACCTTCATCCCCGGCGACCACATGTTCGTGTTCCATGTGCCGCACCAGCAGCAAAACCTCAATCAGGGCCTTGATGCCGGCCGCGAGCACCTCCATCTGGCCGTCGAAGTGGGTGCTGCGGTAATCCATGATCTTGGGGTCGAAGTAACCGAGGGTGGCCTGGCGGCAGGCGCCGATCGCGGTCAGTCCCGCGCCGCTGATGCCCTGCTCGCGCGCGAAGGCGGTGATACGGGCGGCTGCCTCGTCGCCCTTGTCCATGACCAGTGCGAACGTGCGCAGCCCGGCCTCCTCGTACAGCAGCCTGGTCTTCATCGCGCGGCCTCCGCCCGTCGATGGTGCGCGGCACGTGTGCCGTGCGCCTGCCCGACGGCACCCGCCGCCGAACCCGGTGGGTCCGGCGGCGGGTGCCGATGCGGTACAGCGACCGGTCAGTGCTTCTTGTGGTGGCGGCCGTGGTGACCGTCGTTCACGCAGGTGCCCGAGGCCGGGTTCAGCAGCCCGATGACATTGATGCTGTTGCCGCACACGTTGACCGGAACGTGCACCGGCACCTGAATGACGTTGCCCGAGATAACACCTGGGCTGCGGTGGGCCGAGCCCTCCGCTTCGGCGTCGGCGACGGCGGTGGCGGCGCCGCCGAGGACCGTCGCGGCGGCCAGGGCGGTCGCCACGAGGGCGGTACGGATGGACATGTTTTCTCCCATGAGGAGGTGGCTTGTTCTCTGGGAGAGTCACCGGCCGCGGCCCGTTCGCCACCTGGCCGGAACCGGGACCGCCTGATTGCAGTAGCACATGAGTCCGTACGGAGCATCGGCGTCAGCCGGACAGCCCTGGCCGGTCAGCCCTGGCCCGCCGGGATGGCCAGGTACTTGATCTCCAGGAACTCCTCGATGCCGGCTCGGCCGCCCTCGCGGCCCAGCCCGGACTGCTTGATGCCGCCGAAGGGCGCGGCCGGGTTGGAGACCAGCCCGGTGTTGACGCCGACCATGCCGGTCTCCAGGCGTTCGCCGACCCGCAGCGCGCGGTCCAGGTTCTCCGTGAAGAGATAGCCGACCAGGCCCCATTCCGTGTCGTTCGCGGCGGCAACCACCTCGTCCTCGTCGACGAAGGTGAGGATCGCGGCGACCGGGCCGAAGATCTCGGTGGACATCAGCGCGGAGCCGGGGTGCACGTCGGTGAGGACGGTGGGCGGGTAGAAGTAGCCCGCGCCGTCCGGTGCCTCGCCGCCGATCAGGGCCTTGGCGCCGCGCTGTACGGCGTCCTGGACCAGGTCGGCGGCCTTGTTCCGGCCCGCAGCGTCGATCAGCGGGCCGACGTCGGTGCCGTCCTGCGTGCCGGGGCCGACGGTGAGGGCGCCCATCCGCTCGGCGAGCCGGGTGGCGAAGTCGTCGGCGACGGAGCGGTGCACGAAGAAGCGGTTGGCGGCGGTGCACGCCTCGCCCATGTTCCGCATCTTGGCGACCATCGCGCCGTCCACGGCCTTGTCCAGGTCGGCGTCGGCGAAGACGAGGAACGGCGCGTTCCCGCCCAGCTCCATGGAGGTCCGTACGACGGTGTCGGCGCACTGGGCCAGGAGGATGCGGCCGACCTGGGTGGAGCCGGTGAAGGACAGCTTGCGGATGTCGCCGCTGCGCAGCAGGGGCTCCACGACGCCGGCCGCGTCCGTGGTGGTGACGACGTTGAGGACGCCGGGCGGCAGGCCCGCCTCGGTCATGATGGCGGCCAGCGCCAGGCTGGAGAGCGGGGTCTGGGGCGCCGGCTTGAGGACCATCGTGCAGCCGGCCGCGACCGCCGGGCCGATCTTGCGGGTGCCCATCGCGAGCGGGAAGTTCCACGGCGTGATGAGCAGACAGGGGCCGACGGGCTGGCGCATCACCAGGACGCGGTTGGCGCCGTCGGGGGTGCGGGACAGGCCGCCGTCGATGCGCACGGCCTCCTCGGAGAACCAGCGGAAGAACTCCGCCGCGTAGCCGACCTCGCCGCGCGCCTCGGCCAGCGGCTTGCCCATCTCCAGGGTCATCAGGAGGGCGAGGTCCTCCTTGCGCTCGATGATCAGCTCGTAGGCGCGGCGCAGGATCTCGCTGCGGGCGCGCGGCGCGGTGGCCGCCCAGTCCGCCTGCGCGGCGACCGCGGCGTCCAGGGCGCGCCGGCCGTCCTCGGCCGCGGCGTCGGCGACCTGGCACAGTTCGCGGCCGGTGGCGGGGTCGTCCACGGGCAGCGTGCGGCCGCCGGCCGCGTCCTGCCACCCGCCGTCGATGAAGAGCTGCTTGGGGACGGCGTCGATGACGCGGATGCCGGAGCGCGGTGCGTCCGGGGAGCCGGACGGCTGGGTGCTGGTGGTCGTGGTCATGAGCGGTGCCTCCCGGCGGGTCGGTACGCGGAGCGGGCGGGTGTACGGGCGGCCGGTCCCCTCGTGCGAGGGAACCGGCCGGTCCGGCGCAGGCCGGGTCTCAGCGGTCGGCGCAGCCCGCCTGGACGGCGGCGGACCAGGCCCGCAGCCCCTCGTCGATCTGCTGCTCGGTGACGATCAGCGGCGGAATCAGCCGGACGACGTTGCCCCAGGGGCCGCACGTGAGGAGCAGCAGCCCCTCCTCGACGGCGGCCTGCTGGACGCGCGTCGCGGTCTTCGGGTCCGGTTCCCCGTCCTCGGTGGTGAATTCGTTCGCCAGCATCAGGCCGAGCCCCCGTACGTCGCCGATGGCGGGGTGCTTGGCGGCGACGTCCTCCAGGCCGGAGCGCAGCCGGGCGCCCATCGTGGCGGCGTTGCCGACCAGCCCCTCGTCCTCGACCACGTCAAGGGTGGCGAGGGCCGCGGCGCAGGCGACCGCGTTGCCGCCGTACGTACCGCCCTGCGAGCCGGGCCGGGCCTTGGACATGATCTCGTCGGACGCGGCGATGCCGGACAGCGGGAAGCCGCTGGCCAGGCCCTTGGCGGTGATGACGATGTCGGGGCGGACGCCGAAGTGGTCGTGGCCCCAGAAGCGGCCGGTGCGCCCGACGCCGGTCTGCACCTCGTCCAGGATCAGCAGGATGCCGTGCCGGTCGGCGCGCTCCCGCAGGCCCTGCAGATAGGCGCTGTTGGCCGGAACGTAGCCGCCCTCGCCGAGCACCGGCTCCACCATGATCGCGGCGGTGTCGTCGGGGTCGGTGACGGTCTGCAGGAGGTGGTCGAACTCGCGCAGCGCGAAGCGGGTGGTGGCCTCCTCGTCCCAGCCGTAGTGCCGGCCGTAGTAGTACGCGTTCGGGAACGGCGCGACGTGCACGCCGCTCATCAGCGGGCCGAAGCCCGTGCGGACCTTCGTGCCGGAGGTGGTGAGGGAGGCGGCGGCGACCGTGCGGCCGTGGAAGCCGCCCTGGCAGACGACGATGTTGGGCCGTCCCGTGGCCTGCCGGGCGAGCCGCATCGCGGCCTCCACGGCCTCGCTGCCGGAGTTGGCGAAGAAGAGGCTGTCCAGCCCTTGGGGCAGTACGTCGCCGAGCCGTGCGACCAGCTTCTGGAGCGGCTGGTGCATGACGGTCGTGTACTGGCCGTGGATCAGGGTGGCCACCTGTTCCTGGGCGGCGGCGACCACGCGCGGGTGGCAGTGGCCGGTGCTGGTGACGCCGATGCCGGCGGTGAAGTCCAGATAGCGGCGGCCGTCCGTACCGAAGAGGTGGACGCCCTCGCCGCGCTCGGCGACGACGGGTGTGGCCTGGCGCAGATGCTCGGAAAGGTGGCTCATACGACAGCTCTCTCCCACGGCGTTGAAGCGGTGCGGATGGATGGTGGAGTCTGTGCCCGGCCCCTGACGGGATCAACCACAGGCTCCTACTCACCTTGTGGGAGAGGAGTGGGGAGGGTCAACGACCAACGTGTTCGCCGCGCGCGGCGACTTCGGGCGCCGGGCCCGCAGTCGCCGCGTTCCGCGGCTTGATCACGCCTGTGCCCGGTCGCCGCGCAGGGAGGCCGAGATGTCCTCCAGGCTGCGGCCCTTGGTCTCGGGCAGCTTGCGGTAGAGGTAGCCGACGCCGAGCAGGCCGAAGACGGCGTACAGCCAGAACAGGCCGGTCGGGGTGAGGGCCTGGATCGTGGTGAGCACCGTGAGCGAGATGGCGAAGTCCAGGCCCCAGTGCGTGACGTTGCCAAAGGAGGACGCCTTGCCGCGGGCGGCGGTCGGGAAGATCTCGCTGTTGATGAGCCAGATCGCCAGGCCCAGGCTGGGTGCGAAGGCGCCGATGTACAGGCAGAGCCCGGCGACCAGCAGGCCGCTGCTGGCGGGCTGCCCGTCGCCGAAGAGGTAGAGCGCGCCGAGCAGGACGAGGGCGAGGACGACGACGCCGGTGCCGCCGAGCAGCAGCGGGCGGCGGCCCACCTTGTCGACGAGGAGCAGCGCGATGCCGGTGAGGACCATGTTGACCAGGCCGATGCCGAGCGAGGAGAGGATCGCGGCGGAGCTGGCGAAGCCGGCCTGCTGGAGCATGGTGGGCGCGTAGTAGATCACCGCGTTGACGCCGACGAGCTGGTTGGTCGCGGCGACCACCACGCCGAGGATGACCGCGGGGCGCATGGCGGGGCGCAGCAGGTCGCGGTAGCCGATCTTCGACTCCTGGGCTGCCAGCGTCTCGATCTCGCGGACCTCGCGCTCGGCCTCCTCCGCGGTACGGGTGCGGCCGAGCACCGCGCGGGCCTCGTCGGGGCGCCCGTGGGTGAGCAGCCAGCGCGGGCTCTCGGAGAGCCGGAAGACGCCGGCGAGCATCAGCAGGGACGGTACGGCGCCGATGCCGAGCATCCAGCGCCAGCCCTCCTCCACGTCGTCGAAGGCGTAGCCGACGAGGTAGGAGACGAAGATGCCGACGGTGATCATGAGCTGGTTGAGCGAGACCAGCTTGCCGCGGCTCTCCTTGGGCGCGATCTCGGCGATGTAGGCGGGCACGGCGAGCGAGGCGGTGCCGATGGCGAGGCCGAGGACGAAGCGAGCGGCGATCAGTACGGTGTCGTCCGGCGCGGCGGCGCAGCCCAGGGCGCCGACGGTGAAGATGCCGGCGGCGGTGAGCAGCGTGCGGCGGCGGCCTACGGCGTCGGTGACCGCCCCGCTGACCAGCACGCCGACGATCGCGCCGAGCAGCAGGGACGCCACGGTGACCTGCTGCATGCCGGAGCTGAGGTGGAATTCCGGCGTGATGTGGAGCAGGGCCGAGGAGATGATTCCGGTGTCGTAGCCGAAGAGGAAGCCGCCGAGCGCGGCGACGGCGGACGCGCCGATGACCGCGGCACGTCCGCGCTTGCGCGGCGGTGCGCCCGGTTCTGGCGTGAGGACGTGGTCGGTGCGGGCCAAGGCAGCTCTCCTTCAGGTGGGCTGACGCGGGGTCAGCTGATACCGGTTGCGCTCCGCCGGGCCCCGGCCCGGTCGTCCTGCGGACCGGGGCGTGCGGTGCTCCCGCCGCCTGGCGTCCGTCGGCGGGACGGGCGGCGGGAGCCGGTGCCGCGTCGCACGGCAGCCGGAGTGGGGGCGGCCACGGATGCCTCGGCACGCGACGCTGAGTGCCGGGGCGTCCGGTCGGGATGCGACCGCCCGGTACGGCATCGTGACTGCTCGAACGATTTCGCGCAAGCGTTTGCGCAAGCGCTTTTCTCGCGGACCGCTTCACGTACGATCACGGAGACGGCAGACCGGAGGAGGCACGCATGGCGACCATGGCCGACGTGGCACGTCGGGCCGGGGTCTCGGTCTCGACCGTGTCCCACGTGATCAACGGGACCCGGTTCGTGAAGGAGGAGACCCGCGACCAGGTCCACGCCGCCATGCGCGAGAGCGGCTACATCCCCAACACCATCGCCCGCTCGCTGGTGACCTCCAGCACCAAGACGCTCGGCCTCGCGGTCTCCGCGGTCACCAATTTCCACTTCGCGGACATGGTCTCGGCGATCGACGCCACGGCCCGCGCCGCCGGCTACACACTGCTGATAGCCGACACCCACGACGACCCCGCCGAAGAGCTGCGGGTCGTGCAGAACCTCCACCAGCGCCGCGTCGACGGACTGCTGCTGGCCACCGCGGCCGGCCCCCGCAGTGCCGCGCTGCGATACCTCACCGACACCGGCCTGCCCACCGTTCTGATCGACCGCTGCGCCTCCCCCGCCTTCGACCAGATCGGCACGGCGAACGTGGAGTCCACGGCCCGCCTCGTCGACCACCTCGCCGATCTCGGGCACACCCGGATCGGCATGGTCGCCGGGCGGCGCGGCATCCGTACCAGCTCGGAGCGGGTGCGCGGCTGGCAGCGCGGCATGAAGCGGCAGGGCCTGGACCCGGCCAAGGAGCTGGTCGTCCCCGGGCACAGCCATGCGTACATGGCGCAGCAGGTCACCGAGCGGCTGCTGCGCGGCAAGGACGCGCCGACCGCGCTGGTGGTGGGCAACAACCACATGACGCTCGGTGTGCTGCGGGCGCTGGCCCGGCTGGGGCTGAAGGCGCCGCAGGACGTCGCCCTGAGCGTCTTCGACGACTTCGAGTGGGCCGATCTGCTGCAGCCGCAGCTCACCGCCATCGCCCAGCCGGTCGAGGAGATCGGCGCCAAGTCCGTACGGATGCTGATCGACCGGCTCGCGGACCCGGACGGCGCGAAGCGGACCGTGCTGCTGGAGCCGACGCTGGTGCACCGGACGTCGTGCGGGTGCCCCGCGGAGCCGGCGCACTGACCGCTGCTCTGGACATTTCCGAGCACGGCCTTCTACAGTCTGCCGCGGTCGCCATGTCGGCGGCGGCCGCGCTTGAACGCACCACCCCAGCCGTCCGGTTCGTCGGGAGCCGTGGACGCGCGGGACTCATCCGCCGTTTCCCTGCCCCGCACGCAGGCCAGTTGGCCGCGCTGCCCTACCGGAGGCACCCGCATGCCCGACACCCCGCACCGCCACCCCGCCCGCCGCACCGTTCTCGCCGGTGCGCTCGCCCTCGCCGGTGCCGGCGCGCTGAGCGCCTGGTCCACCGGCCCGGCGACGGCAGCCACACTGCGCGCATACGACGAGCAGTACCGTCCGCAGGTGCACTTCTCCCCCGCCAAGAACTGGATGAACGACCCCAACGGGCTGATCCACCACAACGGGAAGTACCACCTCTTCTTCCAGTACAACCCCGCCGGCACGACCTGGGGCAACATGTCCTGGGGCCACGCCGTCTCGACCGACCTCCTGCACTGGGAGGAGCAGCCGGTGGCCATCCCGCAGACGGACGAGGAGATGGTGTTCTCCGGCAGCGCCGTCTTCGACCGCGACAACACCAGCGGCCTGGGCACCGCGGCGAATCCCCCGCTCGTCGCGATCTACACCAGCATGGTCAAGGCGACCGGCAAGCAGCGGCAGTCGCTCGCCTACAGCATCGATGAGGGTGCGACCTGGAAGCGGTACTCGGGCAATCCCGTGCTGGACATCGGCTCGGACAACTTCCGTGATCCCAAGGTGTTCTGGCACGAGGCGACCGCCCGCTGGGTGATGGTCCTCGCGCTCTCCGCCGAGCACCGCATCAGCATCTACACCTCGCCCGACCTCAAGACCTGGACGCACCGCAGCGACTTCGGGCCGAGCGCGGCGACCGGCGGCGTGTGGGAGTGCCCGGACCTCTTCGAGCTGCCCGTGGGCGACGACGCGGGGCGCCGCAAGTGGGTACTGATCGTCAACCTCAACCCCGGTGGCCCGGCGGGCGGTTCGGCCGGGCAGTACTTCACCGGCGACTTCGACGGCACCCGCTTCACCGCCGACCCGCACGACGCGCCGCGCTGGCTGGACCACGGCGCCGACGCGTACGCGGGCGTGACGTACAACGACGCGCCGGGCGGCCGCCGCATCATGGTCGCCTGGATGAACAACTGGCTGTACGGCGAGAAGATCCCCACCAGTCCGTGGCGCAGCGCGATGGGCTTCCCCCGCGAACTGGGCCTGCGGGCCGCGCCGGACGGCGGCGCCGAGCTCGTCCAGCAGCCGGTCGCCGAGCTGGCCACGCTGCGCCGCACCCCGGCGCTGCGGATCACCGGCCGCCGGGTCCGGGCGGGCGCCACCCGGCTGCTGCAGGATGCCGGCCAGACGTACGAGATCGAGGCCGTGCTCCGGCCGGACGGGGCGCGGCAGTGCGGCCTGGAGGTGCGGACCGGCGGCGGGCACCGGACGCGGATCGGTTACGACGCCGGCGGCGGCGAGCTGTACGTGGACCGCACGGCGTCCGGCGACGTCGGCTTCGCCGCGGAGTTCCCCGCCGTGCACCGCGCCCCGCTCGCGCTCACCGACGGCGTGCTGCGGCTGCGACTGATCGTGGACCGCTCGTCGGTGGAGGTGTACGCGGGCGACGGCACGGTCTGTCTGACCGACCAGATCTTCCCCGGCCCGGACGCCACGGGCCTGGGCACCTTCGCCGAGGAGGGCGGGATGCGCGTCGAGCGGCTCACGGTGTGGCCGCTGCGGTCCGCCTGGTAAGGCGCCACCGAGAGCCGGACACCCGGCGCGTACCGGCCGGTACGCGCCGGGTGTCCGGACGTCGGTGGCCTCCCGCCCGCGAGTTGTAGGGTCGGAGCCCTGCCCGCCCGCATCACAGCAGGTGGCAGCGGAGTGGACGCCGACGGAGAGGGAGGGTGCCGTGATCGGCATCGCGGACATCGAGGCAGTGGCCGACCGGATCGCCGAATACGTCGTGCGGACTCCGACGGTGTCCAGTCCCGGCCTCACCGCGCTGCTCGGTGCGCCCGTCACCGCCAAGCTGGAACTGCTGCAGCGGACCGGCTCCTTCAAGGCGCGCGGGGCGACGGCCAAGCTGCTGTCGCTGAGCGAGGCGGACCGGGCCGCGGGCGTGGTGGCGGTGAGCGGCGGCAACCACGGGATCGGGCTGGCCGTGATGGCGGGAGCGCTGGGCCTGAAGGCGACCGTGGTGATGCCGCGGTCGGCGCCCGCGCGTGCTGTCAATATCGCCGAGGCGGCCGGCGCTTCGGTGCAGCTCACCGAGGACATGGAGAGCGCGTTCAAGCTGGTGACGGAGCTGGAGGCGGACGGCCTGACGCTGGTGCACCCCTTCGACGACCCGGTGGTGGTGGCCGCCCAGGGCACCGTCGGCCTGGAGCTCGCGGAGGACGCGGGCGAGCTGACGGACGTGCTGGTCAGCATCGGGGGCGGCGGACTGATCTCGGGCGTCGCCGCGGCGCTCCGCGCGCGCCGCCCCGGGGTACGCGTCTGGGGCGTGGAGACCGAAGGGGCGCAGGCCATGTCCGAGGCGCTCGCCGCGGGTGGCCCGGTGCCCGTCGAGCTGTCCTCGATCGTGTCCACGCTGAGCGCCCCGGCCGCCTCGCAGCTCACGTACGACCATGTCGCGGAGCTGGTGCACGAGGTGCTGGTGGTGCCGGACCGGGAGGCGGTGCGGGGTGTCCTGGACCTCGCGGAGCACGCGAAGGTCTGGGCCGAACCGGCCGCCGGCTGTCTGCTGCCGGCGGCCCGTCAGGTGGTCGAGCGGGTCGGGGACGAGGCCCGGATCGGGCTGGTGCTGTGCGGCGGGAACGCCGCGACCGGGGACGTCATGCGCTGGGCCGAGGAGTTCGGCCTGCCGGCCTGACATCACGGGCGCGGCGTCGCCTCACGGCATCCCCGCATCACGGCTGCAGCAGTGTCTTGACCATGCCGTCCCGCTTGGCCTGGAAGGTGGCGTACGCCTCCGGGCCCTCCTCCAGCGGGAGCCGGTGGGTGGCGAAGTCCTCGACGCCGAGCACGTCCGCGTCGTCGAGGAGCGGCAGGATCTCGTCCACCCAGCGGCGGACGTTCGCCTGGCCCATCCGGATCTGGAGCTGCTTGTCGAACATGGTCAGCATCGGCAGCGGGTCGACGTTGCCGCCGTAGACGCCGGAGATGGAGAGGGTGCCGCCCCGGCGGACCGCGTCGATCGCGGTGTTCAGGGCGGCGAGCGGGTCCACCCCGGCGCGTTCGGTGATCTTCTCGGCCACCGCGCTCGGCAGCAGCCCGACGGCCTGCTGGGCGAGTTTCGCGCCGGGCGTGCCGTGCGCCTCCATGCCGACCGCCTCGATGACGGCGTCGGTGCCCCGGCCGTCGGTGAGCCGGCGGATCTCATCGGCGGTGTGCTTGCCGAACTCGTTGAGGTCCAGGGTGTGCACACCGCGGTCCCGTGCCCGCGCGAGACGGTCCGGTACCAGGTCCACGCCGATGACCCTCGAGGCGCCGCGGTGCAGCGCGATCCGGCAGGCCATGTCGCCGATCGGGCCGAGGCCGAGGACCGTAACGGTGCCGCCGGGCGGGACGTCCGCGTACTCCACCGCCTGCCACGCGGTGGGCAGCACGTCGGAGAGGTAGACGAAGCGGTCGTCCGGGGGCCCGTGCGGCACCTTGATCGGAAGCTGGTCGGCGAAGGGGACGCGCAGGAACTCGGCCTGCCCGCCCGGCACTTGGCCGTACAGCTTGGTGTACCCGAAGAGCGAGCCGCCCTTGCCGCGCTCGCGGTTCTGGGTGGTCTCGCACTGCGAGTGCAGGCCCTGGGAGCACATCCAGCAGGTGCCGCAGGAGACGTTGAAGGGCACCACGACCCGGTCCCCCGGCTTGAGCCGGGTGACCTCGGAGCCGATCTCCTCGACGACGCCCATCGGTTCGTGGCCGAGGATGTCACCGGGCTCCAGGAAGGGGCCGAGTACTTCGTACAGATGCAGGTCCGAGCCGCAGATGCCGGTGGAGGTTACCTTCACCAGCACATCGGTCGGATCCTGGATCTTCGGGTCGGGGACGGTGTCGATCCGTACGTCCCGCTTCCCGTGCCAGGTGAGGGCGCGCATCGCTGCCTCCTGCTCGGAAAGAGCTGTGTCAGGAGTGGGGGACGCTCAGGACTGGTGGTCCTGGGCGGTGAATTCCTTGACCAGCGCGCTGTTGAAGGCGCTCAGGTCGTCCGGCTTGCGGCTGGTGATCAGTGTGTTCGGGCCACCCGTGCAGACCTTGACCTCCTCGTCGACCCAGGTGCCGCCCGCGTTGCGGATATCGGTCTGCAGGCTGGGCCAGGAAGTCAGGGTGCGGCCGCGCACCACGTCCGCCTCGACCAGTGTCCAGGGGGCGTGGCAGATGGCGGCGACGGGCTTGCCCGCGTCGAAGAAGCCCTTGACGAAGGCGACGGCCTGCTCGTCCATGCGCAGGAAGTCGGGGTTGGCGACGCCGCCGGGCAGCACCAGACCGCCGTAGTCCTCGACCCGCGCGTCGCCGACGGCGGAGTCCACGTCGAAGGTGTCCGCCTTGTCGAGGTGGTTGAACCCCTGGATCCGCCCGGACTTGGTGGAGACCAGCCGCGGGGTGTGCCCGGCGTCCTTCACGGCCTGCCACGGCTCCGTCAGCTCGACCTGCTCGACACCTTCGGGGGCCACCAGGAATGCGATCTGCATTGCGCTCACGTCCTTACGGAACGATCGGAATAAGGGGGTGGTATGAGTGCCTTGTCCAGGGTTCCACGGTGGTGGCGGACCATGCGTGTCCTGCTGGGCCGAACGCGCCGCGCCGCCGCCGATTCACTCCACGTACCGCCACTTCACCCCACGTACCGCCGCGCCCCGGACCCCCGCCGCGCCTCCTCCAGTGCTGCGATCCGCGCCTCCGTACCGGCGGAGACGGCGGCGCGCTCCCGCAGCACCCAGGGCAGCCCGGCCAGGGCGCGGCGGAAGGCGCGCAGCGAGGCGCGGTCGTGCGGGACGGTGCGCGCCAGGTGCGCCGTGCGCCGCACCGCGGGCAGCAGCGGCCGCCGCAGCCAGGTGAACCACAAGGTGTTCCGCAGCCCCAGCACTCGCCGCTCCGTGCTGTCCCGGACGGTGGAGGCCGCATGATGGATCGTCAGCCGCTCGTCGTACGCGAGCCACCAGCCGCGTTCGATGAGGTCCGTGGCCAGCAGCTCCTCCTCGCCGCCCAGCCACAGTCCCGGGTGGAAGCCGCCGCCCTCCCGGAACGCTTCGGTGCGCAGTACGGTCGCGGCGGCGAGGAACGAGCCGAGCGCGGGTCCCGGCAGCCAGTCGGGTCCGGACAGCGGGGAGTCGCGCAGCTCGGCGACCACCAGGTCCTCGGTCCCCGCCGGCTCCACGACGATCCGGGCGGTGACTCCGGCCAGCCGCGGCCTCTCGTCGAGGACGTCCGCCGCGTGCCGCAGCGCGCCGGGGTCCCACCAGGTGTCGTCGTCGCAGAACGCCACGTAGGGCGTCACCGCGAAGTGCACGGCGAGGTTGCGCCCGATGGCACCGAGGTTGCGGCCCGGGCGCAGCAGCCGTACCTCGGGGAACTCCCGCGCCACCGCCTCCGCCGTGCCGTCGGTGGAACCGTTGTCCGTGACGATGACCGGCGGCCGCTCCGGCAGCGCACGCAACGAGCGGAGCGTACGCAGAAGTTCGGCGCGGCGGTTGTGGGTGATGACGACGACGGTCGTGCGGCCGTCCGGCCCGGCCGCCTGCCGGTCGCTGTCCTCCGGCGCCGCCACTGTGTGGTGCCCCTCGTGCTGTGTCATGGCTGGTGTGTCCCTGGTCGTACGGAGGACGGGGTACGGGCCGGGCGCTCCAGGAGGCCGATGGCGTGCTCCACGTCGGCGGGCAGCGGCCGGCGCTTGGCGAGCGCGGGCGGGAGGCGGGCGAGCAGTCCCAACAGGGCGTGTACCGCGCCTGGTTCGCCGCGCGCGGCTGCTCCCGCCAGCGTGGCGGTGCGCCGCAGGGCGACGCGCAGCGGGCGGCGCAGCCAGCCGGTGAGCGCTTCGTTGCGTTGCAGCAGCGGGGAGCGGCCGAGCCGCGCGGTGGCGTCCGGGTGGTGGTGGGCGGTGAGTTCGGGGGTGTACGTCACGCCCCAGCCCGCCGCCGTCAGGTCGTACGCGAGCAGCGTCTCCTCGGCGCCGAAGAACAGCAGCGGGTGGTAGCCGCCGACGTCCAGGTAGGCGGTGCGGCGGACGACGACGGCGCAGGCCAGGAAGCCGAGGACGGGCCGGCCGGGGAATCTGTCGGACGGCGGCAGTGGCGAGTCGGCGAGCACCGCGTTCAGGGGGTCCTCTTCGTTGTCCGTCCCGACGAGGGTGCGCGCCGCCACGAGTCCGAGGTCCGGGTGGTCGTCCAGCAGCCGCGCCGCGGTGGTCAGCGCGCCGGGGGCCCACCAGGAGTCGTCGTCGCTGAACGCGACATAGGGGGTACGGGCGTGCCGCACCGCGAGGGTCCGGCCGAGTGCGCCCGTGTTGCGGCCGGGGCAGAGCACCTCGGCGCCGGCCGGGTGGGCGCGTACGGCGTCGGCCGTGCCGTCGTCGGAGCCGTTGTCCACGACGATCACCGGGGGCCGCTCGGGGAGTTCGGCCAGCCGGTCCAGGGTGTGCAGGACGCTGTCGCGGCGGTTGCGGGTGATGATCGCGACGGTGGTGCGGGACGTGGGCCGCGCGTTGTCCTCCGTGAGCCCGGGGACGGCGTGCTGGTCGGCGGTCATGGGCGGGCCTCCCCCGTGGTCCGGGGCCGGGCCGCGCCGGGTGCGCTGTGGTACGGGACCGCGCCGGGGGCCCGCAGCCTGCGCCGCAGCCGGGAGCGGCCGGGCGGTCCGCCGCCGGTCTCCGTGACGCGGGGCATGGGGTCGATCTCGCGGTCGTGCCAGAACACCGCCTCCAGTACCTCGTCCACGCCGATCCGCAGCAGCAGCGGGTCGGGCTCGGTGCCGTGCGGGTCGCCGGGCGGGCCCGGGTGCCACAGGGCGGTGTGCCGGTCGCTGGGCGGCGGGCCCCACAGGCGCGGCGGCACCGGGCCGAAGAGGGTGACCGAGGGCGTGCCGTGGGCGACCGCGAGATGGGCCGTGCCGGTGTCGCCGCTGACGAGCACGGCGGCGTGCGCGACCAGCGCGGACAGCTCGGCGAACGGCAGCCCGCCGGTGAGGACTTCGCCGGGGCCGAGCCCCGCGGCCTCCGCGACGGTCAGGGTCAGGTCCTCCTCCCCCGGGCCGCCGAGCACCACCACCCGTCGTCCCGCGGCACGCAGCCGCGCGGCGACGGCGCCGAAGCGGCGGGCGGGCCAGCGGCGGGAGCCGGCGTCGGCCCCGGGGTGGATGACCACGGCACCCGGCGCTGCGGACGGCTCGTCCGGTGCCGGGATGCGGTAGTCATCGGGGTCGGCGGCGATGCCGTACGCGCCGAGGACGCTGCACCAGCGGGTGCGTTCGTGCTCGCCGCGCTCCCAGATCTCCAGCGCGGCGGCGGGCGAGTCCCGCGCGGCGTAGGCGATGAGCCGCCCGGGGTGCAGCTCGGCGAGCACGTCGGCGCTGGCCGGGCCGTTGCCGTGCAGGTCGACGGCGACGTCGGGGGGCGCGCCCGGCCAGTGCCGCAGGGAGGGCACGCCACGGCCCGGTGCCTGCGCGGCGAGCACGGCGTCCACGGCGCCGGTGGCCAGCGCCGCGTCGCTCAGGCCCGGGGGCGCGGCCAGCACGATCGCGTGGCCGGGGAAGTGCCGGCGTACGGCGCGCAGCGCGGGCACCCCGGCCAGCAGGTCACCCAGGCCCAACGCGCGCAGCACCAGCAGGCGGGGGCGGGGCGAGGCGGGTCCGGTCGGTACGGCGGAGGTCATCACACCACCCTGTCGGCCGCGGCACCGGGCAGCGGGTCGCCGTGCGGCTCGGCGAGCCGGCCGGCGGCGCGCTCGGCCAGCTTGGTGCTGGACCGCCCGTCCAGGTAGGGCAGCAGCATCACCTGGCCGCCCCAGCCCTCCAGTGCCTCCGTCTCCGGCATCCGGGTCAGGGCGTAGTCGCCGCCCTTGACCCAGATGTGCGGGCGCAGGTCCTGGAGTACCTGCTCGGGCGTGTCCTCCTCGAAGACGGTGACGGCGTCGACGCAGCCGAGCGCCTGGAGGACGCGTACCCGGTCGGCCTCGGGCACGATGGGCCGTTCGTCGCCCTTGCGGCGGCGTACGGACGCGTCGGAGTTCAGGCACACGATGAGGCAGTCGCCGGCCCGGCGGGCGGCCTGCAGCAGTGCGACGTGTCCGGCGTGCAGCAGGTCGAAGCAGCCGCCGGCGGCGACGACGGTGCCGCCCGCCGCGCGTACCCGGGCCGCGAGTTCGGCGGCGCTCTCGCCGCCGCCCTGGGGTGCGGCCGCGGAAGTGAAGTGGGTGGTGAAGCCGTGTGCGCCGCCGTCCTCGACGAACTGGGTGGCCGCGTGCACCGCGCCCTGCACGGCGTCCTCGGGCAGCGCCTCGTCGGCCAGCAGCCCGGCGGCGCAGGCGGCGAAGCAGTCCCCGGCGCCGCAGGCGTCGCCCTGCGCGCTCCACGGTGCGGGCACCAGCATGGGTGCCTCGCCGTGCGTCAGCAGCGCGCCGCGCTCCCCCATCGTCACCGCCACCGAGGCGGCCTTCCAGGACCGCAGCAGCGTACGGGCGTCGGCCGCCGCCTGCGCGAGCTGGACGCGCGCGCCGTCGGAAGCCGGCTCGTCGCGGCCGGACCGGGTGCGGGTCACCGGACGGGCGTCCTCGGCGAGCGCGGTGGCGAAGCCTCGGGCCTCAGTGGCCGCCGGGGTGGCCAGCTTCACGCCCGGGACGGGCGGCTGCCCGTTGGGGTGCGGGTCCCAGACGAGGGGTACGTGCCGGGCGGCGCGGGCGAGCGCCGGACGTACGGCGTCGGCGGTGCCCCGGCCGTAGTCCGCGACCAGCACGGCGTCGGCGGCGGCGATGGCCTGCTCGGCCTCCTCCGTCGCGCCGCCCGCCCGGCCGTCGCCCTCGTCCAGCCGGAGCAGCGGGCGGTCCCGTGCCATCAGCCGGGTCTTGCTGGAGAGCGCGCCGGACAGCGGGAGTTCGACCAGCTGGACCCGGTCGGAGAGCAGCCGGCGCAGAGTACGGCTGGTCTCGTCATCGCCGAGCGCGGTGACGAAGGTGACCTCGCGGCCGTCCTCGGCGGCCAGGCAGGCGGCGAGCGCCGCGCCGCCCGGCCGGACGGTGCGGCGCAGCCCCTTCAGTACCGGTACCGGCGCGTCGGGCGCGAGGCGTTCAGCACGTCCGGAGAGGTCGTGGTCGAGCAGGCTGTCGCCGACGACGAGCAGCGGCGCGTTACGGCTCATGCTTCCTCCACCCGGACGGCGTCCAGGGCCGGTTCCTGGCGTACGGCACCGTCCTGCCGGGCGACGGTCCGGTCGAACGCCTCGCAGATCATGTGGACGGCGACCAGGTGGAGTTCCTGGACGGTGGCGGGTACCGGCGCGTCCACGCACAGTGCCTCGTCCCCGGCCGCCTCCAGCGGGTTGGGGGCCGGCCCGGTCAGCGCCCAGACGGTCATGCCGATGCGGCGGGCCTCGGTGGCGGCGGTCAGCAGGTTGGCGCTGGCGCCGCTGGTGGACATCAGCAGCAGGACGTCGCCGGGGCGGCCGTGGGCGCGGGTCTGCCGCGCGAAGACCTCCTGCACGCCGTAGTCGTTGGCGATGGCGGTGGTGGAGGAGGTGTCGGCGTGCAGTGCGAGCGCCGAGTAGGCCGGGCGGTCCTCGCGGTACCGGCCGACGAGTTCGGCGGTGAGGTGCTGGGCCTGGGCCGCGCTGCCGCCGTTGCCGGCGACCAGCAGCCGGGCACCCCGGCCGAGGCGGTCGGCGAGGCGGCAGCCCCAGGATTCGATGCGGGAGGCGGAAGCGCGGAAGCGGGCCAGCGCGTCCTGCAGTTCGTCGCAGTGCCGGCCGTCGTCGAGTGCGGTCATCGGGCCACCCCCGAGAGTGCGGGTACGGAGAGCAGGCCGTCGTAGACGGCGGCGACGCCTTGGGCGACGCGGTCCCAGGTGTAGCGGTCCAGGGCGCGTTCGCGGCCCGCGGCGCCGAGGCGGGCGAGCAGTTCGGGATCGGCCAGCAGGTTCCGGATGATCCGGTCCAGGCCGTGCTCCTCGACGGGCGGTACGAGGACGCCGGTGACGCCGTCGACGACCGTGTCGAGGTGCCCGCCGACGGCGGTGGCGACCACCGGGGTGCGGCAGGCCATCGCCTCGATGGGGACGATGCCGAACGGCTCGTAGCGCGGCAGGGAGAGCACCAGGTCGGCGCTGGACATCAGGGCGGGCATCTCCTCGTGCGAGACCCGGCCCAGCAGCCGTACCCGCTCGCTCACGCCGTGCTCCTCGGCCACCTTGCGCAGCCGGTTCGCCTCCGGGTCGTCGAAGAGCAGCGGCTCCTCGGGCCCGCCGGCGATGAGCAGTTCGGCGTCCGGGATGCCGGCCAGGGCGCGGATGGCCCGGTCGAAGCCCTTGCGGGGGACGAGCCGGCCGACGGCGAGCAGCCGTTTGGGCGCGTCCGGGCGCCGGGCGCCGGTGACGGGCGCGAAGTGGGTGGTGTCCACGCCGCACGGCACGACGCGTACGTGGCTGCGCGGGATGCCCATCGCGAGCAGCTCGCCGACCTCGTCGGAGCAGGTCGCAAGGACGCGGCGGCAGCTTCTGCCGATGCGGGCCTCGGTCTCGATGCGCTCGGGCGGGCTGGTGTCGTCCGAGCCCTGGTAGCGCCGCTTGACGGTGCCGAGCGCGTGGTACGTCTGGACGACGGGGATGCCCAGGTCGCGGGCGCCGGCCAGGGCCGCCGTGCCCGACATCCAGAAGTGCGCGTGCACGAGGCCGGGCGGCGCCGCTGCCCAGGTGCTTGCCAGGTAGCGGCCGAACTCCGGCATGTGCGCGGGCAGTTCGTCCTTCGGCACGGGAGCCGGGGGCCCGGCCGGTACGTGCACGACCTTGAAGCCGTCGCGGGTGGTGACCGTGTGCGCCAGTGCGGGATCGTCACGCCGGGTGTAGACCGTGACGTCGTGCCCGCGGCGGACGAGGTGCCGGGCGAGCTGTGCCACGTACACGTTCTGACCGCCCGCGTCCGGGCCGCCGAGTGCGGCCAGCGGGCTGGCGTGCTCGGAGACCATGGCGACGTGGGGGGCGGATGCTTCGTGCTTCATCGCGTGACCTCTTTCATGAGTTGGTCCCAGTCGTCCAGGAAGCGCCCCACCCCGTAGCGGGCCTGTACGGCGGCCCTCGCTTCCCGGCCCGTCCGTTCGGCGAGGTCCCGGTCGGCGCTGAAGGCGCGGACCGCGTCGGTCAGCGTCTCCAGCCGGTTCGAGACCACGCCGGCCCCCTCAGGGACGGCCTCGCGTACCTCGGTGGTGTCCAGTGCCACGACGGGCATACCGAGAAACATGGCTTCCAGCAGGGAGAGCCCGAGCGAGGTCCACCGGATCGGATGCACATACACCCGGCAGTGGGCCAGCGCCGTGTGGAGCTCGTCCTGCGACAGGTCACGGGTGCGGCACCGGTCCGGTGACAGGCCCAGGTGGCGGGCCAGCCCGTCGGTGCGCATGCCGAAGACGTCCAGCGGTGCCGCGGCGGCGAACCGCGGCAGCAGGTCGGTACCGGTGGTACGGCCGCGCCGCACCGGTTCGTTGACGACGACGGCGGCCCGCTGCTCCTCGCCGGTCCAGCGCGGGCCCGGGTCGATGATGCCGTGCTCCACGACGGTGGTCGGGGCGCGGCCGTTGTCCCACATCAGCCGGTTGAAGTGGGTGACGTGGACGAGCGGGATGTCGTCGCGGTCGGCGAGCGGATGACGGGTGTCCACGGGCGTCTCGTGCGGGCTGTTGTGCTCGACGTAGACCGCGGGCACGTCGCGTCCCGGGCGCCGCCCGGTCCATTCGTACGCCAGCTCCACCTCGTGCGGGCGTTGCAGGACCATCAGGTCGATGTCGGCCTCGCGCAGTTGCTCCGGGGAGAGTTCCTGGACGCTCGACGGCCAGTCCCAGGTCCGGGCGCGGCCCAGGCCGTCCGGGCCGCGGTCCGGTGTCACCGGGACCAGGTAGGTGTGGGCCCCGTGGACGAATGCGGTGATCCAGGAGCCGTGCACATGCCAGATGAGGATGTTCATGTGCTCTCCTTGAGCAGTTTCTGCACGGCGAGCACCACGTCGGTCGCGGTGACGTCGTCCAGGCAGGGGTGTCCTGGCTGCGGGCAGTGCCGCGCACGGGTCCCGGCGCACGGCGCCTGCTGGTCGCCGAGGAGGATCGTCGGCACTCCGTACGGCGCCCACCGCTCGGCGGGTACCACGGGAGCGAACAGCGACACGACGGGCGTGCCGACGGCCGCTGCCAGGTGCGCGGGCCCGGTGTTCCCGCTGACCACGACGTCGGCGGAGCGCAGCACTCCGGCCAGGCTCCGGGAGTCGGTCTGGCCACCGAGGTCGCGCGCCACCTCGCCGCTGACCTCCCGGGTCAGTGCGACCTCGTCGGGGCCGCCGGTGACGATGACGCGGTGGCCCGCGTCGGCGAGCGCGGCGACCGCTTCGGCGCAGCGGTACGGGCTCCAGGCGCGGGCCGGTGCGCTGGCGCCGGGGTGCACCACGACGTACGGGCCGTTGCCGGTCAGGCCCACGGTGTCCGGCGGCGGCAGCACGCGCAGCCGGCCGTCGTCGCGGGGCTCGGGGACGAAGCCGAGCGCGGCCGCGGTGTCGAGCGCGGCCTCGGCCTCGTGCCGGTCCGGCAGCCGCCGGTGGCGCACGTCCAGCAGCCGCCCGGGGTGGTCGCGGCTGTCGGCGCCGATCCGGCCGACGTGCGCCATCCGCAGCAGCAGGGCGGCGGGCAGCGGACTCTGGTGGAACGAGGTGAGGATGAGCGCCGTGTCGTACGCGCCCTCGCGCACCCGGCGGATCAGGCCCTCCACATCGGCGTCCTCGACGCTCGGCGGGTTGAAGCCCTCCCAGGGCGCCTCCCAGACCAGTACCTCGTCGACCCCGGGCAGCATCCGCGCCGCGTCCTCGCCGCGCGGCCCGCACACCATGGTGACGTGCTCGGACTGCGCGGCGACCGCCCGGACGGCCGGGCCGGCCAGCAGCACGTCGCCGAAGCTGTCGAGGCGTACCACGAGTGATCTCACCGGTCCCACCCCCAGGTCTCCGCGACGGGGACGGGCGCGGTCTCCGGGCCGTGGCCGAGCAACTGCCGAACGGCGCTGAGCACGTCGGGCGCGATGTGCGGTGCGGCGGTGACCTCTTCGGCGCGGGTGACGGCGTTGGGTACGAGGACGGCGCGGGCACCGGCAGCGTGCGCGGCGAGCACGTCGGCGCCGATGTCCCCGATCACCACGCACTTCGCGGCCGGTACGGCGAGCCGCCGGGCCGCCTCGATGACCAGGCCGGGCTTGGGCTTGCGGCAGTGGCAGCCGTCCTCGGGGTGGTGCGGGCAGTACACCCAGGTGCCGAAGCCGCCGAGCGCGTCGTCCACCCGGGCGTTGACCAGGCGTACCTGATTCTCGGTGAGCAGGCCGCGGCCCACGCCCGACTGGTTGCTGACGACGGCGGTGGGGATGCCGGCGGCGCGCAGCAGCCGGAGCGCTTCGGGCACGCCGGGCAGCACGCGGACCAGCCGCGGGTCGCTGTTGTAGGGCACGTCCTCGATGAGGGTGCCGTCCCTGTCGAAGAGGACGGCGGCGGGCCGCTCGTGCCGCCCGCCGGGCGTATCCCCCGCGGGGAGCGTGTCGTCGTGGCGCGGATCGCTCATGCGGCACCTCGCCAGGCCGCCGCGCGCCGGTGCGCCAGCTCGCCGCGCAGGCGGTGGGCGACGGCGAGCGGCGGGATGACCGCGCTGGTGCAGAGCATGGTGGTGACCTCGTGCCGGGTGCGCGGGCCGGGGGCGATGCGGGCCCAGGCGAACTCGGCGGTGCCCACCGCCCACAGGGACCCGGCGAGCGCGGCGGCGCGCGGGCGGCGGGCCAGCGCGAGCGCTGCCGCGGCGGTGGCGGCGGCTGTGATGGCGGCGTGCCGGGCGAGCCGGCCACGCGGTGCGTCGGCCCGGTGCCACCAGTCGCCGCCGTGCAGCCGCCGCATCAGCGCGTCGTCGGCGTTGCCGCGCTGGACGCGTACGGAGACCCAGCGGTCGGCGGGGCGTACCGGGTGGTGGGTGACGCGCTCGCCGCGGCGCAGTGCCCACCCCGCGTCCATCACGCGCAGCGCGAGGTCGGCGTCCTCGCGGAAGGCGCGCGGGAACCGCTCGTCGAAGCCGCCGACGTCGCGGAGGGCCGCGCTGCGGTAGGCCATGTCGGCGGTCGCCCAGGCGGCGCCTTCCAGGCCGGCGGTGCCGCGCTCCCAGTCGGTGTGGCGGCGGCCGGCGTCGAGCGGCACGTGGAGGCGGCCCTGGACACCGCCGGTGCGGACGTCGGCCGCGGCGAGGTCGGCGGTGAGCCGGCGGCTCCAGTCGGGCGTCACCCGCACGTCGTCGTCGAGGAAGACGACCCAGGGGGTGCCGACGGCGGCGAGGCCCGCGTTCCGGGCGGCGGCGGGGCCGCGCCCGCCGGTGGCCGTCGTACGGATGCGGTCCTGGAGCGGGCCCGCGGCCTCCAGCGGCAGCGGCTCCCCGGGCTCGGGCCGGTCGTCGACCAGTACCACCTGGTCGGGCCACGGCTCGCCGGCCTCGGCGAGGGCCCGCAGGCAGTCGGTGAGGCAGGGCCTGCCCAGGGTCGGTATGACGACGGCGTAGGAGACCTCCGCTCCGGCGGCGCGGTGTGCGGGGTCCGCGGTCCCGGTCGCGGTACTCGCGGGGGTGTCGGGTGGTGTCATGCGAACGCCCTCCCCCGGCGGACCGCGAACGGCCCGATGGCCAGCAGGTCGACGGGCGCGCTGCCGAAGCACTCCAGCGCCTCGCGCGGGCTGTCGACCATGGGGCGGCCCGCCGTGTTCAGGCTGGTGTTGACGACGACGGGGATACCGGTGCGCCGGTCGAAGGCGGCGAGCATCCGGGCCACCAGTGGTTCGGTGCGGTCCTCGACGGTCTGGACGCGGGCCGTGCCGTCGACGTGCACCACGGCGGGGATCTTCGACCGCCACTGCTCGCGGACGTCGTGCACGAAGAGCATGTACGGACTGGGCAGCGGCCCGCCCTCGAACAGCTCGGGGGCCCGGTCCTCCAGCACCATCGGCGCGACGGGCCGGAATTCCTCGCGGCCCTTCACGGCGTTGAGCCGTTCGAGGTTGTCCGGGTGTCCGGGGTGGGCGAGCAGGGAGCGGTGGCCGAGCGCCCGCGGACCGTACTCGCTGCGGCCCTGGTACCAGGCGACGATCCCGTTGTTCGCCAGCTCCTCGGCGACCGTCTCGGCGATGTCGTCGGGCTCCTCGTACGGGACGGCGGCCTCCTCCAGGACGGCGCGCAGCTCCTCGTCGGACCAGCCGCGGCCGAGCGCGGCGGTCGGCATCGGGGCGACGGGGGCCGCTTCCTGTTCCTGGGCGACGTGCAGCGCGGCGCCGAGCGCCGTGCCGGCGTCGCCCGCCGCCGGCTGGACCCAGATGTCCTCGTACGGACCGTCCCGGTACAGGCGGGAGTTGGCCACGCAGTTCAGCGCGACGCCGCCGGCCAGGGACAGGGTGCGCCGGCCGGTCTTCTCGTGCAGCCAGCGGCCGAGGTCGAGCGTCATGTCCTCCAGGCACGCCTGGGCGCTGGCGGCGAGGTCGGCGTGGTCGCTGGTGATGCGGCGCCCTGCGAGCCGGCGCGGCACCATCCGCTCCCAGGGCACGTGTTCGGCGACGTAGCCGCCGGTGCCGTCGGCGTAGACGTACTCGCGGAGCTGGTCGCGGAACCGGGGCGTGCCGTAGGAGGCGAGCGCCATCACTTTGTACTCGTCGCTGCTGCGCAGGAAGCCGAGGTGCTCGGTGAGCTCTTCGTAGAACAGGCCGAGGGAGTGCGGGAGTTCCTGGGCCGCGAGGACCTTCAGCTCGCCGTCGGAGTAGGCGCCCGCGAGGTGCGAGGCGCACTCGCCGCGGCCGTCGAGCACCAGGACGGCGCTGTCGTCGTACGGGGAGGCGAGCCCGGCGGAGGCCGCGTGGGCGACGTGGTGGGCGACGAAGCGGACGCGTTCGGGCTTCAGGCCCGGCAGCGCTTCGGCGAGGAACTCCGGTGCCCGGCGGGCGTACTCCTGGCGGAGGTGGTCCCAGGGGTCGTCCAGGCCCATCATCTCGGCGGGGCGGGAGAGTTCGGGGTCGTAGGAGTAGGCGACGGCGTCGAGGTCCGCGGGGGTCAGGCCGGCCTGTTCCAGGCACCAGCGGGCGGAGAGCTCGGGCAGTTCCCAGGCGGAGAAGGGGACCGGGCGCTTGCCGTGCTTACGGCGGCTGAACCGTTCCTCCTCCGCGGCCGCGACGGTCGTGCCGTCGATGACGAGGGCTGCTGCGGGGTCATGAAAGAGAGCGTTGACACCAAGGACGCGCATGGAGTGATCCGTTCACGGGTGCGGGGCTTCTTCGGGCTGGGCGGCGTGGGCGGGAGGGGCCGCTGCCGGCTGCGCGGTGAGCCGTTCGCGGGGATCGCGGCTCGCGAAGTAGCCGATGGTGCGCTTGATCCCTTCCTCCCACGCGACCTTCGGCTCCCAGCCGAACATCTCGCGGGCCAGCGAGGTGTCGGGCCGCCGCCGTTCGGGGTCGTCCTCGGGCCGTTCGATGTACCGCAGCTCCGACCTGGAGCCGGTCAGCGCCACGATGCGGCGCGCGATCTCGGCGACGGGCGTCTCGTCGCCGCCGCCGATGTTGACGGGGCGCACCGCGCGGCTGGCGGCCACCAGCAGCACGCCGTCGACCGTGTCGTCGACGTAGCACAGCGAGCGGGTCTGCTCGCCGCTGCCGGCCACGGTCAGCGGTTCGCCGGCCAGCGCCTGGCAGATGAACGTGGGGACGGCGCGGCCGTCGTGGGCGCGCATCCGCGGACCGTAGGTGTTGAACATCCGCACGATGCCGGCGTTGGTGCCCTTGGCGCCGACGTGCGCCGTGACCAGTGCCTCGGAGAACCGCTTGGACTCGTCGTACACGCTGCGCGGGCCGACCGGGTTGACGTTCCCCCAGTAGTCCTCACGCTGCGGGTGCATGAGGGGGTCGCCGTACACCTCGGAGGTGGAGGCGAGGACGAGGCGTGCACTGTCGCGGTGCGCGATGGCCAGGGCGTTCCGCGTCCCGAGGCTCCCGACGTCGAGCGTCTCCAGGGGCATCCGGAGGTAGTCGGCCGGTGAGGCGGGGCACGCGAAGTGCAGGACCAGGTCGTAGGGGCCGCGGAGTTCCTCGACGCACTGCGGGAGGCAGACGTCCCGGTCCAGGAAGCGGAAGCCGGGGCGGCCGAGCAGGTGCTCGATGTTGTCCATCGATCCCGAGGACAGGTTGTCCACGCAGTCGACCTCGACGTCGCTCTCCAGCAGGCGTTCGCAGAGGTGGGAACCGAGGAAGCCGGCGCCTCCGGTCACGACGGCACGCCGCCACGTCGGTCGCAAGGGCAGGGCAGTCACGCGTCGTCCTCCTTTCCGTGCGGCATGGCACTGGGTGACACGGACCTTGAGTGTCCTATTTCCATGCATTTACACATCTGCGTCCGTTCTACCGGCGACAGCACGGGTACGCCTCTTGAGTGCGCGTCCTGCGTGCGCGCAAACGCGAAGGAGTACGGCATGCGAGAGCCCTTGACCGCCCTGACCGACGACCTGCTCGCCCGTCCCGGAGGACCCGGACGGACGCTGCTGACCGGGTGGTTCAGCTTCGACGACGGCGAGGTCACGGTCGGCGACGCGCTGGCCCAGCGCCGGGTTTCCGAGGCGCTCACGGCGTGCGGCATCGCGCACGACACCGCCTGGAGCCGCGGCTTCGCACCGGACCGCATGCCGCTGGACGCCGCCGACCCCGCCGCGTACGACCACGTCGTCTTCACCTGCGGCCCGGTGTACGGAGAGCAACTCCTGCGGCTGCACCGGCAGTTCAGCAACTGCCGGCGGCTCGCCGTCGGCGTGAGCGTCATCGACCCCGGCGACCCCGCGGTGAGCGGCTTCGACCGGGTCTTCGCCCGGGACGAACCGGCCGCCGCACCCTCCGTCGACCTGGCCGCAGCGGCCCCACTGCACCCGGTGCCACCTCTGGTGGGGGTGGTGCTGACGTACGGGCAGGGCGAGTACGCGGAGCGGCGGCGGCACGACACGGTCGGCGGAGCGCTGATCGAGTGGCTCACCCGGCTGGACTGCACACGAGTGGCCGCCGACACCCGGCTCGCCATCGACGACTGGCGGCACTGCGCGACCCCGGAGCAGTTCATGGGGCTCGCCGCCCGGCTCGACGCCGTGGTCACCAACCGGCTGCACGGCATGGTGCTGGCGCTGCGGGCGGGCACGCCGGTACTGGCCGTCGATCCCGTACTGGGCGGCGCGAAGGTGAGCGCCCAGGCGCGGGCGCTGCGCTGGCCCGCGGTGGTCCCGGCGGACGAGGTGACGCCGAAGGCGCTGGACCGGTGGTGGGAGTGGTGCCTCTCCCCCGCGGGCCGGGCCGCGGCGGCGCGGCGGGCGCGGCTCATGGAGCGGGCCCGCGTGTCCCACCGGCCATGATTACGTTCCGCGATTCCGGTAACCCGAGGGACAGGAACAGTTCCCCTGATATGAGGAGGAATCGTGCTCAGCGCCATCGCCGACGTACTGCGGGCCATCGGCAGCACCATCGCCGCCGTGGTGACACTCCCCTTCCGTGCGCTCGCCCGGCTCTTCGGCGGCGCCTCGCGAGGCGCCCACTAGTCCCGCCCCCTCTCAAAGGAGTACCGGCATGACGGGTGACCGGCGGAAGACCGTGCAGGCCCTGTTGGAGACGCACGGGCAGACCTACGCAGCGGAGGCGGGCATCACGCTCCGTGACACCCCACAGCCGCTGTACCAACTGCTCGTGCTCTCCTGCCTGCTCAGCGCGCGCATCCGGGCCTCGGTGGCGGTGGCCGCGGCGCGCGAGCTCTTCGAGGCGGGGATGCGGGACGCCCGGTCCATGCGGGACGCGACCTGGCAGCAGCGGGTCGACGCCCTGGGCCGGGGCAGCTACCGCCGGTACGACGAGCGCACGTCCACCCAGCTCGGGGACGGTGCGCAGCTCCTGCTGGAGGAGTACCACGGCGACCTGCGGCGGCTGCGGGACGAGGCCGGCGGGGACGTGGACCGGCTGAAGGAGCTGCTGCAGAAGGTTCCCGGGCTCGGCCCGGCCGGCGCGGACATCTTCCTGCGCGAGGCCCAGGCCGTGTGGCGGGACCTCGCCCCGTATCTCGACAGTAAGGCTCTGCAGGGCGCTGAGCGGCTCGGCCTGCCCAAGAAGCCGGAGGAGCTGGCGCGGCTGGTGTCCGCCGACGACACCGCCACGCTGGCCGCGGCGCTGGTCCGGGCCGCGCTGGAGAAGTCCGTCGTCGAGGACGTCGAGGAGGAGACGTCCTAGCGAGGCGACGGAGACCTCACAGCGACGCGAAGGGGCCGGGACTCACCACGAGTCCCGGCCCCTTCACGCGTGCGGAGGTACGTAGGTGCCGGTCAGGCGGCCGTCCGGTAGGCCACCGCCGTGGCCGGCGCGGTCCGGATCGTGCCCTTGCGGGTGTGCAGCACCGCACCCAGGCCGGTCACGGCCGCGATGATCAGGCCGCCGGCCACCAGGGCGCCGCGCGCGCCGGCCCACTCCATGAGGAGGCCGAGCAGCGGCGGGGCCACCAGCCCCCAGCCCGTGCTCAGACTCCGCCAGACGCCGAGCACACGGCCGCGCATGTTCGCCGGCGGGTCGGTCTGCAGCACGGTCGTGCCCGCGGTGTCGGAGACCGACTCCACCACCGACATCGGCAGCACGAGGACCAGCAGCAGGATGAGCGAGGGCGAGAGCCCCGCGACGGCCTGGAGCAGTCCGCCCGCAGCGGCAAGCGCGCCGACGAGCTTGACCGAGGGCTTGCGCAGCCGCGCGGCGAGGATCGCGCCGACGATGCCACCGGCGGCCAGGACGGAGGAGACCGTGCCGAAGGCGCCGGCGCCCGCGCTGAGCGGCCCGGTGACCAGGACGGCCAGCGTGAGCTGGTAGTTCCGGCCGAAGATCGCGCTCAGGCCGGTGATCACGGCCAGCGCCACCAGCCGCGGGCGGCGCATGAAGAAGGCGATGCCCTCGCGGGCCGTCATGGCGGGCTCGGGATCGGCCGCCACGGGCTCCGGTGCCTTCTCGACCTCAGTCTTCTCGGCCTTCTCGGCCTTCTCGGCCTTGTCGGCCTTCTCGGCCTTCTCCAGGCTCACCGGCGCCTTCGCCGCGGCCTTGTCGGCCCCGGCTCCGCGCAGCGCCTGGCTGACCGGCCGCAGGAAGGGGATCACCGCGGCGACGAAGAGGAAGGAGAAGCCGTTCGCGGCGTACGCGGCACCCGTGCCGAGGACGCCGACGGCCACACCGGCCAGCGCCGTACCGCCGAGCCGGCCCACGCTGTGCACCAGCGAGCCGACCGCGATGGCCGAGGGCACGTCCTCCCGGCGTACGAGGTCGTTGCCGAGCAGCGAGGTGGCGGGCCCGTCGACCGTGGCGATGATGCCGGTGACGGCGGACAGCGCCATGAGCACGCCGTAGCTGAGCTGGTCGGTGGCCACCAGGAAGGCGGTGGCGAACGCGACCAGGCCCAGCAGGGCCTGGCTCACCGCGGCGGTGACCTTACGGGGCCAGCGGTCGACGGCCGCGCCGCCGAAGAGGCCCATGAGCAGGCCGGGGCCCGCCTGTACGGAGAGCGAGAGGCCGGTGGCGGCGGCGGACCCGGTGAGCTGCAGTACCAGCAGGTTCTGGGCGGTGAGCTGCATCCAGGTACCGGCGTTGGAGACCAGGTTGGCCACCGACCACCAGCGCATGCTGCGGTAGCGCAGCGAGCGCCACGGCGCGTGGTCGCCGCCGGTGCCGCCCGTACGGCCGCGCCTGAAGAGGTACTTCAGGTTCGCGGTGTACCGGCGTACGGAGGAGGGGGCTTTGCCGCCCCGTGGATCACCGGCCGGATCGGCCGGGTCGGCCGTATCGGCCACGGGGTCGGCGGTGACCGCGGAATCGGCGGCGGTCGCACTCTCGGATGCGGTCGGCTGCGCGGGAACGTGGCCGGGAGCAAGCACGGGAGAAGGCACGTCAGAACACTTCGTGAAGAGCCCGTCAGGCTCGGAAAGCGGCTCGGCGGGCGCGGCGGGCACGGCTGTGTGCGGTGGCGGGCCTGGAGTGCCGAGAATCGGTCGGTGCCGGACCGGAGGAGAGCGCGGCTGCGCACGCCCCGGGCACGACAAGATTCGACTTTCACATAACGGTGCGGCCGGGGAAACGCTCTTGGGGTGCGATGGCCGTCACCCTGTCGCGGATCCCTCGTGGAGCCCTTGTGCCCCAAGGGATCCACCGAGTGGGTGCGCATTCTCACAGGGGGCGGTGAGCCTGTGACACACGGGTACTCGCTGACGGTCCGACGTTGCATTTGCACAATGTGTGACGGTTCCGCAGGGTGGGTGCACGGGGGCAGAAACGGGCACCCGTGCTGCGGAACGGCAGTCCAGGAGAGGAGAGCGGCCATGTCCGACGAGGCGATGGGTGACGAGGTCTACCAGCCGCCCGCCTACGACGTGTCGGCCAAGCCCGACGACCTCGACATGGAGGACGCCCTCGACGAGCCGGATGCCGATCAGCAGCTGGACCAGGGCTACTCGCCGCCCGAGAAGCCGCTCGCGGTGAACAAGACGGGCACCACGGCGAACGAACAGCGCAGGGGCGAGAGCCTGGACGAGCGACTGTCCGAAGAGGTCCCGGACGTGGCGCCCCCCGAGGGCAACGGCATCGGTGACCTGCCGGACGGCGACGGCGAGCCGGTGGACGAGCAGGCCGGGGAGGACCGTGCCGGGCGCCTCGTCAGCGGCGACCAGGGCTTCCCTGACCACGGCCGGAACGCCAACGACGTCGTCGCCCGGGACGTGGGCATCGACGGCGGCGCCGCGGGTGCCGAGGAGGCGGCGGTGCACGTCGTGGACGACGAGAACGTCAACGACGACGAGTCCCCGCCGCTGCCCTGACGCGGTGGAAAGGGGCGGACACGCGGTGGAGAGGGGGGACGCGGTGGAGAGGGGGGACATGACCGTCACCGCCGTGCGCGGCCCGCTCGTCCGCTTCCCGGGGGACCCGTTCCGCACCGGCCGGGACGAGGCGTTCTCGTACGTGCCGGACGGGCTGCTGATCTGCGCCGACGGCCGGATCACAGCGGCCGGCGAGTACGCCGCGCTGCGCCACCTGCTCCCCGCGGACGTCAGCCTCGTCCACTACCCGGACCACGTCATCCTCCCCGGGTTCGTCGACACCCACGTGCACTGTGTGCAGACCGATGTCATGGCGGCCTTCGGCGCCGACCTGATGGGGTGGCTGGAGCGGCGCGCGTTCCCCGAGGAGGAGCGGTTCGCGGACGGCCGGTACGCCCGCGAGGCCGCCGCCGTCTTCTGCGACGCGCTGCTGCGCAACGGCACCACGACCGCGCTGGTCTTCGGCTCCGTCCACCCGGAGTCCGCCGACGCGCTGTTCGAGGAGGCGGCCCGGCAGAACCTCCGGATCGCCTGCGGCAAGGTCCTGATGGACCGCAACGCGCCCGCCGCGCTGCTCGACACGGCGCGCGGCGGCTACGAGGAGTCCAAGGCGCTGCTCGCCCGCTGGCACGGCAAGGGCCGTGCCCAGTACGCGATCACGCCCCGTTTCGCGCCCAGCAGTACGCCGGAGCAGCTCGAGGCGGCTGCCGCGCTGTGGCGGGAGTATCCCGGCACCCTGCTGCACACCCATGTGTCGGAGACGCCCGACGAGGTCGAGTGGGCCCGCTCGCTCTTCCCCGGCCGCGCCGGCTACCTCGACGTCTACGACCACTACGGCCTGCTCGGGCCGGGCGCGGTCCTCGCGCACGGCGTCCACCTCTCCCCCGCCGAGCGCGACCGCTGCGCCGCCACCGGCACCGCACTGGCCCACTGCCCCGGCTCCAACCTGGCCCTGGGCAGCGGGCTCTTCCCGGTGCGCGAGACCGCGGGCGGCCCGCGCCCGGTGACCGTCGGACTCGGCACGGACGTCGGCGCGGGCCCCACCTTCTCGATGCTGTCGACGGTGTACGAGGCGTACAAGGCCGCCGCGCTGTGCGGTGCCCCGATCGGCGCCGTGCAGGCGTACTACCTGGCCACGCGGGGCGGCGCCGCCGCGCTGGGCCTCGCGGACACCGTCGGCTCCCTCGCGCCCGGGCAGGAGGCGGACTTCGTGGTGCTCGATCCCCGGGCCACGCCGCTGCTCGCCCGGCGCGCGGCACGCGCCGAGGACATCGAGGAGCTGCTGTTCGTCCTGGCGGCAATGGGCGACGACCGCGCGGTGCGCGCCACGTATGTCGCGGGGCGGCGCGCCCACGACCGGGACTGCGCACCGGCCGGGCGCGGCGCGGGCGGCCGGTGACCGGTCGGGCTGACGGCAGAGGCCCTCAGCGGCCGAGGGCCTTGGCCAGCTCGTCCTTGCTCATCGAGGAGCGGCCGTCGATGTTCTTCTGCTTGGCCTCGTTGTAGAGCTGGTCCTTCGTCGGCCCCTTCGGGCCCGTGCGGTTGCCGGAGCGCTGGCCGCCGCGCTGCGACGCCGACTTGGTGTCCTGCGTGGAGGACTTGCTCGCCGTCTTCGACTCGCCGGTGCGGGCCCGCTCCTTGTTGACCGTCCGCGCGGCGATCTCCTTCGCCCGGCCGGTCGAGGTGCCCCGCTTCTGGGCGCCCTCCTTGATGTGCTCGTACTGGCGCTCGCGCTTGTTGCTGGAACCTCGCGGCATGTCACGTCTCCTCGTGGTCGTCCCCGGCCCGCCGGGAGTGCGGACCGGTGGCACGTTCCACTCCACTCCTCAGGTCCGGTCACCGCGAGAGGAGGTGGGCCGTTCGGGCACGCCGCCGGCCAGCCGGACCGCGCACTCCAGCATCATCGCGTGCACGAACGACTGCGGCAGATTGCCCCGCAACTGACGCTGCGTGATGTCGTACTCCTCGGAGTACAGCCCGGACGTGCCGCACGCGGCACGGTTGCGCTCGAACCAGCGGTACGCCTCGGTCTCCCTGCCCTGCTGGTGTTCCGCCAGCGCCATCGCGAAGCCGCAGAGCACGAAGGCACCTTCGGCCTCCTCCAGCGGCCGCTCGTCGTGCCGGAAGCGGTACGCGAAGTGGTGGTCGGTCAGCCGATCCTTGTAGGCCCGCAGCGTGGCGCGGGTGCGCGGGTCGTCGGCGGGCAGCGTGCCGCGCAGGGACGGTATGAGCAGGGCCGCGTCCAGCGCCGGGTCGTCGGCGGCGCGCTGCCAGTGGCCGTCGGGGTGCAGCGCGGTGGCCGTGGTGACGTCGAGGAGGGTGTCGGCGAGCGCGCGCCACTTGCGGGCCTGCGGTCCGGGCGGCCCGGCCGCGGCCATCGCGCGCAGCCCGCCGGAGCAGATGAGGCGGCTGTGCGTCCAGGCGCGCGCGTCCAGTTCCCAGATGCCGGCGTCCGGCTCCCGCCAGCGGCGCGCCACGGCGTCCGCGGCGATCTCCGCGGCCTTCCAGCCGTCGCCGTCGAGCCGGCCGGCACGGGCCGCGGCGGCGAACAGCAGCAGCGCTTCGCCGAATGCGTCGAGCTGGAACTGCCGGTTGACGCGGTTGCCGATCCGATCGTAGCCGCCGGGGTAGCCGGCCAGGTCCAGTTCCCGCTGGTCGGGTACGGGGCCGCCGTCGACCGTGTACGCGGGGGCGATATGCGGCCCGTCCTCGTGCAGCCGCGCGCCGATGAAGCGGACGGCGGCGTCGAGCAGCGGGTAGTGCCCCACCGCCGCCATGGCCTGGCCCGCGTAGCACTGGTCGCGGATCCAGACGTACCGGTAGTCGTAGTTGCGGCCTTCTTCGGCGCGTTCGGGGAGGCTGGTGGTGGCCGCCGCGATCATTCCGCCGCGCGCGCCGGTCATGCCGCGCAGTACGGCGTAGGACCGGCGGGCGTCCGCGGCGGCGACGGTGTGGTCCAGCGCGGGCACCGCTTCCTGCCAGGCCCGTTCGGTTCGGGACCAGGCGGCGTCGGGCTCCGGTGGCGGGCCGTCCGGCGCGGTGCGGCCGATCTCCAGGACGAAGTCGTGCTGCCGGCCGGCGTCGAGGCGCAGGTCGAGGACGAGCCGGGTGGCGCGGCGGCGGTCGAAGTGCCGCTCGGTGCCGGGGTCGTTGCCGGTGCCGGGGTCGTTGCCGGGACCGGGGTCGTTGCCGGGACCGGGGTCGTTGCCGGGACCGGGGTCGTTGCCGGGACCGGGGTCCGCGTCGGGGCCTGGGTCCGCCGGTTCGTCGGTGAGGCGGGCCTGCGCGCCGCCCGTCCAGCGGAGGTGCAGGCCGGCGGCCCGGGCGGTCCACACGCCGTGCTCGTCGCGGTGCGGCTCGCGCAGCGGCTCGGCGCCGTAATCGGCCAGCGGATGCAGCACCACCCGCAGCCGCGCCGGGCCTTCGCAGGCCAGCACCCGGCGCAGCAGGACGACGCGGTCGGGGTCGCCCGGGAACGCCAGCGCCTCCCGGCACTCGACGATGCCGCTCCGGGTGATCCAGCGGCTGCGCCAGATCAGCGTGCCCTCTTCGTAGTGGCCGCCGGGCACGTACCGCTCCCGCGGCGTCACCGCATAGACCCCGCCCCCGCCGATGAGGGTGGCGAAGACCGCCTCGTCGTGCCAGCGCGGGGCGCACAGCCAGCAGATCTCGCCGCGCGGGCCGACCAGCGCCGCACGCTCGCCGTCGGCCAGTACCGCGTAGTCGCGCAGCACCTGTGGCGGATAGGCGTGGCTCTCGGGCAGTTCGATGGCGGTCATCGGTCTCCGTGGGGGTGTCGCGAGGTGCTCCGTACCGGGCGAGGGGTCAGCCGGTGCGGTACTGCTCGGCCAGGTCGGCGCGGAGCGTCAGCCCGTGTCCGGGCGCGCCGTCGGCGGCGGGCCGGATGGTGCCGCCGGCCGGGTCGAGGGCGCCGTCGAAGAGCAGGTTCTCGATGCGGACGTGGTCGTGGAACCACTCCAGGTGGCGCAGGTTGGGCACGGCGGCGGCCGCGTGCGCATGGACGTGCGGGGCGCAGTGCCCGGAGAGTTCCAGCCCGGCGGCCTCGGCGAGCGCGGCGGCGCGCAGCCAGACGGTGAGGCCGCCGCAGCGGGTGGCGTCGGCCTGCAGGCAGTCCACCGCGTCGGCGCGCAGCATGTGCCCGAAGTACGGCAGGGTGTAGCCGTATTCGCCGGCGGTGACGTCCGGGGTGACGGCGGCCCGGATGTGCGCGAGCCCGGTGAGGTCGTCGGAGGAGACCGGTTCCTCGAACCAGGTGACGCCCTGACTCGCGAGGTGGGCCGCGACGCGGACCGCCTGCTTGCGGGAGTAGCCGCCGTTGGCGTCGACGTAGAGGTCGGTGGTGTCGCCGATGGCGCGGCGGGCCGCGGTGACGCGCTCAGCGTCCCGCCACGGGGCGCTGCCCCACGACTCACCGATCTTGATCTTGACGCGCGGGATGCCCTGCTCCTCGACCCAGTGCCGAAGCTGGCGCTCCTGCTGCCCCGCGTCGTACGTGGTGAAGCCGCCGCTCCCGTACACGGGTACTTCCGCCCGGCACGCGCCGAGCAGCCGTACCAGCGGCAGGTCCAGCAGCCGCGCCTTGAGGTCCCACAGCGCGAGGTCGACGGCCGAGATCGCGCCGGCGACGAGGCCGGGCCGCCCGGCGTTGCGGACGGCCCGGCTCATCGCCTCGTTGGCGCCCGGTACGTCCAGAGCGCAGCGGCCGGTCACCACGTCCGCCAGCAGGCCGCTGACGACCTGTGCGGTGGCGGGCGCGCCGTAGGTGTACCCGAAGCCGGTGGTGCCGCCGGACCGCACGGTGACCAGCACCAGCGTCGTGGAGTTCCAGGTGAGGGTGCCGTCCCCCTCCGGGGCGTCGGTCGGGACGGTGTACACCGCCGTCCCGACCGACTCCACCGGGGGTCCGTCGTGCTCCTCTTGCTCGTCCGTCATCGGGCGTTCTTGCCGTCCTCGGTGCCGGGCCGGTCCTCGCGGTGGCGGTGGCCCGGCAGCATCTCCTGCACCTTGGCCTTGAAGCCCTGCTTGATCATGTCGGCGCGGTCGCTGTCGCCCTTGAGGATCGCGGTGGCCGCGGCCTCGATCTGGTCGAAGCTGGCGTGCGGCGGGATCGGCGGCACGGCCGGGTCGGTGCGGAAGTCGATGACGAACGGGCGGTCGGCGGAGAGGGCCTGGCGCCACGCCGACTCCACATCGCCGGGCTTCTCCACGCGGACGCCGCCGAGGCCGATGGAGCGCGCGAAGTCGGCGTAGGGCACGTCCGGGATGTGCTGCGAGGGCTCGAACTGCGGCGCGCCCGACATCGCCCGCATCTCCCAGGTGACCTGGTTGAGGTCCTCGTTGTTCAGGACGGCGATGATGAGCCGCGGGTCGGACCACTGCCGCCAGTACTTGCGCGCGGTGATCAGCTCGGCCATGCCGTTCATCTGCATCGCGCCGTCGCCGACGATGGCCAGCGCGGGCCGCTCAGGGTGCGCGAACTTGGCGCCGATGACGTAGGGCACGCCGGGGCCCATGGTGGCCAGGGTGCCGGACAGCGAGCCGCGCATGGCGCCGCGCAGCCGCAGGTGGCGCGCGTACCAGTTGGCGGCGGAGCCGGAGTCGGCGGCCAGGATCACATCGTTGGGCAGAAGCTGGTCCAGCGCGTGCACGACGTACTCGGGGTTGATCGGGTCGGCGTCCACGGCGGCGCGCCGCTGCATGACCTCCCACCAGCGCTTGGTGTTCTTCTCGATCTTCTTGCGCCAGTCGCCGTGCTTCTTCCGCTTCAGCTGCGGCAGCAGCGCCCGCAGCGTCTCCTTGGCGTCGCCGACGAGGTTGACCTCGAAGGGGTAGCGCATCCCGACCATGTGCGGGTCGATGTCGATCTGGACAGCGCGCGCCTGGTCCAGCTCGGGCATGAACTGGGTGTACGGGAAGCTGGACCCGATCACCACGAGGGTGTCGCACTCCATCATCAGCTCGTACGACGGCCGGGTGCCGAGCAGGCCGATGGCACCGGTGACGTACGGCAGGTCGTCCGGCAGCGCGTCCTTGCCGAGCAGCGCCTTGGCGACGCCGGCGCCGGTCACGTCGGCCAGCTCCTCGACCTCGGCGCGGGCGCCGCGGGCCCCCTGCCCGATCAGGATCGCGACCTTCTCGCCCTCGTTGATGACCTTGGCGGCGCGGGCGACCTCGGGGTTCGCCGGGACCGGCGCGTACTGTGCCATGCCCAGGCTGGAGGGCACCATCTTGAACGCGTGCTGCGGCGGGGAGTAGTCCAGCTCCTGCACATCGGCGGGGATGATGATGGCGGTGACGGTGCGCCGGGCGATCGCGGTGCGCATGGCCCGGTCGATGACGTTGGGCAGCTGCTCGGGGACGGTCACCGTCTCGCAGAAGTCGGAGGCGACGTCCTTGTACAGGCTCGCCAGGTCGACCTCCTGCTGGTAGGAGCCGCCCATGGCGCTGCGGTTGGTCTGGCCGACGATGGCGACGACGGGGACGTGGTCGAGCTTGGCGTCGTAGAGGCCGTTGAGGAGGTGGATGGCGCCGGGCCCGGAGGTCGCGGCGCAGACGCCGACCCGGCCGGAGAACTTGGCGTAGCCGACCGCCTCGAACGCGGCCATCTCCTCGTGCCGCGCCTGGACGAACTCCGGCTTGTTGTCGGCCCGCCCCCAGGCGGCCAGCAGGCCGTTGATGCCGTCACCCGCGTAGCTGAACACGTGGTCGACGTCCCACTCGCGCAGCCGCTGGAGAACGTAGTCGGACACCTTGATCGACACTGGGATTACCTCTCATTTCACATGGGTGACGTGCGGTGCGGAACGGCGGGCCGCCGACCGGCCGGCGACGGCGGCGGCGACGCCGAGCGCGGCCAGCGCGCCCGCGGTGAGCAGCCGGGCGTCCCGGGTGCGGGCGGCGGGCCGCTGGGCGAGCGTTTCTGGCCCGGTGGCCGGGAGCGGCCCGTCGAGGCCGAGCGCGAGGGCCTCGGCGAGGTGCAGCGCGCGCCGCCCCGTACCGCCCTGCTCGATCTGGGTACGGCAGCTGAAGCCGTCGGCGATGACCAGGGTGCTGGGCGCGGCGTCCCGTACGGCGGGCAGCACGCCGAGCTCGCCGACCTTCATCGACAGGTCGTGGTGGCCGCGTTCGAAGCCGAAGTTGCCGGCCAGCCCGCAGCACCCCTCGTCCAGCACCTCGGCCTCGATGCCGGCCCGGCGCATCAGCTCCCGGTCGGCGTCGTCCTTGAGGACGGCGTGCTGGTGGCAGTGGGTCTGCACGGTGGCGGTACGGGCCAGCCGGGGCGGCCGCCAGTCGTCCGGCGCGTGGTTGAGGAGCTGCTCGGCGAAGGTGCGGAACTGCCCGGCGAGCCGCTGGACATCCTCGTTCTCCGGCATGAGTTCCGGCGCGTCGGCGCGGAAGACGGCGGCGCAGGACGGTTCCAGGCCGATGACCGGTGTACCGGCCTCCAGCCAGGGCCGCAGCGCCTCCAGGGTGCGCCCGAGGACGCGCTTGGCGGTGCGGAGCTGCCCGGTGGAGATCCAGGTCAGGCCGCAGCACACGGCCCGGGTCGGCACGGCGACGCGGAAACCCGCGTCCTCCAGTACGCGCACCGCCGACTTGGCGATGGAGGGGTGGAAGTACGTACTGAAGGTGTCCGGCCACAGGACGACGGTGCGCGGGTCGGCGGGGTCGGGCTCCGGGGTGCCGCGCGCCTGCCACCACTGGACGAAGGACTCCTCGGCGAAGACCGGCGCCGCGCGCTCCCCGGTCACCCCGGCCGCGCGCTTCCCGAGCCGTCCGATGCCCGGTGCGCTCAGCGCGGCGTTGACCAGCCGCGGCGCTGCCCGGGAGAGCCGGGCCCACAGCGGCAGCCAGCCCAGCGAGTAGTGTGCGGCAGGCCGCAGCCGGCCTTCGTAGTGGTGGGCGAGGAACTCGGCCTTGTAGGTGGCCATGTCGACGCCGACCGGACAGTCGGACTTGCAGCCCTTGCACGCCAGACAGAGATCCAGGGCATCCTTGACCTCGGTGGAGCGCCAGCCGTCAGTGACGGGCGAGTCACCGTGCCCGCCGAGCATTTCGAAGAGCAGCCGGGCCCGCCCCCGGGTGGAGTGCTCCTCCTCGTTGGTCGCCCGGTACGAGGGGCACATCACGCCGCCGGAGTGCGTACGGCAGTTGCCGATGCCGACGCAGCGCATGACCGCGCGGGTGAAGGAGTGGTCGTCCTCCGGATAGCCGAAGTGGGTGTCATGGCTCTCGGGGCGCCAGTGCGGGCCGAGCCGGAGGTTCTCGTCGACGCGGTAGGGCGCGACGATCTTGCCGGGGTTCATCCGGTCGTCCGGGTCGAACAGCGCCTTGAGCTCGCCGAACGCGGTGACCAGCCGCTCGCCGAACATCTTCGTCAGCAGCTCGCCGCGGGCCTGCCCGTCCCCGTGCTCGCCGGAGAGCGACCCTCCGTAGGAGGCGACGAGATCGGCCGCGCGGTGCACGAACGCCCGGAAGTCGGCGACACCCTCGGCGGTCTTGAGGTCGAAGGGGATGCGGGTGTGCACGCAGCCCTGCCCGAAGTGCCCGTAGAGGGACGGGTGGTCGTAGTCGAACTCCGCGAAGAGCCGCTTCAGATCCCGCAGGTAGTCGCCGAGCCTGGCGGGCGGTACGGCGGAGTCCTCCCAGCCCTCCCAGGTTTCCCGGTCGTCCGGCGGCCGCGCGGTCACACCGAGCCCGGCCTCGCGCGCCTTGAGCATCTTCTGCTCGCGCTCGGGGTCGTCGGAGAACGCCACGTCCGGGGCGTCCTCGCGCCGGCCGATGGCGCGCAGCAGGTCGCACGCCTGCCCGTCGACGTCCTCCCGGCTGTCGCCGCTGAACTGCAGCAGCAGCCAGCTCTCGCCCTCCGGGAAGCGTTCGAGGGAGTCCAGGAACGCGCCTTCCTCGCGCATGAGCTGGGCCATCCGCCCGTCGATCGCCTCGAGCTGGCTGGGCCGGCAGTGTTCGAGCAGCCGCGGCACATCGTCGGCCGCGGCGCAGATGTCGTCGTACCCGAGGACGACCATGGCCTCGTAGGGCGGTACCGGTACCAGGTCCAGCTCCGCGTGCAACACGGTGACCAGGGTGCCTTCGCTGCCGATGAGGGCGCGGGCGAGGTGGAACTCGTTCTCCGGGAGCAGCGCGTCGAGGTTGTAGCCGGAGACGCGGCGCGGCATGCGCGGGTAGCCCCGGCGGATGTCACCCATGTAGCGGTCGGCGATGCGGCGCAGGCCCTGGTAGAGCTCGCCCTTGCGGCCACCGCCGGCCACGGCCTCTTCGTACTCCGTGTCGGAGGTGGCGCCGACCCACATCCGGGTGCCGTCGTAGGTGAGCACCTCCATGCGGCGTACGTTGTCCGCGGTCTTGCCGTACGCCTGCGCCGAGGCACCGCAGGAGTTGTTGCCGATCATGCCGCCGAGCGCGCAGTGGCTGTGCGTGGACGGCTTGGGCCCGAACTTGAGCTTGTGCTCCGCGAGCTGCCGGTTGAGGTCGTCCAGCACGATGCCGGGCTCGACGACGCACGTGTGGCGCTCCGGGTCGACCGAGACGAGACGGTGGCAGTACTTCGTCCAGTCGATGACGACCGCGGTGTTGGTGCACTGGCCGCCCAGGCTCGTGCCACCGCCACGGGAGAGCACCGGAGCCCCGAACTCCGCGCACACGGCGACCGCGTCGGCGCCCGCCCGCACGTTCCGGGGCACGACCACGCCGATGGGCACCTGCCGGTAGTTCGAGCCGTCCGTGGCGTACGCGCCGCGGCTGCCCGCGTCGAAGCGCACCTCCCCGTCGACCCGTTCGCGCAGCGCCCGTTCCAGCGCGCCCGCGTCCAGGTCGGCGACCCCGCCCGCCGCCGCAGGCTTGCGATCGGTGAGCGCCGCTTCCTCGTTCGGTGCCATGGTCACCTTCCTCGTCCGTCCGCCGTCTCCTTGCGGTGCGCCGGCGCCCGTACGTGCGTGCGCCCGCCGGTGACACCGGTACGCCCGGCCGTACGGGCGGGCGTACCAGGGACCGGCGGGCCGGCGCTTCAGTCCGTCGAGAGCGCTTCGAGAAGGTCCCCGGCCTTCGGGTCGGGCAGCGCGCGGGCGACGTCCGCCAGCGCGACCATGCCGACGAGGCTGTGGCCGTCGATGACGGGCAGCCTGCGGACCTTGTGGTGCGCCATGGTCGCGAAGATCTCCTCGGCGCCGTCGTCGGCGCCGATGGTGACCGCTTCGCCCTGCGCCAGCTCGCCCGCCGTGGTCTTCTCCGGGTCCTTGCCGGCCCCGAGCACCTTCACGACGATGTCGCGGTCGGTCAGCATGCCCTTGAGCTTGTTGTCCGTGCCGCAGATCGGCAGGGCTCCGACACCGAGCGAGGTGATCCGCCGGGCGGCCTCGAGGACGCTGTCCTCGGCGCCGATGCACTCCGTGCCGGGGGACATGATGTCGCGTGCGGTAGGCATATGACTGCTCGTCTCTCCTCGTTGACGTAGGTGACGTGGCTGACCCAGGCGACGTGGGTGGGGTACCTGCTGGGCCGTGCTTACTTCTTGCCGCGCCCGGTGACGAAGTCGCGGGCCCGGTCGACCAGCCCCGCGCCGGGGGCCAGCAGCTTGTTCGCGGGCGGCGTGGTCGGGGACTTGGGGTGCGGGCGGGTGGGCGCCGACTTCTTCGCGCTGCGGATCTTCTCGCCGAGCGCGTCCAGCTCCTCCTGCGGGCAGGCGGCCTTCAACTGCGGGAAGAGCCGGCCCTCCTCGTCCCTGACGTGCTCGGTGACCTCGGTGCGTAGCTTGACGACGAGGTGGTTGAAGTCGGGGTGCTCGGCGTCGGTCTTCTCGAGCTCCTTCAGCAGCTCCTCCACGCGACCGTGGTCGGCGATCTCCTTGTCGGCGAGCGCGTTGCCCTCGGGCAGGTGCTTGCGCACCGCCGGGTACAGGTGCTGTTCCTCGGCCACCGAGTGCCGGACCAGCTCGATCGTCAGGTGGTCGGCGAGGCTCTTGCGCTCGTCCGAGCCGGGTGTGCTGCTCTCGATCTGCTGGAAGAGCTCGGTCACCTCGCGGTGGTCGGTGGTGAGTTCTTCGATGACGTCGCCGCCGTGACCCATGAGTGCTGCCACCTTTCGCGCAAGCGGCGCGGCCGGACCCTCCGGGCGCCATCGGACGAGTTCCCGTTACCTCAGTCCCGTAACGCCGCAACTCGACCGATCGGGCAGGATTGGGCCGAATGGCTCACATTCATTCATTTCCACACAGGGGTGCCGTACAGGGGTGCGCGCCGGGCCGGTACGACGGTCCCGGCCCGGCGCTTTTCCCATCCCCATGGAGCCCATGGCCCGGCGCACGAGTGCCATGCCACGGCGCGGCCAAACGTCCCGGAAAGAGCGGATTACGCGGTGGGGGTCAGATCGGCGCGGCCGAACAGCAGCGCGTAGCCCCGGGGAAGCTGCGCCAGCACCCGTTGCAGCAGCTCCTCGCCCAGGTGGCCGCCGATCGCGGTGAGGACGGTGCTGGCGTCCCAGCGCGCGGTGGCGTGCGTGGCGCCCTCCGTGCGGGCCGCCACGCTGTCCACGAATTCGCACGCGGTGCGGGGCCGCTCGTCCCTTATCCCGCCGGCGAGGTACCGCCCGGCCTCGGGCGGCACCGACTTCAGGAACGCGCGCCGTTCCTCGCCGGTGAGCTGGCCCACGAAGGCCGCCAGCACGTGCTGGACCGCCCGCTCGGCCTCCGCGAGGGTCCGGTAGCGCCCCGAGGTCCGCACCGCCGCGAGCAGATCGCCGCCCATGATGCCGCCTCCTCACCCGGGTCGCCCCCTCCCATGGTCCGGGTCCCGGCGGAACCCGCAACACCGGACGGGCCCCGGCGATCGCACCGCCCCCCCGGCGGCCGCTGTCCCACCGTACGGGCGCATCACCGGAACGGCAGGCTTCGGTCAGGGCCGGCAGGGGCACCCGTCCCCGCATGTCCCACACTTCAGACCTTCCCGGCATCGACGAGTCGTACTGGATGGCCAGCGCGCACACCACCTCGTACGCCCCGCTGACCGAGGACACCGAGGCCGACGTCACGGTGATCGGGGGCGGCATGGCGGGGATGAGTACGGCGTGGGAGCTGTCCCGCACGGGGCGCCGCGTCGTCGTCCTCGAAGCGGACCGGATCGCCGCCGGCGTCACGGGTTACACCACCGCCAAGCTCACCGCGCTGCACACGCTGGTCTACGACAAGCTGCGCCGCACCCGCGGCGGCGGCGCTGCCCTGCAGTACGCGGTCTCCCAGCAGGGCGCCGTCGAACGCGTCGCCGAGGTCGCGCAGGAGCTGGGCATCGACTGCGAGCTGGAACGCTTCCCCGCGTACACCTACGTCCGCGACCCGGCCGGCACCGACCCGCTGCGCGCGGAGGCCGACGCGGCGCGGGAGGCGGGCCTGGCCGCCGCCTACGTCACCGAGACGGGGCTGCCGTTCGACGTGGCCGGGGCGGTGCGCGTCGAGGACCAGCTGCTCTTCCACCCCCGCAAGTACCTCCTGGCGCTCGCCGAGGACCTGCGGGAGCACGGCGGCCAGGTGTATGAACGCACCCGTGCCACTGGGTTGCACGAGGGCGCGCCGTGCCGGGTGACGACCGAGACCGGTGCGACGGTCACCTCCCGTGAGGTGGTCGTGGCCACGCACTACCCGGTGTTCGACCGGGCGCTGCTCTTCACCCGGCTCTCGCCCCGCCGGGAGCTGGTGGTCGCGGCCCCGATCGAGGCGGACCGCGACGTACAGGGCATGTACATCACCGAGGAGGAGGGCAAACGCTCGGTGCGCACCGCGCCGTACGGCACCGACCGGCGGCTGCTCGTCGTCACCGGTGAGCAGTTCCCGCCCGGCACGGGCGACGCCGTCGCGGGGTTCCGGCGGCTGGCCGAGTGGACCCAGCGGCACTTCCCCGGTACGGACGTCGCCTACCGGTGGGCGGCCCAGGACAACGACTCCACCGACACGGTGCCGCTGATCGGGCCGTTCCACCCCGGCGCCCGGCACACCTACGTCGCCACCGGCTTCGGCGGCTGGGGGCTCAGCGGCGGCGCGCTGGCCGGGCGCCTGATCGCCGGGCTGATCAGCGGGGATCCGCCGCCGTGGGCCGCCCTGTACGACCCGCGGCGGCTGTGGGGCCCGGTCCGCGAGGCGCCCGCGTTCCTCAGCCACCAGGCGAAGGTCGCCCAGCACTTCATCGGCGACCGGCTGCGCACCACGCACGTCGACTCCGTCACCGACATCCCGCCGGGGACCGGCGCGGTGGTACGGGTCGGCGCCCGGCGGTGCGCGGTGTACCGGGACGAGGACGGCACGGTACAGGCGGTCTCGGCGCGCTGCACCCACCTGGGCTGCCTGGTCGCCTTCAACGCGGCGGAGACGGCGTGGGAGTGCCCCTGCCACGGGTCGCGGTTCTCCACGGACGGCACGGTGCTGAACGGCCCCGCGCTGCACCCGCTGGAGCAGCTCGACGTCGGCTCCGACGTGTAGCGGCGTCGGCCCGACGTGTAGCGGCGGGCGCGCGAGGGCACCCGGGACGGGCACCGTCCACCCGCCGGCGCGGCGCGCCCGCGGCAGGAGAGGAAGCAGCTCATGAGCAGTGCCCCCGAGCGGCGGGTCGTGGTGACCGGCGCCACCGGAAACGTCGGCACCAGCGTGGTCCGCATACTGAGCGAGGATCCGCAGATCGACGTGGTCCACTGCATCGCGCGCCGCACGCCGCGCGACGCACCGCCGAAGACCACCTGGACCGCGGCCGACATCGCGGACGAGGAGTGCGATCTCGCGGCGGACTTCGCGGGCGCCTCGGCCGTCGTGCACCTCGCCTGGGCCTTCCAGCCCACCCACCACCCGCCGCAGACCTGGCGCACCAACGTCCTCGGCTCCCTGCGGGTCTTCGAGGCGACGGCCCGGGCCGGGGTGCCGGCGCTCGTCCACGCCTCCTCCGTTGGGGCCTACTCCCCCGGCCCCAAGGACCACAAGGTGGACGAGTCCTGGCCCACGCACGGCTGGCCGGACGCCGCGTACTGCCGCGAGAAGGCGTACCTGGAACGGGTCCTGGACGGATACGAGCGCGAACACCCCGACATGCGCGTGGTGCGGATGCGTCCGGCGTTCCTCTTCAAGGAGGAGTCGGCGTCCGAGCAGCGCCGGATCTTCGGCGGGCTCGCGACGCCCGCGCCGGTCGGCAAGCTGGCCCGCCCCGGGCTGCTGCCGTTCCTGCCGGACGTGCCGGGCCTGCGCTTCCAGGTGCTGCACACCGACGACGCGGCCCGCGCCTACCGGCTGGCCGTCCTCGGCGACGCGCGCGGCGCCTTCAACCTCGCGGCCGAGCCGCCGGTGGACATGCCGTTCCTGGCACGGCTGCTGAAGGCCCGTACGGTACGGATGCCCGCGGCGGCCGCCCGGGCCGCGCTCGGTACCGGCTGGCGGCTGCGGCTGGTACGTGCCTCGCCGCACCTGTTCGACGCGGTGCTGGGGCTGCCGCTGATGGACTGCGGCCGGGCGCGCGAGGAGCTGGGCTGGCGGCCGGAGAGCACCGCCGCCGAGGCGGTGGGCGCGCTGCTGAGCGGCCTGCAGAAGGCAAGCGGCGCGCCCACGCCGCCGCTGTCGAGCACCCCGAAGACCGCCTGAGCGGCCGCCGTCCGGGCCGTCGTCCGGGCCCGCTGCGCCGTTGGGCCGAAGCTGATCATTTCGGGTTTCCGGTACCGCGGCGACGGGCACTCCGGAGGCGCCGCGGCAGGTCCGCGAGGTGCCGCGCGCGCCCCGGACGGCCTGGCGGCACGCAGCCCACAAGCACCGACCTCTGGAGGAAGACATGGCCGAGAAGGGGAGCGGGCCGGACAGCCCGCTGCAGGACGACGAGGTGAAGAAGCGCCTGGAGGGCGAGCTGCGGGCCAATCGTGGCATCCGGGTGGAGGAGGAGCACGAACCCGAGCCGGCGGGCGAGGACCAGCCGGCGGTGCGCCGCTCGCCCGAGGGGACCCTCGAAGGCGGCACGCCTCCGGGGATGTCCGCCGACGACGTGGAGATCCGGTCGGACCTGGCCCGCCACCTCGACCCCAGCATCTACCCCGCCGACCGGGCCACCGTGCTGGACTCCCTGCGGGACAACAACGCGCCGGACCGTGTGCTGGCGCGGGCCGAGGACCTCCCCGGCGGGCAGCAATTCGCCAATGTGCAGGACATCGCCCGGGCGCTCGGCCTCGGTGTCGAGGAGCGCCGTACCTGACCTCGCGTGGGGCGGCCCGGCGCGGCCGTCCTTCCCCCGGCAAGGGTTGCGCCGGGCCGGATTCTCCCCTCCGGCCCGGCGGTTCCCATCTCTCCCATGACCGGCCGCTCGGCCGGGAAGCCGAGTGCCACGCTCCTGGGAGCCCAAACCTCCACCCTCCCCCGGTGTGCTCCGTACGGCGCACACCGGGATGCGGACCCCACTGGTACGGGGTGCGATGGGAGGCGAGGAGGTGGCGGTACGTGGCACATGCTGTCTGGGCCGGTGCGCTCTCGTTCGGGCTGGTCTCCCTGCCGGTCCAACTGGTGACCGCGACGGAGAGCCACACGGTCCACTTCCACCAGCTCCAGCGCGGCACCTCCGACCGGGTGCGCAACAAGCGGGTCAACGAACGCACCGGCAAGGAAGTCGCGTACGACGACATCGTCAAGGGCTATGACGCCGGAGACGAGTACGTGCTCGTCGAGCCGGAGGAGCTGGACGAGATCGCGCCGGGCCGCTCCAAGTCGCTGGAGATCACCGGCTTCGTCGACCTGGACGCGGTCGCGCCGATCTTCTTCGACAAGACGTACTACCTCGCGCCCAAGAGCAAGGAGTACGCCAAGGTCTACGGCCTGCTGCGGGAGGCGCTGGCGAAGGCGAACAAGGCCGGCATCGCCACCTTCGTGATGCGCAACCGCGAGTACCTCGTCGCCGTGAAGGCCGAGGACGACATCCTCGCCCTGCACACGCTGCACTGGGCCGACGAGGTCCGCGACCCGCACAAGGAACTGCCGACGCTGCCGGGGCGCACCAAGCCGGACAAGAAGGAGCTGGACACCGCGGTCCAGCTCATCGACGCGCTGTCCGTCGACTGGGACCCGGACGAGTACCACGACACGTACCAGGAGAAGGTGCAGCGGCTCGTGGAGGCCAAGCGCACCGGCGAGACGGTGGAGAAGGCCGAGCCTGCGCCGAAGGCGACCAACGTCATCGACCTGCGCGAGGCCCTGCAGGCCAGCGTGGACCGGGCGAAGGGCGGCAGCTCCGGGGGCGGCACGAAGAAGCGCGCCCAGAAGAGCACGAAGAGCCGGTCGGGCCAGAAGACCCAGCAGAGCCATAAGGCGCCTCAGAAACAGAAGACCCCTCAGAATCAGAAGAAGAAGAGGGCTTCCTGACGCCGCCTCGGGGCTCCGCCGACCGGCCCCTCCTCACGCCGCCCGGGACTTCAGCGCCAGTTGCGGTCCGAGCGCGTAGAGCAGCCGCTGCATCTCCGCGACCAGGCCGCCGAGCGAGACGGAGGAGTCCCCGTCCAGCTCCGGCAGCCAGTCCTTGAGCCGGCCGTGCGCCTCCCACGCGCGCTCCAGGTCCGCGGCCCGCCGGCCCTCGCGCTCCTTCTCCGGCCCCTCATCGAGCAGGTGCAGGTCGTGTTCGCAGACCTCCCCCGCCGCGTCCAGCACATCGGCGGCCAGGCCGAGCGCGCCGGACGGCGGCGGAGCCAGGTCGTTACGGTCGGGGGCCGCCTCGCGCAGCGTCCGGGTGAGCGTCTTGAGGTGCTCACTGATCCCGTCCCAGGTCTCGTCCCAGTCCGCCGACGGCGCCGCGCGGCCGCGACGGCGCAGCCGGTAACCGGGGTTGAGGCGGTAGCTCTCCTGGTCCCAGCTCCGCGCGGTGTGCAGGTCGGTGACGGCGTTGGCGAGCCGCCGGGCCCGGTCCTGCCAGGTCTCGGCGTCCTGGTGGCTGTACCCCTCGTCGCCCGCCTCCCGCAGCCCGTCGGCGATGGTGTGCAGCAGGTGGGCGCTGTCCCGCGGCAGTGTGTAGAGCATGTGCCGCACGCTGCGGGCGTGCACCGGCGGGAGGACCAGGGCGTTCACCGTGATCCCGATGGCCGCGCCGATGACCGACTCCAGCAGCCGGTGCCCGATGTCGTACAACGAGTACGAGCCGTAGGCCAGCACGAACAGCGCCGTCGTGGACGCGTACATGCCCTGCTGCCCGAAGCGCGCGTAATTGCCCAGCAGGACCGTGAGCGGCAGGGCGAGCACCATCGCGGCCATCTTGTTGCCGGTCAGCGTCGCCGCGCCCGCCGCGATGACCGTGCCGGCCGCGATCACCGCCAGCTGCTGCAGCCCGGACCGCACCGACCGGTAGACGGTGCTCTCCACCAGCACGACCGCCGTCCACGGCGCCATCAGCGCCATCGGCGCGCCCCACCACCAGCCCGTCACGGCCCAGGCGAGCGCGGCGGCGGCCGCCGCCTTCAGCGACTGCACCGCCGCGTCCCGTTCGGGCCCCGGGCCGGTCACCGCGCTGCGCGCGGCGCGCAGGACGGCGGCGGCCTCCCACCCGATCCAGCGCCACCAGCCCATCAGGGCAGCGGGGTGCCGCCGGTGGCGTTCACGATCTCGGCGGTGATGAACGAGGCGTGCTCGGACGCGAGGAACACATAGGCCGGCGCCATCTCGGCGGGCTGTGCCGGGCGGCCCAGCGGCGCCTGCTTGCCGAACTCCACGGTGTCCGGCATCGTCGCCGGGATCAGCGGCGTCCAGACGGGCCCCGGAGCGACGGCGTTCACGCGGACGCCGTCGGAGGCAAGCATCTGGGCGAGCCCCTGCGTGAAGGTGACGATGGCGCCCTTGGTCGTCGCGTAGTCCAGCAGGTGCGGACTGGGCTTGTAGCCCTGCACGGACGTGGTGTTGATGATCGAGCCGCCCCTGGGCATGTGCGGCAGCGACATCTTGCACAGCCAGAACATGCCGTAGAGGTTGGTGCGCAGCACCCGGTCGAACTGCTCGGTGCTGATGGCCTGGATGCCGTCCGGCTGGGACATCTGGTACGCCGCGTTGTTCACCAGGATGTCGATCCGGCCGAACTCCGCGACCGTCCGCTCCACGAGCCGGCGGCACTCGGCCTCCTCGCGGATGTCGCAGGAGACCGCGACGGCCTTCCGGCCCGCTTCCTCGATGAGCCGGGAGGTCTCGCGAGCCTCGTCGGCCTCCTCGGGCAGATGGGTGAAGAGCACGTCGGCGCCCTCGCGCGCGAAGGCCAGCGCCACCGCGCGGCCGATGCCCGAGTCGCCGCCGGTCAGCAGTGCCTTGCGGTCCGTCAGCAGGCCGCTGCCGCGGTAGGAGTCCTCACCGTGGTCCGGTGGCGGGTCCATCGGACCGGTCCAGCCGGGGTGCTCCTGCTCCTGCGCGGGAAAGTCGGGCTGCGGGTGCTTCTCCCTGGGGTTCTGCGGCTGCCCCTTCCGGGCGCCGCTCCCCGCGTCGTCGTGGTGGTCGTGGGGTTGCGCGGCCACTGATGCCTCCTGCTCCGCATTGACCGTGGACCGGATTCGTTGGACAGCCGTCCCCTTCGGCTGGTCGCCGGGTCCCCCGCCCGGCGGGCCTCAATCCATCATCGGGTCGCCCGTGAAGATCGGCGACCCGGCACCGGGACGGGCGGTAGGAACCGGCGGGGGCACATGGGTTTCCCCTCGCCCCTTAGCGGTACTCGGTGCGACACGGACTTCCCGGCGGAGACGCCCGGACGGAGAAGCTCCACAGAGATGACTTCATGACGCACAAAGCAACGACACCGGATGAAGGCGACGGCCGGGGCCCCGCGAAGGGCCTGGCACTGCCCGAGCTGATGCGCGCGGCGCGCGCCCAGCTCGCCGAGCTCACCGGACTGCACCCCGAGACCGTGACCCGGTTCGAGCGGACCGGGGACGGCTGGCTCCTGGAAGCGGAAGTACTGGAGCTCGCCAGGGTGCCCGACACGATGAGCCTGATGGCGCTCTATGAGCTGACCCTCGATGAGGAGGGGGTGCTCACCGGGTACCGGCGCGTCGGCCGCTACGAGCGCGCGAAAGGAAACCCGTAGAGATGACTGTGGTTCCCGCTCAACAAGAAGGAGGCAGCCGAGGCGGTGGTGGCACCAGCGGACTGTACGACGTACTGGAGCTGGTGCTGGACCGCGGACTGGTGATCGACGCGTTCGTGCGCGTCTCCCTGGTCGGCATCGAGATCCTCAAGATCGACGTACGGGTCGTGGTGGCGAGCGTGGACACCTATCTGCGGTTCGCCGAGGCGTGCAACCGGCTGGACCTGGAGTCCGGCCCCAAGAAGGAGCCCGGCCTGCCCGACCTGGTCGGCGAGATCACCGAGTCCGGCGCGCGCGGCAAGAGCAAGGGCGCGCTCTCGGGCGCCGCCGAGACCTTCGCCGACGCCATCGGCCAGGGCCGGGAAGCGGCCTCCGGCAGGTCCGGCGACGAAGAGCCGCGCCGCCCGCGGCGCACCGCCACCAGCTCCCGCAAGAAGGAGGAGAGCTGATGACGACCTATATCTACGGCATCGCGCACGCCGACCACCCCGCCCCCGAGAAGCCGGTACTGGGCGTCGGCGACCCGCCGCGCCCGGTGCGGATCATACGGGCCGGCGAGCTGGCCGCCGTGGTCAGCGACTGCCCCGACGGGCTGCGCCCCAAGCGCCGCGACCTGCTGGCCCACCAGCACGTCCTCACCGAGACGGGCAACGCGGGCGCGGTGCTGCCGCTGCGCTTCGGCTCCCTCTCGACGGACGACGACGCGGTGCGCGGCGCACTCGGCGAGCACACCGAGCACTACAAGACGCAGCTCGCCGAGCTGACCGGCCGCGTGGAGTTCAACGTCAAGGCGGCGCACCGCGAGGAAGCCGTGCTGCGGCTCGTCGTCGACGACGAGCCGGAGGTCCGCCGCCTCACGGAGGCCCTGCAGGCGTCCGGCGGGGGCGATTACCCCGAGCGGGTGCAGCTGGGCGAGCTGGTGGCCAATGCCGTACGGGCCCGCGAGGTGCACGACGCGCACACGGTCGAGCGGGCCCTGGCACCGCTGGCGGAGCAGTCGGCACCGGGCCCCGAGGGGACGGGCTGGCTGGTGAACCTCTCGTTCCTCCTGCCGCGGACGGAGACCGCGCCCTTCACCGAAGCGGCGCACCGGCTCGCCGAGGAACAGCCGCAGCTCGAGCTGCTGGTGAACGGTCCGCTGCCGCCGTACAGCTTCGTGCGCCCGGCCCAGCCGGCCGCCGAACACGCGAGCCGCGGCTGATGGGCCTGCTCAAGGAAGTACTGCTGCTGCCCGCGGCGCCGGTGCGCGGCACCGGGTGGGTACTGCGCCAGCTCGTCGCCGAGGCGGAGCGGCAGTACCACGATCCCGGGGTCATTCAGCACGAACTGCGGGCACTGGCGCAGGAGTTGGACGACGGCCTGATCGACGAGGCGGAGTTCGACCGGCGCGAGGACGAGCTGCTGGACCGGCTGGAGGCAGCGCGGGAACAGCGGCACCGAGGACTGTGAGAAGGACGAGGAGACGGTTGAGATGAACAACCGGGCGGCACTGGCACTGGCCGTCGCAGGCGGATACGTACTGGGCCGCACGAAGAAGGCGAAGCTCGCCCTCAGCGTCGGCGGCGTGGTCCTGGGACGGCGGCTGCAGCTCGACCCGCAGCGGCTGCTGGGCCTGGTGGACGAGCGGCTGAAGGCCGACCCGCAGCTCGCGGAGCTGCGCGACCAGTTGCGGGACGATCTGGGCGGAGTGGGCCGCGCGGCGGCGAGCGCGTTCGTCAGCCGTCGCATCGACGGACTGGCGGACAGCCTGCACGCGCGCACCGCGGGCGTCCAGGAACGGCTCGGCAGCGGTGCGGAGGAGACGCGGGCCGAGGACGACGAGCCCGCCCCGCGGGAGGAGCCGGAGGAGCGGGAGGACGAGCCCGCCCCCGAGCCCACACCTCGCAAGAAGGCCACCAAGGCGACGCCGGCCGCCCAACGGGCCCGGCGCGCCAAGAAGGCCGCAACGGAGCGGACGGGTACGGCCAAGTCCGGGGCGACGAGGCCCGGTCCCCGGACCGCCGCCAAGCCGGCCGCCAAGCAGTCCGGGAAGCAGTCCGGCCGGAGCCGGGAGCGTACCGATGGCTGACCAGAAACAGGGCGGCACCACCGCCCTCCTCAAGGAGAGCATCGCCCGCAGCCCGGCCACCGACCGGCTCAAGGAGGAGGCCACCGCGTTCGCCGCGGCCCAGGCCCAGCGGCTGCTGATCGCCGGCGGCCGGAAGCTGGGCGCCGCGACGACCCGGCTGCAGGACATGGCCGAGGGCAACGGCCCCGGGATCGGCCTCAGCCTCGGCCGCGGTCTCGGCCGGCTGGTACGCGGCGGCAGCGGCGGCAGGCGGACGGGCACCGGGACCGGACGGTTCGTCACCGTCGTCGAGGACACGGATGTCGGGGTGCCGCTGCGCACCGCGTACGACCAGTGGACGCAGTTCCAGGAGTTCAGCTCCTTCGCCAAGGGCGTGCAGGACGTGGAGCGCACCGGCGACACCACCTCCACCTGGCGCGCCAAGATCCTCTGGTCCAGCCGCAGTTGGGACGCGACCGTCACCGAGCAGCTACCGGACCGGCGCATCGCCTGGTCGGCGCAGGGCGCGAAGGCGTCCGTCAAGGGTGTGGTGACCTTCCACGAGCTGACGCCGGACCTGACCCGCGTCCTGCTGGTCATCGAGTACTACCCGAAGGGCCTCTTCGAGCGGACCGGCAATCTGTGGCGTGCCCAGGGACGGCGGGCCCGGCTCGACCTCAAGCACTTTCGCCGCTTCGTGATGCTGCGCGCCGAGGCGACCGACGGCTGGCGCGGCGAGATCCGCGACGGTGAGGTCGTCGAGTCCCACGAGGACGCGGTGGCCCGCGAGGAGGACGAGGGGTCGGCCGACGCGTACGCGTACGAGGACGAGGTAGCGGAAGACACCGGCACGGAAGAGGAAGACGAAGAGGTCGAGGGCGACACCGGGGCCTACGAGGACGACGAGGAAGAGGCGTACGCCTACGAGGACGAGGAAGAGGACGAGCCCACCGACGAACCTGCCGACGAGTCCGAGCTCGAGCCGGAACGGGTGAGGTGAGCGCGTACCCCATGTCCTACCCCGCTCCCGGCGCCGGCGGCGGCGCCAACCTCGCCGACATCCTCGAACGCGTCCTGGACAGGGGCGTGGTGATCGTCGGCGATGTCCGGATCAATCTGCTCGACATCGAACTGCTGACCATCAAACTGCGGCTGATCGTGGCCTCGGTGGAGCGCGCCGAGGAGATGGGCATCGACTGGTGGCGCGACGACCCGTCGCTGTCGTCCGGCGCCCGCCGCAAGGAACTGTCCCAGGAACGCCGGGACCGGAACCGAGAACAACGTGAACTAGCCCGCGAAAACGCCGAGTTGAAGGAACGCCTCGCCGCTCTGGAGAGCCGCGAGGAGGCCGCCCGGGAGGAACGGGCTCTGGAGGAACGGAAGGAGGAGTCACCGTGACCACGCGCCAGGACGGCCGGCTGACGTACGCCTACGCCGTCCTTCACCGCGGCGCCCGGCCGCCCGCCGGCCTGCTCGGCATCGGGGACGCGCCCGTGCGCACCGTGGCGGAGGGGTCGCTGGCCGCGCTGGTGTCCGACGTGCCCGCCGCGGAGTTCGACCAGCCAGGGGTACACGACCGCCTGGAGGACCTGACGTGGCTGGAGGCGACCGCGCGGGCGCACCGGGGGGTCGTGGACGAGACCGCGGCGGCGGTCGGCGTGCTGCCGCTGCGGCTGGTCACGGTGTACCGCGACGAGGACGCGGTCCGGGCCGCGCTGGCCGCGCACACGCAGCGGTTCGAGCGGCTGCTGAGCCGGCTCGAGGGCCGGCTGGAGTGGGGCGTGAAGGCGTACGCCCAGCAGCTCCCGGACGACCGCAAGCCGGGTGACCCCAAGCCGAACGGCCGCAAGCCGCCCGAGGCCGAATCCGGGCGGGAGTTCCTGCGGCGGCGGCTGCGGGACCGCAAGGCCGGGGACGCCGCGCTGCACGAGGCCGACGGAATGGCCCGGGCGGTGCACGACGCCCTCGCGCGTACCGCCGAGCACAGCCGGCTGCACCGCCCGCAGGACGGCCGGCTCGCCGAGGCCGTCGCCGCGTCCGGCGCACCCGACGCCGCCGGCCGCGCCCCGGCCGGCGCCCGCCCCGCCGTCTCGCGCGGCCCGAATCTCCTCAACGGCGCGTACTTGGTACGCCGCGAGGAAGCCGGCACGTTCGCCGAGCGGGTCGGCGAGCTGGCGGCCCGCTCCCCCGCCCTGCGGATCGAACTGACCGGCCCCTGGGCCCCGTACTCCTTCACCGACCTGGCGGACGCGGACGACGAGGCCGGACGGAGCACGTCATGAGCACTCCCGCCGCCGGCCCGCAGGCCCCCGTCGCGCTGATCGATCTGCTCGACCGGCTGCTCGCCGGTGGCGTGGTGATCGCCGGCGACCTCACCCTGCGCATCGCGGACGTGGATCTCGTTCGGGTCGATCTGCGCGCCCTGATCAGCTCGGTGAACGAGAACGTCCCGTCGCCGTTCGCCGAACTCGGCCCGGACGGGGCGGGAGCGGCGGAACCGGTGTACGTGGAGGAGGCGAGGCTACCGTGAGCAGGCGCGTGGAACTGGACGAGGAGAGCGTCGAGCGGGACCTCGTACGACTGGTGCTGACCGTCGTGGAGCTGCTGCACCAGCTCATGGAGCGGCAGGCGCTGCGCCGCGTCGAACAGGGCGACCTGTCCGAGGACCAGGAGGAGCGCATGGGCACGACGCTGATGCTGCTGGAACGCCGGATGGACGAACTCTGCGCCCGCTACGACCTGGGCCGCGACGAACTCAACCTCGACCTGGGCCCCCTCGGCTCCCTCCTCCCGCGGGAGGAGGACAGGTAAGAGCGGTAGTACGGCGGCCCCGCCGCGAGGGCGGGGCCGCCTGTGAGTGCGCAGACGTTCCGGTACGGATCAGTTCTTGCCCAACGTGGGTCAGCTCTTGCCCATCGCCGCCCGTATCGCGTCCTTCGTGCGGTCCACCACGGAGGCCACCGGGGTGACGAGGAGGTTCGCCGCCGCGGACTCGGCGCCCGGGTGCGGGTGGGTCGGCGCCACCGCTTCGGCGGCCTTGACCGCCTTGGCCAGCCCCTCCAGTCCGCGCCGGTCCGAGACCGCGCGCAGGTGGGTGAACTCGGACTTTTCCTCCGCCTCGGCGTGCGCCCGGATGTCCTGGCTGACCGCCGCGAACTTCTCGTGGAACTCGGAAGAGTCGACGTCCAGGTCCTCCAGCCGACTCAGCGCCTCCTTGGCGCTCTTCTCCTCCGCCGTCCGGTCCTTGATCACCTGTTCGCCGCCCTCGACGTGGTCGCGGACATAGGGGTGGACGACTTCTTCCTCGGCCGTCTCGTGCACGGCGAGCAGGCGCACCACGCGCTGGAACGCGTGCTTGCGCTCCTCACCCTTGTGGTTCACGACGTCGTCCAGGAGGCGGCGGATCTGCTGATGCTGCTGCTCCAGCAGCTCCACGACGTCCTGCTGCTTCTCGGCCATGTGCGGGCCCCTCTCGTCTCGTCGTGTCTCGTCGTGCGGGACCCCGGCCGGGTACCCCGCCGACGGCCCCCCGAGACGGCGGGAACCGGCCTCGCGCGGCCTCACATGGCGCTGCGGTCCGCGCCGGCCGCCGCGAGGTCGAACGCGGAGTTGACCAGGGCGACATGGGTGAACGCCTGGGGCACATTGCCCAGTTGGCGGCCGGCCGTGCCGTCCCACTCCTCGGCGAACAGGCCCAGGTCGTTGCCGAGGGCCAGGGTGCGGGCGAAGAGGGCGCGGGCCTCGGCGTGCCTGCCGGTGGCGAGCAGCGCGTCGGCGAGCCAGAACGAGCAGGCCAGGAAGGCGCCTTCGGTACCGGGCAGCCCGTCGCCGGAGACCCCCTCGCAGGCCCCACTGTCGGGCCCGCCGTCCGAGTAGCGGCGCAGGAATCCGTCGTGGTCCAGCTCGGTGCGTACGGCGTCCACCGTACGGATCACACGCGGGTCGTCCGGGGGCAGGAAGCCGGTTTTGACGATGAAGAGCGTGGCGGCGTCCAGCTCCCGGCTGCCGTAGTGCTGGACGAAGACGCCGCGGTCCGCGTCGTATCCGTGCGCGCAGACGTCGGCGTGCACGGCGTCGCGCAGCGTCCGCCAGCGCGCGAGGGGCGCGGGCAGGCCCGTCTTCTCGGCGAGGCGTACCGCCCGGTCGGCGGCCACCCACGCCATGACCTTGGAGTGCACGAAGTGGCGGCGGCCGCAGCGCATTTCCCACAGCCCTTCGTCCGGCTCCCGCCAGCGCTGCTCCAGCGCGTCCATCAGAGTGCGGAAGAGGGTCCAGACCCGGCGTTCCATGGGGATGCCGGCGGCCTGGGCGAGGTACAGGGTGTCGGCCACCTCGCCGTAGACGTCCAGTTGGAACTGGTCGACCGCCGCGTTGCCCAGCCGGACCGGGCCCGAGCCCTCGTAACCGGGCAGCCAGGGCGCTGTGGACTCCGGCAGCCGGCGCTCGCCGGCCAGGCCGTACAGGGTCTGCAGGTCCGCGGGGTCGCCGGCGATGGCGCGTACCAGCCAGCGCCGCCAGGCGGCCGCCTCCTCGTGGAAGCCGCCGCGCAGCAGCGCGGAGAGCGTCATGCTGGAGTCCCGCAGCCAGCAGAAGCGGTAGTCCCAGTTGCGCGGCGCGCCGATGGCCTCGGGCAGCGAGGTGGTGGGCGCGGCGACGATGCCGCCGGTCGGGCGGTACGCGAGGGCTTTGAGAGTGATCAGCGAGCGGACCACGTCGGGGCGCCACTCCCCCTCGTACCGGCAGGTCGCCGCCCAGCGCTGCCAGCTCTCCGCGGTATCCCGGAGGGCGCGCTCGGGGTCGGTGACCTGGACGCTGCGCACGTGTGAGGGCTGCCAGGTGAGGACGAAGGGGACCCGGTCGCCGGCCCGGACGGTGAACTCCGAGCAGGTGGCACCGTCGGTGCCGAAGGTGTGCACGCCGGGCGGCACGCGCAGCCAGCCCGAGTCCGGCCCTGCGGTCGCGATGCGGTGGTGGCCGGTGCGGCGCACCCACGGCAGGACCCGGCCGTAATTGAAGCGCAGTCGCAGCGCGCTGTACATCGGGACCTCGCCGGACAGCCCTTCGACGATGCGGATCAGCCGGGGCGCCCGGTCGCGCGGGGGCATGAAGTCCAGGACGCGGACCGTGCCCCCGGGGGTCTCCCAGAGCGACTCCAGGACCAGGGTGTCGCCGGTGTAGCCGCGGCGGGTGCAGTGCCGGGGCGGGCCGGCCGGGGCGATCCGCCAGTGGCCGTGCCCGTCGGTGCCGAGGAGGCCGGCGAAGGCGGCGGGTGAGTCGAAGCGGGGCAGGCAGAGCCAGTCGACCGAGCCGTCCCGGCCGACCAGGGCGGCCGTCTCCAGGTCGCCGACGATCCCGTAGTCCTCGATGCGTCCGGGCATGGTCCGTCCATTCTCGGGAGGCCCCGCCGACCTCGCGAGCCGCGGACGCCTGGACGCGTACACGGTGGGCAGTGCATCCGCTTGCACGCCCATGGCCCCGATATGAGAATTATGTGAAGCTCTGAGGCTGAATTCCCTGCCCGGTGCGGAAAGGGTCAGTGATGCAGCGGTCTTCGTCGTGGGTGCCACCGGGAACAGACCTGGACCGCCCGAACGCCGCCCGGATCTACGACTACTTCCTGGGCGGCTCGCACAACTTCCCCGCCGACCGCGAGATGGCCCGCCAGGCCATCTCCCTCTGGCCCGATCTGCCGATGATCATGCGGAGCAACCGGGCTTTCCTGCGCCGCGCGGTGCAGTATCTGGCCGGGGAGGGCATCACCCGCTTCCTCGACCTGGGCTCCGGCATCCCCACCTTCGGGGCGGTGCACGAGATCGCCCAGGAGGTACACCCGGAGACCCGAGTGGTGTACGTCGACATGGACCCGGTCGCCGTCGCGCACAGCAGGCTGCTGGTGCGGGACGACCCGCACGTCGAGGTCGTCGAGGCGGACGTGCGGGACCCGTACGGACTGCTCGCCCAGGCCCCCGTCGCCGAGTTGCTGCATCCGGGTGAGCCGGTGGCGGTGCTGCTGGTCGCGGTGCTGCACTTCGTCTCGGACGAGGCGGACCCGCCCGGCATCGTCGCCGCGCTGCGGGACGCGCTGCCGCCGGGCAGCGCGCTGGCCCTCTCCCACGCGTCGCTGGAGGGCCGCCCCGACCAGGCCGGCGCGCACCAGGAGCTGTACGCCCGTACTCGGACCCCGCTCACCATGCGCTCGCGGGCGCAGATCACCGCGTACTTCGACGGCTTCGAGCTCGTCGATCCGGGGGTGGTGTACCTGCCCGAGTGGCGGCCCGAGACACCTGACGCGGTGGGGCCGCACCCGGAACGGATGACGGGCCTGGCAGGCGTGGGGCGTCGCCCGTGACGGAGCCGGAGCGCGGAGCGTCCGCACACTTCGAGGAGTCCTGGGCCGCGCTGCTGCGGGAAGGGCTGGGGCTCACGGAGCAACCCGGAGCGCGGCAGCGGCTCACCGCCCGGACCGCCGAACTGCTGCGCCAATCCTGGCAGGGCGACCCGGTGTGCACGGTCGCGGCCGAGGAGGCCGGGACGCTGCTGGTCGACGCGCACTACACCGACCCCTCGGTACTGGCCCGCGCCGTCGAGCTGCTGCACGCGCACCCGGTGCCGAAGGACCGCGGGCCCGTCGTGGCCGGCGCCTTCGCGGCCGGGTGGGCGGCGGCGCTGCGCGAGCGGACGCTGCGGGACCAGGAGGAGATCCGGGCCGCCGCCGACACCGCGCGGCAGATGGCCGAGCGGTCCCTGCGGGCGACCGAGGCCCGCTTCCGCGCGCTGTTCGAGAACGCCCCGATCGGCATCGGCATCGGCGATCTGCAGGGCAATGTCCTGGAGGTCAACCGGGCGCTGCTGGACATCTTCGGCGGCCGCGTCGAGGAGCTGCGCGGCCGCCGGATCACCGATCTGGTGCACCCGGAGGACGAGCCGGGCACCTGGCAGGCGTACGACGAGCTGATCCGGGGCGAGCGGGAGCGTTTCGAGTGCACCAAGCCGTACTACCGGAAGGACGGCGAAGTGGTCTGGACGCACCTGACGTGCTCGCTGATCCGGGACGAGGAGCTGGTGCCGCGCTACCAGGTGGCGCTGATGGAGGACATCACCGACCGGTACCGGCTGGAGGAGCGGCTGCGCCACCAGGCCACCCACGACATGCTGACCGGGCTGCCCAACCGGGCGGCCTTCATCGACCGCCTCGAACGGCTCTTCCGGGCGCCCCTCCCCGACGCCCGGTTCGGGATCTGCTACCTCGACCTGGACGGCTTCAAGTTCGTCAACGACAGCCTGGGGCACGCGGCCGGTGACGAGCTGCTGGTCGCGGTGGCGCGGCGGCTGGAGAACGCGATGACGCCGCTGGGGCATCTCGTGGCGCGGCTGGGCGGCGACGAGTTCGTGATGCTGCTGGAGCACTCCCGGGGGCAGCAGGACGCCGTGACGGTGGCGAAGGCCGCGCTGGCGGCGCTGGCCACCCCGATCCCGGTCGCCGAGCGGCGGCTGTCCGTGCGGGCCAGCGTGGGCGTACTGGAACGCTCGGTGGCCACGACCACGCCGGAGGCCGCGGTGCGCGCGGCCGACCTCACGCTGTACCGGGCCAAGGAGGCGGGCCGCGGCCGGTGGACGCTCTTCGACCCGGGCCACCACGCGCGCGAGGTGACCCGCTACGCGATGTCGGTGCGGATGCCGGCGGCGCTGGAGCGGGGCGAGTTCTTCGTGGACTACCAGCCGCTGTGCACGCTCTCGGACGGCTCGCTGGCCGCCGTGGAGGCGCTCGTACGGTGGCGGCACCCGGACTTCGGCGTGCTGAGCCCGGACGATTTCATCGCCACCGCCGAGCAGACCGGGATGATCATGCGGCTGGGCCGCTGGGTCCTGGAGGAGGCGTGCGGGCAGGCGGCGGAGTGGGTGCGCCGGTTCGGGCCCGCGGCGCCGCAGGTGAACGTCAACGTCTCCGTCCACCAGGCCAGGGACGCCCGGCTCGCGGCCGACATCGGCAGGGTGCTGCGCTCCACCGGACTGGACCCGAGGCGGCTGCAGCTCGAGATCACCGAGAGCGCCATGATGCGAACCGACGACGACTCGATGCCGACGCTGCGCAGCCTCGCGGACACCGGCATCACGCTCGCGGTGGACGACTTCGGCACCGGCTGGTCACCGCTGGGGTACCTCAGCGAACTCCCGGTCTCCGGGCTGAAGATCGCCGGGTCGTTCCTCGCGGACACGCACCGGCCGGAGGCCGCCGCGCGGCAGAGCTGGCGGGTCATCGAGGGGCTGGTCTCGCTGGCGCGGGCGCTCGGCCTGAAGGTGACCGTGGAGGGCGTGGAGACGGCGGCCGACGCGGAGCGGCTGCGGGCCATGGGGGGCGACTGGGGCCAGGGCTGGCACTTCGGCCGTCCCGCGCGCCCCGGCGAGATCACCCGGCGGATCACCGAGGAGCTGCGGCGCGCGGCCCCGCACGAAGACGCCGAGTACTACAGCGAGTGACCAAGGCCAGCTCATTTCACGATACTTTAGGTAATTCATCCGCTTTGCCTTGACTGTCGGTGAGGATGCTGCAAATCTGAAGCCCTGGCTCCGTTTTCTCAGGACGGAGCGGACCGCTCCCCAGCGGACCGCACATGCCAGTCCCCGCGCCGTTCGCGGCGCTCGGGAGGGACCGGCGGCAGGGATGTCCCGCCGCACCCAGCCCCTCCCCGTCACCCTGAGGCTGTGCCCGGGCCGGCCCCGTCGGCCCCGCCACCGCCTCTTCACCCGGGCCACGCCCGACGGCCGGCGGCCCCCGTTTCTCCGGGACCGCCCGCCGGCACCGCGCAAGCGTGCCACCGCCCCCTAGGGACGGCGTGCCCGCCCGTACCGGGCCGGCCCCTCGCCTCACTCAGGAGGGGCACATCATGCACGGCTTCGGCCGGCGTACCGCGACGGCCTGCCCCTGGATCGCCGCCCGCTACTCGCTGGACACCCGCGTTCGCGTCGTCGAACTGGACCTGGCTCCGACCGGTGAGCCGCGCTCACCGGCCGGCCCGGGCGCCGACGACCTGGACGGGCGCGTGTTGGCGTGGGTGCGGCTGCACGGGCACCCGCTCGCTCTGGTGCACGCCACCGGCACCCCCGGCGACCGGGCCGGGTTCCGCCGAGCGCCGGCCGCTGCCGTCCCACACGTACCGATCGACCCCTACGAACCGGCCGTACCGACGGGCCACCGCACCCCGGGGGAACCGGGCCCGGCGCCGCCTCCCGCCCCGGACGGGCGCCCGTCATGAGCCCGCACCCGAACCCGGTGCCGGTCTTCCTGTACCACTCGGTGTCCGATGACCCGCCCTCCTGGATCGCCCCCTTCACCGTCACCCCGCGGGTCTTCACCGAACAGCTCGACCGCATCATCGACAGCGGCCGCACCGTGATCCCGCTGGAGCGGCTGGTCGGAGCCTTGCGCGGCGGTCCGCCGCTGCCGCCCTGGTGCGCCGTCCTCACCTTCGACGACGGTTTCGCGGACTTCTACTGGACGGTCGCCCCCCAGCTCACCGAGCGGGGGCTGCCCGCCACCCTGTACCTCACCACAGGAGCCGTGCACGCGCCGGGCGGGCCCCCCGGCGGCAGCCTGCTGCCGCCGGCCCCGATGCTGAACTGGCGCCAGGTCAGCACGCTCGACGCCTACGGCATCGGGATCGGCGGGCACAGCCGCACCCACGCGCAGCTCGACACGCTGCCGCGGCGGCGGCTGTGTGCCGAGATCGCGGGCTGCAAACGCCGCATCGAGGATGTCCTCGGGCACCCGGTGTCCGCGTTCTCCTACCCGCACGGCTACTCCAGCCCGACGGTCCGCCGCGCGGTCGGCGCGGCGGGCTGGACCTCGGCCACGGCGGCCCTGCGCGCCTTCAGCTCGCCCGCCGACGACCCGCTCCGCATCGCCCGGCTGACGGTCACGGCCGACACCCCGGCGGACCTCTTCCGCCAGTGGACCGAGGGTCACGGCGCCCCCGTGGCCCCCTTCCGCGAACCCCTCCACACCACGGCCTGGCGCCTGTACCGCCGCAGCCGCGCCACTCTCAGCGGCCGCGCCGACCGACCCCTGCCACCCCAGCGCCCCTGCTAGCAGCGCCGCTGGGGCTCCCAACTACACATAAGGAGGAAATAAGCGCAAGATAGGGCTTGCAGGTGCCTTGCCATTTCAGCGGCCGGGCCTGCGGAGAACGAAGGAGACGAGTCTGATGGCAGACGTCTCACACAGCAGAGGCGATATCGCCAGTCACCCCGATGTGCCCGAGATGCGGGACAGGTACGCCCGCATGCTCGGCGGTCGCGATGTGGCGCTCGTGGACGGGCCGGTGTTCCTTGTCGGTCTGTACTGCGCCATCTCGCCATGGACAGTCCACTTCACGGCGAACCAGCCCGCCTTGGTGACCCACAACCTCATCCTGGGTATCGCCATCGGCCTGCTGGCGCTCGGTTTCACCATCACACCGGCGCGGATGTACGGCATGAGCTGGGCCATGTCCGCCATCGGTGTGTGGCTGATCGTGTCGCCGTGGATCGTCGGCAACAGCCCGGACGCGGGAGTCATCTGGAACAACATCATCGTCGGCGCCCTGGCGGCCCTGCTCGGGCTGGTCTGCGTGGGCGCGGCGGCGCGGAGCGGCAAGCAACCGTAGCCGCCTGGGAAGGGAGGAAGCAGTACATCAAGGCAAGGGAAGACAACAGGAACAAGACAACAGGAACAGGTGTCCTCGTACGAGGACACGGATGCGTCGGCCGACCCGTGATTACGGGCCGGCCGACGGGCGTCGTGGCTCGTCGGCCGACCACGCCACCCTGGCGTCCCGGGCATGAAACCGCCGCATACGGCTACTCGGACCGACGCCGCCCGGCAGTGGCCGGGCGGGCAGGTCTGTTCTGGGGAGGGGCGTGTGATGGCAGAGAACGCGATGACAGAGAGCGCGGAGCCGGGGAAATCCACCGTCTTCGTCGAGGCGGGGGTGCTCGTCCTGGACTGTGCGGAGCCCGAGCCGGTCGCGGAGTTCTACGCGAAGCTGCTCGGCGCCGAGCTGCCGGCGGAGATGGGTGTCGAGCTCATCGAGATCGCCGGTGACCAGGGGACGCGGATGGCGTTCCGCCGGGACCACGGCGCGGCGCCGCCCGCTTGGCCCCGGCCCCACGACTCCCAGCAGGCCCATCTGCACCTGCTGGTGCCCAAGGACCTCATGGACGACGTGGAACGCCAGGTGATCGACTACGGCGGGCACCCGATGGAGTCCGAGCGGAAGGAAGGCACCGAGAAGGTACGCATCTTCGGGGACCCCGGAGGCCATTCCTTCGCGCTGCGCTCCGTCTGACCGCCGGCCGCGCCGCTCCCGCGTGCGCCGCGCCTGCCGGTGCGCGACAGTGACAGCAGCGACCTGCAGTGACACCAGCGGCCGTGGCACCAGCGGCCACCAGCAGGAAGGGGTTGCCGTGAAGGGCGAGCGAGGGCTGTCGACGTACCAGGGCAAGCGCGACTTCGAGCGGACCCGTGAGCCGCGGGGCAAGGAGGCCGCCGGGCCGCCGTCCGCCGACGGCGGCGACCCGGTCTTCGTCGTGCAGATCCACGACGCCTCGACCATGCACTTCGACTTCCGGCTGGAGGTCGACGGCGTACTGAAGTCCTGGTCCGTCCCGAAGGGCCCCTCCACCGACCCGCACGACAAGCGGCTGGCGATGCCGACCGAGGACCACCCCATGGAGTACCGCGAGTTCGAAGGGGTGATCCCGAAGGGCGAGTACGGCGGCGGCACGGTGATCGTGTGGGACCAGGGCACGTACCGCCCGCTCCCGCCGAAGAAGCGCAAGGACCGCGACGCGTCCTTCGCCGAGCGGCTGGAGCACGGGCACGTCACGTTCTGGATGGACGGCGAGAAGCTCCGCGGCGGCTATGCGCTCACCCGCTTCCGCACGGCGGAGTCCGAGGGCCGGGAGTCCTGGCTGCTGGTGAAGGAGAACGACGAGCGGGCCGGGCAGCGCGGCGCACCGGACCCACGCCGGGCCAAGTCCGCACGGAGCGGGCGGACGCTCAGCCAGGTGGCGGCCGACGAGGCCGACGAGAACAAGGACTGAGCGTGGCGGGCCTGTTGGAGTCGCTGCCCGGCGAACAACGGCGGCTGCTGGCCGACGCCCCTTCGGGCGAGGAGCCGGCGGCCCACCCCATGCTCGCGGTGCTCTCCGACCGCCGGGACTTCGACGACGGCTGGATCTTCGAGCGGAAGCTCGACGGCGTACGCGCGCTGGCCGTACGCGACGGTACCCGCACCCGGCTGCTGTCCCGTACCGGCCGCCCCATGAACGACACGTACCCCGAGATCGCGGACGCGCTGACCGCCCAGACCGCCCGGGACTTCGCCGTGGACGGCGAGATCGTCGCCTTCTCGCAGGGCCGCACCGAGTTCTCCCGGCTCCAGCAGCGGATGGGCATCACCGACCCCGCGCAGGCCCGCGCCAGCTCGGTGGCGGTGACGTACTACGTTTTCGACCTGCTGCGGCTGGACGGCAAGGACCTCACCCGGCTGCCACTGCGCACCCGCAAGTCCCTGCTCCGCCGCAGCCTGCGCTTCGTCTCCCCGCTGCGCTTCACCCCGCACCGCAACGAGGGCGGCCCGCAGCGGCTGGCCGACGCCTGCGAGCGGGGCTGGGAGGGGCTGATCGCCAAGCGCGCCGATGGCCCCTACGTACCGCGCCGCTCCTCCGACTGGCTGAAGCTGAAGTGCGCACGCGGCCAGGAGTTCGTCATCGGCGGCTTCACCGAGCCGGCCGGCAGCCGCGTCGGGTTCGGCGCGCTGCTACTGGGTTACTACGCGGACGGTGCGCTGCGCTACGCGGGCAAGGTCGGCACCGGCTACGACCAGGCCGCGCTGCACCGCATCCGCGGTCTCCTGGACGAGCGGGAGCGGGCCCGTTCCCCGTTCGTCGATCCGGTACGGGAACGGGCCGCGCACTGGGTGCGCCCCGAGCTGGTCGCCGAGGTCGGCTTCACCGAGTGGACCCGGGACGGGATGCTGCGCCACCCGCGGTTCCTGGGCCTGCGGGACGACAAGAGGCCGTCGGAAGTGGTGCGGGAGGAGCCGTCGCAGGCCGCCTGACAACAGCGGCCCCGTACGGCGGTCAGCACGCCTCGCTGCCGCTGTCCGGTCCCTCCTCGGCTCTTCCCCCGGCCGCCGTGGTCACATGGCTGTGGATCTCCTTGGCGATCTCCGTCAGCGGCAGCACCTTGTCCACCTCGCCGGTGCTGATCGCCGCGGCCGGCATCCCGAAGTGCGCCGACGTCACCTCGTCCTGGGCGAGGGCCCGGCCGCCGCAGCAGGTGATCGCGCGGATGCCGGACTGGGCGTCCGTGCCGACGCCGGTGAGGACCACCGCCAGCGCCCGCGGCCCGCAGGTGACGGCCAGGGTCGCCAGCATCATGTCCGCCGTCGGCCGGGGCGGCACCGCGCGCTCGCCGACGGCGATCAGTCCGATGCGGTTGTCGCTGACCACCAGCAGGTGGTAGCCGGGCGGGGTGACCAGTACGGTGCCCCGCTCCATCGTGTCCCCGTCACGGGCGGAGCGGACCGTCAGCCGGCAGCGTGCGTCGAGGAGCTGCGGCAGCCTGTTGGGACGGTCGGGCTGCTGGTGCTGGGCCACCAGGACGGCCGCCGGCAGATCGGCGGGCAGCGGCCCGAGCACCTGGAACAGCGCGTTGAGCCCGCCGGCCGAGGACGCGAGCGCGATCACCGGGAACCGGGCCTCGGGCGCGAGCCCCGGCTCCCGGTCGAACTTCGAGACGTACGACGCCATGGCTGCCGCCTGCACGGGTCGCCGGTCAGCTGACGCCGGTGACGACGAACCCGCCGCGTACCGTCGAAGGGATGCGGTGCAGTGGCACCGTCAGGTCCTGCTCCGGCACGCGGTACTCCAGCCGCGCCAGGAGCGGTACGAGGGTCTGGAGCAGTGCGAGCACGATGTCCTCGCCCGGGCAGCGGTGGCCGTTGGAGACCTCGCCGCCGCCCTGCGGGATGAGGTCGTCGCGGCCCGGCTCGGCGTCCGTGAAGCGCGTGGGGTCGAAGGTGTACGGGCTCGGCCACAGGTCGGGGTCGTGGTTCTGCCCGTAGACGTCGAGCAGGACCATCGTGCCCGCCCCGATGCGCTCGCCGCGCCACTCCAGATCGCGCGCGGCCAGCCCGCCGAGGAACGGTACGAAGGGGTAGAAGCGGCGTACCTCGTGGGCGAAGCCCCGGGCGTAGGCGGCGTCGCCCTTGGCGAGCGGCGCGCGGTGCTCGGGCCAGCGGTGCAGGGCGTGCGCGGCGAAGGTGAGGAACCAGGCGACCGCGACGGTCGGCCGGATGACGTTGAGCACCTCCACGGCGGCCGTGTGCGCGTCGAGCGGGGCGCCGTCGGCCTCCAGGTGCCGGACCACCTCCGTCAGCGCCGTACCGATCGGCCGACCCGACGCCTCGTGCTCGGGGCCGGCCCGCCGGATGTCCTCGATGCGGCGTGCCAGGCGCTCCTCCTGGCGGCTGCGCGCGCGGCGGGCCCGCCAGTGGCGCGGCCCCGGCGTCGCGAAGCCGTCCACCATCGCCACCAGGTCGTCGGCCATCTCCTGCGCGCCGTCGTCGTCGAGCGCGATGCCCGCCCAGTCGCAGACCGCGCGGGTGAGCAGCAGCGCGAAGGCGTCGAAGAGGACGACCCGGGGGCTGCCGGACCAGTCGGCGCGGGCCCGCTGCCACTCTGCGGCCACGCGCTCGGTCAGGTCGGCGATGCCTTGCTCGTCCTTGAGCAGGTGGACGAAGAGGGCCTTGCGCACCCGGTGGCGGTCGCCGTCGAGGGTGTGCACCGCACCGCGGCCGAAGAGCGTGTCGAGCACCGGGCCCGGCAGCGCGTCACGGCGGTGGATGTGGCTCTCGTCGTAGAAGAACCGCACGGCATCCGTGCCGTGCAGTGCGATCGCCGGCTTTCCCAGCAGCCGGGTGCGGACCGGCGCGCCGCCGTTGCGGCGCCGGCGGTCGGGCAGCCATGCGTACCCCTCCAGGAGCAGGGGCACGGTGCTGTCGGACAGGGACGACAGGGCCGACAAGGGCACAGCCACAGCGCTCAGTCCTCCTCCGGCCGCGCGGCCTTCTGCCGCTTCGCGCGTGGGGGTCGCTGGTCCCGCTGATCCGGGTCGGTACCTGCCTCGGCGCGGCCGGCCTCGTCGAGGGACTCCTGGGCGTCCAGGCTGGTGGTCAGGGGGTCCCCGCTCTCGCCGGCCACGTGCCGCCGCTCGTCGGGTCCGGCGACGCGCGTCTCGGCGTCCTCGAACTCGGCGAGCACTTCCTTCGCCGCCGTGTCCCGGTCCCGGGGGTCGCCCCGGCCCGCGCCCTTGGCGGCGCTGCGCCCGTTCTCGCCCTGCTCGTTCTTCCGGGTCATAACGCTCCGTTCCATCCTTCCCGGGACTGTCCTTCCGGGGGCTGCACGAGATTCCACGGGTGCCCCGCCGAGCGGGCCTCAACTCATCATCGTGCGCCAACTCATATCCGGCATCACGGGATGTTTCCGCCTCGCCTCAGAGCGGCGGCGGACTCAGTCCTCCGCCTCCACCCGGGCGAAGAGGCTGTCGTCGAGCCGGGCCAGCAGATCGGCCGGATCCGCGTACACCTCCGAGGCCCCGGCCTTCTCCAGGTCGGCCCGCGGGATGCCGCCGCACAACAGGGCGACCGCGGCGACCCCGGCCCGGGTCGCCGCCTGCATGTCCCACACCGAGTCCCCGACGAACACCGCCCGCTCCGTCGCCACCCCGGCCAGCTCCCGGGCGTGCTCCACCGGCTCGGGCGCGGGCTTCCCCTCGCTGACGTCGTCCGCGCTCGCGGTGTCCATGATGGCGTCGTCGGCGTCGATGGCCCGGCGCAGCGCGCCCAGCTCGTGCCCGCCGGCCGAGGTGACCAGGACGTTCCGCCAGCCGCGTGCCACCAGGGCGCGCAGCAGATCGCCCGCGGCCTCCAGCGCGGGCAGCCGCTCGAAGTACGTCGCGTACAGCGTCTTGTGCGCGGCGTTGATCTCCGCGTCCTGGCTCGCGTCCCGGTCCTCCCCCAGCACGTGGGCGATCAGATCGCCCGACGGGCGCCCGAGCGCGTGGTGGATGGCGTTCATCGGTACGTGGTGGCCACGCTGCCGGAACGCCTCCCACCAGGCCGTGACATGCAGGTAATTACTGTCCGCGAGCGTGCCGTCGACGTCGAAGAGTGCCGCGCGTGCCATGACTGTCCTTTCCGTCCGGGACGCCTTTCCGTCCGGATGTACGGAGTACCCGTCACAGCGGCACCGATCATCCCGGCCCCCGGCCGAATGGGCGAAGGAGGCCGGGGGCCACGGCGCGGCTCAGGCCGGCGGCTCCGTGGCCAGCGGCAGGCCGGTGTAGTTCTCGGCCAGTTCGGCGGCGGCGTGATGGGAGGTCGCGATGCGGTCGAGCTGGGAGAGCTGCAGGCGGGTCTCGAAGGGGGGCTGGTCGGGGGCGGTGTGCAGGGTGGTGGTCATGAAGTACGAGAAGTGTTCCGCGCGCCAGACGCGGCGCAGGCAGGTGTCGGAGTAGGACTCCAGGAGGTCTGTCGAGCCGGTCGTGTGCCAGTGGGTCAGGGCTCGGGCCAGGACGATGACGTCGGCGGCGGCGAGGTTGAGGCCCTTGGCGCCGGTGGGCGGCACGATGTGCGCGGCGTCGCCGGCCAGCAGGACCCGGCCGTACGCCATCGGTTCGGTGACGTGGCTGCGCATCGGGAGGACCGACTTGGCGGTGACGGGGCCGCGCTTGAGCCGCCAACCGGGGTCGGCGTCGAGGGCGAAGCGGGCGTCGAGCTCGTCCCAGATGCGGTCGTCGGGCCAGTCGGCGGGGTCGGTGCCGTTGGGGACCTGGAGGTAGTGCCGGCTGACGGACGGGGAGCGCATGCTGGCGAGCGCGAAGCCGCGGTCGGAGTGGGCGTAGATCAGCTCGTCGGCGGCGGGCGGCGCGTCGGCGAGGATGCCGAGCCAGGAGTACGGGTAGACGCGCTCGTACGTGGTGCGCAAGTGCTCCGGTACGGCGTTCCGCGCCACTCCGTGGAAGCCGTCGCAGCCGACGACGTAGTCGCAGGTGAGGGTCTGTTCCTGGCCCTCGTGGGTGTAGCGGATCAGCGGGCGGTCGGTGTCGGCGCCCTCCACCGCGTGCACGTCCGCCTCGAAGAGCAGCGGGCCGCCCTCGGCGAGCTGGAGCGCGATGAGGTCCTTGACGACCTCGGTCTGGGCATACACGGTCACCCGGCGCCCGTCGGCGAGCGACGGGAAGTCGACGCGGTGGGCGCGCCGGTCGAAGCGCAGCTCGATGCCGTCGTGGACCATGCCCTCGGCGTCCAGCCGCGCCCCGGCGCCGCAGGCCCGCAGCGCGTCCACGGTGGCCTGCTCCAGGATGCCCGCGCGCTGGCGCTGCTCCACGTACGCGCGGTCGCGGCGCTCCAGCAGGACGCTGTCGATGCCGGCGGTGTGCAGCAGACGGGCGAGCAGCAGGCCGGAGGGGCCGCCGCCGATGATCCCGACGGTGGTGTGCATGTGATGTCTCCTCGTCGTCGAGGACGGTGCGGCACCGGTTCGAGTACCGCTCTTGTAGTGGATGTTCGCGTAGTGAAATAATGTTCACGAATGCGTGGCCATGAGTCTGCGCTCGCTCCGTACGCCTGTCAACGGCTTGACCACGGGCGATTACGGTGTACTGGAAATCCACAACGGAGAGCCGATGCCACCGACCGACACCACGACGCCGCCCGCCGCCACCGGGGCACCGGCCGAGGCCGTCACGCCTCTGATGCGCGGCATCGCCGTGCTGCGGCGGCTCACCGACGCCGACGGCACGCTGAGCCTGAGCGAGCTGGAGCGCGCCACCGGTCTCGCCCGCTCCACCGTCGACCGGGTGACCGCGACCCTCGCCCGGATGGGCTTCGTGCGCCTGGACGGCCGGGACGCCGTGCTCACCCCGCGCGTCATGGCACTGGGCAACGCCTACCTCGACGCGCTGCGGCTGCCGGGGCTGCTCGGCGGGCACGCCGACGCGCTCGCCGACGCGCTGGACGAGTCGGTGTCCCTCGCGGTCCCCGACCGGGACGGCATCCGCTTTCTGCACCAGGCGACCCGGCGGCGCGCGATGTCTCTCAGCTTCCGCATCGGTGACCTGCTGCCGGCCGAGCGCACCGCGCCGGGTGCGCTGTTCGCCGCGGAGTGGACCGAGGCGGAGTGGGTGTGCTGGCGGGAGCGGCGGGCCGCCGACCCGGAGGACCGCGGCTTCCCGGCCGTACCGCCGCGGGCTCCCGGCCGGCCGGCGGACGGCGAGCTCTTCGAGGAGCGCACCCGGGAGGCGCGCGAGCAGGGGTGGGCGCTGGACGACCAGTTGATCGAGCCGGGGCTGGTGGCGCTGTCCGTACCGGTACGCGCCCCGGACGGCTCGATCGCGTGCGCCGCGAGCGTGGTGAGCCACACGAGCAGGCACAGCGCCGCGTCCCTGCGCGACACGCTGCTGCCCCGGCTGCGGGAGACGGTGGCCGCGATGGAGCGGGAGTTGCGGCAGGCGGCGGAGGCGCCGCGGGCCGCGGACGCCGTCGCGGACGCGCCCGCCGCGGAGCCCGCCGAGCAGCCGCTCGCCGCCTGGACCGCCGCCTCCAAGCAGGAGCTGGGCCGGGAGTTCATCGAATCGCTGGCCCGCGGCCTGACCGTAGTGACCGCCTTCGGCGAGGGGCGCGCCGAGCTGACGCTGTCAGCGGCCGCCGAGGCGACCGGGCTGGCCCGGGCCACGGCCCGGCGCGCCCTGATCACCCTGGAGCACCTGGGGTACGTGGCCTCCCAAGGGCGTACCTTCCGGCTCACCCCGCGCGTCCTGGCGCTCGGCTACCCGCCGCTCTCCCGCACCTCGCTCCCCCAGATCGCAGCGCCGCACCTGGCCGCCCTCGCCGCCCGGGTGCACGACTCGGCGTCCCTCGCCGCGCTCGACGGCGACGACATCCGGTACACGGCGCGGGTCGCCACCACCCGCGTGATGAGCGTCAACATCACCGTCGGCACCCGGCTGCCCGCCTACGCCACCGCGCTGGGCCGCGTGATGCTGGCAGGACTGCCGCCCGCCGAACGGCACGCGCGGCTCACCCGCAACGAAACGCGCCCGCTGACCCCGCGGACGGTCACCGCCCCCGACGCGCTCGCCACGCTCCTGGACCAGGTCGCCGACCAGGGATACGCCCTGGTGGAGGAGGAGCTGGAGGAGGGCCTCCGCTCGATCGCCGTACCGGTGCGCAACGGCACGGGCGAGGTCGTCGCGGCCGTGAACGTCGCCATGCACACCGTCCGCCGAACCGCCGAGGAGTGCGTCACGCACGTACTCCCCGAACTGCGCACAACGGTCGCCGCCATCGAAGCGGACCTGCACATCGCGGGACGCTTCGCGCGCATCCCCCTGACCTGAGCCGCCGACCTGAACCACCGCGCCGGTTCACTGGTGTGAGTGAAGGGGACTCGGACGCCTCGAAGAGGCGAGTGGGCCCGGCGGTGACATGCCTGCCAGGGCGTTGGTGCGTGTGGTGCGTGCGCCTGTGGCTGGTTCATGTGCAGCCGTTCGATGCTGTGTTGTCGGGCTCATCCGGTGTCGCTTGGGTTGGCTGTGCTCGTCGTTCCGGGACAGCCGATCGACCGACACAAGGATGGTTTCATGCGCATGTTCGCGCGCTGTACGGCAGCACTGCTCGGTATGACCGCCGGGGCAATGTTCCTGGCTCCCTCGGCTCATGGCGACTCCACTCTCCTTACCTGCGAGGGCGAACAGACCGCCTCGTACAGCCCCGCAATGAAAAATAAGGAGCAGACGCTTACCGCCACGGTCGCGGAGAACTACGATCACTGCGCCTCGTCGCCGGACGGCATCCGCGGCGGTGAGGGCACAGCATCGTTCAAAGAGAAGGCGAGCTGCCTGCTGACCGCAGAGCCGGGCCGCACCGATGAGATCCAGTACATCTGGGACGCCGGTAAGAAGACCAGTACCGTCAAGTTCTCCGTCACCAATGTCGTGCGCGCGGGCGATGGCACCACCACGGTCACGTCGGTCGGTGACGTCACCGACGGCCTGGGAGCGGGCGGCAAGGCCACTCGCGTGGTGGTTCTACCCGCGCTGGACCTGGCCGCTTGCAGCGACGACGGAGTGCCTTCGCAGAAGGGCACCGCCACCCTGAAGTTCGTGGGTTAGAACCCCGCCTGTAAGGCCGCCCCCGCGGTCACCCGCGATCCGTCTGTGCCACTCGCAGCAGCAGTGCGTGCAGCGTTTCCCGTTCCTCCTCCGAGAGCGGGCCAGTCAGTTCGTCCGTGACGCGGTGGCTGGCCTCGTCCGTGTCGCGGAGGTATGTCCGGCCGGCCTCGGCCAGTACGACGATGCGGCGGCGCCGGTCGGCGGGGGCCGGGCGGCGCTCGACGAGGTGGAGGCGTTCGAGGTCGTCGACGAGGCCGACGATGGCGCTCGGGTCGTAACCGAGGCGCTCGCTCAGGTCCCGCTGCGGCGCGCCCTCGACGGTGGCGAGGTAGCGCAGCAGCGCGTAGTGCCGCAGCCGGAGGCCGGATTCCTGGAGGGCGGCGTTGAAGAGCTGCCCCGAGCGCAGGCCGAGCCGGTAGAGCAGATACCCGGTGTCGGCGTGCAGGCCCCGCATCCACGGTTCGTCGGCGTCGACGGGCCGTGGATGCGGGGCCTGGTCGGTGGGCGTTCCGTGGGCGGTCATCGGTGGCGTGCTCCCTGTTCGGTGCCCCGGGTGCGGGGCGGTCTCTCCGGCTCTCCATCTCACCAGCGCACTCAGCATGCCGCATTTTCGATTACGAAGACAACCATTGACGTCGACAACGATTGGTCTTAGCTTCGGTCACGGCGAGGCCGGAAGCCGAGCGAACAGCCCGGCTCGCCTCCCCTATGCCATCCAACTCCCCAGCGCTATGCGCCTGTTGAGAGGATTTGCCGTGTCCGAACCCACTGCCCACTCCCCCGTCGACCTCACCGGCAAGGTCGCCGTCGTGACCGGTTCCGGCCGCGGCCTGGGCTTCGCGTACGCCTCGGCGCTCGCCGCGGCCGGCGCGTCCGTCGTGGTCAACGACCTCGACGAGGCCGTGGCCGAGGAGGCCGCCAAGACGATCACCGAGGCCGGCGGCCGGGCCGTCGCCGAGGCCGTCGCCGTCGGCACCACCGAGGCCGCCGACCGGCTGGTGGCTCGCGCCGTCGAGGAGTTCGGCCGACTGGACGTGATGGTGACCAACGCGGGCATCCTGCGGGACCGCGTGCTGTGGAAGATGACCGACGAGGACTTCGACGCCGTCGTCACCACCCACCTGAAGGGCACCTTCACCTGCGCACGGGCCGCCGCCGCGCGGATGCGGGAGCAGGGTGAGGGCGGCCGGCTGATCCTGGTCGGCTCGCCCGCCGGGCAGCGCGGCAACTTCGGCCAGACCAACTACGCCGCCGCGAAGGCCGGCATCGCCGCCATGACCCGTACCTGGTCGATGGAGCTGGCCCGGGCCGGGGTCACGGTCAACGCGATCGTGCCGGTCGCGGCGACCGCGATGACGGAGACGATCCCGGCGTTCGCGCCGTACATCGAGGCCATGCGGCGCGGCGAGCCACTGCCGGAGTTCCTGCGCAAGGGCGAGGGCTTCGGCACGGCCGAGGACTGCGCGGCGCTGGTGCCGTTCCTCGCCTCGGACGCGGCGAAGGACGTCACCGGCCAGTGCGTCGGCATCGGCGGCGACAAGCTCACGCTGTGGTCGCACCCGCAGGAGGTGTCCGTGGCGTACGCGGACGGCGGCTGGCGCCCGGAGACCGTCGCGGCCGCCTGGCACACCAGCGTGGGCCGCGAGCCGCAGACCGTGGGCATCCCCGCCCCCGTCGTCCCGGAGGCGTGAGCCATGGCAACCAGCGCGATGAACGTGGACGAGCTGGTGGCCATCGACGTGCACACGCACGCCGAGGTCTCCAGCAAGGGCCAGGCGTCCCTCGACGACGACCTCGCCGACGCCTCCAGCGCGTACTTCAAGATCGAGGGCAACCGGAAGCCGACGCTGCCGGAGATCGCCGCGTACTACCGCGAGCGGAAGATGGCCGCCGTCGTCTTCACCGTGGACGCGGAGTCCGCGACCGGCACCGAGCCGGTGCCGAATGAGGAGGTCGCCGAGGCCGCCGCCGAGAACGCCGATGTACTGATCCCCTTCGCCTCGCTCGACCCGCACCGCGGCAAGGCGGCGGTGAAGCAGGCGCGGCGGCTGGTCGAGGAGTACGGCGTACGCGGCTTCAAGTTCCACCCGAGCATCCAGGCGTTCTTCCCCAATGACCGGCTCGCCTACGACCTGTACGAGGTCATCGAGGAGACCGGGGCGATCGCCCTCTTTCACACCGGGCAGACCGGCATCGGCGCGGGGGTTCCGGGCGGCGGCGGCATCCGGCTGAAGTACTCCAACCCGCTGCACGTCGACGACGTGGCGGCCGACTTCCCGCACTTGAAGATCATCCTCGCGCACCCGTCGTTCCCCTGGCAGGACGAGGCGCTGGCCGTGGCCACGCACAAGCCCGGGGTGCACATCGATCTGTCGGGCTGGTCGCCGAAGTACTTCCCGCCGCAGCTCGTGCAGTACGCCAACACACTGCTCAAGGACAAGGTGCTCTTCGGGTCCGACTATCCCGTGCTCACGCCGGACCGCTGGCTCGCGGACTTCGCGAAGCTGGAGATCAAGGACGCGGTCCGGCCGAAGATCCTCAAGGACAACGCCGCCCGGCTGCTCGGGCTCGCCTGACCCACAGCAAGCACCCCACGGCAAGGCCCCCAAAAGGACCCAAGGAGAGCCGCTGTGCGCAACGAGGGACTGGGGTCGTGGCCCGCCCGCCGGGCCCGCAAGACCCCGCACCGCACCGCCGTCCGCCACGAAGGCACGGCGACCACCTACGCCGAACTGCACGACCGCACCACCCGGCTGGCCCGCGCGCTGCGCGCGGCCGGCGTCCGGCGCGGCGACCGGATCGCCTATCTCGGCCCCAACCACCCGGCCTTCCTGGAGACCTTCTTCGCCGCGGGCGCGCTGGGCGCGGTCTTCGTACCGCTCAACACCCGGCTGGCCGGGCCCGAGATCGCGTACCAGCTCACCGACTCGGGCGCCGTCACACTGGTGCACTCCCCCACCCACGCCGGACTCGTCGACGGGCTGCGGGACCAGGCCGGCAGCGTACGGATGTACGTCGAAGTGGGGCCGGAGTACGAGGAGTTGATCGCCGACGCCACCGCCGAACCGCTCGACGAGCCGGTCAGCGGCGACGACGTGTGCATCATCATGTACACCTCGGGCACGACGGGCCGCCCGAAGGGCGCGATGCTCACGCACGCCAATCTCACCTGGAACGCGCTCAACGTCCTGGTCGACACCGACCTGACCGCGGACGAGGTGGCACTGGTCTCCGCGCCGCTGTTCCACACCGCCGGGCTGAACATGCTCACCCTGCCGGTCCTCCTCAAGGGCGGCACCTGCGTCCTGGTGGAGTCCTTCGATGCCGAGGCCACCTTCGACCTGATCGCCGAGCACCGGATCACGTTCATGTTCGGCGTGCCCACGATGTACGAACGGATCGCGCGCAGCCCGCGCTGGCCGGCCGCCGACCTGTCCTCGCTGCGCATCCTCACCTGCGGCGGCTCCCCCGTGTCCGGGCCGCTGATCGCCGCGTACCAGGAGCGCGGGCTGACCTTCCAGCAGGGGTACGGCATGACCGAGGCAGCGCCCGGTGCGCTCTTCCTGGACGGCGAGCACGCCGTGAGCAAGGCGGGCTCGGCCGGGGTGCCGCACTTCTTCACCGACGTACGGGTGGTGCGGCCCGACCTGACGACGGCCGGCATCGGCGAGACCGGCGAGGTGCTGGTGCGCGGCCCGAACGTGATGCCCGGCTACTGGGGCCTGCCCGAGGAGAGCGCCGCCGCGTTCGCCGACGGCTGGTTCCGCACCGGTGACGCGGCCCGCGTCGACGCAGACGGCTATGTCACCGTCGTCGACCGCCTCAAGGACATGATCATCTCGGGCGGCGAGAACGTCTACCCCGCCGAGGTCGAGAACGCCCTGCTCGCCCATCCCGGCGTCGCGGAGTGCGCCGTGATCGGCGTACCGGACGAGCGGTGGGGCGAGGTGCCCCGTGCCGTCGTCGTCGCCCGGGAGGGCTGCGCCCTCGACCCGGCCGAGGTACTTACCGCGCTCGCCGGGCAGTTGGCCAAGTACAAGATTCCCAAGTCGGTGGTGGTGGCGGACGAACTGCCGCGCACCGCCTCCGGAAAGCTCCTCAAGCCCCGCGTCCGCGCGCTGTACGGCAGCGCGAGCTGACGCACCGTCACCCTCCTTCAACAACCCCCTCAGGGAGAACTCTCATGACCGTCACCGTCAACGGCCTCGACGAACTCAAGAAGCTCGCCGGCAGCGACCTCGGCACCAGCGACTGGCTGGACGTCACCCAGGACCGCATCGACACCTTCGCCGACGCCACCGGCGACCACCAGTGGATCCACACCGATCCGGAGAAGGCGGCACAGGGCCCGTTCGGCGCGCCCATCGCGCACGGGTACTTGACGCTGTCGCTCTTCATTCCCCTCTTCACCGGCCTCCTCGACGTCCAAGGCGTCACCACGAAGGTCAACTACGGCCTGGACAAGGTGCGGTTCCCCTCCCCCGTGAAGGTCGGCTCGCGCATCCGGCTCGCCGCCACGCTCGCCTCCGTGGACGAGGTGAAGGGCGGGGTGCAGATCGCCGTCGACGGCACGGTCGAGATCGAGGGCGCCGCCAAGCCTGCCTGCGTCCTGCGCAGCCTCTCCCGCTTCTACGGATGACCGCCGTGAGCGACGCCCAGGACACGCGGCAGCTCAGACGGGTCGCGCTCTCCGGCCTGCTCGGCACGGCCGTGGAGTTCTACGACTTCCTGGTCTATGGCACGGTCGCCGCGCTCGTCTTCGGCGACCTGTTCTTCCCCGCGGCCTCGCCCGCAGCCGGTACCGTCGCGGCCTTCGGGACCTTCGCGGCCGGGTATGTCGCCCGGCCGCTCGGCGGCCTCGTCTTCGGGCACTTCGGCGACCGGCTCGGCCGCAAGTCGATGATGCTGATGACGATGGTGCTGATGGGCGTCGGCAGCTTCCTCATCGGGCTGCTGCCGACGTACGACGCGATCGGCGTCTGGGCGCCGATCCTGCTGGTGCTGCTGCGAGTCGTCCAGGGCATCGCGATCGGCGGCGAGTGGGGCGGCGCGACGCTGATGGTCGCCGAGCACGCGGGCAGCCGGCCGCGCGGCCGGTGGACCAGCCTCACCCAGCTCGGCGCGCCGCTCGGCACGGTCCTGTCCACCGCCGTCGTCACTCTCGTCGGCACGCTGCCCGACGACCAGTTCCGCACCTGGGGCTGGCGGGTGCCGTTCCTGCTCAGCCTCGTCCTGCTGGGCGCCGGGCTGTACGTACGGCTGAAGGTCACCGAGAGCCCGCTGTTCCGCGCGGTCAAGGAGCAGCGGACCGCCGCCCGGCTGCCGCTCCTGGACGTACTGCGCAGGCCGCGCGCCGTGCTGCTCGCGGCGTGCGTGGGCATCGGCCCGTTCGTCGCGCAGTCGCTGCTGACCAGCTTCATGGTGTCCTACGCGGTCGGGCAGGGCTTTTCCCGCACCCAGGTCCTCACCGGCGTCACGCTCGCCTCCTGTACGGCGCTGCTGGTGCTGCCGTGTGCGGGGGCGCTGTCCGACCGGTTCGGGCGGCGGCCGGTGGTGCTGGCCGGTGCGGTGCTGTCGGCCGCCACCGCGTTCCCGGTGTTCGCGCTGGTCGACTCCGGCAGCCCCGGGCTGCTGATCCTGGCGCTCGTCCTCGGGCACGGCGTCGCCCAGTCCACGATGTACGGGCCGCTGGGGGCGCTGCTCACCGAGATGTTCGGGACGCGCGTGCGGTACACCGGGGCCTCGCTCGGCTACCAGACCGCGACGCTGCTCGGCGCCGGGTTCTCGCCGCTGATCGCCGGCAGCCTGCTCGCTTCATACGGCGGCAGCGGGCCCGTCGCGCTGCTGCTCGCGGCGGGTGCGGCCGTCACCGCGCTCACGGTGTGGCGGGTCAGGGAGACCAGCCGCGACCGGTTCGGCGCGGAACAGAACTCGGATGAACCCATTCCCACGGAAGGAGTCCGTCAATGAGAGCACGTGAACGGGCAGGGGTCGCCATGACCGTCGCCGCGCTGCTCGCCGCCGCGGTGCCGCCCGCGACCGCAGCGTCGGCCGAGCCCCGCCATCTCGAAGGCACCCTGCCCTCCGGCGCCACGTACATGATCGACACCCCGGCCCACTGGAACGGCACCCTGCTGCTGTTCAGCCACGGCTACCGGCCGGCGGGCGCCCCCAACGAGGCAGTGGACGCCTCCAACGACGCGACGAAGAAGCTGCTGCTCAGCGAGGGGTATGCGCTCGCCGGCTCCTCGTACTCCGCCACCGGGTGGGCCGTCGAGCAGGCGGTGCCCGACCAGCTCGCCACCCTCGACGTCTTCGCCGACCGAGTCGGCACGGCACGGCGCACGCTCGCCTGGGGCCAGTCCTACGGCGGCCTCGTCACCACCGCCATCGCCGAGCGGCACCCCGCCCGCATCGACGGCTCACTGTCCCTGTGCGGCCTCGTCCAGGGCGGCGTCGCCAACTGGAACTCCACCCTGGACCCGGCCTTCGCCCTGAAAACACTGCTGGCCCCCGGCTCCGGCATTCCGCTGACCGGCTTCGCGGACGCGGACGAGGCGGACCGGACCGCCGGCGAGCTCGGCTCCACCGTCACCAAGGCCCAGGACACCCCGGCCGGGCGGGCGCGGATCGCGCTGGCCGCCGCCCTGCACAACATCCCCGGCTGGAACGACCCGAAGCAGGAGCGCCCCGCGCCGCACGACTACGAGGCGCAGCAGGCCAACCAGTACCAGGCGGTCAGCACGATGCTGGACGCCGCCTTCCGGCGCCGCCAGGAGGCCGAGCAGCGGGCCGGCGGGAACATGTCCTGGAACACGGGCGTGGACTACGCGGCGATGCTGCGGAAGTCATCCGGTTTCAAGGAGGTCGAGGCGCTCTACAAGTCGGCGGGGCTCTCGCTGCGGAACGATCTCCGTACGCTCGCCGACGCGCCCCGCGTCAAGGCGGACCCGGCGGCCGTCCGCTACATGACCCGCAACATCGCCTTCACGGGGAAGCTGCGCACTCCGCAGTTGGACGTGCACACCACCGGCGACGCGCTGGTCCCGGTCCAGGTCACCTCGGCGCACGAGCGGGCCGTCACGGCCGCCGGGTCCGGGGCGCTGCTGCGCCAGGGCTTTGTCGATAATGCCGGGCACTGCACGTTCAGCCCCGCCGAGCAGCTCGCGGCGCTGCACACGGTCGGCCGCCGGGTCGAGACCGGGCGCTGGGGCGACACCTCGCCCGGCGCGCTCAACGCGGAGGCGCGGCGGTCCGACCCGACGACGGAGGCGCGTTACCTGGCTTTCCGCCCGGGACCGTATCCGCGTCCGTACGATCTCGCGCACAGCGACGATCCGGCGGAGCCGGTCCGGCCGGGGTCGTAACACCGGCAGTCAGCGGCCGCGCGACGCCTCCGGTCAGCGGCCGAGGGCCTTGGCCAGCTCGTCCTTGGTCATCGAGGAGCGGCCGTCGATGTTCTTCTGCTTGGCCTCGTTGTAGAGCTGGTCCTTCGTCGGGCCCTTGGGACCCGTGCGGTTGCCGGAGCGCTGGCCGCCCCGCTCCGGTGCGGACTTCGTGTCCTGCGTGGAGGACTTGCTCGCCGACTTCGCCTCGCCGGAGCGGGCCCGCTCCTTGTTGACCGTCCGCGCGGCGATCTCCTTCGCCCGGCCGGAGGAGGTGCCACGCTTCTCGGCGCCTTCCTTGATGTGTTCGTACTGACGCTCGCGCTTGGCGTTGGAGCCGCTGGGCATCATGCGCTCCTTCCGTACACGGAACGCGCCTCGCGTTCCGCTCGGCTTGCTTTCCGCCACCCGAGTGCCCGGCACGGCAGCCGTCAATCACGCCGCGCGGCCGCGTCCCAGTCCAGCGTCGCGACCGTACAGATGCGGGTGTTCATGTTCCGTTCCATCATGCGCAGCGCCGCTTCGGCGAGGTCGGGGTGGATGGGGGCGACGGCGTCGTCCGGGACGGTGACCTTCAGGTGCCGGATGTGTGCGTCCAGCGCGGAGTACATCACGCACTGCTCGGTGACCTGGCCGCACAGCACGACGTGGTCGATGCCGAGCTGGGACAGCAGGTAGGCCAGCGGCGTCTCGTAGAAGATCGAGTGCCGGGCCTTGACGATGAACAGCGAGGAGTCGTCGGGGCGGATGGGGTCCACCAGTTCCGCGTGCGGTCCGGCGAGCGCGGTCTGCAGGATCTCGCCGTGGTGGGAGCGCCACTCGCCGAAGTTGTCGTTGGCGTAGATCACCGGTACGCCGTCCTCGCGGGCGCGTTCGATGAGCCGGACGACGGCGGGCAGCGCCTTGCGTACCGAGGGCAGCAGCAGCTCGGCGTCCTCGTGGTCGTAGGTGTTGATCATGTCGATGACGATGAGGGCGGTAGTACTCACGCCTTTCAGGGTTGACCGGCGAGACGCGCTTCTCACCTCGGGGCCCGCGGGCCCCACCTCGGGCGCCGCTCGTCCGATTGGCGGGTGTGAGCGGCCTGTCGGCGGGCACCCGGCCGCGTCAGGGGCAACCCTGGAGGCATTCATCACGGCACCGGGCGCCGACGGCGGGAGGACCCATGGGCGTGCAGCGGCTGATCCGCGACTGGCCCGTGTACCGGCAGCTCACCGGCGGGGACCCGCTCGGCCGCGGCCGCGCCGCGATGTCCGCGTACACCGAAGAGCTGCGCCCGCGTACGGACACCGCCGACCGGGTGGTGCAGTCGGTCTGTCCGTACTGCGCGGTCGGCTGCGGCCAGCAGGTGTACGTCAAGGACGAGCGGGTCGTCCAGATCGAGGGCGACCCGGACTCCCCCGTCAGCCGGGGCCGGCTGTGCCCCAAGGGATCGGCGACGCTCCAGCTCACGACGGGCGACGCGCGCCGCCACGAGGTGCTGTACCGGCGTCCGCACGGCACCGACTGGGAGCCGCTCGACCTCAACACCGCCATGGACATGATCGCCGACCGGGTGATCGAGACCCGCCGCGAGACCTGGGAGTGGGAGGTCGACGGCGCACGCGTGGCCCGCACCCTCGGGATCGCGAGCCTCGGCGGCGCGACGCTGGACAACGAAGAGAACTACCTGATCAAGAAGTTGCTGACCGGGCTCGGCGTGGTCCAGGTGGAGAACCAGGCGCGGGTCTGCCACAGCTCCACGGTCGCCGGGCTCGGCACGTCCTTCGGGCGCGGCGGCGCGACCACCTTCATGCAGGACCTCCAGCACGCCGACTGCATCGTCATCGAGGGCTCCAACTTCGCCGAGGCGCACCCGGTCGGCTTCCAGTGGGTCATGGAGGCCAAGGCCCGCGGCGCGACGGTCATCCACGTCGACCCGCGCTTCACGCGCACCAGCGCCCTCGCCGACCTGCATGTACCGCTGCGGGCCGGCACGGACATCGCGTTCCTCGGCGGGATCATCAACCACGTACTGACCGAGGGCAAGGAGTTCCGCGACTACGTCCTGGCGTACACCAACGCCGCCACCCTGGTCGGCGAGGACTTCCGGGACACCGAGGACCTGGACGGGATCTTCTCGGGCCTGGACGAGGAGAAGCACCGCTACGACGCGGAGACCTGGCAGTACGAGGGCGCCGACGTGCAGGCGCCCTCGGGCGACGTGGAACAGCGGCATGACCAGCGGCTGCAGAAGGACCCGGAGACCGGGCGCCATCTCCACGCGGCGGGGCACGCCGAGACCCACGGCTCGGGCGGCGCCCAGGCCGAGTCCAGCGCCGAGCAGGACCCGACGCTCCAGCACCCGCGCTGCGTCTTCCAGATCCTCAAGCGGCACTACGCGCGCTATACCCCCGAGATGGTCGCGGAGATCTGCGGCGTGCCGCGGGAGACGTTCCTGCGCGTGTGCGAAGCGCTCACCGAGAATTCAGGGCCGGAACGCACCAGCGCTTTCGTGTACGCGGTGGGCTGGACGCAGCACACGGTCGGCTCGCAGTACATTCGCGCGGCGAGCGTGCTGCAATTGCTGCTGGGCAACATCGGACGGCCCGGCGGCGGAATTCAGGCGCTCCGCGGCCACGCCTCCATCCAGGGCTCCAGCGACATTCCCACGCTCTTCAATCTGCTGCCCGGATATCTGCCGATGCCGCACGCCCACGCGCACGAGGATCTCGACACGTTCGTCACGGCGAGCCGTACGGACAAGGGATTCTGGAGCAATATGCGGGCTTACCTCGTCAGCCTGCTGAAGGCTTATTACGGGGACGCCGCGCAGCCCGACAACGACTTCTGCTTCGACCACCTGCCGCGGCTGACCGGCTCGCACGGCGCGTACGACATCGTCCTCGCCCAGCTCGACGGCGCCTGCAAGGGCTACTTCCTGATGGGCGAGAACCCGGCCGTCGGCTCCGCCAACACCCGCCTGCAACGGCTCGGCATGGCCAACCTCGACTGGCTGGTGGTCCGCGACTTCTCCCTCATCGAGTCGGCGACCTGGTGGCAGGACGGCCCGGAGATCGAATCCGGCGAGCTGCGCACCGAGGACATCGGTACGGAGGTGTTCTTCCTCCCCGCCGCCTCGCACACCGAGAAGTCCGGCTCCTTCACCAACACCAACCGCTGGCTGCAGTGGCACCACGCCGCGGTCGAGCCCGAGGGCGACGCGCGCAGCGACCTGTGGTTCATGTACCACCTCGGCCGCCGCATCAAGGCGAAGCTGGCCGCCTCCACCGACCCGATGGACCGCGCGATCCAGGACCTGGCCTGGGACTATCCCGTACAGGGCGAGCTGGCCGAGCCGGTCGCCGACGCCGTGCTCGCCGAGATCAACGGCCGCGCCCCGGACGGCGCTCCCCTCTCCGCGTACACCCAGCTCAAGGACGACGGTTCGACGAGCTGCGGCTGTTGGATCTACTGCGGGGTGTACGCGGACGGCGTGAACCAGGCGGACCGGCGCAAGCCGCACACCGAACAGGACTGGGTCGCCGCGGAATGGGCCTGGGCCTGGCCCGCCAACCGCCGCATCCTCTACAACCGCGCCTCGGCCCGGCCCGACGGCACGCCGTGGAGTGACCGCAAGGCGTACATCTGGTGGGACGCCGAGGCGGGCAAGTGGACCGGGCGCGACGTGCCGGACTTTGTACCGGACAAGGAGCCGGGGTACGTGCCGCCGGACGACGCCGAGGGGCCGGATGCGCTGCGCGGCGACGACCCGTTCATCATGCAGGCCGATGGCAAGGGCTGGCTGTTCGCGCCCTCCGGGCTGCTGGACGGGCCGCTGCCCACGCACTACGAGCCGCAGGACTCGCCGTTCACCAACGCCCTGTACCCGTCCCGTTCCCGGTCGCCCGCGCGGGAGGTCCACTCCCGCCCGGGCAATCGCTACCACCCCAGCGGCGACGAGCCGGGCGCCGGCACCTATCCGTACGTGGTCACCACCTACCGGCTCACCGAGCACTTCACCGCGGGCGGCATGAGCCGCTGGTCGCCGTACCTTTCGGAGCTCCAGCCGGAGTTCTTCTGCGAGGTCTCCCCGGAACTGGCGGCGGAGCGGGGCCTTGAGCACACCGGCTGGGCCACGGTCATCACGGCCCGCAACGCGATCGAGGCGCGGGTGCTGGTGACGGAGCGGATGAAGCCGCTGACGGTACAGGGCCGCACGGTGCACCAGATCGGCCTGCCGTTCCACTGGGGCCCCAACGGCACGGTCACCGGTGACGCGGCAAACGAGCTGGTGGCCATCGCGCTGGATCCCAACGCGCACATCCAGGAGGACAAGGCGCTGACCGCCGACATCCGGCCGGGCCGCCGGCCGCGCGGCCCCGACCTGCCGCGGCTGGTCGCCGACTACCGGCGGCGCGCCGGCATCACCGAGCTCACGGGAAGCGAGCAGCCGTCATGACCGGCGTCTTCTTCGAGACCGGCAGTCTCTTCAGCGGCCCGGAACCGGACCCGGCCGGGGACGCGGGCCACCCGGACCCGCCCGAGCGCGTCGGCTTCTTCACCGACACCTCCGTCTGCATCGGCTGCAAGGCGTGCGAGGTGGCGTGCAAGGAGTGGAACGCGATCCCCGAGGACGGCCTGTCCCTCACCGGCATGTCGTACGACAACACCCAGGGCCTGGGCGCCTCGACGTGGCGGCATGTCGCCTTCATCGAACAGTCGGCACCGCGCCGGGTACCGGGTGAGCCGCCCGCACCGGACGGCCGTACGCAACTCCCGCTCGCCGAAGAGGACCCGCAACAGCCCGCCGGGGACATGCGCTGGCTGATGTCCTCCGACGTCTGCAAGCACTGCACGCACGCGGCCTGCCTGGACGTCTGCCCGACCGGCTCGCTGTTCCGCACCGAGTACGGCACGGTCGTGGTCCAGGAGGACATCTGCAACGGCTGCGGCTACTGCGTACCGGCCTGCCCGTACGGCGTGATCGAACAGCGCAAGGACGACGGCCGGGCCTTCAAGTGCACGATGTGCTACGACCGGCTCGGCGCCGGGCAGGAACCGGCCTGCGCCAAAGCGTGCCCCACCGACTCGATCCAGTTCGGCCCGCTGGACGAACTGCGCCGGCGGGCCGCGCTGCGCGTGGACCGGCTCCAGGAGGCGGGTGTGCCAGGAGCCCAGCTCTACGGACACGACCCGGAGGACGGTGTCGGCGGCGACGGCGCGTTCTTCCTGCTCCTGGACGAACCGGAGGTGTACGGGCTGCCGCCGGACCCGGTGGTCACCACGCGCGACCTCCCGGCGATGTGGAAACACGCGGGAGCGGCGGCCCTGTCCCTGGCGGCCGGCGCGGTGACGTCCTTCGTACTCCCCGCGCTCCTGCGACGGAAGGGACGGCGATGACCGGCACCCCGGCCAGGAAGAGCGAGCGGCGGCGCAAGGGCGAGCAACTGATGGTCCCCCGCGCCGAGTTCGACTCGTACTACGGACGGCCCGTCATCAAGGCACCGGCGTGGGAGCCCCGCGACATCGCCGGATACTTCTTCACGGGCGGCCTGGCCGGCGCCGGTTCCGTACTGGCCGCGGGCGCCCAGCTCACCGGCCGCCGCACGATGGCGAAGACGCTGAAGGTCTCGTCCCTGGCGGCGATCTCCCTCTCGACCGCGGCCCTCGTCCACGACCTGGGCCGGCCCGACCGCTTCCTCAACATGCTGCGGGTGTGCAAGCCGACCTCACCGATGAGTGTCGGCTCGTGGCTGCTGGCAGGGTACGGGCCGATGGCGGGCGCGGCGGCCGCGAGCGCGGTGACCGGGTGGCTGCCGCGGGCGGGCGCCGCCGCGACCGGGGCGGCCGCGCTGCTCGGCCCTGCCGTCGCGACGTACACGGCGGTACTCGCCGCGGACACGGCGGTGCCCGCCTGGCACGGCGCCCACCGCGAACTGCCGTACCTCTTCGCCGCCTCGGCGACCGCCGCCGCCTCGGGTATGGCCCTGGTGACGTCCCCGACCAGGGAGAACGCGCCCGCGCGGGGCGCCGCGCTGCTGGCCGCCGCGGCCGACAAGGCGGCCATGACCGCGGCCGAGCGGCGGCTCGGCATGGTCGCCGAGACCTACCGCTCGGGCAGGGCCGGCAAGCTGCTGCGCTGTGCTCAGGCGATCACCGTAGCGGGCGCCGCGACCGCCGGCCTGCTGGGCGGCCGCAGCCGTCCGGCGGCGGTGGCGGGCGGCCTCGCCCTCCTGACCGGCTCGGCCCTCACCCGCTTCGGCGTCTTCCACGCCGGCATCGCGTCGGCGGAAGACCCGAAGTACACGGTGGAACCGCAGCGGAGGGGGAAAGAATGAGCGCATGTGGTCGCGACTGCCGTTCGGGGACGAGTTACGGGCCGCGTTGGGTTCGCCCGCGCGCTCCCGCAAGCTGAGCAGCAGCCCACGCTCGCGCGTGTGGCGCGTCGATTTGCCGGACACAACGGCGGTGGTGAAGCAGCTCGTCGACGCTCCTGATGCCGACGACCGGTACGCCCGTGAGGTGGCAGCCCTGCGGCTCGCCGCACGGGCCGAAACCCCCGTGGTGCCCGCGCTGTTGGCCACCGATCCCGGCGAGCGGGTCCTGGTACTGGAGCATCTGGATCACCGGCGCCCGGCCGGCGACTGGATCGTCGCCTACGCCACCGCGCTGGCACGGCTGCATGCCACCGCCCGCCCGGAGGACGCCGGGGCACTCCCCCGCTGGCAGGGCCCGAACCAGGCCGATATCGCGTCCTTCCTGCGGCTGGCCGAGGCTCTGGAGGTACCGGTCCCCTCCGGTGTGCCCGGCGAACTCCACGACCTCGTGAACCGGCTCGGCCAGGCACCTGGGCATGCCCTGCTCCACGGAGATCCCTGCCCCGGCAACGATCTCCACACCGACACGGGGCTCCGGTTCATCGACTTCGAGCAGGCGTCGCTGGGCAGCGGTCTGATGGAGCTCGCCTATCTGCGCATTGGCTTTCCGACCTGCTGGTGCGTCACTTCGGCTGCCGAGCCGCTGCTGGCACGGGCCGAGCACGCATACCGCGCGGAGTGGCGCGCCCTGACCGGCGCCGAAACCCCGGACGGGCTCGCTGACGCGTGCGCCGGCTGGCTGCTCCGCGGCGACGCGCTGGTGCAGCGGGCACACCGCGACAGCACGGATCATCTGGCCCGGATTCCGCACCGGGACTGGAAGTGGGGCACCGCGACGGCCCGGCAACGGCTCGTCCACCGGCTCGGGGTCGTCGGCCGGATGACGGCCGGCCACGCCACCCTCAGCGGACTGAGCAGCCTCGGCACCGCGATGCGCCAACGCATGCTCGCCCGCTGGCCCGCACTTCAGCCGGTCCCGGCAGAGCGGCCATAGAGGTCACAACGCCCGGAGCTCGTGCAGCAGGTTCTTCTGTGCCCACTCGATGAACGGTTCCTGCTGGTCACCGCCGATCTGGACGAGGGCGACCTCCGTGAAGCCGGCGTCCGCGTATGCCTTGACCGCTTCCACGTATGTACCGACGTCGTCGCCGCACGGGAATGCCTGCGCGATGTCCTCCTTGCGTACGTACTGCGTCGCGCCGCTGAAGCCGGACGGGCCGGGAAGTTCCGCGTTGACCGGCCAGCCGCCGACCATCCAGCGGAACTGGTCGTGCGCCCGGGCGATCGCCGTGTCCCGGTCGGGATCGTAGGAGACCGGGATCTGGCCGACGCGCGGCTTCCCCGTGCCGCCGTGCTTGTCGAACGCCTTCAGCAGCTCGCTCTTCGGCTCGGTGGCGATGACCAGGTCGCCGAGCCGGCCCGCGAGCGCGCAGGAGTAGCCGCCGGAGACCGCGACGCCGATCTTCGGCGGCTCCTCGGGCAGGTCCCACAGCATGGCCTGGTCCACATCGAAATGCTCACCGTGATAGGTCACCTCGTCACCGGAGAACAACGCCCGGATGATCTCGATGGCCTCCTCCAGCTTCTCCAGGCGCACCGGCGCCGTGGGCCAGCCCTGCCCGACGACGTGCTCATTGAGGTTCTCGCCCGAACCGAGGCCGAGCCGGAACCGGCCCTGCGCGAGCAACTGCATCGTCGCCGCCTTCTGGGCGACGATCGCGGGGTGGTACCGGGTCGTCGGGCACGTCACATATGTCATCAGCGGAATGCGGGAGGTGGCCTGCGCGGCGGCCCCGAGCACGCTCCAGGCGTACGGGGCGTGGCCCTGCGAGGCCAGCCACGGGAAGTAATGGTCCGATGTGACCGAGAAATCAAAACCGGCGCGCTCGGCCATGACCACATGGTCGACCAGTTCGCGCGGACCGGCCTGTTCGGTCATCATCGTGTATCCGACGTCCACCATCGTCACTCACCTTTTCGGCTGGTTGCGGAATCCCCTGCGGGGTTTTCCGTGGTTCCCTTTCATCGAACCGGGTACACGCTCCGTTGATGTGTATTGCTGATCTCCCGGAACCTCCGCGTCCCCCGAATGGCGGCGGTGAATCACGGTGAATCGAAAGAAGTCCGACGGCCGGACCCGGGTGACGGTCGTCGTGGCGCTCGCCGCCAATCTCGTCATCGCGGTCGCAAAGGCGGTCGGCGGTCTGGTCTCCAGTTCCCCCGCGCTGCTGTCCGAGGCCGCGCACTCCGTCGCCGACAGCCTCAACGAGCTGTTCCTGCTCGCCGCGCTGCGCCGCAGCCGCCGCCCCGCCGACCGCCGCCACCCCTTCGGGTACGGCATGGAGCGGTACTTCTGGGCGCTGCTGGCCGCGGTCGGCATCTTCGTGATGGGCGGCTGCTTCTCCTTCTTCCAGGGGATCAGCGCGCTGAGCGAGGGCTCCCAGGAGTCGCCGAGCGGCTATACGGCGGGGCTGATCGTGCTCGGCGTGGCCTTTGTCGCCGAGGGGAGTTCGCTGGTCAGGGCGGTGTATCAGCTACGCGTACAGAAGGACGGCGGCGGCGATCCGGCGCTGCGCACGGTCCTCGCGGAGGACGGCGCCGCGGTGCTCGGCGTGCTGCTGGCGGCGGCCGGGATGGGGCTGCATCTGCTCACGGGCGAGGTGGCGTGGGAGGCGTCGGCATCGTTCGCGATCGGGCTGTTGCTGGTGTACGTGGCGTACCGGCTCGGCAAGGAGGCGCGCGACCATCTGATCGGTGAGTCCGTCGACCAGGACCTGCGGGACCGCATCCGGGCGCTGCTCATCTCGCAGCCCGAGGTCGACAATGTGGCGGCGCTGCTGACGATGCGGCTCGGCGAGGACTCATGGCTGGTGGCGGCCCGTATCGATCTGGCTCCGGGGCTGGACAGCGAGCGGGTGGAGCTGGTGTGCGTACGGATCAAGCGCGAGGTCGAGCACACCTGGCCGCAGGCCGACCATGTCTTCCTGGACATCACGGAGGCCCCGGCCGATGCGCCCAGCGGCTCCTCCGCGTCGACGGCGGAGGGGACCGGCTGAGTCCAGGGCGTGCCGACTACCCTTGCCGCATGGTGATGCACAAGGCCGTTCCCGTGCGTGTTGAGGCGATGCTCGAGGACCTCAGGACGCTCGTCGAAGTCGAGTCCCCGTCGCGCGATGTCGACGCCTTGACGGCATCGGCCAAGGCGGTCGCCGCGGTCATCGAGAGCCGCCTCGGCGGGCAGGCGATCCTCGTCGAGAGCGAGGCCGGGCCGCATGTCCACTGGTCGGGCGGCGGCGATCCCCGCGTGCTGATCCTCGGCCACCATGACACGGTGTTTCCGCTGGGCACCCTTGCCCGCCGCCCGTTCAGGGTGGAGGACGGGCAGGCGACCGGTCCCGGGGTCTTCGACATGCTCGGCGGTCTGGTGCAGGCCATTCACGGCGTGGCGGCGCTCGACGACCGGTCGGGCGTGGAGATCCTGGTGACCGCCGACGAGGAGGTCGGCTCCCGCTCCTCCCGCGCGCTCCTCGAAGAACGCGCCCTTGCCTGTGGCGCTGTGCTCGTCCTCGAAGGCGCCGCCGAGGGCGGCGCCCTGAAGACCGGCCGCAAGGGCTGCGGGACGTTCCAGGTGTCGATCGCGGGCCGGGCCTCGCACGCGGGCCTGGAGCCCGCGGCCGGGATCAACGCCCTGGTCGAAGCGGCGCACCAGGTACTGGACATCGCGGCGCTCGGCCGGCCCGAGATCGGCACGACCGTCACCCCGACCGTCGCGTCCGCCGGCACCCTGGACAACGTCGTTCCGGCGGAGGCCACCGTCATCGTCGACGTCCGGGTCGAGTCGGCCGGCGAGAAGGAGCGCATCGAGTCCGCGTTCGCGGCACTGGCTCCGCATCTCGAAGGCGCTCGGATCACGGTTCAGGGAGCCGTCGGCCGTCCCCCGATGCCCGATTCGGCGTCGGCCGAACTCTTCGCGCTGGCAAGGCAGTTGCTGCCCGGCATTGACGGCATGGCGGTCGGCGGTGGCAGCGACGGCAACTTCACGGCCGCGCTGGGGGTGCCGACACTCGACGGCCTCGGAGCGGTCGGCGGCGGCGCACACGCCGACCACGAGTACCTGGTGATCGACGCCATGACCGAGCGGGCGAACCTCGTCGCGGGCCTGGTGAAGTCGATGACGAGGTGTGGGCGGTGATCGAGCGACCTCAGGTCGGCTTGCGCCACACGGAGATGTGCTTCGCGGAGTCCTGGGTGAACGGTGTCCCGTCCCAGTCCGCGACGCGGCGTTCCAGCTCGAGCCCGGCGATCCGTGCCATCAGGTCGAGCTCCGCCGGCCAGGCGTACCGGTGCCGGGAGCTGCCGCGGCGGTAGCGGCCGTCGCCGCCGTCGCGGGTGAAGTGGTGCGAGACGAGAATCTGCTCGACCAGGTCGAAGGTGTCGAAGCCGAGATGCTGCTCGGAGACGTCGAACGGCACCGCGACCTGGCCGGGCGGCAGGAACCGCAGCGGCGGCACGCCCAGCTCGATGACAAACCGGCCGCCGGGCCCCAGATGACGTGCGGCGTTGCGGAAGCACTCGACCTGCTCGTCCTGCGTGAGCAGGTTCGTGATGGTGTTGTAGACGAGATAGACCAGGGTGAACTCGCCGGGGACGACGGTCGTGGCCATGTCCCCGATGGCTACCGGGAGCGTGTCCTCGTCGATCTTGTTCCGCAGGACCGCTGCCATGTGCTCGGACAGTTCGACGCCCACCACCGGCACGCCGCGTTCCCGGAGCGGGACGCCCACTCGTCCGGTTCCGATGGCGAACTCCAGTGCCCGGCCGTCTCCGGCGAGCTCTGCGAGGAAGGCGAGAGTCGGTCCGAGGACGGCGGCCGAGGACATCTCGGTCTCCTCGGCGTCGTAGCGGTCGGCGGTCGCACGGGTCCACAGCTCACTGCTCGTCACGGGCGGCCACTTTGCCGGGTGCGGAGGGGCGCTGTCGACGGATTTATCAGAGCACCCCCGACAGGGCCAGCGCCCCCAGCAGCGCCGTCCCCGCGACGGTCCAGGCGACGTAATCGCCGATGTGGCCGGAGTGGAGGAGGCGCAGGGGGTCGACCCAGTGGCGGCTGCGGGTGTGCTGGGGGCGGCGGACGGCGAGGAACGCGAGGGCGGCGGCGACGGCCGCGGAGAGTACGCCGAGCAGCATTCCGGCGGCCGGCCAGTGCGGCGGTACGGGAATCACGGACACGCCGGCCGCCGCCTCGTCCGTCGCGCTCCCCACGGCGGCACGGACGGCCGGTACCACTCCCACCAGCAGTGCCCCGGCGAGCAGTGCGCCCGGGACGGCCAGCATGGTGTCGGGGACCCGGGTCAACTGCTGTTCGGTCTCCGGTTGTTCGCGTTCGCCGCTGGTCTCGCACTCCGCGTCGTCCGCCGGGGCCGGGCCGAAGCCGCCGAAGACGCGGGCGGCGACGCGCAGTACCGCTCCCCCGGTGACCGCGGAGACCAGGACGAACACGACGGTGAGCCAGGGCCCGGCGGCCTCTTCCGTGACGGCCTTGCCCAGACCCGTACCGAACGGGGGCAGCCCCGCGAGCGCCAGTCCGCCCGCGACGAAGTAGAGGGCGGTCAGGCGTAGTTCGGGGGCCCGGCCGTGCAGTTCGTACTCGTCGATGGAGCCGTAGCGGTCCAGCAGGATGCCCGCGCACGCGAAGAGCGCCGCCTTCACACCCGCGTGCCCGAGGACGTACAGCGCGATGCCGCTCGTCGCCTCGGGCTTCAGCAGTCCGAGGCCGATGAGGAAGAGGCCGGTGTGGGCGACCGTGGAGTAGGCCAGCAGTCGTTTGACGTGGCGTTGGTACCAGCACATGACCGCGCCGACGGCGGCGGAGAGCACGCCGAAGGTGAGGAGCGTGCGAGTGACGGCCTCGGGCGGGATGCCGCCGGGGCCGGCGAAGATCGTCCAGTACACGCGTGCCGTGCCGTACACACCGAGTTCGACCATGACACCCGAGAGCAGCATGCAGACCGGGGTCGGGGCGACGGCGTGCGCGTCGGGGAGCCAGAAGTGGAAGGGGACGGCGGCGGCCTTGACGAGCAGCCCGGTGAGGAGGAGGACGAAGGCGGCGAGAACGAGTGCGTCGGGGGCGCCGCGGGCGTCGAGCCCGGCGCCGATGTGCCGCATGGCGAGTTCGCCGGTGCGGGAGTAGAGCAGGCCGATGCCCAGCAGCATGGCGTAAGCGCCGAGGGAGTTGACGACGCCGAAGGTGAGGCCGCCCTGGACGGCCTTGGCGGCTTCCACGCGGTATCCGGTCAGCGCGTAGGCGACCACGCCCATGAGTTCGAAGAAGACGAAGGCGTTGAAGAGGTCGCCGGTGAGGACGAAGCCGCACATGCCGGCCTGGAAGAGGAGTACCAGGGCCGGGAAGGAGCCGGCGTGTTTGTGCGGCGGTTCGTCGAAGTAGCGCCAGGAGTAGACAAGGACGGCGAGAACGAGGAGGGAGACGAGCGCCGCCATGCCGAGGGCGAGGTGGTCGGCGTGCAGGACGATGCCGACGCTGTGTCCGTGGCGCGGGGTCCAGCCGCCGACCCATTCGATCACCGGGGAGGGGACGGCGAGCAGGAGGTAGAGGATGAGGGCCGCGGTGGCGGCGGCGACGGCGCCGCCCACGGCCTCCGCGACGACACGCGGTACGAAGCGGCCTGCGGCGACGAGGAGGGCGGCGCCCAGCAGCGGTCCCGCGACGGCCAGCGGCAGCAGGTGGTTCATCCGCGCAGCTCCGACAGTTCGTCCGGGTCGAGGGTGTGGTGCCGTTTGGCGACCTGTATGACCAGGGCGAGGAGGAGGGCGGTGACGGTGGCGCCGACGACGACGTCGGTGAGGGCGAGGGCCTGGACGACGGGGTCGACGACGGCGCGCGCGCCGGGGGTGAAGTCGGCGAAGACCGGGGAGGTGCCGCCCTTGCGGTAGCCGACGGCGAGCAGCAGGACATAGGTGGCTGCCTGGCAGACGGCCAGGCAGCCGACGGCGTGGATGAGGTTGCGGCTGGTGGCGAGGCCGTAGCAGCCGACGAGGAAGACCCACGCGGCGACCAGGTAGGGCAGTACGTCCATCATGTCCGTTCCCCTTCCCCTTCGTTTTCTCCTTCGTTTGCCCCTTCTCCCTCGATCTCGACGGCCTGGTCCAGGAAGCGGGCGAGGAGCACGACGACCGCGCAGGCGACCTCCATCCCGATGGCGGCGTTGAGCAGCGGGACGGTGCCGCCGGAGGAGAGGGTGTTGAACGTGCCGTGCGGCAGGATCGTGTTGGCGAGGTAGGAGGACCCGGCCAGCAGTCCGGCGACGCCGATGACGAGGTACGCGGCTTCGCCGGCCGCGTCGCCGACTTCGAAGAGGCCGAGGGGGCGGATGCGTTCCAGTGCGCGGTAGTCCACGGCGATGTAGAGCAGGTGCAGCGCAGTGGCCGCGACCACGCCGCCCTGGAAGCCGCCGCCGGGGGTGAGCTGGCCGTGGGCGACGATGTAGAGCCCGGCGACGAGCGTGACGGGCAGCAGGACGAGGGCGTAACGGCGTACGGGCGCGGCGACGTCGGCCGGCGCCGGCTCGACATGGCGTTCGTCGCGGGCCTGGCGTAGTAGGACGACGGTGCCGAGGACGGCGGCGAAGAGGATGGTCTCCTCGCCGAGGGTGTCGAAGGCGCGCTGGTCGAAGTTGACGGCGGCGACCGTGTTGGCGGTCTGCCGGGCCAGCGCCTCGTGGACGGCGCGGTCGCCGTAGGGGTGGAAGCCGGTGCCGAAGGCGGGGAGCCGGAAGGCGGCGGCGACCAGCAGCGCCGCCGTGCCGGCGAGCCCGAGCAGGAGCACCCACATCCGCAGCCGTCGGTTCATGTGCCGCCCTCCTCCGCTTCCTTTTCCGCGCGTACTTGGTCGAGGGAGCGGCGGCGGGCCTTGCGTACGGACAGCAGGATCAGCAGCGGGGTCAGCGCCGAGCCGACGGCGAGCTGGGAGAGGGCCACGTCGGGGGCCTGCAGCACGGTGAAGAGCAGGGTGAGGGTGAGGCCGAGGACGGAGAGGACCAGGGCCTGGCGGGCCGGGTCGCGGACCGCGACGGCGGCGGTGGCGGTGGCGGCGACCAGCAGCAGCGCGACGGCGATCAGTACGTCAGCCATGGTCGTCCGCCTCCTTCGGGCGGGCGCCGGCCAGCGCCTTGGAGGAGATCAGATTGCCGCCGACCAGGATCGCGCCGATGAGCAGGAGTTTGACCAGGGACCGGCCGGGGCCCTCGGCGACGCACAGCGGCAGCACGACGGCCGCCGAGGCGATCACCGCGAAGGCTTTGGTGAGCGGCCCCTGCTGCGGGTCGTCGCCCATCTCGGGCCCGAGGAGCCGGGCGTACACGAGGGTGCCGACCGGGCCGAGGAGGGCGACGACCAGGGCCACGTCGGTGTACGGCGGGCGGGCGTAGCCACGGGCGAGCAGCAGCAGGACGAGGCAGACCAGCAGCGTGCCGGTGTTCTGGGCGGCGACGCGGCGGCGGAGCGGTCCGGTGGCCACGCACCACAGGACCGGGCCGAGGCCGGCCACCATCAGGACGGCGGCGGCCACCAGCCAGGCGTTCACCGGTCGGTCACCGCCCGGCGTGCGGCCGCGGCGGCGGCCGCGCCGACCAGCGAGACCAAGCCGCCCACGAGAATCTCCAGGGCGTCGACCGTGCTGATCAGGAACAGCCAGAGGGCGAAGAGCGCGGCCCACCACACGGCCACCTCGACCACGCTGCTCACCCGGCCCCACGCCATGCCGCCATCAGAACACCGCATGTCCGCCCCTTTCCCGACGACGCGCTGGACGGGTACCCCGGGTCACAGGGAGTCGCGCGGCAGGGTCTCGTTCCAGGTGCGGGAGAAGACCCGGCGGTCGCTTTCGTAGCCGTCGAGGGTGGCGTCGATGCAGAAGCAGTCCTCGCTGGACCACAGGGTGGTGTGGGTGACGACGTGCACGTCCCAGTCGCCGCGCCGGAAGCGCATGGTCCAGGTCGATTCGCCGCGTACGGAGGTGAAGTCGTCGGCGACGGAGGTGTACCGCTCGTACGCGCGGCGGCCGACGTCGATCCCGGGCTGTTCGTACCGCACCAGCCCGGCGTCCTTCACGATCTCCAGCGCGTTGTTGTAGTTGACCAGGTCGCGTTTGACGTCCCAGCGCTGTTCCTTGGGCAGCAACTGGGTGGCGGGGACCGGCTCGGTGCCCTCGGGTTCGCCGAAGGCGGGGTCGGGCACGTCGTCGGGTACGTCGTTGGGCCGGACCGGGAGGGTGAGGGTGCTCGTCCCCTCGTAGACGCTCAGCCGGACCGGGCGGGGCGGCGGCCAGGCCAGCGGCCAGTAGGAGGTGGAGAGCGAGAGGCGGACGCGGTGGCCGGCCGGGAACGACTGCGCGGTGCAGTTGAGCTGGACGGTGGCGCGGTAGCGGCGGCCCGGTTCGAGGGGCTGCGGTTCGCCGGTCCCGTCCCGACGGGTGAGGTTGAGCAGGCCGTACGTCACGCGGGTGGCGCCGCCGTCGGGGGCGACGTCGGAGAGCCGGGCGGCGACCATCGCGACGGGCTCGGAGGCGGAGACCTCCAGTTCGACGGTGGCGGTGCCCATGAGCTCAAGACGTTCGGTGAGCGGCGGGCTGTCGAAGACGAGCGAGCCGCCGTCCTCCTCGCGCTGGTCGTACGGCAGGTCGGGCGGCGCGTTGTAGGAGGCCCATTTGCCGGCGAACTGGCCGACGGACAGCGGGGATTCGACGGTCAGCGCGTCGCCTCTCACCGTCTCGTCGTCGGTCTCCGCCGCGTCCTCCGTACGTGCCGGGCCGATGCGGTGCCGGCTGAGGGGGTGGACGCTCGGCTTGATGCGCGGCGAGGGCCAGACGGGTTCGCCGACCCAGCGGCCTGGCCGCTGCTCGTAGGAGGTGGAGGGCGGCATGCTGTCCTGCATCCAGGTGCGGAGCATGGGGCCGTCCATCGCGCCGTTGTCGGCGCCCTTGAGCCAGTGGTCCCACCAGCGCACGACTTCCTGGAGGTAGCCGATGGCGGGGCCGGGCTCGCCCAGGTGCGGGAACTTGTGCGACCAGGGGCCGATGAGTCCCTTGCGCGGCACGTCGAGGTTGCTCAGCAGCCGGCACACGGCGTTGGAGTAGCCGTCCGCCCAGCCGCTGGAGGCGAGGACGGGCACCTGGACGGCGTCGTAGTCCTCGCAGACCGAGGCGTGCCGCCAGTAGTCGTCGCGGCGCTGGTGGCGCAGCCACTCCAGGGCCCAGGGGCGGCTGGCCTCCATCCGCTCGTGCCACATGTCGCGCCAGCGGTCGCCGACCACTTCAGGGTCGGGCGGGCAGGTGGCGTAGGCGAACATGGTGCCGGCCTCGGCGAGGTTGTCCGAGAGCAGCGTGCCGCCCATGTAGTGCATGTCGTCGGAGTACCGGTCGTCGGTGAAGGACGCGATGACGATGGCACGCAGGCTCGCCGGCCGGCGGGCGGCGACCTGGAGGGAAGCGAAGGCGCCCCAGGAGATGCCCATCATGCCGGTGTTCCCGTCGCACCAGGGCTGGGCGGCGAGCCAGGCCAGTACCTCTTCGGCGTCGGCCTGTTCCTGTTCCAGGTACTCGTCCAGCAGGACGCCCTCGGAGTCGCCGGTGCCGCGCAGGTCGACGCGGACGCAGGCGTAGCCGTGTCCGGCGATATAGGGGTGGTGGATCGAGTCGCGGACGGAGGTGAGGTCCCGTTTGCGGTACGGGATGTACTCCAGGATCGCCGGTACCGGCTCTCCGTCGGAGGTGACGGGGCGCCAGATGTGCGCGGAGAGCCGGGTGCCGTCGGGCATGGGGATCGCGACGTGGTCCTCTTCCTTCGTCGCGTAGGGCAGGTCGCTCACGTACTGCATGCGGCTGCCGTGCTCCTTTCCTGGGTGCCGGGGTTCGCCCGCCTCGCCGGCGGGCCGGCGGTCAGCGTCCGGTGCCGTCCGGCGGCGGGGTGCCCTCGAAGTGGTGGTTCAGGGCCGCCACGCAGCGGTCGTACTTCTCCGTCATCTCCTCCACGCTGTCGGCGCCGGTGAAGATGTGGGCCAGTTCGCAGCTGTAGCTGTCCTGCTGCGGGCTGTCGGAGAGACGCTTGCCCGGTTCCGGCACCATGTCGATGCGGACGCCGGGGATCTCCTGCTCCATGCGCTCGATGTCCGCGTCGGAGGGCACGTCCTTCACCACCGCGTCGGTGAACCAGCGGTAGTACCACTTGGCGCCCATGCGGTAGGGGCCCGTGCCGTACGTCAGCCGCGGGTCCTTGTCGAGGGCCAGGGCGACCATGATGTGGTGGTTCGGCACGCCTTCGACGTAGTGGAAGATCTGCGCGTGCGACTGCGAGTGCCGGGGATTGATCTCCAGCAGATTGATCGCGTCGGTGTGCGGGTCGTAGAAGAATTCAATGCTGAAGGTCGCCGACTCCATGCCGATCTGCCGCATCACCCGCTCGCTGGCGATGCGCAGCCGTTGCACGACGTCCGGCGGCAGGGTAGAGGGGTACTGGTGGCGCAGGAAGCTGGAGCTGTCGGGGTAATTGATGGAGTCCAGCGTGCCGTAGACGGTGACCTCACCGTTGAGGACGTAGCCCTCCACGGCCACCTGTATTCCGGCGATCGCCTCTTCCGCGAGGCATACCTGGCCGCCGACTCCGGCCATTTCCGGGGGCAGCTCCATCTGCTCCATGATGTATTCGAAGGGGCGCCCGACCCGGCTGATGCCCTCGCGGATCTTCGCCACGGCCTCCTGGAACTCCTTCTCGTCCTTCACTCCGTAGGCGAGTTCCGAGGAATAGGACAGAGCAGGCTTGAGCCACATCGGGAAGCGCACACCCTCGGGCGGCTCTGGGTGCTCGGCGGAGAGATCGACCATCCCGAACCGCGGGTGTTCATCGATGACCTTCTGCTGTTCCAGCCGGCTCCAGTATTTGTGCTCGCACTTGACGATGGACTCCAGGCTGGTGGTACGCGTTCCGTACCGCTCGCCCAGAATCGGCACGAGAGTGCTCGCGGGAAAGTCCCAGTAGGTCACGATGGCGTCGATGCTGCCTTCGAAGGCGTCCAGAATGCCGTACGCCTTTTCCAGGAGCTGCGGCACGGACACCTCTCCGACCTGCAGCTCCTCGGGGGTGAGCAGGCCGTGAAAGGCGTATTCCCCGGCGTCGGGAAGAGCCTCCAGCTCGGTCAGGTTTCCCTCGTCCAGACCGACGACAAAGATATTCTTCCTACTCAAGGGACCTCCTTCGTATTGGCGGCGGGGGCCCGGTTACCCGTCCTTCTACCGTGCGACGGCCGCCCGAGTCATCACAGACACGCGTGAAGACCGGCGCGCCACGCGCCTGCCCCGGGATCGATCAGCCGAGTACCCACGTCACCGGAGTCATGCAGCCACGGGGCAGGATGGTGCCGAAGGGGCAGAAGTCCTACTGAGGAGAGCTGACACCGTGGAATACCGCCGACTGGGCCGCAGTGGCCTGACCATCAGCGAGATCGCGTACGGCAACTGGCTCACACACGGCTCGCAGGTCGAGCAGGACGCGGCCACCGCCTGTATCCGTGCCGCGCTGGACGCGGGCATCACCACCTTCGACACCGCCGACGTCTACGCCGAGACCCGCGCCGAGTCCGTGCTCGGCGCCGCGCTCCAGGGCGAGCGGCGCGAGGGGCTGGAGATCTTCACCAAGGTCTACTTCCCGACCGGCACGGGCCGGAACGACCGGGGCCTGGGCCGCAAGCACATCATGGAGTCGATCGAGGGATCGCTGCGCCGGCTGCGGACCGACTACGTCGACCTGTACCAGGCCCACCGCTACGACCACAGCACCCCGCTGGAGGAGACCATGGAGGCGTTCGCCGACGTGGTCCGGTCCGGCAAGGCGCACTACATCGGCGTGTCCGAGTGGACCGCCGACCAGCTCCGCGCGGGCCACGCCCTCGCCCGCGAGCTGCACGTCCCGCTGATCTCCAACCAGCCGCAGTACTCCGCGCTGTGGCGGGTCATCGAGGCCGAGGTGGTGCCCGCCAGTGAGGAGCTGGGCATCGGCCAGATCGTCTGGTCGCCGATCGCCCAGGGCGTGCTGACCGGCAAGTACCTTCCGGGCGCGCCGCTGCCGGCCGGGACGCGCGCCACGGACGAGAAGGGCGGCGCCACCTTCGTCGCGCGCTGGCTGCGGGACGAGGTACTGGAGCGCGTCCAGCAGCTCAAGCCGCTCGCCGAGCAGGCCGGGCTCTCGCTCGCCCAGCTCGCGGTGGCCTGGGTCCTGCAGAACCCCAACGTCTCCGCCGCCATCATCGGCGCCTCGCGGCCCGAGCAGGTCACGGAGAACGTCAAGGCGGCAGGGGTGACGCTGGAGCCGGAGGTGCTCAAGGCCGTCGAGGCGATCCTGGAGCCGGTCGCCACCCGGGACCCGCGGCTGACGGCGGGCTACGAAAGCTGACGGCGGCCGTGCCTGCGCTGACCCCACCGCGTGGCCTTCCGTGAGACGGATACGTGCCTGCCCGCGCGTCCCAATGTGCCGACTTATCCCTTACGTATAGTTTCGCGGCATATTCGGTTCCCGTGACGTGCAGGAGTGCCATGACGACCACAGCCGACGACTCGTCACGGGCGGAAGCCGCCGCCGAGCAGACCGAGGAGGCCGCTCGGCGAGCGGTGCGGCGGGCCACGGACCATCTGCTGGAGCGGCAGCACGCCGAGGGGTACTGGCGCGGCGTCATGGGGTCCGACCCGATGTTCGATGCCCAGGACCTGCTGATGCGGCAGTTCCTGGGCATCATGGACGAGCGCGTGACCGCGGCGACCGGCCGCTGGCTCCGCTCGCAGCAGCGTGCGGACGGGTCGTGGGCCGCCGTCCACGGCAATCCGGGCAGCATCACGGCCACCGTCCAGGCGTACGTGGCGCTCCGGCTGGCCGGGGACGGCCCGGACGAGCCGCACATGCTGCGCTCGGCGGCGTGGGCGCGGGAGCACGGCGGGGTGGCGGCCAGTAAGTTGCCGGCCCGCGTCTGGCTCGCCCTGTTCGGCTGGTGGAGCTGGGACGACCTGCCCGAGATGCCGCCGGAGATGATCGCGCTGCCGCGCTGGGCACCGCTGAACATCTACTCCTTCAACTCCTTCATGCGCTTGGCACTGGTGCCGCTCCTCGTGATCGGCGCGCACCGTCCCGTGAAACCTGCGCCCTTCCGCATCGACGAGCTCTTCACCGGCCGCGGCGCACCCCCGCGTCCGGCACGCAAGGCTCCGATCGGCAGTTGGGAGGGGTTCTTCCAGCGTCTGGACACTGTTCTGCGCGTCCACCGCAGGGTCGGCTCGCGCTGGGTCCGCCGGACCGCGGTGAACGCCTGCGTCCAGTGGCTCGTCGCACGCCAGGAGGCGGACGGCGGCTGGGGAGGCATCCGCACCTTCAGCACACTGGGCGTGATCGCCTTGTATCTGCACGGTTTCGCGCTGGACCACCCGGTGCTCAAGTCCGCCCTGGGCGCCTTGGACAGCTATGCCGACTGGCCCGAGGACGGCGTGCGGCGGACGGAGCTGTGCCAGTCCCCCGTCTGGGACACCTGCCTCTCCACCATCGCGCTCGTCGACGCCGGTCTGCCCGCCGACCACCCGGCACTCGTCGGGGCCGCCGACTGGATGCTCGCCCGGCAGACCACGCGTCGCGGTGACTGGGCCGTGCGACGGCCGCGTCTGGAGCCCGGCGGCTGGGCCTTCGAATTCCACAACGAGACCTCCCCCGACACCGACGACACCGCGGAAGTGGCGCTCGCGCTGCACCGTGTCGCCCACCCCGACCCGGCGCGCGTCGAGGCGGCGGTGGGCAGGGCGCTGCGCTGGAACCTCGGTATGCAGAGCGAGAACGGCGCATGGGGGGCCTTCGACGCCGACAACACCAGCTCCCTGCCCGACAAGGTCCCCTTCTTCGACGTCGGTTACTGCACCGACCCGCCCACCGCCGACGTGACCGCCCACGTCGTGGAGATGCTGGCCGCTCTCGGGCTGAAGGACGATCCGCGCACCCGACGCGGTGTCCGCTGGCTGCTCGACGAGCAGGAGGACAACGGTGCCTGGTTCGGCCGCTGGGGGGTGAACTACCTCTACGGCACCGGGTGCGTGGTCCCCGCCCTGATCACCGCCGGGGTCCCGCTCGGCCACCCCGCCGTCCGGCGTGCCGTCGCCTGGCTGGAGTCCGTACAGAACGCGGACGGCGGCTGGGGGGAGGAGTGGCGCTCCTACAGCGATCCGTCGTACGCCGGACGCGGCCCGTCCACGGCCTCACAGACCGCGTGGGCACTGCTCGCACTGCTCTCCGCGGGGGAACGCGAGGGCGCGGCGGTCGAAGCCGGGGTGCGTCGGCTGATCCGCACGCAGTCGGCCTCCGGCTCCTGGGACGAGCCGTACTGCACCGGCACCGCCATCCCCGATTTCAACGCGCTGCACTACGGCCTGTACGGGCACGTCTTTCCCCTCACCGCGCTGGGCCGCTACGTCCGGCGACAGAACAACGGAGCCGGGTCCCGCTAGCGGGGGCGGTTCCGGTGTCCGGGTCCGTGCCCGCCTCGCAGTGGGAGCGGGTGCGGGCGTGGAAGACGAGCAGGGCCAGCGAGCCGGCCCCGGCGGACCAGGCGAGCGAGAGGAGGCCCTGGGACCAGGGGGCGAGGGAGGTGAACGCCGCGGCCAGCGCCAGTTGGTTCGCGCCGTACAGGGGAAGTGCGGCGAGGCCGGGCAGGTCGGCCACGTTGAGGACGGGGTTCTGCAGGCCGGTGTCGACCAGGCTGAGCATGATGACGAGGAAGAAGCCCTCCAGCTCACCTCGTACCAACGAGCCCAGCAGGAGGCCGATACCGCCGTACGCGAGTCCGGCACCGAGAACGGCAAGGGCCAGCGGCCCCAACTGGCGTACGGGCAGGGCGAACCACAGCAGGGCCGTGGTGTACAGGGCCAGGAGTGCAGCGATGAGGGCGACGGCGGCGACCTTGGCCAGCAGCATGGGGACCCGGGGGTAGCCGGCCAGGAGGAGCCGGCGGTCCAGTTCCCCGGCCTTGAACGTCTCCATGAACATCACGAATCCGGTGACCAGGGTGACGGCCGCGAGGGCGTTGGCGACCTCGCTGACATGACTCGCCCGGGCGAGGGCGTCGGTGCCGGCGGCGTCCAAGGCGAAGCGCAGCGGCCGGTCCGGAGCGCACAGGCGCGCCACGGCGATCCACGCGGGGATGAACACGACCGCCAGGAGCAGGGCCAGACGGTTGCGCAGGTGGCCCAGCAGGGTGCAGCGCAGCATCTCGGCGAACGCCGCCCGGTGCAGACTCATCGGACGAGCTCCTCGATGTCGAGGCGGCCTTCGCGCAGACGGCCGACCGCGTCGAAATGGTGCAGGTCGTGCAGCAGGTGCGAGACCACGACGATCGACCGGCCCTCGTCGCGCAGCCGGGCGGCCAGGGACCAGAAACGCTGATGGGTGTCCCAGTCGAAGCCCTGGTAGGGCTCGTCCAGTACCAGGAGCTGCGGGTCGTGCATCAGGGCGAGCAGCAGGTTGAGCTTCTGCCGCGTCCCTCCGCTCAGTTCGCCGGTGCGCTGTCGCCGGCAGTCGGTGAGCCCCAGGAGGTCCATCAGTTCGTGGGCCCGGTCCAGCGTCGGCAGCCGGTGCGCCACCTGGAACAGCCGCAGGTGCTGTCCGACGGTGAAGGAGTCGTTCAGCACGGCGTGTTGCGGGCAGTACCCCACCGCCCCGGCCCGTACCACCGTGCCGCGGTCGGGTGTCAGCTGCCCCACGGCGATCCGGAGCAGTGTGCTCTTGCCCGCGCCGTTCTCACCGACGACTCCGGTCAGCGTCCCTGCCCGTACGTCGAGGTCGGCGCCGCGCAGCACCTGCCTGCGGCCGTACGCCTTCCACACCCCGCCGATCCGCAACCGTGACGGCCGTTGCGTGTCCTCTGCCCGCACGACGGGCCTCCTTGGTCAGCGAAGTGTGTAGATGGAGGCGGCGAGAGCGAAGGTGTACCACTGTTCCACCAGGCGGTAGGTCCGCTGGTCGTTCTCCGGTCCGCGCAGCAAGGCGACCCGGGCGGCCAGCAACAGACTCCAGCCCCCCAGGAGGACGTCCGTGGCGACGGTCCACCAGTGTGTTCCGGCGGGGGCCATCAGGAAGTGGTGAATGGCCGCCGGTCCGACGGCGAAGCCGACGCACAGGAGGATCCGGGTACGCCGCTCCCCGAGGACGATCGGCATGGTGGAGCGGTGGACCGCGCGGTCGCCGGCCATGTCGCGGAGGTCCTGCACGGAGATCAGGAGGGACGCGGTGATCGCCAGCGTCGCGATCCAGCGCCAGGCGTACGGCGTGAGACCGGTGGCGATCTCCCACGCGGCGGGCAGTTGGGCGACGATCCCGATGCCCACGTAGAGGTTCCGCCCGAGCCAGTGACGGCTCCACCCGTAGCCGTTGTGGAGCAGGGACAGGAGCTGCCACAACAGGGCCCATTCCAGGACGCCCAGGCAGTAGCCGTAGAGGGGGAAGAGAATCCTGACGGCGGCCAGGCGCAGCCGGGCGCCCCGGACGCTGCTTTGTCCGGTGACGAGCGGGCGTGCGGGCTTGTTGACGCGGTCCTCTTCGACGCCGACGATCTGGTTGGCCAGGCTGTGCTCGTAGACGAACAGCCAGAAGTACAGCGCTCCGGCGGCGACGACGGCTACGGCCTCTCCCGGGGCGAGCCGTGCGTGGCTGGCGGCCGCCATGACGAAGCAGGTGGCGGGGAACACGGTGGCCCAGCGGTCGACACGGATGAACAGCCAACTCACCCGGACTTCCCGCCAGATGGTGTGTGCCACCGTCGCGGGCGCGCTCGTCGTCAACGTGGTCATTGCTCGGCTCCGTACTCCGTGCTCGGGCAGGCGGTGTGGGTGTGCGTGTCCGCGGGACTCATGCCGTGCGGTGTACGGTCGCCTCGGCGACGGTCTCCAGCGTGCGGACCGCGGCGGGCGGGAAGGGCGCGGCGGCCAGGGCGTCCAGGGCCTGCCGGTACCTCTCCTCGATCATCCGCTCGACCGCGGCCCGGGCGCCGGTGCTCATGAGGATGTCCCGGACCTCCGCGGCTTCCGGCTCCCCCAGGTGCGGGTCGCCGATCAGTGCGCGCAGCCGGCGGGCCTGGGCGGGAACGGCGGCACGCAGGGCATGGGCGATGAGGCTGGTGCACTTGCCCTCGCGGAGGTCGTCCAGGTGCGACTTGCCCATCCGGTCCGGGTCGCCGAACACTCCGAGCACGTCGTCCCGGAGTTGGAACGCCTCCCCCAGGGGCACGCCGAAGGCGCTGCACGCGTCCATGACCTGCTGCCCGGCACCGGCGAGGGCGGCGCCTACCTGCAAGGGGCGTTCGACGGTGTACTTGGCCGTCTTGTAGCGGACGACGGTGAGCGTCGTCTCGACGCTCACGTCGAGGTCGCCGGTGGTGAGCAGGTCCAGGTGCTGACCGGCGATCAGCTCGCTCCGCGCGAGGTCGACACAGCGCAGTACGGCTGCCCGGTGGGTGTCGGGCATGGGCGTGGTGTGCAGCAGTTCGTCGGACCAGACGAGGGCGAGGTCACCCACGAGGATGGCCCCGCTGAGGCCGAACCGCTCGGCCATCGACGGCAGTTGGTGGTTGTCGGCCAGGACCCGGTGCACCGTGGGGCGTCCGCGGCGGCTGTCGGCCGCGTCCATGATGTCGTCGTGGACGAGAGCGCAGGCATGCGCCAGTTCGATGGAGGCGGCCACCCTGACGGCGTTCGCGGGGTCACCCGGCCCCCCTGCCGCGTGCCATCCGGTCACGCACAGCAGTGGGCGCACCCGCTTCCCTCCGTCGAGGAAGTCACGCAGCAGGAGAGCGAGCGCCGACTGGCCCGGCATGGCGGCGGTGTGCGCCTTCTCCGTCAGGAACTCCCGGAGGAGATCGTCGATGGCCGCGCGGGGGGCGACGAAGTCGGCCTCGGCCGTCAGCGTTTCCGTGCTCATGCGAGGAGCGTGGCCGGTGTGTGCCGGACGGGCTCATTGTCCATGTATCCGATCCCTCGGTAGGCGCGTGCGCGCAGGTCCGCAGCGCAGGCGCGAGCGCGGTGAATGTGAAGCGAAACTACGCATATTCACCTGGCATGTCCAGCTTCGCCCGTTTGGCGCGTTTTGCTGTCGGGATCGTGCCGAGAAATACCGCATCGGACCCGCGCGGCCCGCGAAGAGGCGGCGGTGACCGTAGCGGAAGCGGCCGGGGTCACGCTCGCGCCGACCGCGGCCGCCATCACCGGTGGTCACTCACTCCGTGTTGGCATGTGCCGTGCGGGCCCGTTCGTTGTCGACCTCCAGGAGGTTCGCGAGGCGGAGCGCCACGACGTCCAGGGTGACATGGGTGGCCTGGTCGAAGAGGCTGGACAGCGGCTGGACGCTGGGGGCTTCGCCGGGCCGCCGGTACTTCGTCGCGGCGGGCAGCAGCAGGACGGCTGCGGCCAGGGTGCCGAGCGGGGAGTCCGGCGCGGTGGTCACGGCGTGCACCTCGGCGCCGGCCTTGACGGCCGCTTCGGCCACCCGCACGGTGCCGGCCGTGGTCCCCGATCCGGAGACCGCGACGACGGTGTCGCCGGCGGCGACGGCCGGGGTGGTGGTCTCGCCGACGACGTGCACGGGCAGGCCCAGGTGCATCAGCCGCATGGCGAACGCCTTGGCCATGAACCCGGAGCGGCCCTCGCCGGCGACGAAGATGCGCCGGGCGCGCAGGAGGACGGTGGCCAGCGCGTCGAGGGACGTGGCGTCGACGGCGGCGAGGACGCCGCGGAGCTCTGCCTGGACGGTGTCCAGGAGGCTTGCTGCGGTGGAGAGTTCGTCGTGTGCGGGCATGAGGTGGTTCCTTCCGTGAGGTGTACGGGTGTCAGCGGCCCGCGGCCGCGGCGAGGGCACGGGCCGCCGCTTCGGGGTCGGCGGCCGCCGTCACCGCTGAGCCGACGATGACGCGGATGTCGTCGGGGCCGGCGAAGGCCGGCAAGTCGGCGGCGGTCAGGCCGCCCGCGACGGCGACCCGTCGGCCCTGCCGCCAGGGCCCGAGCAGGTCGGCGGGGTTCCCGCCGGTCCGCTGGGCGTCCTTGCCGACGTGCGCGGCCAGGACGACGTCGGCCGGGAGCCGGGCGGCGAGGGCGGTCCGCCGCTCCTCGGTGGTCTGCATCAGGTCGACCACGGTCTCGGCGCCGCGCTCGGCGGCGACGCGTACGGCGGCGTCCAGGGTCGCGTCGGCGGCAGCACCGAGGACGGTCGCGGAGGCGGCGCCCGCGTCGTACGCGAGCGTGAACTCGAAGACCGCGTCGTCGGCGGTCTTCAGGTCGGCCAGTACGGGGACCTTCCCCGCGGCCGCGGCCACCTCGGTCACGGCGCGCATCCCGAAGTGCTTGATCAGCGAGGTGCCGACCTCGATCCAGTCGGCGTGCGGCGCGACGGCCTCGGTGAGCCGGACCGCCCGTTCCAGGGGCATCCGGTCCAGGGCGATCTGCAGGTGTACGGCCATGGGGCCAACTCCTCGTAGTTCTCGGTCTGTTCGGGGTGGTTCAGGCGGCCGCGTGCGTGCGGAGGAAGCTCTCCAGCCGGGCGCGGGTCGGCAGGCCGTCCCGGTCGCCGTGGCTGGTGGTGGCGAGGGCGCCCACGGCGGCGGCCCGGGCGAGGGCCTGCCGCGGGCCGAGCCCGTCCAGGTGGGCACTGATCAGCCCGGCCGCGAAGCCGTCGCCCGCACCCACGGTGTCCACGGCCCGTACGGGAAGGACGGGCTGTGTCCACGCCCCGCCGGTGCGGTCGTACAGCGTGGCGCCGCGTGCCCCGTCCTTCAGGACGACGCGGCGCACGCCACGCGCCAGGTACCAGCCGGCCACGTCGGCCGGGTCCTGCGCCCCCGTGAGCAGCCGGCCCTCGCCCAGCCCCGGCAGTACCCAGTCGGCGCGGGCCGCCAGGTCGTTGACGGTCCGCACCATCTCGTCGCGGTCGGGCCAGAGCGCGGGGCGCAGGTTCGGGTCGAAGGAGATGCTGAGCCCGGCGTCGCGGGCCGCGGCCATGGCGCGGTGGGTGAAGGCGCGCGCGGTGGATGAGAGGGCGGCGGGGATGCCGGTCACGTGGAGGTGGCGGGCGCCGCGTATGTAGGCGTCGGCGGCTTCCGAGGGCGCGAGGCGGCTGCCGGCGGAGTGCTTGCGGAAGTACACGACCTCCGGGTCGCCCTCGGCGACGCGGCTCTTGAGCTGGAAGCCGGTGCGGGCGTCAGGGTCCACGGTCACCTGGGCGGTGTCCACGCCTTCGGCGCGCAGGGCGGCGAGGGCGTGGGCGCCGAGCGGGTCGTCGCCGACGCGTCCCACCCAGCCAGCGGTGTGGCCGAGGCGGACCAGTCCGGTGGCGACGTTGATCTCGGCGCCGGCCAGGGAGCGGGTGTAGTGGGTGACGTCGGCCAGCGGTCCGTCGTCGGCGGCGACGAGCATGCCCATGACCTCGCCGAAGGTCACCACGTCGAGGCGGGGCGGCGGAAGGGGGGTCGGGGTCAACGGGGGCCTCCGGCGTGGACAGGGGTGGTCAGGGTGCCGATGCCGGCGACGGTGGCGTCGGCGCGGCCGCCGGGCCGGACCGGACCGTACTCACCGGGGGCGCCGGTGAGGATCACATCGCCGGGGCCGAGCGGCAGAAAGCCACCGAGACAGCAGAGGATCTCGGCCACGCCGCGGGCGAGTTCGCGGGTCGAGGCGGGGCGCAGCGGTACGCCGTCGAGGGCGAGTGCCACTTCGGTGTCGTCGGGTGCGGGGAGCCCGGTCTCGATCCAGGGGCCGAGCGGGGTGAAGCCCGGGTGGCCCTTGGCCGAGGTCCACAGTGGGTCGTTGCGTTGCAGGTCGCGTGCGGTGAGGTCGTTGGCGACGGTCCAGCCGAAGACGGTGCGCAGGACGGTGTCGGGGGTGTGTCCGGCGGGCGAGGCGGCGAGGACGACGGCGAGTTCGGCCTCGGCGTCGACGCGGCCGATACCGTCCGGGAGGTACACCGGCTCGTCCGGGCCGATGACGGAGCGGGCGGGCTTGAGGAATGCCTGGGGCGGCAGTTCGCGGTCGGCCGGTCCGGTGTTGTGGGCCATGCCGACGACCGTGCGCGGCTGGACGGGGGCGAGCAGCCGGACCTCGGCGAGGGGCAGGCGGGGGCCGAGGCGGACGGGCGCCCGGCCGGCGGCGCCGTGGGCCGCTCCCCCGGCCCCGAAGGGGTCGGCGATGACCTCGGCGGTGTCTCCGTCGAGTACGGCGTGTGCGGTGCCGCCGGCGTGGGCGATTCGGGCGATGCGCATGCTGCTGTCAGGCGTCCTTCGTGAGGGGTGCCGGCCGCGGCACCGGGGCGGCGTGGGCCCGGGGCGCCCTTACCGCGAACATCAGCGCGGCGGCGAGTACGAGGCAGCCGGCCATGGTGAGGAACGAAGTGGCGGTGGAGCCGGTCACGTCGTTCAGCGTGCCGATCAGGTAGCTGCCGGCGAAGCCGCCGAGCGCGCCGAAGGAGTTGATGAGGCCGACGGCGGCGGCGCTCAGTTTCTGCGGGAGGAGTTCGGGGATGGTGGCGAAGTAGGGGCCGTACGGCGCGTACATACCGGCCGCGGCGACGCACAGCAGCGGGTACGACAGCCAGAACGCGTCGCCGAGCAGATAGGAGCCGTAGAAGCCGGCGGCGCCGAGCAGCAGCCAGGGCCAGACGTACCGGCTGCGGGCGCCGGCGCGGTCGGAGGCGCGGCTGTTCCAGAGCATCGCGGCGCAGGCGAAGAGGTACGGCAGCGCCGAGATCAGTCCGGTGAGTCCGATGCCCTCGTCGCTGCCGGCGCGGACGATGGAGGGCAGCCAGAAGACGAAGCCGTAGACGCCGAGGCTCCACAGGAAGTACTGGAGGGAAAGCAGGACGACGTTGCGGGAGCGGAGCGCGGCGAGGTAGCTGCCGCCGGCCGGCAGCCGCCCCTGTTCGGCGGCGAGGGCACCTTCCAGCGCGGTGCGCTCCTCGGGCGTGAGCCACTTGGCGTCCCGCGGGTGGTCGTCGATGCACTTGTGGAAGACGAACGCCCAGGCCAGGGCCGGTACGCCCTGGGCGATGAACATGCCGTGCCAGCCGACCCATTCGACGAGGTAGCCGGAGACGACGGTGAGCCAGAGGACGGTGGCGGGGTTGCCGAGGATGAGCCAGGTGTTGGCGCGGCCGCGCTCGCGGGCGGTGAACCAGTGGGTGATGTGGATGACCATCGCGGGCAGGACGGCGGCTTCGGAGACGCCGAGCAGGAAGCGCACCACCATCAGCACGCGTACGTCGGGGATCAGTCCCTGCGCGGTGGCGAGCAGGCCCCACAGCAGCAGGCACCACACGATGAGCTTCTTGACGCTCCGTCGCTCGGCGTAGACGGCGCCGGGGATCTGGAAGGCGAAGTAGCCGAGGAAGAAGAGCGAGCCGAGCAGCGCCGAGACGGAGCCGGTGATGTGCAGGTCGTCGGCCATGCCGCCGGCGGCGGCCACGGAGAAGTTGGAGCGTTCGAGGTAGGCGAAGCTGTAGGTCACGAAGACCACGGGCATCAGCCGGGTCCAGCGCCGGCGGCTGAGGGCGGCGACGGCGGGCGCCGGGGCGGCGGCCGGGTGCGGGGTCGACATCCAGGTGGCCTTTCTCCCGAGACGGAAAGGGCAGCGGGGCAGGGCTAGTTGCCACGATGTGGCAAGCACTGCCGCTAACTGAAAAGAGAATGACGGCCGCGTTTCCGCCTGTCAACGGATTGTTTCCGACTGGGAGAAAGCCTTGCCGCCATGCGAGAAGCCGTATGGGAAACTGACCGTATGTCCACCAGCACCCCGGCCTCCGACATGGTCGGCAAGGCCCTGCACGTCCTCACCCTGCTCGGCGAGCGCCCGGCCGGCGTCACCCTCTCCGAGCTGGCCCGCGCCTCCGGCTTCCCGACCAGCACGTGCTACCGGCTCCTGAAGTCCCTGACCCGGGACAGCTTCGTGGAGTTCGACGCCCGCACCAAGCACTACACACTGGGGCTACGGGTGTATCAGCTCGGTCAGCGCGTCTCGCACGCGCACGGCTTCGCGGGCGTCGCGCTGCCGGTGATGCGCAGGCTCGCCGAGACCTGCCGGGAAGCCGTCCTGATGTCGGTACTGGACGGCGACAAGCAGCTCTACATCCACCACGTCGAGGGCCCGCAGCAGGTGAGCGTGCGCGGCGAGCCCGGCAAGCACGGCCCGGTGCACTGCACCTCGATGGGCAAGGTACTGATCGCCTTCGCACCCGCCGAGGTACGCGAAGCGCTCATCGAAGGCGTCGAACTGACCAAGCTGGGCCCCCAATCGATCACCGACCGCGCGGCGTTCCGCTCCGAGATCGAGAAGGTACGGGCCGAAGGCCACGCCGTCGCCGACGAGGAACACGAGCCGGGCATCCGGGCGCTGGGCGTCCCCATCCTCGCCCCGGACGGCGTCGCCCACGCCGCCCTCTCGGTCGCCGCCCCCGCCTTCCGCATGCCGGCACCGGACCTGCTGTCCCTGCGCCCCGCCCTGACGAACGCGGCCCAGGAACTCGCGGTGCTGCTGCCACCCCGCCCGTTCTGAGAGGGGACGAGCCGGCGAACACCTTCCGCACTGGAGTCAGTGGAGTGCGGTGCACCCGACCCGCTGGAGTACCGTGTGGCCGCTTTGCACGACCGGGACGTCGTTGAGGACCTCGCCGTACAGTTCGGTCCAGGAGTGGAAGGCGAACCGGGCGCCGATCGACGACCGTTGCCGGGCGATGACGGTCTCGGCCGGCAGCCCGATCGTCGACAGGTGTACGGCCAGGGCGAACGACCTGGCCAGACAGAGCGCGTTGGGGTCGGCCAGCCGGATCACGAGCTGGCAGCGGGGCAGTTCGCGGCGGGCGATGCGGATGGCTGTCGCCTCCGGCAGGCCGCGGTGGGCGCCCGTGGACGGCCGCAGGTCGCGCAGCCTGGCCTGCGCCGCTCCCCAGCCGTGCCGGCCCAGGACCCGCAGCGCCCGTGCCGTGTGCACGGCGGCGGCCAGCCGCGCCGAAGGGGACGTACGGGGCACGGGCCCGACCGCATCATCGCCCCACAGCAGGAAGGCCCAGTCCGCGGTCGGTCGGTGCACGGCCGATCGGTGCGCGGTCCCCCGGCCCGGCATCGCCCCGTCCGTCACGGCATCACGCCGCTCGGCTCGATGAGGCGGCTCTCGGCAAGCTGGGCGGCGAGCGAGGTGATGCCCTCGCGCAGTTCGCCTTCGTTGGCGTCGATGCGTTCCGCGAGGTCGCCGACGACTTCGTCGTACGTCTCGCAACGCAGTGCCGCCTCCAGGAAGAGGGTCGCGGTGGGATTCAGCTCGAAGTAGACGCCTTCGGCTGTGTCCAGGAGGACTCCCGTACCGTCGGCGGGGTCGAAGACGGTCTGTTCGGCGAGGCGGATCAGAGGCATCGGGGGTCTCCTGTCGCAGGGGCTGGGCCCACGGCGTTCACCTGGTGGGCGGGGACCGGCGGCCCGTGTCGGGCGTTCACGCGCCGGGAACCGGGGCGGACTTGTGCGCCAGGTCGCGCAGGAACAGCTCAACCATGGCCGTACACAGCAGGTTCTCGGCATTGCGCCGCAGTGCGCGCGGATCGGCGAGGACGGCGGCAAGGCCGCGCGGATCGACGACGCCCAAGGCGGCCAGCCGGGCACCGGGCCCGCCGAGCACGTCCGCGACGGCTTCCGGGTGGCGCAGGCACCACGTCTCGTCCGGTGAGCCGAGCCAGTCCCGCCCATAGTGGCGCCACACGCGGGAGGGGATGCCACGGCGGGCGGCGGCGAGACGCAACACGGGCTTGTCGATGGTGCGCCCCGCGTACGGGATGACTCGATAGGCGTTGGGCAGCCGGGCCGCCAGCCGGCGCAGCCCCCGGCCGCCCCAGGGCTTGGCACAGTGGAGGCCGTGCGGCCGCCAGACCGTGAGGTTCAGGGTGTGTTCCTGCGCTGCCGAATCCGGCTCGTAGCGCTCGGGGCAGGCGCCGGGGACGGGGACGAGGAAGTCGCTCGCGCGCTCGGTCTCGGCGCTCGCTTCCGGGTCCTCGTAGAGCGAGTAGCCGGGGCGAAGGCTGCGGACGATGCGGCTCAGCTCCCAGCGGGAACTGCACAGTCCGTTGGCCATGGCCCACCGTTCGCGCCACGGTACGTCCGCGACGGCGATGTCGTACAGCCCGTAGCGCAGCGGGCCGAAGACGACGTCCCCGTCCAGACCGGTGAGCAGTGTACGTACCCCGTCCTCGGCGATCCGGCGGGCCGTCAGGTCCAGGCGGCGGAACCAGACGTGGTTGAAGGGCAGCGGGAAGTCGTGTGCGACGGGGAAGTAGGACTCGTCCTCGCCGGGCGGGTCCACCATCACCAGCGGGACCGACAGCGCACGGCACACCTCGCGCGCCCGCGGTGACTCGTCGGCGAGCGGGTCGGCGCTGTGCATGTGGTAGGCGGTGACGTCGGCCCCTTGGTCGGCGAGCGCGGCGAGTACGGTGGCGGAGTCGACGCCCCCGGAGAGCAGGACGCCGATGCGGCCGCCGGACGCGTAGCGGCGGATCTCCTCCCTCAGCAGTTCGTGGGCCAGGTCGGCGTAGCGGCGGAGCGATGTGCGGCGCGGCAGCGGTAGCGCGGTGATCTCGTCGTAGGTCTCGGTGCGCGCGGTCCGGCCGTCCGCGACGGCAAGACGGCCGGGAGGCAGCAGACCCAGGCCGGGGTAGACAAAGACGTCCTCGCCACGGCAAGCGCGCCACAGCGTCTCGCGGTCGAACTCCGGTGGCCCGTCGAGGAGATCGCGCGGGTCGCCCGACCAGTGTGTCCAGCCGCCTGCTACGCGGAAGAAGAGCTGGTCGGCGCTGCATACCCCGCGGAAGAGGACGACGCGCCGGGGTGTCACGACGGCGCCGGCGAGTTCCGGGGGCAGGTGGTGGAGCGCAGCGTACCGGCCCCGCTCCACGTCCCGGACCAGACGGTCCACTTGTTCCGGCGGCAGTTCTCGCGGAGCCGGGCCGGCCAGGGCGAGGAAGGCGTCCGGGACCGGTTGTGGGATGCCGGAGGCGGGAACGGCTGTTCCTGCCGGGATCCACTGGCGCACGTGGCTGCCGGTCGGGCGGTGGCCGTGACGGGCGTCGAACGGTACGTACGCGTAGTCCACGGCGGTCGTACCGGCGGCGATCCGTCCGGAACAGCCGGGAAACTCCGTGAGGTACTGGTCGGCCATCACTCTCTCCGGGGTGTCGTACCGCAGTACGGGGCGGAGCCGCCTCGGCTCCGCCCCGTACTGGTATCGGTCAGGCCAGGTTGCCGTGGCCGAGCACGTCGGGGGTACCCCGCCGCAGTTGCCCGGTCAACTTCTCGACTCGTCCGATTCGGACGACTTTCGGAGGCGTGTAACGCAGGCGCATTGTCGTCACTTTCCTTCTGCTCTCGGGTCGCTGCCGCTGGGGCGGTATGCGACATATAGAGTGGTTTCCCCCTCTATTTCCCTAGCCTGCGGGGTGGAGCGTGCCACGTCAAAAGGAAGCGACCAGGTGAGCCCGGGAGCGGGGAACGGCCGGCCGTCGCACACCGCCCGTACGCCGGGAGCCCGGCGGTGACCGGCACCGGCCGCCACGCCGGCGACGTCGACGAATACGCGATCTATGCCCATGGCCTGACTAAGCGTTACCCCGGCGCCGAGGCGGTCCGCGGAGTCGATCTCCACGTACACCCCGGGGAAACGTTCGCCTTCCTCGGCCCCAACGGTGCCGGCAAGACCACCACCATCGCGATGCTCTGTGCCCTGGCCCGCCCCACCTCGGGGCACGCGCGCGTGGCCGGGGCCGACATCCGCAGCCAGCCGCAACAGGTGCGGCGCGGCGTCGGCCTGCTGTTCCAGCACAGCGCTGTCGACCCGGACCTCAGCGCCGAACGCAACCTCTACCTCCACGCTCGCCTCTACGGCCTCTCCCACTCCCGTGCCCGCGCCCGGGGCGCCACGCTTCTGGAACTGACCGGGCTCACCGCGCGCCGCCGGGACCGCGTACGCACCCTCTCCGGCGGGCTGCGCCGCCGCCTGGAAATCGCCCGCGCCCTGCTTCACGAGCCCGGCGTGCTCTTCCTCGACGAACCCACCGTCGGCCTCGACCCGCACGCCCGCGCCCAGGTCTGGGACCACCTGGCGCGCCTCCGCGCCGACCAGCGCACCACCGTGTTCGTCACCACCCACTACCTGGAAGAGGCCGAGCACTGCGACCGCATCGCCATCCTCGACCGCGGCCGGGTCGTCGCACACGGCACCCCGGCGGCCCTGAAGGCCGCCATCGGTGACGACCGGGTACGCGTGCGCACCGCTGACGACGCCGCGGCGGCGGCCGCTCTGCGGCAGGACCTCGCCCTGCGTCCTGCCGCAGGACCGGACGGCCTGACGGTCGCAGTGGAGGCGGGCGCACGGCAGATTCCCCGGCTGTGCGCCGCCCTGGCCACCCGTGGCGTCCCCGTGCACGCAATCACCCTCACGGAACCCACCTTGGACGATGTCTTCTTCCACCACACCGGCCGCAGCATCACCCACCCCGGGCCGCCGCCCGGTCACGGCGACGGGAGACAGCGGTGACATCCTCCGCGGAAGGTGCCGCGCCGCCGCGGCAGCCGGTCCCGGCGCCGCCCGCCACTCCCGGACCGCTCGTACGGGAACTGCGCGCCGTCCACGCCCTCGTCCTGCGTGACCTGCTGCGCATGCTCGCCCAGCCCACCCAGACCGCCCTGATGCTGATTCAGCCCCTGCTGTTCCTGCTGCTCCTCGGCGGGGGCCTGGCCGCCCTCGTGCCCGCGACGGCCGTGGGCGGCGACTACCGCGCCTACCTCTTCCCCGGCGTGCTGGTGATGACCGTCCAGACCCCCGCGGTGACGGTTGGCATGCGGCTGATCACCGACCGGGAGAGCGGCCACCTCCGCGAAACACTGATGGCGCCCGTACGCCGCTCCACCCTGCTGTATGGAAGCTGCCTGGGTGGCACCACGGAAGCCACCGTCCAAGGTGCGGTCCTGCTCGCCACCGCCGGAACCGTCGGACTGCCCTACCATCCCGTCTTGCTGCTCTCGCTGCTCGCCACCGTGGCGCTCGCCTCGTTCGTCCTCACCGCCCTGGCAGCGGCACTGGCCATCGGAATCCGCAGCGTGGAGTCCTTCCACGTCCTGCTCAGCCTGGCCCTGATGCCGCTGCTCTTCCTCTCCGGAGCGTTCTTCCCGCTGACCGCCCTCCCCGGCTGGCTCGCCCAACTGACAGCCGTCAACCCGCTGGCGTACGCCGTCGACGTACTGCGCCGCAGCATCGCGCAGCACGTCCCCGGCGCCCCGGCCGCCACCACAGTGCACTGGGGCGACTGGCAGGTCCCGGCCGCACTCGAAATCGTGGCCCTGGCGCTCCTGGGCGTGAGCGCGCTGCTGTGGGCCGCCCACCGCTTCGGCCGGCTGGAGTGAGAAGCGCCCGCACGGTCAGCCCCGTCGGCGCGCCCGTGTGTTCGCCCGGATTCCGTGGCGCCCTTTCCCCTCAGAGGTCCCAACGACCCGTGGGCCGCGTCAACGCCGCCCGGTGAGCAGCGGGATCCGCGCGGCCGAGGTTCCCAGGCCGGTGGGGAGGTCGATGCGGCGTTGCGGTTGGGTGGGAAGGTCGCGGCGCAGGTCCTCCTCCTTGTAGCGGTGACAGCGCTCGTGCCAGGTCAGGATGCCCGACAGCCAGTTCTCGAGTTCGCGCACATAGCCGTTCAGGATGCGACGGGCGTCCGGGCCCAGCTTGAAGTCCTCGTAGAGGACGGGGAGTTCGTGTTCCGCCACGTGCTGGAACTGCCGCATCCGCGAGGTCATCAGGTCGTGGATGATGCCGAGGGCGGTCGGGTAGTCGCAGTCGAAGAAGTTCTGGACGACCAGGATGCCGTTGTGCACCTCGCCCTCGTACTCGATCTCCTTCTGGTAGGAGAAGACGTCGTTGAGGAGGCAGGCATAGTCCGCGGCGGCGTTCTCCAGGGCACGCATGGGGCCGCTGCGGTAGATCTCGGGCGGGATCTGCTGTCCGTGGCCCAGCCGGCACAGGCTCATGGTGAGATCGGAGCCGAAGGTCATCCGGCGCATCTCGATGTAGTCGACGGGGTCGGGGATGCGGTTCTGCGCCTGGTTGGCCAGCTCCCACAGCCAGCTCGACGTCATGTCCTCGATGGCGGTGCGGAAGGTGCGGCGGGCCTGCGGATTCATCGGACCGGCCGTACGGGCCCAGAGGTCGGCCAGGCCGCGCTCCAACGCGTTGGCGGGCTCGGGCGGAGTGGAACCGTCCACCGGCATGAAGGCCGACAGCCGGGTGTTGGCCGCCTTCGCTCCCGCCAGGTCCCGCGTGCGGCCGAAGACGACGGGGAAATAGTCGTCCCCATACGTCCCCCAGGTCAGCCAGCCGGACGTCACATCGAGTTGGCCGGGTGAGGCATCGGGGTGGATGCCGGCCGCGCACAGGGGGAAGTCGAAGCCGGCGAGCTTGTCCTCGTTCCAGATGTGCGAGCCGGGGATGCCGGGCTGGGCTTCGAGCATGCCCATCCGGCGCCCCCACTCGACCACGTTCCGGCGCGCGCCGTCCAGGTGCGGGCTGAGCCGGGTGGTGAACGGCATGTGGAAGTCCGGCAGTTGCGAGGGACCCACTCGCCGGTGCGGGACGTGGGTGAAGCTCCGGAGCCGGCCGGCCTCGGCGCGGCGGGTGGTCGTCAGTCCGATCCGCGCCGCCGAGGTGCCCAGGCCGCTCGGGAGGAGCGAGAAGCCCCCGAGCGAGAAGGACGCGCCCGAACTCCCCCCATCCGCGCTCCCGTTCATGTAGCGGCTGGACCGCATGTGCCACTCGTGGCCGCCCGACTGCCAGTCCTGCAGCCCCTTGACGTACGCGAGGACGTCCGCGCACTGGTCCGGGCCCAGGCCGGTCTCGGCGAAAAGCGGGGAGAGTTCGGTGAAGACGGTGTTCTCGAACTGCTGGAGGCGGGAGGTGAGCAGGTCGTTGACGGCGTCGGCGGCCTCCTGCGTACTGCAGCCGAGGAAGGTCTCCAGCACCAGCACACCGTTGCTGTTCTCCCCCTCCTCCTCGACCTCGCGCTGGTACGAGAAGAGGTCGTTCCGCAGGTGCACGGCGTCGGAGAAGCTGTCCCGCAACACCTTCATCGGGCGTGAGGCGGCGATGGGCGCGGGCACCTCGGCCCCGATCGCGTACTCGATGAGACCCGCCGACCAAGGGGCGCCGCCGACCTTGCGGCGCATCTCGATGTACTCGACGGGATTGGCGATGCGGTGGGCGTTGATGTTGGAGAGCTCCCACAACGACTCGTTGAGGAGGTTCTCGGTGCTCTCCGCGAACCGGGCCCGCCAGTCCGCCGACATGCTCGGCACGGTGCGGGCCCACAGGTCGGCAAGGCCCGCTTCGACCGGGTTCGTCGGCTCGGGGACGACCGCTGCCGGGTCGGTCGGCATGAAGAGCGGCAGGCGGTCGAGGTACGCCTTGCCGCCCTCCCGGTCCTTCGAGTACTTGAAGACCTCGAGGAAGTGGTCGTCGAAGAAGAAGACCCACACATACCAGTCGGTGACCAGGGAAAGGGCCGGGCCGGACGCGTCGGGGTGGGTGTACGCGCACAGCAGGGCGTAGTCGTGCGCGTCGAGGTCGCGCTCCTCCCAGACACCCGAGCCTTCGAGCATGCCCATGTCGCGGGCCCACCGCTTCGAGTGCCGCCGCGCCTCCTCCAGATGAGGGTTCAGGCGCGCGGGATGCGGCATGTAGAAATCCGGCAGTTCAAAAGGCTGTGTCACGGGTGCCCGGCCCTTTCCTGAAACGAGGTGTGCGTCGGCTAGTTGTCGTAATGGCCGATTTCGACGTCTTCGAGGATGCCGAGCGCGTCCGGTACCAGTACCGCCGCGGAGTAGTAGGCGCTCACCAGGTAGGAGATGATGGCCTTGTCGTCGATGCCCATGAAACGGGCGTTGAGACTGGGCTCGATCTCGTCGGGGATGCCCGCCTGGTGAAGACCGACGACGCCCTGGTCCTCCTCACCCGTGCGCATCGCGAGGATGGAGCTGGTCCCGGCAGGGCTGACCGGGATCTTGTTGCAGGGCAGGATCGGGATGCCGCGCCAGGCAGGCACCTGGTGACCCTCCAGCTCCACGCCCTGCGGGTAGAGCCCGCGCTTGCTGCACTCCCGGCCGAAGGCCGCGATCGCCTTCGGGTGGGCCAGCAGGTACTGGGTCTTGCGGCGCCGCGAGATCAGCTCGTCGAGGTCGTCCGGGGTGGGCGGACCACTGTGCGTACGGATGCGCTGCTTGAAGTCGGCATTGTGCAGGAGCCCGAAGTCACGGCTGTTGACGAGCTCGTGCTCCTGCCGCTCGCGCAGCGCCTCGACGGTGAGCCGCAGCTGCTGCTCGACCTGGTTCATGGGCTCGTTGTAGAGGTCGGCGACGCGGCTGTGCACCCGGAGGACCGTCTGAGCAACACTCAGTTCGTATTCGCGGGGGCTGAGTTCGTAGTCGACGAAGGTACTGGGCAGTACCGGCTCCCCGGCATGGCCGGAAGCCAGGTCGATGGCCGCCTCGCCCCGCTTGTTCTGCGCCAGGTGGGAAGCGGACCGCACCTCCTCCAGATGCGTACGCAAGGCGTCCGCCCGGCCCTGGACCTCCTCGAACGCCTCCCGCGACAGGCTCAGAACGGTGCAGGCGGTGACCGCCCGCACCGTGAACTCCCACTCGCCGTCCGCGCCGGTCAGCAGGCCCTCGCCGACGTAGTCGCCGTCCGCGAGCACACCGAGCACCGTCGGGTCACCGTACTTACCGGTGCCCAGCTTGTTGCTCTTGCCGTGCGCGATGAGCACGACCTCGTCGGCCGGGCGACCGGCCTCCACGATCGTCTCCCCCGCGGTGACCTCTCGCTGCGTGAACCGCTCCGCCAGCGCGCCCAGCACCGCCTCGTCCTCGAAGGCCCGCAGCGGCGGCAGCTCACGCAGCTCGGTCGGGATGACCCGCACGTCCGCGCCGGTGGCGACGAATTCGACCCGGCCGTCACCGAGGGTGTGGGTGAGCCGGCGGTTCACCCGGTACGCACCGCCGGAAACCTGCACCCAAGGAAGCAGCCGCAGCAGCCACCGGGAGGAGATGCCCTGCATCTGCGGAACGGTCTTGGTCGTACTCGCCAGATTCCGCGCGGCCGCCGTGGACAGGCTGAGCTGCGGCTGCTGACCGTCTTGGTTGGCAGGAGTCGGGTCGAACGGCATAGAAGACATGAAGCGGCATCCATCGTTGAGAGCGGGTGCAGAGCGGGAGCAGAGCGACAGCAACCGCCTGGGAGCACTGTCGGGGTGAAGATCATTTACTACCCGCGGCCCACGGTAACAGGGCCTGTTGGGTCGTCAATAAGGGGTGGTGAACGGGCCATTGATGTGTGGGCCGGACGTGACTTGGCCGTAGCCGCCGTCGTGTGATCGCATGTGGTGGTGATCTCGAACGAACCTCCCGCCCACTCCACGGCACGCATTCCGGCGGCCCGCGCTCCCCGCGAGGGCGCGGACCGGGACGGCGAGGGCTCGGGCATGGACGACACGGTCCCCGGGCGTCGGCGTACCGGCCGGCGCACTGCCCGGCGGGCCGCGAAGACGGTCGTCGGCCTGGGTATCGCGCTCGCGTTCCTCGCCCTTGGCGACCGCTGGGCCGTGCTCTACGCCGAGAATCTGGCCGCGCAGAAGATGCAGGAAGCGCTGAAGCTGCAGGCCGAGCCCGAGGTGCACATCGACAGCTTCCCGTTCCTCGCGCAGCTCGCCACGGGCCGTCTCGACCACGTCGAGGTCAACGTCCCCGATGTGCCCGCCGGGCGGGTCTCCGTCGCGCAGGCGAAGGCAACGGTGGACGACCTGCGGATCGTCGGCAGTCTCCCGACCTCGGTCAAGGGCGCGGTCCTGAGCCGGGTGCACGGCGAGGTGTTCCTCGACTTCGACGACCTGGACCGCGAAGTCGGCGCGTCACAGGTCCACTTGACGCCCGGCCCTCAGAAGAACACCGTGCTGGCCAACGGCGAGCTGCCGGTGGCCGGCAAGCACGCCACGATCCGGGCGCGGGCACATCTGCAGCGCACCGGCGACCACGGCCTGGCCATGACCGTGGCGGACACCCGGCTGGTGGTGCCCGGCCTGCTCACGTACACCCCGGGCAAGGGTGGCGGCCTGCAGCTCACCACGCCCGCCGCCGACAAGGTGGACGAGCGCGGCCTCCAGCAGGCGACCGGGCAGCAGCGGCTCCGCCCGGACCAGTTGCTGCAGGGCAGGGCGCTGGACGCGCTCGTCGCGCATCCGTCGCTGCTGAAGCCCACCGGCATCGATCCATCGCTGATCCGGGGCCTGCAGAAGGTCCGGGAGCCGAAGGTCGCGCAGCGGATGCAGTTCTCGGCCCAACTGCCGGATGACCTGCCCGGTGACCTGCGGCTTCGCGACATCTCCGTGACGAAGGACGGCGTACGGGCGGAACTGACCGGCACGGACGTACCGCTGGGCAACAAGACGCCCTGACCGGACGGGGCGCTGCGGAACCTGCGGCCCGTTTCCGCACCAGCCGCAAGGACGGGCTCTCGGCGCCCAGTGCATGTACGGCAGCCCTGATCCCCGGCTCCGGGTGATCAGGGCTGCCGACTGCTGTCAGCCGTGCTGGATGTCGGGGCGCTCGGCTGCCTTCACGCCGTGGCCCGCGACGATCCGGGCGCTGCCGTCGGCCAGGCTGTAGGTCAGGCCGACCACGCCGGTGCGCCCGGCCGCGACCTGCTCGGCCAGGACGCGGGAGCGGTCCAGCAGCAGGTCGACCGTGTTCCTGGTGTGCTCTTCGATGATCTCGCCGTACTGGGTGAGGCCGGCGGCGCGTGCGGCCAGCACGCTGGGCGTGACCCGCTCGATGACATCGCGGACGTACCCGTCCGCGGTCGCTCCCTCCTCGACCGCGCCGCGGGCGGCTGCGACCGCGCCGCACGCGTCGTGGCCCAGCACGACCACCAGCGGGCATCCCAGCACGCCCACCCCGTACTCGATGCTTCCCAGCACCTCCGGCCCCGTCACATGGCCCGCCGTGCGCACCACGAACAGATCCCCCAGGCCGCGGTCGAAAATGATCTCGGCGGCCAGCCGGGAGTCGGAGCAGCCGAAGAGCACGGCGAAGGGCTGCTGGACCGCAGCCAGCGCCGCCCGCCGCTCGGCGTCCTGATTGGGGTGTTCCGGGGCACCCGCGACGAACCGCTCATTGCCGGCCAACAGCAGCTCGAACGCTTCATCGGGAGTCAGATTCGCGGTGTCAGTCATGGCCACAGATTACGACCAGGGTGCGCACCGTGCTCGATCGGGATCGGTTCCGAGCTGGTCAGGGGTGGTCACCGAGGTACCGATCGACTCAAATCCAACGGTCCCGCCTGATTGCCGGGGACGAGGCCGTTACGCCTGTTCGGGGCCGAGTTGGACGCAGCATTCGCCCGGGCGGGGGGCGAGGACGGCCTGGACGCCGGTGATCTCCATGGTCTCCAGGTAGCCGGTGAGGAAGGCATGGTTCATGCCGCACACCAGGTCCGGGGCCTTGGCCGCGAGGGGGTGGAACGGACAGTTGCGCAGCCGTAGTCCGGCAGGGCCTTCGCGGACGGGTTCAAATCCGTGCTGGTCGAGCATGCGCTCGCAGGCGGTCAGGCCGCGTTCGGCGCCCAGCCTGCCGGGGCGGGTCTGCTCCCGTTGGGCCTGGCCGAGTTCCCGGCCGCGCTGCCGGGCCGTGCGGACGGCCGCCTCCGCGGCGCTCTCGTCCTCGCCTTCGGTCACGATCGCCTGCAGGAACAGGTCGGCGAGCAGCTCGTGGCGGCGGTCGGGGATGCTGACGCGGATGTCGGCGTCGGTGGGCTCGTAGACCTTGGGCTGACGGCCGACCTTGCGGATGGCGCCGGGGGCGCCGTACCGGGCGCGCAGCAGTCCGGCGTCGACGAGTTTGTCGAGGTGGAAGGCGGCGAGCTTGCGCGATATGCCCACGCTGGCGGCGGCCTCGTCGCGGGTGACGGGGCGGCCGGCGCGCCGGATGAAGGCGAACATCCGCCGTCGCGAGTCCTCGTTGAGGACGCTCACGGACTCGATCGCCGCGTCACCGGCGGAGGACGGCTGGGTCATGTCAGAAGCCACCTTTTCACAGTAACTCCCAAAGTCCTTGGGTGGAGCACTGTCGGCAGAGCCCCGACGAGGCCCGCTTGACCGCCGGACCGAATAAGACCAAGATTTGTTGGTGAAATAGGAGGTGGTCCGCCATGGCCGAACCATTGCATCAACAGGCCAAGCGACCGGTCAGTGCCGCACTGGCCGGCCCGTACGGACATCCGTTCCACCCGATCCTGGTCACGGTGCCGATCGGGGCCTGGGTGGGCAGCCTGGTCTTCGACATCGCCTTTCACCTGGTGCACGACCCGGACTTCCTGGCACGAGGAGCCATGTGGCTGATCGCGCTGGGAGTGATCGGCGCGCTCGTGGCCGCGCTGGTGGGGTTCCTGGACCTGTTCGCGATCCCGCCGGGCACCCGGGCGTTCCGCGTGGCACTGCTGCACATGACGTTGAACCTGCTGGTCACCGTCGCCTACGCCGGCAATTTCTGGTGGCGGCAGGCGGGCGACGGCCCCTCCGGCAGCGTCGGCGCCGGAATGCTCGCACTGAACGCCGTGAGCCTGGCCGTCCTCGGCCTCTCGGGCTACCTGGGCGGCAAGCTCGCCTACCACTACGGGGTGCGCGTCGCCCACGAGAGCACCCAGGCCGAAGGCTTCGTCCCCACCCACGGCCGCACCGGCCAGCACACCGGCTGACCCCTCCACCCGTACGACCGCACCTGCGCGGCCACCCCACTCATCTGTCTGAAGGACAAGGATCTCCTCATGACCATCGCCGCACTGATCACCTGGGTGATCACCGCTCTGGGCGGCTTCTACATGCTCGGCACCTGGCTCTCACGCGGCGGCGTCCGCAGCGGCAGCAGCCGGCTGCCCGTCCCGGTCGTCTTCGGGCACTTCGCCCTGGCCGCGATCGGCCTGGTCTTCTGGATCGTCTACGCGATCACCGACAGGACCGCGCTCGCCTGGACCGCGTTCGGCCTGCTGGTCCCCGTTGCGCTGCTCGGCTTCGTGATGCTGGCCCGCTGGCTGCCCACCTACCGGGCCACCCGCACCGCCACCACGACGGGTGACGCCGAACCCGCCGAGCGGTACTTCCCGGTCCCGGTGGTCCTCGCGCACGGCCTCTTCGCCGTGATCACCGTCGTCCTGGTCCTGCTCACTGCCCTGGGCATCGGTGAGAGCTGACATGTCCCAGCCCGCACAGACCACGGCGCACCTCGCGCCCGATGCCCCGACGGCGCCGATATCCGAGGCCACCGCGCTGCGCGTCGTCCATGACACCGACGGCGTCGACCTGGCCGCCGCCGAGCGCGCCGCAGGACAGTTCCTCAACGCGCTCGGCATCAGCACCGCCTCCGAGAGCCTGCGCGGCACTCCCGGACGCATGGCCCGGGCCTACGCCGAGCTCTTCAGCCCCCGCCCATTCGAGCTGACCACCTTTCCCAACGACGAGGACTACGACGAACTCGTCCTGGCGCGCAGCATCCCGCTGCGCTCGGTCTGCGAACACCACCTGCTGCCCTTCGTCGGCACCGCCCACGTCGGTTACCTCCCCGGCCGGCGCATCCTCGGGCTGTCGAAGCTGGCGCGCGTCGTCGAGCACTTCGCCTGCCGCCCCCAGGTACAGGAGCGCCTCACCAAACAGGTCGCGGACTGGCTGCAGACCCACCTGGAGCCCAAGGGCGTGGGGGTCGTCATCGAAGCCGAACACACCTGCATGACCCTGCGCGGTGTGAAGGCCACCGGCTCCAGCACGCTCACCTCCACCCTCCTCGGCACGCTGCGCGACGACGCCCGCTCCCGCAGCGAATTCCTCGCCCTGACCGGTCTGCACCGCTGAGCCCGATCCCGGGAACAGCGAAGCAGCGACGACGCGCTTCGCCCATGCGGAGCGCTCAACCGGCCGAGTGTCGTAGTCGCAGGGCCGTGGGCTCTGTCGACTACGACACTCGGTGGCGCGGGCGCTTGCCGCCGGTTGCCGGCAGTTGCTTGAGGGTGGCTTACCGGCTGCGTGTCACACCTTGGGCATCAGGACACTGTCGATGATGTAGACCGTGGCGTTGGCCGTCGGGACGTTGCCGCAGACCACCTCGGCGCTGTCGTTGACCTTGTAGTTCATGCCGGAGCCGGAGGTGGTGAGCTTGCTCTTCTCCAGGGTCGGGTACGAGCCGCTCTCCAACTGCTTGGGGGTGAGCTTCTGGCCGACGACGTGGTAGGTCAGGATCTTGGTGAGCTGCTCCTTGTCGTTGAGGACCTTGTTGAGCTGGTCCTTGGGGATCTTGTCGAAGGCGTCGTTGGTGGGCGCGAAGACGGTGATGTTCTCCGCGTTGTTGAGGGTGTCGACCAGGCCGGCCTTCTTCACGGCGGTGACCAGTGTGGAGAGGGCGGGGTTGTTCGAGGCGGCGGTGGCGACGGGGTCCTTGGCCATGCCGTCGAAGCTGCCCTTGCCGTCCTTGGGCACGGAGGAGCACGCGGGTCCGAACGGGCCCTTCATCGCGCTCGCTCCGCCGCTTCCCTCGGACTTCTCCGACGAGGCGCTGCTGGAACTGCCGTCGGAGGAGCCGGAATTGGCGCTGTCACCGCCGGAGCAGGCGGCCAGCGAGAGCGGCAGTGCGACGGCGGCGGTGAGGGCCAGGGCGGCGCGGCGGATGGTGGTGGTGTTCATGGTTGTCTCCGGAGAGGTAGAAAAGACGGTTGATTGCCTGGGGTGGAAAGAGCGGGGTCAGGTCACGGTGACCACCACCGAGTGCCGGCCGGAGGCCCCATTGGGGATGGGGCGGGTGCGTTTACTGGTCTGGGTGTAGCCGGTGCGGTCCGTGGCACGGACTTCGAGGGTGTGGGTGCCGGGACGGGCCGGCCATTCCCACAGCCACTGACGCCAGGTGTCCCGCGGGCCTTCGGTGGCCGGCCGGGCCTGTCGCCAGGGGCCGCCGTCGACGCGTACGTCCACCCGGTCGATTCCCTTGTGCTGGGCCCATGCCACGCCGGCGACCGTGACGGTGCCGGCCTTGACCGAGGCGAACGGCTTGGGGGTATCGATGCGGGACTGGGTCTTGATGGGGGCCTTGCGTGCCCAGCTCCGCTTGACCCAGTAGGTGTCGTACGCGTCGAAGGTGGTCAGTTCGAGGTCCTGGATCCACTTGCAGGCCGATACGTAGCCGTACAGGCCGGGGACGAGCATGCGGACCGGGAAGCCGTGGGTGAACGGCAGTGGCTCGCCGTTCATGCCGACCGCGAGCATCGCGTCGCGGCCGTCCATGACCGTTTCCACCGGACTTCCGATGGTCATGCCGTCCACGGAGCGGGCGACGAGCTGGTCGGCCGGCCCGCCCTGGGACGGTGGCCGTACCCCCGCTTCGCGCAGCAGCGCCGCCAAGGGCGCGCCGAGCCATCGGGCGGTGCCGATGTACGGGCCGCCGACCTCGTTGGAGACGCACGTCATCGTGATGTCGCGTTCGATGAGACCGCGCCGCAACAGGTCCTGGAAATCCAGCGTCAGGGGTGTGGTGACGCCCTTGCCGTGGATCCGCAGCCGCCAGCGCCCGGCGTCCAGGCGCGGGACGGTCAGGGCGGTGTCGACGCGGTAGAAGTCGCGGTTGGCGGTGGTGAAGGACGCCAGCCCGGGCAGTCGCTCGTCGACCCCGCGGGGCAGCTTCGGCGCGGGCGAGGCAGGGGCGGGCAGCCGGACCGCGGCGCGGGAGGCTTCGGCCTCGGCGGCCGTACCCGCGTTCAGCTCTCGTCCCAGGGCCCCGGCCCCGGTGGAGACGACCGCAACGGCCCCCGCACCGAGGACGAACCCTCTGCGCCCCGGCCCACCGGCGGACTCCGCGCGCTGCGCACGGCCGTCCGTATCCGCCGGCGGCTCCGGTTCCCGCTCCGTCCGCATATCCGATTGCGGCCCGGTCCGCTCCGGGCGGGCGGTGCCGGTAGCAAGCCGTCCGACGAGCCAGTACAGCACGCCCGCTCCGACGAACGCGCCGACCAGCGACGGGACCGCGTCCCACGGCGTGGTCGAGTCGGGCCTGCCGGTCGCGGCCAGCGCTCCCACCACCCCGACGACGAGCACGCCGAGGGAGGCGGTACGCCGTATACGGGTCGCGAGGACGCCAAGGGCCATGGCGAACAGCGCCAGTACGGCCAGGATGCCGAGCTGCAACACCAGCTTGTCGTTCGAGCCGAACTGGCGGATGGCCCAGTCCTTCATCGGCGCGGGGGTGCGGTCGATGACCGCGCCGCCCACCGCGGTGACCGGACTCGCCTCGGGCCGGACGGCGACGGACACCAACTCGGCCACGGCCAGCGCCGAGTAGCCGGCCAGCAGTCCGCTGACCGCCGCTGCGGCGGTCCTCGCCGCCGCCCTTCCTCGTGTACTCACACCCTGCATTCGGAGCCGGTGGGCAGGCGGATTGGCCGATCACCCGACCGGGTGAATCCCCCTGCCGTTGCCGCAGGTCACGCCGAACCGACCAATGACAAGCCGGAGCTGATCCGCCGCAAGCCGGCGCGGGAACCGGGCGCCCGGCTGCTGGGCATCGGCCCGCACCAGTGGCTTCAGCCCGCTGCCGCCAAGCCTGTGGCGGCGGTTGCGGCGCCGGACGCGGTAGCCGTCCAGAAAGTCCCACACGCGCGTTGCGGTCCTGCCGACCGGAGCCTCACCACTCCAAGGGCCCCGCTGCCGCCGCATCGCCGGCGGACAACCGTTCCGCCACCGCCGGCGGCAGCGGCGCCGTCCCCAGGAGGCCCGTGACCAGGGAGACGGTGAGCCGCTGCCAGTCGCCGGCCCTGCGCAGCATCGGATGGTCGCCGCCCCGCATCACCACCGCACACGGCCGAGCGCCCGCGTCGGCGGCCCGCGCGGCGAACTGCCAGGAGGCGCGGGGCTCGGTCGTACGGTCCCGGTCACCGTGTACGAGGACGAGGCGGCGGCCGTACAGATGCCCCACCGGCTCGTCCTCGGGGCACCACGGGGCGAGGGCCACGACCGAGCGGACCAGCGGGTGCCCGGCGGCCCGCAGCGCCGCGCGGCCGCCCATGGAGTGGCCGACCAGCACGACGGGCACCTCTCCCACTTGCTGGATCAGCTCGTCGACGGCGCGCAGGGCGTCCTGCGCCGCGTCCTTCCGGTCACCGTTCCACCCGCGGTGGCGGTAGCGCACCTCGCCCACGAAGACGCCGTCCCCCGTCGTCGCCCGCTCGATCGCCTGCGTAAAGGGACGCATGCGGGCAGCGGCCAGGTTCCAGCGCCGGGGCGCGCCCAGCCCGTCGGAGCGCCCGCCGTGGAGTACGAGTACCGCGGCGTTCGGTGCCCGGACGGCAGCACGCGCCAGCAGCGCGGCACTTGTTCCCGCCGGACGTGAAGTGCCGTCCATGCAATTCAGATCCTTTCTCAGGTCTTCCTCAGGCGGGAAATGCCAGCAGGCCGATCGGTGCGGAGGTGGGCTGGGCGGACCCGCCGTCGGGCTCCACGGTGATACCCATCCCCGAGGCCCTGTCCACGCGGCCCTCCAGCAGCGCGGAGCGGGTGCCGCCGGCTCCGCCCATCACCCCGGCGGACCGCATCGTGCCCCCGTCGTCGAACCACAGCTGGTACACCTTGTCCTCGGGCAGTGCGGGCAGCCCCGAGGCGAGGAACACCGCCTTGTCCCTGGCCCGGGAGACCACCACCGTGCCGCTCGCCCCGTCCTTGAGCCGGCCCTTGGTGACCTTGGCGTCCGGCGCGGTGAACACGGCACTGAGCTGAGCGGCCCGTTCCTCGGCTCGGTGGGCCCGGCTGCGCGCGTCCTGGGCCGCCTGGTGCTGCCACACGGCGACCCCGCCGAACGCCGCGGCAGCCGCCACGCACGCCGCCAGCGTGAAGCGCGACAACGAGCGGCTCCACCACCGAGCACCGCCGCGCGCCGCGACCTGCGGCGATTCCTGCCGTACGGAGTTGATCGCCTGCAGCACCCGGGCCTTCGTCTCCGCCGGCGGTGGCTCGGCGACGGCCAGCCCCAACCGTTCGGCGGTGGCGGAGAACTCCCGCACCTCCTGCGCGCACGCCTCGCACACGGCCAGATGCCGCTCGAACTCGTTACGCTCCGCGGGGGGCAGCGCGTGCAGTACGTACGCACCAGTCGCGGTGTGCAGATCGGCGCTGGTCATACGCTCACCCCCAGGCAGTCACGGAGCCGGATCAGACCGTCGCGCAGCCGTGTCTTCACCGTTCCCAACGGCAGCATGAGCAACTCGGCGACCTCTTTGTAGGTCAGTCCCCTGTAGTACGCCAGGGTCACGGACTCCCGCTGTACTTCGCTCAGCGCTCCCAGGCAGCGCCGCACCCGCTGCCGCTCCAGGCGGGTCTCGACCTGCTCGGTGACCTCGTCGTAGGCGGGCGTCCGGTCAAGAAGTGCCGCCTTGTGCTCGCGCACGGTCGTCGCCTGTACCGAGCGCACCCGGTCCACGGTCCGCCGGTGGGCCAGGGTCAGCACCCATGTCATCGCGCTGCCCCGGTCTGCGCGGAACCGGGCCGCGCGCCGCCACACTTCCAGCAAGACCTCCTGCACCACTTCCTCCGACTGGGCCGGATCACGCAGCACACTGCGGACCAGGCCCAGGACCGGCCCACTCACCCGGTCATAGACCTGCTCGAAGGCATCCCGATCGCCGCGCGCGACCTGCGTCAGCAACGCGTCCAGGTCTGGCTCCTCCGGTCCGGAGCGGGCAACAGCGCTCTTCGCGGGTCTCATGGAACTCCTCCGTCGGCCGGGACCGGCCCCGGGCCATCTGCCCCTGACGCAAGGTATTCGGAGCCGATGCCCTGCCGGATTGGTCGAACACCGACTTCTGCCGCTCCATTTTCCGGCCCGGTTCACCCCGCTGCCGCAGTACAAGCCGTTACCGTGCACCGCCGCAGTCCGCCGGAGGGATGGGAGTGGGCGGATACCCACGGGTAGCTCGGCTGGATCGGTGCCTATGTGGCGGCCCCGTTCGCGACGATGCAGCTCGCCGGCCCGCCCCCGTCGAACTGCTGGAGCGGGCGGGCTGGGACGTACGGCTGGAGAGCGGTGGCTGCTGCGGCCGGACCGTCGGCAGCGACCGGCTGTTCCCGGCGATCGCCGCAGAGCCCGCCGAGACGGTACTCGTCGCGAGCGGCATCTCCTGCCGCCAGCAGATCTTTCACGGCACGGAACGCACGGCGTGGTATCCGGTAGAGCTGATCCGGGACGCGCTGGACGTCACGGGCCGGTGATGGCGAAGGATCCGGCGACCTCAGCTCGTGCGGCAAGCGTCAGCTCGTCAGCTCAAGCGGCAGCCCTCTGTGCCACCGCGCGCCTGGGAGTCGCGCGAGCCGCGGGAGTCACGGGTGCTGCCGGGAGACGCACCGGTGCGGCCGCCGGGGTACGGGTGGGCCGAGCAGGGGCGTGAGCAGGCTCAGCAGGGGTGTCGGCGGCCCAGACGCGGTACGTCGTCTTGGCCGGATCCACCAAGGGATCACCGAACGTGATCCGGCCTGCCGACTCCAGCCGATCGCACACCGCGGTGGGCAGAGCCATGTAGCAGCCCCCCTTGCCGGTGCGGGGGTCATACGGCCGCCAGTAGCCGTACCGGCGCCGGCCATTCGCATGCACGGTGATGAAGACCGGGGTACGGGAGTTGGCGATGGTACGGAGCACCTCGGCACAGGCAGCGTCGAGGGGGGCGGCGGCCCGGCGAGGCGCCGTCCTGGTGCGAGCCGCCGTCGCGCCGCGCGCCGGTGTCGTGGGCCGAGTCACTGTCGTAGGGCGTGCCGATGTCGTGGGGCGTGCCGGCGGACGGCGGAACTCCGTCGACACAGCGGCGGCCGGGGCCTGGTCGAGGACGGGCGACATCAGGGATTACCTTTCGGAGGACAGCGGCTCAAGATCATCTCCCCTATTCAATCAGGCGCCACCCTCATTCGCCCAACTATTCTCTCAACGCGTGTCGTTCAGGAGGTCGGCCACGGTGGCGCAGAGTACAGCCATGGATCAAGCAGAGGTCTTGCTCATCGGAGGGCGGGCCGGCGTCGGCAAGACGACAGTGGGGTGGGAGGTCTCAGCGCGCCTGCGCGCCGCGATGGTCGCGCACTGCGTCATCGAAGGCGACTTCATGGCGCAGGCACATCCCGCTCCACGAGAGGACCCGCGCCGCAGAAAACTCGCCGAGCGCAATCTCACGGCGATCTGGTCCAACTACGCCGAGCTGGGGCACCGCCGCCTGATCTACACGAACACCGTGAGCGTGCTGGCCGAGAACGAGGGCATGTTCCAGCGGGCCATGGGAGCCGATGTCAGGGTCATCCGGGTATTGCTCACCGCGTCGGATTCGACCGCCGGCGAACGGCTGGCGGCCCGGGAGCTCGGCTCGGAGTTGGAGAACGAGCTGAGGAACAGCGCCTTTAAGGCGCAGCTCTTGGACGAGCAGACACCCGTGGACACCACGCGAGTGGCGACCGACGGGCGTTCCGTCGTCGATATAGCGCGCGAAGTGGTCGGCGCTACCGGCTGGTTGAGGGCGGCCGGCAGGTAAGTTCTGCTGGGCGGGTCCGCCCTCAGCGGGATAGCGGAAGGCTCTAGTGTCCTCGCTTGTGACTGAACCTTCCTCGCACCTCTGCGCGACAGCCGATGCCTACGATGCCATGGCCGTCCTTTACGCCGAACTCGCCCGCAACTCGCTTGACGCTCTCCCGCTGGACCGCGCGGTGCTCGCCGCGTTCGCCGACCTCGCGCGAACCAGCGCCGGACACGTCGCCGAGTTGGGATGCGGCCCCGGATATCTGACCGCGCACCTGCGGGACCTGGGACTGGACGTCTTCGGCGTCGACCTGTCGCCGGTGATGATCGATCTCGCCCGCGAGGCATACCCCGACCTGCGGTTCGAGGTCGGCTCCATGGACGCCCTGGACCTGCCCGACGGCAAACTGAACGGCATCGTGTCGTGGTATTCGGTCATCCACGCCCCGCCGCAGGACGTGCCCTCGTACCTGGCCGAGTTCCGGCGGGTACTCGCGCCCGGCGGCCACCTCTTGCTCGGTTTCTTCGAGTCGGAGGGCGAGCCGGTCACGGCGTTCGACCACAAAGTGACGACCGCCTACCGGTGGCCGATCGACGAGCTTGCCGGCCTGGCCGGCGAGGCCGGATTCATCGAAGTCGGCCGGATGCTGCGCGAGCCGGGCGAGGACGAACGGTTCCGCCGGGGCCATCTGCTGATGCGCCTGGGCAAGTAACCAGGCCGCCTTATGCCAGGGCGGAGCCCTGCGCGACGACGACTCCGTAGAGGTCCTCGATCGTGGCCAGTGCGCTGTGATGGATCTGCTTGGCGGACAGCTCGCCCCCGGCCCCCTTCAGAGGCCGGGTGGCGCAGGCGTCAGCGACGATCGTGGGCGCGTAGCCGCGCAGGAACGCACCTTCGGCAGTGAAGGTGACGCACATATGGGTCATAAAGCCGGCGATGATCACGTTCTTGCGGCCCGCGGCCTTGACCTTGTGCTCGAGGTCGGTCTGGTGGAAGGCGTTCGGCGCCTGCTTCTCCACGACCGGCTCACCGTCGACCGGGGCCACGCTGGGGTGGATGGAGCCGATCTCCGCGCGGATGTCGTACGGAGTGCCCTCCCCGCCGTCGTTGACGATGTGGATGACCGGCGTCCCCGCCTCCCGCGCCCGCGCGAGCAGCGCCGCGGCCGAGTCCAGGGCCGCCTGCCAGCCGGCCAGCTCCATCACGCCCTGGGTGTAGGTGTTCTGGAAGTCGACCATGAGGAGTGTGGCGTCGGCGAGGGTCGCCGGGGTCTCGTCGAAGCCGTTGAGCTGACGCAGCGTCGTCGTAGTCATGGAGAAGAAGCCGTCCCGGGTGAGGTGTTGGTTTCGTCCGACGCCCTGGCGACGCCGACGTGGTCGACGCTACGATCACCCGTCAGTGTCTGCAATGACACCCAACTTGCAGATCCGGACACCAGCAGAGAGTTCATCGCGTGGGGAGGGAACGCGTGGCCGCATCGGAACGGCTCGTCGTCATAGTCGTCTTCGATGGCGTCGACCTGCTGGACATCACCGGCCCACCGGAGGTGTTCGCCCTGCTGCAACGCGAGGTCGACACAGGTACGGACACCGGCTACCGCGTCCTCCTCGCCGCCGAAACGATGGATCCCGTCACCACCTCGGCGGGGGTCCGCGTCCTGCCCGACGCCACCTTCGACGCGGTGGAAGGCCGGCGCATTGACACCCTCCTGGTGCCCGGCTCCGTACGCACCGACGCCGACCGGCGCGTGAGCGCCCTGGCGGACCCGGGCGTCACCGCCCGCGTCAAGCAGCTCGCCGGTGCGTCACGTCGTATCGCCTCCGTGTGCGTCGGCGCCCACATCCTGGCGGCCGCGGGCCTGCTCGACGGGAAGCGTGCCACCACGCACTGGTCGACCGCCCGCCAGCTCGCCGCCGACCACCCTGCCGTCACCGTGGACGCCGACCCGATCTTCATCCGTGACGGCGCCGTGTGGACCGGTGCGGGCATCAGCTCCTGCCTCGACCTGTCCCTGGCCCTGGTCGCCGAGGACTTCGGTGAAGCCGTCGCGCTGCGGGTGGCCCGCCAGCTCGTGATGTACCTCAAACGCCCCGGCGGACAGAGCCAGTTCTCCGTCCCCCTCGAGCCCGTCTCCACCACTCGCCGGATCGAGGACCTGCGGCACTACATCAACCGCAACCTGTCCCGGCCCATCGGCCTCGCCGACCTCGCCGAGCACGCCCACGTCTCCGAACGGCAGCTCTCGCGCATCTTCAAGACCGAACTCGGCATGACTCCGGCCGCGTACATCGAATCCGCCCGCGTCGAACTCGCCCGTCACCAACTGGAGTCGACCGACGCGACGCTTGATCGCATCGCCGGCACTTGCGGCTTCGGTACCGTCGACACCCTCATCCGTGCCTTCCGCCGCCAACTGGCCACCACACCGACCGAGTACCGCAGCGGGTTCCGGTATTCCACGTAGCTCATTCCGTCCAGTGGCTCGTCTCGATCGGTCGGCTGGGTAATTGATCCATCGTCTGTGAAGCGGCAGGCTGCCTCCAGGCTGTGACCGTGGTCGACATCGAACTGGTACCGAACACCCCTCAGCGGCGTGAGTCCCCCCTACCGCACCGGAATCGCTGTTCAGGCAGGAGTTCCACACCGAACCGCTCGTGCAGGGCCGCCATGTCCCGACGGTCCTCGTCATCGAGTTCGTACCCCGTGTGGCACATCACCTGCCCCTTCGCCGTCAGACAACGCACCGGTTGGTCCTGTAGTGTCCCGGTCCCGCCGAACCAGGCGGCCTCGTACACCCACACCTCGCCGTTCTCCATGGTGTAGTCGCCGTTGCCCTCCCCGTCGAAGACAACGGGATGGACATCCACGTTCCTTCCCTCCTGATCACGAAGGACGAAGCACGAGGAAAGACGGCCCTCGGCAACGGCAAAGCCCAGGCCCTGCAGGGCCCGGACCGCATCTTCAGCCTGGTCGACACGGAGAATCAGATCGACATCCTTGTGCAAACGGGTCTGCTCACCAAGGAGAGCATCCACGCCCCAGCCACCATCCCCGAGCCACACCTCCACCCCCTGGGTCTCCACAGCCCGCATCACAGCCAGCGCGGTCGCAACATCCATCATCACCACGCCAGTATCGCCATGAAACCGCCAGCCACCTCAGGATTTACCTGTTCAACGCTCTGAGACGAGCCACTGGCTCATTCCACACAACTCATGCCATACAGCTACTGGCACCTGCCCACGCGTTCCGCGGCCAGGCAGGTGCGGACGATCGCGACCCGGACCGTCGGGCCGCCGATGCCGCACTTGATGACGTAGAAGAGGAAGATGTTGGTCGAGGTGACGGCCAGCGCGTATACGTAGGTGTCATGGAGAAGCTGCAGGTAGAGGCAGGTGCCGATGGTCGTGACGGCCATGGCGTAGAAGAGTGAGGTCGGCACCCACTGGGCGAACGACGACAGGCCAGTGATCTTGCTGTCGTCGGCTGCGACCGTACTGAGTCCGAGCTGTCGCGAACGGGCGATGACCGCGCGAATGTACGCCAGCATCAGGAAGTTCACGAGCCAGGTCAGGCACTGCCCGATCGCGGAGTTGATCGGCCACCAGCGGGGTTCGACGAGGGTGATCGCCAGGACGAGGCCGCACGGTACGACGGCCATCATTCGCATCACCACCTCGGTCGCCAGGGCCAGCCGGCTCAGCCCGCCGGCCCGCCATCCGATGGCGAGGGGCGTGAGGCCGGAGTAGAGCATCTGGTAGAACTTCGGCGCCGCGATAGCGTACGAGAGGCCGACCATCCGGGCCGGGAGGTTGGCCTGCCAGTCCGGTATGCGGTAGTCGCTGTGTCGCCAGGAGTCGACGACCGGGAGGCCCGTGGGGGTGTTGCTGAGGTGCTGTACCAGCTCCACCAGCTTGTTGCCCCAGGAGAGGTCCAGGTCGCGCAGGAGCCAGGTGATGACGGTGGTGTTCGTCAGCGCCCAGATCAGCGCCGACAGCAGCGACCAGGCGAGCAGCCAGTTGGTGAACCGGCCGCGGTGCGTGTCCGGGAGTGTGTCCGGCCGTCTGCGCATCCGCCACAGCCGCCACTCTCGGCCCGGGTCGCCGGCCAGTGGGCGCAGCAGCTCGCGCAGGGCCCGCCAGCCGGTTTCGATCCGTAGGTCGGTCTCGCCCTGTTCGGCGGCCTGCACCATCTCGATCTCCGCCAGAAAGCTGTCCTTCAGCCGGGCGAAGGAGAATTCCGGTGCCGAGTCGGTGGATTCCGGTACCGGGCCCGTGGAGAAGATGAGCAGCCGGCGCTCCGGCGCCGCGTCGATCAGGTCCTCGAGGAAACGTGCCAGCTCCACGGCGCGCATGTAGAAGATGTCCGGCACCACGCCATCGGGGCTCGCTCGTCCGCTGCCGAAGAGGATGAGCAGCTGGCCGAGCGAGTAGAGGTCGGCCCGGGTGTTCTCCTCGTCGCCGGCCTTGATCTCCGGAGCGATGTAGGCGGCCTCGGCCCCTGCCGTTCCGGTGATGGTGTGGGTGTAGAGATAGTTCCGGCCGAGGTCGATGAGTTTGAAGGTGCCGTCGGCGTCGGAGACGATGATGTTGGAGGGTGACAGGTCCGCGTGTACGCCTGTGAAGCGTCCGTGTACGGGGGCGGTGTCGGTGTCGTCCCGCGCGATGCGTTGCAGCTCCTCCAGCGCTTCGAAGAGCAGCACCCCTTTCTCCCGTAGCCGGTCGAGCCGCAGGGAGAGCGCCTGGCCCGCGTCGGCCGCTTCGCGTTCCGCTTCCTCGCGTTCCTCGCGGACGACTTCCGCGAGCGTGCGGCCCGCGACGAAATCCATCAGTATCCAGCTGTCGAAGCTGGCCCAGACCCGCACCAGATGCCGTGAGCCGGTGCCCGACGTGCCGTATGTCTCCGCGTACTCGCGGGTGGCGCGGGTGAGAGTCGGGATTCTGGTGAACGGGTACAGGATCAGCTTGAGGGCGAATTCCGGGCGGGTGCCGTGCACCGCGCTCGCAGTGGTGCCACGCAGGATCATCGAGGTGCTGCCGTGCCGGTGGAAGCGCAGCTTGCGTTGCATCGCCTGCCATTCGCGGTCGGTGGATTCCACCGTCGCGGCCACGCGGCGCGTGCCGGGCCGCGCCTGCGGGCCGTAGACCTCGGTGATGACCTCCGCGACCGCGTCCTCCGAGACGAGTACGCCGCACACCCCGCCGCAGTCGTGGGTCAGCGCCGCGCCGCTCCCGCCGGGGACCGCAGATGGCTGCGGGAGCGAGCGTTGCGCCTCGGACTCGGCGAGGCCGAGCAGGGTCAGCAGGAACAGGCTGACGAACCCGAACAGCGCGTCGGCCGGGCTCGCCGGGCGCCGGCCGCGTTGCGCACGGTATCCGAGACACCAGGAGGTCAGGCAGGAGATGGTGTCCTGTCTGCCCGCGAGTCCGAACCGGTCGTCGAAGGAGCGCTCGTCCAGCGGGATGTCCTGCAGCATGCGCCGCCATGCCTTGAGGCGGCGCGTTCGCTGCCGGGCGGTTTCCGGCCGGTCGTCGTCGGCGGCGGCGGTCAGCTCCAACAGGTCCAGTAGGTGCGCCAGTTGTGGGTCGCTATACCCCGTCAGGTCGCGCAATGCGGGGAGCAGCAGGTCCAGCGTCGCCCCTCGGTTCTCCATTCGCGGTGTCCACCACCATCAGTCTCGGCATCGCACGGATGCTTCCCCTGCGGATCAGTTCGACGGGCCTGCCCTCGGTGGCGCAGAACGCTATCCCGTACGCCTTCCGTGCGTGTTCGAGGAGCTGGTGCTGGTCCATCTCGTGCCGCTTGAGCTCCGGCATCCACGGCAGTGGCGCGAGGTCCAGTACGTACGGGGCGCCGTCTCCGGGATCCGTCCGCCGGCAGCGCAACCACTCCTGGTCGCGGTGTTTCTGCCGGATCGCCGCCAGATAGCCGCTCCCGAGGCCGCGGCGCATGCGCTCGAGGTGCAGATAGGTGTACCGGTGCAGCGGGGAGAGCTTGCTGCCCACCGCCGCCGTGCCCATCGGCCGCGTGCTGAGGGAGAGGATGTGCGTGCAGCCGTCGTCGACCGCGAGCCGGAACGGCAGGGCGGTGAGTACTCCACCGTCCACGGCACGCCGTCCGTCGGTCATCAGGAACGTACCGGGCACGGCGATGGGCAGCCAGGCGGAAGCGCGGAGCGCGGCCTTGAGGTCCGCCCTGGAGGCGAAGTCCCGCAGTACGACGGTCCGCAGGGCGTCGACATCGGTGACGGGAACGGCCAGGGGAATCGGCGAGCCGAGCACCGCCTCGTAGTCCAGCGGCTTGACCCGTTCCATGATGCGGTCGAAGGAGTAGGCCAGGTTCAGGATGGGGCGTCTGCGCAACGCCCTGGAGAAATCGACGAACTGTTTGGTCGTCAGGTCGTCGTAGTAGATCGACAGCGGATACCAGGTCTCTCCGGCGAGAAAATAGGCGCCGTTGATTCCGCCGGCGGAGCAGCCGTACACCACGTCGAAGGCGTTCTTGAAGCCGTAGTCCTCCAGTTGGGAGAGCATCGCCGCGGAGATCACCCCGCGCATGCCGCCCCCTTCGACGGCGAGGGCGACGGTCGCACCATCGCTTCGCTGCCCCGGTAAGCTCCCCGAATCCCGTCGGGCGCGCAGGATCTCGAGAACGGGATGCGTGGGATCCCAGTATTCACGGAATTCACGCGTGCGTGTCATGTCACCGGACTGCATGGCCTCCCCCGCAGGATCAGATCCTGATCTCCCTCACCACACACCACGCAGCACTTTGCCAGACACCGCTCCCGCCGGACACTGTTTCCCCGGAAGTCATCGCGTTGCCGGAGTTCACCCCCTCTTGATAGACATGCGCCCGAAGATCGATCCATTCAGGGGTATGACCACATGACCGGCATGCTGTGCTGTTGTTCATCCTGACGGCCGCGCTGGTCGGGCTGGGGCTGATCGCCCGGAAGCGGAACAAATCCCTCATGCCCATCGCGTTCATCATCGCCGCGATCATGGCTTACCAGGGCTTCTCGGCCCTTCAGGATGCCGACCGCTACTCATGGAACGAGGACGAGGTCCGTACCGCCATAGGCCGCGCCTCCGCCGACCTGGAGTCGGAACCGCATGTCGACGACGCGGGCGACTACTCCGCACTGATCGCGGAAGCCCTGAAGACCGCGGCCGACGACGACGGCCCCTGGCAGGACCTCGATGTCTCCTCCGCGGACCCCGGTGACGCGGACGGCGCCGGCGTTGGATACGACGAGGAGAACGAAGGCGCGGGGAACTACGACATCGCCACGGACGAGGGCGAATACGCCCACTGCATGACCGTCAAACAGAAGATCTCCGACTCGGGCAGCGTCTTCGTCCCCGGCGGAACCTCGATCGTCCAGTACGACCTGTCGATCAAGACGGCGGACGGCCCGTGTTGATCCCGTTGGGGCATGTCCGGATGAGTTGAAGGCCGGCGCTGCGCAGCGGTCCCAGGTCGGGTTTACGGTCCTCGGCCAGGGCCGTGCGTACCTCGGCCGTCGCCTCGCCGACCGCGGTGGCGGCCTCCTGCACCTCCGCGCCGGACGACCGCTTCGTGAGCTCGGCGACCGCGGCGTCGAGCGCATCGACCGCGGCGTCCGCCCGGCGGTCGAGGGCGGACTCCAGTACGGCGTGTTCCAGGTCCCCTATGGCGTCGGACACCGCGAGCGCGAACCGCGCACACCCGACGGCCCGGTCCTCGCCCTCCGCCCGGTCGCACCCTCCGAGCAGTGCCACCGCCAATACCACCGCTGCGGCGATTGCTGTCCGCTGCATGTCGTCACGTCCCTCCGGTGAACCGTTCGGTGAGTCACGAGGAAAGCGGCCGCCGCTCGCCTGGCACGGGGAAGCCTATGGACGGTGGCTTCGGTCAGGGAGAGGGTTTCTCGCAGATGGCGATGAAGGTGGGTACTCCGCCGCCATAAGGGACGGGTACCGGCCACCGCGACGCCAGGACGGTGGCCCCGGCCGGGGCCGTGACAAGATCACCGGCATGACGATGCAGCAAGCGGATCGGCCCGTTGCCCTGGTCAGCGGGTCGACGTCGGGGATCGGGGAGGCCGTCGCACGGCGGCTGGCGGCGGACGGGATGCGGGTCGTCGTGCACTCGCGGCGCAGTGCGGAGGCCGGGGAGGCGCTGGCGGCGGAGCTCGGCGGGGCGTACGTACGGGCTGATCTGGCGGTGGAGGAGGAGGCCCGGGGGCTGGTCGACGCGGCGCTCGGCCGGTACGGGCGGCTGGACGTGCTGGTGAACAACGCGGGCATCAGTTGGCCGATCCCGCACGACGATCTGGCCGCGGCGACACCAGCGGACTGGCGGCAACTGCTGGAGGTCAACCTGATCGCGCCATGGGTACTGTGCACAGCGGCACTTCCGGCGCTGCGCCGGTCCCCCGGCGGCGGCAGCATCGTAAACATCACCAGCCACGCCGGGGTGCGCCCCAAGGGCTCGTCGGTGCCGTACGCGGCGAGCAAGGCCGCGCTGAATCACGTGACCCGGCTGCTCGCGGCCGCGCTCGGGCCCGAGGTGCGGGTCAACGCGGTGGCCCCCGGACTGGTGGACACCCCGATGACGAAGGACTGGGCGCAGGCACACGAGCTGTGGCGGGACCGCGCGCCGATGCACCGCCCGGCCCAGCCCGCCGACGTGGCCGGGCTGGTGGCGTCGGTGATCGACAGTGCCTATCTCACCGGCGAAGTCATCGTGTTCGACGGCGGGTTGAATCTGACCTGAAAAGCCAACGGGCTCAATCCGACCTGAGAAGCCGCGGCGGTCAGGCTTCCGGCGCGGCGTCCACCTCAACGGCGCTCACCGCGCGGCGTCGTGTCCGGACCACCAGGGTGACCGCGGCGATCGCGCAGATGATCACCGCGTCGATCACCCGGCTGTCCGGCGCGCCGAGCCGCCCGGCGAGCCCGATGCCGGCCACGGAGGCGGCGGACCAGTTCAGTGCCAGACACGCGGCGGAGATCAGCCAGCCGGTGAGCACCCACAGCAGGTTGCCGACGGCGATCACCACCAGCGCCTGGACGAGTGTGAGGCCCATCAGTACCAATGCGGCACCCACGACCAGGCTCAGATAGCTCACGTTGGGAGCCGCCCACACCGAGAAGAGCTCCCGGGGACGGCCGTGGCGCTCGCCGTCGGGTATGTGATCGATCCCGTGGGCCTCCGGCTGCCCGGTCCGGTCCGCGATCGCAGCCGCGGGGGTTTGCCGGAAGGGTGCGGACAAGACAACGGAATCCGTTGCGGGGCGACCGCGCGCGATGGCATACCAAGTCGCGGAAGCGAGGCAGTGGCAATCACCCCATCTCACCCCACACATGGACAGCAATCAGTAGGCAGCCTTGCCCGGTGCTCAAATTTGGGATACCAAATGGCACTCGGTTGCACGCAAAGCACTGTCGTACGCACAGCACTGAGGAGCCCGCCATGTGTGTCGAGTCCGTCCCGCCCCCGCCCAGCCGGGTCACCCGCCGTGGTGTGCTCGCCGGCGCCGCGGCCCTGGCCGGCACGGCCGCCGCCCTCTCGGCGGCTCCGGGCGCCGCTGCCGCCCCGGCGCGGGAATCGGCCGCCGGGGCGGCGCGGAGCGCGCAGCGCGGCGGCGACCTGGTCGTCGAGGGCGGCACCCTGCTCGACCCGGCGACCGGTGACGTCACCGAGGACGCCGTCGTGGTGATCCGCGACGGTGTGGTGCGGGCCGCCGGGGCCCGGGCGCAGGTCGAGGTGCCCGCCGGTGCGCCGCGCCTGGACGCGCACGGCCGCTGGGTGCTGCCGGGTCTGGTCGACGCGCACATCCACCTCAACACCGCCGGCGAGGCGCGCGACGCGGTCCGCAAGGGTGCCACCAGCGCGCGCAGCGGCTCCACCAACTTCTACCAGGACATCGCCGTAAGGGAGTTGGCCCGCCAGGCACCCGAGCTGGCGCCCCGGCTGCGGGCCGCCGGTGTCTTCGTCACGCCCGACCTGGGTGACACGGTGCTCGCGGACCCGGACCTCACGCCGCTCGCGCGGCTGAAGAACGGCGTGCGGTCGGCCGAGGCGCTGCGCCGGGTCGTCCAGGTGAACCTCGCCCGCGGCGCCGACGTGATCAAGACGCGGGTGAACGAGCGCGCCGGTCTGCCGGATCAGGACCCGCTGACCCAGGTGTACTCGTACGAGCAGCTTTCCGAGATCGTCGCGACGGCGCGGCGCGGCGGCAACGGCGTGCTGTGCCACAGCTACAGCGAGCGCGGCTGCGACGACGCGGTGCGGGCGGGGATCCGGTCGCTGGAACACGGTGTGTTCGTCGGCGAGCGCACCCTGCACGAGATGCGGCGCCGGGGGACGTACTTCACGCCGACGCTGACCCCCATCGCGGGGATGGCCGACTCGCCCGACCCGGTGCTCGCCGAGCGCGGCCGCACGTATCTGCCGGTCCTCAAGGACGCGGTGCGTACCGCGCACGAGCTGGGCGTCCCGCTGGCCGCGGGCACCGACTCCTCCGGCGGCGAGGTCGAACCCATCGGCCGGGAAGTGGAGTTGATGCGCGCGGCGGGCCTGTCGGCGCTCGACGCGATCCGCACCGCCACGACGGGCGCCGCCCGGCTGCTCGGTGTGGAGCGGACGGCGGGGCGGCTGGCGCCCGGCTTCGCGGGCGACGTGATCGTGGTGGACGGCGACCCGCTCGCCGACGTCACCGTACTCAAGAAGCCGCACCGCGTGGTGCGCGCGGGGCTGCCGCTGTAGACGCAACTCCTTGGCGCGTGTGCTCCGCCGCCGCCTCGCCCGGCGGCCGCGGGGCGCACGGGCCCCGTACTGCCACTTCCCGTACTACCGCCCCTCCCCCACCGGCTGTACCACCGAAGGAGTTCCCATGACGCCTCCGCTCTCCCAGCCCTCCCGGCGCGGTGTTCTCGCGGGTGCCGCCTCGCTCGCGGGCTCCGGCGCCGTACTCTCCGCGGCCGTACCGCCGACGCGGGCAGCGGACCGTGAGCGGGCCGCGCGCCCGGTGGTCTTCCGTGACGTGCGGCCCTTCGGGGCGAAGCACGCGGTGGACCTCACCGTCGTCGACGGCCGCATCACGGACCGGCGGGCCCCCCAGGGCGCCGAGGTGATCGACTGTGGCGGCCGCATCGCCCTGCCGGCGTTGGTGGACGCGCACATCCATCCCGACAAGACGACGTGGGGCGGGAGCTGGGAGTCGCGCAAGCCGGCGAGCAGCATCGCGGACTACGCCGCCCAGGACGTGGAGCTGTTCCAGCGCCAGAGCCGGTCCGTCGCCGAGCGGGCGTACGGGCTGATGGCGCACGCCGTGACCCGCGGGACACGGGCCATGCGCGCGCACGCCGACATCGCCCCCGCCTACGGTCTGACCTGCGTGGAAGGCGTCGCTGCCGCGCGCGAGCGGCTGCGGCACGCACTCGATGTGCAGATCGTTGCGTTTCCGCAGCACGGTGTCATCCGCACGCCCGGTACGGCGGCGTTGCTCCGGGAGGCGGCACGCAGCGGGACCGTGGACTTCATCGGCGGGATCGACCCGATCGGCTTCGACCAGGCGCTGGACGAGCAGCTCGACCTGGTCTTCGGCCTCGCGGACCGGTACGGCATCGGCGTGGACATCCATCTGCACGACCGGGGCGAGAAGGGCCTCACGGCGCTGCGCGGCATCATCGACCGCACCCGTGCCCTGTCGCTGCGGGGAAAGGTGACGGTAAGTCATGTGTTCTGCCTGCCGGGCCTGTCCGACGCCGAGCTGGCCGGGGTGGCGGCCGACCTCGGCGACCTGGACATCGCGCTGACGACCGTGGCGCCGAGCGGCGAGCTGGTCCTGCCGATCGCCCGGCTGAAGGAGCACGGCGTGCGGGTCGGGCTGGGTTCCGACGGGGTACGCGACGCATGGAGCCCCTTCGGCAACGCCGACATGCTGCACCGCGCGCATCTGCTCGGCTGGGTCCGGGACGACCGTCTCGACGCGGAGCTGACGGGGTGTTACGAGGCGGGGTCGCACGGCGGCGCCGACGTGCTGCACCTGTCCCGCGCCGACCTGTCCCCCGGCTCCCCCGCCGACTTCCTCCTGCTCCGCGGCGAGTGCGTACCGCAGATCGTGGTGGACATGCCGGCACGGGACATGGTGGTACACGGCGGCCGGGTGGTCGCCCGAGATGGCGAGCTGACGTAACGCGCGCACGCTTCGACGCCCGGGAGCCCGGGACACCCGAGCGCCGCCGCCCGCGGCCCCAGCGGGGTGCCGGGCGCAGTGCGGGCCGATGAGAGAATTGGGGGTATGACAGGGTCTGAAGGGTTCGAGCCCGAGTCGGAGCGGGTCACCCGGCAGTTGCGTGACGAGATCATCGACGGTGTCCGCGAGCCGGGCAGCAAGCTGGTCGAACGGGAACTCGCAGCGGAGCTCGGGGTGAGCCGGCTGCCGATCCGGGACGCTCTGAAGGCACTGGTGAATGAGGGGCTGGTGACGCCGCGGCCGCGGACGTGGGCCGTGGTGCGGGAGTTCGCGCCGACGGACATCGCCGATCTCGACGAGGTGCGGTCGGCACTGGAGATGCTGGCGTTCCGGCTCGCCGCCCAGCGGCGTACCCGCGCCGGGCTGGCGAGGCTCCGCGCGGACCTCGACGCCGAGCTGGCGGCGGCGCGCGAGGGCGACGCGGTACGGGCCCGGCGGGCGGCGGCCGATTTCCACGAGACGGTGACATCGCTGGCCGACAACGAGCTCCTGAACGAGCTGGAGCGCACGTTGCGCAGCAGGATGCGCTGGCTGCTGGGGCAGCACGACGACCTCATGGCCATGGCGAAGGAGCACGAGGAGCTCTACGAGGCCCTCGCGGACCGGGATGTCGCGCAGGTCGAGAAGCTGGTGACGCGGCACCTGGCGACCGGGCGCGACGCGGCCGCCGCCCACCGGAACGCGACGCGGGACTGACCGGTTCGGACACCATCCGGATGCGCGACCCGGCCGTCCAAATGCGCTTGTACGCCGCCTCGGCACCGCACTACCGTGCCGAGGTGGATCTCTTCTCACGCACCTGGACGGCGTTGCGCACGGCGGTCGCCGGCCTCTCGGACGAGGACTTCGGGCGGCCGTCCGGCTGTACCGGCTGGCTCGTGCGGGACCTGGTGTGCCATCTGGTCATCGACGCGCAGGACGTCCTGATCACTCTCGTGACCCCGGCCGAAACGGAGCCGACCCACGACGCGGTGACCTACTGGAACGTCGCCGACACGCCGCCGACCGGCGACGACCCCCTGGACGCGCTGACCGTCCGGCTGGCCGCCGCGTACGAGGACCCCGGGCTGCTCAAGTTCCACCTCGACGACGTCGGCTCCGCGGCCGGCCGCGCCGCCGCACTCGCCGACCCGGATCTCCGGGTCAGCACCCAGGACATGGTCCTCACCGCGGGCGACTACCTCACCGCGTACGTACTGGAGTGGACACTGCACCACCTCGACCTGATGGCGCACCTCCCGGACGTGCCCGAACCCCCTGCTGAGGGGCTCGCCCGGTCCCGCGAGATGCTGGAGCAGATCGCCGGGGCCACGTTCCCCGCGTCGTTCTCGGACCAGGACGCGCTGCTGGTCGGTACCGGACGGCGCGCCCCGACCGATGCGGAGCGCGCCGAACTGGGCGAGCCGGCCGAGAAGCTCCCGCTCGTCCTCGGCTGACCACTCGGTTGACAGCCGGACTGCTCAGCTCTGTACCGCGGTGCGGCGCTCCGCCGCCGCGGTCGTGAGGACGAGGTCGACCTCGACCGGGCGGTCCTCGCCGGGGTGCACCGCCGACGACGCGCGCGGGGAGTGGCCGGCGACCATGGCGGCCAGTACGTACGCGCCGCCGTCCGGGACGGCGACCGAGTAGCGGCCGTCGTGGTCGGTGAGCGCGGTACCGGCCCGGCGCCCACGCGGGTCGATCAGCGCCACCCTGGCACCGGTGACGGGTGCACCGGCCGGGTCCAGGACGCGCCCGCGGAACCCGGCGCGGGGCCCCGGTGTCATCGGTACTGCCCGGGTGTCCCGCTCCGGCGCGGCTGCCTCTTCGCTGCTGGCCAGGAGCTGCGGTGCGGACACCGTCCGGCTGCGCGGCAGGAAGACCGCGAACAGCAGGCCGAGGGCGACCGCCCCGGTGGCGATGAGGAACGAGATGCGGAAGCCCTGCATGGTCGGCACCGCCACCGGCCCCGCGTGATGGGCGGTGTTGGCGAGGACCATGCCGATGACGGCGCTCGACACGGACGTACCGATCGAACGCATCAGGGTGTTGAGTCCATTGGCCGCGCCCGTCTCGGACGGGTCGACAGCGCCGTTGATCAGGGCCGGGAGGGAGGAGTAGGCAAGGCCGATACCGGCGCCGACGACGACCGAAATGACGATGGTCTGCCACGCGGCGCTCATCAGGCCGAGCCCCGCGCCGTAACCGACCGCGATGATCAGCATGCCGAGCATGAGGGTGAGCTTCGGACCGTACCGCGCCGAGAGACGGGCGTAGACGGGCGCGGTGAACATCATCGTCAGCCCCAGCGGCGCCACGCACAGCCCCGCGACGACCATGGACTGGCCCAGGCCGTAGCCGGTGGCGGTCGGCAGCTGGAGGAGTTGCGGCAGGACGAGCGAGATCGCGTAGAACGCGACGCCGACCGTGATCGAGGCGAGGTTGGTGAGCAGTACCTCGCGGCGCGCGGTGGTGCGCAGGTCGACCAGCGGGGCCTTCATGCGCAGTTCCATCAGGCCCCACAGGACGAGGACGACCAGTGCGGCGGCGAAGAGGCCGAGCGTGGTGGCCGAACTCCAGCCCCAGTCGCTGCCCTTGGTGATCGGCAGCAGGAACAGGACGAGACCGAGGGAGAGACCGAGCGCGCCGACGGCGTCGAAGCGGCCCTCGGCCCGGACGCCGCTCTCCGGCACGACCGCCAGGGTGAGCAGGATCGCCAGGACGCCCAGGCCGGCGGCGCCGAAGAACAGCGCGTGCCAGTCCGCGTGCTGGGCGACCAGGGAGGCGAGCGGCAACGCGAGCCCGCCGCCGACGCCTATGGAGGAGCTCATCAGGGCCAGGGCCGAACCGAGCTTCTCGCGGGGCAGCTCGTCACGCATCAGGCCGATGCCGAGCGGAATGGCGCCCATGGCGAAGCCCTGGAGCGCACGGCCGACGATCATCACGAGGAGCTCACTGGTGAACCCGCAGACCAGCGATCCCCCGACCATGACCGCGAGGCTGGTGATCAGCATGCGGCGCTTGCCGTACAGATCGCCGAGCCGGCCCATGATCGGGGTGGCGACGGCACCGGCGAGCAGGGTGGCCGTCATGACCCAGGTGGCGTTCGTGGGCGCGGTGTTCAGCAGGGTGGGCAGGTCCTTGATGACCGGCACGAGCAACGTCTGCATCACCGCGACCGCGATGCCGGCGAAGGCGAGGACGAGGACTATCCCGCCTGTGCGTCGATGGGCCATCGTCTGGGGCATTACCTGGGACCTCCGGAAGCGGGAAGAGTGGCGGGCTCGCCGAGTACGCATCGGTGATTACGCCGATGAGCGTGTGCCGTACGTGCGGAGAGAACTTGCCCACTCGGGTGGGTATTCCGAAGGACATCGTACGACGGGAACTCTTCACCAATTCCTTACGTCGCCGGAGCGGAGACTCCTCCACCGCCAGGAGGCGGGTCCTGCGGCCGCGGTCGCAGCACGAAATCCTGATGGGCGAGGCTCCCGTACCTGATGTACACCCGCTTGATGGACGGGATGCGGCGCGGCCCGCCGGCGATGACGTTGATGAAGCCCTCCGGCAGCCCGGTCAGCTTGTACTCGCCGTGTTCATCGGTCCGCGTGCGCGTGAGCTGCCGTCCGTCGGTGGTGGTCACGGTGATCAGTACACCGTGCAGCGGTTGCGACTGGGTGTCCCGGATGCGGCCGGCCAGCAACGGCTCGGAGGCCCCGATGTAGTGGGTGGAGGTGCGTACCGGCATCGGGTGCGGCATCTCGAATGTCGGGTCCTCGACCGATTCCTCCAGGTCCGAGGCGGTCAGTTCCGCGTCCCCGTCGGAGCGTGCCACGTTCACCCGGTGCCGTTCCCAGAAGAATCCGATGCAGATGAGCACGATGCCGACGGCGATCCAGATGCTCAGCGCCAGCAGCGGGCGGAAGAGCTGCGCGCCGCCGAAGTACATCTCGTTGCGCAGCGCGTCGACCAGATTGCCCAGTGGCATGTACGGATGCAGCCAGCGGAAGAAGGCCGGCACCATCGCGACCGGGATCGCCCCGTCGCTGGCCGGCATGGACAGCAGCACGAAGACGACGATGGCCACGCCGGGGAAGAACTGCCGCACGAACGGCACCAGCCCGTAGCAGGTCAGCGAGACCGCCAGGCTCAGCATGAACATATAGAGCAGACAGATCGGCCGGTCCACGATGCAGTCCATCGCGAGCGAGATGTAGAAGGCGGCCACGGCCATCACGGCGCCGGAGACGACGAAGGTGACGACCTTCTTCCAGCGGCTGAGGCCGGTGGCCCGCAGCATCATCATCACCATGATGTACGACGGGATGGTGAGCCCCAGACAGAGGTAGAAGAGGCTGGTGCCCATCCCGTCCTTGGGCGCGGTGGGCGCGAGCTCGACCTGTTTGAGCCGGGCCCCGCCCCGCTCGGCGATCGGCGTGAACACCTGCTGCAGCACGGCCTCGATCTCGAAGCCGCCGGCCTTCGCGGTGTAGAGGGCGGGGTGGGCCGGATCCGGGAGGTAGCCGCCGGCGGCACGGCGGTCCCGTACCGCGCTGCGGAGGGCGGCGTCACCGCCCGATACGGGCTTCACCTCGAATCCGTCCGGGACGGCCTTGTCGAGCGTCTTCTGTACCTGGGTCGCCGCCGGGGCGGGCACGGCCACCCGGATGTCGTGCGGGGTGGGGTTGTGGAAGGCGAGCAGGTAGCAGAAGAGGAAGCCGAAGAAGAAGAGCGCCGGGAACCAGAGGCTGCTGACGATCACCTTCGCCGTGTGCGTCCACCGATGGCGCGGTTCGCTGTCGGCCGGTGCCGCGTCCTCTTGCTGTGTTCCGGACATGCCGCACCCTTCCCTGACCGTGCCCTTTCCCGACCCCGCCCGTCCTGCGCGGGTTGCTGACGCTCCGCTGCTGGGAGATCACCGCCGGCCCGGCCCGGCACACCTGCTTTGCTGCACTCGGCCCAGCATGTTGGCCCGCGCGTGGGAGGCGCCGCGCACGGGGGACCCCGCGCGTGGGAGGCGCTGCCGGTCAGTCGCGCCGGGAGCTGCGCAGCAAATGGGCGGCCGTGCCGGCGGCCAGGACGGCGACGCAGGTGGTGAAGGTCAGACCGGCGCCGCGGAGGCCGAGGGCGAGGGTGAGGGCGCCGACGCCGACGACCGGGAGGGAGATTCCGGTGTAGGCGACGACGAAGAAGGTGGAGATCGTGCCGCCGCGGTGTTCGGCGGGGGCGGCGGCCGCGACGGACGTCAGGGCCGCGCGGAAGGCGAGGCCCTGGCCGAGGCCGCCGCACAGGGCGCCGGCGACCAGGGCCGCCAGGGACTCGACGGCGAGGGAGGTCGCAACGAGGGCGAGGCCCACGACGAGGACGAGGCAGCCGGCCGGGAGTGCCCGGCGCGCTCCAAGTTTTTCGGTCAGCGACTGGCCGGCGGTCGAGCCCAGGAAGACCGAGAAGACGACGGCGCCGGAGACGGCCAGATTGGCCACGCCGAGGGTCTGGGACACGAAGGCCGGGGCCACCGCGGTGAACAGGCCGAGGAGCGAGAAGCCGGCGAAGGCGGCGAGGGCCGAGGGCCCGAAGACACCGCGTACTTCAGGGGGTACGACCACGCCCTGCGGCCGGAGGCCCGGCCACCGCTCCGGATGGTCGACGGTCTCGGGCAGGAGGAGGACCAGCAGACACGCCACGGCGATGAGGGCGAGATGCGTCAGGTAGGGCAGCGCGAGCGGCCACGGGGCGTACTGGGCCAGGATCCCGGCGAGCAGCGGACCGCAGCCGAGGCCGCCCATGTTGGCGGCGGCCGCGGCGTAACCGGCGCGCGACTTCCGTTCGGGCGGGGCCAGTTCCAGTACCGCCGCCGTGGCCGCGCCGCTGAAGAGTCCGGCCGAGAAGCCGGAGAGCAGCCGGCCGGCGAAGAGGAACGAGAGGCCGCCCCCGGACGGAAAACCGGACAGGAAATCGGACAGGAAGCAGACCGCGCTGAGTGCCGAGAAGGCCAGCGCCGCAAGGAGCACGGGGCGGCGGCCGACCCGGTCGGAGTAGTTGCCCGCGAGCAGCAGTACGGCAATGACGCCGAGTGCGTAGACGGCGAAGACCACCGTCACCATCAGCTCCGAGAAGCCCAGCTCTTCGCGGTAGAGGCCGTACAGCGGGGTGGGGAGTGTGGTGCCCGCCATGCCCACGGCGAACACCGCCGCCGCTGCCGGGTACCCCGGGCGGCGGCCCGTCCCATGACGAACGATCATGTCTCCACGGTACGAGGCGGCCCGGCCGCAAGCGATCAGGCCGCCCCGGGGCTACGCCGCCGTCTCAGCCCGCCGCGTCCGTGGCGCCCGTCGCCGACGCCGCGTCCGCCGCGAGACGGGACAGGTCCGGGAGCGCGTGGGAGCGGCGCTGGAGGGACTGGGCGCGGGAGCGGTAGGTGCGGTCCTCCAGTACGGCGCGGACGGCCTCGGTCAGCGACGCGCGCGTGACGTCCTGGACGTCGATCCGGCGGCCGGCGCCGATCTCCTGCAGCCGGGCGGCGTTGTACGACTGCTCGGCGAAGAGCGGTACGGCGACCACGGGGACGCCGGCCGCCAGCGCCTCCCGGGTCCCGTTGAAGCCGGCGTGCGTGAGGAACGCGTCGCTGGACCGCAGGAGCAGTTCCTGCTGGACGAACGAGGTGAGGTGGACGTTGTCGGCGCGGGCGCCCTGCCACTCGCGGGGGTCGGTGCCCACGCCGAGCGCGACGACGCCGGTGACCGGCAGGTCTCCGAGCGTCTCGATGATGGTGTCGAGGAGGGGCAGGACTCCACCGCCGGGGAAATTGGTGGCGTTCGAGCCCAGTGTGGCGAGGACGAGCGGGCGGTCGGCGGGGAGCCGGGCGATCTCCGGGTCGAGGGGCGCTTCGCCGGCGGGGACCGGCAGGCGGTAGTAGTGGGCGTTCGGCAGGCGGCTCGCCTCGGGGTAGAACTCCTCCGGTACGACGCCGGCACGGAAGGCGCGGAAGACGTGCCAGGGGTCGGTGATCGGATCGAGGCCCAGGTCCGCGCGCTGCTTGTTGAGCGCCTCGGTGACGGCCGGGTGGTCGTACGGCGCCATCGGGGCGATGTCCAGCGCGCCGTGCGGGATGCCGAGCCGCTCGCCGGCCAGGTAGCCGCCGAACTCGGTGGACTCGTGCAGGATCAGGTCGGGGCGCCAGTCCCGGGCCACCTCGACGAGGTCACGCGCCGAGGGGCCGGCAAGCTGTCCGACGAAGGCGGCGGCGAAGAACTCCGGGTCCAACTCGATGGTGACGGAGCCGAATTGGCGCATGGCCGCGGGCGGGCGGACGTCGCCCCGCTGCAGTACGTCCCCCATCGCCTCGACGTTCGGCAGCCGCAGCGCGGTCAGCCCGCGCTTCTCGATGTGCTCCGCGACGGCGTTCCCGGTGGCGACGGCCACCTCGTGGCCCGCCTGCCGGGCGCTCTCGGCCGCCGGCAGCACCAGCGGTGCGAGGTGCGAGTAACTCGCCTGGGCGGTGAACAGGATGCGCATGGCGCTTCGCTCCCTCGGATGCCGCGCGGCCGGCACAGGGGTACGCGCGGCTGGGACTCAGGAAAATCAACAACTGTTGAAACAGCCTATCCGCCCACCTTCCGCGCCATCCGGGCGGGTCATCCGGTCGGGGCGGGCGCGGAGGGAGATACCGGCAGGTGGGCGCGGCGCGCGTGCGCCGGGCGTGCTCATGGAGCGCCCTGCGAACCCAGGAGTGCACTCGGGCACCGGCGGGCGCAGCACGATACCGCCACAGTGACGGATGCGTCACCAAATCCCCCTGAACCGTGCTCCGTTGCGGAGGCGACAGGCATCTTGGGCACATGTCGCAGAACTTACCCAGGGCACGCAGCGTGCCCCTGCCGACGCGCGCCCGGACCCCGGCACGGACAGTGCCACCGGGCGACCGGCACGCCACCACACCCGACCAGCCCTCACCACCCACCGCACGTGCCAGTACGCCCCGGCTGATCGGCATCGACCTCGCCCGGGGCCTCGCGGTACTGGGCATGTTCGCCGCCCACCTGGGCCCCGATCCGTCGGACGGCGGCCCCGTGGGCTTTCTCATGGAGCTCGCGCGCGGCCGGTCCTCCGCCCTCTTCGCGCTGCTCGCCGGCTTCTCGATCGTGCTCATCACCGGCCGCCCCGAGCCCCGTACCGGGCGCGCGGGACGGCAGGCGGTCGCGCGGGTACTGATCCGCGCCGTCATCCTGCTGGCACTGGGGATGGCGCTGACCGCGCTGGACACCTCGATCGATGTGATCCTCGCCTACTACGCGCTGGCGTTCGTCGTGGCCCTCCCCCTGCACCGCCTCAAGGCCGGGGCCCTCGCCTTCATCGCCGCGGCGACCGCGCTGGTACTCCCCCAGGACCTCTTTCTGGTCAAGGTCTCGCTCGATCAAGGCAGTTGGGGCGACACGATAATCGCCCACGACCCGCTGTCCGGGCTCGGCGACACGGACGGGGTCATGGACCTGCTGTTCACCGGCGCCTATCCGGTGCTCACCTGGATCCCGTTCCTGATCGCGGGCATGGCGGTGGCGCGGCTCGACCTCACCCGGCCGTTGGTCCGCACCCGGCTCGCCTTGACCGGTGCCGCGCTGGCGGTGCTCGGTTACGGGGGCTCCTGGCTGGCCCTGCACCTCGTCCCGAACGCATACGCCGCCGTCGCCGCGGGCTCGGACGGCGACGCGCCCGGGTCGGCCTGGTGGTCCGACACCGTCGGCGACCCCACCCACCTCTTCCGGGAGTGGCTGCTGGTGGCCGCGCCGCACAGCCAGACGACTCCCTCGATCCTGGGCAACACCGGCGTCGCCCTCCTAATCGTGGCCGGTTGCACCATCGCACTGGACCGGCTGCCGCGCTTCCGGCGGGCGGTCGCACCGGTCACCGCGGTCGGCGCGATGTCCCTGTCCGCCTATGTACTGCACATCGTGGCCATCTGGGCGCTGGACACGGAGGACATGTCAGACTCCAGCGAGCCGTTGGTGCTGCTCTGCTTCATCGCGGGCGTGCTGGTGCTCGCCTACGTATGGAAGCGGCTGTTCCGGCGCGGGCCACTGGAGTACCTGCTGTACATGATCACCCGGCCGGCGCGCCTGATCCGGTGAGCGCCTCACCGGCCGCGGTCCTCCGCCAGGAACTGCCGCAGCGCGGCCTCTTCCTCGCTGCTCAGGCCGGTGACGAACTGCTGGAGGGCCGCGATCGGGTCGGGCCCCTTGTCCAGGGCCTGGTGCATGACCTCGGCGGTCAGCTCGGCGGCGTTCTTGGCCGGCCGGTAGGCGCCGCGCCGGCCCTCGGCGTCCCGTACGACCAGCGCCTTGTCGTGCAGCCGCTTCAGGATCGTGTGGATGGTGTTGTACGCGAGGTCACCGCCGATCTCGGCGTGCACCTCGGCCGGGGTCAGCGGCGCCTCGGTCGCCCACAGAGCGGCCAGGACCTCGCTCTCCAGCGTGCCGGCGCTGCGTCGTTCCCCTCTGCCACGAGGGTTTCTGCCTACCATGACCACACCCTACAGCTCGTAGGGCGCAGGGGCATCGGCCGGCCCCTCCGACCTCACACGCGCTCCTTCTGCGCGAGGAGGACCGTGAGGAGCGCCTCCCAGCGGGCGCGGACGCGGTCCGGGGTGTAGCGGCGGGCGGACTCGACGGCGTGCCCGCCGAGCTTCTTGCGCAGCGCGTCGTCCTCGACGAGCCGGGTGAGCGCCGCGGTCAGCCCCGGAGTGTCCCCGAGCGGTACGAGCAGGCCGTCCTGGCCGTCGGTGATGATCTCGCGGGGGCCGTGCGGGCAGTCGAAGCTGACCGGCGGGATGCCGTGGCTCATCGCCTCGGCCAGCACCATGCCGAACCCTTCGCGCCGGGAGGCGAGGGCGAAGACGGACGCCTTGGCCAGCTCCCGGTCGAACTCCTGCGTGGCGCCCATCAGGTACACGTGGTTGTAGAGATGCCGGTCATGGATCAGCGCCCGCAGGCGGTCGCGCTCCGGTCCCGCTCCGTAGATGCGGAGCTGCCAATCGGGGTGCGCGCGGGCGATGGGCTCGAACGCCTTGATGAGGGTCGCGAAGCCCTTTCCCTTGACGAGCCGGCCGGCGGAGACGATGAGCGGCCGGTCGAGGGCGGCGCGCTCCGGGGCGGCCTCGGAGAGCGGGTTGGGGATGCACTCGACACGGACCCCACTGTCACCGAGCCGCCGCAGGTAGGCGTCCTCGTCGGCCGCGGTCAGTACGGTCACCGCGTCCAGCCGCCGGTACCAGCGCCCGATCTCGCGGGCGAGGTCCGCCTTGTGGTGGGAGTAGTGCAGGTGTTCCTGGCCGACCCGTACGACGGACGCGGGCGTGAAGCGGGCGGAGAGGAGGTTCAGGGCGGGCCGGGTGGTGATCAGTACACCGTCGTGCAGCGAGCGCAGATAGCGCACGACGCGCCGGTCGGTGAGGCGGCTGAACCGGTCGAAGCGGACCTCGGCCTCGGGGACGAGCCGGCTGGGGTGGTGCGCTCGCCGGTACGTCAGCGGGCGCGTCCAGCGGGACGGCGGACGGGTGTCGTCGACCAGGGCCCGCAGCCGCACCTTCGGGTGCAGCGCGAAGCGGGGCTCGGCGCGGTGCCTGTGGACGCTCACGACCTCGACGTCGTGCCCGGCCTCGGCGAGGGCGTTCGCCTGGTTGACGACCGTCCGGACGGTGCCGCCGACCGCGTAGGCGTTGAGCAGCAGGAAGCGGATCTTCACGGGGATTCCTCCCGTCGGCAGGTGATCGAGAGGTTGTCCTGGACGGTGTAGTACGGCTCGATCCGCAGGCCGCCGGCGCGCTGGGCCGGGTACGTGAAGATCTTCTTCTTGCCGGGCACGTCGTCCAGGTGCCGCCCCAGCCGGAGCGCGTCATCACAGCCGTCCGGCACCAGGTACAGGTCCCAGACCCGGTCGCCTTCGGGGGTGGCGGAGGCGAGCGCCTCCAGCGGAACGGATACCTCGAAGCGACCGCCCTCCCCCTCCGCCGCCAGCCGCAGTTCCGTACCGGCCGCGTCGCGCACCCGGGCGACCAGCGTGCCCGCGCCCGAGGCCACGCCCACGACATGCCCGAGGACCCGGATCCGGCCGTCGCGGGGCCAGATCTCGGCCACTTCGGCGTGCGCGGGGGCGACGTGGTCGGACGGGTCGGGCATGACGCACTCCTCCGGAAGCTGATCCGACAACCTGTAGGGTCACGATCGAAACCCTACAGGATGTAGTACGGGATGCGGGAAACACGGAGTGACGAGGCGTGGAACGGTGCGGGACGCGCAGGCTGCGCACTGGAGTGGGGCGCACGGGCTCCGTGCGGCGCATACGATCCGCGTGGTCCGTGCGCTCCGCAGGGACCCTCAGCGGCCGTACGGCCCTGCCCAGCGACGGAGGAACCACCCGCTATGCCCCACGCATCCGGCCCGCTCGACGAGTTGGACCGCAAGATCATCGCGGCGCTGACCGCGAACGCCAGGACCAGCTTCGCCGAGATCGGCTCGGCCATCGGCCTGTCGGCCACCGCGGTCAAGCGCCGGGTGGACCGGATGCGCGAGACCGGCGTGATCACCGGCTTCACCGCCACGGTCCGGCCGGCCGCGCTCGGCTGGCGCACCGAGGCGTACATCGAGGTGTACTGCGACGGCGCGGCCCCGCCCCGCCGCATCGCCGAGGTCGTCCGCCGTTACCCGGAGATCACCGCCGCCATGACGGTCTCCGGCGGCGCCGACGCGCTGCTGCACGTCCGCGCGACCGATGTGGAGCACTTCGAAGAGGTGCTGGAACGCATCCGCACCGAGTCCTTCATCCGCAAGACGATCAGCTACATGGTCCTCTCGCACCTGATTCCGGACAGCCCGGAGGCGGGCGCCGGCTCGTCAGCGGTACAGGGATACGGCCCCGACTCCCCCACGGACTCCGCCCGCCCCGCGGGGAACACCGGCACCACCTGATCCGACGGCGCAGCAACCCTGCGCCGACCGGCCCCTTTACGCACGTTCGCTGCGCCGGTGCGCAGCGTTCCGGCCTTGTCCGGCACAGCCGCGGCTTCCTACCGTTATGGGCATCCCTGCGTCACCCCTCAGTGACCCCGCGTCACTCGGGCGACGCCCCCTGCCCGTCCGCGGAATCGGAGGACCCCGCCGTGCCCGAACCCGTGTCCGTACCCGCGCCCGTATCGGTACGCGAGCCCGTGAGCGAGGCGGCGATGCGCACGATCGTGCGCCCGCCCCGTGTGCCGCGCCCCCGGCGCTTCCTGCTCTGCGAGCCCCGGTACTTCGACGTGCAGTACGCCATCAACCCCTGGATGCGCGACGTCGCGCCGGTCGACACCGACCTGGCCCAGCGGCAGTGGGCGGCGCTCGTCCAGGCGTACCGCGACCACGGCCATACGGTGGAGACCGTGCCGCCGGTCGCCGGGCTGCCGGACATGGTGTTCGCGGCGAACTCGGCGCTCGTCCTGGGCGGACGCGTGTTCGGTGCGCGCTTCCACGCGCCGCAGCGCCGCCCGGAGTCCGTCGCGTACGAGAAGTGGTTCCGGGCGGCCGGGTTCGACGTGCACACGCCGGAGGCGGTGTGCGAGGGCGAGGGCGACCTCGTGCCGGTCGGCGGCTACGTCCTGGCCGGTACGGGCTTCCGTACGACACGGGAGGCGCACCGGGAGGTGCAGGAGTTCCTCGGCGTGCCGACGATCTCCCTGCAGCTCGTGGACCCGTACTTCTACCACCTCGACACCGCCCTCTTCCCGCTCGACGACACCAACGTCGCGTACTACCCGGAGGCGTTCTCGCCCGGCAGCCTCGAGGTGCTGCGGCGGCTGTTCCCGGACGCGGTGCTCGCCACCCGGGACGACGCGCTGGCGTTCGGCCTCAATTCCGTCTCCGACGGGTGTCATGTCTTCGTTGCCCCGCAGGCTGAGGGGATCGTTGAACAACTCGCCCGTCACGGTTACGTTCCAGTCCCCGTCGACCTGTCGGAGTTCCACAAGGCCGGCGGCGGCATCAAGTGCTGCACCCAGGAGGTCCGCTCATGACCGCGCCCACCCGCTTCTCCGCCGCCGCGGCCGGCCCCGCGCCGCAGCCCCCCGCACCGGACGCCCGCTCCTCGGCGGAGCTGATCCGCGCGGAAGGGCCCGTCCTCGCGCACAATTACCACCCGCTCCCGGTGGTCGTGGCGCGCGCTGAAGGCGTGTGGGTCGAGGACGTCGAGGGCCGCCGGTACCTCGACATGCTCGCCGGCTACTCGGCGCTGAACTTCGGCCACCGCCACCCGGCGCTCGTCGAGGCCGCGCACCGCCAGCTCGACCAGGTCACCCTCACCTCGCGCGCCTTCCACAACGACCGGCTCGCCGGCTTCGCCGAGGGCCTGGCCGCGCTCACCGGCATGGACATGGTCCTGCCGATGAACACGGGCGCCGAGGCCGTCGAGAGCGGCATCAAGGTCGCCCGCAAGTGGGCGTACGACGTCAAGGGCGTGGCCCCGGACCAGGCCACGATCGTCGTCGCCGCCGACAACTTCCACGGCCGCACGACCACGCTCGTCAGCTTCTCCACCGACCCCGTGGCGCGCGCCGGTTACGGTCCCTACACGCCCGGCTTCCGCGTCGTCCCGTACAACGACCTCGCCGCCCTCGAAGCGGCCGTGGACGAGACCACGGCGGCCGTGCTCATCGAGCCGATCCAGGGCGAGGCCGGCGTCCTCATCCCGGACGACGGCTACCTCACCGGCGTCCGCGAGCTGACGCGGCGGGCCGGCTGCCTGTTCATCGCCGACGAGATCCAGTCCGGGCTCGGGCGCACGGGCCGCACGCTGGCCCTCGAGCACGAGTCCGTCGTCCCGGACGTGCTGCTCCTCGGCAAGGCACTCGGCGGCGGCATCGTCCCGGTCTCCGCCGTCGTGGCCCGCCGGGACGTGCTGGAGGTGCTGCACCCGGGTGAGCACGGCTCCACCTTCGGCGGCAACCCGCTGGCCGCCGCGGTCGGTTCGGCCGTCATCGACCTGCTGTCCACCGGCGAGTACCAGCGCCGCGCTGCCGAGCTGGGCGAGGTGCTGCGCACCGGTCTCGCCGGCCTGACCGGCAAGGGCGTCACCGGCTTCCGCGCCCGCGGCCTGTGGGCGGGCGTCGACGTCGACCCCGCGCTGGGCACGGGCCGCGAGATCAGCGAGCGCCTCATGCGGGAGGGCGTCCTGGTCAAGGACACCCACGGCTCCACCGTCCGGCTGGCCCCGCCGCTGACCATCACGGAGGACGAACTGTCGTCGGCGATCGAGGCGCTGGGGCGGGTACTGGGCGAGTAACGCCTGCCTGGCGAGTAACGCCTTCTGGGCGAAGCGCATAGTCATGCGCCCGGTTCAATAAAATAGCTGGACTCCCTGGAGCTTGCCCGCAACTATATTCCGCATGGCACATATTGATTCACTTTCAGCTCTGAGTGCGGACTCCGGTGCGGGCGAGCTCCGCTGGCCCGTCGGCTTCCGGGCGTACACCGGGAACGGGGGCCTGCGGGCGCACGGGGACGACATCTCGATCGTGGCGTCGGACCGGCCTTCGGTCAGCGCCGCGATGTTCACCCGCAGCCGCTTCGCGGGCCCCGCGGTAGTACTCAGCCGGGCGCACGCCGCCGGCGGGCGCCTGCGCGCCGTCACCACGCTGGCGCAGAACGCCAACGTGGCCACCGGCCGTCAGGGCGAGGAGAACGCGGCCGAGGTCGTGGGCCGGGTCGCCGCGATCCTGGGCGTCCCGGCCGACGCCGTGCTCATCGGGTCCACCGGGGTGATCGGACGGCCGCTCCCGATGGACACCATCCGCGCGCATCTGGAGACGACGGCGGAGCGCGGCACGGCGGCCTTCGAGGCGGGCCCCCTCGATGTGGCGCGCGCGATGATGACCACGGACACCCGCCCGAAGACCAGCACCCGGAGCGTCGGCCCGGCCCGTATCGTCGGCGTCGCCAAGGGCGTCGGCATGCTGGAGCCGAATATGGCCACGATGCTGGCGTACGTGTTCACCGATGCCGAGCTCTCCCCCGCCGCGCTGGACACCGCGCTGCGCGGCGCCGTGGAGAAGACGTTCAACTGCCTGAGCGTGGACACCGACACCTCGACCTCGGACACCGTGGCCGCGCTCGCCAACGGGGCGGCGGGGCCGGTCGACCCGGCCGAGTTCTCGGCGGCGCTCGCCGAGGTGTGCCTGGACCTCACTCAGCAGCTTGCGAGCGACGGGGAGGGCGCGAGCAAGCTGCTGCGCGTCACGGTGGCGCAGGCCGCCGACTACGCGCAGGCCAAGCGGGTGGCCAAGAGCGTGGTGAACTCTCCGCTGGTCAAGACGGCCGTGCACGGCGCCGACCCGAACTGGGGCCGGGTCGTCATGGCCATCGGCAAGAACACCGAGGACACGGACATCGAGCCGGCGAAGGTGACCGTACGGTTCGGCGAGACCGAGGTGTACCCGGAGGAGCCGGCGGCCGGCACCCTCGAAAAGCTGGCCGAGACCATGCGGCGGGACGAGGTCGACATCTCGATCGGGCTGGGCCTCGGCGCGGCCGCCGCTACGGTCTACGGCTGCGACCTGACCGAGGGCTACATCCGCGTCAACGCGGACTACACGACCTGACGGACGACCTGCCGCACGACCCGCCACACCCAGTCCGACCTGGGCTGATATCGCTTCCGAGGGCCGTTGTCAGTGGTCGGGTGCAGACTGACTCGTACCTGGAACAACGGCGTTCGGAGGTGCATTGACATGACGACCCACGCGGCTGATGTCCTGCTCGCGGTAGGGACCCGGAAGGGCCTGTTCATCGGCCGTCGACGGCGGGGCAGGTGGGAGCTGAGCGAGCCCCACTTCCCGGCCCAGGCGGTCTACTCGATCGGTATCGACACCCGCCGCGCCACACCGCGGCTGCTGGCCGGCGCGGACAGCGCGCACTGGGGCCCTTCGGTGTTCCACTCGGACGATCTCGGGGAGAGCTGGGAGGAGCCGGCCCGCCCGGCGGTCAAGTACCCGGATTACACCGAGAGTTCGCTGGAGCGGGTGTGGCAGCTTCAGCCCGCAGGCCCGGCCGCGCCCGACGTGGTCTATGCCGGTACGGAGCCGGGTGCGCTGTTCCGGTCCGAGGACGGCGGCGAGTCGTTCGAGCTGGTGCGGCCGCTGTGGGAGCACCCCTCGCACGACCAGTGGGTGCCGGGCGGCGGCGGCCTCGCGGTGCACACGGTGATCACCGACCCGCGCACCGCCGACGCGGTGACGGTGGCCGTGTCCACGGCCGGGGTGTTCCGCACCCTGGACGGCGGGGCGAGCTGGTCGCCGTCGAATGCGGGCGTGAAGGCCGTGTTCCTGCCCGACCCGGACCCGGAATTCGGCCAGTGCGTCCACAAGATCGCGCAGGACCCGGTCAACCGCGACCGCCTCTACCTGCAGAACCACTGGGGGGTGTACCGCAGCGACGACGCGGGCGCGAAGTGGACGGACATCGGGTCGGGGCTGCCGTCGGACTTCGGTTTCGCGGTCGCCGCGCACCCGCACCGCGGCGACGTGGCGTATGTCTTCCCGATCACGGCTGACATGGACCGGGTGCCGGCCGAGCACCGCTGCCGGGTCTTCCGGACCTCCGACGCGGGCGCGAGCTGGGAGGCGCTGAGCGAGGGGCTGCCGCAGGAGGACCATTACGGCACGGTCCTGCGCGACGCACTGTGCGTGGACGACGCGGATCCGGCGGGCGTGTACTTCGGCAATCGCAACGGCGAGGTGTTCGCCAGCGCGGACGACGGCGACACCTGGCAGCAGCTCGCCGCCCACCTGCCGGACGTGCTGTGCGTACGGGCGGCGGTGGTGGCCTGATGGCGTGAAGCGGCGTTCATGGTCCGGGTGGCTGTGATTCGGGCGGTCGCGAGGTGACCGGTGATGGCGGGATCTGTATGCGGTCGTGGTCGAAGCTGACCGGAGGGAGGCGGAGATGACCGGGGGAAGGGGGCACGGGTTGATATGGACCACCGGGCGGCCAGTAGGGTGACGCCGTGGCTGCACGACCTCTCCATGAAATCGTCGAACCGGGCTGGGCGAAGGCACTTGAGCCCGTTGCCGGACGGATCGCCGCGATGGGCGACTTCCTGCGCGCGGAGATCGCCGCGGGACGTACCTACCTCCCGGCCGGTAGCAATGTGCTGCGCGCCTTCCAACAGCCCTTCGACGACGTGCGGGTGCTCATCGTGGGGCAGGACCCCTACCCCACGCCGGGGCATGCCGTCGGGCTCAGCTTTTCGGTGGCACCGGAGGTGCGCCCGCTCCCGGGCAGCCTGGAGAACATCTTCCGCGAGCTGCACTCCGACCTGGGGCTGGGACGGCCGTCCAACGGTGACCTCACGCCGTGGACCCGGCAGGGCGTACTGCTGCTCAACCGCGCCCTGACGACGGCGCCGCGCAAGCCCGCCGCACACCGTGGCAAGGGCTGGGAAGAAGTGACCGAGCAGGCCATCCGTGCGCTGGCCGCGCGCGAGCGGCCGCTGGTGGCGGTCCTGTGGGGGCGGGACGCGCGCAATTTGCGCCCGCTCCTCGGGCAGGTGCCGTCGGTGGAGTCGGCGCATCCCTCGCCGATGTCCGCCGACCGGGGGTTCTTCGGCTCGCGGCCGTTCAGCCGGGTCAACGACCTGCTGGTCAGGCAGGGCGCGGAGCCGGTGTCCTGGCAGCTCCCCTGACCGCACGGCGACGCACTGTCCGCACGGCGCCTTGCCCTCGCGGCCTGCGCCCCGGCCTCGTGGCGGCGCCCCGGCCTCGCTGCGCACTGGCCCTACGGTGGCCTGCCTGGTCGCGCGGCAGCAGTGGTGCGGCGGGCCGGTGGCTGGGCTGACGTGGTGGCCGACGGTGGGGCTGAGCTGGAGGGATAGTGTGCCAGCATGACCACGAACTCGAACGTGCCGGCGGGCTGGTACGCCGACCCGCAGGGCACGCCTGACCAACTGCGCTGGTGGGACGGCGCCCGGTGGACCGAACACACCCACCCGGGCAGCCAGGGGCAGGCCACGGGCCAGGCACAGCAGCCGGCGCAGGCCCCCGCACAGCAACAGTTCCAGGGCCAGAGCCCGGCGCAGCAGTACGGCCAACCGCAGCAGCAGGCACCCGGCCAGGGGCAGCACCAGCAGGCACAGCACCAACAGGGACAACATCAGCAGGCACAGGCGCCCGGCGCGCAGCCGATGCCGCAGGCCCAACCCCAGCCGCAGCCCCAGCCGTATGCGCAGGGTGCGCCGCAGCAGCCGTACGGGCAGGGAGCGCCGCAGCAGCCGTACGCCCAGCCGCAACCGCAACCGCAGCCGGTCGGGCAGCCCCAGCCGGGCGGGCAGCCGTACTCGGGTGGGCAGCCGATGCCGGGCGGGCAGCCGCAGGCGTACGGCTATCCCCAGCAGCCCGGTGCCGCGCCGGGCGGTGCGACCGGCCCCGGTGGCGGTTCGCTGTTCAGTGAGCCGGTTCTGGTCGTGAACCAGAAGGCCAAGCTGATCGAGATGACGAACGAGTACAGCGTCTTCGACCAGAACGGCAACACCATCGGCTCGGTCGTGCAGGTCGGCCAGAGCACGGCCAAGAAGGTGCTGCGACTGGTCTCCAGCCTCGACCAGTACATGACCCACAAGCTGGAGATCCGTGACGCGTACGGGCAGCCGCAGCTCGTACTGACCCGCCCGGCCAAGTTCATCAAGTCCAAGGTGCTGGTGGAGCGCCCGGACGGGCAGCCGGTCGGCGAGATCGTGCAGCAGAACGCCATCGGGAAGATCAACTTTGCGCTGGTGGTCAACGGCCAGCAGATCGGCGCGATCAAGGCGGAGAACTGGCGCGCCTGGAACTTCGCCATCGTCGACCACGCCGACCAGGAGATCGCCCGGATCACCAAGACGTGGGAGGGCCTCGCCAAGACGATGTTCACCACGGCGGACAACTATGTCCTGCAGATCCACCAGCAGCTCCCCGACCCGCTGCTGAGCCTGGTGGTCGCCACGGCGCTGACCGTCGACACCGCCCTCAAGCAGGACGCCCGCGGCTTTGGGTGAGACCACACCGGCGCCGGGACCAGTACCGCTCGTACTCGGCGTCGACTCGGGCGGCTCGGGCCTGCGGATCGCGGTCGCCCGCGCACACGGGCTCACGCCCGGAAGCGCGCACGGGAACGAGGCCGCGGCCGAAGAGGCCCCGGCTCCGGTGCGGCAGCTGGACACGGTCGTCTTCCGGGAGCCGGTGCGTACGGGACCGGACGGCATCGACCCGGACGACCTGCTCGAACGGCTCCTGCCGGCGGCCGGCGCGCTGCTGCGCGAGGCGGGCGGGGACGGGCGGTGCGCCGCGGTGTGCGTGGGCGCGGCCGGTATGGCCACGCTCGGCGACGGCCTGCGCGCCGCGCTGCCGGCCGCGCTGTCCCGCGCGCTCGGCACGGACCGGCTGGCGCTCGCGGCCGACGCGGTCACCGCGTACGCGGGCGCGCTCGGCCAGCGCCCCGGGGCCGTGGTCGCGGCCGGCACGGGTATGGTCGCCCTGGGCACGGACCTGACCCCGGCGACCGGCTGGCGCCGCGCCGACGGCTGGGGCCACCTGCTGGGCGACTGCGGCAGCGGCGCCTGGATCGGCCGGGCGGGGCTGGAGGCGGCGACGCGCGCGCACGACGGCAGGCCCGGCGGTTCGGCGGCGCTGCTGACCCGCGCGGAAGCGGTGTTCGGGCCGGTCACGGGCCTGCCCGGCAAGCTGTACCCGCGCGCGGACCGGCCCGCCGTACTGGCCTCCTTCGCGCCCGAGGTCGCGCGCTGCGCCGCCGAGGACAAGTTCGCCGCCGCCATCCTCGACGAGGCCGCCCATCACATCGCCGACGCCGCGGCCGCGGTCTGCCCGTCGGCGGTCGCGACCACCGGCCGGGAGGTCGCGTACACCGGCGGCCTCTTCAAGATGGGTGAACCGCTGCTGGAGCCGTTGCGGGCGGCGCTCGCGGTGCGACTGCCCGGCGTCCGCCTCCGCGCGGCGGACGGCGATCCGCTGGACGGCGCGCTGCTGATCGCGTCGGCGGTGGCACGGGACGCACTGCGGTTGCCCACCGATGATCGGCTTCTGCACGTCACCGGGTGAGTACGCGGGCGACCCCGTCGCCGCATTAACAGCAGCAAACGCACCTACCTCGCCCTCACCTCGCCCCCGACCGCCCCGGCACCCCCGAGCGGAACCCCCGACATCCCATAAGCGGAATCCCCTCAACAGCACCTCCCTTGATCACCCGGCTCGGAAGTCGGCGCAGATCACAAGGCGTGTCGCGGCGCGTTCACACCAAGACGCGCGGGACGAATCGGTACACAAGACACCCGACCGTGCCCTCCCTCGGCACGGAGTGCCGAAGAGGCGTTAGCATGCGGCGCCATGAGTTCCCCCACTGGGCCCGCACCCGGCCTGCCTGTACGAATGCCGCGTCCGCGCCAGCCCGGACGCCACCGCCGACCCGAGCCGGTCGCCGCGCCCGAGGGCGCGCCCGCGCTCGTTCTGGCCGTTCCCGGCGCCCCCGCCGCCGCGTCGCGCAGCCTGGCGGAGGAGGTGTCCAGCATCGCCCGCTCCGAGCTGCCCGGCCTCGACGCGCGGATCGGGTACGTCGACGGCGGCGACGAGGAGTTCCCGTCGCTGGAGGCCGTGCTCGCGCACGCGGCCGCCGAGCGCAAGGCCCGCATCGAGGCGGGCGCGCACGAGCTCAAGGACAGCCCGGCCGCCGTGGTCGTGCCGCTGCTCGCCGGGCCCGACAACGCCCTGCTGCGCCGCATACGCCAGGCGATCATGAACAGCGGCTCCGCCGCCGAGCTCACCGATGTGCTCGGGCCGCACCCGCTGCTCGCCGAGGGCCTGCACGTACGGCTGTCCGAGGCCGGCCTCGCACGCGCCGACCGCGCCCGCCTGTTCACGGTCGCAACGGCCGCTGACGGCATCATCCTCGCCACCGTCGGCGGCGAGGAGGCCGTGCAGGCCGCCGGCATCACCGGCATGCTGCTCTCCGCGCGCCTCGCCGTGCCGGTGCTGGCCGCCGCGCTGGACGAGGACGGCGCGATCTCGCGTACGGCCGAGCAGCTCCGGACCTCGGGCTCGCAGCAGCTCGCGCTGGCCCCGTACCTGATCGGCCCGGAGATCGCCGACGGGCTGCTGGGGGCGGCCGCGGCCGAGGCGGGCTGTGCCTCCGCCGAGGCGCTGGGTGCGTACATGGCGGTGGGCCGCCTGGTCCTGTCCAACTACGCGGCGTCGCTCGGCATCACGCTGCAGTCGGCACAGGGCGCCGCGGCCCGCTAGTCGGCACAGGGCGCCGCGACCCGCTGGACCGCCGTCGGCTGCCACCCGTGGCCGGCGCCCCGGCCTGGCGGTAGCACCAGTGGACGAACCCGTAGACACACCAGTGGACGAAGCACCGGATGGGTCGCCCCGCACCACGCGGGGCGGCCCATCGCCGTATCCGGGCCCGCTCCCCCCGCACCCGTCCGCTCCCCCGCACTCAACCGCTCGTCCGCCCCACCAGCACCCGGACCCGTACCTCCTCCGCGTACGGGCCCTGCGGGAGCGCGGCCCGCAGACCGGCGGCGAAATGCGGGCGGTCGTCGGGGGCCGGCAGCCGGTCGGCCGGTACGGCGGAGCAGACGCCGCCGACCAGCTCCTCGAACGTCAGCTCCACGCGGTAGCGGTGGTCGATCTCGCGCACCCCGTCATAGCCCGCCGCCCGCAGCGCCCGGGCGTAGCGGTCCTGGTCGTCGTCGGCCGTGCCGCAGGTGGCCTGCAGGACCGTGCCGAAGTACCGCTCCAGGTAGCCGCGCAGCGCGTCCGACCAGTAGCTCTCCTGCTGCCAGAGCGGTACGCCGTTCGCGATCACGGCGATGCCGCCGCCGGGCCGGAGCAGCGGGCGCAGCTCGCGGAAGAGCTGGTCGTGGTCCATCCAGTGCAGCGCCTGGCCGATGGCGGTCATGGCCAGGGAGCCGCGGCCGAGCAGCGTGCCGAGCGCCGGGACGTCGGTGTCCGCGCCGAGCACCCAGGTGGCGTTGCGTACGCCTGCCTCGTCGGCGGCCCGGCGGGCCAGCCGCAGCATGTCCGGTTCGGGGTCCATGCCGAGGACGGAGCCGACCCGCGCGGCGAGCGGCACGGCCAACTGTCCCGTGCCGCAGCCGAGGTCGAGTGCGGTGTCGCCGGCGGTCAGGCCGAATGCCTCCTGCAGGGCGTCCAGGAGCTCCGGGCGGTAGCCGCGCCGGAAGCGGGCGTAGTACTCGGCGACTTCACCACTGAATCCGACGGTCATGCCGTCAGACTGCCCGGTTCCTGGCCGTCGCGCCCGGCATTCGGACGATCTCGCCGCCGAGCGTCCGCTATCGGCTGAACATACTCAACGGTCGGAGCGTACGCGGAGGTTCCCGAAGACCACGCAGGAAGCCGACGGTACCGGGATCGAGCCGGCGCGCTCCGGGATCCCCGTTTCCGGGTCGACCGTGAACCATGTGACGTCCCCGGAGCGCTCGTTGGCCGCGTAGAGGTGCCGCCCTTCGGGGTGCAGCGCCAGGTCGCGGGGCCAAGTGCCGCCGCACGGCACGGTCGTGACGAGCCGCGGCGACAGGCCGTCCTGTTCCAGCGCCAGTACGGCGATGCTGTCGTCCCCGCGGTTGGCGGCCCAGCCGAACCGTCCGTCGGCGGAGACCACGAACTCGGAGGGCAGTGTCGGCGTCACGCCGCCCTCGGGCAGTACGGCCGTCTCCCCCACCGGCGTCAGCACCCCTTGTACGGCGTCCCAGCGGCAGGTGGTGACCGTCGGGTCCAGTTCGTTGATGACATAGGCGAGCCGGCCGCCCGGGTGGAAGCGCAGATGGCGCGGGCCGCTGCCGGCGCGCAGCGCGATCTCCCGGCGCATGACCAGCTCCCCGCTCCCCGGGTCGATGTCGCAGACGCGTACGGAGTCGGTGCCGAGGTCCACGCTGAGCACCCAGCGTCCCGTGAGGTCGGCGACCACGGCGTGCGCGTGCGGGCCGGTCTGCCGGTCGGGGTTCGGGCCGCTGCCGTGGTGCTGGAGTACGGCGCCGGGGCCGGGCTCGGTGGGCGCGCCGTCGGCCCGCAGGGGCAGCGCGCTCACACTGCCGGAGCGGTAGTTGGCGGTCAGCAGGTGTCCGGCGTGCGGGGTGAGATGGGTGGGCGCGGAGCCGTGTACGGGCGCCGGCGGTGCGAGCGGTTCCGGCCGGTCGCCCGTGAGCGAGAACGCCGCGGCCGCGCCGTCGGGCGTCTCGCTCACCGCGTACAGCAGCCGGCCGTCGCCGGACACCGCGAGGTAGGAGGGGTTGGTCACCGCGTCGGTGCGGTGCAGTTCCTTCAGGGCGCCGCTCTCCGGATCGACCTCCGCGGTCACGACGCCGGCGCCGCCGGCCGTCGACCCGATGTACGCCCGCCACCCGGCACTGTTCCGGCTCTCACCGTTCACACTCGTACCCCGCTTCTCGTCCGCACGCCCCGCATCGGTCGGTCACCGACGCTAACAGCCGGGGCGGCGCGGAGCCTGTCCGTACCCGCGTCCGTACCCGTCCATACAGCCCGTCCGTACCCGCCCGTGCGGCCGTCGTCAGGCACTGATGAGCGTCGGGCGGTCGGAGTCGCGCAGAGGTACCGCGAGTTCAGCGAGCGCCCTTTCCAGACCGTGCAGATGGGCGAGGGCCGGTTCCGCAGCCGGGATGTGGGGCACCACTGCCACGGGCACCCGCTGCCGGCCGGCCGCCCACTGCTGACCGGCCATCCGCTGCTGACCGACCGTCCGTTCCGGCGCCGTGAGCGCCGCCACCGCGGCCTCGACCCGTCGGCAGGCCGCGGTGAGGCGGTCGTCGTGGGATGCCTCGGGGTCGGCGGCGACGGCGGCCAGGCCGCGGACCTCGCGGGCGCAGTCGTCGAGCAGGGCGACGACCTGACGCGCCCGCTCCTTGCGGGCACGCAGCGGACTGAGCGGGTGGACCAGCGGGGCGATCGAGACCCGCACCTTGCCGAGCAGCAGCTCCAGCTCGGCAATGCGCGGCGCGGGGTCGGCGGCCGCGGAGCCGGCCAGCCGCGCGGCGGCCTCGGCCGTGCAGGCGTGCACGCAACGCAGCGCGCGCTCGATCCAGGCGTCCGTCGTGGCGTGCGTGGTGACGGGCAGCACGAGCAGGACCGCCAGCACCGCACCGAGCGCCCCCACACCCGTCTCCGTAACCCGCAGCACGAGGAGCCCCGGGTCCAGCACGCCGAGGAGCCCGTACAACAGCCCTGCCATCACCGTCACCGCGAACATCATCCAGGTGTACGAGACGGCGGCCGTGTAGAAGATGCCGAAGACACAGACCGCGACGAGCGCCGCGGTGGCCACCGGCGCACCGTGCAGCGGTACGGCAACGCCCAGCCCGACCACGATGCCGAGCACCGTGCCGAGCACCCGCCGGAAGCTCCGTACCAGCGTCTCCCCGCTCGACGCGGTGTTCACGAAGACCCACCACGTCGCCCCCACGGCCCAGTACCAGCGCTCCTGCGACAGCACCTCCCCCGCCGCGAGCGCGAAGGCACTGCCGGCCATCGCCTGGACCGCCTGCCGCGTGGTCGGCCGGGCGAGCCCGGTGCCGACGTGCAACGGCGGGACCACGGCGGGCGGCGGCAGCCGGCGCTCGTAGCACCACAGCCCGAAGCGCACCGCCGAGGAGGCCAGCAGCGACAGCACCATGGCCTCGTACAGCTCGGGCAACTGGCCGGGCACCGTGTGCAGGAACTGCGACGCGAAGAAGGCCATGAAGCCGAGCACGCCGAGGGAGTGCCCGCGCGGGCCCCAGCGGCGGGCGTACACCCCGGCGCCGACCACGGCGACGAACGCTGCGTCCCGCGCCAGGGGGTGGTCGTGCAGCACCGCGGCGAGGGCGAGGACGGGAAAACCCACCGCCGGGAACAGTGCGGTGGTGACCGCCTGCCCGCGGACCGTGGGGTCCATGACCGTGAAGAGTGCCAGCAGGGCCGCGAGCCCACCGAAGATGGCCGCGACCAGCGAGTGGCCCGCCAGACCGCACAGGGCCACCGCCGCCCCGATGCCGAGCACCGCCCGCAGCCCACTGCGCAACCGCAGCCGCCCCGGATCCGGAGCAACGAACACCCTCTTCAGCACAGATCCCCGCCCTTCTGCCTTCCAGCACTCCATGGCATGAAAAAGGCGCCGCGGGGGTCCGCAGCGCCATTGATGGGACCATCACAGCACCTGGGAGCACGGTGGCTCAACCGAGTCCGGATTCGCTGTGCCATTGGCTCAGCGGTCCGCGCGTCCGGTGCGGCAGGGGCGGGCCAATGGACCACTGAGCGCGCTCCGGCGCCGAACCGTCTCACGTGCTGAAACACTCGTCTCAGGAGCTTGATCCGAGCAGGTCGGGCGGCGCAGAATGCCAGGCATGACTGCTGCTGCCGACCTCCTCGTGGAACGCCTCCACGTCGACCTGTGTCGCCAGACCAGCGCCAACTGTCGCGCCTGACGCCGTCTCCGGCCGCGTTCCTCGCTCTTCCCGGGTCCGCGCTGCCGCGCTTTTCTCCTGCTTGCCGAAGCTCCGCTTTCTGAAGCTCTGCTCACAAAGCTCGACTTTCCGCAGCTCTCCTTTCCGCACCTGGTGACGCATCGCCGTCGCCTCCTCCGCGGCGCACCGTCATGTCCTGCGCCGGGCCGCCGTGCCCTGCCGGGACGTGACCCGCCGCCCTTCCCCGGAGTCCTCGATGTCTTCTGCCCTGACGTTCCATTGGTTCCTGCCCACGACCGGTGACAGCCGGCACATCGTCGGCGGCGGCCACGGCTCCTTGCCCGGCACCGCCGGCGGGGACCGGCCCGCCTCCGTCGAGTACCTCGGCCAGATCGCGCGCAGCGCCGAACAACTCGGTTTCGAAGGGGCGTTGACGCCGACGGGTGCGTGGTGCGAGGACGCCTGGCTGACCACGGCGATGCTCACGCAGGTCACCGAGCGGCTGAAGTTCCTCGTTGCGTTCCGGCCCGGCCAGATCAGCCCGACCCTGTCGGCGCAGATGGCCGCGACCTACCAGCGGCAGTCGCACGGCCGGCTGCTGCTCAACGTCGTGACCGGCGGCGAGTCGGCGGAGCAGCGCGCGTACGGCGACTTCCTCGACAAGGACCAGCGGTACGCGCGCACCGGCGAGTTCCTGGACATCGTGCGGCGGCTGTGGGACGGCGAGACGGTCGACCACCACGGCGAGCATCTGCGGGTCGAGGGCGCCAAGCTCAACCGGCTGCCCGACCCGACGCCCCGGGTCTACTTCGGTGGCTCCTCGCCCGCGGCCGGTGAGGTGGCAGCGCGGTACACCGACGTGTACCTGACCTGGGGCGAGCCGCCGCAGCAGGTGAAGCAGAAGATCGACTGGATCCGGTCGCTGGCCGCCGCGCAGGGCCGCGAGGTGCGGTTCGGCATCCGGCTGCACACCATCAGCCGGGACACCTCGGAGCAGGCGTGGGCCGAGGCCGAGCGGCTGCTGAAGGGGATGGACCCCGAGCGCATCAAGGCGGTGCAGCAGGGCCTGGCGACCAGCGAGTCCGAGGGCCAGCGCCGGATGCGCGAGCTGCACAACAGCGGGTCCAGCGACAAGCTCGAGATCTACCCCAACCTGTGGGCGGGCGTCGGGCTGGTACGCGGTGGCGCCGGCACGGCACTGGTGGGCAGCCACTCCGAGGTCGCGGACCTCATCGAGGAGTACGCCCGGCTGGGCATCGAGGAGTTCGTGCTCTCCGGTGTGCCGCACCTGGAGGAGGCGTACTGGTTCGGCGAGGGCGTGCTGCCGCTGCTGGAGCGGCGCGGCCTGTGGCAGCACCCGGCCGGTCCGCGCACGACCGAGGCGGGCATCGTCCCGTTCGCCGGCCGATGAGCCCGGTACCCGCGCCCTCGCAGGCGCCACCGCATCCGGATGAGCAGCAGGCAGGCGCCCCGCCGACCCGGCTGAAGACCGTGGTGCTCGCCAGTCTGCTGGGCACCACCGTCGAGTGGTACGACTTCTTCCTGTACTCGACGGCCGCCGGGCTGGTCTTCAACAAGCTGTTCTTCCCGACGGCGAACGGCACGGTCGGCACGATGCTGTCGTTCGCGACGTTCGCCGTGGGCTTCGTCGCCCGCCCGGTCGGCGGGCTGCTGTTCGGGCACATCGGCGACCGGATCGGCCGCAAGCGCACCCTCGCCTTCACGATGGGACTGATGGGCGTCTCCACGGCGCTGATCGGCCTGTTGCCCACGTACCAGCAGGTCGGGCTGCTCGCCCCCGCACTGCTCCTGATCCTGCGTGTCGCGCAGGGCGTGGCGCTGGGCGGCGAGTGGGCGGGGGCGGTCCTGCTGGCGGTCGAGTACGGACCCGAGGGCCGCAAGGGCCGGTTCGGCAGCTATCCGCAGATCGGTCTGGCGCTCGGACTGGCCCTGGGCACCGGTGTGTTCGCGTTGCTGAACGATGTGCTGAGCGACGCCGCGTTCCTCGGTTACGGGTGGCGGATCGCCTTCCTCGTCAGCCTGGTGCTCGTCGGGGTCGGCCTGACCGTACGACTGAAGATCGACGAGACGCCGGCCTTCCGGGCCGTCCGGCGACTGCAGGAACTGCCGCGCTCCGCGCCCCTGGTGGAGCTGGTCCGCGAGCCCGCAGCGCGTCGGCACGTCCTGCTCGGCATGCTGGCGCGGTGGGGCGAAGGGGCTGCCTTCAACACCTGGGGTGTCTTCGCGATCACCTATGCGACGGGGACGCTCGAGCTGGACCGTACGCCGGTACTGCTCGCGGTGACGGCCGCCGCGCTGGTCATGGCCGTACTGATACCGGTGTCCGGTGCGGCGGTCGACCGGCTGGGCGCGCGCCGCGTCTACCTCGCGGGCATGGGCGCCTTCGCCGTCTCGGTCTTCCCGGCGTTCTGGCTCTTCGGCACGGGCGGGGCGTGGGCGTTCGCGGTGGCGCTGCTGATCGCGCTGGGGATCGTGCACGCGTCGTTCTACGGTGCGCAGGGCACGCTGTTCGCCGCGCTCTTCCGTACCCCCGTCCGGTACACAGGCATGTCGTTCGTCTATCAGATGTCGGGCATCTTCGCCTCGGGGATCACGCCGTTGATCATGACGGCGCTACTGGCCCTGGGAGCGGGCACACCGTGGCTGGCCTGCGGCTATCTCGCCCTGACCGGCCTGGTGAGCATGGTGGCGACCGCCCGGCTCCGAGACTCGGACCTGCACGTCCCGACCGGTCGGGCGCTGAGCGCCCAGTAGCGCTTCGGGCACACGCAGGCCACGGCGGGGCCTGCGGGCGCCGGCCGCGTCGCCTCACGCGGTCGCCATCGCCGCTTCCGTACGGTGCTTGCGTACGTACGCGGTGTACAGATCGATGACGAACCGCGTGAGGATCGCCTCGGCGATGGCAAGACCGGCCTTCGCCAGCACCGCGCAGAGAACTTCACTCACCGGGATCACACTCCTGCCGCATCGTTTCCGCTCGTGTCCGCGCGGCTTCCGGCGGGAGGCCGCGGCGGTCCCTGTCCTTCCATCCATGCCCTGGTGAGGTGACGTGGGGGTGACTCGGAACCAATGCGCGGTGACGCCGAGGTGAATTGCCGGGCCGCCGGACACCGGGCTCAAGGCATGCCCCGCAGGCCCAGCCGGAGGTGTTCGGTGTGGTGCAGGGCCTCGTCGAGGAGCTGGGCGACATGGTCGTCGTACAGCCGGTAGACGATGCGCCGCCCTTCTCGGTGGCCGCTGACCAGCCCAAGAGTGCGCAGCAGGCGCAACTGGTGGGAGACGGCTGACTGGGCCATGCCGATCTCCGCGGCGAGCTCGGAGACCGGGTGCGGGCGGTTCCGCAGCGCGGCGAGGATCAGCAGCCGGGAGGGGGCGGCCAGGGCCTGCAGGGTGGCCGCGACGACCGTTGCGGTCGCCGCGTCCAAGGCCACCCCCTCCTCCTCTTCGCCGATGTCCGCGTCAGCGGCGGGCACGGCCGCGCCTGCCTGCCGCCCGGCCCTGCCGCGCCGCACCCGGTGGCCGGATGAACTGCAGCTCCAGCGCGGGCGGCGGCGCGGCGATGCCGGGGCCGCCGTCGGCCGCCCACCGCAGGACGTCCTCGGTGGCGTCGTCGCTCATCGCGAAGCCGATCCAGGCGGCCCGGCCGCCGTTCCGCCGCCCCGCTCCCGACGGCTGTACGACGAGGACGTTGGCCTGGTCGCAGGGGCCGAGGCAGTCGGTCGTACGGACCGCAAGGCGGCCTTCGGAGGCGCGGGCCGCCGCGCGCAGCCGGGCGAGCTGTCCGTCGTGGTCGAAGCCGCGGTGCTTGCGCGCGTTGCCGCAGCAGCAGCCCCGGCAGACGACCAGGGTGCACGGCCGGTCGCGGGCGGCGCCGACCACCACCTGCGCCGCCGTGTCGGCGCGCGCGGCGAGTTCCTGGCGCCGTGCCGCGGCCGCGCGCCCGGCGGGGCGGCTCACAGCGTCACCCCCGGCGGCACCTGTACGGCCCGTACCGCACCGTCCCGGTACGCCGCGACCAGCAGTTCGGAGCCGGCCCAGGCCAGCGCGGTGACCGCCGACCCGCCGGGCACCGTGCGGGCCGGGGACAGCCTGGCCTGCGCGCGGCCCGACGTCGCGTGCCAGAGCGCGAGCGTGCCGTCGTCGCCGCCGGTGGCGAGATGGCCGGCGCCGCCGGGCCGCCAGGCCAGTGCGGTGACCTTCCGGTGCGCGCTCAGCGAGCGCGGCGCCGTACCGGCGGGCCCCTTGCCGGAGAAGTCCCACACGGTGACGTCCGGTGCGCCGTCGGCGGCGAGCCAGAAGCCGGTGTCGTCGAACGCGAGCCGGGAGACCTTCTCGCGGTAACCGGACATGGTCAGTTCGCTGCCGTCGCGGGTGCGCCAAATATGGATCGAGGCGTCCTGGTTGCCGCTGCAGATCCAGCGGCCGGTGGGCGCCACGGCCAGCGCGAGGTGCGAGCCGACGTACGGATAGGTGACCACGGGCGCCGCGGTGTGCCGCTCGTGGCAGCGCACCGCTCCGTACGCCGCGACCGCGAGCCGCCGGCCGTCGCGCAGCCAGGCCAGGTCGGTGACGGTGCTGGGGGCCGGTTCGGTGGCCCAGAGCTGCTCGCCCCGCGCGTCCAGGACCAGCGCCTGCCGGCCGCGGGCCACGGCGAACCGCTGCCCGCCCGCCCATACGGCGGTGGCCGACCAGGCGCCCGTCTCGGTCAGTACCGTACGGCCGGTGTCCCGGTCCTGTACGCCGTAGCCGGTGGGCCCGGTGGCGACGAGGTGGCGGCCGTCGGGCGAGAGCGCGACGGACAGCGCGCCGCCGGGCAGTTCGAGCGCGGACCGTACCGCGCCGGTGGCGGTGTCCACGGTCCAGACGCGGCCGTCGGCGCCGGCCACCGCGGCGGTCCCGGCCCGTACGGAGAGCGCGACGGGCGCATCCTCGACGGTGGTTTCCCAGGCGAGCGGCACACCAACGGCGGGGGCGGTCACGCGGCGGCTCCCGCGGTGGTCAGACAGCCGGACAGGCCCTGCTCCAACTGGTCGCGGTCCAGTCCGCGGCCAATGAAGACCAGCTTGCTCCGCCGGGTCTCGGCCGGCTGCCACTCCCGCCCGAACTGCCCGTCGAGCAGCATGTGCACGCCCTGGAAGACGTACTGTTTCGGGGACCCGGCGAGGGCGAGGATGCCCTTGGAGCGGAAGATGTCCGCGCCCTTGGTGCGCAGCAGCGCGCCGAGCCACCGGTTGAGCCGGGCCTCGTCCAGCTCGCCGGTCAGCTCGAAGCCGACCGAGGTGACGCTGGTGTCGTGCTGGTGCTCGGTCTCGGTGAGGAACTCCGGGTCGTCCTTGAGCACCCGCGCCAGGTCGAACGCGCCGACGTCCATGACCTCCTTGAGGTCCACCGCCGCGTGTTGGGCGGGGATGATCTGTACGGCGGCGTTGATCGCCCGGATACGGGAGACGACCTCCGCGACCGTCGTCTCGTCCACCAGGTCCGTCTTGTTGAGGACGATCCGGTCAGCGAAGGCGACCTGCTCCACGGCCTCGTTCTCCACGCCCTCGGGCTTCACCTCGTCCAGGTGCTGGATCGCGTGGGCCGCGTCGACGAGCGTGACGATGGCGTCCAGCCGCAGTTGGGCGGCGATCTCGTCGTCCATGAAGAAGGTCTGCGCGACGGGCGCCGGATCGGCCAGCCCGGTGGTCTCGATCAGGATGTGGTCGAACTTCTCGCGGCGGCGCATCAGCGCGCCGAGGATGCGGATGAGGTCCCCGCGCACGGTGCAGCAGATGCAGCCGTTGTTCATCTCGAAGATCTCTTCTTCGGCGTCGAGCACGAGCGCGTCGTCGATGCCGACCTCGCCGAACTCGTTCTCGATGACGGCGATCTTCATCCCGTGCTGCTCGGTGAGGATGCGGTTGAGCAGGGTGGTCTTGCCGGAGCCGAGAAAGCCGGTCAGTACGGTGACGGGCACCCGGCCGTCACGTGCGGCGGCATCGGCGATTTCGCTCATGGGGCGTCCTTCTGAGGAGGTGTCAGTGGGCGGTGGGCCGGCAGCGGCCGCAGACGCCGGTCAGTTCGACGGTGTGCTCGACATCGGTGAACCCACTTGTCTCGCCGATGCGTTCGGCCCACCGCTCGACCACGCGCGAGTCGACCGGCCGGCTGCGACCGCAGTCGCGGCACAGGAGGTAGTGCTGATGGCCGGCGGTGCTGCGTCTGCGGTAGAGCCGTTCGCCCGTCCCGTCCCGCACGACGTCCACCTGGCCGGTGGCCTGGAGCTGATGGAGCGCGCGGTAGACCGTCGTGAGGCCGACCGCGCAGTCCGCGGTGACCAGACGGGCGTGCAGCATCTGGGCCGAGACGAAGTCCTGGCAGTTACCGAGCGCACGCAGCACCGCGGCCCGCTGCGGGGTGTTCCGCGTCGGCGAAGACTTGGCACCGGTCATGCGGAAGAGCGTAAATGAAAATGAATTCCATGTCCATGTGAGGGGCTGTTCATATATCCCGGCCCCGTCCGCTCGTCACGGCCGCGCCCACTCGCCACGGTCGCGCCCGCCCCGCTGTCGCAGGCCGCGGCGGCACACCGCAGACTGGAGGCGGCGACCGACCGGCACCGCAGGCACCACCCGTAAGACCGCACCACCCGTGAGGAGGCCGTTCACCATGGCCGTGGACGCACTCGACGCCCGGATCCTCCGGCTGCTGCTGGAGCAGCCGCGGACGAGCGTGCGGGAGTACGCGCGCATCCTCGGCGTCGCGCGCGGCACGGTGCAGGCGCGCCTGGACCGGCTGGAGCGGGACGGTGTGATCACCGCGTACGGGCCGCGGCTCTCCCCCGCCGCGCTCGGGCACCCGGTCACCGCCTTCGCGCACATCGAGGTCACGCAGGGGCACCTGGAGGAGGTCGCGGCCCTGCTGGCCGAGGTGCCGCAGATCATCGAGGCGTTCTCGACCACGGGCGGCGGGGACCTGCTGGCCAAGGTGGTGGCGCGGGACGCGGCGCATCTGGAGGACGTGATCCAGCAACTGATCAACATGCCGGGGGTGGTGCGGACGCGTACCGAGGTGGCACTGCGCGAGCGCGTGCCGCACCGGCTGCTGCCGCTGGTGGAGGACGTCGGCGGGGCCGCGGCGGCGCGCTGACCGCGGGCTTGGCATGCTGGGGGCATGAGCACCGAGGCCCCCTCCCGTACGCCCGTCATCTTCGACCTCGACGGCACCCTGGTCGACAGCGAGCCCAACTACTACGAGGCGGGGCGGCGGCTGCTCGCCCGGTACGGGGTCGAGGACTTCACCTGGGAGCACCACACGCGGTTCATCGGCATCGGGACGCGCGAGACGCTGGAGATCCTGAAGACGGAGTACGGGATCGAGGCGCCGGTGAGCGAGCTGCTGGCCGGGAAGAACGCGATCTATCTGGAGCTGGCCGGGGCGCAGACCGAGGTCTTCCCGGAGATGCGGGCCTTCGTGGAGCAACTGCACGCGGCAGGGCATCCGGTCGCGGTGGCGTCCGGCTCGTCCCGGGCCGCGATCGACGCCGTACTGAAGGGCACGGACCTGGACGCGATGCTCAGCACGCGGGTATCGGCCGAGGAGGTGGGGCGCGGCAAGCCGGAGCCCGATGTCTTCCTGGAGGCGGCCCGGCGGCTGGGGGTGGCGCCGGAGAGCTGCGTCGTGATGGAGGACGCAGCTCCCGGTGCGGAGGCCGCGCGCCGCGCCGGGATGCGGTGCATCGCGATCCCGTACGTGGCGGAGACCGCCGGGGACCCGGCGTTCGAGGCCGCCGGGCTCCTCTTCAGGGGCGGTCAGCCGGAGTTCACGGCGCGGGCCGCGTACGCATGGCTCGCTCGGCCAGCTCCGTCTTCTTGATCTTTCCGGTGGCGGTGAGCGGCAGCTCCGCGGTCAGTTCGATGGCGGGCAGCTTGTAGGCGGCCATGGCCGCGCCCGCCCACTCCGTCAGGGCCTCGGCGGTGAGCGCGCTGCCTGGGACGGTGCGGACGTAGGCGTACGGGCGCTGGCCGCGGCGCTCGTCCGGTACGGCCACGACGGCCGCTGCCAGCACGTCCGGGTGCCGTCCGAGCAACGTCTCCACCTCCGTCGGGAAGACGCTCATGCCGTTCACCTTGATCATGTCCTTGTCGCGGCCGAGGTAGTGCAGGCAGCCGTCCTCGTCGAGGGAGCCGATGTCACCGGTGTGCAGCCAGCCGTCGCGGAGTGCGGTCTCGGTGGCCTTGGGGGCGCGCCAGTACCGGGTGAGGACGGACGGGCCGCGGACGACGATCTCGCCGCGTTCGCCGAGCGGCAGCGGCTCACCGGTCGCGAAGTCCACGACCATGATGTCCGTGCCGGGGACGGGCAGCCCGCAGAAGGTGGGCTCGCTGTGCAGGTCGGCGTCGCCCTCCTGGAAGCCGAGGGTGGAGGTGTCGCTGGTGTGCGTCTCGGTCATGCCGTACGACGCCTCGCGCGGCACGCTGTGGTCGCCGACGGCGCGGCGCCAGCGGTCGCGTATCTCCGGCGTGAGCTTGCGGATGAAGGAGACGGTGAGCGGTGAGGTGAAGGCGGACAGGTCGCGCCCCGCGAGGTCCGGGTGGTCCAGGAGTTCGAGGTAGTTCTCCACCGTGCCGGCCATCGTGGCGACGCGGTACCGCTCCAGGCCGTCGAGGACGGCGGCCGGGTCCCAGCGCGGGAGCAGCACACTCGTGCCGCCGGAGACCAGTGGCGCGAGGATGCCCAGGTTCTCGCCCGCGATCCAGAAGATGGGCAGGTAGCAGAGGGAGACGATGCCTTCGGGGGCCGGTTCGGGGGCGCGGCCGGAGTCGATGGCGGTGGCCGTGTAGACCATGTGGCGCTGGGTGTGTTCGCAGCCCTTGGGCATGCCGGTGGTGCCGCCGGTGTAGTTGAGGGCGGCGAGCGCGTCGAGGTCGTCGGCGATCCGGCCGTGCGGGGCGTGCGCGAGCGCTTCGTCCCAGGCGTCGGTGTCGGCGAGGAGGACTTCGTGTACGGGGGTGTCCGCGCGTATCTCCTCGATGGCCGGGGCCAGTTCGGTACGGGAGATGACCAGGCGGGTGCCGGCGTCGGTCAGTTCGTGGCGGAGTTCGGCCGCCTTGAACATGGGGTTGACCGGCACGTGGACCGCGCCGAGGCGCAGTACGGCTAGCATCGCGACGAGGAACTGGGGGCAGTTGGGGAGGTGGACGCCGACCCGGTCGCCGGGCCGCACACCCTGCGCGGCCAGCCACCCGGCCAGCCGGTCGGACGTCTCGTCCAGTTCCCGGTAGGTCGTCTCCCGGCCTTCGAAGACGAGGGCCGGGCGGTCCGGGGCGGTGGTGGCCCAGTGGCGCACATAACCGGGCACGGTCCGCTCGCCGGCCCGGAGCCGGATGGCGTCCGGCTGCCGGCCGCTGCGGGCCCGTTCCTGTCGGGTGCGGAGATCGGTCAGGTAGTGCTCGATACGCGTCGCGCGGCTCACTGCTACTCCTCCGGTATCGCCTGGTGTCCCTCGTCGTCCTGCGGCGGTGCTGTGCGGTGCTGCGGCGTCCGTCCCGGGACGCCGAGCAGGTGCAGGTACATGGCGGTGACATCGCGTACGGCGGCGTCGTACGCGTCCGGGTCCTCCGCGACCAGTTGGGCGAACCGCACGCTCATCCCGCCCACCGCGTGTGCCACCGCCAACGGGTCGGCGACCGGCGCCAGTTGACCGGCCTCGGTCAGGCGGCGGATGTAGCGGGCGGTGCGCCGGGTGGGCCGGCGGTTGATCTCCTCCCACAGCTCGCGCAGCCCGTCGTCCCCCTGCGCCTGCTGCTCGATCAGGCGGAGCAATGGGAGGTGGGCGGCGTACGCGGCGAGGAAGGCGGCGGTGGAGTCGTGTGCGACGGCGCGGACGTCGTCGGGGTCGGTGTCCGGCACTTCCTGCGCGGCGAGGAAGGCGTCCCGTACGCGCACCGCGAGCACCTGGAAGATCTCGTCCTTGGACGCGAAGTAGACGTAGAACCCCGCGCGGGACAGCTCGGCCTCGGCGGCGATGTCGGCGATGGTGGCGGGCCCGTAGCCGCGGCGCGCGAAGACCGCCTCGGCGGCGTCCAGCAGCCGGTGGCGCACGGGCGTGTCGCTGCGGTCGCGGGCGGTGCGGGTCGCCCAGGGCCGGTGTCCGCGGCCGGGCGGCTGCTGGGCGGCGGACTCTTCATTGTTTGCCACGCCTCGACCATATTGACGTTGACGCCAATGTCAATGAGCATGACAGCGCCGTCTCAGCGTGGAGGTGCTTGCTCAATGGGGTCAGCCGTACTCGTCGCCAATCGCGGGGAGATCGCCGTCCGGGTGGTGCGTGCCGCAGCAGCGGCCGGACTGCGGAGCGTCGCGGTGTACGCCGAGGACGATGCGGCAGCCCCGCACGTCCGGCTCGCCGACGAGGCGCATCCGCTGCCCGGTTCCGGGCCCGCCGCCTACCTCGACGCGGCGGCCCTGCTGGCCGTCGCCCGGGAGGCCGACTGTGCGTACGTCCATCCCGGCTACGGCTTCCTCAGCGAGGACGCCGGCTTCGCACGGGCCTGCGCCGAGGCGGGCACCGTCTTCGTCGGCCCCTCCCCCGAGGTGCTCGGCCTCTTCGGTGACAAGGCACGGGCCCGGGCGCTCGCGCAGTCCCTGGACGTACCGGTCCTGCCGGGCACCAGCGGCCCGACGACGCTGGAGGAGGCTCGCGCCTTCCTGACCGAAGGGCCCGGCGCGGGCGGCCCGGTGATGGTCAAGGCGCTCGGCGGGGGCGGCGGGCGCGGGATGCGACGGGCACGGGACGCGGCCGAGCTGGCCGAGGTGTGGGAGCGCTGCCGCTCGGAGGCGGTGCAGGGCTTCGGGCGCGGCGAGCTGTACGTCGAGCGGCTGCTGACCGGAGCGCGCCACATCGAGGTGCAGGTCATCGGCGATGCGACCGGCGCGGTCACGCATGTGTGGGAGCGGGACTGCTCTGCGCAGCGCCGTCACCAGAAGCTCATCGAGATCGCGCCCGCGCCCGCACTGCCCGTATCCGTCCGGGACCGGCTGCTGGAGTGCGCGCTGCGGATGGCCCGCGAGGTCGGTTACACGGGCGTGGGCACCTTCGAATTCCTCGTGAGCGGCGAGGAGTACCACTTCATGGAGGCCAATCCGCGGCTCCAGGTGGAGCACACCGTCACCGAGGAGGTGACGGGCGTGGACCTGGTCGACGCGCAGTTGCGGCTGGCGGCCGGGGCGACGCTGGCCGATCTGGGGCTGGCCGACGGGCCGCCCGCGGCGCGTGGCTTCGCCGTACAGGCGCGGGTCAACGCCGAGGTGGCGGCGGCGGACGGTACGGTACGCGGCTCGGCCGGCACGCTGACCCGCTTCGAGGTGCCGACCGGGCCGGGGGTGCGGGTGGACACCGGTGCGCGCGGCGGGCTGACCGTCGGCGCGCGGTACGACCCGCTGCTGGCGAAGGTCGTCACGCGCGTGCCCGTACCGGACTTCGCCGCGGCCTGCGAGCGGTCCCGGCAGGCACTCGCGGAATTCACGGTGGAGGGCGTACGGACCGGAATCCCGCTGCTGCGGGCGGTGCTTGGCCACCCGGAGTTCGCGGCGGGCGGCACGGACACCTCCTGGGTGACGGAGCATCTGCCCGAGCTGGTCGCCGGGCACGACGAGCCGGCGGCAGCGGAGACCGACGAGGACGGCGCGGTCGTCGCGCCCATGGCCGGTACCGTCGTCACCGTGGCCGTGGCGCCCGGCGAGACCGTGCCGGCGGGCGCACAGCTCCTCGTCCTCGAAGCGATGAAGATGGAGCACGTGGTGACGGCGCCGACCGCCGGGATCGTGCGCTCCGTACGGGCAGCGGTCGGCGACACGGCCGCCGAGGGACAGTCGCTGGTGGTACTTGAGCCGGTCGCGGGCGATGCGGCAGACGAGGCGGCCGCCGCGGAGGCCGACCCGGACGCCATCCGTCCGGACCTCGCGGAGACGCTGGCCCGGCACGCGGTCGGCCTGGACGCGCAGCGCCCGGAGGCGGTCGCCAAGCGCCACAAGCTCGGCCGCCGGACGGCACGCGAGAACATCACCGACCTGTGCGACGAGGGGAGCTTCACCGAGTTCGGCGCGCTGGCCATCGCCGCGCAGCGCCGTCGCCGCTCCCTGGACGACCTGATCGCCTCGACCCCGGCCGACGGCATGGTCACCGGTACAGGGACGGTCGACGGCGCGCCGTGCGTGGCGATGTCGTACGACTACACCGTGCTGGCCGGCACCCAGGGCCACAACAACCACCGCAAGACCGACCGCCTGCTGGGCGTGGCCGAGCAACGAAAGCTGCCCGTCGTCCTGTTCGCGGAGGGCGGCGGCGGCCGCCCCGGCGACACCGACACCGCCTCGATCGCCGGGCTGAACGTCATGACGTTCCAACAGATGGGACGGCTGAGCGGCCTCGTCCCGCTGGTCGGCATCGCGTCCGGGCGCTGCTTCGCGGGCAACGCGGCGCTTCTGGGCTGCTGTGACGTGGTGATCGCGACGCCCGAGGCGTCGATCGGGATGGGCGGCCCGGCGATGATCGAGGGCGGCGGTCTCGGCGTGTACGCGCCCGAGGAGGTCGGCCCGCTGTCCGTGCAGGTCCCGAACGGCGTGGTGGACATACCGGTCGCGGACGAGGCCGAGGCGGTCCGCACGGCCAAGCGCTATCTCTCGTACTTCCGCGGCCCGGCCGAGGAGTGGGAGGCGCCCGATCCGCGGCTGCTGCGGCACGCCATCCCCGAGAACCGGCGCCGGGCCTACCCCGTGCGCCGGGTGATCGACGGGCTCGCGGACACCGGTTCGGTGCTGGAGTTGCGGGCCGGGTTCGGTACGGGCGTGGTGACGGCCCTGGTACGGGTCGCGGGCCGCCCGATGGGCCTGGTGGCCAACAACCCCGAGCACCTGGGCGGCGCGATCGACCGGGACGCGGCCGACAAGGCGGCCCGCTTCCTCCAGCTCTGCGACGCGTTCGGCCTGCCGGTCCTCGCACTGTGCGACACCCCCGGCTTCATGGTCGGCCCGGACGCCGAACGGGACGCCACCGTACGGCACTTCTCCCGCCTCTTCGTCACCGGCGCCAACCTCCGCGTCCCGGTGGTGTCGCTGATCCTCCGCAAGGCGTACGGACTCGGCGCGATGGCAATGATGGGCGGCTCGACCCGCGCCCCACTGGCCACCGCGGCCTGGCCGACGGGCGAGCTGGGCGGCATGGGCCTGGAGGGCGCGGTACGACTGGGCTACCGCAAGGAACTGGAGGCCATCACGGACCCGGACGAGCGCCGGCACGCATTCGAGACCCGAGTCGCCGAACTGTACGAACACGGCAAGGCACTGAACGCGGCCGCGGCCCTGGAGATCGACGCCGTCATCGACCCGGCGAATTCGCGGGACTGGATCGCCGCGGCACTGGAGGGATATCGGGCGGAGGAACTGGCGGCGGGCGGGCGGGGGTTCGTGGATACGTGGTGAGCGGCACGCGTCGGGGTCGCCGCTGTATGTCTGCGTGGGCATGGCCAGTCTTCCGCATCACCGCGGTGAGCATCGCCGTGCACCTGGGCTCCGCCATCCGCTCCAGCAGCGGCACCTTCGCCCCCAGCGCGTACCGGGCCAGCGCGGCCGGAACAGGCCGATGTACCGCAGCGTGCACACCTGGAGTGCGGAGCCGAGCCTGCGCGAGATGGGAGAACACTCTCCGATCCACTGGCCGCCTGTTCATCGTCCCGCTACCACAGATGGCGGGCGAAGAAGGCCCCCACCCGGCGCCGTACCTCAGCGAGTGTCACCACCGGGTTGCCGGTGCCGACGAGCGTGGCCCGCGCCGTCGCTGTCACGAGACCGGCGCTCTGGAGCCGCGGGACGAGCGAGCCGTAGTCGGTGAACGCCCAGTGGTTCGCGTCGGCGAGTAGCGCGCGGCGGCCGGGCAGGCTTGCCCAGGAGGACTCGATACGGGCGGCGCCCTCGAATCTTTCGGTGCGGAACAGCAGCAGCGGCCGGTCGTAGCCGACCGGTGCCGGGTACAGGTCGAGATAGCCCTCCAGGTTCACCACCGCGCCGATCCGGCGGTCGCCACAGGCCGCGTACACCGCCGCCGTGCCGCCTGCGGAGTGCCCGTACAACCCGATCCGGGCCGAGTCCATGACCGGGGCGAGCGGCAGGCCGCTGAGCCGGTCCAGGACCAGGCGGAGGTCCGCGATCCGAGTGTCTGCCATCGTGCGGAAGGTCACCGGATCCGGCGGTCCGGTCAGGACAGTCGTCCGCATCCCGGTCGGCAGCTCCACCTGAGAAGCGTCACCGGGGTGGTCGACGAGAACAACCACCCGGCCGTGACTCGCCAGGTCCTCGGCGAGGCTTGTGCCGAGCGTGCGGGAGTCGCCCCCGCCCGGTGAGTACACCAGCACCGGCCGCCGCCCGGGCAGCGGCGGCGCGCCCACGTACCCGTGGGTGAGGACCGCTCCCCAGTCCACCACTCCCGGCTCCGGCAGCCCCGGGTGGACGCGCGGCGCGTACTCGGCGAACACCCCGGCCTCGTCCAGGGTGAGTTGCGGAGCCCGGGAGAAGCCGCGTACCGATCGGGCCGGGTACAGAACGGTCAGCATCAACTCCCGCACGCCGCCCACCCACGGGTCGGTACGGGCAGGGTCCGCCAGATGGACCGTCTGCATGCCTACGGGGTACGGGCCGGCGGGCGCGGGCAGCCGGAGGAACGGGCCGCCACCGGAGGCGGACGCAGCCGTGGGCAGCAGGGCGGCGGCACTCCCGAATAGGGTGCCTTGCAGAAGAGTGCGTCGAGCCAGAAGAGTGCGTCGAGAAGTCATACGAACATCCTTGGGCTGGGGACCGTCACGACGCGAAGGTTCAGGCCCTGACCGAAAGGCCGGCACAGGACAGGAGCTGTGAGGGTGCTGCGACTCCACTTCACCGCGGAGGACTTCGCCCGGATCCGCTTCGCACCCCGCCCGGCGCCGCTCCAGGAGCTGCACGCCGCCCTGACGACAGCCGTGACCCAGCGTGGCGGGCCGCTGTTCGCACCGTGGCGCGGCCGTATCCTGCGCTCCCTTCCGGCCGCCACTGCCCCGCTCGCCGACCTGGTTCCCGCAGGCCGCCCGCCCTCCTTCCTCGACGTCCTCGGCGACACCATGGCCGACGGCTTCCAACAGATCCGCGCCACCAGCCCCGGCCTCATCCGCTCCGAGTTGGAGCGGGTCTACGGGGCGGTGCCTGCGCCTCGCTGGATCCACGGCCTGCACGCGGGCGACGAGACGGCCTGGCGCACCCTGCACCGTGCCCAGCAGTCGGCGTATGAGACGGTCCTCGCCCCGGTCTGGTCCGTCGTACAGGATCTGCACCGTGAGGAGTTCACCCGCTACGCCCTGGCTGTCGCCGAGCACGGCGTGGCCGCCACGCTGACCGGCCTGGCCCCGGGCAGCCGACTCCACGAAGGTGTGTGGGAATGGCCCGGGGCAGCGTCGGCCCGGGACGTCCGTCTCAACGGGCGCGGCCTTGTTCTGCTGCCGACCTTCCACCACCCGGCGGGCCCACTTCTTCAGGACACGCCGGGCCGTCCCGCAGTCCTGACGTACCCAGCCGGTCCCGGGCTCCCGCCCACCGCGGGGCGCCCGATCGTCCCCGTCGAGGCCCTGGCCGCCGTCCTGGGCCGCACCCGGCTCGACGTCCTGCGCCTCCTCGCCGAGCCTCACACCACGACATCCCTGGCCCGTGCCCTCCACGTCAGCAACGCGACAGCCTCATCCCACGCGGCGGCGCTCAGATCGGCAGGCATGGCGACGACGACGCGCACAGGCCGCTCGGTCACCCACCGGCGCACGGCTCTCGGCACACTGATCGCGGGTGGCGGGCCGCCGTAGTTCGCCGCGGCCCGGGGCCGGGCAGCAGGTCGCGGGCCGCGCGGATGACTTCCTCGGTGGGGGCATGCCGCTGTGTTCACCCGTGCTCGGGCTCCACCGGGAGCCACAGTTCGGCGTCGGCCTCGGTCTTCTCCGGCGACAGGCGGGTGCGCAGGATCTCAGGGCCGGTGCGGGTGCGATACGGGTTCGACGGGAACCACTCGGTGAACACGTCCCGCCACAGCTCCTGGATGGCTTGCGGTGCCGGCCCGGAGGTGGTGAAGACCGCCCAGGTGCCGGCCGGGACGGGCAACGTGGTCGTGCCCTCCGGCGGGGCCGCGGAGGTGATCACCCCGTGGTAATAGTCGAGTTCAGTGCCCTCGGCGCGGCTGGGGTCCATGCCGTCGCAGACTGCGACGATGCCGTGCGGCTCCTGGTCCGACAGCTTCTCCAGGCGCTCCAGAGTCTGCGGGTCGCTCCCATGGACAAAGTCCATGATCGCCTGGTTCGGGCCCGCATGCACCAGCGGTACCCGGGTCTTGAGCCCGACGACGGTGAAGTCCGCCTTGTCCACGACGCGGTACCGCATGCTGCTGCTCCCTTCAATGGTGAGGCGGAAGGCCATCCGGGACTGGGAGTTGAGCGCGGCGCCGGTACGCCGGGCCTCGCCCGGCCCGATGCCGTGCATGGCACGGAACGCCCGCGCGAACGCCTCGCCGGAGCTGTAGCCACAGCGCACCGCGATCTCCAGCAGCGTCTCGCGCCCCACGAGTACTTCGGCGCCCGCGAGGGTGAGCCGGCGGCGCCGGACGTACTCCGACAGCGGCATGCCCGCGAGCGCGGAGAACATCCGGCGCAGGTGGTGCTCCGAGGTGGCCGCGATGCGTGCCAGCTCGGCCACGTCTAGGTCCTGGTCGAGATGGCGCTCGATGTGCTCCATGGCCTGGTTCAGCCGCTCCAGCATGCCCGGCCTCCTCCCTTTTCCCCTTTTCACAACCATTTTCACGACCGCCTTGCCGGCGATGGTCGTGAAGCATGTCTACCCGGCGCTGTGGTCGGTGCCGTCCCCGTCCGGACCGGGGGTGTCCTGTCCCAGGCCCCGGCGGATCGCAATCTCCACGGGTGAGTACGCGCCGTCGGCCCGTTCCAGTTCGTACGGCGTGGCCGGCATCAGCGGCGGCTGGGCCATGAAGCGCGGCCGCACCCCATGGTGCGGTAGCGCCGCGTGCACCAGGAACGGATGGCACAGGAAGACGTCGCCCGGGGACCCGGTGGCGAGGGCGAGTGGCCGGTGGTCGGACGCCGCCACCAGGTCGGGGGCGAGGGCCGGCCCGCTCGCCCCGTCCTCCCCGTAGTTCTCCAGCACCTTCGGCACGTCGAGGTGCGAGCCGACCCGGATCCGGGTCGGGGCGTCCTCCTCACCGACCTCGCTGAACAGGAACAGCATCAGCAGCGCCCGGCCCTGGGAACGCAGGTTCGTGAAGTACCAGCTCTCGCCCTCCGGCAGATAGCTGCCCTCGATGTGCCAGCCCGCGTCGTCCGGCTCCTCCTCGTGTGGGAAGCGCAGCGGGAACGTGCCCAGCGAGTAGCGCGGTTCCCAGCGTCCCGCGCCGACGAGCAGGTCGTACGCATGATGCAGAGACGGGGAGTTGGGTGCGGCGGCGAACGGTCCCTGCGCCATGCCGCCCACCCAGTGCACGGGCTGCGTCCACGTCGAAGGGGCGTCCGGGGCGCAGCCCGTCTCGCGCCACAGCAGCCGCGCGCAGTCCGTGGCCACGCGCGGGGCGACGGCGCCCTCCACCTTTACGAAGCCGTCGCGGAGGAAACGGGATACCAAGGTCGTGTCATCCATGCCCCCATCGTGCGGTGGCACCGCCCCCGATCACCCGACATTCTCCGCACCGCCTTTGTCGGGTATGAGGATGGGCGTATGGTCCCGGTCACGCCTCACGGTGGATCGGGAACCGTGCCCCCGTCAGCGGTACCCCCGTCCCCCCGTGCCGGGTGGCGATGATTTCTGCTGCGATGGAGAGGGCGGTTTCTTCGGGGGTGCGGGCGCCGAGGTCGAGGCCGATCGGGGAGTGGAGGCGGGCGAGGTCGTGGTCGGTGAGGCCGGCTTCGCGGAGGCGGCGGTCGCGGTCCTCGTGGGTGCGGCGTGAGCCCATCGCGCCGATGAACGCGGCCGGGCGCCGCAGGGCCGTCGTGAGCAGGGGGACGTCGAACTTGGCGTCGTGGGTGAGCACGCACAGGACCGTGCGGTCGTCGGTGCCGGTGCGTTCGAGGTAGCGGTGCGGCCAGTCGACCACGATGTCGTCGGCCTCGGGGAAGCGGGCCCGCGTGGCGAAGACGGCGCGTGCGTCGCACACGGTCACGTGGTAGCCGAGGAACTTGCCCGTGCGGACGAGTGCCGCGGCGAAGTCGATGGCACCGAAGACGATCATGCGGGGCGGTGGGACGCTGGATTCGACGAACAGTGTGACGCCGCCCGGGCAGTGCGATCCGTCCTCGGAGATTTCGAGTGTGCCGGTGCGGCCCACGTCGAGCATGGCGCGGGCCTCGGCCGCGGCCGTACGGTCCAGCTCCGGCCGCCCGCCGAGGCCACCGTCGGGACCCCCTTCGGACGAGTCGCCGAGGCCACCATCAGGACCCCCTTCGGACGAGTCGCCGAGGCCACCATCGGGACCGCCCCCGGACGAGCCGCCGAGAGCGCCCTCGTACGAGCCGTCCGGGTGGACGAGCAGGGCCCGCCCCAGTAGCTCGGGGGAACCGGCGGCCACGCGGGCGAGGGCTGTCGGCTCGCCCCGGGCCGCGCCGGACAGGGCGGCCGCGAGGACCGCTCTGTCCGGCGCGTCCGCGCGCACCGGGGTGACCAGGACATCGATGACTCCGCCGCAGGTCAGGCCGACGGCGAAGGCGTCCTCGTCGCTGTAGCCGAACCGTTCGCGCACCGTCGTGCCGTCCTGGAGCGCCTGTACGCACAGGTCGTACACGGCGCCTTCCACGCAGCCGCCGGAGACCGAGCCGATCGCCGTGCCCTCGCTGTCCACGGCGAGGGCGGCGCCGGGCCGGCGCGGCGCGCTGCCGCCCACGGCCACGACGCTCGCCACGGCGAACTCACGGTCCTCGCGCACCCACCGGTCCAGCTCGGCGGCGATGTCAAGCATCCGGGCCCTCGGCGCCGGCCGGTGCGACGGCGCCCCCCAGCAGGACGCGGTCGGGGCGGATCGGCAGGTGGCGGTGGCGTACGCCGGTCGCGTGCCAGACCGCGTTGGCGATCGCCGCGGCGGCCCCCACGATGCCGATCTCGCCGACGCCCTTGATCCCGACCGGGTCGTCGGCGTCCGCGTCCTCGACCCAGTCGGCCTCGATGAGCGGCACGTCGGCGTTGGCGGCGACGTGGTAGCCCGCGAGGTCGGCGCCGACGTGGCCGCCCGAGGCCGCGTCCCGGACCGCTTCCTCGTGCAGCGCCATGGACAGGCCCCAAGTCATCCCGCCGATGAGCTGGCTGCGCGCGGTCAGCGGGTTCACGATCCGGCCCGCGGCGAAGATGCCGAGCATCCGGCGTACGCGGACCTCGCCGGTCGTGACGTCCACCGCGGCCTCGGCGAACTGCGCGCCGAAGGAGTACCGCTCCTTCTGCGCCAGTGTCGCAAGGGCTTCCGAGGTGTCCGACCGTACGGTGATGCCCTCGGGCGGGACGGTGCCGCCCAGCGCAAGCTGCTCCCGCAGGTCCTTCGCCGCGGCCGTGACGGCCCAGGCCCAGGAGCGGGTGCCCATCGAGCCGCCCGCGATCCACGCCGGACCGAAGTCGCTGTCCGCGATCCGCGTCCGGACGCGGCCGGTCTCCACCTGCAGCGCGTCGGCGGCGATCTGGGTCAGCGCGGTGCGCGCACCGGTACCGATGTCCGCCGCGTTGATCCGAACGGTGAAGGTGCCGTCCGCCTCCGCCGTCACCGCAGCGGTGGACGGGCCGGCGCCCGAGGGGAACGAGGCCGCCGCCACGCCCGTACCCAGCAGCCAGCGCCCTTCGCGGCGCACGCCGGGGCGCGGGTCGCGGTCGGCCCAGCCGAACCTGCGGGCGCCCTCGTCGAAGCAGGCGAGCAGGTTGCGGCTGCTGAACGGCAGGCCGGAGACGGGCCCCGCGTCCGGTTCGTTCCGTACCCGCAGCGCGATCGGGTCGACGCCGCACTTCTCGGCGAGTTCGTCGAGCGCGCACTCCATCGCGAAGGAGCCCGGCGCCTCGCCCGGTGCGCGCATGAAGGTCGGGGTCGGCACATCGAGGCGTACGACGCGGTTGACGGAGTGGTGCGCGTCCGAGGCGTACATCGCGCGCCCCACGTTGGCGCTGGGCTCGACGAATTCGTGCACGGTCGACGTGAGGTTCTGGGCCTCGTGGGCGAACGCGCGCAGCCGCCCGTCGGCGTCGGCACCGAGCCGGACCCGTTGCGCCGTGGGGCTGCGGTATCCGGTCAGCGAGAACATCTGACGGCGGGTCAGGACGACGCGCACCGGCCGCTGGAGTGCGGTCGCTGCCATCACCGCGCACACCTGGTGCGCGCGGATCCCCTTGGATCCGAAGCCGCCGCCGACGTGTTCGGAGCGCACCCGCACCGAGGCCGGGTCGAGGGAGAACAGCTTCGCGAGCTCATTCGCCACCCACATGGTGCCCTGGTTGGAGTCGACGACCTCGAGCCGGCCGTCCTCCCAGCGCGCCATCGCCGCGTGCGGCTCCAGCATCGTGTGGTGCTCTTCGGGCGTGGTGTACTCCGCGTCCAGGACGACGGCGGAGGCGGCGAGTTCGGCCTCGACGTCCCCCTTCTCCACGGCGGAGTCCTCCGGCGTGTACGTACCGTCCCGGCCGGCGGCGAACGCGATGTCGTGCGGCTCCTCGTCGTACTCCACCACCAGCGCCTCCGCGGCCTCCCTGGCCTGCTCGGAGGTCTCGGCGACGACCAGCGCCACCGGCCAGCCCAGGTACGGCACCTGGTCGTTCTGGAAGACCGCGAGGGTCGGGTCGGGCTTTCCGAGCAGCCCCACGTAGTCGGTGTCGACGCGCGGCGCGTTCCCGTGGTGCAGGACGGACAGCACGCCGGGCATGGCCAGTACGGCGTCGGCGCCGACGGAGCGGATGCGGCCGCGGGCGACGGTGGAGAGCACCAGCCAGCCGTGGGCGAGTTCGGCGTAGGGGATCTCGCCCGCGTAACGCGCGGCGCCGGTGACCTTGGCAACGCCCTCCACGCGCGTGTGCGCGGTGCCGACGGCGCCCGTCACCGCCGGGGTTCCGGTCATGGTGGTCATCGGGCGGCCTCCTCGGCGAGCTCGGTCAGTACGGCTGTGACGAGGTTGCGCATCAGTGTCACCTTGTATCCGTTGTCGGGCAGCGCCTCGGCGGCCGCCAGCTCGGCGTCCGCGGCGGCGGCGAAGGCTTCGGCGGTCGCCGGACCACCGGTCAGCAGCCGCTCGGCCGTCAGCGCGCGCCACGGCCGGGACGCCACCGCGCCGAAGGCGAGGCGTACGTCGCGTACGGTCCCGTCCTGGACGTCGAGGGCTGCGGCGACCGAGCCGATCGCGAAGGCGTAGGAAGCGCGCTCGCGCACCTTGCGGTACCGCGAGACGGTGGCGACCGGTGCCGGCGGCAGGGTGACGCCGGTGATCAGCGCGCCGGCCGGCAGGGCGGTCTCCAGATGCGGGGTGTCGCCCACCGGGAGGTAGAACTCCGAGAGCGGCAACTCCCCCGGCCCGTCGGCCGTTTCGTACGTCACCACCGCGTCGAACGCGCTGAGCGCCACGCCCATGTCCGAGGGGTGGGTGGCCACGCAGTGCGCGGAGGCGCCGAGGATCGCGTGGTTGCGGTGCTCGCCCTCGATGGCGGGGCAACCGCTGCCGGGGACACGCTTGTTGCACGGCTTGGCGGTGTCGGTGAAGTAGCCGCAGCGGGTGCGCTGGAGCAGATTTCCGCCGACCGTCGCCATGTTGCGCAACTGCCCCGAGGCACCGGCCAGTACGGCCTGCGCCAACGCCGGGTACCGGCGCCGTACTTCAGGGTGTGCTGCGAGGTCGCTGTTGGTGACCGTCGCACCGATGTGCAGACCGCCGTCCTCCGTCGCCTCGATCCGGTCGAGGGGCAGGTCACGTACGTCGATGAGCAGCCCGGGCCGCTCCACGCCGGTCTTCATCAGGTCGACGAGGTTGGTGCCGCCGCCGAGGTAGCGCGCGTCGGGCTCGGCGCCGAGCAGCGCGACCGCGCCCGGGACGTCGAGGACGCGCTGGTAACCGAATTCCTTCATACCGCGGCCTCCACTCCGGCCGCGCGCGCGACCGCCTGGACGATGGACACGTACGCACCGCAGCGGCACAGGTTGCCGCTCATCCGTTCCCGGATCTCATCGGCGGTGAGCGGCGGCGGCCCCGCTTCGGGCCGCACGTCGTCGGTCACGGCGCTCGGCCAGCCCGCCGCGTGCTCCTCGATCACGGCGAGGGCCGAACAGATCTGTCCCGGCGTGCAGTAGCCGCACTGGTAACCGTCGAGGTCGACGAACGCCTGCTGCACCGGGTGCAGTTGGTCGCCGTCGGCCACGCCTTCGATGGTGGTGATCTCGCGCCCCTCGGCGGCCACCGCGAGCTGCAGACAGGACACGGCCCGCCGCCCGTCGAGCAGCACCGTGCAGGCGCCGCACTGCCCCTGGTCGCACCCCTTCTTCGTACCTGTCAGATCGAGCCGCTCGCGCAGCGCGTCGAGCAGGGTGGTGCGGTGGTCGACGGGCAGCGTGTACTTCTCTCCGTTGACGTGCAAGGTGATGGCGCTGGACGTCGATGGGGCCATGAACAGCCTTCTTTCGCGTGTGTGGTGCGCGGTGAGTGTCGGTGGTCTCGGTGTGGGGTACGCGGTGGGCGACGAGGCACGGGTCGAGACGGCGGGCTCGGCCGGGCGGAGGGCCGGTACGGTCCCCTCACGCAGGCTCTGAACCGGTCTCGGTCACCACCGGCCGTCCACTCCCCCGTATCTGCCGCTATGGTGAGTCTAAGCGGACAACTGTCCGTAAGCATGGAACCTATCGGACAGCTGTCCGCTTAGCAAGGCCCGCCCGGCGGTGATTCCCGTCCGCGGTTCTCGGAAGGAGGACGAGTGCAGCAGCCGAACGACCCACCACTGCGCTCGGACGCGCAACGGAATCGCGAGCGCATCCTGGAAGTGGCACTGACCGAACTGACGCGCTCGGCGGAAGCCCCGCTGAGCACGATCGCGAAGAAGGCGGGCGTCGGGCAGGGGACCTTCTACCGGAACTTCCCCAACCGCGAGGCGCTCGTCCTGGAGGTCTACCGCTACGAGATGCAGCAGGTCGCCGACGCCGCGGCCCAGCTCCTCGAAACCCGCCCGCCCGACCAGGCGCTGCGGGAGTGGATGAGCCGCCTCGCCCAGTACGCGATGGCCAAGGCCGGCCTGGCCGACGCGATGCGCAAGGCCACCTGCTCCCAGGGCAGCCTGGCCGGCCTGGGGCACGCCCCGCTGACCTCTGCCGTCACGCTCCTGCTGAGCGCGAACGAGGAGGCCGGCACCATCCGCCCGGGGGTGACCCCCGACGACTTCCTGCTCGCCATCGCCGGCCTCTGGCAGATCGGCGCCCACGGGGACTGGGAGACCCGCGCGACCCGCCTCCTGGACCTCGTGATGGCCGGCCTCCGCGCGGGCGCGCCGGGACGGCCCTGAGCGACGCCCGGCTCCGTATGCTCAACGGGTTGGTCGACTCCGTACGGTCAGCCTGCTGCTCGGCTCGGTACGGTCAGCGGGCCGACGGCAGCGGCGTGGCCCGGCGCGTCCGCGTCGCGCGGTGGAAGGCGGCCTCGGGCACGAGCGCCAGGGCGCAGGCGGCCGCGGCGGGGAGGGCGATCCAGCGGCCGTCCAGCGGGGACAGCAGCGACAGCAGCAGGCCGCCGGTCGCGCCGCCGAGCGCGGCTCCCACGTAGATCACCGAGCTGTTCATCGATACGGCGAGCGGCCCGGCGGGCCCGGCCAGCCGCAGCAGCCGGTGTTGCTGCGGCGCCGCGTACATCCAGCCGGTGACGCCCCACAGCACCATTGACGCCAGCGCTGTCGGGAAGGAGGTCACGGCCCAGGGCATGGCGAGGAAGTTGACGGCCATGCCGACGACCGAGATCAGGACGAGCCGGCGGCCGGCGGGCCGGTCCATGCAGGCCCCGGCGAAGGTGTTGCCCGCCATGCCGCCGAGGCCGAAGGCGAGCAGCAGCACCGCGAGGCGGGTGCCGTCGCCGCCGGTCGCGTCGGCGAACACCGCGCCCGCGTAGGTGAGGACGGAGTACTCGGCGATCACGGCACAGACGGTGACGGCCAGTACGGCCCGGATGCCCGGTCCGCGCAGGGCGGCGAGCCGCTCGCGCGCGCCGACGGCAGGCCGTACCGTACCGATCCCCCGCAGCCCCCTGACCAGGCCCAGGCCGACCGCGGCCGTGCCCAGCGCGAGGGCGACCAGGGTGGGGCGCCAGCCGAAGGCCGAGGCGGCCCACGTGCCGGCCGGGACGCCGAGCACGGAGCCCATCACCAGCCCGCTGTTGACCAGCGCCAGCGCCCTGCCCTGCCGGTCCTCGGGCACCAGCGCCGCGGCCAGCGCCGCCACCTGCGGGGTGAACTGGCAGGCCCCGGCGGCCACCAGCACGCGGCCGGCCATCGCGGCCGGGAGCGAGTCGGCGCCGGCGCAGACGAGATTGCCGAGCGCTGCCGCACAGAGCGCGGCGGTGAGGGTGGTGCGCGGCGCCCGGTTGCCGAGCGCGCCGGACAGCAGCGGGCCGAGCACGGCGTAGGCGAGCGAGAAGGCCGTCATGAGCTGGCCGGCGGCGGCGAGCGTCGTACCGAGGGAGTGCCCGATCCCGGGCAGCATGCCGGCGATGACGAAGACGTCCGTGCCGAGGAAGAAGGTCCCGGCCGCGAGCAGATAGAGCCGTACCGGCATGGTGGATGCTGTCCTTTCGGGCCGCCGGGGCAGGGGGCCTTGGGTGCGCGGGCCCGGAGTGCGCGGGCTTGCGGGCTTGCGGGCTTGCGGGCTTGGGGCGTGCGGGGATTCAGGCCAGGAAGGTCGCCGCCTTGACGGCCGCGGTGATCTCCGGCGGGAAGCCGTCGAGGTAGAAGTGGCCGCCGGGGAACGTACGCAGGGAGAAGTCCGCGGTGGTCCGGGCGGCCCAGCCGCCTGCGGCGTCCGGGTCCACCACTGCGTCGTCCCGCCCCGTCAGCACGGTGATCGGGCAGGACAGGACCGCGTGCGTATCCGGTGCGTACGACGCGACCGCCCGCCAGTCGCTGCGCAGCGCCGGCAGGATCAGGGCGCGCAGCTCCGGGTCCGCCAGCAGCGCCGGGTCGATACCGCGCAGCAGGCGGAGCTCCTCGACGATCTCGTCCTCGGTGCCGAGGCGGAGCGCCGGGCGGCGGTCCGGCGGGACCATGCCCGAGACGATGAGACCGGCGGGCGGCGCGGCGTGCTTCTCCTCCAGGCGCCGGGCGGTCTCGAACGCGAGCAAGGCGCCCATGCTGTGGCCGAACAGGACCGGCCGGGCGCCTTCGATGTCCTCGGCGACCGCCTCGGCGATCCGGTCCGCGAGGACGCCGAGATCCTCGATTGCCGGTTCCGCTGCCCGGTCCTGGCGGCCGGGGTACTGCACGCCGAGCACCTGCACGGCGGGGCACAGCGCGGCGGACAGCGGGAAGTAGTAGCTCGCCGAGCCGCCCGCGTACGGGAAGCAGAGCAGCCGGCGGGCCGGGGCGGCCGAGCGGTGGAAGGTGCGGATCCAGGGCGGCCTCATACCGGTCTCCGTTCGGTGACCAGGGCGGTCAGCGCGCCGATGGTCGGCTTCTCCAGGAACTCGTGGATGTCGATCCGCACCTGGAAGCGCGCGTGCAGGCGGGTGACGAGGAGGGCGGCCGAGAGCGACGTCCCGCCCAGTTCGCCGAACGGCCGGGACGCGTCGCGCGTGCCGACGGGCACGCCCAGTACCTCCGACCAGATCTCGGTGACGGCGCCCTCGACGCCGCCCCGGTGGGAGGGGGAGGACGCGGCGGGTCCGGTGGAGGGCGTACGGGCCGGGTCGGTCACCGGGGGCGGCAGCCGTCTGCGGTCGATCTTGCCGTTCGGGGAGAGCGGCAGCGACGCGGCGGTACGGAGGTGCCGCGGGACCATGTGGTCGGGCAGCCGGGCGGCGAGATGCCGTCGCAGGGTCTCCTGCCCGGCCTCGTACCCCGGCTCGGCCACCACATGGGCGACCAGCTGCTGCTCGGCGCCGGGCGACGGCTCCCACGGCACCACGGCGCACTCCCGGACCGCGGGGTGGCGGCCCAGTACGGCCTCGATCTCGGCGGGCTCGACACGGTAGCCCCGGATCTTCACCTGGTCATCGGCCCGACCGCGGTACTCGAGAATGCCGTCCGGGCGGCGCGCGACCAGGTCGCCGGTGCGGTACATACGGACCCGCGCCCCGCCCGGCGCCGCCTCGGCCACCGGGAAGCACTCGGCGGTCAGCTCCCGCTCGGACACGTACCCCAGGGCCAGGCCCACTCCCGAAAGCCACAGTTCGCCGGCGCGTACATGCGCCGCGAAGCCCGGTATCGGCCGGCCGATGGGCGGGGCGTCGGGCCAGGAGCGCGGCGGGCCGGTGAGGGTATGGGCGACCGCCACATGCGTCTCGGCGGGCCCGTAGTGGTTGTGCAGCCGGCAGCCGGGCAGCCGCTCGAAGAACGCGCGGATTCCCGGGGTGATGCGCAGCGCCTCGCCGGCCGCCGCCACCTCCCGCAGCCCGGTCGGGAAGCGGCCGAACGCGCGGGCCAGGTCGGCCAGTCGGCTCAGCGCGACGGGCGGGACGAAGAGCCGCTCGATCTCCCACTCGATCAGGCGGTCCAGCACGCGCTGCAGGTCGGCGCGTTCGTCATCGGCCGGAGTGTGGAGGGTGCCGCCGCTGCACCAGGCGGTGAAGACCTCCTGCACGAAGACGTCGAAGCCGAGGGGCGCGAACATCATGGTGCGCAACGGCCGGCCGGACGTACTGGCCAGGGTCCAGGCGATGAGGTTGTCCAGGGCGCGGTGCGGCATGGCGATGGCCTTGGGGCCGCCCGTGGAGCCCGAGGTGAAGACGACGTACGCCGGGTCCTCGGGGCGCACCGCGACCGGCTCGTACGCGTCGTCCGGAGCTCCGGTCCCGTCTGCCCCTTCCGTACCGTCCATCACCAGCACGCGGAGACCGTCCGGCACCTGGGCCGGTGCCTGGTCCGGTGTCGTGAGTGCGAGGCGTGCCCCGCTGCGCTGCCACATGTGGCGGGTGCGGTCCTCGGGGTAGCGGGGGTCCACGACGCAGAAGGCACCGCCCGCGCGGAGCACGGCCAGCACGGCCACGCCGAGCCGCAGACCGCGCGGCGCCTGGACGAGCACCACGTCCCCCGGGCGCACGCCTTCGCGCACCAGGCGCCCGGCGAGCGAGTTCGCGCGCCGGTCCAGTTCCGCGTAGCCGATCCGGCCGTCCGGGGCGATCAGGGCGGTGGCGTCGGGACGCCGCCGTACCTGTTCCCCGATCAACTCGCCCACGCGCATGGACACCAGGTCTCTCCTCCGCTCCTTAGGCCGGCGCCCGGCCGACCCGGCGACGATGTCACGAGCGCGGGCCGGCCCGGCAGAAGGCTTTCGTCCTGCGGAAGACTCGGCCGCGACGCGGCACAACGTCCCTAGGGTCCAGAGCGGGATCACCCGCACCGGTCCCTCCCCCTGAGACGCCCTGGGATGGTTGTCGTGCACTCGACCGCGCAGACCGAACAGACCGAAAACACCGCACAGCTCTATCTGGACCTGATGAAGAAGGTCCTGGCCAACACCATTTACGAGGACCCGCCCATCCCCGCGGCCTGGGCGCCCGCCGAGCAGTACGACGAGCTCAACCGGCGGCTGGGCGTCGACTGGCCGAGCGTCGCGCACACCATGATCGGAATACGCCGGCTGGAGAACGTGGAGAGCTGCGTCAAGACCGTTCTGGCGGACGGCGTTCCCGGCGACTTCATCGAGACCGGGGTGTGGCGCGGCGGTACCTGCATCTTCCTGCGGGCGGTTCTCAAGGCGTACGGCGTCACGGACCGCCGGGTATGGGTGGCCGACTCCTTCCAGGGAATGCCGCAGGCGGATGCCACGACGCACGACGGCGACCGCGAACTGGCGACAGACCAGTACAACGCGTTTCTCGCCACCGATCTGACCACCGTGCGCGGGAATTTCGAGCGGTACGGGCTGCTGGACGAGCAGGTGTCCTTTCTGCCCGGCTGGTTCAAGGACACCCTGCCGACCGCGCCCATCGACCGGCTTTCCATTCTCCGGCTGGACAGCGACCTCTACGAATCCACGAGGGACACACTCGTCCATCTCTATCCCAAGCTGTCCCCCGGCGGATTCGTCATCGTCGACGACTACCACATTCCGGTGTGCCGGGAAGCGGTCCACGACTGGCGTGACGAATACGGCGTGACGGAGCCGATCGAGGACATCGACGGCCTGGGCGCGTTCTGGCGACGCGGCGCGTGACGGGCGGCGGAGGAATGGAGAATCGCGAAGTGGCAAGCACTACTGACGTACTGGCCCTGGTCGCCCGGCAGTTGGGACGCCCGGCGGAACAGCTCGACGGTGACCGGACGTTCGTCGCCTCCGGCGCGGATTCGCTGTCCCTGATGGCTCTGGTGAGAGAGGTACAGAAGGAATTCGGAGTGCGGGTCTCGGTCCGGGAACTGTTCTCGGGGACCGATACGCCGCATAAGCTGGCGGGGGTGCTGGCGGAGCGGGGGGCGGTTTCGGTGGCGGCCCAGAAGGTTGCCCAGGAGGACGCCTCGGAGCCCGCTGCGGGGCCCGCCGTGGAGCCGGCCGCAGGGCCCTTGGCGGAGTCGGCGGAAGAGTCGGCCGTCGCGGTCGTCAATGCCCAGCTGCAGCTCGCGGACCGGATGTTCACCAAGTTCTCGGAGCTGGCGGCCGAGCAGCTTCGGGTGCTCGGCGGGCTACGGCCCGCGGACGCCCCGCCGGCGGACCGCACCCCGGCCCCCGAGGCCCCCCGACTGCCCTCGCCTGCGGCGGCGACGGCCCCCTCCCCGCGGCCCGCCGCGACACCGGGCCCCACCAACCGCCCCGATTTCAGCCTCTATTTCTTCGGCGACTATCCGGACCAGAACGCCGCGGTCGGCTATGAACACCTGCTCAAGGCCGCACAATTCGGCGACGAGCGAGGATTCCACACGCTCTGGATCCCCGAGCGGCATTTCCATTCCTTCGGCGCGCTCTTCCCCAATCCCTCGGTGCTCGCGGCGTCCCTGGCCACCGTCACCTCCCGCATCCGGCTGCACGCCGGTTCCGTCGTGCTCCCGCTGCACCATCCCGTCCGGGTCGCCGAGGAATGGTCCGTCGTGGACAATCTCTCCGGCGGCCGGGCGGGACTGAGCTTCGCCAGCGGCTGGCATTCCCGCGATTTCGCGCTGGCGCCGGAGAATTACGGCCGCCAGCGGGACGTGATGTACGAAGGGCTGGAGACCGTACGGGAATTGTGGGCCGGGCGTGCCGTACCGGCCATGTCCGGCACCGGTGAGGCGGTGGAGATCGCCCTGCACCCCGCGCCCGTACAGGAATCGCCCCCGATGTTCGCCGCCGTGCTGTCGAACCCGGACAGTTATGCGCGGGCGGCGCGGGCCGGGCTCGGCATCGTCACCAATCTGATGTCGCAGAGCGTCGAGGACCTGCGGGAGAACATCGCGCTCTACCGGCGTACCCGCGCGGCCCACGGCCTGGATCCGGACGCGGGCCGGGTCGTCGTGCTCGTCCACACGTATCTCGGCGCGGACGCGCAACGGGCGCGGCAGGAGGCCCGCCGGCCCTTCTGCGACTATCTGCGGTCCTCGCTGGGCCTCTTCGACTCCCTCGCCAACAGCCTCGGGATCGACGTCGACCTGGCGGCCACGGACCCGGAGGACCTGGGCTTCGTCCTGGACCGGGCGTACGACCGGTACTGCGCGTCCCGGGCGCTGATCGGCAGCCGGGACAGCGTTCGCCCGGTGCTGGACGCGCTGACGGCGGCGGGCGCCGACGAGATCGGCTGCTTCATCGACTTCGGTGTGCGGCCGGACCTGATGCTCGACGCGCTTCCCGAACTGGACGGACTCCGCGAGGAGTACACACGGTCCGCCCCACGGCCCGAGGACGGCCACGCCCCGCGACCCGAGGACAGCCACACCCCGCGGCCCGAGGACCGGCACCCTCCGCGCGCCGACGACCGGCACGCCGCCCTCCGGACCGACGACCGGCGCGCCGCCCCCAGGCGCGCCCCCGCCACCCCCCTCCAGCGCCGCATGTGGCTGCTCGACCGGATGCACCCGGGCCGGCACACCTACCACGAGCCCAAGGCGCTGCTCCTCGAAGGCCCGTTGGACACCGATGCGCTGCGGGTCGCCCTGCGGCGTACCGTCGACCGGCATCCGCAGCTGCGTACGGTCTTCCGGGAGAACGCCGAGGGCGTCCTGGAGCAGACCGTGCTGGACTCCGTCGCCGTCGACTGCCCGGTCGTCCCGCTGGCCGGCCTCGACGACGACACCGCGCTGCTGCGTCTGCGGGACGACGCGGACGCCGAGGACTTCGATCTCGCGCGGGGGCCGCTGCTGCGCGCGCGGATCGGCCGGCTCGCCGACGACCGCCATCTGCTGTACCTGGTCGCCCACCACATCGTCTTCGACGCCGCCTCCACCGGCGTCCTGTGCCAGGACCTGGCCGCGTTCTACCGCGCCTGGCCCGGCGAACCGACGGATCTCGCCGATGTGGGCACCGCCGCCGCGCCGTCCGCGGACGAGGACGCCCCGTCCGGCGGTCACCTCGCCGAGGGCCTGGAGTTCTGGCGCCGCGAGCTGTCCGGGGCCGCGCCCCTCGAACTGCCCACCGACCGGCCGCGGACCGCGGCCCCGGCGGCCGGCGCCAGCCTCGCGCACACCCTGGAAGCCACGCTGTCCGAGCGCGTACGGGCGCTCGGCAGGGAGCAGGGCTGCACACTGTTCATGACGCTCCTCGGCGCGGTAGGCGCCACCCTCGGTCGGTTCGCCGGACAGGACGACGTCGTGCTCGGAACGGCCGTCAGCAACCGGCCGAGCGACGCCGCGCACACGGTCGGCATGTTCATCGAGACGGTCGCGCTGCGGCTCGATCTGTCGGGCGACCCCGCCTTCGGGGACCTCGTACGGCGGGTCGGCGCGCGGACGGCCGAGGCCATGCAGTTCCGGGACATCCCCTTCGACCAGGTCGTCGAGGCGGTCAACCCGGAGCGTGCCGCGGGCCGGAACCCGCTGTTCCAGGTGATGGTGGAGTTCGAAGCGCACAGCACGCCCGACTTCGGCGGCACCGGCCTGACCGCCGAGCTGCTCGACGTACCGCGCAACGAGACACCGGTCGACCTCACGCTCTACTTCGCCGACCGCCCGGACGGCATCCGCTGCACCGCCGAGTACGACACCGAACTGTTCGACGGGACCACGGTGCGCCGGATCGTCGAGTACGTGGCGGAGCTGCTGCGCCACGCGGTGGACTCCCCCGGCCTCCCGCTGTCCCGGCTGCCCGCCCTCATCGAAAGCGACCGGCGGACCCTCGACCGCCTGCAGGGCGAGCGGGTCGACGCGGACCCCACGGACCCGGCGACGCTCCACGGGCTGGTCGAGGCGCGGGCCGCGGAGACACCGGACGCGGTGGCCCTCGTGGGGGACGGCGAGCCGGTCGGCTACGGCGCGCTCGACGCCGCCGCGAACCGGCTCGCGCACACCCTCGCGGCCCGGGGCCTGGCCCGGGGTGACACAGCTGCGGTCTGTCTGCCGCGCGGTACGGCCCTGATCACCGCGGTCCTCGCCATCCTGAAGTGCGGCGCCGCGTACGTACCCGTGGACCGCTCGCTGCCCGCCGAACGCCGCCGGTTCATGCTGACGGACAGTGGCGCCGCGCTGGTCGTCGCCGACCGCGAGGCGGACGGCGGGGACGCGGAGAGCTTCCCGTGCCCCGTCCAGTGGATCGACGACCTCGACGACGCCCTGCCGGACACGCCTCTCGGGCGCACAGTGGACCCCGAGGACGCCGCGTATCTCATCTACACCTCCGGGTCGACCGGCCGGCCGAAGGCGGTGGCCGTGCCGCACCGGGGCCCGGTCAACCTGATCCGCTGGCAGCTGCGGACGCTGGGGACGCTGCGCACGGTCCAGTGGACCTCACCGGGCTTCGACGTGAGCGTGCAGGAGATCTTCTCGACCCTCGGCTCCGGCGCCACGCTGGTCCTCCTCGACGACGCGACGCGCCACGATCCCGCCGCGGTGGCCGACCAACTGCGGGAGTACGAAGTGCAGCGCATGAGCGTGCCGTTCACGCCGCTCAAGAGCCTGGCGGGCGAGCTGGCGCGGGTGCCGTCGCTGCGGCAGCTCCTGATCGGCGGCGAGAAGCTCACCCTCACGCCCGAACTGCGCGCGCTCGCCGCCGCGTGCCCCGGGCTGACGCTGTGCAACCAGTACGGGCCGACCGAGACGTCCGTGGTGGTGACCTCGCACCGGGTCGATCCGGCCGCCGGGCCGGTACCGCCCATCGGCCGGCCGGTCGACAACGTGACCGTCCGCATCGTCGACGGCCACGACCGGCCGGTGCCGGTCGGGGTGGTCGGTGAACTCCTCATCGGGGGCGTGCAGGTCGCGCACGGCTACGTCGGTGATCCCGAGAGCACGGAGCGCGGCTTCGGCACGGCCGCGCCGGCTTCCGGCGACGCGGAGCGGTACTACCGGACCGGCGATCTCGTCCGGCTGCGGTCGGACGGCGTCCTGGAGTACCACGGGCGCCGGGACACCCAGGTGAAGATCCGCGGCCATCGTGTGGAGCCCGAAGAGGCCCAGTGGGCGCTGAGCGGGCTGCCCGGCGTACGGGAGGCCGCGGTGCTGGCCCGGCCCGACGCGGCGGGCGAGACGGCGCTGGCGGCGTACGTCGTACCGGACGGCCCGCGCGCCGGCCACGGCGCGGAGGCAGCGCCCGGGGACGACTGGAGTACGCCGCTGCGCAGGCGGCTGGGCGCGGTACTGCCGCACTACCTGGTGCCGCAGCTCTGGCTCCGGCTGGACCGGATGCCCTACGGCCCCAACGGCAAGCTCGACCGCGCCCGGCTGCTGGCCATGGGCACCGCGACGCCCGCCGACGGCCGGGACGCCGAGGACGGCCCCGGCGAGCCGGCCGATCTGCAGGAGCGGGTGGCCAAGCTGTGGGCGGTCGAGCTGGGCGGCGGCACCGTGCCGCCGGACCGGTCATTCTTCGACGCGGGCGGGAACTCGCTGTCCGCTGTGCGGCTGCTGGAGCGGGTCCGCGCGGAGCTGGGCAGCAGGATCCCGGTGGCCGAGTTCTTCGCCGCGCCGACCGTCCGCGCCATGGCGGACCGGCTGGCGTCGGCGCGGAAGGAGCCCTGACATGGCCCACCGCACCGAACAGGAGCTGCTGCGGCACATCCGTACGGCCGTCGAGGACGTCCTGGGGCGGCCGGCCGACCCGGCCACGCCGTTCTTCGAACTGGGGCTGACCTCGCTCGCGCTGGTCCGGGTGCGGCTGCGCCTGGAGCGTGACCTGGGCCGGCCGCTCACCGACACCGATCTCTTCGAGCACCCGAGCGCGGTCGCCCTCGCGGCCCATCTGGCGGCGACCGGCGACGGCTCCGGGGATGCCGCGGCGCAGGAACGCGTCGGCGGGCCGCCGGACGGCGACGACCGGCGGATCGCGATCGTCGGCATGGCCGCGCGGCTCCCCGGCGCCGCCGATGTCGATCAGTACTGGGAGAATCTGCGGGCCGGGGTGTGCAGCGTGCGCGCCTTCGCGCCGGATCCGGGAGCGCCGGCCGGGCCGGACCGGGTACCGGTGGCGGGCGTGCTGGACGACGCCGACCGCTTCGACGCCGGTTTCTTCGGGATGAGCGCGCGCGAGGCCGAACTGACCGACCCCGCGCACCGGTTGTTCCTGGAGTGCTGCCAGCGCGCGCTGGAGCACGGCGGGTACGCGGACGCCGGGTCCGGCGGCGACGACGGTCACCGCATCGGCGTCTACGCGGGCGGCGGAATGAACCTCTACGGCCCGCGCCTGCCGTACTACGCCCGGCACGGCTCGGGCACCGGCGGCATCGCCGCGGAGATGCAGCGCCTGATCGGCGGCCAGTACGACTTCCTGGCCACCCGGGTCGCCTACCGGCTCGGCCTCACCGGCGCCGCGATCGGCGTCCAGACGGCCTGCTCGACCTCGCTGGTGGCCGTCCATCTGGCCGCCCAGTCCCTGCTGTCCGGCGAGAACGACCTGGCGCTGGCCGGAGCCGCGGCCGTGCATCTGCCGCAGGAGGCCGGATATGCCTACCAGCCCGACTTCATCCTGTCGCCGAGCGGCGTCTGCCGGGCCTTCGACGCCGCCTCGGACGGCACGGTAGGCGGCAATGGAGTCGCCGTCGTACTGCTGAAGCGGCTGGACCGGGCGCTGTCGGACGGCGACGAGATCCATGCCGTGCTGCTCGGCTCGGCGGTGAACAACGACGGCGACGCCAAGGCGGGGTTCACCGCGCCGGGGGTACGGGGCCACACCGAGGCGGTACGGCAGGCACTGGCCCGCGCCCGGGTCGCGCCCGAGTCGGTGGGGTACGTGGAGGCCCACGGCACCGGCACCGAACTGGGCGACCCGGTCGAGTTCGCCGCGCTGGCCCGCGCGTACGGGACGCCCGGGGACGGTGCCGGCCGGACCCGGCAGCGCTGTGTGCTGGGCTCGGTGAAGCCGAGCGTGGGGCATCTGGACACCTGCGCGGGGATGGCCGGACTGATCAAGACGGTGCTCATGCTCCGGCACCGGACCCTCGTGCCGACGGTCAACGCGACCCGGCCCAGCCCCCGGCTGCCATGGGCCGAGAGTCCGTTCCGGCTCGCCACCGAGACCCGCGAGTGGGCCACCGAGGAGGGTGCGCCGCGGCGTGCGGGGGTCAGCACGCTCGGGTTCGGCGGCACCAACGCCCATGTCGTCCTGGAGGAGCCACCCGTCCGGTCCGCAGCACCGCTGCCCGCCGCGCCGGTACCGGTGCCGGTCAGCGCCCGCGACCCGGAGTCGCTGCGCGAGCTGGCGGTCGCGCTCCGCGACCACCTCACCCGGCATCCCGGCATCTCCGCCTCCGACGTGCTGTTCACCCTGGCGCGCGGCCGGACGCACCATGCGTACCGGACCGTGGTGTACGGCCGGACGGCGGCCGAACTGGCCACTTCCCTGGGGGACTTCCTGGCCGGCCGCGAGGGCGGGGACCGGCGTGCGGCCGGCCGCCCGGGACCGCCTGCCTTCGCCTTCTCCGGGCAGGGCACCTCCCCCGTCGACGCCGCCCGCGGCCTCTACGCCGAACTCCCCGTCGTCCGCGAGGTGCTGGACACCTGCGAGGAGATCCACCGGCGGACGGAGCGCGGCAGTCTGCTCGATGTGCTGCTGGCGGACGGGGCCGAAGCCGCACCCTCGCAGCCGGCGGTGGCCCAACCCGCGCTGTTCGCCCTGCAGATGGCGCAGGCACGGTGGTGGCGGTCGGTGGGTGTCGAGCCGTCGCACGCCATCGGCCACAGCCTCGGCGAGATCGCCGCGCTCTGCGATGCCGGCGCGTTCTCGCTGGAGGACGGTCTCCGGTTCGTCATCGCCCGGGGGCGCGCCATGAGCGGCGGGGCGGTGGCCGGCGGCATGCTCGCCGTGGCCGCCGACGAGGCGACCGTACGGCGCGTCGGGGACGCGGCGGGTCTCGATGTCGCCGCGGTCAACGGCCTCCGGTCCCATGTGCTCTCCGGGGCGCCGGAGCGGGTCGAGGCCGCGGAACGCCTGCTGGCCGCCGAGGACCTCGCGTACCGGCGGCTGGCCGTCGACCGGGCCTTCCACTCCGCGCTGCTCGACCCGGTCGCGAACGAGCTGCGGGACGCCGCCGCGAAGGTGCGCTTCACGCCGCTGCGGATGCCGTGCGCCGACACCGCCGGGGGCACGGTGCTGGACGCGGGGACCGTACTGGACGCCGGCTTCCTGGTCCGCCAGGCCCGCCGACCGGTGCTCTTCCACGAAGCCCTGACGGCCCTCCGCACGGCCGGCTGCGCGGACTTCCTGGAGATCGGCCCCGGGGACGTGCTCACCGGGATGGGCCGCGCCGCCCTGCCGGACAGCCGCTGGACGGCGAGCCGGGCCCGCGGCGCGGGTCCTGACCTGGCGCTGTGGCCCGCGCTCGGCGCGCTGTACGAGCAGGGCACGGACGTGGACTGGGCGAGCATCGCGCCGCGTGGACGGCGGATCCCGCTGCCGGGCCATCCGTTCCGCCGCGACCGGTACGAGATCCCCGCCCTGCCGGGGACGGCACCGGCAATGTCCGCGCCTCCGGAGACGGCCACGGAGTCCCGCACGGCGCGGCCTCGGTCCGGGACTCCGCAATCCGCTGTCCCCGGGACGCCTGAGTCCGGCGTGGCCACCCGCCAACTCGCCCTCATGGGCCGCATGTTCGACGACATGGCGGACCTCATGACCGCACAACTCCGCTCGCTGGAGGAACAGCACTGATGGACCACCACGACGAGCCGCTGCTGCTCGTACTCGACTACCCCGGTTACCGTCCGGAGGCCCGGTTCGCCGATCTCCGCCTGGACGGGCACGGCGTACGGACCCACGACCTGCTGCGCCGTCCGCTGCCCCGGGTCACGGACGGCTCGGCGTACGCCGCGCGGTCGCTGCTCGCCAACCCGGCGCCCGCCGGCCCGGTCACCGCCATCGCCGCCTACTGCGCCTCGGCCCCGCTGGCGTTCGAACTCGCCCGTGCGGTCGCGCCCGAGGGCGGGGCCGCGCCCCGGCTCGTCCTCGTCGACGCCGAACCCGGAACGCTCGCCCCGGTCCTGGACAGCTACCGCGACGCGCTCGCCCAGCTGGGTGTCCACCCGTCCGAGGAGGAGGTCCGCGAGCGGGCGGCCCCCGACCGCCTCGCCGACGATCCGCGGGGGTTCGTCGACGCCCTCGTGGACGACCTCGAACGGCGGGCCGCTGACGCGCTGCGCGCGCTGGGCAGCGGCCCGGCCGAGGCCGTCGAGAGCGCGGCGCACATGGCGGGCGCGTACGCCGACTGGCTCAGCCATCTGGTGGCCGCGCACCGCTCCCGGGTCTCCCCCTGGGACGGCGAGGTCCTGCACATCGACTCAGCCGGCGGCTCCGGTCGCCATTTCGCGCACGGGGCCGCCGACGTACGGGAGGTACGGATCGACTGCGACCGCAAGGACCTGCTGCGCAGCGAGGAGACGCGCGAAGCGGTGCTGTCCGCGCTGCGCTAACCGGGGACCCGCGCGGACTCCTGACCGGACTTCCGGCCGGACTCCGCGCGGGAACGGGTCTCCGTACCGTCGCCGTCACCCTCGCCCTTCGACGGTTCCTCCCGGGACAGCCGGGCGTACCACAGGGCGACCGCCATCAGCGCGCAGATCAGCGCGAACGACAATCCGTCGAAGCCGCCGTGGAAGGCGGTCTCGGCGAGATAGGTGACCCCGGGCAGCGTGGTCAGCAGCACCATCGCGACCATCGGGTCCGCGCCCTGGAGCCCGCGCTGCAGCAGGAACAGTGGCACGGTGACCGCCAGGACACCGGTGACCAGCAGCGCCGGCCAGTCCGCCGACCGCACCGCGCCGGTGCCGCCCACGACGAGCAGCAGCGCGCCGCCGCAGAGGAAGGTGAGGTGGAAGCGGTGCGCGGTGGCGTGCACGGGGTCGATGCCCCGGCGCCCCAACTCCGCTGATACCAGGGCGAGTACGGAAGCTCCGATGCCCGCGACGAGCACCAGCCCGATCCCCGCCGCCGATCCGGCCGACCGCAGCCCGCCGTCCCCCGTGAAGCTCCAGGCGATGGCCCCGCCGAGCAGCACCAGCAGGCCCGCCGCCGCCCAGCCCGGAGCCGTGGCTCGCCGGCCGATCCCGGCGAGCCCGAGCAGGGCGAGCACGGCCGGGCCGATGGCGGTCTCGATGCCGGTGGCGAGTGCGGAGGGGATCCAGCTCAGCGCGGCGTAGAAGCTGAGGAAGGTGACGGCCGTGACCACGTTCATCGCCAGGAGCAGCCGCCCGGCCCCCGGCGGCGCTGCGACGGGCGCGCTGCCCCGCCCCGCACGGAGGCGCCGGACCAGCAGCACCGCATTGAAGACCACGGCGGCGGCGCCGAATCCCGCACAGGACAGCGCCAGACTGTCCGTGGATCCGAGCCGGCCGGAGACGAATCCGTACACCCCGGACTGCAGCAGTACCGATGCCATGATGCAGAGGACGGGCACGGTCAGCTCCCGCTCTCCGCGGCCGGGGACGCGTCGCTCTCGTCCTCGATGCGGTACAGCTCGCCCGCGTCCTCGATCTCGTGCAGGACGTCGAGGCTGTGCTGGAGCAGTTCGGCGTCCTCGTGGACGAAGAAGGCGACGCCGCAGCCGCCGGTGGTGAGCTGCCCGTCCCGGACCGGCTCGCCGACCGCCGGGATCCGGGCCACGCTGTGGAATCCGGGGAGCCGGCGGATCCGGCGCAGACCGTCCAGCGCCCGCACCGTGCCGGCGCGGTGGGCCCGAAGATAGACCTTGGCGAGCGACCGTCCCGGCCCGTACGGCAGGTCGAAGCGGTTCGTGAACTCCTCGGGCCGCAACAGGCGTTCGGCCAGCAGATGGGGGCTGCTGTACCCGTACGCGACGTGGTAGGCGTCGGCGGACAGGTACGGCCCCATGAGCCGGGAGTTGACCTCCACCAGGCGCGGGCCGTCCGCGGTGAGGATCACTTCGGTGTGTGCGGCGCCCTCGCGGACGCCCAGCGCGTCCAGGCAGCGCATGACGTACGCGACGAGCTCGGTCTCGGCTTCGTCGAGCGTGCGGCGGGAGACGATGTGCCGCAGGACGGGCGCGCCCTGCTCGCGGTCGATGCGCTCGGCGTAGATCTCGGCGAGCAGATGGCGGCCCGCCATGCTCACCGTGTTGACGATGTACTGGGGGCCTTCGAGGAACTGCTGGACCAGTACGCCGTCGTTGACCTCGCCCATGAGGTTGCGCCGGCCGCTGTTGGCGCGGAAGGCGTCGAGGGCCCGGCCGGCGTCGGGGCAGATGTGGCAGCCGTCGCTGCCCGCGCTGTTGAACGGCTTGACGACCACGGGGAAGGTGCCCCAGCGGTCCAGCACGGTGCGCAACTCCTCCTCGCTGCGCACGGCTTCGGTGCCGGCGTGCGGCACACCGGCGTCGGCCAGCGCGCGGGCCATCCAGTACTTGTCCCGGCGGGCGGCGCGCAGCTCGTGGCGGTGGTGCGGCACGCCGAGGGCCTCGGCGAGCTCGTCGGCGAGGGTGACGCCGAACTCGCTGCCCGCGAGCACGGTGCTGACGCCCATCGCGCGCAGCCGTCCGGCGGTCGCGTCGAGGCCGGCGTGCACCACGGTCTTGACCGGCAGGCCGCCGGACGGTGCGGCGGGCGCCCGGTCCTCCGTGTAGACGTGCAGGAATTCGGCGCCCTCCTCCAGCAGGGCTTCGGTCAGTTGCGCTCCGCTGGAGACGGGGTTGACGAGGGCGATCACAGGGCCGTCCTTTCGGCGAGCGGCTCGGTTGTTCCGGGGCTGTACTGCCCGAGTTGGTCGGCGACGACGGCCGCGTGCTGGGCGGCGGCCCGCAGGTAGTTGACGATGGGGAAGCGCGAACCGGCGCCGGCGCCCAGCGCCCAGATGCGTTCGGCGGGGCCGTCGGGCCGCAGCCGTATCCGCAGGGTTTCGAGGATCTCCGGCCGCGGCCCGGCGTCGCCCGCCCCGCCTGCGGCGCCGTCCGCTGCCTCGCCTCCGATGCGTACGCCGGTGGCGGTGGTCGTCAGCGGCGCGACCCGGTATCCGGAGGCGCACACGATGTGGTCGAAGGTCTCGGTCGTGCCGTCCGGCCAGCGCACCGACCAGCCGGTCCCGCTCGGCTCCATCCGTTCCGGATAGCGCGGGGCGACGCGGAGCCTGCCTTCGGTGAGCCAGCCGTCCAGCAGGGTGGCGTTGCGCAGCGGGAAGGCGGATATGTAACGGGTCATCAGGGCGCGGTAGCGGGGCAGCACACGGGCGCGCACGTCGGCGCGCCAGCGGGACACCTGGGCGTTGACGGTGTCGATGAGCTCCGCCATCACGTCCTCCCAGGGGATGCGGCCGGCCGCGGCGCGGTGCCGTTCCTCGCGCAGCAGGGGCGCGGGCCGCCCCGAGAGCCGGGGCCGGGCGACCCGGGCGCCCGGCGCTCCGGCACGGATGGCGGAGAGCAGTTCGCGGGCGACGGTGCGGTCCAGCGCCGTGTCGTCCGCGGGTCCTTCCGGGGTGCCGCTCGCGGCGAGGGCCGCCCAGACGTCCTGGCGCAGCCGTGGGGTGGCCGGGCGGACGAGGCGGTTGCGGACGGCCGGCAGCATGCCCGAGGGCGAGGTCATGACCGTACGCCGGTTGCCGGTCCTGCAGAGGGTCACCGCCGCGTCGATCGCGGACAGCTTGGTGCCCAGGACCAGGACGCGGGCGTCGGCGGGCAGCGCGCGCAGCTTGTGCGAGGGGTACGGGGTGGCCATCAGACGGGGATGCCCGGCGTACGGGCGGAGCTCCGGCGGCAGGACCGGGTTGTCCGCGCCCGCGCAGAACAGGATGTCGGTGCCGGTGACCGATCCCCCGCCGGCGAGCGCCACCCGGTACGCCGTGCCGTCCGTGTCCGTGTCCGTGTGCCGGTCGATGGCCACCGCGCGGTCGCGGATGTGGGTGACGCGGGTGCCGGCCCGGCGGGCCGTGTCGGAGTACTGCCAGAAGCGCTCGCGGCAGTACTGGCCGACGAGGTAGCGCGGGGCGAAGTCGGCGCGGTGCACCGGGTGGCCGCGGGACGCGAGGTAGTCGAGGAAGTCCGAGCGCCCGTCGGCCTTCAGGGCCGTCACGTCCACGGAGGTGTTGCACAGCAGGGCCGGGTCGGTGGTGCCGAAAGCGGTGCCCAGGCCGATGGGGCCGGGCGCCACGAAGGTGACCCGTTCCACCCCGGAGCTGCCCGCCAGATGCGCGAAGGCGCTCACGGCGGTGGCACCGCCTCCGATGATGACAATTTGCTTGCTCACAGTGATGCCTCACCGGGGAGTAGTTCAGTTCAAGGGAACGCCTGTACGGGAAGGGGCGCCCGGCCGGGTGGTGCCGGGCGCCCCAGAGATCGCGGCCGGTCAGGCCGCGACGGCGTGGCGGCGCGGCAGCGCCCGCTGGATACCGGCCGTGGCGGCGATCAGCATCTCTCTCCAGTGCCCGATGGCGGAGCCCTCGGGCGTGGAAAGGCCGATCGCGGCCACGGCGACGCCCTCGTCACAGACGGCCATGGCGACGGTCTGCCGGCCGGGGCGTCCGGTGTCGTTGAGCACCGCACAGCCGTGCCGGCGGATCAGTGGCAGGCGGCTGCGTACGGACGGGTCTGCCCGCAGCGCCTCATCGGTCCGCGGTGCTCCGCCGGCCCGTCCCGTTTCGCCGTCCGCGCCGCGATGGGCCAGCAGCGCCAGCCCGCAGGCGGACTCGGTCAGCGGCCTGCGCAGTCCTCTCAGGTCCGCCGAGCGGATGCCCTCACGGGGCCCGAGGTGTTCCACGCACACCGCGTCGTCGCCGTCCGCGACGACCAGCTGTACCTCTTCGCGGGACAGCTCCGAGAGGGACAGCAGGGCCGGCAGGGCCGCCTCACGCAGTCCCGTACGGCTGGGCGTCAGCGATCCGAGCTCCCAGATGCGCAGCCCGATCCGGTAACGCCCGTCCTGATCGCGGTCCAGCGCGCCCCAGGATTCGAGTTCACCGATGAGCCGGTGTGCCGTGGCCAGTGGAAGCCCGGTGCGCCTGGAGAGGTCGGAGAGCGACAGGCCGCTGTACACCCTGTCGAATGCTCCGAGAATCGCGAGCGCCCGGCTCGTCACCGATACGCCCACGGCTTTGGCATTGCCTGCCACAGTTCCCCCATCGTTCGGTAACGGTCTCACACCAGCGGCGCGTAGAAGAACGTTTCCCGCCGGCCGAAACGACCGTCCGATTCGAGCGTGAAGAAGTCGGCGAATTCCACGGAGACCTGTCGGCCGTCCTTGAGTTCGCCGGAGAAACTTCCGGAGACCGCGACCCGGGGCAGCTGTTCGGTGATGGTGTGCACGGTGTGGCTGCCCTTCCGGATCACCCGCTCCCCCCGGTAGAACGCCTCCAGATCGGCCCGGCCGTTCATCGCTTCATAGCCGGGCCGCCGGTAGACGGCTTCTTCGGAGAAGAGCCCCAGAAGGCCGTCCACATCGTCGGCGTCGACCCGTTCGTAGTAGCTGCGGACCAGTTCTTCCGCCTTGCTCGGCACCGGACTCACCGGGCCTTCCGCGGCCAGTCGGCCAGCTCGCGCTCGAGGCGGTCGCGCACCACCGAAAGGTCCTCGCAGTCGCTGCCCGGACGCTCGGCGATATGCGTCTCGTAGAGCGCTTCGAGCTGCTTGTCATCCACCTCGACGCCGATCTGGTCGAGCAGATGGCGCAGTACCGCACGGCCGGAGTGCCGGCCGATCAGAATCGTGGTCTCACGGCCGAATACGCCGGGCCTCACGTATTCGTACGTCTCGGGGTTGCGCAGCAGGCCCTGCTGGTGAATGCCTGCGGTGGTACCGAAGGCATAGGCCCCGACGATGGGCTTGTTGCGCGGCTCCTCCAGCTTGATGATCTCGCGGAGCCTGGCGTAGGCGTCGTGAATGCCCGCCAGGTCGATGTCACTGTGCACGCCGTAGTAATCGCTCTTGTACGCCAGTACGGCGGCGAGCTGCTCCAGCGGGGTGTTGCCGGCCCGCTCGCCGATTCCGCCGAGCGTCACCTGGATCTCGTCGGCGCCCGCTTCCATGCCGGCCAGCGCATTGCCCAGCGAAAGGCCGAAGTCGTCGTGGCAGTGCGTGGAAATGCGGACGCCGGGCACCCATTCGCGGAACTTCGCGATCAGCTCACCGTACTGCCCGGGGACCAGGGCACCGACGGTGTCGGGAACGACGATGCAGCTCGCGCCGGCCTCGACGACCGCTTCGGAGACGTTGCGCAGGTGCTCGTCCGCGCCGCGGGTGGCGTCCTCGATGGCCACCGCGACCTCTTCGACGCCGAAGGACTTGGCGAACTCGACGACGTCGACGATCTCCGCGACGGCTTCCTTGCGCGTGATGCCGCGCTTGTACTCGAGGTGGATGTCACTGCCCACGGTCACCGTCTCCACCTGGTGGTTGGCGGTGCCGCCGGCCTCGACGGCCGCCTCCACGTCGCCGCGCACGGCACGGCAGAAGGTAACGAACTGAGCGTTCGTGACGCTCTTGGAGATGAGCCGGGTCGCTTCGAAGTCACGGGGCGACGCGGCCGGGAAGCCGGCCTCCACCCGGTCCACGCCCAGGGCCTCGATCCGCAGCGCGATATCGAGCTTCTCCTCGGGCGTCATGGCATTCCCGGGGGCCTGCTCCCCATCCCGAAGAGTCGTATCGAAGACCGATATACGTCGCGTTCCCTTGTCAACTGACACAGAGCCCCCAGCGTTTGGTGAGTATCAACATGCGAGATGCGGAGCGCAGCCGAGAAGGCGACCCCCACGACCCAGAAGCTAACAATGGCGGGCGGTCCGAACCAGTGATGCCGAATCTGTTCAGCACCTATCGCCATTTCGCCGTTCACTCATTCGACCTGAGCGCGCGGCGGCACCGTCGCAGCGAACATGAGAGAGCAGATCGCCGATCACGCCGCGCCGGAAGGGGAACGCAGCAGTCTCACCATGCGAGAATGTGCCGGGATTCAGCGATAGAGCGGAAGCTGTCCGGTGAGGGAATCGACGGCCGGCCGCGCGCCGTGCAGCATCACGCCCAGATACCGCATGTCCTCCGGCTTGGTGCCGCCGAGAGTCGCCAGATAGGCGTCGTAGGTGCGCGACTTCTGCGCGACCTCGCTCATATCGGCGACCAGCACACCGTCCAGCGCCGCGGCGTCCGCGTACAGTTCCTGGAGGCGTTCGGCGGACGCCTTGAGCACCGGAACGGGATGCGTACTCATCCCCAGATGCCGGTGCCCGGAGGCGTCCGGTCCGTCCTCACCCACCAGATCCGATGCCCGATTGCCGAGGCTGATCCCCAGCAGTGCGGCGGTATTGAGCGCGACGCCGACCGGAAGTTCTTCCGCGATGACGACAACGGCCTTGGTGGGCATGGACATGGACTACCTCTTTGCTCTGCGTCGTGACATACCGCCTGGTTTGGGGCGGTCGCAGAACGAGGTTAATTCGCCCGGTCCGCGTGGCTGCGGCCCGGTGAATGTTGTTCGTTTTCCGCCGGCCGTTCACAGGGTCGGCGGATTTTGTGCGGATCGGCTGCGGACTACAGAACGACGTTCGGCTTGAAGGGCAGTCTGTTCGCCTCGTATGCGGCGATGGAGTCTTCCTCCCGGAGGGTGAGGCTGATGTCGTCCAGTCCCTCCAGCAGCCGCCAACGGGCGTTTTCGTCCAGC
>NZ_JOAX01000008.1 GCF_000720485.1 Streptomyces ochraceiscleroticus | reverse complement strand
CCCCGGGGGCCCTCCCCCACCCCACCCCCACCGCTCTTGCCGGCGGCATGCCTTGCAGGGCTTGCCGGTGGCATGGCTCTTGTGTGAGCCCGTGTGCGCCCTCTCGTTCGAATGTGTGGGTATCAGGGGTGCGTGCGAAGGGCATGAGACGTGGGCCGAAACCCCGGCCGACCCAGGGAGGGACCCGTGCCGCGCACCCCCGCTTCCCGAACCCCCTCGTCCCAGCCAGCATCCCCGGCGGACACCGTGGACGTCGTCATCATCGGTGGTGGAGTGGCCGGCCTGGCCGCCGCGCACCACCTCACCCGCGCCGGCGCCACCGTCGCCGTCCTGGAGGCAGCCGACCGCGTCGGTGGCCGCGCGGTCACCGAGGAGCTGGACGGCTTCCGCCTGGACCGGGGCAGTCAGCTCCTGGTCAGCTCCTATCCCGAGCTGACCAGAACCCCCGCGCTCGACGGCCTCACGCTGCGGCCCTTCGCGCCCGGTATGTGTCTGCACGATGGGCGCCGCGCGCAGCGCATCGGCGCCGTCCGGAGCACAAGGGTCGCACTGGCCACAGCGCGCGCCCTTTCGCGCGCCTCTGCACGCCCCTCGCCGCGCACCGGCGTCCGTATCCCCTCGCTCCCCGGTCCCCGCCTGCCATCGCCCGCCGGACCGCTGGGCCCGTCGCCCCGTCTCCCCTCACTCGGCGCTCCCCGGCTCCCCTCGCTCGCGGTCTCCCGGCTCCCCGGTCTCGGCACCTCTCGCCTGCCCGGCCTCGCGACCTCCCGCTTCCCCGGACTCGGCACCCCCCGTCTTCCCTCGCTGCGCGTCTCCCAGGGCACGCAACGGGCTTCCCGCAGCGCCTCGGGTCCGGGACGCGACCAGCCGGTCCACGACGTCCTCTCGCCCCGGGCCGCCGCGCTGCGTCCGTTGCTGACCGCGCTGCTCGGCGATCCCACGCTGCAAGGGTCCAGCCTCGGCGCCGCCCTCACCCTGCGCGCCTTCGCCACCGGGCGGCTGTGTCTGCCGGCGGGAGGTGCGGCGAGCGTCCCCGAGCTGCTCGCCGCCTCGCTGCCGCCGGGCACCGTGCGCACGTCCGTCCGCGCCGTCTCCGTCTCCACCACGCTCGTCACCACCTCCGATCAGCGTCAACTGCGGTGCCGCGCGGCGCTCGTGGCCACGGGGGCGCGCGACGCCGCTGAGCTGTTGCCGGGGCTCCGGGTCCCCGATTTCCATCCCGTGACCATGTTGCACCACACCGCCGACACCGCCCCGAGTTATCCACAGGCACAGGACGCGGCGCTGTTCCTGCCCACCGAGGGGCCGGTGGCGTACAGCTACGCGGCGAGCGCGGTCGACCCCTCGCGCACGCCGCCCGGCCGGCCGCTGATCACCACCGCGGTGCTCGGCTCCGCCGCCACGCTGCCCGCCGGCGCGCTCGACAAGACCGTCCGTCCGCAGCTCGAGCGGCTGTACGGGACCAGCGCCGACGGCTGGCGGCTGCTGGCCGCGCATCATGATCCGTACGCCGTGCCGGCCATGCCCGCGCCGCACGATCCGCTGCGCCCCGTACGCCTGCTGGCCGGGCTGTACGTCTGCGGGGACCACCGCGACACCGGCACGGTCCAGGGCGCGCTGCGCTCCGGCCGCCGGGCCGCGCGCGCCCTGCTGCGCGACTTCGGCATCCCGGCCCCCGACGACTCCCGCCACGCCCTCTCCGACGCCGCCTGAGACCGCCGGAGGCAGACACCCGGCACCGGCCCCGGCCCCGGCGCCGCCACACCGACCCCCGCCAGACCGGCCCCCGCCACGCCGGTTCCGCCACGCCGGTTCCGTCACGCCGCGGGGCCGGGGCGTCACACCCTCGCCCCGGCCCCGCCGCCCCGCTCCGTACCGTCCGCGCCTCAGCCCAGCGCGGTCACCTTGTCCCGGTACCCGCGTACGGGGGCGGCGTCCCGGTACGGCTCCAGCCTGCGTTCGAAGTCCCGTACGTACTCATGCACTCGTACGGACCGCATCTCCGCCGCCTGTACCGCCGCCTCGGCGCCCAGCGTGCACGCCTGCTCCAGTTCGCCCAGGCCCAGCCGGGCGCTCGCCAGCACCAGACGGCAGAGCAGCCGGCTGCGGGCGTAGCCCATGCCGCGCAGTTGCAGCGAGCGTTCGGCGTGCTGGGCGGCCGCGCGGTACTGCTGCAGATCGCGGTGGCAGTGCCCGAATTCGTCCGCGAGCTGGGCCTCGTCGAAGAAGCGCGCCCAGTGCGGGACCTCGTCCCCGGGGCGCGCGGCCTCCAGTGCGCGTTCGGCGCGGGCCAGGGACGCGGTGCAGGCGCGTACCTCGCCCAGTACCGCGTGCCCGCGTGCCTCGGCCGCGTGCAGCAGCGCCTGGACCAGCGGCGGGGGGCCGCTGCCGATGCCCTGCTGGGCCACCCGCGCCAGCTGGACGGCCTCCCGGCCGTGCCCGAGATATACCGCCTGCCGGCTCATCGTGATCAGGACGTAGCTGCCGTACGCGCGGTCTCCGGCGGCCTGGGCCAGCCGCAGCGCCTGGACGAAGTAACGCTGTGCGAGGCCGTGCGCGGTGATGTCGTACGAGGTCCAGCCGGCCAGCCGGGTCAGGTCGGCGACGGAGGAGAAGAGCCGCCGGCCGATGGCCTCGCTGTACGCGCCGCGCAGCATGGGCTCGGCCTCGTGTTCCAGGTAACGCACCAGTGCCTGGCGCGCGTGCCCGCCGCCGTACGCGTGGTCCAGCGTCCGGAAGAGCTCGCCGACCGAGCGCAGTGCCGCGATGTCGCCGGCCGTCACGCGGTAGCCGTGCGCGGGGTCCGGGCGCTCCGGGCGGCGCTGGCGGGGCACCCCGGTACGCAACTGTGGGGGCACCCGGGGGCCGGGTGGCTCGGGGCCCGGTTCGCCGCGTGCCACCCGTTCGTCGGCGCGTCCGATGAGCCAGTCGCGGCTGGGCACCACCAGGCCGGCCGGGGTGAAAGCGATCTTGCGCAGTTCGGCGTGGCTGCCGGAGTCCTTGCGCCACAGTCCGCTGACGATGTCGACGGCCTCGCCGGGGCTCGCGGCGAATTCGAGCCCCGCGTATACGGGTGCGCAGGCGTCCAGACCCAGGTCCTGCGCCGAGAGCCGGCGTCCGAGGCGGCGGGTGAAGACCTCGGCGATCAGTGCGGGGGTGGTACCGCGTGGCTGCTGGCCGCGCAGCCATCTGGTCACCGATGTCTTGTCATAGCGCAGGTCGAGCCCGTGTTCCAGCCCCAGCTGGTCCACCCGGCGGGCCAGACCGGCATTGGAGAATCCCGCCTCCGCGATCAGCGAGGCGAGTCTGCGATTGGGTGTGCGTTGCGGCGATCCCTCAAGCTGTGGGCCTGGGTCGGGTCGTTCCGTCATCAGCTTTACGGTCTCCTGCCTTCCGGGCCGCGCCGCCCGGGCCCGGTCGACACCGTCCGGCGCTTTCGCCCTCCTGGAACGGCGTGAATGTAGCGGCCCACGGAGGAGTTCCGGCCAGCTTCGCCCCGCGTTCATCCGATCGTGTGAGCACAGCGCTAATGGCCAACACAGACCCGGTAGGCCCCGCCGAAAGTCCTGCCCCGCACGTCCGCTCCGTACTGTTCGTCACACCTGCATCACCCGCGTCGCGACGGCCGCCACCGGCCGCCCGTACGGTCCCGCCACCGCCGCCACCTGCCGTCCGTACCGTCCCGCCACCGCCCGCATCCGGCCGCCGTACCGCCTCGTCACCGGCCGCCCTCGGGCGTTTCCGGGCACGGCCGTACAGTGGTGACGGGCGCGATGGATGCAATAAGAGGAGCCGCCATGAGTGAGCTGCGCTTTGTCCGGATGGGCTTCGGCGCCGACGCCGTGGAGTACACGACGGCGTGGCAGGAGCAGCGCCGGGTGCACGCCGCCCGGTTCGCCGACGAGGTCCCGGACACCTGTCTGCTGCTGGAACACCCGCCCGTATATACGGCGGGCCGGCGTACGGCCGACAGCGAGCGCCCCCTGGACGGCACCCCCGTCATCGACGTGGACCGCGGCGGGAAGATCACCTGGCACGGTCCGGGGCAGCTGGTCGGTTATCCGATCCAGAAGCTGCCGCGGCCGGTCGACGTGGTGGCGCACGTGCGCCGCCTCGAGGAGGCCCTGATCGGGGTGGCCGCCGAGTTCGGCGTGGAGACCTCCCGGGTCGAGGGCCGCAGCGGTGTGTGGGTGCTGGGCGATCCGATCGAGCAGCGGGCGGCCCTGGGCGGCCTGAATCTGGACTTCGATCCGCGCGTCAACGACGAGCTGTTCGACCCCCGGCTGAACGGCCCGGAGTACGCCCCGTCCAACGCCGGGCAGCGCCGCGAGGACCGCAAGCTCGCCGCGATCGGTATCCGCGTGGCGAAGGGTGTGACGATGCACGGCTTCGCGCTGAACGTGAACCCGGACAACACCGAGTTCGACAAGATCGTCCCGTGCGGCATCCGCGACGCGGGCGTGACCTCGCTCTCGAACGAGCTGGGCCGCGAGGTCACCATCGACGAGGTGCTGCCGGTCGCCGAGAAGCATCTGCGCGACGTCCTGGAGAACGCCGAGCTGCTGCCCCGCGCCGTCTGACCCGGCCCGCCGGCGCCCCTCACCAGGGGCCCTGCGGAATGCGACCCGGCCGCACCGGGTTGCGCAGCACGTAAAGACGTGCGAATCAACGGGCGTACCCTGGGTACGCCGAAGAAACGAAGCTTAGGGAGCCGGAGTGTCCGCTGTCGCACCCGACGGACGCAAGATGCTGCGCCTGGAGGTCCGGAACAGCCAGACCCCCATCGAGCGCAAGCCCGAGTGGATCAAGACTCGGGCGAAAATGGGCCCCGAGTACAACCACCTGCAGGGCCTGGTGAAGAGCGAGGGCCTGCACACGGTCTGCCAGGAGGCGGGCTGCCCCAACATCTTCGAATGCTGGGAGGACCGCGAGGCGACCTTCCTCATCGGCGGTGACCAGTGCACCCGCCGCTGCGACTTCTGCCAGATCGACACCGGCAAGCCGCAGGAGCTGGACCGCGACGAGCCGCGCCGGGTGGCCGAATCCGTACAGACCATGGGTCTGCGGTACGCCACGATCACCGGAGTGGCCCGGGACGACCTGGACGACGGCGGGGCCTGGCTGTACGCCGAGACCGTCCGCCAGATCCACGGCCTGATGCCCGACACGGGTGTCGAGCTGCTGATCCCGGACTTCAACGCCGAGCCCGACCAGCTCGCCGAGGTCTTCTCCTCGCGCCCCGAGGTGCTCGCGCACAACGTGGAGACGGTGCCGCGGATCTTCAAGCGGATCCGCCCCGGCTTCCGGTACGAGCGCTCCCTGAAGGTCATCACGGAGGCCCGCAAGGACGGCCTGGTGACCAAGTCGAACCTGATCCTGGGCATGGGCGAGACCCGTGAGGAGATCAGCGAGGCGCTGCAGGACCTGTACGACGCCGGCTGCGAGCTGATCACGATCACGCAGTACCTGCGCCCGACGGTGCGGCACCACCCGGTGGACCGCTGGGTGAAGCCGCAGGAGTTCGTCGAGCTCAAGGAGGAGGCGGAGGAGATCGGCTACGCGGGCGTCATGTCCGGGCCGCTGGTCCGCTCCTCGTACCGGGCCGGCCGCCTCTACCAGCAGGCGATGGACAAGCGCGCGGCGGACGCGGAGCGCCCGGCGGTCTGATCGCCTGCCGGCAGGCGGTGTGATCGCCATCGGGAAGCGCCCGCATGGTGAACGGCTGGTCGTCGTGCCACGTCGATCACCACCGGGCGCCACCCGTCCGCATGATTGCCTGCGGATTCTTTGCATTCGCGAGCGGCCCTTTCGGGCCCCGACGATGTGAATCCCGGCACACGCCGGACGGCGCGGCCCGTATTTCTCCCAGGCGGGAGCGGTACGGGCCGCGCCGACGTTTCATGGGCGTTTGACCGTACGGTCATCCGTTGGTAACACCTATCCGTGACGCTTTCAGTGACGATGGATGCACGCACCGTTCACACTCCCGCTGTTCCCACCACCCCGAAGGGGACTCACGCCATGCAGGCCGCGCCCGCACCCGTCCGCGCCACCGCTCTGCCGATCCCGTCCGTCACCGGCGCCCTGCGCGCCGTGGAGTCGCTGCTGATGCGCAATGGTCAGCGCACCGCCCGCCGGAACGCCTGGACCGCGGTCCTCGAGGACCGCCGCCGCGCCGAGGACCGGCGGGCCGCCCAGCACGTACTGGAGGCCGCGGCGACCCGGAGCACCTCGGCCACGTAAACTTCCGTACATGGCGAGGAAGGAAAACGCAGACACTGCGAACCAGGGGCGGCTCAAGCAGATCGCCCTGACCTACAAGATGACCCGTCGGGTCGACTCCAAGGTCGGTCTTGTCGTCGCGGGCGTGGGCATCGTCGTATTCGGCGTTCTCCTTGCCATCGGCTTCCTGATCGGCCACCCCGTGTACGCGGGCATCCTGGGCTTCCTGCTGGCCTTCCTGGCGATGGCGATCATCTTCGGCCGGCGCGCCGAGAAGGCCGCCTTCGGCCAGATGGAGGGCCAGCCGGGTGCGGCGGCCGCCGTCCTGGAGAACATCGGCCGCGGCTGGTCGGTGACGCCCGCCGTGGCGATGAACCGCAACCAGGACGTCGTGCACCGCGCGGTCGGCAAGCCCGGCATCGTGCTCGTCGGCGAGGGCAACCCGAACCGCCTCCGTGGCCTGCTGGCCGCGGAGAAGAAGCGGATGGCCCGGACGGCCTCCGACGCGCCGGTCCACGACTTCGTGGTCGGTGACGGCGAGGGCCAGATCCCGCTGAAGAAGCTGCGTACGACGCTGCTGAAGCTGCCGCGCACGCTGACCGGTCCCCAGGTGACGGCCACCAACGACCGGCTGAAGGCGCTCGGCGACCTGATGAGCAACATGCCGGTACCGAAGGGGCCGATGCCCAAGGGTGCGCGGATGCCGAAGGGCGGCCGCATGCGCTGAGGCGCGCCCCTCTCCGCCGGACGACACGAAGCGGCCCGGGACCTCGGTCCCGGGCCGCTTCTCTCTGTGTCCGCGTCGTCTCAGATGCGTACCTGGACCGCCCGCGCCAGGCGGTCGTGCAGGCCGCGGCCGTCGCGGTCCCAGATCGCGGCGGGGATGACGATCATCAGCGCGACCGTGCGGACCAGTACGCGGGGCAGCGACAGCCGGCCGCCGCCCTCGGCGACCACGCGCAGGCCGAGCAGCCGCTTGCCGGGAGTGAAGCCCACCGTACCGACGGTCAGCACGCTCAGGACCAGGAAGACCAGCAGCGCCCAGTTGCTCGCCGCGTTCGCCTTGCCGCCGCTGAGCAGCCCGTACGCGATGAGCATGCACAGCGCCCAGTCGATGAGCAGGGCCACGAACCGGCGGCCCGGCCGGGCGACGGAGCCGGAGCCGTGCTCCGGCAGTCCGAGCTGCTGCCCCCGGTAACCGAAGTCGACGCCCATGTCCTCGGCCGCCGCGCGGGGCCCGGAGAGCCACGATCCCATTGCTTGCCTGTTGTCCACCCGTCCACGGTACTGCGACCGCATACATTTCCCGCGGGGCGGGGCGGCGGAAGCGGATGGGCGGCGGCCACCCCGCCGTACGGGGTACCCGGCCGTCCCGGCACGCGGCCGGAGCGCCACGACGAGCCACTGCCGCCGCGCGCCGGTTAACCTGGGCGAAACAAATGGGTCATGCTTGGGAAATCCCGCCTACCTATGGTCGGGCGAGCGCGCCACCGCACATGGTCGCGATCCGAGGAGCAACCCCGAGCCGCCGACCGGTGACCGGGCTAGGAGGAGTTGGATGTTCCAGAACGCCGACGAGGCCAAGAAGTTCATCGCGGACGAGGACGTCAAGTTCGTCGACGTCCGATTCTGCGACCTGCCCGGTGTCATGCAGCACTTCACGGTACCGGCGGAGGCGTTCGACCCGACCGAGGAGCTCGCGTTCGACGGCTCCTCGATCCGCGGCTTCCAGGCCATCCACGAGTCCGACATGGCGCTGCGCGCGGACCTCACCACGGCCCGTGTCGACCCGTTCCGCCGGGACAAGACCCTCAACGTCAACTTCTTCATCCACGACCCGATCACCGGCGAGCAGTACAGCCGTGACCCGCGGAACGTGGCGAAGAAGGCCGAGGCGTACCTCGCCTCCACCGGCATCGCCGACACCGCGTTCTTCGGCCCCGAGGCCGAGTTCTACGTCTTCGACAACGTCCGCTTCCAGACGTCGGCGAACGAGAGCTTCTACCACATCGACTCCGAGGCAGGCGCCTGGAACACCGGTGCGGTGGAGAACAACCGCGGCTACAAGGTCCGCTACAAGGGCGGCTACTTCCCGGCCCCGCCGGTCGACCACTTCGCCGACCTGCGCGCCGAGATCTCCCTGGAGCTGGACCGGGCCGGCCTGAAGGTCGAGCGCCAGCACCACGAGGTCGGCACGGCCGGCCAGGCGGAGATCAACTACAAGTTCAACACGCTGCTCGCCGCGGCCGACGACCTGATGCTCTTCAAGTACATCGTGAAGAACGTCGCCTGGCGCAACAACAAGACCGCGACCTTCATGCCCAAGCCGATCTTCGGTGACAACGGCTCCGGCATGCACGTCCACCAGTCCCTGTGGTCCGGTGGCGAGCCGCTCTTCTACGACGAGCAGGGCTACGCGGGCCTCTCGGACACCGCCCGCTACTACATCGGCGGCATCCTCAAGCACGCCCCGTCGCTGCTGGCCTTCACCAACCCGACGGTGAACTCCTACCACCGCCTGGTCCCCGGCTTCGAGGCCCCGGTCAACATGGTGTACTCGCAGCGCAACCGTTCGGCCGCGATGCGTATCCCGATCACCGGCTCGAACCCGAAGGCCAAGCGCGTCGAGTTCCGCGCCCCGGACCCGTCCTCCAACCCGTACCTGGCGTTCTCCGCGCTGCTGCTCGCGGGCCTGGACGGCGTGAAGAACAAGATCGAGCCGGCCGAGCCGATCGACAAGGACCTGTACGAGCTCGCTCCCGAGGAGCACGCGAACGTCCAGCAGGTCCCGACCTCCCTCCCCGCGGTCCTCGACGCCCTCGAGGCGGACAACGAGTACCTCCAGCAGGGCGGCGTCTTCACCTCGGACCTGATCGAGACCTGGATCGACTACAAGCGCACCAACGAGATCGCCCCGATCCAGCTCCGCCCGCACCCGCACGAGTTCGAGCTGTACTTCGACATCTAAAGAGCACCGCCTCTGAAGAGCACCGCTCTTGTACCGAGGGCCGTCACCCCGATCGCGGGGTGACGGCCCTCGGCCATTGCTGCTGCCGGCGCTTCAGTACGTGATCAGGTCAGTGCGCGGTCAGGTGTCCCGAGACGCAAGGGTCCTCGTTGCGGTAGCCGAGGCGGGTGTAGAGGCGGTCGGCGGGGGTGTTGTCGGCGAGTTGCCAGAGGGTGCAGAAGCCGTGGTGGCGGACGGCGTGGCGGGTGAGCCAGGAGGTCAGGGCCGCGCCGAGGCCCTGACCGCGCTGGGTGGCGTCGGTCGCGACGGAGGCCATCAGGGGTGCGCCGCTGTCGCGCAGGCTGCTGAGGGCGCCGCAGGCGACGAGCCGGCCGTCGGCGTTGCGGATGCCGGCCCACAGGCTGACGTCGGCGGAGCCGGGGCCGGTGGAGTGGGCGGGGCTGTGCTCGGTGAGGAAGGCGAGCAGCTCCTCGTGGTGGGACTCGTCCAGGGCGATGACGCGGTCCTCGCCGCGCTGGACGGGCGGTGCCTCCACGGTCCAGCGGAAGATCCACTCGACGATGTCCGTCACCGGGAGATGGCGGCCGACCAGGGCCTCGGTGCCACGGGGGCCGGTGAACTCCCGTACCCGGTCGGGCAGGGCCAGGGCCGCGCGCAGGACGAGGCCGGCGGCGGCTTCCGGCTCGCCGACGGACCACACGTGGCCGCGGGCGTCGTCGAGCCAGGCGGCGGCGCCGTCAGCGGTCCAGCTGATCCGGTCGGCCGGGCGCGGCCGCGCGGCGCCGAAGCGCAGCAGGGCGGCGCCGGTCCGGCGTTCCAGGCCCTGGGTGAACAGGTCGGCGGCTCGGGGAGCAAGAGTCGTTGCCTGCATCGCTCTCTGGGAAGGTCGTCGGTAAGCCGACATTCCGGACACGCAGGGGCCACGGCCGGAAGGTCTGGATTCAGGGAGGGGTCCCCGGCAACGGCAGCGCACGCGCGCGCCCGGCCCACCGGGAGCGCCCACTGTGACATACCGCCCCGGGGCCGGGGCAAATCCGGCACCGGCCCGGCCCACCTGCGAGAAGGCGGTCGGCCAGGAAGGCGCCCGGGAAGCTGATGAGTCAGTCGAGCAGGAAGAGGCTGGTGCTGTTGCCGGTCTCGCGGTACACGACGAGGTCGTCGGGCGGCGGTGCCCCGGAGACGACGAACGGTCTGCCGTTGTCGGTCAGGGTGTGCTCCGTGACCTTGCCGGCCCGGTCGGTGAGGCGCAGCCGTACCGTGAAGGAATAGTCGGCGTCGCCCGGTTCCACCCCGAAGAACAGCGGGGACCCGCCGACGGGGGTCCCTTCCGGGCGGGCGAGGTCCAGCTCCCTTCCCGTCATGACCGGGAGGTCCGTACCGGGTGCGGCGCCCGTCAGGTACACGGCCGTCTCCTCGCGCGTGCGGTCGAGGTCCTGCTGCCAGTTGTCGGCCAGGCAGGCGTAGCCCGTGCCGCCGCGCCGCGGCTCCGCCTTCTCGATGTGCAGGCTGACGTCCGCCGTGAGGGACTGCTCGGTGCGGGAGGCGACCTGTGCCACGAAGGTGCTGTGCCCGGTGTGCCGGCCGCCCGCGGCGACGAGTGTGCGGTACATGCGTACGCAGGGCACGCCCGGTACGTCCAGGCCGCCGGCGATCCGCCGGACGGCGGGGACCTCGTGGTCGGTGGTGAGCTGCCAGGGTGCCTGGGAGCCGGGGGTCAGCCAGAGCCCGCGGGCGGAGAGCCGGTGATCGCCGACCGTGCCGTTGTGGGGCGCCCGGGCCAGCGGAATGTTTCCGCCGCCGTACTTCCACACCTCCCGGTCCGCGTCCGTGGCGACGGGCGGGACCGGAGGGGCGAGGGTGAACGGCTTGCCGCCGTCGTCGATCCGCAGCTTTCCGGGCTTCCCGTTGTCGAGCACGTCCAGTTCGATCCACCACTGGCAGGAACAGCTTCGGGTGCGGACCCGGACGAAGCCGCCGGCGGTGCCGCCCGGGCGCACGTACTGGCTCAGGGGCCGGGCGGACGGCGGACCGTCCAGGCTCTGCTGGGTGCGCAGCTTCATGCCGTAGCCCAGGACGGAGCCGCGGGTCTCGGAGCACGCCACGTCCCGGCCTTCCGGCTGCGGGAGGCGCTTGCCCTTGATCACCTTCACGCCGCGTATGAGCAGCGCCCGGTCGGCCGGTGCCGCGACGGTGAAGGCCGCGGTGGCCGTGCCCCGGGGCACCGCGGCGCGCTCGCTCGCCCAGGCGTGCAGCGGGAGGCAGCCGCCGGCCGGGTCGAGCAGCCGGCGCGGCACGGCGCGCCGGGTCGGTACCGTCGCCGCCCAGCCGCCCGACTCCCCCAGGACCGAGCGGCCGAGCACCTGGACGTCCGGGCCGCCGCCGAGCGTCTCCGCTCCGCCCGTCCCGGCTGCGGTGAGCGCGCCCACGACGGCGCCGGTCATGATCGCGGCGAGGAGCAGGAGGGCGCGGGGTCTCATGACCGGACCCAGGTGTTGGTGTTCTCGTCACAGCGGTAGTGCGTCGCCCGCTTGTTCACCGGGCCCAGCGCGAACGGCTTTCCCCCGTCGTCCACCCGGAGCGTCCCCTTCGTCGTGCCCTGGGTGTAGTGGATCTCGATGACGTACGTGTAGAACGTGGGCCCGGCCTTCACCCGTACGTCGAAGATCGCTGGTTCGTCCTGCTTCGCGAGCTGGATCTGCTCGGCGGGATAACGGCCCACGAGCTCGTCCCCGTCGTACTCCTCCGCCTCCTTGTCCGCACTCCCCAGGTCCAGCCGCACCCGGGTGACGCCCGTGCTGCCCTGGGCTCCGCCGCACGAGAACGAAGGGCCCGACGGGACCGGCTTCTCAGCGGTCGGCACGGCCCGCACGCCCGTGATGACGACCGGCGACTTGGCGAAGTTCATGAGCGTCAGCCGGATGCGCATCATGCCCGCGTAGCTGCCGCCGTCCTTGACGAGGGCGTCGAACTGGCCGTCCGCGTCGCCGGCGGCGAGCCCGAGGTCGTCGAGGTCCACGGAGTGCGGCATCGCCACCGTCCGTACATCGCGGGTCTTGTCCCACCAGACCTGGGACTCCGCGTGGAGCCCGCGGCCTCCCGGGATGTCGCCGGCGCTGGTCCAGGTGTCGAAGTAGTTCGTGACCAGTGCCGCCACGAGGCTGCTGATCACGATGCCGGCGAGGGCCAGCCCCCAGGTGCGTAACCGCTGGAACCGGGCGCCGCCTTCCGGCGCCTCCTCGCCGTCGGCCCCCATGGTGCCCGCCGTACCTGCCGGTCGTTCCCGTTCCTCACTCACGCGTCCCCCTTCCGCCGCACCGGTAACTCTGGTGCCGGAAAAGGTTCTACCCGCAGCACGAGGGCCGCCACCCCCGCGCGGGTGGCGGCCCTCGGTGCGGCAGGAGGTGACTCCCCCTGTCACTCCCCCGTCAGCAGCTCCCGGAGTTCGGTGACCGCGGTGCGGAGGTGGTCCGCGAAGGCGTGCATCTGGCCGGCGACCGCGCGCGGGGTGCTCAGATAGAGGTTGAAGCGGTCGGGCAGGAGGACGTAGGCGATGCCGATACAACGGCTGCTCGTGGAGCCGAAGCCGAAGTACTGGATGTGCTCGGACGGCGCCGAGCTGGTGCTCAGGTAGTCGTCGCGCATCGTCAGCCAGCCCGGGGAGCGGTAGAGCGCCGGCTGTTCGGTCACGCCCAGGTCCGCGCCGCGGCGGCGCTGGATCAGCTCCAGCTCCCACAGGTGCTGCTCGGGCGCCTCGCCCGCCTGGCACTCCTTGGCGCGGGTGACATGGGCCGCGGCGGCGGTGCGGAAGGCGGCACGGCGGGCCTCCGCGTCGGCCGCCGGGTCCTCCATGGCGGCCACGAACGCCTGGATCTCGGGGGTGACGACGCGCATGGCCTCGGTGCGGCCGCGCCGCCACTGGCGGGTGGCGATCGACTCGTACGTGGCGCCCAGCCGGCCCTTCGCGCGCTGGTGGGCGAGCTGATAGGCGAGCTGTACGAAGGCGTCGGGCGAGGTGCGCAGCGCCTTGGCCGCGGTACTGCCGAAGTCCTCGAAGGACACCGTCTGCGTGGCGGTGTCCGCGCCGTACTGGGCAAAGGACTCGGCGGCGGCGCGGGCCCTGGCCTGGAGGGCGTCGTCCAGCTCGAAGACGACCGGGGCGATCTCGGGGCGGCCCTGGGAGCGGGCGCCGGAGAGCCGGGAGTGCTCCCCGGCGGGGGTGCCGAGGAGGGTGTCGACGAAGCTGAGGATGGTCGTGCCGTCCAGGCCGCAGTGCTCGACGTTGATGCCGGCCCTGCCGTCGGCGAAGACGACGAAGGAGACGGCCTTGTCGAACCAGCGGTTGCCGCGGTCCCCGTAGAGCAGCTCGTCGCAGGTCTCCTGGGTGTCGGCGGGCGCGAAGTCCTCCAGGCAGACACAGAAGAGGGCGGTCTCCACGGTGTCGAGGGCTGCGGCGTTGCCGGGGTGGTAGGCGAGGAGGTCGTCGCGGGCGGCGGCCCATTCGGCGCGGGCCATCGTGGTGAGGTGGCCCACGGACGTGCCCGGTGCCGCCGGCTCCGCGCCGGCCTTCACCACGGCGGCCAGCCCCGCTTCGAGGTCGGCGAGGCTGTGCGGGGTGCCGTCCGCGCCCAGGACGTCCATCCGGTACATCGCTCCCCGGAAGAACACCACGATGTGGCGCGCGTCGGACGGACCCGGCCACTCCTCGGAGTAGGGGTGGCGGACCGTGTCCTGCTCCGCGCCGGGGATGCGGGTGGTGGAGAAGAGGTACTTGTTCTGCTCCATGGTCTGCGGCGCCCCGCGCAGCACCACGGGTGGGATCTTCTCCTCGTCGAGCTGCTTCTTGTAGGCGACGGCCGAGGCGATCAGCCCGGCCGCCCGTTCGGCCTGCGGCTGCCCGGTGTCCTGGAAGAGGAAGAAGAAGTTGGCGTTGAGGGCGATGCGGTCCCGGCGGCCGAGGTAGCGGTAGGGCCAGAAGGTGTCGAGCCAGCTGTGCACGCCGGGCGTGCGGTCGTACCCCGCCAGCGCCGCCTGCAGGACCGGGCCCGGGCCGTCCGGGCGGCGGAAGGCGGCCACCTCCGCCTCGGTCGCCGCCCGCTCCTCGGGTGTCAGCAGCGGCCCGCACCAGGCGAGGAACCGCTCACAGCTCTCCTCCAGCGAGGGCAGCGGCACCCGCGGCAGGGTGTCCTCGTGGGCGAAGGTGGGGGTGGTGGGGGCGGCGGTGGCCGGGGTGGCGGTGGCCGTGCCCTGACTGGGGTTCAAAGCTGCTCTCGATTCGGGTCGTGAGGATCATGGGACCGGAGGCGTCCTGCCGGGCCGTACGGCCGGGAGACGTAGAGCTGTGCGTACAGCCAGCCTTCCGCTTCCAGGCCGGTGGCATCCACTCCGGCTGCCGACATCGTGTCCAGGACGAGCGCCTGCTCCTCGGGGGAGGCGAACCGGCGCTGCTTGTGCATCCCGTCGACGCGGGTGGTCTCGTAGCCCAGGGCTGCCAGCGCCCGCTCGACCGGGTCGAACGGGAACATCCGCAGGACGAAGTGGGCCATCCAGGGCCGGTGGCCGCCCTGCGCGCGGACGACGCGGGTGAGGGTGCGTTCGGTGACGTAGCCGATGCAGCCGGTGGAGAACACCAGGTCGGCGCCGGACAGCAGGGCGCGCTGGTCCGGCGTGGGGTCGTGGTTCTCCAGGTCGGCGTGGACGGTGCCGTCGAGGAAGCCGGCCTCGCGCGCGTAGGCCAGCGCGTTCTCGGAGGTGTCGAGGCCGACGAAGCGGGTGGGCCGCGCGGGCCGGCGGGCGCGGGACAGCTCCCGGTCCCGGGCGAGCAGCTCCTCGCGCGTGAGCCAGGCGGCCGCGTCGCCGCCGTAACGGGCGTACAGCTCGTCCATGGCCACGTCGTACTTCAGCAGCGCGGCGTTGATGCCGTACGAGCAGCCGATGTCGACGACCTTGGGCACGGCCACCCGCCGGTCCTCGCGGTACTCCTTGAGGAGCTTGGCGAAGTACGGCTTGGCGAGCTGCGGTACGCAGTAGTCGAGCGTGCGCAGCACGGTGAAGTACGCGCGCGGGTCGGGCTGCGTGTAGATGTGGTCGAGCGAGACTTTTCCGGTCGTGTCGAAGCGCACGGGGTTGCTCCTCCGTGGATCGCGAATGGGAAAACGTCCTGCAACGTGCTGCGGGGCGCCCGGGTCACAGGGAGGATGCCCCGCGACGGCTCAGTCCAGCAGCTCGTCCCCCCGCACGGCGCGGCCCTCGGCCGCCGCCAGGTGCTCGGGCAGCACCCGGCCGAAGAGCTGGCGGGTGCGGGCCACGCTGCCGATGACGCCGGGGCGCTCGCTGTACGCGAAGATCGCCGAGTGGCGGGCCGTGCCGCCCCCGACGGGGCTGACGCGGTGCAGGGAGTAGCGGCCCTTGAAGAGCTGGAGGTCGCCGGTGTGCAGCGGGAGGCGGCGGATCAGCCGCTCGCCGCGCCCGGCCAGGACGTCCCGTACGTCGTCGAAGTGCTCGTCCTTCGCCGACCGGATGTTCGGGCAGTACTCGAAGGCGCCGCCGGTCTCGGGCTCCTGGGTGAGCAGGGAGACGGTGAATTCGTTGGTGTCGAAGTGCCAGGGGTGTTCCCGGCCGGGCGCGACGACGTTGAGGACGAGGCCGGCGAGCGGGTCGGCGAGCTCGTGCAGCTCCGCGAGGCCGAAGCAGCGGGCGACGAAGGAGCGGAACGCGCCATGGGCGTAGAGCCGGCTGATCAGGGCGTCGGCCGGGATGCGGTCGCGGGCGACGAAGGCGTTGCCGCGCTCGAAGGTGGTGCGGCCGGGGTGGTCGGCGGGCAGGTCCGGGTGCACGGCGGTGTTGTAGACGTTGACCGTCTCGACGTCGAAGTAGGCACGTGGCGCGAGGGCCGCGCACTCCTCGCGCAGCGTGTCGCGCAGGGCCGGGCGGATGAAGTCCGGCAGGACGGTGCAGCCGGTCGTGGCCAGCTCGTGGCGGGCGCGGGCGGTCAGGGCGAGGCCCTCGGCGCCGTCCGGATCCGCCAGGGGATAGCGGGCCGTATCGACCATCTGGTCGAGCGTCGTGGCTTCGAGTGTGCTCATGCGATCCTCTCCACGCGTGCGGGTGGGCGTGCCAACTGTACGGAGGAGTAACGCAGTTGAACGTGTCACAGTGTCGCAATGTTGTCTGTGACACGTCACACGGCGCGTTCACGCATACTGATCGGCCATTTCGGGCCGGTCCGGCCAGGGGCCGCATGGCGTGCGTCACAGCAGGCCCGAGTAACACGGGGTTCACATTCGAGCAATGGACGGGAAACGGCCCGTTGCGAAGGTGCATGAGTACGCCCGCACGCGTATTCGTACCAAACCGCAGGAAGGGCCCCCGTGACCATCAAGGCCGAGTACATCTGGATCGACGGCACGCAGCCGACCGCCAAGCTCCGCTCGAAGACGAAGATCCTCTCCGGGCCCCGTGAGCTGGCCGAGCTGCCCGTGTGGGGCTTTGACGGTTCCAGCACCAACCAGGCCGAGGGCCACTCCTCCGACCTCGTGCTGCAGCCCGTCTTCTCCTGCCCGGACCCGATCCGCGGCGGCGAGCACATCCTGGTCCTGTGCGAGGTGCTCAACACCGACATGACCCCGCACTCCTCCAACACCCGCGCGCTGCTGCGCCCGGTCGCGGAAAAGTTCGCGAACCAGGAGCCGATCTTCGGCATCGAGCAGGAGTACACCTTCCTCAAGGGCAGCCGCCCGCTCGGCTTCCCCGAGGGCGGCTTCCCGGCCCCGCAGGGCGGCTACTACTGCGGCGTCGGCGCCGAGGAGATCTTCGGCCGCGAGATCGTCGAGAAGCACCTCGACCACTGCCTCGCCGCGGGCCTGGGCATCTCCGGCATCAACGCCGAGGTCATGCCGGGCCAGTGGGAGTTCCAGGTCGGCGCGCTGCCGGCGCTGGAGGTCTCCGACCACATGTGGATCGCGCGCTGGCTGCTCTACCGCACCGCCGAGGACTACGGCGTCACCGCGACCCTGGACGCCAAGCCGGCCAAGGGCGACTGGAACGGCGCGGGCGCGCACACCAACTTCTCCACCAAGGCGATGCGCGAGGGCTACGACGCGATCATCACCGCGTGCGAGTCGCTGGGCCAGGACGGCAAGCCGCTGGAGCACGTGAAGCAGTACGGCACCGGCATCGAGGACCGTCTGACCGGCGCCCACGAGACCGCGCCGTGGGACCAGTACAGCTACGGCGCGTCCGACCGCGGCGCCTCGGTCCGCATCCCGTGGCAGGTCGAGCGGGACAAGAAGGGCTACATCGAGGACCGCCGCCCGAACGCGAACGTCGACCCCTACGTGGTCACCCGCCTGATGGTGGACACCTGCTGCACCGCTCTGGAGAAGGCCCTCCAGGTCTGATCCCCCGCGGTCAATTCGCAAGAAGGGCGCCCCGCTTGAAGCGGGGCGCCCTTTGCGTATGTACGGCGGGGCGCTCTGTGCGTATGACGAGCGCACGAAGGACAGATCACGCCCCGTCTGGTTCAATAGGGGCATGGCCAGCCTCACCGAAACCTCGACGGGTCGCACCGACCTCGAGCCGTTCTGGCCGTCCCGGCAGGATCACCTCTTCGACCGTCTGTGTTGCCGCGCGCACTGAGCGCGGGCCCGCAACGCACCCAGACAGCAGCCCTGCCCGCGCGCACGACGTCCCCCGACGCCCCACTGCGCGAAAGAGCTGACCTCGATGACGCACGTACGATCCCTTTCCGCTGCCGCCCCGACGGCCACCGTTCCCGCTCCGCCCCGGCTGCGTGCCGTGGCCCCCGACGAAGTACCGCCGGTCGCCGACCTCCTGGGCGCCGACGCCACCTGGCTGCCGGCTCCCCAGCACACCCTCCCCGAGCTGCCGGGCCGCCCCCCGATGGTCGGCTACCTCGTCCTCGTACCGGCCGGCTCCGCACCCCGTCCTGAGCCCCAGCCGGCGCCGGAGCCCAAGGCCCCCGCGACCAGTTACGGCGAGGGCGGCGTCCGGGTCGACCCGGAGCGCCGCACGGTGCACGTCCAGGGCCGTCAACTGGATCTGACCTTCCTGGAGTTCGAGCTGCTGGCGCATCTGGTGGCGCACCCGCAGCGGGTGCACACCCGCGACCAGCTCGTGACGACGGTGTGGGGTTACGGGCATGTCGGCGACGGCCGCACGGTCGACGTCCACATCGCCCGGCTGCGCCGCAAGCTGGGTGCCGGGCACCGCTCGTCGATCGTGACGGTGCGCCGCGTCGGCTACAAGTACGTACCGGTCTCCTGACCGGGGACGGGCGGGGCCCGGCCACTACGGCCGGGCCCCGCTGCCGTCCGTCCCCGCGGCCCTCTTACGCGTGCGCGGCCGGCTCGGCGCGGTGGCGGCCGAGTACCACCGCCTGGGTCGCCGCCGCCAGCTCCCGCCGGTCCCGCCGGCCCGGTATCAGCGGCGGATGCACCGTGACCCGGGCCGTGAGGGCGCCGGCCACCAGGACGCGGCGGAGCGAGGACGCCAGGTCCTCCTCGCCGACGAAGGCGGGCACCGTGGAGGGCGCGCCGTGCTGGAGGTAGCGGACGGTGACCGGGCGGACCGGCGCGCCCGCGTCGATCGCCGCCTGGAACGTCGCCCGCCGGAAGCCACCCTCGGTCGCCGAGCACCACGTCGTGGCCTGCGGGAAGACCACCACCGAGCGGCCGGCGGCGAGCTCCGCCGCGAGGTCGGCCACGGCCTGCGGGAGGCCGCGCGGGCTGCTGCGGTCGATGAAGCGGGTGCCGGCGCGCCGGGCCAGCGGGCCCATCACCGGCCAGCCGCCGACCTCCTGCTTGGCGAGCATCGTGACCGGCTCGACGGCGAGCAGCGCGAGGATGTCCAGCCAGGAGATGTGGTTGACCACGACGAGCGTGCCGGGGCCGCCGGTCGGCTCGCCCGCCACGCGCAGCGGCGGGCCGTCGTGGACCAGGCCGACGCCCAGCGCGCCCAGTGCGGCGCGGGCGTGCCGCCGCAGCCGCTCCGGTTCCGCGAGCCGGTCACGGTCGGCGGCCGCGCGCAGCAGTACGTGCGCGAAGGACGCGGCGCGGCGCGCCGTCCCGGCGAGCGGCACCCGGGGCGCGGCGTGGTCGATGCAGCCGGACGTGCAGGTGGAGAGCACGTCCCAGAGGCTCGTCCGCGCGGTGCCGGGTACCGCGGCCTGGGCGCTCACCGCTGGTCGCCCAGGAAGAACCGGCGGTACCGCTCGCCGAGCCGGTCCATGTCCAGGACGACGAAGAAGTCGGCCACGTCGAACTCCGGGTCGTGCGCGGGCGCCCCGCAGATCCAGGCGCCGACCCGGAGGTAGCCGCGGAGCAGGGGCGGGAGCTGGGTGACGGCGGGGCGGGCCGCGGCGGCCACGTCGGCGTCCGGCAGCCAGGGGCGGTGCGGGCGCACGCGCAGCTCTTCCGGGGCGGCGTGCCTGGAGCGGCCCAGTTCCCAGGTGGCCGCCGCGCAGGCGCCCCCGTCTGCGAGCGGTACGGACGCGCAGCCGACGAGGTAGCGGTGGCCGGAGAGCAGGGTGTACCGGGCGAGCGCGGCCCACATCTGGTTGATGACCGCGCCGGTGCGGTGGTCGGGGTGGACGCAGGAGCGGCCGGCCTCGATGAGCGAGGGGCGCAGCGCGTGCAGCCCGGACAGGTCGAATTCGCCGTCCGAATAGAGCCGCTCGCTGCGGCCGGGCGGCAGCAGCCGGTAGGTTCCCACGACCTCGCCGGTCGCGGTCTCGGTGACGATCAGGTGGTCCACGAGGTCGTCGTAGTCGTCGATGTCGTGGCCGGGCAGCGGGGAGTGCAGGGTGGCGCCCATCTCCTCGCCGAAGACCTGGTGGCGCAGCCGCTGCGCGGCGCGGATCTGCGCGGTGGAGTCGGCGATGGAGGTGGTGTACGCGACGGGGGCGTCAGGGGTGGGCGCGTCCGGGGTGGGCCGGGCGTGCGGGAAGGCGGTCGTCGTAGGCATCGACGTGGGCATGACAGACATGACAGCTCCGTCCGGGTGAGCGGGGAACCGCACCGGCCGTCGCGGGGACGGCACCGGCCGGCGGGCACGGCGGTCGTGACACAGTGGCGGCGCGGGGCCCGGGGAGACCCGGCCGCCCAGCCGACTTTTCCCCCGCCCGGCGCCCCGTCGCGTGAAGCCCAGAAGGAGCGCGGGTAAGAACCCGCCGAACACTGGCCTCGAAGGGCCGGGGTCACGCTCGGCACAGCAGCCACGACGGCCGTCGAAAACGCGCCGGAATCCCTCTCACTCCACCGGCCCACAGCGGCGACATTCGGCGCGTTCTGGTCGTATCAACATCCTTGGAGATGGGCTGACGGCCCGTTAGCGTGACCCCTCGCACGTAACCGTTGATACTGCCGAGCAGTGGGGGCATGCGTGAGCCACGTCACAAGACGCAACGTGTTGGGTACCGCGGGCGCCCTGGGTGTCACGGTCGCGGTCGGCGGGCATACCCCCGCCATGGCCGCCTCCGCCGTGCCGGGGCCGGCGCGCCCCGCGGGCCCGACGAGCCGCAAACCCCCCGCTGCTCCCTTCGACACCGCACCGGCGCTCGCCGCGCTCAAGCGCCTCCTCCCCCACCACGCCGACCAGTTCCACCTCATTTCGCTGAAGCGGGCCGCGGGCACCGCCGAGCGGTTCCTCGTCGCCGGTGCCCCCGGCCGCATCGAGGTCACGGGCACCAGCCCGGCCGCGATCCTGACCGGCGTCAACTGGTATCTGAAGTACACCTGCCAGGCGCACATCTCCTGGGCCGGTGAGCAGCTCGACCTCCCCGCGAAGCTCCCCGCACCCAAGCGCCCGCTGGAGCGCTCCACCGCTCTCGCCCACCGCTTCGCGCTCAACGACACCCACGACGGGTACACCGCGCCGTACGCCGACTGGGCGCACTGGGAGCGCACGATCGACGTCCTGGCGCTGCACGGTGTGAACGAGGTCCTGGTCACGGCGGGCTCGGAGGCCGTGTACCACCGGATGCTGCAGGATTTCGGGTACTCCGACGCCGAGGCGCGGGCCTGGCTGCCGGCGCCGACGCACCAGCCGTGGTGGCTGCTGCAGAACATGAGCGGCTACGGCGGCCCGGTCAGCAAGGAGCTGCTCGCCAAGCGGACCGCGCTGGGCAAGCGGATCGCCGACCGGCTGCGGTCGCTGGGGATGCACCCGGTGCTGCCGGGCTACTTCGGCACCGTCCCGGACGGTTTCGTGAAGCGCAATCCCGGCGCCAGGGTCGTCCCGCAGGGCAACTGGGCGGGCCTGAAGCGCCCCGACTGGCTGGACCCGCGGACGACGGTCTTCGAGAAGGTGGCGCAGTCCTTCTACCGGCACCAGAAGGAGCTCTTCGGGACCGTCAAGCACTTCAAGATGGACCTGCTGCACGAAGGCGGCAACCCGGGGGACGTCCCGGTGCCGGCCGCGGCGAAGGCCGTGGAGCGGGCGATGCTGGCCGCCCACAAGGACGCCACGTGGGTGATTCTCGGCTGGCAGGAGAATCCGCGGCGGGACCTGCTGGACGCCGTCGACCACAAGCACATGCTGATCGTGGACGGCCTCTCGGACCTGGAGACGGTCGAGGACCGGGAGCAGGACTGGGGCGACGTGCCGTACGCGTTCGGCACGATCCCGAACTTCGGCGGCCGGACGACCATAGGGGCCAAGACCCACATGTGGGCCGAGCGGTTCACGACGTGGCGCGACAAGAAGGGCAGCAAGCTGGTCGGCACGGCCTACATGGCCGAGGCCGCCGAGCGGGACCCGGCCGCGTTCGAGCTCTTCAGCGAGCTGGCGTGGCGGGAGGAGGCGGTGGACCGCGCGGCGTGGTTCGACGGGTACGCGGACGCGCGGTACGGCGGCCGGGACGCCAAGGCCCGGGCGGCCTTCGCGGCGCTCCGGGAGAGCACGTACGAGATCAGCAGCAAGGACGGGCGGCCGCACGACTCGATCTTCGCCGCGCGCCCGTCGCTGACCGCCCGCTCCGGCACGTACTACGCCACGCACACGCCCGCGTTCTCCTCCGCCCGGCTCGACGCCGCGTTCGCCGCGCTGCTGGCGGTCCGGCCCGCGCTGCGCAACAGCGACGCGTACCGGCTGGACCTGACCGACCTGGGCCGGCAGGCGCTGGCGAACCGTTCCTGGCAGCTCATCCCGCAGCTCCAGGAGGCGTACCAGCGCAAGGACCTGGCCGCCTTCCGCGCCCTCGCCAAGCTCTGGCTCCAACTGATGCGGCTCAGCGAGGACATGACCGGCGCACACCGGCACTTCCTCCTCGGGCCGTGGCTGGACGCCGCCAAGCGGATGGCGACCGGTGCCACGGAGGCGGCGCAGCTCGAGCGCACCGCGCGAGTGCTGGTCACCACGTGGGCGGACCGGCCCACCGCGGACGGCGGGAAGCTCGCCAACTACGCCAACCGCGACTGGCACGGCCTGATCGGCGACTTCCATCTCCCGCAGTGGCAGCGGTACTTGGACGAGCTGGAGGACGCCCTCGCCGGAAAGCGGAAGCCGAAGGCGTTCGACTGGTATGCCATAGAGGAGCCGTGGACGCGGGAGCGCAAGAACTACCCGCTGCGGCCCACCACGGACGCGTACCGCACCGCCCAGAAGGTGCACGACGTGCTCGCCAAGGCGCCGTACCAGGGGCGGGTCGTGGTCACCGCCGAGCCGGCCGCCATGGAGCCGGGCGGCGCGACCACCGTCACCGCCACCCTGCACAACGTCAGCGGGCTGCGGGACACCGGCCGGGTGGACTTCGCGCTGAGCGGCGTGGACGCCGAGGACCGCGGCCCCGTCTCGCTGCCGTCAATACCGGCCGGCGGCAAGGGAGACGTCGACTGGCGGGTCGCGGCGCCCGCCGAGCCCCTGACGTCGCCGCTGAAGCCGATGCCGTACGAACTGACGGTGAGTTACGGACCGCAGGGCGAGACGGCGGTCTCGACGGTGCGTACGGGGTCGCTCTTCGTGGCCGGGCCGCTGGACGAGGGCTTGCGCACGGTCACCACGAACGAGGCGGTTTTCGGCCAGCTCGACGGGCGGTTCGCCATCGACGGGGCGGGCGCCGACCTGTGGAAGGCCACCGCCGAGTTCGGTGCCGTCTACCGTCCGGGCGCGCTGCGCGCAGGTGGTTCGGTGACGGTGAAGGTGACCGGGCAGACGGCCACAGGCCCCTGGGCGCGCGCCGGGATCGCCGTCCGCAACAGCCTGGCGGAGGCGGACTCGGCGGGGTTCGTGAACCTCTCCGTCACCCCGGACAACGGAGTCGCGCTGTCCTACGACACCGACGGCGACGGCATGCTGGACCGGTACGAGCGGGTCACGGGCGTCAAGACCCCGGTGACGCTGCGGCTTTCGCGGGAAGCGGGCGGCGCGTTCAAGGGCGAGTACTCCACGGACGACGGTGACACCTGGCGCACCGTCGCCACCGCCACCGTGCCCGGCGCGGCCGCCGCGCAGGACGCGGGGCTGCACATGTCGGCGGCCAACAACGGCTCGGGCGCCCGCGGCCGGGTGGAGTTCGACGGCTGGCGCACGGACTGACCCGCGGCGCCACGGCAGGGCCCCGGACGGCACACGCGCTGTCCGGGGCCTTGCCGTACGCTCCCCGCGGCCGGTCCGCGCGGCGTACGCTGACCTCCGTACCGACCGGGCTATCGCGAGGAGTGCACCGCATGAGTGCCGCAGCCGAGAAGGAGTGGCTCTACGCCCTCGACATCTCCGACGCCGTCTGGCAGCGCGCCCCCGGCGACGCCGAGGAGGCCGTGGAGATCGCGTTCCTGGAGCGCGGCGCGGTGGCGATGCGCAATTCCACCGACCCCGACGTGGTGCTGCGGTACACCGAGGGCGAGTGGCGCGCGTTCGTACTGGGCGCCCGGGACGGCGAGTTCGACCTCGACCGGCAGCGCTGAGCGGGGGCCGCGGCGCACCGCGGCTCCGGACCGGCCGCGCCCCGGCCGGTCCGTCCGATGGTCAAAGTGACCATCCGAAGAATCACTCGTTCTACGGAACGTGGAACAGCAGCAGGCAATATCCCCGCCACCGGACCGCACCTCCCCGCTGGGCGTCATCGACGTCGAGCAGGCCGAAGCCGTGCTCGTGGAGCACTACCCACGGCTGGTGCGGCTGGCCTATCTGGTGCTGCCGCCCCGGCTCGGCCGCAGCCGCCGGGTCCTGACCGCGCACGCCGTCACCCAGCGCGCACTGCCCCGGCACCGCACCGACGTCGCGGAGAGCGCGCTGCCCGCGCAGCGCCCCGGCGCTGACGGGCGGCCCGCGCCGGACCCCGCGTACGCCTTCGTGCGCCAGCGGGTGCTGCGCGCGGCGCTCGCCTCGGGCCGTCCCGCGCTGCGCCTCGGCCCCTGGCGGGTGCCGCTGCCGCACCTCCCGCCGCCGCTCCCCCAGGTCTGGGGGCTGCGGCTCTTCCCGCGCTCCGGCGGCGCCGACGAACTGGCCCTGGACCAGACCCTGTCGGCGCTGTCGGCCCCGGCCCGCGCGGCGTACGCGCTGCGCGGTCTGGAGGGGCTCGGCGACCGCGAGGTGCGGCGGACGCTGGCGGCCGCGGGCGTGGCGGAGCCGCGGGACGCGCTGGCCGAGGCGGACGGTGCCGCGGCCCCGGCGGGCAGCCGGGACGGCTCGCTGCTGGACTCCGCCGAGTTCGACCCCTGCTCTCTGCAGGCCCGGCCGACGGACCTGATCCGGCGACGGCAGCATGTGCGTGCCGCGCTGGCGGCGGGCGCCGCGGCGGCGGTGTGCGGGGCGCTGCTCGCGCTGCCGGGCGACGGCTGGGGACGGGACGGTGCGGCGGCGCCCCCGTACGCCCGCAACGCTGCGGCCGAACGAGCCCTGGATCCGGGCGAGTTGACCCGCGCGCCCGATCATGCCTGGGTGACCGCGGTCCGTACGGACTTCTCGGCCTGGCCGGCGCGCGGCGGCCGGACGCACGACAATGCCCTGCTGCGCCGCGCGCTGGCGGCCTGGGCCCGCCCCGGCCCCCGGGTACAGGTCTCCGCGACGCCCGGCACGCCGTCCGGGCCCGCCGCCGGTCCCGCGCAGTTGTTGTTCGCGGGCGTGGTGGACCGGGCGGCCGTGGTGCTGCTGTACGACGGGCTACGGGTGGCGCGGTACGCGGAGTCGGCGGACGGGCCGGGCGGCGGCGCGGCACTGGACTTCGCACGTACGGACGGGGCCGACGCCGCGGGGTCGGCGGCGCTGGTGGTCAGCCGCACGGACGGCAACGTCCGCTATCTGACGGCCCCTTGGGTGCGCAAGGTCGCGCTCGCCGACCTGACCGGCGGTCCGGCGGAGCGGGCGGCCGCGCTGGGCCGCACGGCGGACGGAGTGACGGACCCGGCGCCCGCGCCCGCGCGCGGCGCGTCCTGCGCCCGCTGGCCCGCGCTGCGGATGGCCGGGCACCTCTACACCGACCTGGGCGAGCTGACGCCGGCGCGGCTGACGTACGGCGCTCCGGGCCGCGCGGGCGAGCCGTCGGGCGACGCGGCGCTGACGGCCTGGGCGCGCACGGCCTGCCAGCTCTCGGCCGTGCGGTCGCTGGGCGTGCGGAGCGTGAACGCCTGGGAGTACGCGCGCCAGCGGCTTCCGGAGCACGGCGGGACGGCGGCGTGGCTGTGCACGCGGGCCGAGACCTGGCGGGGGCCCGGGAGCCGGACGATGGCGCAGTTCCAGGCGCCGGTGGCGGACGGCGCGTCCGGGGCGCGGCGGTACCCACCGGGTGCGGTGGCGGCCCGGACGGAGGGCGGCCGGGCCTGCGGGCCGCGGTCGCCGCACGCGCTGGCCGGGGTGCTGTGGAAGTCGGCGGCCGGGCACTGGTGGCTGGTGGCGGCGGGCAGCGCGGACCTGCGCAAGGTGACGGCGGGCGGCGGGGTGAGCGGCCGTACGAAGGGCCGGCTGCTGGCGGTGCGCGCCGAGGCGGGCGAGCGGGCCCGGCTCACCGCACGGCTGCCGGACGGCGGGCGGCTCACGGCGCTGCACTGAGCGGCCCGGGGGCCACGGAACGGGGGTACGGGCACGCGCCCGTACCCCCGTCGGCATGGTGCGGGAAAACCTCGTGCAAGGGTCTGTCGCTCTCTCCTTACCGCCCAGTACATTGACGCCATGTCTAACAAGGCCCCGTTGCGGCCCGAGCCGGTCGCGTCCGAACACATACCGCTGAAGGCCCGCAACGTCGCTTTCGACTGGGCCGGCACCCCGCTGCACTGGGTCCCCGGCGACCCGTCCACCACGCACACGATCAACGTGCTGCACCTGCTGCTGCCGGCGGGCGAGCGCTGGTTCGTGCACGTCTACAAGCAGGTGCTGCCGTACATCCGGGACGAGCGGCTGCGCGCCGACGTCATCGGGTTCATCGGCCAGGAGGCGATGCACTCCCAGGCCCACGACGACGTGCTGCCGCACCTCAAGAAGCAGGGCCTGGACCCCACGCCGTACACCGCGCAGGTCGACTGGCTCTTCGAGAAGCTGCTCGGCGACCGCACCCTGCCGCCGGGCCGCGCGCGCCACTGGTGGCTGCTGGAGCGGGTCGCGCTGATCGCCGCGATCGAGCACTACACGGCGTTCCTCGGGGACTGGGTGCTCAACGCCGAGGCGCTGGACGCCAAGGGCGCCGACGCCACCATGCTGGACCTGCTGCGCTGGCACGGCGCCGAGGAGGTCGAGCACCGCTCGGTCGCCTTCGACCTCTTCCTGCACCTCGACGGCGGCTACCGGCGCCGCGCCCGCACCTGGGCCACCGCCTTCGCCGCGCTGGTCTTCCTGTGGCAGCGCGGCGTGCGCTTCTTCATGGCGAACGACCCGACCCTGCTGGACGGCAAGGCGTCGTTCAAGGAGTTCTTCCGGGCCGGTCGGCAGGGCGTGCTGCCGACCACCGGCGCCGTGGCCCGCACGATCCCGCAGTACCTGCACCGCACGTACCACCCCTCGCAGTACGGCAGCACCTCGCAGGCCGCCGCGTACCTCGCCGCCTCCCCCGCCGCGACCGCCGCGGAGTCCCGCACCTCTCCCGGAGCCGCCTGACATGACCGCCGTCTTCCGCTCCCGCCGCGTCCGCGCCCTCGTGGTGGCCACCGGCGCGGCGCTGCTGGTCAACCGCGCCCTGCGCCGCCGGGTCGAGGAGTCCCCGCTGTGGCCGATGCCGGCCCTGGAGGAGCCGGTCTCGGGCGCCGGGCGCCCCGGCCGCCGCGAACTGCTGGTCATCGAGCGCGCCGAGGAGGCCGAGGGCGTCGTACGGCTGCGCCTGGAGGGCGAGCGGCTGCCGGGCTGGGAGCCGGGCGCGCACATCGACCTCGTGCTGCCCTCGGGCGCAGTGCGCCAGTACTCGCTCTGCGGTGACGTCGCCGACGGCGGTACGTACACCATCGCCGCCCGGCTCATCGAGGACGGCCGGGGCGGCTCGCGCGAGGTGCACGAGCAGCTCCACGAGGGCACGGTCGTGGAAGTACGCGGGCCGCGCAACCGCTTCCGGCTGGCGGACTGCCACGCGTACCTCTTCCTCGCGGGCGGCATCGGGATCACGCCGATCCTGCCGATGGTCCGCCAGGCCGAGCGGGAGGGCGTGCCGTGGCGGCTGCTGTACTACGGGCGGTCGCGCGTCTCGATGCCGTTCCTGGCCGAGATCGAGAAGCTGGCGGGGGCGGGCGGGGACCGAGTGACGGTCGTCGCCGAGGACGAGGACGGCCGGCCGGACCTGGCCGCCGTGCTCGCCGGCGCGCCGCCGCACTCCGCCGTCTACTGCTGCGGCCCGCAGCCCCTGATGGACGCGGTCGCCGAGCTGCTGCCCGAGGGGCTGGAACTGCACACCGAGGCGTTCGCGCCGGCGGCCGGCACGACGGGCGGCGCCTTCGAGGTGGAGCTGCGGCGCACCGGCGCCACGGTCGCGGTGGCCGGGGACCAGAGCATCCTGCGTGCCGTCCGCGAGCAGGCCCTGCCGAACCTCCCGTACAGCTGTGAGCAGGGCTTCTGCGGTACCTGCCTGCAGAGTGTGGTCGAGGGCGACATCGACCACCGCGACGAGCTGCTGACCGACGCCGAGCGCCACGACCAGATGCTGATCTGCGTCTCGCGCTGCCACGGGGAGCGGCTGGTGCTGGATCTGTGAGGCAGGCTCCCCTCCGGGGCTGAAGCGGTACGGGCCTGGAGGCGGTGGCATACCGCTGCCGCACCCCGGTCGTTAGGGTGTTCGCATGACGACCGGGGTGCGCCGCAGGATGGGCGTCGAGGAACGCCGTGACCAACTGATCTCCGTGGCTCTGGGCCTGTTCAGCCACCGTGCGCCCGAGGACGTGTCGATCGATGAGATAGCCGAGGCCGCGGGCATCTCGCGGCCGCTGGTCTACCACTACTTCCCCGGCAAGCAGAGCCTGTACGAGGCGGCGCTCGGCCGGGCCGCCGACGAGCTGGCCGCGCGCTTCGTCGAGCCGCACGAAGGCCCGCTGGGCTCCCGCCTGCTGCGGGTCATGGGCCGCTTCTTCGACTTCGTCGACGAGCACGGCCCCGGCTTCTCCGCGCTGATGCGCGGCGGCCCGGCGGTCGGCTCCAGCCGCACCAGCGCGATGATCAACGGCGTGCGGCAGTCCGCCTACGAGCAGATCGTCGTCCACCTGGGCCTGGTCACCCCGGCCCCGCGCATGGAGCTGGTCATCCGCTCCTGGATCTCGCTCGCCGAGTCCACCGCGCTGCAGTGGCTGGACGGCAAGCGCATCCCGCGCGCCGAGCTGGAGCGGCAGCTCGTGCACGACTTCGCCGCGCTGGCGGCAGTGAGCGCCGCGTACGACGAGGAGACGGCGGAGACGCTGCGGGCGATCCTCGCCGCCGAGCCGATCGACGGCCCCTTCGCGGAGCTGGCGGCCCGGCTGTTCGCCCTCGTACCGGGCGACGCCTGACCCCCGGGCTCCGTTGGCGATCGTTTTCGCGTCACCACCGGACACTTCCCGACCTGGTGCGATCGTCTGCCGCCCGCTTGTGACATCCGCTTCCGCGCGGCTCCGCGACAGTGCCAGAGTGGCCGTCCCACCGCCGGTCGTGGGAGGGACGTGGGTTGACCGCGATGGAGTTCATCGGCGCGCTGCTCGGGTACGGCTGCGGCTTCCTCACCGGCCTGGCCTGCGGCGTACTCGCGGAGCGCCGATCACGGACGCCGTCTGCGGTGCCCGACGCCCACGACGCATGCGCCGCCGCGCTGGGAGCAGTCGCGCACGCGGCCCAGCGGGCGCTCCTGCAGCCCCTCTCCGGTGAACTGAACGGCGTCGGTCTCGCCGGCCGCTACCGCCCCGCCACCGAGAACGCCGTCCTCGGCGGCGACCTCCTCAACGTGGCGGACTCCCCGTACGGCCCGCGGGTGCTGATCGGTGATGTACGCGGCCACGACCTGGAGGCGGCGCGGCTCGCGACGCTCACGATCGGCTGCTTCCGCGAACACGCCTTCACCGCGCCCGACCTGGTCCAGCTCACCAGATCGCTGGACGAGCGGCTCGCGCCCGAGCTGGACTCCGAGGGGTTCGTCACGGCCGTGCTGGCCGAGTTCGCGCCGGGCGAGGTACGGCTGGTCAACTGCGGCCATCCGGCCCCGCTGCGGATCGGCGCGCGGCTGGATCTGCTGGCCCCCGACGAGCCGGGGCCGCCGCTCGGCCTGCAGCCGGTCCCGTGTCCGCAGCGCTTCCGGCTGAGCGCCAACGAGCGGCTGCTGCTCTACACCGACGGACTCATCGAGGCGCTGGACCCAGACGGTGACCCCTTTCCGCTGGACGAGCGGGTCCGCGAGGCGCTGACCCGGCCCACGCTGGACGACGCGGTCGAGGCGCTGCAGGACCTCCTCACCGCACACACGGCGGCCCCGCTCCGGGACGACCTGGCGCTGATGCTGTGCCAGCCGGGGGTCCGGGCCCCGGTGCCGTCCGTTCCCGCGGCGCGCGGGCCGGGGGAACGGACGGGCGGGCCGTCCTGAGCGCCGGACGGCCGGGCGGCCGCCGGGTCAGCCGCGGGTGAAGACCGCGACCGTACGGCCCGGGACGGTGAAGGTGCCGGTCCCCTTCTCGTACGACGAGGTCCGTACGACGGGGTCGGCGCCGCGGGCCTGGACCGGGTGCAGCGCGTACGGCTGCCCGGCCACGTCCCGTACGGTCTGCGTCTGCCGCTCCGGCGTGGCATTGAGGACCACGACCAGCCGGCCGAGCCGCATGGTGACCACCCCGGGCATCTCGTCCCGCCCGGACAGCGGGAAGGACAGCGCCCGCTGCACCTGCTCGGTGGTGGCCAGGCCGAAGTCCGGCTCGGTGGCGCGGATCCGGGTCAGGTCCCGGTACGCGGCCGAGGCGCCGGTGATCTCCGCGCAGCCGGGGCGCAGCGCGGGGTCGGCGAGCAGCGGCCGGGCGTAGGGCCACTTGTCCTTGTTGTCGGCGGCGGGCGGCAGGCCGCGCCCGAAGCCGTTGCCGTCGGCGCAGTTCCAGTGCAGCGCGTTGAACCAGTCGCCGCTGTCGAAGGAGTTGCGGTCCAGCGACTTGGAGCGCAGCAGGTCGGAGCCGGCCTGGGAGAGCGCCGGGCCCTGGGAGAGGGTGGCGGTGGCCAGCGCGAGGACCTGCATACGGGCGCGGTCGGCGGGCTTCGTGCGCCGCGGGAGCTTGTAGGCGAGCGCGTCGTAGAGGGTCTCGTTGTCGTGCGCGTCGGCGTAGGCCAGCGCGTCGCCGGGCGCAGCCGCGTAGCCGGCGGGCGCACCGTTGTAGTCGACCTGGGAGCCCTTGACGCGGCGCCCCGCGCTGTCGGTGAAGGTGTAGTCGGCGAGGCCGCCGGTCAGCCCGACCTTGATCAGGTCCTGGTAGTGCAGCAGCCGGGCGCGCTGGTCCTCGCGAGTGCCGTTGGCGGGCGAGTCGTTGGGGTCGGTGAACAGGCCGGAGGCGAAGCCCTGGACGCGCGGGTCGGCGTCGAAGGGGCCGCCGCCGCGTACCGCGTCGCGGGAGCGGTCGTCGAAGGTGGCGATGCCGGTCCCGGCCATGTTCTTCTGGGTGGCCTGGACGAAGCGGGCATCGTTCGCGACCTCGCCGAAGTTCCAGCCCTCGCCGTAAAGAACGATCGCCTTGCCGTCCACGCCGTCCTTCGCGGGCGTGAGGGCGTCCAGGGCCTTGCGCACGGCGAGGATGTTGGCCTTGGGGTGATGCCCCATCAGGTCGAACCGGAAGCCGTCGACCTTGTACTGCTTCGCCCAGGTGACGAGCGAGTCGACGACGAGCTTGCCCATCATGGTGTGCTCGGGCGCGGTGTTGGCGCAGCAGGTGGAGGTGGCGACGGTGCCGTCGTCCAGCAGCCGGTGGTAGTAGCCGGGGACGATGCGGTCCAGGACGGACCGGGGGTCCTGGCCGCTCGCGAGGGTGTGGTTGTAGACGACGTCCATGACGGTGCGCAGCCCGGCGCCGTTCAGGCCCTGCACCATGCGGCGGAACTCCACGGTGCGGGCCGTGCCGTCGGGGTCGGAGGCGTACGAGCCCTCGGGGACGGTGTAGTGCACCGGGTCGTAGCCCCAGTTGTACGCGTCCTTCGCGGCGGTCTTCGCGACGCACTCCTGCTGTTTCTCGGAGTCCGGCGGGTAGGACGCGAGGTCGCAGTCCGGCGCGGCCTGCCGGTCGCGGCGCTCGGGGACGGACCCGAAGTCGAAGGCGGGCAGCAGGTGGACGTGGCTGGTGCCGGTGCGGGCGAGGGTACGCAGGTGCTTCATGCCGTCGGAGGCGCGGTCGGTGAAGGCGAGGTACTGACCGGGATGCTTCGAGGTGCGGTCCGCGATCGAGAAGTCGCGGATGTGCAGCTCCTGGATGCGGGCGTCGCGCAGCGGTACGGCGCCGGGCTTCTCGATCCGGTCCCAGCCCCGGGGTGCGAGGCGGGGGTCGGCGAGGTCGGTGACGAGGCTGCGCTCGGCGTCGGCGGTGAGCCCGGTGGCGTAGGGGTCGGTGACCTTGTTGGTGACGGTCTGCCCGGCGGCGGGCGCGAAGACGGTGACGGCGTAGCGGTACGGCTTGCCGGTCCAGCCGCGCTCACCGCGCACGGACCACACCCCGGTCCGGTCGTCGCGGGTCATCGGCACCGTACGGCCGTCCAGTTCGAGGGCGACGGTACGGGCCGTGGGTGCCCAGACGGAGAGGGTCGGGCGGCCGCGGTCGAAGACCGGGCCGAGCCGGGCCCGGGAGGCGGCGGCACCGTACAGGTCGTCCAGCACGCCGGGGATCTGGACGCCGGTGGCCTCGCGCAGGGTGCCGTCGGCGGCCCGGCGGGTGGCGACGAGACGGTCGCGCAGCGCGGTGGCGGCCGCCGCCTGGTCACGCGGGTCGACGGTGAAGGCCGGGAAGCCCTTCAGGTGCGGGTACTTGGCGCGCTCGTCGGGGGTCAGGGTGCCGGGGGCGAGGCGCAGCCGCCGGTCGCCGTCGGGTCCGGATTCGAGCTGGAGGGTGCCGCCGGCCGGGTCGGGCGCGCCCTTCCAGACGACGGTGTCCCGGTCGATCCACTGGGCCTCGGCCTTGGCGGGGTAGGGCGGCGGGGCCGCCTGCGCGGGCGCGGCGCCGGGCAGGGCGGCGGCCGCCGCGGCGCAGAGCGCCGCGGCGAGCGCGGTGACGGTTCGGCGGAGGGTGCCGGTCACGGAGGGGGTCTCCTTCACGGTGTTCAGCCGCAGGTGCGGGCGCCGGTGTGCAGCGCGAGGGCGGTGTTCGGAGCGAGGGTGGCGGTGAACCGGCCGGCGCCGTCGACCGTGACGGTCCGCCCGCTCTGTACGTCGCAGTAGTTCCCGGCAGGCAGCGAGGACTGGAACGTACGGCTCAGGCTCGACCCCTCGTGGTTGATCGCGACGTACGCCGCCTCGCCGCGTCCGAAGGCGATGGCGTCGTTGCCGTTGTCCCACCAGTTCGTGACGGCGGTGCCGTGCGCGGTGTTGCGGAAGGCCACCACGGCCTTGATCTCCGGCCACTTGTGCTGGCACTTCCAGCCGTCCTGCCAGCAGGCGTTCACCGTGCCCCCGTTGGGCGGCCCGGCGTCGTTGTTGCTGAATTCGTAGCCGGAGTGCACGTCCGGGGAGCCGTACGGCCAGGCCAGCATGAAGACGTTGGCGAGGGTGTAGTCCGCGCCGTTCTTGTAGCTGAGCGTGGAGCCGTTGCGCTCGGTGTCCCAGTTGTCGACGAAGACCCCGGACTTGCCGCTCACCATGTACCCCCAGCCCTCGCCGAAGTTCTTGAGGTAGGCGAGCTTCTCGTTCTGGAAGACGCGCTTGAGGTCGCGGCCGTAGCGGAACTCCTGCACGTCCCCGTTGCCGAGGTACTCGCTCGGGGAGACGGCCTCGCCCTCCCCGTGGATCGCCTCCTGCTTCCAGTACACGCCCGGGTTGCTCAACTGTCCCTTGATGGCGGCCAGGTCCTCGGCCGGCATGTGCTTGGCGGCGTCGACGCGGAAGCCGTCCACGCCGAGCGAGAGCAGGTCGTTGAGGTACTGCGCGAGGCGGCTGCGGACGTACGGCTCGCCGGTGTCCAGGTCGGCCAGGCCCACCAGTTCGCAGTGCTGCACGTTCCAGCGGTCCTGGTAGTTGCCGACCTGCGCGGTGCAGTCGTCCATGTCCTGGGGCTGGTAGATCCCGGGATAGGTGTACTTGCTGTACGAGGAGCCGCCGGTGCCGGTGCCGGACCCTGCGGACATGTGGTTGATGACGGCGTCCGCGACGACCTTCACGCCGGCCGCGTGGCAGGCGTCGATCATGTTCTTGAAGGCGGTGCGGTCACCGAGCCGGCCGGCGATCCGGTAGCTGACGGGCTGGTACGAGGTCCACCACTGGCCGCCCTGGATGTGCTCGGTGGCCGGGGAGACCTCGACGTAGCCGTATCCGGCCGGGCCGAGGGTGTCCTTGCACTCCTTGGCGACCGAGTCGTACCGCCACTCGAAGAGTTCGGCGGTGACGTCCTTGGTGCCGGGCGGCGCGGCCTCGGCGGGGGTGCCGAGGGCCGCCGCGGTGAACGCGAGGGCGGCTGCCGCACAGCCGCGGGCCAGGGGTCTGCGAGGGGGCATGGTTCCTCCTGAGGGGGAGACGAAAGCCTTGCCCGGCAACGCGCCATGCCCGTAAGGCTGTTGCAGTTCTAGCCGCCGCAATCCGTTGTTGCAAGACCTTTCGCAAGACATTGCAACGGTGTTAACTTCAGCGGGCAACACCCCGGTCCGGCCGGCCGGGGGTCACCCGCTGTGTGGGGACCTCACGCGCCCGGCCGGCCGGACCGGTCCTCCGGGCACCGGCCCCGTGGACCCCCGTACCACCAGCTCCGGCTGGAAGACGAACTCCGTGCGCTGTACGGGATTTCCCTGGATCTCCTCGATCAGCGCGCCGACGGCCGCGGTCGCCATCGCCTGTACGGGCTGCCGCACGGTGGTCAGCGGCGGGTCGGCGAACGCGATCAACTGCGAGTCGTCGAAGCCGACCACCGAGAGCTGCCCCGGCACGGCGAGGCCGCGCTGCCGGGCGGCCCGTACGACGCCCAGCGCCATCAGATCGCTGCCGCACACCACGCCCGTACAGCCCGCGTCCAGCAGCGCGGCGGCCGCGGCGTGCCCGCCCTCGACGCTGAACAGCGTGTGCTGCACAAGCTGTTGGGCCTCCCCCTGTGCCAGGCCGAACAGCTCCTCCATGACCGCGGTGAACCCCTCCGCCTTGCGCCGGGACGGCACGTACCGGGACGGGCCGACGGCCAGCCCGATGCGGGTGTGCCCCAGCGCGGCGAGGTGGGTGACGGCCATCTTGGCGGCCGCCCGGTCGTCGGGCGAGACGAATGAGGCGTGGATGTCCGCGTTGTAGCCGTTGATCAGGACGTACGGCACGCCGCGCGCGGTGAGGCGGGTGTAGCGGGCCGGGTCGGCACCGGTGTCCGCGTGCAGCCCGGAGAGGAACACGATCCCGGTGACGCCCCGCGCCTCTAACTGCTCGACCAGCTCGTCCTCGGTCGCGCCGCCCGGCATCTGCGTGCAGAGCACGGGCGTGTAGCCGTGCCCGGCCAGCGCCTGCTCGATGATCTGCGCGAACGCGGGGAAGATCGGGTTGGTCAGCTCCGGGATGACCAGCCCGACCAGTCCCGCGCTGCGCCGCCGCAGCCGCACCGGACGCTCGTATCCGAGTACGTCCAGTGCGGCCAGCACCCGCTGCCGGGTGGCGCCGGCCACCCCGGTCCTCCCGTTGAGCACCCGGCTCACGGTGGCCTCGCTGACCTCGGCCTGCGCGGCGATGTCAGCGAGCCTGGGGGGCAGCGTCACTCGGCCCACCACACGGCCGTGTCGGCGGCCAGTTCGTAGGTGCCGGGGTGGCCCGGGATCTCCTGCGGCAGCGCGCCGCTGGACAGCAGCGGTCGCCCGGTGGCGGTCAGCCGCACGGCCTCCGCCGTGGTGTTCACCGCGCAGGTGAAGCCGCCCGCGCGGCGGAAGTGGAGCACGCCCTCGGGCGCGGGGCGCCACTCCACCGTGTCGCCCGCGCCGAGCGCGGGGTGCTCCCGGCGGACGGCGAGCGCCGTGCGGTACAGCTCCAGCGTGGAGTCCGGGTCGCCGGTCTGCGCCGCGACGCTCAGGGACGCCCACTCGTCGGGCTGCGGCAGCCAGCTTCCACCGGTCCCGAAGCCGTACGGCGCCTGCGTACCGGACCACGGGAGCGGCACCCGGCAACCGTCCCGCAGCCCCTCCTGCCCGTTCTCCTTGAAGAAGGAGGGGTCCTGGCGGACCTCGTCGGGCAGGTCCGTGACCTCGGGCAGACCCAGCTCCTCGCCCTGGTAGACGTAGGCGGAGCCGGGCAGCGCGAGCATCAGCAGCGCGGCGGCGCGGGCGCGGGGCAGGCCGCCGCCGAGCCGGGTGCGGTGGCGTACGACGTCGTGGTTGGAGAGCACCCAGGTCGTGGGCGCGCCGACCGGGCGCATGGCGTCCAGCGAGGAGTCGATGACCGCGCGCAGCTCGGCCGCGTCCCAGCCGGCGTTCAGGTAGTGGAAGTTGAACGCCTGGTGCAGCTCGTCGGGGCGCAGGTAGAGGGCAGTGCGGTCGGCGCTGGGCGTCCACGCCTCGGCGACGGCGATGCGCTCCCCCGCATACTCGTCGAGGACCTTGCGCCAGGAGCGGTAGATCTCGTGCACGCCGTCCTGGTCGAAGAAGGGCAGCTCCTGGTTGCCGAGCAGCTTGAGCTGTTCGGCGTGGCCCATGTCGGGCAGCCCGGCGGCCTTGACCAGGCCGTGCGCGACGTCCACGCGGAAGCCGTCGACGCCCAGGTCGAGCCAGAACCGCAGGATGGAGCGGAACTCGTCCTGGACGGCGGGGTGTTCCCAGTTGAAGTCGGGCTGCTGGGGAGCGAAGAGGTGGAGGTACCACTCGCCGTCGGGGAGCCGGGTCCAGGCGGGGCCGCCGAAGATGGACTCCCAGTCGTTGGGCGGCTCCTCGCCGTTCTCGCCGCGGCCCTTGCGGAAGTGGAAGCGCTCGCGCAGCGTCGAGCCCGGCCCCTCGGCCACCGCGCGCTTGAACCATTCGTGCTGGTCGGAGCAGTGGTTGGGCACCACGTCGACGATGGTGCGCAGGCCCAGCTCGCGGGCGTCGCGGAGCAGCGCCTCGGCGTCCGGCAGGTCGCCGAACATGGGGTCGATGGCCCGGTAGTCGGCCACGTCGTAGCCGGCGTCGGCCTGCGGCGAGGCGTAGAAGGGGCTGAGCCAGACGGCGTCGACGCCCAGGTCCTTCAGGTACGGCAGCCGCTCGCGGATGCCGGCCAGGTCGCCCATCCCGTCACCGTTGCCGTCGGCGAAGCTGCGCGGGTACACCTGGTAGATCACCGCGTGGCGCCACCACTCGGTGGCAGGGGTGGTGGAGTTCTGGTTCATGTCATCCCTTGGTCGTGCCGGCGGTGAGGCCGGATACGAGATGGCGCTGGGCGAAGGCGAAGACGGCGGCCGCCGGCACAGCGACGATCACGGCCGCGGCGGTCATCGATCCCCAGTCGTTGTTGTACTGGCTGACGAAGGTCTGCAGACCGCCGGCGAGGGTGAGGTTCTCCTCGCCGGTCATGAAGGCGGACGCGTAGGCGACCTCGGCCCAGGCCGTGACGAAGGTGTAGAAGCCGGTGACGGCGAGCCCGGGGCGGGCCAGCGGCAGCACGAGACGCCAGAAGGTGCCGAAGGGGTTGAGCCCGTCGACCCGGCCCGACTCGTCGATCTCCACCGGAATGGTGTCGAAGAACCCCTTCATCATCCAGGCGCAGAACGGCACGGCGATGGTGAGGTAGGTGACGACCAGGCCGGCCGGCTGGTTGAGCAGGCCGAGGCTGGCCAGCAGGTTGTACAGCGGCACGATCAGCACGGCCACCGGGAACATCTGCGTGATCAGCAGCAGCCACATCAGCGGGCGCATCCCGGGGAAGCGGAAGCGGCTGACGGCGTAGCCGGTGGTGGCGGCGAGGAAGACGCCGAGGACGGTGGTCACGCCGACGATCACCACGGAGTTCCCGAACCAGGTCAGGAACGAGGTATCGGCCAGTACATGGGTGTAGTTGGCGAGCGTGAAGTCGGTGACCGGCTCGGTGGTGAAGGCGTCGTTCTTCGGCTTGAAGGAGGTGACCAGCAGCCACAGCGGCGGGAAGACCGCGACGACGGCGGCGGCGATGAGGGTCGCGTGCAGGCCGGTGGAGGCCAGGGGGCTTCTCTTCTTTTCGCGCATGGTCACCACACCTCGCCCTGCTTGCGCAGGCTGCGCCGGTAGACGACCGCGACGACCGAGAGCAGCAGCAGGATCAGCACGCCCCAGGCGGCCGACTCGGAGAAGTTGCGCGGGCTGTCGATGAAGGAGAGCCGGTAGGCGTACGTCACGAGGATCTCGGTGGCGTCGCCGGGCCCGCCGCGCGTCAGCAGGAAGATCACCGGGAACATGTTGAAAGTCCAGATCGTGCTGAGCAGGATCACCGTGCTGGAGACGGAGCGCAGGGACGGCACGGTGATGTTGCGGAACCGCTGCCAGGCGCTCGCGCCGTCCATCTCGGCGGCCTCGTAGAGCTCGCCGGGGATGGACTGCAGCCCGCCGAGCAGCGCGACGAGCATGAAGGGCACGCCGAGCCAGACGTTGACGGCGATGACGGAGAGCTTCGCCCAGGTCGGGTCGTTGAGCCAGGGCACCGCGTCGATGCCGCCGCCCTGGAGGATCTTGTTGAGCAGGCCGTTCTTCTCGTTGTAGAGCATCCGCCAGGTGAAGACGGAGATGAAGGCCGGGATCGCCCAGGGCAGGATCAGCGCGAGCCGGTAGAAGGTGCGGCCCTTCAGCTTCCGGTTCAGGAGGTTGGCGAGGACCAGGCCGAGGGTGAAGGTGATCCCGACGCAGGCGACGGTCCACACCACGGTCCAGCCCAGCCGGCTCCAGAAGACGCTGTCGCTCAGCACGGCGGTGTAGTTGTCCAGGCCGACGAACTTGTACGTCGCCGGGATGTGGTTCATGCCGATGTCGCGGGCGACGTTGGCCTCGGTGGCGTCGGTGAGCGAGAGGTACAGGCCGCGGACCAGCGGGTAGCCGATGATGACCGCGAGGACGAGCACGACCGGGGCGACCATGGTCCAGGCGTACCAGTGGGTGCTCAGGGCCCGGCGGAGGCGGCCGGGCGGCGCGGCGGGCGCCGCCTTGCCTTGGGTCTTTGTGGGGGCGAGCGTCGTCACTTGTAGTCCTTGAGCAGCTTCCGGTAGGCGTCACCGGTGTTCTTGGCGGCCTGTTCGGGGGTGGCGGCGCCGGTGAGGACCTTGTTCATCTGGACCTTGATCGGCTCGAAGAGCGAGTTGCCCTCGGCGATCCAGGGGCGCTCGACGGCCTTCTCCACGGCGGGGCGGAAGAACTTCACCATCGTGTTGTCCTTGACGGACGGCACGTCGTAGACGGACTTGCGGGTCGGCAGCAGGCTCAGCTTCTCGGTGGTCTGCTGCTGGACCTTGGCGGAGCTCATGTACTTCACGAACTCGTAGGAGGCGTCGAGGTTCTTGGAGCCGGCGTAGACGGAGAGGTTCCAGCCGCCCTGCGGGGACCCTTGGGCCTTGCTGCCGCCGGGCACAGGCGCGACGCCGAGGTTCCCGCGGTCCTTGAACTCCTTGCCGGCCAGCGCGCCCTCGATGTCCCAGGGTCCGTCGACGGCCATCGCGACGTTGCCGTCCTTGAGGGCCTTGAGCTGGTTCTCCTGGCCGTCGGTGGCGTCGGTGACGGCGGCCTTGGAGTCGACCAGGTCCTTGATCGTCTTGAATGCGCGTACGCCGGCCTGGTCGTCGATGGCCACGTTTCTGGTCTTGGTGTCGACCATGTCGCCGCCCTCGCCGTAGAGGTAGGGCAGGAACCAGTACGGGTCGTCGCCGCGCAGGTAGAGCGCGGTGGCGCCGGTCTTCGACTTGATCTTCTTGGCGGCGGTCTTCAGCTCGTCGAAGGTCTTGGGAACCCCGACGCCCGCCTCCTTCAGCAGCTTCTTGTTGTAGAAGAGGCCGAGGGTGTCGATGACCTGGGGCGCCGCGTAGGTCTTGCCCTTGAAGCGGGTGCTGCCGGCCGCCTGCTCCAGGTAGTCCTCGTTCTTGTCCAGCGCCGGGGTGTTGTCCAGCGGCGCCAGGTAGCCGAGGTTGGCGAAGTCGGCGACCCAGGCGACCTCGGTGCGCATCACGTCCGGCGCGCCGGAGTTGCCGCCGGCCGCGTTCTTGAACTTGGCGTTGGCCTCGCCGAAGGGGACGTTCACGTACTTGACGTCGACCCCCGGGTGCGCGCGCTCGAAGCCCTCGGCGAGCTTCTTGTACGTCGCCTTCTCGGCGTCGTTGGAGGTGTCCCAGAAGGTGACGGTGCCGGACAGTTTGCCGCCGCTCTTCTGGTCGCTCCCGCCGCCGTCACCGCCGCACGCGGTCGCCGTCAGTGCCAGACCCGCGATCAGCGCGGTGGCCGCTATGCCACGTCGCATTGTGAACTCCTTCTGGAAAAGCCCGAGATACGCCGAGATACGAACGAGGTACGTAGGAATCCGCCCGAGAGGGCGTCAGGAACGTAACAGCGGCGAAAAGAAACCGAAAGAGCTTGCGGCAAATTTCTGCAAGACCACCGGAAGATGTTGCAGCCCGGTTACCTCGACCCGTCACCCCCGGGCCCGCCGGGGCGTTGATCATCAGTAGCCCGATCGACCGAAGGACGGCCGATGACCGAAGAGCTGACCTTTCCCTCGCCCGCCGCGCCGCCGGCCCCGGACCGCCCCGGCACGGGCTGGTGGCGCGACGCCGTCATCTATCAGATCTACGTAAGGTCCTTCGGGGACGGTGACGGCGACGGCGTCGGGGACCTGCCCGGTGCCCGCGCCCGGCTGCCGTACCTGAAGGAGCTGGGCGCCGACGCCGTCTGGCTGACGCCGTTCTACGCGTCACCGCAGGCCGACGGCGGGTACGACGTCGCCGAGCACCGCGCCGTCGACCCGCTGTTCGGCACCCTCGACGACGCCCAGGACTTCCTGGACACCGCCCACGAGCTGGGCCTGCGCGTCATCGTCGACATCGTCCCGAACCACACCTCCGACCAGCACCCGTGGTTCCGCGACCCGGACCTGGCCCGCGAGCGGTACATTTTCCGCCCCGGCCGCGGGTCGCACGGCGAGCTGCCGCCCAACGACTGGGAGTCCGTCTTCGGCGGCCCGGCCTGGACCCGCACCGAGCGCGGCGACTGGTATCTCCACCTCTTCGCGCCCGAGCAGCCCGACCTGGACTGGGAGCGCCCCGAGGTGCGCGCCGAGTTCGACGCGATCCTGCGGTTCTGGCTGGATCGCGGCGTCGACGGCTTCCGCATCGACGTCGCGCACGGCATGGTCAAGGCGCCCGGACTGCCCGATGTCGGCCGCCGCCAGCAGGCCCGCCTCATCGGCACCGACGTGCTCCCCTTCTTCGACCAGGACGGCGTGCACGAGATCCACCGCCACTGGCGCCGGCTGCTGGACTCCTACGGCGGTGAACGCATCGGTGTCGCCGAGGCATGGGCCCCCGACGCCCACCGCCTCGCCCACTACGTACGCCCCGACGAGCTGCATCAGGCGTTCAACTTCCACTTCCTGCAAGCGGACTGGGACGCGGCCGCGCTCCGCCGCGTCATCGACGAGTCGCTGGCCGCCACCTCGTTGGTCGGCGCGCCCACCACCTGGGTGCTCTCCAACCACGACGTCGTCCGTCACACCACCCGGCTCGGCAGCCTCGCGCGCGCCCGCGCCGCCACCCTCCTCATGCTCGCCCTCCCCGGCTCGGCCTACCTCTACCAAGGGGAGGAGCTGGGGCTGCCGGAGGTCACCGAGCTGCCCGACGCGGTCCGCCAGGACCCCGCGTTCTTCCGCGGCGACGGCCAGGACGGCTTCCGCGACGGCTGCCGGGTGCCGCTCCCCTGGTCCGGTACGGAAGCGCCGTACGGCTTCGGGCCCGGCGGGAGCTGGCTGCCTCAGCCGGCGGGCTGGGCGGAGCTGACCGTCGAGGCGCAGACCGGCACCCCCGGCTCCACGCTGGAGCTGTACCGTGCCGCGCTCGCCTGGCGCCGCGCGCTGCCCGGCCTCGGCGACGGGCGGATGAGCTGGCTGGACGCGCCGGAGGGGGTGCTGGCGCTGCGTCGGCACGGCTTCGTGTGCGTACTGAACACCCGCACCCGGCCGGTGGAGGTGTCGGGCGCGGGCCGTCCGCTGCTCGCGAGCGCGCCGCTGCGCACCGAGGAGGGCCGGGTGCTCCTTCCCGGCGAATCCTGCGCGTGGTGGGCAAGCCGGATCCCGACCGGTAAGGTCGCCTTCCATGACCGCGCGCCTGGCTGACATCGCAGTACAGGCGGGTGTCAGCGAGGCCACCGTCAGCCGGGTGCTCAACGGCAAGCCCGGCGTCTCCGCCACCACCCGCCAGTCCGTACTCGCCGCACTGGACGTCCTGGGCTATGAGCGCCCGGTACGCCTGCGGCAGCGCAGCGCCGGGCTGGTCGGGCTGATCACGCCCGAGCTGGAGAACCCGATCTTTCCGGCGTTCGCGCAGGTCATCGGCCAGGCCCTGACCCGCCAGGGGTACACCCCGGTGCTCGCCACGCAGACCCCCGGCGGCTCGACCGAGGACGAGCTGACCGAGATGCTGGTGGACCGCGGCGTGGCCGGCATCATCTTCGTCTCCGGGCTGCACGCCGACACCACGGCGGACATGGGCCGGTACGAGGCGCTGCGCGGCCAGGGCGTGCCGTTCGTCCTGATCAACGGTTACTCGGACAAGGTGCAGGCGCCCTTCATCTCGCCGGACGACGGCGTGGCGATCTCCCTCGCGGTCACCCACCTCGCGGCCCTCGGCCACGAGCGCATCGGCCTCGCGCTCGGCCCGCGCCGCTTCGTGCCGGTACAGCGGAAGATCGAGGGCTTTCTGCGCGCCATGCGCGAGCAGCTCGGGATGGATCCGGCCGAGGCCGGGGAGCTCGTGCAGCACTCCCTCTACACGCTCGAAGGCGGGCAGGCCGCGGCCGGTGCGCTGCTGGAGCGCGGCTGCACGGCGGTGGTCTGCGCGAGCGACATGATGGCGCTCGGCGCGATCCGGGCGGCCCGGCAGCGCGGCCTGGAGGTACCCGACGACGTCTCGGTGGTGGGGTACGACGACTCCCCGCTGATCGCGTTCACCGACCCGCCGCTGACCACCATCCGGCAGCCGGTGCAGGCCATGGGCCAGGCGGCGGTGCGGGCCCTGCTGGAGGAGGTCGGCGGCAGCCTGCCGGAGGGGCCGCCGGAGTCCTCGCGGGCCCCGCTGCGTACCGAGTTCGTCTTCCATCCGGAGCTCGTGGTGCGCGGTTCGACGGCCTCGGCGCGGCGCCCGGACCCCGACGGCGGTGGGGGTACAGCGTCCCCCTCCGGGGCGAGAAAGGCTGTCCAGGACCCGACTCCAGGATGATCGGGTCTACCCCGATTTCTGGCAGACTGTCGGGCTATGGGTGATGCCAACGCGAGGATCCTTGACGGCCGGACGAGCGCACCGACACCCCCACCACAGCGTTCCGGGCCGCCTCGCGGACGGGCGTCCGCCGCCTCGGTGCGTGGCGTGGCGAGACCTCGCCTGTGGTTCGAGATCCTGCTGATCGCGGTCAGCTACTGGACGTACTCCCTGATCCGCAACGCCGTGCCGGAGCAGAAGACGCAGGCGCTGAGAAACGCCGACTGGGTCTGGCGGGCCGAGCACAGCATCGGCATCGCCGTCGAACACACCGTCAATCATGCGATGAACGCCGTGACCTGGCTGATCGTCGCGATGAACTACTACTACGCCACCCTGCACTTCATCGTCACCGTCGGCGTCCTCGTCTGGCTCTACCGCCGGCACCCCGGCCGCTACGCCGCCTCGCGACTGGTCCTCTTCCTCACCACCGCGGTCGCCCTGCTGGGTTACTACTTCTTCCCCCTCGCGCCGCCCCGGCTGATGCCGGGCGGCCATTTCATCGACACGGTCATGGTCCACGACACCTGGGGCTCGATGGCCTCGGGCAACCTGGCGAGCATGTCGAACCAGTACGCGGCGATGCCCTCGATGCACATCGGCTGGTCGCTGTGGTGCGGCCTCACCCTCGCGCTGCTGGCGCGGCACGTCTGGGTACGGGTGCTGGGCGCGCTGTATCCGGTGCTGACCCTGGTGGTGATCGTCTCCACCGCCAACCACTTCTGGCTGGACGCGGTGGGCGGCGTGCTCTGCCTGGCGTTCGCCTTCGCGGTGGCCCGCCTCTGGTACGGCACGTCCCTCTCCCGCCTCCCCCGCCTGCCCCGGCCGGGCCCGGCCCCGACCCGTCCGTCGGAACCGAGCCCTTCGGGGGCGTGAGGGCGCGTCAAATCAAGCCCGTCCGGCGCTTGAGGACATCAGCAGCTCAGGCGACGCTGCGGTGCACAACAACACCACCGGTCATGGTGAGAGCCACGGGCGCCTCGCCCACCTCGTCGGCCGGCGCGGAAACGGGATCCACGCCCAGCGCGGTGAGGTCCGCCCGGAACCCGGGCGCAACGCGCCCCGCGTACGACTCCTCGCCCACCGCCAGCGCGGCGTGCGAGGTGAGGCCCTCCAGCGCCATCTCCCCCGTCAGCGCCTGCTCGACGGTGACCGGCGCGGTCTCGGGCGCCCCCGCCGGGCGGCGCAGCCGGGCGGTCGCGAGCACGCCCCGCGGGTCGTAGTGCGCGATCGGCCAGTCGGAGCCGAGGACCAGTACGGCGCCCGCGTCCCGCAGGTCGCGGCAGCGCCACGCCCGCGCGGCCCGCTCCTCACCGACCCGCTTGGACCACTCGTCGGTGTGGTCGGCGCGGGTGTAGGCGGTGTGGGTGGGCTGCATCGAGGCGGCCACCCCGAGCGCGGCGAACCGCGGGAGCTGCTCGCTCGGCACGGTCTCGATGTGCTCGATGCGGTGCATCCCGCGCTGCGCCGCATCGCCCAGCGCCTCGACGGTGTCCAGGACGTGCCGGACGGCCGCGTCCCCGATGGCGTGCGTGGCGGTCCGTACACCGGCCTTCGCGAGGTGGTGCACGGCGCGGGTGTACGCGGCGGGATCCGGCCAGAACGCCTCGGTGCCCTGGCCGTGGCAGTCGGCGTGCTCCAGCCAGGCCGTGCCGCCCTCGACCGTGCCGTCCATGAAGAACTTCACGCCGCCCACCCGCCAGTGCCGGCCGCCCCGCTGCTGAAGCCCGATCAGGTGGTCCAGGCCCGCCGTGTCCACCCCCGGCATGCACCAGGGCGCGATCCGCAGCCGTACCGGCAGTTCGGCGTCGGCCTCGATGCCGGTCAGCACGTCCAGTACGTCCTGGCCCTCCAGGTCCATGACGTGCGCGCCGGTCAGGCCGGTCGCGGCCATCTCGCCCAGCAGGGTGAGCAGCCGGGCGCGCCGCTCGGCGGCGCTGGGGCGGGGCACCACGGGCAGCATGAGGTCCATCGCGGCGTGCTCGACGAGGTGCCCGGTGAGCCGGCCGTCCGCGTCGCACACGATCTCGGCCCGCTGGTCGAAGGCGCGCGGCCCGTCGATACCGGCGGCGGCCAGCGCGGGGCCCGTGGCCAGCGCGGAGTGCCCGTCGTAGAGGCGGAGGAAGGCGGGCACGCCGCCGAGGGCCGGTTCTATCAGGTCGCGGTGGACGGGCCGGCCGCCGAAGGTGTTGTGGTCCAGCCCGTACCCCATGACCCACGCGCCGCGGCCGGCCGCGCGCGCCGCGCCGGCCAGCGCGTCCCGCAGCCCGTCCAGGTCCCGGCAGCCGGAGAGGTCCAGCCCGGTGGCCATCTCGCCGCCCCAGACGGGGTGGCTGTGGCCGTCGACGAGTCCGGGGGTGAGGGTGGCCCCGGCCAGGTCGATCACCTCGGTGTCCGGGCCGCGCCAGTCCCGTACGTCGTGCTCCTCGCCGACGGCGGCGATCCGGCCGTCCTTGACGGCGACGGCGCTCGCCCAGGGCCGGCCGGGGTCCAGGGTGCGGATGCGGGCGCCGGTCAGGACGGTGTCGGCGGCGGTGCTGCGGGGCTCGGACACTGCTTCGGATCTCCTTGCGAAACGGGTGGGGGGTTGCGGCGGTACGGCCGTCGTGGTCAGTCGGCGGGCTCGGCGGCGAACTCCGCGTACACCGCGGGGCGGCTGCGGCGGAAGCGCACGGCGAGCAGGACGCCGACGGCGAAGGCGGCGGGGACGGTGAGGACGAGGACGGTATTCGTCGCGAGGGGGGCCGCGGTCATCAGCCCGATCTTGGCGATGACCAGCCAGAGCGCGCCGGCCATCAGCACGGTGGCGGCGATCGGCGCGATGACCGTGCGCCAGCGGCCCTCCTGGTGGCGGATGCGGCGGAAGAAGAACGGGATGGCGACCGCGGTGATCCCCTGGAGGGTCAACAGGCCCAGCATTCCAGGGGTGTTCATCCACAGCAGCAGTTGCTGGTACGGGTCGGCGCCGGCGAGCGCGAAGCCCGCGACGACGAGCAGCGCCAGCACGCTCTGGAGTACTCCGGCGATGTACGGGGAGCGGTGCTTGGGGTGCACCTTGCCGAGTGCCTTGGGCAGCACGCCCTCCTGCGCGAGCGCCAGCCCGTAACGGTTGATCGCGTTGTGGAAGGCGAGCTGCGAGGCGAGGATGCTGGTGACGATGAAGACGTGCATCAGATCGGCGGCCCAGGCCCCGACGTAGTGCGTGGTGGCGGTGAAGAAGAGCCCGGCGGGGTCGGTGGCGACCGCCTTGAGGACCTTGGTACCGCCGAACGCCTGGATGACGACCCAGACGCTGAAGGCGTAGAAGAGGCCGAGGAAGCCGACGGCGATGTAGGTGGCGCGCGGGATGGTGCGGCCGGGGTCGCGGGCCTCGCGGCGGTAGATGGCGGTGGACTCGAAGCCGGTGAAGGCGGCGAAGGCGAAGGCCAGGACCGCGCCGGTGCCGGGGACCAGCACATTGCCGGGGGTGAAGGAGTCCAGTGCCAGGCCCTCGGCGCCGCCGTCCAGCAGCACCCCGCCGGCCAGCAGCACGAGGATGCCGGTCTCGGCGACCAGCAGGACGCCGAGGACCTTGGCGCCGAAGTCGATGGAGCGGTAGCCCAGGTACCAGATGACGAAGACGCCGCCGAGGGCGATCGGCGGCCAGGGCACGTGGATGCCCCAGAGCGCCTCCAGCGCGTCCTGGGTGCCGGTGGCGAGCAGTCCGTACACGCCGATCTGCATGCCGTTGTACGCGAGCAGGGCCAGCGTGGCGGCGCCGAAGCCGGCCGGGCGGCCCAGACCCCGGGTGATGAACGCGTAGAAGCCGCCGCCGTGCTTCACGTGCCGGGTCATGGCGGTGAAGCCGACCGCGAAGAGGGCGAGGGTGGCGCCGGCGAGGAGGTAGCCGACGGGGGCGCCGATGCCGCCGATGCCGATGGCGAGCGGCGCGACGCCCGCCATGACGGTGAGCGGCGCCGCGGCGGAGACCACGAAGAAGGCGATGTCGGCGACGCCGAGGGTGCCCTTGCGGAGGGCGGGGGTGCCCTCGCCGGGTGGTGCGGTGTCGTGCTGTGGCGACCCGTCGCGGGTCCCGGACTCTACGGCCATGCGCTCTTGCCCTTCTGCTGCGGAAGAGGGTGGGGCGGCCTGAGACGTACACGGGTGGAACGGCAGCATGACCGCGGCGAAAACCTAAAGCCTTTCGGTTTTCGGCAATGTAGTCGCCGCCGTACGATTCGGGAAGACCTCACGGGCAGGAGAAACGAACATGGGGCGGCCGCGGAAGGCCCTGCTGGACCGGGAGCGCATCGGTGCGACGGCGCTCGAACTCGTCGATGAAAAGGGCGACTTCAGCGTGCCGGAGGTGGCCCGCAGACTCGGCGTGCAGACCGCCTCGGTGTACCACCATGTGGACGGCCGGGCCGGCGTGATCGAACTGTTGCGGGAGCGGATCACCGACGCGATCGACCCGGGCACGCTGAGCGACGTCCCCTGGGACACCGCCCTGGAGCGCTGGGCCCGCTCCTACCGCGCCGCCTTCGCCGCCCACCCGCGGACGATCCCGATGCTGATGACGTCACCGATCCGCGCGCCGCGGGTGCTCGCGCAGTACGAGTCCGTGGCCGGGCTGCTCTCGGAGGCGGGCTTCGCCCCGTCCCTCGTCCTGCCGGTCATCACCGGCCTGGACAACATCGTCCTGGGCTCGGCCCTGGACATGTCGGCGCCGGACACCATGTGGGAGGTCAGCGAGGGTGCCGAGGCACCCCGGCTGGCCGCCGCCCAGGCCGCAACGAGCCCTTCCCGCGCAGACCAGGCCTTCGACCTGACGCTGGCGGGGTTCCTGGGTCACTGCCGAGACCTGCTGAGAACCGGCCCGCATCAGGCCCCGTAAGGGGCGCGGGGAACTGCGCGAGCAACCACAGCGGCGCCGCGGACGGGCACAGCGCAACCGGGGCACATCAGCCCCCGTAAAAGAGCTCCTCGACCACAGATCGCGCCCGCCGCGTGATCCGCCGGTAGTCGTCCAGCATCTCCCCGACGTGCCCCTCCTCGTACCCGAGGTAGCGCCCGACCGCGGCCAGCTCCCGGGCATCACCCGGAAACGTGTCGCCCGGGCGACCCCGCACCAGCATCACCGCGTTGCGCACCCGCGTCGCCAGCACCCACGCCTCGTCCAGCGTCTTCGCGTCCTCCGCGCCGATCAGCCCGGCGTCCCGCGCCGCGGCCAGCGCCGCGCGGGTCCGGGTCGTCCGCAGCGCCGGCTCCGCGTGGCCGTGCCGCATCTGGAGGAGCTGTACGGTCCACTCCACGTCGCTCAGGCCGCCGCGCCCCAGCTTCGTGTGCATCGTCGGATCGGCGCCGCGCGGCAGCCGCTCGGACTCCATCCGCGCCTTGAGCCGACGGATGTCGCGTACCGCGTCCTCGCCCAGCCCCTCACGGGGATACCGCAGCGGGTCCACCAGCTCGATGAACCGCCGCCCGACCTCCTCGTCGCCCGCGACCGGCTCGGCACGCAGCAGCGCCTGCGCCTCCCAGGTCAGCGACCAGCGGCGATAGTACGCGGCGTACGAGGCGAGCGAGCGCACCAGCGGGCCGGTCTTGCCCTCGGGGCGCAGATCCGCGTCGATCATCAGCGGCGGGTCGGAGGAGGGGAGCTGGAGCAGCCGGCGCATCTCGTTGGCCACCGCGAACGCGGCCTTGGCGGCCTCCTGCTCGTCGGCTCCCTCGCGCGGCTCGTGCACGAAGAGCACGTCCGCGTCCGAGCCGTAGTTCAGCTCGTGGCCGCCGAAGCGGCCCATGCCGATCACCGTGAAGCGGGTCGGCAGGGTGTCGCCCCACTGCTCGCGTACCGCGGCCCGCAGCGCGCCCGCGACCGTCGCGGCGTTCAGGTCGGAGAGCGCCGAGCCCACCGCGTCCACGGCCTGCCCGTGGTCCTCCTCGGCGGGACTGGCCTCCGTGCCGTACGCGCCGATCAGGTCGGCGGCCGCGGTGCGGAACAGCTCGCGGCGGCGCACCCCGCGGGCCGCCGCCACCGCCTGCTCCGCGCCGTCCGCGCGGCCGACCGCGGCCAGCACCTCCTGCTCCAGCGCGGCCCGGGCGCGCGGCTTCAGCCCGTCGGGCGCGCCGAGCAGCGCGACCGCCTCGGGGGCGCGCAGCAGCAGGTCGGGGGCGAGCCGGCCGGCCGACAGCACCCGGGCCAGGTTCTCGGCGGCCGCGCCCTCGTCGCGCAGCAGCCGCAGATACCAGGGCGTCTTGCCGAGCGCGTCGGAGACCTTGCGGAAGCCCAGCAGCCCGGCGTCCGGGTCGGCGGAGTCCGCGAACCAGCCCAGCAGCACCGGCAGCAGCGTCCGCTGGATGGCGGCCTTGCGGGAGACGCCGGAGGCCAGCGCCTCCAGGTGGCGCAGCGCGCCGACCGGGTCCTCGTAGCCGAGCGCTTCCAGGCGCTGCCCGGCGGCCTTGGCGGAGAGCCGGATCTCGCCCGGCTCCAGGACGGCGACGGCGTCCAGCAGCGGGCGGTAGAACAGCTTCTCGTGGATCCGGCGCACCTCGCGCGCGTGCCACTTCCACTCCTTGCGGAGGGTGTCGACCGGCTCGGTGCGCATGCCGAGCGAGCGGGCGAGCCGGCGCAGGTCCTGCTCGTCCTCCGGCATCAGATGCGTGCGGCGCAGCTTGTAGAGCTGGATGCGGTGTTCGAGCGTGCGCAGGAAGCGGTACGCGGCGTCCAGCGCGGTGGCGTCCTGGCGGCCGACGTAGCCGCCGGCGGCGAGCGCCTTCAGCGCGTCGAGGGTGGTGGCGCTGCGCAGCGTGGCGTCGCTGCGGCCGTGCACCAACTGCAGGAGCTGGACGGCGAATTCGACGTCCCGCAGGCCGCCGGGGCCGAGCTTGAGCTCGCGGTCGACCTGGGCCGCCGGGATGTTGGCGACGACCCGGCGGCGCATCTGGCGGACGTCGACGATGAAGTTCTCGCGCTCGGCGGCCTGCCAGACCAGCGGGGTGACGGCGTCGACGTACTCCTGCCCGAGGGTGGGGTCGCCGGCCACCGTGCGGGCCTTCAGCAGCGCCTGGAACTCCCAGGTCTTGGCCCAGCGCTGGTAGTACGCGAGGTGGCTGCTCAGCGTCCGGACGAGGGGGCCGTTGCGGCCCTCGGGGCGGAGGTTGGCGTCGACGGGCCAGATCGTGCCCTCGGGGGTGACGTCGGAGCAGACGCGCATCATGCGCGCCGCGAGCCGGGTCGCGGCCTGCAGCGCGTCGGACTCCTCGACGCCGTCCTTGGGCTCGGCGACGAAGATGACGTCCACGTCGGAGACGTAGTTCAGCTCGTGGCCACCGCACTTGCCCATGCCGATGACGGCGAGCCGGCTGACGGCCGCGTCCCCGGGCTGCTCCTCGGAGGCGATCTCCAGCGCGGCGCGCAGCGTGGCGGTGGCCAGGTCCGCCAGCTCCGCGGCGGTCTGCGCCACGTCCGTCGTGCCGCACACGTCCCGTGCCGCGATGCCCAGCAGCGCGCGCCGGTACGCGGCGCGCAGCGCGTCCTCGCGGGACAGCCGGGCGCCCCGCTCGCCCCAGATGCCCTCGGCGAGCGCCTGCTCGAACTCGGGGGTGGTGGGGTGCAGGTCGACCGACTCGTAAGTGGCCAGCGACTCCCAGTCCTTGGGATGCCGCACGAGGTGGTCGGCGAGCGCCTCCGAGGCCCCCAGCACGCCCAGCAGCCGGTCCCGCAGCGGCTTGGCGGTGACCAGCGTGGACAGCAGCCGCTGCCGGTCCTCCTCCGACTGCACCTCGGCCAGCCGGACCAGGCCCACGAGCGCCTGGTCCGGATCGGCGGTGCCCCCGAGCGCTTCGAGGAGCACCGAGTCGGACCGTACGGAGGACAGTGCGGGGGCGTCCAGCAGCTTCCCGGATGCCTGCGGATCGGTGAAACCGTGCCGCAGCATCCGGGTGAACGTGCTGCTCCGCCGTCCCTGCGGAGCGGGAAGTGCCATCGGGCGGGGGCCTCTCGGAGAACCTGCCGGATCGGTTTTTCGGATTGTCGAGTGTGCCGTGCCGCTAGAGCACCGGCAGCATCTTGCGCAGCTCGAAGGCGGTGACCTCGGAGCGGTACTCCTCCCACTCCTGCTTCTTGTTGCGGAGGAAGAAGTCGAAGACGTGCTCGCCCAGGGTCTCCGCGAGCAGTTCGCTGCGCTCCATGAGGGAGATGGCCTCGCCGAGGTTCTGCGGGAGCGGCTCGATGCCCATCGCGCGCCGCTCGGCATCCGACAGGGCCCACACGTCGTCGTCGGCGCCTGCGGGGAGTTCGTACCCCTCCTCGATGCCCTTGAGCCCGGCGGCCAGCAGAACCGCGTACGTCAGATACGGGTTGGCGCCGGAGTCGATGGAGCGCACCTCGACCCGCGTCGAGCCCATCTTGCCGGGCTTGTACATGGGGACCCGGATCAGCGCCGAGCGGTTGTTGTGGCCCCAGCAGATGTACGAGGGGGCCTCGCCGCCGGCGCCCGCCGGGCGGTTGGCGCCGCCCCAGATCCGCTTGTAGGAATTCACCCACTGGTTGGTGATCGCGGAGGTCTCCGCCGCGTGCCGCAGCAGGCCCGCGATGAAGGACCGGCCGACCTTGGAGAGCTGGTACTCGGCGCCCGACTCGTGGAAGGCGTTGCGGTCGCCCTCGAAGAGCGAGAGGTGGGTGTGCATGCCGGAGCCGGGGAACTCCGAGAACGGCTTCGGCATGAAGGTCGCCTGTACGCCCTGCTCCAGCGCGACCTGCTTCATGACCAGGCGGAAGGTCATGATGTTGTCGGCGGTCGACAGCGCGTCGGCGTACCGGAGGTCGATCTCCTGCTGGCCCGGGGCGCCCTCGTGGTGGCTGAACTCCACCGAGATGCCCATCGACTCCAGCATCGTGATCGCCTGGCGCCGGAAGTCCATGCCCACGTTCTGCGGGGTGTGGTCGAAGTAGCCGGAGGAGTCGGCGGGGGTCGGCCGGCCGCCGTCCACCGGCTTGTCCTTGAGCAGGAAGAACTCGATCTCGGGGTGGGTGTAGAAGGTGAACCCGAGGTCGGAGGTCTTGGCCAGAATGCGCTTGAGGACATAGCGCGGGTCGGCGTAGGACGGGGAGCCGTCCGGCATCAGGATGTCGCAGAACATCCGGGCGGTGCCGGGGGCCTCGGCGCGCCACGGCAGGATCTGGAAGGTCCCGGGGTCCGGCTTGGCGATCATGTCGGACTCGTAGACCCGCGCGAAGCCCTCGATCGCCGAGCCGTCGAAGCCGATGCCCTCGTCGAAGGCCTGCTCCAGCTCGGCGGGGGCCACCGCGACCGACTTCAGGAAACCGAGCACATCGGTGAACCACAGCCGTACGAAGCGGATGTCGCGCTCCTCCAGCGTGCGGAGCACGAACTCCTGCTGCTTGTCCATGTTCACCAATCCTTGCAGGTCGAACGGCCTGTCCACGCCCATCGCCCTTGACGGGGCGCGGCACGCCAGTATCGCGTGCGGGGGTTACCGTCACATTACGTTGTCACGGCCCCTTCGGGCAGGCCCGGGGGCCGTACGGGGTTTCGCGTTCCCCGGCGGTTCCGGCCAAACCCTTGACGCGCCCCTGACAGCGGTCCCGGGGCGGTGGGACGCTGCCTCTGCACATCGCTGTACGTCCACTCCGCTCCGGGCCGCCGGCCGGCGGCCCGTACGTCGTGGCCCGCGCACCCGCGGGACCACCGCACCAAGGGGTACGCGTGAGACAGACCGTCCAGGGCACCGGCACCGTCCGGCGCCACCGCTCCCGCACGTCCGGCGCCGCGTTATCCGGGATATCCGGCCGGGCGTCCGCCCGTGTCACCGCCGCGGCGCTGCTCGCCGCCGGCACCCTCTGCGCCACGGCGCTGCAGGCCCCCGCGGCCGGCGCCGCCGAACCGCCCGGCGCCGCCGCCGAGCAGAACGCCAAGAAGGCGGCCGCCTTCTGGACGGCGGACCGGATGCGCGCCGCGAAGCCACTCGACCTGCTGTCCGTCGCCCGGAAGAAACTCACCGCCGCGGCCGCCCGCGCGGCGGCCGCCCCGGCCGCGCACACCGTGCCACGCGGTAAGAAAGCGGCCGTGCCGCCCACCCTGCCGTCCTTGCCGTCGCCCGCCCTGAAAACTTTCCCGCAGCCCGGCGGACCATGGACCGGCGGCGGCAAGGTCACCAGCACCGCGGGCCGGGTCTTCTTCACCTACCAGGGCCGCCAGGCGTCCTGCTCCGGCGACGCGGTGACCAGCAAGAACGGCAGTACGGTGCTCACCGCGGGGCACTGCGTGAAGCTGGACGGCGCCTGGCACACCAACTGGATCTTCGTGCCCGGCTACCACGACGGCCAGGCCCCGCACGGCAAGTGGGCCGCGAGCAAGACCCTCACCACCCCGCAGTGGAAGGCGAAGGAGGACATCAACTACGACGTCGGCGCGGCGGTCGTCCCGCCGGTGGACGGGAAGCGCCTCACCGACGCGGTCGGCGGCCAGGGCGTCGCCTTCAACACCGGCTACAACAAGAAGATGTACGCCTTCGGCTACCCGGCCGCGGCCCCCTACGACGGCAGCAAACTCATCTACTGCAGCGGCGTCACCATCAAGGATTCGCTGTTCTCCAAGGACCACGGGATGGCCTGCAACATGACCGGCGGCTCCAGCGGCGGGCCGTGGTTCACCAAGTTCGACGAGAAGACCGGCACCGGGCTGCAGTCCTCGGTGAACAGCTTCGGCTACACCTTCCTGCCCAACACGATGTTCGGCCCGTACTTCGGCGCCGATGCGAAGAATCTGTACAACGAGGCGCAGGGCAGCTGAGCCCTCCGCAGCGGGTCCCGGGGCCCGGGCCCCGGGACCCGCCCCCGCAACACCCCCGAAACCCGACCGCCCCACATAACGTCAGTACGACGATTACACTCGGCCGCGTGCATCGACTTCGCCTGGCTCTGCATCAGACCGATTTCTGTGTGGGCGACATCGCCCGGAACGCCGAGACGATCGTGCGCCGTACCCGGGAGGCAGCCGGGCAGGGCGCGCATCTGGCGGCCTTCCCCGAGATGGCGCTGACCGGCTATCCCGTCGAGGACCTCGCGCTGCGGCCCTCCTTCGTCGAGGCGAGCCGCGGCGCGCTGCGCGACCTGGCCGCCCGGCTGGCCGACGAGGGCCTCGGCGAGACCGCCGTCGTCACCGGCTACCTCGACCGCTGCGAGCGCGACCAGCCGCGGTACGGGCGGCCCGCCGGCGCCCCGCAGAACGCCGCCGCCGTGCTGCACCGCGGCCGGGTCGCGCTCACCTTCGCCAAGCACCACCTGCCGAACTACGGCGTCTTCGACGAGTACCGCTACTTCGTGCCCGGCGACACGCTCCCCGTCGTCCGGGTGCACGGCGTCGACATCGCCCTCGCCATCTGCGAGGACCTGTGGCAGGACGGCGGCCGGGTGCCCGCCGCCCGTACGGCCGGCGCCGGACTGCTGCTGTCCATCAACGCCTCCCCGTACGAGCGGGACAAGGACGACACCCGGCTGGAGCTGGTCCGCAAGCGCGCCCAGGAGGCGGGCTGCACGACGGCGTACCTGGCGATGACCGGTGGCCAGGACGACCTGGTATTCGACGGCGACTCGATCGTCGTGGACGCGGCCGGCGACGTGCTCACCCGCGCCCCGCAGTTCACCGAGCAGTGCCTCCTCCTCGACCTGGAGCTGCCGGCCGCCGCGCCCGAGCCGCCGTCCGGTGTCGTCGACGACGGCCTCCGCGTCGACCACGTCACCCTCTCCGAGGGCCCGCTCGCGCCCTACGACCGGCTGCCGCTGCCCGCACCGGCCCCCCGGCTGGACGCCTCCGAGGAGATCTACGGCGCGCTGGTGATGGGCCTGCGCGCGTACATCACCAAGAACAACTTCCGCAGCGTGGTGATCGGCCTCTCCGGGGGCATCGACTCGGCGCTGGTCGCCGCGATCGCCGTGGACGCGCTGGGCCCGGACAACGTGCACGGCGTCTCCATGCCGTCCCGGTACTCCTCCGAGCACTCCAAGGACGACGCCGCCGAACTGGCCCGCCGTACCGGACTGCACTACCGCACGGTCCCCATCGGGCCCATGTTCGACGCGTACATGGGAGCCCTCCCGCTCACGGGGCTGGCCGAGGAGAACCTCCAGTCCCGCATCCGCGGCACGACGCTGATGGCGATCTCCAACCAGGAGGGCCACCTGGTCCTCGCCCCCGGCAACAAGTCCGAGCTGGCGTGCGGCTATTCGACCCTCTACGGCGACTCCGTGGGCGCGTTCGGCCCGATCAAGGACGTCTACAAAACGGTCGTCTTCCAGCTAGCGGAGTGGCGCAACCGGGCGGCCGCGGACCGCGGCGAGACCCCGCCCATCCCGGAGAACTCGATCACCAAGCCGCCCAGCGCGGAGCTCCGTCCCGGCCAGGTCGACACCGACTCGCTCCCCGACTACCCCACCCTCGACGCGATCCTGGACCTCTACGTCGACCGCGATCTCGGCCACGCGGAGATCCTCGCCCGCGGCTTCGACCCGGAGCTGGTCACCCGCGTCCTCCGCTTGGTCGACACCGCCGAGTACAAGCGCCGCCAGTACCCCCCGGGCACCAAGATCTCCGCAAAGGGCTTCGGCAAGGACCGCCGCCTCCCGACCACGAACCGGTGGCGGGAGGGCGACTGACCAATGGCGGGAGGGCGACTGAGCGGACCGAGCGGGCGGCCTCGTTGTCGGTGCCGCCCGTGCGGGAAGCCTCGCTGTCGGTGCCGCCCGTGCGGGGAGCCTCGCTGTCAGTGCTGCCCGCTACTGTGTTGAGCAGGGGACCTTTTTGTCCCCCCCATGGGGGAAGAGGGGGGCGAAACGGTACGGCGGGACGGTACGGCTGAGGGGGAAGCAGGGGCCGACACGCGCCGGCTCTGCCGGTGCGTGCCCCTGCCGTCGCGCGTACAGCTCAGCCCGCGTGTGTCCGTTCCTGGGCCGTCGCACCCGCCTCGCTCGTCGCCACGATGCGGGAGTGGGTCGGCGTGCGGTCCATCAGGCCCGCGGTGATCGCGATCGCCAGGCCGACGACGGCCAGGACCGCGCCGACGAGGGTCGGGGAGGTCCAGCCCCAGTGCGCGGCGATCGCGACGCCGCCGAGCCAGGCACCGCCCGCGTTCGCGAGGTTGAACGCGGAGTGGTTGGAGGCGGAGGCGAGCGTCGGTGCGTGCTCGGCCTTGCGCATCACCAGCATCTGCAGGGGCGTGGTGGTCATGAAGCCGACCGCGCCCAGGACGACGACGGTGGCCAGCGCCGCCCACTTCACGTGCACGGTGAAGTCGAAGACGACGAGCGTGACGGCCAGCGCGCCGAGCGAGCCGTACAGGGTCGGGCGCAGCGCCCGGTCGGTCAGCGGGCCCGCGGCGAGCGCGCCGAGGGTCATGCCGATGCCGAAGAGGGCGAGTACCACCGGGACGGTCGACTCGGTGAAGCCGGTGACCTTGGTCATCATCGACGCGAGGTAGCTGTAGACGGCGAAGACGCCCGCGAAACCGAAGACCGCGGTGAGCAGGCCGAGCAGCACCTGGCGGTTGCCCAGTGCCCGGATCTCCTGCTTGACGCCGTTCTGCTCGTCGCGCGGCATGTGCGGGACGAGCTTGGCCAGCGAGGCCATGGCGAGCAGGCCAATGGCGGCGACGACCAGGAAGGTCGCGCGCCAGCCGAGGTGCTGGCCGAGCAGGGTCGCGGCGGGCACGCCGACGATGTTGGCGACGGTCAGACCGAGGAACATCGTGGCGACCGCGCGGGCCTGCCGGCCTTCCTTGACCAGCCGGGCGGCGACGACCGCGCCGACGCCGAAGAACGCGCCGTGCGGCAGGCCGGCCAGCAGCCGGCCCGCGATGAGCAGGCCGAAGTTCGGGGCGAGCGCGGACGCGAGGTTGCCGGCCGTGAAGACCGCCATCATCAGCAGCAGCATCCGCTTGCGGGGGATGCGCGAACCGAGCGCGGTCAGCAGCGGGGCGCCGATGACGACGCCGAGGGCGTAGGCGGAGACGAGGTAGCCGGCGGTGGGCACGCTGGTGCCCAGGTCGTTCGCGACGTTGGGCAGCAGGCCCATCATCACGAACTCAGTGGTGCCGATACCGAAGGCCGAGATCGCGAGCGCGAGCAGAGCCAAGGGCATGAGTGACCTTTCAGGATCAAAGGGGAGCGCGCCCGTAGCGGCGCGCCGAGACAGGACAGCCTTAAGTTCTCTACGGGAACAAAGTCTCTCAGGTAATTCATTCCGCCGCGCGAACTGCGCGTTACGGACAGAAGTCAGCGCCCCGTTGAGGGGAAAATGACGGAAACGGCGGTGGCCCGGGTCACAGAAACGACCCGGGCCACCGCCGTGCGCGGCTGTACGCGCTGAAGCTCGCCGTACGCGCTAGATCTTGAAGGACGCCGCCAGCGGGAGATGGTCGCTGCCGGTCGACGGCAGGCTCCACGCCGAGGCCGGGTCCACGCCCTTGACCATGATCTGGTCGATCCGGGCCATCGGGAACGCGGCGGGCCAGCTGAAGCCGAAGCCGTCACCGGCCGCGCCCTGCGCCGACCGCATCTGCGCGGTGACCGGCGCCAGCGACCGGTCGTTCATCGTGCCGTTCAGATCGCCGAGCAGCACGACCTTGGACAGCTTCTCGGCGGTGATGGCCTCGCCCAGCGCCTCGGCGCTGTTGTCCCGCTGGTTCGCCGTGAAACCGGCCTTGACCTTCACCCGTACCGAGGGCAGGTGCGCCGCGTAGACCGCGACCCGCTGCCCGTCGGGGGCGGTGACCGTGGCGCGCAGCGCCCGCGTCCAGCCCATCTTGATGTCCACCGGGCGGGCGTCGGAGAGGGGGTACTTGCTCCACACCCCGACCGTGCCCTCCACCGTGCGGTACGGGTACTTCGCGGCGAGCGCCTCGCGGTACGTGGGCAGCGCCTTGGCGGTCAGCTCCTCCAGCGCGACCACGTCGGCGCCCGAGTCGGCGACCTTCTTCGCGGTGCCGACCGGGTCGGGGTTCTCGGCGTTGACATTGTGCGTGGCGACGGTGAGATCGCCGCGGGCACCGGACTTGTCCGTGAGCTGCCCGCCGAAGAGGTTGGCCCAGACGATCGCCGGCAGCACCAGCGCGACCAGCGCGCTCGCCGACCTGCGCAGCAGCGCGGCGATGAGCAGCAGCGGGATGCCGATGATGCCCAGCCACGGCAGGAAGGTCTCCAGCAGGCTGCCGAGGTTGCCGATGGAGTTCGGTACGTCGGCGTGCAGGACCATCAGCAGGCCCAGCGCCACGGCCAGTACGGCGAGCACGAGGCCGCGCCGCCACATGCCCTCGCGCCGCCACCGCCCGGTCAGGCGGCCCGTCCGGCGGCCGGTCCCGCCGGGGCCCGCGCCCCGACCCGCCTCCGACATGTACGCCTGCGTCATCCCGATGCCCTCACTGCCGTGCTCGTGCGCCCCGCCTGGCTCCCGACCCTAGGGCCTTGACCATAGGCGATGCTCAGCCTGTGCTGTCTCCCCTGGGGACGAAGCGCGAATGGCCAGGGTTCCGCCGGTGCCCGCGCCGACAGGTGCTGTGACAGAACGGGCATGAATCGCTCATCGAGCGGTCGGAAACGAGCGGCTTGGCCGCGCCGCACCCGAGCCCGAGCAGCCGGGAACGAGCAGCCGGGAACGAGCGGCGGGAAGATCATTCTGCCTGCTGTCCGGGAGGACCGGCAAACGCCGCTCATACGGGGCGCGGCCGCGTGCCGACGCTCACGTACGCGGCCGGACGCCGTCCAGGACCGTGTCGACGATCTGCTCGGCGAGGCCCTCGGGCAGTTCCTTCCACTCGTGCAGCAGCGCCCGGGAGAGCATCGGCGCCACGAAGAGGTCGGCGAGGACGTCGATGTCGCAGTCCCCGCGTATCTCGCCGCTCCCGATGCCGCGCCGCAGGACGGCCAGCAGCGCGTCGCGGCGCGCCTGGACGACCGTGTCGTGGTACTCGCGCCAGAGCTCGGGCTGCGCCTTGACCTGGGTGATCACCGTCCGCAGCAGGGCGGAGTTGCGCTTGGCCAGGCCGCGCCGGCGCAGGAACTCCAGCAGCAGTACCAGGTCGTCGCGGACCGACTCGCCGGGCAGCTCGGGGTTCTCCTCCTCCAGCGAGCGCATCACGTCGAGCATCAGGCCGGCCTTGCCGGACCAGCGCCGGTACACCGTGGCCTTGCCGACGCCCGCCTCTTTGGCGATGCGTTCCATCGACAGGTCGGCGAGCGGGACGTCGTGCTCCAGCAGGTCCAGGACGCTCTCGATGATCGTGGATTCCAGCGCTTCGTTGCGCGGCCGTCCGGGCCTGCGGGTGGCCGCGGCACACGGGGACTCGGGTGCCGCGGACGGCTTCGCCTCGGTCCGTGCCGCATCATCGGCCGGTGTCCCGCCCCGTTTCGCGCGCGTCACGCCTGGTCCGCCTCTCGTTCCGTACTGCCCGGAGCGCCGTGCGCCGTTACGGCTTCCCCGCGGGAGAAGTCTCTCGTGGCGTCTCCCGGCCCCGGCCGGCAGCCCGGTCGTCCGTCTTCCCCGGCAGGAAGAACCCGACGACCAGCGCGCCGACGACCGCGACGGTGGCGGAGCCGAGCGCGGTGACGTGCATGGCGTGCACGAACGCGTCATTGGCGGCGGCGGCCAGCTCCCGGCCCGCGGGCCCCAGCTTCTCCGCGACGCCGAGCGTGGCCTCGATGGACTCGCCCGCCGCGTGCCGCGCGCCCGCCGGCAGTCCCGGTACGGAGTCCAGCGCGCTCTGGATGCCGTCGCGGTAGCTCGCGGACAGCAGCGAGCCCAGTACGGCGACCCCGAGCGTGCCGCCGACCTGCCGGAACGTGTTGTTCAGCGCCGAGCCGGAGCCGGCCTTCTCGCGTGGCAGGGACTGCATGATCGAGACCGTGACCGGCGGCATGATGTGCGCCATGCCGGTGCCCTGGAGGAAGAAGAGCACCTCCAGCACGAAGATCGGGGTGTCGGTGTCCATGAGCAGGAAGCCGGACATCGTGAGGGCGACCAGCAGCATGCCAACCGTACAGACGGCCTTCGCGCCGAAGCGGTCGACGACGTGCCGGGCCCGCGGCGCGAAGATCATCTGGGCGGCGGCCAGCGGCAGGATCAGCAGGCCCGCCTGGAGCGGGGTGTAGCCGCGCACGCTCTGGATGTAGAACACCATGAAGAACGTGACGCCCATCAGCGCGAAGAAGACCAGCGCGATCGCGGCCACGGCCGCGGAGAAGGCGGGCTTGCGGAAGTAGCTGATGTCGATCGACGGGTGGTCGATGCGCTTCTCGTACAGGACGAAGCCGGCCAGGACGAGCAGCCCGGCGAGGACCGTGCCGATCACCTGCGGGTCGGTGAAGTCGGCGAGCTGGCCGCCCTTGATGATCCCGTACACCAGGAGCACGAGGCCGACGACGGACAGCAGCACGCCCACCGGGTCCAGCCTGCCGGGCCGGGGGTCCTTGCTGTCCGGGACCAGGAGCACCATCGCGGCCAGTGCGATCAGCACGATCGGCACGTTGACCAGGAAGACCGAGCCCCACCAGAAGTGGGCCAGGAGCAGCCCGCCGGCGATCGGGCCGATGGCGATGGCGAGGCCGACGCCGCCGGCCCAGATGCCGATGGCCTTGGGCTGCTCGTCGCGCTCGAAGACGTTCATGAGGATGGCGAGGGTGGCCGGCATGACCAGCGCGCCGCCCAGGCCCATCACGGCGCGGAAGGCGATGAGCTGGCCGGGCGAGCCGGAGACGGCGGCCAGTACGGATCCGAGACCGAAGATCACCAGACCGGTCAGCAGGACCTTCTTCCGGCCCAGCCGGTCGCCGAGGAGCCCCGCGGTGAACAGCAGGCCCGCGAAGACCAGCGTGTAGGAGTTGATCGCCCACTCGAGCTGGCTCTGGCTGGCGCCGAGGCCGGTGGGGGCCGGGGTGGCGATCGTCTTCATCGCCACGTTCAGGATGCTGTTGTCCAGGACCACGATCAGCAGGCTCAGCATCAGCACGCCGAGGATCGCCCACCGGCGGCGGTGGATGTGCTCGGCGACGGCCGGAGCTGCGGCTATGCCACCGGCGCCGGGCGAGGAATCGGAAGAACGTGCCATACGGGCCAGCGTACGCCGCTTTTCGATACGGCACCGTTCCGTATTTTTGTTGCACGTGGCAGGCATCGCTGCCCGCTCCTCTTCCACCGCCGCGCGCGGGCGTGTCAGCATGGGAGGTGAGTCCGGGGACGCCGTCAGGGCGCCTCGAGATGACCTGAACAGGAGCCGTCGTCATGACGCAGATTTCGCCTGCCCAGACACAGGACCCGAAGACCGGCGCCGCACCCGGCAAGTCAGCAGCCGACAAGTCGGCGGACAAGTCGCTGTACGGCGGCAAGCGGTCCCGCCGCGTCACCGTCCGTGACATCGCCGCCGCCAAGGCCCGCAGCGACAAGTGGCCCATGCTCACCGCGTACGACGCGATGACCGCTTCCGTCTTCGACGAGGCGGGCATCCCCGTCCTGCTCGTCGGCGACTCGATGGGCAACTGCCACCTCGGGTACGAGTCGACCGTCCCGGTCACGATGGACGAGATGACGCTGCTGTCCGCCGCCGTCGTACGCGGCACCGAGCGCGCCCTCGTCGTCGCCGACCTGCCCTTCGGCGCGTACCAGGAAGGGCCCGTCCAGGCGCTGCGCAACGCCACCCGGCTGGTCAAGGAGGCCGGCGTGGGCGCGGTGAAGCTGGAGGGCGGCGAGCGCTCGGCGGAGCAGATCAAGCTGCTGGTCGACGCCGGCATCCCGGTCATGGCCCACATCGGGCTGACCCCGCAGTCCGTCAACGCCTTCGGCGGCTACCCCGTCCAGGGCCGTGGCGAGGAGGCGGCCCAGCAGTTGCTGCGGGACGCCAAGGCGGTGCAGGACGCGGGCGCGTTCTCGGTGGTACTGGAGGCGGTACCGGCCGAGCTGGCCGCCGAGGTCACCCGCTCGCTGCACATCCCCACCATCGGCATCGGCGCGGGCCTGGAGTGCGACGCGCAGGTCCTGGTCTGGACGGACATGGCCGGGATGACGAAGGGCCGGGTGCCGCGGTTCGTGAAGCAGTACGCGCAGCTCCGCGAGGCGCTGGGCGGCGCGGCGAAGGCGTTCGCCGAGGACGTGGTGGGCGGCACGTTCCCGGCGGAGGAGCACACCTTCCACTGAGGGCCGGGCCCGGCCCGATGGTCCGTGGGCGCTGCCGATGATCCGGCAGCGCCCCACGCATGTCTGTCGGTGGTTTATCGGTGGCCCGTCGGCGCCCGGCCTGGGCTGTCGGCGCTCTGTCGGGGCGTTGTCAGTGGTGCCTGTCACTGTGGATCCATGACGCAGAAGACACACTCCGCCGACGGCCGCGCGGCCGTCCAAGTCCGTGGCCTGGTCAAGCACTTCGGCGATGTCAAGGCCGTCGACGGAGTGGACCTGGACGTGCGGGAAGGCACGGTCATGGGCGTGCTCGGGCCGAACGGCGCGGGCAAGACCACGCTCGTGCGCTGCCTGTCCACGCTCCTCGTCCCCGACGCCGGCACGGCGGTCGTGGCCGGGTACGACGTCGTGCGCCAGCCCCGCGCCCTGCGCCGCACGATCGGCCTGACGGGGCAGTACGCCTCCGTCGACGAGAAGCTCTCCGGCCGGGAGAATCTCTACATGATCGGGCGGCTGCTCGACCTCTCCCGCAAGGACGCCCGGGCACGCGCGGACGAGCTGCTGGAGCGGTTCTCGCTCACCGAGGCCGCCAAGCGCCCCGCCGGGAAGTACTCGGGCGGCATGCGCCGCCGCCTGGACCTGGCCGCCTCGATGATCGGCAAGCCCGCCGTGCTGTATCTGGACGAGCCGACGACCGGCCTCGACCCGCGCACGCGCAATGAGGTCTGGGACGAGGTCAACAACATGGTCCGCGACGGCGCGACGGTGCTGCTGACCACGCAGTACATGGAAGAGGCCGAGCGGCTGGCCGACGAGCTGACCGTCGTCGACCGCGGCCGGGTGATCGCCGAGGGCCGGGTGGAAGAGCTGAAGGCCAAGGTCGGCGGGCGCACGCTGCAGATCCGCCCGGCGGTCCGCGGCGAGCTGGACCGCATGGTCGGCGCGATCGCGCAGGCCGGCCTGGACGGCATAGCGGGCGCCACGGCGGACCCCGAGGACGGCGTGGTGAACGTCCCCATCATCAGCGACGAGCAGCTCACCGCGGTGGTCAACGTCCTCGGCGAGCGCGGCTTCGCGCTCGCCGGCATCAACACCCATCTGCCCAGCCTGGACGAGGTCTTCCTGGCCATCACCGGCCAGAAGACGTCCGAGGCCGACGCGGCCGCCGAGCCGGCGGACGCCCAGTACGAGGAGGTCGCGGCATGAGCGCCGCAACGATCACGGCGCCGGCCGCGAAGCCCGGGGCCGCCGAGGGCCGGATCGGCCTGCGGGCCAATCTTCGCCACATCGGCGCGCTGGTCCGGCGGAACGCCCTGCAGATCAAGCAGGACCCGGAGTCGATGTTCGACGCCCTGCTGATGCCCGTCGTCTTCATCCTGCTGTTCGTGTACGTCTTCGGCGGCGCCATCGCCGGCAAGGGCAATCAGCAGCAGTACGTCCAGTATCTGGTTCCCGGCATGATGGCGATGATGGGCATGAACATCGCCATGGCGGTCGGCTCGGGCGTCAACGAGGACTTCCGCAAGGGCGTGATGGACCGCTTCCGCACGATGCCCATCGCGCGCTCCTCGGTCCTGATAGCCAAGATCGTCGTCGAGGTCGGCCGGATGCTGGTCGCCACCGCGATCCTGCTCGGCATGGGCTTCCTGCTGGGCCTGGAGATCAAGGGCTCGCCGCTGGAGTTCGTCGGGGCCATCGCGCTGTCGACCGTCTTCGGTGCCGCCGTGATGTGGATCTTCATCCTGCTGGGCCTGGCCCTGAAGACGCCGCAGGCGGTCCAGGGCATGGCGTTCCTGGTACTGATGCCGCTGCAGTTCGGCTCGTCGATCTTCGCGCCGACCGCATCGATGCCGGGCTGGCTGGAGGGGTTCACAAAGATCAACCCCCTCTCGAACCTCGCCGACGCGGCCCGCCACCTCATCGCCGGCGAGGGCCCGATAGCCCACCCGGCCCTGATCACGCTGGCCTGGGCGATAGCCATCACGGCCGTCGCGATGCCGCTGGCGGTCAGGAAGTTCAGGTCGAAGACCTGACGCGAGGCAGGTCTTCGACCTGAATCGGGAAAGGCCGAAGATCTGAGGTCCCGGTCGGTTCGTCGGGAACGGGGGTCAGATGAGGTCGAGGGCCTCGTCGAGGGGGAGAGCGGCGCCCTCGGCGTGGGCGGACGCGTAGTCCGCCGCGCCGAGGACGGCGCGTACGGCCGCTTCGGCCGCCGCGCGGGAGATGCGGAGGATGCGCGGCGTGTGCTGCCGGGGTGCGCGCAGCGCGTCGAAGGCGCCCAGCAGCCGGGCCCCGTCCGCCGCGCCGTCCGGGCCGCCGGTCACGGCCAGCACCCGGGCGGCGAGGGGCAGTTGGGACAGCGGCAGATCGGGGGTGACGGCATGGGTGAGCGGGGAGCGCATCTTCGCGACAGCCCCGCGCACGGCCTCCAGTACGCCGTCGTAGCGCCCCTCGTCCGCGTCCAGCGCGGCCAACGCCCCCTCGACCATGCCGAGGAACATCTCCGGCGCCGACCGCTCGAGGAACTCCTCCCGTACGAGCAGGAGGTGGTGCCGGGACTCGTCGGTCCGGCCGGCGGTCGCCAGCCAGGTGGCGAGCTGGATGCGGGCGTAGGGGACGGCGTCGCGGCTGTGCCGGCTTTCGTCCAGCACCTCGTGCAGCAGCCGCTCGCCCTGCTCGACGTCGCCCGACTCGATCAGCGCGCCGCCCAGCCGGGTCTTGAGCAGCGGGAGCTGGCCGTGCGCGCCGAGGTCCGCCGCGTACCGCATCGCGGCGCGGTAGTCGTCGGCAGCGGAGCCGTACTCGCCGTGTCCTTCGCGGGATTCGCCGCGTCCGGCCAGCGCCTCGGCGACTCCCCAGGCGTCGCCGATCCGGCGGAAGATCTCCAGCGCCTCGCCGGCGTCGCGCGTCGCCTGGGGCAGGCCGCCGGGCCGGTCGTTCTGGATCTTCGCCCGGAGCTGGAGGATGAACGCCAGCTCCCAGTCGTAACCGAACTCCCGGCAGCCGCGCACGGTGTCGTCGACCAGCTCGACCAGGTCCGCGAAGCGGCCGGTCAGCATGACGGCGTAGAACCACATCACGCCCGGCACCCGGCAGGTCTGCGGCAGCCCGCCGCGGTAGGCGCTGATGATGCCCCGCAGCTCCTCCTGCTGCTCGAAGCGCTGCAGCGCCTCCATGTCGCCGTCCACGCTGGCCAGCGCGACCAGCCGGACCTCCCGGCGGGCTTCGAGGAGCTGCTCGGGCGGCATCGGGGGCGGGGCGTCGATCGGCCGGGCGGACAGCGGCGGGGCCGGGGTGACCGGCGGCAGGAAGGGGTTCGGGCCGAGCGCGGCGGCCGCCGTCGACCAGGTACGGGCGTCGCCGCGGTGGTCGCGCAGCGTCCAGAACCACTGCAGGGACAGGACGAGGCAGAGCGCCTCGTGCTCGTCGCGCGCGGCGACGGCGCGGCGCAGGGCGGTGCGGAGGTTGTCGTGCTCCCGCTCCAGCCGGTCCAGCCAGTGGCGCTGCTCGGGGCCGCGGAGCAGGGGGTCGGCGGCGCGGGCGAGTTCGCGGTACGCGACGAGGTGGCGGCGCTCGACCACGGCCCGCTCCCCCGCCTCGTCCAGCCGCTCCCCGGCATACTCCCCGACGGTCTCCAGCAGCCGGTACCGCATCTCCCCACCGGCCGACGGCACGGCCACGACGAGCGACTTGTCGACAAGCGACCCGAGCAACGGGGCGATGTCGCCGGGGGCGACTGGGGCGACGGGTACGGGGGCGCCGAGTCCGGGGGCGTCGGGCCTGGAGGCGACGGGCCCGGAGGTCTCGGGCCGGGAGGCGACGGGCCCCGAGGCGCCGGACCCGGAGACGACGGGCGCGGACGCAACAGGCCCCGAGGTGCCGGGCCCAGAGGCCACGGGCCCCGAGGCCACGGGCCCGGACGCGACGGGCCCGGACGCGACGGGCCCGGAGGCGACCGGACCCGAGACGGCCGGACCCGAGGCGCCGACCCCGGACGCACCGGCGGCGCCGGACCCCGAGGCGCCAGGCTCGGATGCGGTGGGCCCAGAGGCGACCGGACCGGAGACGCCGGACCCCGAAGCGACCGGACCCGAGGCGGCCGGTTCGGCGGTGGGTGTGGGCGGCGTGGTCTCCGGGGCGTCCGCGCAGACCGATTCCGCCGCGGCGAGGTCCGTGCCGCCGGAGAAGACGGAGAGGCGGCGGAGGACCGCGCGTTCGGGCGCGTCGAGCAGGTCCCAGGACCAGTCGACGACCGCGCGGAGGGTCTGCTGGCGCGGCAGTACCGTACGGCTGCCGCTGGTCAGCAGCCGGAAGCGGTCGTCCAGACGGTCCGCGATCTGGCGCGGCGCGAGCGACCGCAGCCGGGCGGCGGCCAGCTCGACGGCCAGCGGCAGGCCGTCCAGGCGGCGGCAGATCTCGGCGCACGCCTCCGGGTCGTCCTCGATACGGAAGCCGGGCCGGGCCGCGGCGCCCCGGTCGGCGAGCAGCCGCAGCGCGACGGGGTCGGGCAGCGGCTCCACGGGCCTGACCAGCTCGCCCGGTACGGCGAGCGGCTCCCGGCTGGTGGCCAGCACGCTCACGCCCGGGCACTCGGCCAGCAGCCGTTCCGCGAGCCGGGCCGCCGCGTCGACGACGTGCTCGCAGTTGTCCAGTACGAGCAGCATCCGGCGGCCCGCGCAGTGCTCGGCGAGCTGCGCGAGCGGGTCGAAGGCGAGCGGGTCGGCGGCCGCCCGCAGCCCCTCGGCGGCGCTGCCGCGGACCACGGTCTCGCGGGCGCCGAGCGCGGTGAGCACGGCTTCCGGCACCGTGCCGGGGTCCGCGACGGGGCCCAGCTCGGCGAACCACACGCCGTCCGGCCAGGCCCCGGGCGCGCCGGCCGCCGCGGCCTCCGCCCCCTCCTGCGACAGCCGCGTCTTCCCGGCGCCACCGGGCCCGAGCAGCGTCACCAGGCGGTACGCGGCCAGGTCGGCGCGGAGCGCGTCGAGCTCCGCCTCGCGCCCGACGAACGAGGTCAGCCGCGCCCGCAAATTCCCGGCGGGCCGCGGCGCCGGGCCGGGGGCCGGAGCCGAGCCGGGCGCCAGAGCCGAGCCGGGCGCCAGAGCCGAGCCGGGCGGACCGGGCGTCGAACCCGGGCTAGGCGTCGAACCGGGCGTCGAACCCGGACCGGGCGTCGAATCCGAGTCGGACGCGGCTGCCGTCTCCAAAAGCTCCGCGTGCAGAGCGCGCAGCGGCGGCGACGGGTCCGTGCCGAGGCGGTCGGCGAGGTCGGCGCTGAGGGCCGCGTACGCGGCCAGCGCCTCGGCCGTGCGGTCCGTGGCGCGCAGGGCGCGCAGCCGCAGGAGCTGGAGCGGCTCGTCGAGAGGGTGCCGGCGGCACAGCGCGGTGAGGGCCGGCAGCGCCTCGTCCGCGCGGCCGAGCGCGAGATCGGCGGCGAGGCGGGTGCGCCGCGCGTCCAGGTGCAGCCGTTCGATCCCGGCCGCCTCCGCGACCGCGTCCGGGAGGTCGGCGAGGGCGGGCCCGCGCCACAGCGCGAGCGCGTCGTCCAGCAGCGCGGCGGCCTTCGCCGGGTCGCCGTCCGCCAGCGCCCGCTCGCCCTCGGCCGCCAGCCGCTCGAAGCGGTGCAGGTCGACGTCGTCGGGGTCGGCGGCCAGGTAGTAACCGCCGGTCACGGAGACGACCGCGGCATGGCCGAGGGCCCGCCGCAGCCGGCCGACGAGCGCCTGGAGCGCGGCGCCCGCGTCCCGCGGCTCCGAGCCGGGGCCCCAGACCTCCGCGATCAGCGTGTCGGGCGTATGGGGGCGCCCCGGCGTGCGCGCGAGCGCGGCGAGGAGTGCGCGCAGGCGGGCGCCGCCGAGGGCGACGGCACTCCCGTCGTCCCGGCATGCCTGGGTCGTCCCGAGGATTCCGTAACGCACCGGCCCATTGTCCTCCACAGCCCGTACGGCCTGGCCGTCCCCCATCACCGCCCGCTTCCCCTCATCCCCCGTTGTCCCCGTCCGTCACCTGCTCCCGCCCCGACGGCTCAGGTCCCCTCGGGCGCCCCCTGGGCGGTGCGGTCCGCCGGCAGTACCTCCAGCTCCACCAGGGCGCCGCACTCCGCCACGTAGTGGTGCCGGTCGTCGTCCGGGCCGTCGGCGAACCACTTCGGACAGGTGCGGACGGGGCGCAGGCTGCGCTCGCCGGGCACCGGCTCGTATGTACGGCAGCCCGGGCGGCGACGGTAGCCCTGGCTGACGATGTGGATCGCGCGCACCCGGCCGGTGACCGGCGCCGGGTCGTCGGGGTCCGGGCCGTGGTTGTTCCGCTCCCAGTCCCACATCTCGTCCACCGTGCGCTCCACCGTCCAGCTGACCTCGTCGCCGACCGAGAAGGGGGTGCCGCAGCAGCCCATTTCCCAGTCCGCGTAGAACACCCGGCGGACGCCGGCGGCGGCGTCGTCGGCGGCGTTCTGGGGAGAGACGTTCGAGCCGGGTCCGGTCATGGATCCAGCCTGCCTGGAACCACGGCATACCGCTCCTCGTTTTCCGTTGTACGATCCGCCGCCCGCCCACCCGCCACCGGCCCCCGCCGCGCAGGACCCGCCCCGCACACCCCGCCCATCCCTCAGGAGCACCGCACGATGACCACCGCAGTACGGCGCGCGGACCGCCGCGTCAGTCCCGTCTTTCTCGCGCTCGTCGCCGTCATGGCGGCGTCGGGCTGGTACGTGTGGACGGACCAGCTCGCCACGAACACCGGCGTCGCCGTGTTCCTGTTCGTGGTCTCGGGGTGGATCGTCTCGCTGTGCCTGCACGAGTACGCACACGCCCGCACCGCGCTGCACAGCGGCGACATCTCGATCGGCGCGAAGGGCTATCTGACGCTCAACCCGCTGAAGTACACTCACGCGCTGCTCAGCATCGTGCTGCCGGTGATCTTCGTGATCATGGGCGGGATCGGGCTGCCGGGCGGCGCGGTGTTCATCGAGCGCGGCCGGATCAGGGGCCGCTGGCGGCACAGCCTGATCTCGGCGGCGGGCCCGCTGACGAACATCCTGTTCGCGGCCGTGGTCACCGCGCCGTTCTGGCTGGGCGCGATGGACGGCGTGCCGCAGCCGTTCCGGTACGCGCTCGCGTTCCTGGCACTACTGCAGGTGACGGCCGCGATCCTGAACTTCGTCCCGGTGCCGGGGCTGGACGGGTACGGCGTGATCGAGCCGTGGCTGTCGCACAAGCTGCGGCGGCAGGTGGAGCCGTTCGCGCCGTTCGGCCTGCTCGCGGTCTTCGGGCTGCTGTGGGCGCCGGGCGTGAACCAGGCGTTCTTCGAGGTGGTGGACGCGATCCTGCGGGTACTGGGCGTCTCCCAGATCGACACCTACCTCGGGCAGGAGTTCTTCCGCTTCTGGCAGGGCGAGCCGCAGACGTTCTAGCGGGTCTCTAGCCCTGGGCCTGGCCCTGGGCCTCGGCCTGCTCCCGCTCCTCCGCGGCCGCCCGCTCCAGCTTGGCCCGGCGCAGGTAGAACCACGCCATGTTGCTGGAGACGCCGGCCATCAGGACCCAGGCGATGCCGATGAGGTTGCCCGCCGCGAAGGAGACGACGGCCGCGACGACCGCCAGGACGCAGACGACGAGGGCGAAGACGGCGAGACGCCGGGCCGGGCCGGACGGGGGCAGGGCGGGCATGGGAGGGGGCTCCTGTCGGGGTACTGCGTATGCGGTCCCCTCCAGTGTCCCCCATGCCCGGCTCCGCCCGACTCCGGCCCGCCGCTCACCGCTCACCGCTGGACCGGACCGCGAGCCCGCCCCGGCCCCGGCGGCGCCGCGCCCGTCACACGTCGTGACGCGCAGCCGGTCACGCCTCGTGACGCGCAGCCCCGTCAGACGTCCGTGACCCGCAGCCCCGCATGTGCCTTGTACCGCCGGTTGACCGAGATCAGGTTGGCGACCAGGGACTCGACCTGGTGCGCGTTGCGCAGCCGGCCGGCGAAGGTGCCGCGCATGCCGGGGATGCGGCCGGCCAGCGCCTGGACCACGTCGGTGTCGGCCCGCTTCTCGCCGAGCACCATCACGTCCGTGTCGATCTCCGCGACCTCCGGGTCCTGCAGGAGCACGGCGGAGAGGTGGTGGAAGGCGGCCGTGACGCGTGACTCCGGGAGCAGTGCGGCGGCCTGCTCGGCGGCGCTGCCCTCCTCGGGCTTCAGCGCGTAGGCGCCCTTCTTGTCGAAGCCGAGCGGGTTCACGCAGTCCACGACGAGCTTGCCGGCCAGCTCCTCGCGCAGCGCTTCGAGGGTCTTGGCGTGGCCCTCCCACGGCACGGCCACGATCACCACGTCCGAGCGGCGGGCGCACTCGGCGTTGTCCGCGCCCTCGACGCCGAGGCCGAGCTCGTCCGCCGCGGCCTGCGCCCGCTCCGCCGCGCGCGAGCCGATGATCACCTTCTGGCCCGCCCGGGCGAACCGGTACGCCAGGCCGCGGCCCTGGTCACCGGTGCCGCCGAGCACGCCCACGACCAGCCCGGAGACGTCCGGCAGATCCCAGGGGTCCCTCTTGAGCGCCTTCTTGGCTTCGGTCGCGACATTCACGGGAGTCGTGGGCTTCGCATCGTCAGGAGTAGTCATGCCAGCGATACTGGCACGCCCCGTCCGGCCAGGGCAGCCGGGCGCGACGTGCCGGTGATCACGCCTTCACGCTGCCCTCGGTGAGCCCCGTACGCCAGTACCGCTGCAGCACGGTCATCAGGATCATCAGCGGCAGGACGGAGAGGAACGCGCCGCCGACGGTGTACTGGTACAGCTCCGGCTGCCGGTCGGCGTAACCGGTCCAGGAGGTCAGCCCCAGCTGGATCGGATACAGGTCGGAGTCGGAGAGCATCACCAGCGGCAGGAAGTAGTTGTTCCAGATGTGCACGAACTGGAAGAGGAAGACGGTGACCAGCGCGGGGATCATCAGCCGCAGCCCGAGGCCGGAGAAGATCCGCCACTCCCCCGCGCCGTCGATCCGCGCCGCCTCCAGCAGCGAGTCGGGCACGGCGGCGGCCGCGTAGATCCGGCAGAGGTAGACACCGAAGGGGCTGACCACGCTGGGGATGAGCACGGACCAATAGGTGTTGGACATCCCGAAGCCGCTGAAGAGGAAGTACAGCGGCAGCGCGAGCGCCGTGCCGGGGATCAGCACTCCGGCCAGGATGACGTTGAAGATCCCTTCCCGGCCCGGGAAGGGGAACTTCGCGAGCGCGTAGCCGGCCGCAGCGGACAGCAGCGTCGCGGCGAGCGCGCCGACGCCCGCGTACAGCAGGGAGTTGGCGAACCAGCGGACGTAGATGCCGTGGTCGTACGTCAGCACCTCGCCGAGGTACTGGAGCGGGCGCGGGTTCGCGAACCAGAAGCCGAAGCTGCCGAAGAGGTCGCCGCTGCTCTTCGTGGCGGAGACCACGAGCCAGTACACCGGTACGAGGAAGTAGACGGCGGCGACGGTCAGCAGGGTGCAGGTGAGGATGCGGTAGCGGAGCTGTACGGGGGTCACCGGCCGTCCTCCTTCCCGCGCTGTCCGACCAGCCGCAGGAAGCCGAACGACAGGACGCAGGCGACCAGCGCCAGCAGGACCGCCTCGGCCGCCGCGAGGTGCTGGTTGTTGCCGACGAACGCCTCGCTGTAGGCGTGCAGGTTGGGGGTGTAGCCGGAGTCGATGGAGGAGGCGAGCGGCCGCAGCACCATCGGCTCGGCGAAGAGCTGGAGCGTGCCGATGATGGAGAAGACGCAGGTCAGGACGAGGGCCGGGCGGATCAGCGGGATCTTGATGTGCAGGGCGACCTGGCGTGCGTTCGCGCCGTCGATGCGCGCCGCCTCGTACAGCTCCTGCGGTACGGCCTTGAGCTGGGAGATCAGGACGAGCATGTTGTAGCCGGTGAACTGCCAGGTGACGATGTTGGCGATGGACCACAGGACCGTGCCGCGGGAGAGGAAGTCCACGTCCCAGCCCACCTCCTGGGCCATCTTCACCAGCGGGCTGATGCCGGGGACGTAGAGGAAGCCCCACAGGATCGAGGCGATCACGCCGGGCACGCCGTACGGCAGGAAGAACGCGCTGCGGAAGAAGGTCACCCAGCGGGCGCTGGCGCTCTCCAGGAGCAGCGCGAGGACGGTCGCCAGGATGATCATGAGGGGGATCTGTACGGCGCCGAAGAGCAGCACCCGGCCGAAGCCGGAGAGGAAGCGGTCGTCGGCGAGCGCCTGCGCGTAGTTGGCCAGTCCGGCGAAGACCTCGGTCTCCGCGCCGCCGAGGCCGAGCGGCCCGGTGCGCTCGGTCTTGTGCAGGCTCTGCCAGACCGCGTACAGGATGGGCGCGATGAAGCACAGCAGGAACAGGGCGAGGAAGGGCAGCAGGAAGCCCGCGGCGGCGCGCGCGTTGCGGGCTTCCGTACGGGTCGGCCGTCTCACCCGCCGCTCTCCACCTTCAGGCCCTTGCCCTTGAGGTCGCTCACGGTCTGCGCCTGGACCTTCTTCAGCACCGAGCGGAAGGAGTCGCCGCTGCTCAGCGCCTCGGTGAAGGCGTCGCCCAGGCGTTGGTAGAGGGTGTCGACGCCGGGTCCCCACTGCCAGCTCGTGTCGACGTGGTCACCGGCCTTCCGGAAGACCTGGCTGTACGCCTGTCCGCCGAAGAAGTCCTTGTGGACGTCCAGGTCGCTGGTCTCGTAGCCGGTCTTCGCGCTGGGGAACCCGTAACCGCCCTCGATGAGCAGCTTGATCGCTTCGGGGTCGGTGTTGAGCCAGACGGCGAAGTCGAGGGCGTCCTTGGGGTAGGTGGCGCCCGCGAAGACGGCGGTGGTGGAGCCGCCCCAGTTGGCCTGGGCGTCGGCGCCCTTGGTCCACTGCGGCAGTGGCACGGCGCGCCACTTGCCCTTGGTGTCCGGCGCGTTGCCGACCAGCAGCGCATCGCCCCAGCTCGCGCCGAGCCAGGCGGGGATGGCGCCGGTCTGGATGTCCTTGTACCAGGCGTTCTGCCGGTCCGGGATGGTCTTGACCAGCTTCTGCTTGACCAGTCCCTCCCAGTAGTCGGCGACCTTGCGGGTGGGCTCGTCGTCGAGGGCGACGGTCCAGTTGTCGCCCTCGACGGCGTACCACTTGGCGCCGGCCTGCCAGGCGTAGCCCGCGAAGCGGTTGCCGTTGGTGGGCGCGAAGGTCTCGATCCAGGCGCCCTTCTTGCGGATCTTCTTGGCCGCGGCCTCGTACTCGTCCCAGGTGGCGGGCGGCTCGATGTCCCACTTCTCGAAGAGGTCCTGGCGCACGAAGAGGCCCATCGGCCCGGACGCCTGCGGGATGGCGTAGACGCCCTTCCCGAAGACGGACTGCTGCCACTGCCAGCCCACGAACCTGCTCTTGTACTTCTCGCCGCCGACGGTGGTCAGGTCCAGCAGCCCGTTGTCCAGCAGGAAGCTCGGCACGACGGGGAACTCGATCTGGCCGAGGTCGGGCGGGTTGCCCGCCTTGATCGCGGCGTGCATCTTGGCGTACTGGGCGCCGTTGACGGCCGAGACCTTCTCGACCTTGACCTGGACCTCGGGGTGCTCGCTGTTCCACAGGTCGACGGGCTTGTCGATGCCGGGCACCCAGGACCAGAAGGTCAGCGTGATCTTCTGTCCCTTCTTGCGCTCCTTGGGCGCGGCCTTCTTGTCCTCGCCGCCGTCACCGCACCCGGCCAGCGCGAAGCCGGCGGCCACGGCCGCGGCCCCGCCCAGCACGGCTCTGCGGCGCGCGCCGCCCGGAAAACTCGTGTCGTACGTCCTCATGCCAGCTCCTCCACGGGGATGCGGCGGAAGGTGATCGTTGAGTAGGCGCTGAAGTCGCCGGTTTCGTAGAGCAGTCCGACGGTGTCGGGGTCGGTCCGTACGAGGTCGGAGTAGGCGGCCGGGAGGCCGTCGACGGCGTGTGCGTCGTACCAGGTCAGGCCCTGGTCGCGGCTGGCGCGTACGGTCATCAGGGCGCGGGAGGCGCGGTCGGCGGGGGCCGAGAAGAGCAGCACGTCCGGGGTGCCGAGGTGCAGCACGCTGCCCTGGACGACGGGCGCGGCGAGTCCGGCCTGGGAGCGGAAGGGCTTCTCCAGGTGCGCGCCGCCGTCGGCGGAGTAGGCGTCGACGCGGGTGCCGGGCGCGTTGGAGTCGTTGCGGGCGTTGAAGTAGAGGCGGCCGCCGGGGAGTTCGGCGGCGGTGGTCTCGTTGGTGTTGATGTAGCCGTTGGGGTTGGAGTCGGTGTAGCCGATCCGCCAGGTCGCGCCGGAGTCGTCGCTGAGCAGGACGTGGCCGCCGTTGTAGCGGCCCTCGGCGCCGGTGTCGCCGGGCACGGTGGGCGCGATGGAGTGGTTGGCGGGGACCACCAGCCGGCCGGCGTACGGGCCCTCGCGGACCTGGAGCGCGTGGCCGGGGGTGGTGGCGTACCAGCGCCAGTTCGACCGTTTGACCTGTGCGGTGATCTCGCGCGGGGTGCTCCAGGTCAGCCCGTCGTCGTCGCTGTACTGGAGCCACACGCGGCGGCCGTCGGCGGCGGAGACCTCGCCCCGCAGGATGGCGCTCTCGGTGGCGCTGCCCGCGTTGCGTACGTGGACGAGCACGACGCGGCCGCGGTGCGGGCCGGTGTGCAGGACGACGGGGGCAGGGTTGCCGGCGGTGCCGGTGCCGTTGTTGTCGACGACGGTGAGCGGGCCCCAGGTGCGGCCGCCGTCGGTGGAGCGCTTGAGCACGAGGTCGATGTCGCCGGTGTCGGACGCCGAGGCGACGCGGCCCTCGGCGAAGGCCAGCAGGGTGCCGGCCCCGGTCACGACGACAGCCGGGATGCGGAAACTGGCGTAGCCGCCGGTCCCGGCTCTGAAGGGTTGCGAAGTCTCGTACGGCACGGGCAGCCCCTAACGACCGGACGTAGGACGTCCCTTGTCCTGCGGCGACCATAGGGAGCGCCCAACGGGGCGTCAAGGCACCCGACATGACCCGTGTCGCTCGCCTCGCGCGAATGCCACAGGCAACGGAACTGCGGGTGAACTGCGGCTGTACGCAAGGGGTACGGGCGCGGCGGGCTTCCTGGAGGACCTCGCCCCCTGGCCCGTTACACGACGCCCTTCAGCCGCTCCCGGATGCCGTCGAAGTGCCGGTGCATCGCCTCGACCGCGCGGTCACCGTCGCCGGTCTCCAGCGCGGTGACGATCTCCGCGTGCTGACGCCAGGTCACCTCCGGGTCCTGGCTGCTGTCGTCCAGGTCCTTGCGGACCCGGCGCAGCGCGTCCCAGAAGGCGTCCAGCACCTCGCTGAGCAGGTGGTTGCCGAGCGAGCGGTACAGCGCGAGATGGAAGGCGCGGTCGGTGCCGCTCTCCACCCGGCCGGCCGCCGCCTCCTTCTCCATCCGGTCGACCAAGTCGCGCAGTACGGTCAGGTCCTCCGCCGGCAGGCTGCGCGCGACCGCCCCGACGAGCCCGGCCTCCAGCGCCTCGCGGACCTCCATCAGCTCGTACAGGCTGGCCTCGCCCTGGTGGTGGCGGACCGCGGCCCGGAAGGCGACGCCCTCCACGAAGGGGTCCAGGGTGAGCGACCCGACGTAGGTGCCGAAGCCGTGCCGGATCTCGACGATGCGCATGGCCTGCAGCGCCTTGAGCGCCTCGCGGACGGAGTTGCGGCTGACGTCGAGCAGCTCGACCAGCTCGGCCTCGGTGGGCAGCGGGTCGCCGGGCACCAGCTTGCGCCGCAGGATGAGCCGCTTGATCTGCGCCTGGACGTCCTCGGACATCGTGCCGCGCGCCATGTGTCTGCCTCTCCGTCTCGCCGGGGTGGATCCGGATGATCCGGCCGGCGACCTCTTGACCGGCCGCTCCGGGCCGGGTCTATTGTGACCCAGACATAGGACATCCCATGTCCTACATCCGATCTCTGGCCGCTCGGGAGCCCGTCATGGCACTGCCCACCCCGCTGACCGGCGTCGTACCGCCGGTCTGCACCCCCCTCGACCCGCGCGGCGAGGTCGACACCGGCTCGCTCGGGCGGCTGGTCGAGCACCTGGTCACCGGCGGGGTGCACGGTCTCTTCGCCCTCGGCTCCACCAGCGAGGTCGCCTATCTCACCGACGCGCAGCGGGCCACCGCGCTGGAGGCCGTGCTCAAGGCGGCGGACGGCCGGGTGCCGGTGCTGGCGGGCGTCATCGACACCACCACCGCCCGGGTGCTCGACCACGCCCGCACCGCGCAGGCGCTGGGCGCCGACGCGCTCGTGGCCACCGCGCCGTTCTACACCCGTACGCACCCGAAGGAGATCGCCGGGCACTTCCGCGCGATCCGGGCCGCCGTCGACCTGCCGCTCTTCGCATACGACATCCCGGTCGCCGTGCACAGCAAGCTCCCCGGCGCGCTGGTGCGGGAGCTGGCCGAGGACGGCACGCTGGCCGGGCTCAAGGACAGCAGCGGCGACGAGGGCGGGCTGCGCCGGCTCCTCGTCGAGCTGGGCGGCAGGGACGGCCGCCGCATCGGCCCGGCCCCGGACTTCGCGGTCCTCACCGGCTCCGAGCTGACCGTGGACGCCGCGCTGCTCGCCGGCGCGGACGGCGTGGTCCCGGGCATCGGCAACGTCGACCCGGCCGCCTACGTCCGGCTGTACGACGCGTGCCGCGCGGGCGACTGGGCGGGCGCCGCGGCCGAGCAGGAGCGGCTGGTCGCGCTCTTCGGCATGGTCGACGCGGGCCCGGAGGCGGAGATGGGCCGCAGCTCCTCGGCGCTGGGCTCCTTCAAGGCCGCGCTGCACCTGCTCGGCGTCATCGGCCACCCGGCCACCGCGGCACCGCAGCTCCCGCTGGGCCCGGAGTCCGTGGCCGAGGTCGCCCGGCACCTGACCGCCGCGGGCCTGGAGCCGGTCCGTTGACCGGCACCGCGCGCCCGGCGCGCAAGGCCGCCCTCCCCTGGTACCGGGAGGTGAGCCCCACCCAATGGAAGTCGTTCTTCGCCGCCTGGATCGGCTATGTCCTCGACGGCTTCGACTTCGTGCTGATCACCCTGGTTCTGACGGAGATCAGCGCCGAGTTCGAGCTGAGCACGGTGCAGGGCGCGAGCCTGATCTCCGGCGCGTTCATCACCCGCTGGCTCGGCGGCGCGGTCCTCGGCGCGCTCGGCGACCGCTTCGGCCGCAAGGCGTCCATGGTGGCGAGCATCCTGCTCTACTCCCTCGGCACCTTCGCCTGCGGCTTCGCCTGGGACTACACCAGCCTCTTCGTGGCCCGGCTGCTGATCGGCATGGGCATGGCCGGCGAGTACAGCGCCAGCGCCACCTACGTACTGGAGAGCTGGCCGGCCCGGGTCCGCGGCCGGGCCAGCGGCTTCCTGATCTCCGGTTTCTCGATGGGCTCGGTGCTGGCCGCCGAGTGCTACAAGTGGGTCGTGCCCGCGCTCGGCTGGCGCTGGATGTTCTACATCGGCCTGGCCCCGATCGTGATCGCGCTGTGGGTACGGCGCTCGCTGCCCGAGGCCGAGGAGTGGAGCGCTGTTGTGGCTGGGCAGGAGACCAGGCCCAATCCCTTCCGCCCACTGTTCGCCACACCGCTCCGCGCAAGCGTCAACACCGTGCTGACGGTCGTGGCCACGCTGTCCCTCTTCGGCGTCTTCACGCCGGTCGGCGCGGGCGCCGTCCCGCTGCTCTCCGTCCTCTCCGGCGTCACCCTGGCCGCGCTCGCCGTCCAGCTCGGCGGCCGCCGCGGCTGGCTGCTGTACCTCGCGCTGATCGTGACGGTCTTCGTCGCCTTCCTCTACACCTGGCCGATCCAGGCACTGCTGCCGACGTATCTGAAGACCGAGCTGCACTACTCCCCCGGCCAGGTCACCAACGTCCTGTTCTTCGCCGGCTTCGGCACCATGGCCGGCTGCTGGCTGGCGGGCTTCGTCGGCGACTGGATCGGCGCGCAGAAGGCGTACGCGTTCACCCTGCTCGCCTCGCTGGTCTTCGTCTTCCCCGTCTTCGCCGCGCGTGACAACCTGCTGGTCCTCGGCGTCCTGCTGTTCGTCCTGCAGGCCCTCAGCTTCGGCATCTCCGGGCTGCTGCCGCGGTACATCGGCGGCCACTTCCCGACCGAGAACCGGGCCGCGAGCCTGGGCTTCACCTACAACGTGGGGGCGCTGGGCGGCGCGGTGGCGCCGGTACTGGGCGCGAGCCTCGCCGAGGGCCGGTCGCTGGGCAGCTCGCTGGCGCTGCTGACCTTCGCCGGTACGGTCCTGGTCGTGCTGCTGGTCGGCTTCGACGTGCCGGCCCGGCTGAACCGGTTGCTCGACCCGGACGCGCCCCGCGACCACCTGGCTGCCGAGGAGTCCGCGGTGGCGGGCGCGGGACCGGCCGCGCGCGTGCAGCAGGAGGCGTAGAAGGTCCGCGACACCCCACCGAACAGCCATTACTCGTACGAGTGACGCCGTTCGAAGGGCGCTCCGGCGGCGCGCGTGCCGCGGCAGGATGCGGGGCCATGGATGCCGTACGCGTCGCGCTGCTGCGCGAAGTCCTCGCCGGTACCGAATGGATCCAGGCCACCCGCCGCTTCGCCGGGTCGCTGCGCGCGTCCGTGGCGCCGCACGGCGGCGGGCTGCTGCTGGTCGGCAGCGCGGAGTACGAGCCCTGGCACCTGGCGGCGCACCTCGACGACGAGGCCGCGTGGTCGGGCCTGCCGGAGCTCTCCCCGACGCTGGTGCGGCACCGCGTCCCGCTGGGCGTCCCGGCGCACCTCTCGGTGGGCCTCGGGCGGCTGGAGACGGCGCGGCGGGGCGAGACGCTGCTGGTCGTGGCGCCGGACGCGCCCGGGCCCTGCCTGCTGGAGCGGGTGCACGACGCCCGGCGGAACGGCGCGACGGTACTGGCGCTGGACGCGGGCGACCGGGATCTGGGGACGCTGGCGCACGATGCGCTGACGGTGCCGGGGCCGGCGGTTTCGACGGAGGGCGCGGTGGCCGGGGCTGCCGACCTGGACCTCGACACCGTGCAGCACCTGGTCAGCGCGGCCGCCGGAGAGAACAGCCTGCCCGCCCCGCGCCGCCACCGCCGCTTCCGCGACCGCCTCTCCCGCCTCGCCGACCAGCTCACGGCGCCCCCGCCGCCGCGCTGGTGACCCCGCCCGGTGGCGGCCCTGCGCCCGGTCGCGGACGCGGCCGGGCTCCCGGCACCGCCCCGTAGAATTGCTCGAATGCACGAAGAACTGCGCGGGGCCCTCGCCGGGGTCCTCGACGGGCTGCCGCCCAAGCAGGCCGCGGCCGCCGTCGAGCGGCTGATCGCCAACTACCGCGGGCGCACGCCGACGGACGCTCCGGTGCTCAGGGACCGCGCCGACGTCGCCGCGTACGCCGCGTACAGGATGCCCGCGACGTTCGAAGCCGTACGGTCCGCGCTGGCCGCGGCCGGCGAACGGCTGCCGGACTGGCAGCCGACTGCGCATCTCGACATCGGCGGCGGCACGGGCGCGGCCGCCTGGGCCGCGGCCGATGTCTGGCCGAAGCTGCACACGACCGTCCTGGACTGGGCGGAGCCGGCCCTCGCGCTCGGCCGCGAGCTGGCCGCCGGCACTCTTCCCGGCATCCGCTGGCAGCGCCAGGTGATCGGCGAAGGGCTGACCGTCCCCGAGGACACCGACCTGGTCACCGTCTCGTATGTGCTCGGCGAGCTGACCGGCGCCGACCGGGAGGCAGTCGTCGCGGCGGCGGCCCGGGCGCGGACGGCCGTACTGATCGAGCCGGGTACCCCGGACGGGTACGCACGCATCCGCGCGGCCCGCGACCAGCTCGTGGCCGCCGGGCTGCGGGTCGTCGCGCCGTGCCCGCACAGCGCGGCCTGCCCGATCGTCCCGGGCGAGGACTGGTGCCACTTCGCGGCCCGGGTGAACCGCTCCTCGCTGCACCGCCAGGTCAAGGGCGGCTCGCTGCCGTACGAGGACGAGAAGTACGCGTATGTCGCGGCGACCCGCGTCGAGGCCCGCCCGGCCCCGGCCCGCATCGTCCGCAAGCCGCTGCTGCGCAAGGGCCAGGTGCTGCTGGACGTGTGCACGGCGGAGGACGGCCTGCAGCGCCGTACGGTCACCAAGCGGCAGGGAGCCGTCTACCGCGCCGCACGGGACGCCTCCTGGGGCGGCACCGTATCGGGCGAGGAGTAGCCGGACGAGGGAGCCGGGGCAAGGGGGCCGGACCCGGCGCTTCCGGGGTGGCACGGGCGCTCGCGGAGCTCCGTCTGCGCCCCCTGTGCGCCGCCGATGCGCCCCCGTACAACGCGTCCCGTACACCCCGAATCTCCGCTCCGGTCACCCAAGGAGGAGGATGGTGGCAGCATTGATCCCAGACCACCGCTCGAAGTGAGGGGATAGATGGAACGCAAGAGCAGGTTCTCCCAGTGGCTGCGCCGGCCGAGGAGCGGTTCGGACGGCGTCGATACGGACACGGGATCATCCGCGGCCCAGGGCGGCCGCGAGGACCTGCTGCTGGCAGCGGCCGACGCGGGTTTCCCGCTGGCCCCGGCGGCGCACCCCTCCGGCTACGGCTGTTCCTGTGAGCGCATCGGCTGTCCGACCCCCGGCCGGCATCCCATCTCGTTCGGCTGGCAGACCGTCGCCACGACCGACCGCGAGAAGGTCACCCAGTGGCTGCGAAAACATCCGCAGGCCAATTTCGTCACCGCCACCGGCATCGCCCACGACGTGCTGGACGTTCCCCTCGAAGCGGGCCGCAGCGCGCTGGCGCGGCTGGACGCCGAGGGCGTGGAGGTCGGCCCGGTCGTGCTGAGCGGCACGGGACCCCGGGAAGGCCGGATGCTGTTCTTCACGGCCACCCGCGGCACCCCGGACGACGAGGACGAGTGGTGGCCCTGCGAGCTGGACTGCCACCCCGAGACCATGGACGAGCACCCCGGGCTGCGCTGGCACTGCCGCGGCAGCTACGTCCTGCTGCCGCCCTCCCGGCTGCCCGGCGAACAGCCGCCGGTGCGGTGGCTGCGCGGCCCGGAGCGCCCGCTGCCGGACCCGCTCTCCCTCCTGGAGACGCTGACCGACGCCTGCGCCGCGTTCGCGCGCGAGGACAACGAGCACGAGTCGGCGGCCTGGCCGATCGGCCGCTGAGCGGGCCCGGACGACCGGGCCCGCACGTCGGGCGGGGCTAGTCGGCCTTCGCCTCCGTCGTCCGGCCCTGCCGGTTGAGGAAGACCACCCCGCCACCGGCGTCCTTGGCCGGTACCTTCACGACCTGCTCGGACACGGTCGTGAAGGTCATCTTGTTGGTCTTCTTCCGCGGCCCCTCGCGCACCGCCTCCACCGCCGGCTTGAGCGCGAAGGAGTGGCCGGCGGGCAGCGTCCGGTGCTGGAAGTGGTACGTAGCAAAGAAGGCCAGCGCGCCGCCGTCCTTCGTGCGCAGCGCCATCGCCGGGGCCTTGTACGGCTCGTCCACGGTCTCGGTGTGCTGGCCCGGCCGGTCGGCCGCGGCCTGTCGCTGTGCGCGCCAGCCGTCGGTGTCCACGCCCGGCGCGAAGGTGTTGCCCTCACCGGTCTTGAGGTACTTGGCGTACGTCTTCCCCAGCTTGCCCGGGTCCACCGTCAGGCCGGAGCCCTTGGCCGGTACCACCTCGGCGTGGCCGTCCTTGTCGGTGGCGAACTCCGGCACCTCGTCCTCGTCCAGCAGCAGGAGGTAGGCGGCCTTCCACTTCTCGCCGATCCCGTTGCGGGTGAAGGCGACGAACCAGTGGCCGTTGTTGCGGTTGCTGACCGTGTCGGCGACGAAGAACTTCGGCCAGCCCGCCTGCTTGGGTATCGCGAACCGGGCGTCGCTCAGCTCCAGGGGTTTGAAGCCCGGGTTGCCGTTCGGGCTGACCTGGCGGCCGCCCTTGGTGATGGCCTCGTCGATGTCGTGCAGCGCGCCGGTCTCATAGGTGGCGTTCACCGCCGGGTCCAAGGTCGTGTTGGCCTTGTTGTACCCGGCGACGAACTGCTTCAGGACCTTGCCGGCCTCAGCCTTCGACAGCGCCGGGATCTTCTCCCGTTCGCCGTGCACCGTCATGCACCCGCTCAGCGTCAGCAGTGCTGCGCTCGCGGTCATCATCGCGACGGGCACCCGGAACGGCGACCTGCGTGTCATGGGGCTCGGGCTCCTTCTGGGCGACCGGGGCGGACTCTGCGGCCGCCGGGGTGGCTCGATTCTGCGCCACCCTACCGGGGGCGAAGAAGAAGAGGAGCGTGGGGATCAGGTAGAGGCACCAGACCACGGCCTGGACAACTGTCGGGTCGGGCTGGAAGTTGAAGACGCCCTTCAGCAGCGTGCCGTACCAGCTGTCGGCCGGAACCTGCTCGCTGATGTCGAACGCCTTGCTGCCCAGGCCCGGGAGGAAGCGGGCCTCCTGCAGGTCGTGGACGCCGTACGCGAGGACGCCGGCGGCGACCACGACAAGCATCCCGCCGGTCCAGGTGAAGAACTTCGCCAGGTTGATCTTCAGCGCGCCGCGGTAGAACAGCCAGCCCAGCAGCACGGCGGTGAGCAGACCGAGCACCACGCCGATGAGCGGCTTGGGCGTACCGTCCGAACTCGCCTGCACGGCGGCCCAGACGAACAACGCGGTCTCCAGGCCCTCGCGGCCCACCGCGAGGAACGCGGTGAGGACGAGCGCGGCGGTACCCATGGCGAGCGCCGCGTCCAGCTTGCCGTGCAGCTCCGCCTTCAGGTGCCGCGCGGTGCGCCGCATCCAGAAGACCATCCACGTCACCAGGCCCACCGCGACGATGGACAGCGACCCGCCGAGTGCTTCCTGCGCCTCGAACGTCAGCGTCTGCGACCCGAATTGGAGCACGCAACCGAAGCCGAGCGCGAGCAGGACGGCGACCGCGATGCCGAGCCAGATGGGCTTCAGCGCGTCACGGCGGTCGGTCTTGACCAGGTACGCGATGAGGATGCAGACGACCAGGCTGGCCTCCAGCCCTTCGCGCAGGCCGATCAGATAGTTACCGAACACGTCGGTTCCCTCTCATTTCCGACGGAAGTCAGGCGAACAGCGCCCGGCCCCACCAGTCGTCCTTGCCGCGGACGCCCGGCGGGACGGCGAACACGGCCGAACCCACGTGCTGGATGTATTCGTTGAGCGCGTCGTGGCGCGCCAGGTTCTTCTGCAGCGGCACGAAGCCGTCCCGTACGTCCCGCTGGTACGCGAGGAAGAACAGCCCCGCGTCCAGCCGGCCCAGGCCGTCCGTGCCGTCGGTGAAGGAGTAGCCGCGGCGCAGGATGCGGATGCCGCTGTTGGAGTCGGGGTGCGCGAGCCGCACGTGTGCGGTCGGCAGCATCGACTTCAGGTGCGGCGCGTCGAACTCCTTCTGGCGGCCGACCGCCGCGCCCTCGCCCTTGCTGCGCCCGAAGACGTCCTCCTGCTCCTTGAGCGAGGTGCGGTCCCAGGTCTCGATGTGCATCCGGATGCGGCGCGCGACGAGGTACGAGCCGCCGGCCATCCAGCCCCCGGCCCCCTTCTCGTCCTGCTCCCCCACCCACACGTGCTTGTCGAGCGCCGCGCCATCGCTGCCGGCGATGTTCCGGGTGCCGTCCTTGAAGCCGAACATGTTGCGCGGGGTGTGCGCGTCCGGCGTCGTGGAGGAGGTCTTCCCGAAGCCGAGCTGCGACCAGCGCACGGCGACCTTGCCGAAGCCGATGCGGGCGAGGTTGCGGATCGCGTGCACGGCGACCTGCGGGTCATCGGCGCACGCCTGGACGCACAGGTCGCCGCCGCTGCGGGCCGCCTCCAGGTTGTCGCCGGGGAACTTCGGCAGGTCGATCAGCGCCTCGGGCCGCCGGTCCTTGATCCCGAAGCGGTCCTCGCCCTTCTTCTCGAAGAGCGTGGGCCCGATCCCGAAGGTCAGGGTGAGCCGGGAGGGCTTGAGGTCCAGCGCCTCGCCGGTGTCGTCCGGCGGCGCCTCGGCGAGCCCGCCGACCGCGCCCTCGCCGACCGGCCGCCCCGCCGTCATCCGCGCGGCGGCGGCCGTCCACTCCTTGAGGAGATCGATCAGCGCTTCCCGGTCGTCGGTGGTGACGTCGAACGCGGCGAAGTGCAGACGGTCCTGGACGGCGGTGGCGATACCGGCCTGGTGCGCGCCGTGGAAGGGCACGGCACCGCCGGAGTCGGCGGCCGGCGCGGGGTCGTCACCGGCGGTCAGCGCCGCGGCGGTGCCGCCGGCCGCGACCGCGCCGAGCGCGAGCCCGGCACCGCCCCAGCCGATCAGCGCGCGGCGGGAGGGGGTACGCGCTGCCGCGTCCGTCCCGTCCTCGGCGGTCCGCGCCAGGTCTTCGGATTCGACTGCCATGGAGCCCTCCCTACTGGGCGACGGCGGCGGCGAGCTTCGACAGCGGCTCGGCCAGCGCGCTGACGCCGTCCGACAGCGTCTTGCGGTCGCTCTTGGAGACGGTGTCGTACGCGACGAAGCCGTCGCCCTCGCGGTACTCGTCAAGCTGCTTCCCGATGGCCTCGAACTGCCGGTCCAGCTCCCTGACCAGCGCCGGGTCGTTCTTCTTCGCGACCGGCTTCAGCAGCTCGTACGCCTTCTGCGCACCCTCGACGTTGGCCTGGAAGTCGACCAGGTCGGTGTGGCTGTAGCGCTCCTCCTCACCGGTGACCTTGCCGGTGTAGACCTCGTCCAGCAGCTCCTTGGCGCCGTTGGCCATGCTGGTCGGGGTGATCTCCGCCTTACCGACCCGCTGCTGCCAGTCCTTCAGGTCGGTGATCAGCCGGTCGGCGAGCTTCTTGTCGTCCCCGGAGATCTTCTTGGTCTTCCACAGGGACTGCTCCAGCTTGTGCCAGCCGGTCCACTTCTGGCCGTCCTCCAGGCCGTCCTCGCGCACATCGACCTTGGGGTCGATGTCGCCGAAGGACTCCGCGACCGGCTCGGTACGCTCCCAGCCGATGCGGGACGGCGCGTACGCCTTCTTCGCGGCCTCCAGGTCACCGCTCTTGACGGCCTCGGCGAACTCCTTCGCCTTCGGCAGCGTCTCGTCGGCCTGCTGCTGCACGTACTTGCGGTACTCGGCCACCGCCGCGTCCAGCTTCGGGTCCCGCTTCGCCGCGGCGCCCTTGCCGGTCGCGGTGACCTTCTGCCGGATGCCGTCGCCCTTCATGCCGGGCTTGCAGGCGATCTCGTACGAACCGGCCTTCACCTCGGCGGTGATGGCGGCCCTGGTGCCCGGGCCGATGTTCTCCCGCTCGGTGACGATGCGGTCGCCGGGGGCGTAGACGTACACCTCGGTGACCTTGCTGCCCTTGTTCTCGACCGCGAGCTTCACGTGCCCGGCCGGGAACTCCTTCTTCGACACCTTGCACGCGTCGTCGGAGGCGGTCACCTGCACGGCGCCGGCTTTCCCGGCGTCACCCGCCACGTCGCTCTTGGCCGTGCACGCGGCTGCGGTCAGTGCGGCGGCCACGGTGATCGCGGCGGCGGTTGCGGAGCGGAGGGCTCGCATACGGGCTCCATGCTTCTTTCGGACTACGGCGAACTAAGGCGGACCTAACTTATCCGAGGCTTACCTGATTCCCGCCCGCCCGTCCAGTGATCCCTCTCTCACCGGCTACGAAGCCATAACAGACCGCCTAATGCCCGGCAATGACCTGGCAATGCTCCGGCCAAGGTAAGACCCCGCAGCCCTGTTGATCTGTCACCGGTGTTCAATGCCGTCATGACGGAACTTCACGTGCTGCGGGTGTTCTGCGGCCCGGCCGGCGACGGCGGAAACCCCCTCGGTGTCGTACCGGACGGGTCCGCATTTTCCGGACTTGGGGAACGGCAGGCGCTCGCCCGTGAACTGGGCTTCAGCGAAACGGTGTTCGTCGACGACGCAGGTCGCGGCGCGGTCGACATCTACACGCCGACGCTGCGGCTGCCGTTCGCCGGGCACCCGCTGGTCGGCACGGCCTGGCTGCTGCGGCACCTCGGGGAGCCGGTGGACACGCTGCGGCCGCCGGCCGGTGAGGCGCCCGTGCGTCACGACGGGGAGTTCACCTGGGTACAGGGGCGCGCAGAGTGGGCGACGGGCCGCACTCCGCATCAATACGCCGCGGTCGCCGAGGTGGACGCGCTCCCCGCGCCGCCCCCGGGCGAGGGCTGGCTGTACGCATGGGCGTGGGAGGACGAGCCCGCGGGGCGGGTACGGGCGCGGGGGTTCCCGCGGCGCGACGACAACATCACCGAGGACGAGGCGACCGGGGCCGCGGCCCTGCAGCTCACGCACGCGCTGGGCAGGGCACTGGACATCCGGCAGGGCCGCGGCTCGCAGATCGCCACGCGGCCGCGGCCCGGCGGCTGGATCGACCTCGGAGGCCGGGTCGCACAGAGCGAGGTACGGCAGCTCAGGTAAGCCGTGCGGCTAGGCCCTGCGCGTTCAGGCGCTCAAGGGGCTGCGCCCGTCCCCGCCGAACTCCGCCGACAGTTCGCTCAGCACCGCGACGTTCAGCGCGTACGCGCGCCTGCACTCCTCGACCACCCGCTGCTTCTCCAGGTCGTCCACGGGCAGCGCGTCCAGCAGCGCGCGGTACTCGCGCTTGAAGGCGGCGGGATTGCCGATCCCCTCGAAGACGTAGAAGCGGACGCCGTCGCCCTTGCGCGCGAAGCCCCACGCCTTCTCTGCCGTGCCGCGGACTATCTGGCCGCCGGAGAGGTCGCCGAGATAACGGGTGTAGTGGTGGGCGACGTACCCCGCCGGCCACTCGCGCGCACACTCGGCGATCCGTGCCGCGTACGCCTCCGTGGCGGGCAGCGGCCGGATGCCGTCGCGCCAGCCGGCGCCGCCCAGGTGCGCGAGGTCGCGCTCCAGCTCGGGCATGCGGGTCAGCTCGGGCCGCAGGAAGGGGCCCGTGACCGGGTCCTGGGCGAGGGCTTCGGTACTCCCCTCCAGGGCGCGGTAGACGAACCAGAGCTGCTCGGTATAGCGGCGGTAAGCGGCGACGCCGAGGCGGCCGCCGAGCATGTCGTCCATGAAGGAGGTGTGCTGCACCTCGGTATGCGCTTCGCTGGACGCCGTCCGGATCAGCGCGGAGAACGGCGTGGAGAGGGCGGGGCTGTGCGCGTCCAAGGCGGGCCTCCAGGGACCGAGCGGTAGCGGCCGGGAACCGATTGTGGCAACTTAGGCTTACCTAAGTCAATCAGTTCCCGACAGCCTGTCGGTAAAAGCCTACCCGCGCATGCGCTCGGGGAAGCGCTCAGGGAAGCGTGAGGATCTCCGCCCCGGTCTCCGTGACGACGAGGGTGTGCTCGAACTGCGCGGTGCGCTTGCGGTCCTTCGTCACCACCGTCCAGCCGTCCTCCCACATGTCGTACTCGTACGTGCCCAGCGTCAGCATCGGCTCGATCGTGAAGGTCATGCCGGGCTTGATCTCGGTCGTGTGGTGCGGGCTGTCGTAGTGCGGCACGATCAGGCCGGAGTGGAAGGACGTGTTCACGCCGTGGCCGGTGAAGTCGCGGACGACGCCGTAGCCGAAGCGCTTGGCGTAGGACTCGATGACCCGGCCGATGATGTTGATCTGCCGGCCCGGCTTCACGGCCTTGATGGCGCGGTTCAGCGACTCGCGGGTCCGCTCGACCAGGAGCTTGGACTCCTCGTCGACGTTGCCGCAGAGGTAGGTGGCGTTGTTGTCGCCGTGCACGCCGTGGATGAACGCGGTGACGTCGAGGTTCACGATGTCGCCGTCCTGCAGGACGGTGGAGTCCGGGATCCCGTGGCAGATGACCTCGTTGAGCGAGGAGCACAGGGACTTGGGGAAGCCGCGGTAGCCGAGCGTGGAGGGGTAGGCGCCGTGGTCGCACATGTACTCGTGCGCGACCCGGTCCAGCTCATCGGTGGTCACACCCGGCTCGATGAGCTTGGCCGCCTCCTCCATCGCCTGGGCCGCGATCCGGCCCGCGATGCGCATCCGCTCGATCGTGTCGGCGTCCTGCACCTCGGGGCCCGTATACGGGGTCGGCGCGTCCTTGCCGACGTACTCGGGGCGCGGGATGGAGGCGGGGACGGGGCGCTGCGGGGAGATGGTCCCCGGGACAAGGAGAGACTGGCCAGACATGCCAGCGAGTGTATCCGCGAGCCATCGGGCAGGATGGCGTCAGGCAAGGCGCCCAAGGCGGAGGAGGCCGGGATGGCACTGTTCAAGCGGGGTACGGCAGGGAAGCCCGGCGAGTGGTACTACTGCCTCAAGCACGCCAAGGTCGAGGAGGGCCCGGAGTGCCGGGCGGCCGACCGCATGGGGCCGTACGGCACCCGCGAGGAGGCCGCGCACGCGATGGAGACCGCGCGTGAGAGGAACTCGGAGTGGGAGAACGACTCCCGCTGGACCGACAAGGGGAGCAGCGGCTCCTGAGGATCAGCCGGCGGACTGAGGGTCAGCCGGCGGACGCCGCCCGCGCCAGATACGTCGCCAGCCGCGCCCGCGGCACCGGCTCGCCGCCCCGGCGCGGGTGCACCGCGTTCGTGAGCAGCACGAAAAACGTGTCGGACACCGGGTCGAGCACCAGGCTCGTCCCCGTGAAGCCGGTGTGCCCGGCAGCGCCGTTTCCGGCCAGCTCGCCCATGAAGCCGGGCTGTGCGACGCGGAAGCCCAGGCCGGGCGGGGTGAGCATCAGCTCGACGGTCTCCGGGCGCAGCACCGGCCCGCCGCCGGTGAGCAGCGCCCGGCACAGCACCGCGAGGTCCTGTGCCGTGGCGAAGAGCCCCGCCTGCCCGGCGACTCCGCCCAGCGCGTAGGCGTTCTCGTCGTGCACCTCGCCGCGCACCACACCGCCCGTACAGGACGGCCGCCGCGCCTTGAGCAGTACCTCGGCCTCGGTGGCGGCCACCCCGGCCGGGGCCAGCGGTCCGTACGAGGTGGAGAGCATGCCGAGCGGGCCGGTGATGCCGTCCCTGACGAGGACGTCGAGCGGCTCACCCCCGACCGTCTCCAGCAGCCGCTGGAGGGCGATGAAGCCGAGGTCGGAGTAGCAGAAGGGGCCCGGCACGGCGGCCGCGGCCGCGGTCCACAGCGGCCCGAGCCGGTCGCTTCCCGGGCCGGCAGCGCCGTCGTACAACGGCAGCTCGGCGGCCAGCCCCGAGGTGTGGGTGAGCAGGTGGCGAATCGTTACGGCGGGCGCGAAGTCCGGCAGGTGGCGGGCCACCGGATCATCCAGCCCGAGCGTCCCGCGCTCCACCCGCTGCAGCACCGCGATCGCCGTGAACAGCTTCGACAGCGACGCCAGGTCGAAGACCGTGCCGGCCCGCACCGGCTCCCAGCGCTCCCGGGCCAGCGGCACCCCGCGCCCACGGGCCACGTCGTACGAGCCGTACCGCAGTGCCCACCCCGCGGCCTCCTCGACCGCGACGACGGGCCCGCGCCCCGCCAGCGCCACGACACCCGCGCAGCAGGGCGCGGGACCTTCGGGCAGCGCGCGGATCTCCGCGACGAGCCGCTGGGTCCATGCCGGATCGAGCCCCGCCTGAAGGGGGGTGCCGTGGCGCAGTGATGCGGGTGCGTTCAGAGCCGGTTCCCTTCGCCGGTCGTGCCGTCCTCCGTGGACTCCTCCCTACGCTGCCACGGACGGCACAGTCCCAGGAAGCACGCGAGCGCCAGAAGTGCACAGGAACCCTGTACGACGGCCATCGGGACGGCCGTCCGCTCGCCCGCGATGCCCACCAGCGGGGAGGCCACGGCGCCCATCAGGAACGTGGAGGTGCCCAGCAGCGCCGAGGCGGAGCCCGCCGCGTGCGAGGTGCGCAGCAGCGCCTGGGTGTTGGTGCTCGGCATGACCAGGCCCATCGAGGCCATCAGGACGAACAGCCCGGCGGCCATCGGCGCGAGCCCGACGTGCCCGAAGACGCCGGTGGACATCAGCAGCAGCGCGGCGGCCGCGACCGTGATCAGGCCCAGTCCGACCCCCAGCACCTTGTCCAGCGAGACCCGGCCGACCAGCACCTTTCCATTGATCTGGCCCAGCAGGACCAGCCCGATGGAGTTGACGCCGAAGAGCAGGCTGTAGGTCTGCGCCGAGGCGCCGTAGATCTCCTGGATCACGAACGGCGAGGCGCTGATGTACGCGAAGAGCGCCGCGAAGGCGAAGGCGCTGACGAGCAGGTACCCGGCGAAGACCCGGTCGGTGATCAGCCCGCGCATGGTCTGCAGCGCGGCGCCGAGGCCGCCCGCGTGCCGGCGCTCCGGCGGCAGCGTCTCGTGCAGCTTCCGCCAGACGACGAGGGTGAGCAGCACGCCGATCACGGTGAGCACGACGAAGACGCCGCGCCAGTCGGTGATGCGCAGGATCTGCCCCCCGATCAGCGGGGCGACGACCGGCGCGACGCCGGAGATCAGCATCAGGGTGGAGAAGAAGCGGGCCATCGCCACGCCGTCGTACATGTCGCGGACCACGGCCCGGGCGATGACGATGCCGGCCGCGCCGGCCAGGCCCTGGATCAGCCGCGCGCCGATGAGGAACTCGGCGTTGGTGGAGAGCGCGCACAGGGCGGTGGCCAGGACGTAGACGACCATGCCGATGAGGAGCGGGCGGCGGCGCCCCCACTTGTCGCTCATCGGCCCGACCACCATCTGGCCGAGCGCCATGCCGGCGAGGCAGGTGGTGAGGGTGAGCTGGACGGTGGCGGCGGGGCTGTGCAGGGACCGGGTGACCGCCGGCAGGGCCGGGAGGTACATGTCCATGGAGAGCGGCGGGACAGCGGTCAGGCCGCCCAGGATGAGGGTGACCAGGAGGCTCGTGCGACGTGCCGCGGGAGTCGGCGCGGGGCCTGCGGCCGTGGCGGGTATTCGGGGACCGGTGCTGCTCTGATGGCTCTCGGCCGTGACGGGGCCGGGGTCCGACATGAGTGTCTCCATGATTTGTAGATGTACGCACCATGGTGTCATGTACTGGCGGACCCCGGCCTGTTTTTTACCCCCCGGCGGCTGGATCAGGCGGGCTTCAGACCCGGGTCGCCCGCCTCGGACACGAAGGACGCGGCGGTGGCGACCGGCGCGCCCTGCGTGGTCACCGCGGACACGGTCCGGTAGTCCGCGCGCACCTTCTCCTGGTCCAGCTCGACCGTCACATAGCCGCGGCGGCCGTTGTAGAACTTCATGTGCGGGTTGGCCGTCATGTAGGCGTCCCAGTTGGGCGGCTTGTCCGCGCCGTCCTTGCCACTCGCGATGGAGGTCGTCACGAACTCCACGCCCTGCGTGCGCGACCCGGGGTCCCCGAAATCCTTCTTGATGTCGAAGGCGTAGTGCACATGCACATCACCCGTGAGGACCACGAGGTTGTCCACACCCGCCGCCTCCGCGCCGGCCAGCACGCGGTCCCGGGAGGCGCTGTAGCCGTCCCAGGAGTCCATGCTGACCTTGTAGTCCGCCGCGGTGGTGGAGCGCCGCTCGGAGAAGGTGACCTGCTGCGGCACGACGTTCCACAGCGCGGTGGAGCCGCGCCAGCCGTCGGTCAGCCAGCGCTCCTGCGTGGCGCCGGTCAGGGTGCGGTTCTTGTCCGTGGACTCGGGGCCGGGGGCGTGCCAGCCGTCGCCGTACGCCTGGTCGGAGCGGTACTGGCGGGTGTCGAGGATGTCGAACTGGGCGAGCGTGCCGTACTGCATCCGGCGGTAGAGCTGCATGTCGGAGCCGCTGGGCCGCTGCGGGCGGCGCAGCGGCTGGTTCTCCCAGTACGCGCGGTAGCCGGCGGCGCGGCGGGCCAGGAACTCGGCCGGCGGCAGGTTGTCCTCGCTGATGGCGGAGGCGTAGTTGTTCTCCACCTCGTGGTCGTCCCAGGTGACGACGAAGGGGTGCGCCGCGTGTGCGGCCTGCAGGTCCGGGTCGGACTTGTACAGCGCGTACCGCAGCCGGTAGTCCTCCAGCGTGACCGTCTCCTTGTTGAAGAGCGCGGGCAGCGTCCGGTCCGTGTAATTACGGGCGCCGCCGACGGCATTCACCGGGTACTCGTAGAGGTAGTCCCCGAGGTGGAAGACGACGTCCAGGTCCTCCTCCGCCAGGTGCCGGTGGGCGGTGAAGTAACCGTCGTGGTACGCCTGGCAGGAGACGGCCCCCAGGCGCAGGCTCTGGAGGCTCGCGCCGCGGGCGGGGGCGGTGCGGGTGCGGCCGACCGGGCTGATCCAGTCGCCGGCGCGGAAGCGGTAGTAGTACACCCGGTCCGGGCCGAGACCGGTCGCCTCGATGTGTATGGAGTGATTGAACTCCGGATGCGCCTCGGCCTTCCCCTGTCCTGCAATACGGGCGAACTTCTCATCATGCGCGATCTCCCAGCGGACGGAGACCCGCGCCTCGGGCATTCCATTCCCCGGCTCGTACGGGCGGGGCGCCAGCCGGGTCCACAGGACGACCGAGCCGGGCAGCGGGTCACCGGAGGCGACACCGAGCGTGAAGGGGTTCTCGGAGAGCTGCTTCGCGTCCACCTCGGCAGCGTAGGCCGCGCCGGTGCCCGGCAGATTGGTCGCGAAGGCGAGCGTCGCGGCGGCCCCGGCGACGGTGAGGAAGCGGCGGCGCCCGAGGTGCTCGGCGGCGGCCCGCAACTGCTGATCCTGCTGGGAATGCTGAGTCATCTGCCCCTGCCCTGGCTGCTGTGATCCGGGAGTTCTGGTTGTCTGCAGCGATTGCAGAGGCCGGGGGCGGCGGAGTGCTGTCGGATGTACGACGCAACGATGACGGCGGGATGAGGAGTGGGGCTGCAACGGACAATTCCAGCCCGTCTGGGGGCACCTCCCAGCGGTAGCTGGGGGAGTTTGAGGACGAACAGAAGTCGATGGCTGCGGCACTCGCGGGAACTTCCCGGCCCCGCGACGGCAGCGCGCAGCCGCGCCGCCTACGCTGCCGCCATGACTGACACGGAGAATCCAAAGGTGGCCGTGGTGACCGGCGCGGGCTCCGGCATCGGCCGCGCGGTCGCACTGGAGCTGGCCGCCGCGGGCTGGTCGGTGGCGCTGGCGGGCCGGCGCGCGGAGGCCCTGGAGGAGACGGTGAGGCTGGCGGGGGGCGGGGGGCTGGCTGGTGACGGCGCCTTGGCCGGGGACGGTGACCGTGAGCTTGTCGGTGACGGCGCACTGGCTGGTGCCGGCGCGCTGGCGGGCAACCGGGCACTGGTCGGTGACGGCGCGCTGGCCGGCGGCGGCTCCGGCCTCCTCGCCGTCCCCACCGACGTCACCGACCCCGCCGACGTCGCGGCGCTCTTCTCCGCCGCCCGCGACCGCTTCGGCCGGGTCGACCTGCTCTTCAACAACGCCGGTACGTTCGGCGCGCCGGGCCCGCTGGAGGGCCTCGCTTACGAGGACTGGCGATCGGTCGTGGACGTCAACCTCAACGGCGCGTTCCTCTGCGCCCAGGCAGCCTTCCGGGCGATGAAGGACCAGTCACCGCAGGGCGGCCGCATCATCAACAACGGCTCGATCTCCGCGCACGTACCGCGCCCGCACTCCATCGCGTACACCGCGACCAAGCACGCCATGACCGGCCTCACCAAGTCCCTCTCCCTGGACGGCCGTCCGTACAACATCGCCTGCGGCCAGCTCGACATCGGCAACGCGGCGACGGAAATGACGGGCCGCATGCAGACCGGCATCCTCCAGGCCAACGGCGAGCTGGCGGTGGAGCCGGTCATGGACGCGGCGGACGTCGCCCGCACGGTCGTCCACATGGCCGCCCTCCCCCTGGAGGCGAACGTCCAGTTCGCCACGGTGATGGCTACGGGGATGCCGTACATCGGACGGGGCTGAGGCGGGGCTGAGGGGGTGTCGAGGCGGGCGCGACGGGGACTCCCTCTCCCTCTCCGTGGTGACGAGTGATCACACACCCGTCACATCACCCCCACACCCTGCCCCGACCTCCTCCACCGGCCTCCACCAGCGCTTTCGCGCCCCATCCCAGATCGCCACCACCCTCGGTACGATCCCGCGCATGCCTCCCCACAACGACCTGGATGACCAGGGCATCGCACTCCTCATGGAGTCCGCCACGCCGCGGGAGCGCCGCGCGGTACTGCGCCGCCGGCGCCACCGCCCGTCGAGCCCCCGCGACGCCCGCCTCACCCAGCTCGTCGTCTCCCTGCTCTTCCTGGCCGGTGGCATCGGCGCCCTCATAGAACACGTCGACGCCCACACCTCGGCCCGCACGGTCGCCGCGTATCTGGCCCTGATCGCCCTCTGCGCCGTCTCCGCCGAACTCAGCCGCCGCGGCCGCACCCGCATCAGCTTCTGGCTCCTGTGCACCGGCATGATCGCCCTCGGCCTCACCACTCCCTTCCTCCTCTGAGGCCACCCTCACCCCAGACTTTTCGTGCAGTTGTGGAGGCGGCTTTGTGCAGGAGATCGGGTGGGGATGTGCCGAAAGGCGAGGCGCCACGGTACGGGCTACCGCGGCCCCCGTCCCCCATGCGCTCAGCCGACGGGCCCCCACCGGCGGACACGGGGGCGCTCTTCGCTAGCCGCGGCCTTCGGTTTCGCAACGGGACGCCCGTGCTCCGTACACCGCACGGGCATAACGGCACCGTCACCACGCAGCGAAACCACGCCGGCACCATAGATATCGCCCACGTACCAGACCTGCGCCCGCCCGGCCGGCAGCCGACGAAGAGCAAGCTGCGTACGCAGAGCCTCATTACCGGTGACCAACACGAGAGCACGCCCCCGATGCCGTATCTCCACATCCAGCGTCCGCCAGGGGGTACCTCTGCTGCGCAATGTCCGACGCAGGATGAAGCTGCTCCGCAAACGCCGAAAAGCCGGAATCACGGTGCCGGCCAACACAAAGACAAGGCCCTTGGCGCTGCTCGCATGCCAAGGCCCGAGCGAGAAAAGCCAGAGAAAAGGAACCGGCGCAGCCGCCAGCACAGCCGCCCCGCGCAGCAGCCGTAGCCGCATCGACCAACGCGTGGCCGGAAAGGCCCAGGCCGCTCCCGATGGCGGCTCAGGAGCCGGCACCACCGGACCACGGTCCGATTCCATGGCCGGGATGGCGAGCTCCGGCAGGCGAACACCCGCCTTGACGGCTCTGATCAGTGCTTCGGGAGAGGCATTGGCAAGATGCTCGGCCCGTGAGCCCCCTGCTGGGAGCTCCAACATGCGGCGCGGCCCGCACTTGCCCGGCACCGCGAGGACGGCACGGAAGCGCGGATCGCCGACGACCCACAGCGTCCGGATGTCCGCCTTGGCCTCGCGACCGGCCTGCGGGGGCATCCGCTCCAACCACCAACGGCTGCGCCGAGTTCGGTACACATAGCACTGTTCCCAGGAATTCGGGTTGTCCGGACTCGGAACCTTGAACCAGGCCCTGCTCCCATGGGCGGAGCGCACACCGGCCGAGTGCGGAAGACCGCTCTCATAGACCTGCCAAGGATAGATGCGCAGAATGCGACGCAGCCGGAACATCTGCCTGACTCGGGAGACTTGGCGGCAGACCCCGTAGATTCCGGCGATGACGAGCAGCACGGCCAGGGTGCAGCGCAACCACGTTGGAATGGGCAGGCGGGCTACGGCGAACCCGCCGGCCACAACTCCGAAAGGAACGACCAGCAGATGTAGCGCGAGCCCCGCCTTCCAGGCACGACGGGTGGCCGAGTGCTGCCAGGCAGTGTCACCGGTGGCGGAAGACTGCATAGCGCTGGTTTCGTGGGGAGCGGAACGATCGGCGGGGTGTCTCATGCTGTCTTTCTGCCGCTCTGAGGCGCCGCTACAGACAGGGATGTCCGGCCGCGGCACCGGCACGGCGTCCCCTACGTCTCGCGGCACGGTCAATCGACGGTGATGTCGTCCGGGTGCACCACCTTCATGCTGCGGGCGAATGCGTCGAACGCATCGACATTCGCGGACACCCAGCCGATGTCGTCGCTGACGGTGCGCATGGACAGGTCGATGCCATGAGAGTCGACGCGCCACCCGTAGTTGACCGAAATGGCGAGAGCTTCGCCGCCCCTCGGCACGAAGCGGCGGACGGAGCGCAGCCCCTTGCCGAGGTTGTCGGTGGTGAAGTCCACGATCTGGGGATCCTGGACGGCTCCGGGCTGGTTGCGTTGTACCAGCGTGTCCAAAACCTGCTCCATCGGCCCTTCCGACGCGGCCGCATAGAAGAAGAACGGCAAGGGCTCCCTGCGAAGATCCGGAACGTACGCGAACAAGTACTGCATGGGGATCTTCTGCGGAAACTGCTCGGCGATGCCCTCGAGCATGCCCGCGAGCTCTTTCACCTGCGCCTTGTCACGGGGGTCACCATCGTGAAGCTCCCAATGCAACTCAGCGCACCTCTTCACCCACTTCCGCCGCTTCCGGTCAGCACCCCACCCCTCAAGGATGGGGAGAGGAATCCACCCATCCGGGACTGCGCCTTCGGTGAAGTCGAGTGCGTACGAAATGCTCATGCTGCGCTCCATCGGAAGGTGGTCATGGCGTAAATGTTTGCCCCTCGTCGCCCTTCCAGCGAAAAGCAGAAGCATGGGAGCCAGTAGTCCGCGTCGCACTCAGTCAGATCATGCAGACTTCCAGGTATCCGCTTCCTCATCCGGGCTAATACGGATGGTGCGAGCGAATTCGTCGATGTCGGGGAATGCGCGGATAATCCGGCCCGGTTCCGGGTGGGACAGGAGGATGAGGACATCTGCGGCTTCCGAGCCGCTCTCGTAGCGCCAGGCATAACGGAGGCCGGCGTGCACCTCGTTGCTGTCCTCGTCCTGGAAGTAGCGCAGCACACGCAGACCGGTGCCGAGGTGCGGAGAGTCGAATTTCTCGACGATCGGAGGCTCGATGGCGTAGTCCGCATCAGCGTGCGTCAGTTCGCGCAGCGCAGTGTCGCAGTCTTCTTCCTCGATCTCGAGCAGGTCCACGAACACGGTAATCGGAATGTCTCTCGGGTGCGGCAAGTGCAAGAAGACATCGAATCCCGGGCAGATGGCGGGTGCCCTGTTCGCGTGCATCACCAAGATGTCGGTCAGCAGCTCGACCTCGCCCGGCCGGGGCTTCTCGGTCGCGAAATCTTCCCACCACGCCTCAGCAAAGATGCGCGCCCATGCCTGGGGGCTCTGCGCAGCCTCTACGTCCTCAAGCCCCGGCTCGGGCCACATGAGCGGAACGCGGATCCAGGGGTCGAGGTACGTCGCGTGCTTGACGTTGAGCCAGCTCATTCATATCTCCACTTGAACGTACCCACGACTGCGTCGAACAGCTCGATCAACACATCGGTGAAATCGCTGTCGAGGTTTCCGTCCCCTGGGGTGGAAAAACTGATCGAAAGCCAGTTCCCTGAGTTACCGGCCACCGGCATGACGTATTCGACCCGGCGGGTATCAACATCGAGCTCCCGGCCGGGCTCTGCCGCTACCCGGTCCTCCCGCCGTACGGCTGTACTGCCGGATAGTTCCCTGGTGGTCACGCCAGGACCGGCGGAGTTGGCTGCGAGCCGCTTGAGGACATGTTTGGCCTGGGCCTGCCCGGCGCCCCCGATGGGCAGCTCGGACACGATGAACGATGCGGCTACGACGGTGCCCTTACGTGGGCTTACCGGTAGGTAAAGGTCCAGGCCGCCGTTACGCCGTGCCGCGCGAGCCTTCTTCTCCAACTGCCGGCGCAGTTCGAGCCGAAGACGCATCGCGTCGTCGCGCGCGACCCCGTCCGGGACCTTGTCCAGATGCGTGAAGAAGATCTGCTCGAGAGCCTCTTTGGTTCCCTCGCGGAGGGGAATCCGAGCCCAGCCAGGCGGGATGATGAGCGTGTATCCGGTAGGTGTCGCTTCGACCGTCCCGCTGGAGCTCACGGGGTCTCCTTGGCTGGCTTCTTGATCAGTCCACTCAGCAGGATCGCCAGACACAGCACTGCCGGAACCACTGCCACCCACGAGTAGATGATCAGCGCGCCATTTGCGACAAGAAGCAGCCCTGCCGCCACCTTGGACATGGTCGGCAAGCTGCCCACGTGCTCAGGGTCCTGGATAATCCGGCGGAACATGACGAAGACCACAGTCAAAGCGAAGGGCGCGATCATCATGGGCCAGGCCCAGGCTTCGATCGGCACCCAGTCCCTCCCCGCAAACTTTCCGATAAGTCCTGCCAGAAGAAACCAGAGGAGGGGGACGAGCACAATCACTCGAACCGCGAACAGGCCCCTGGATTCGCCGTTACCGGATGACATCATGCTACCTCCTGCATTCCCTTGACCAAAATTGCTCACCATCCGCTCCCCACTTCAATAGTCGGGGCGTCCTTGAGGTCCCCGTAGCCGTCGTACCCGACGAGCGTCGAGGCGTTATCAATCACCTTGTCGCCAACGTCGGCACCCGTTCCTACACCCCAATAGATCTGGAACTTCCTATGCTGCGACAGCGCCTCCTTCGCGCCTGCCTCAACTGCGCCGTCACCGGCGTAAGCCGACTGCATACGCTTGGCGTCCGCGGCGAGTTCCCGGCCTTCCTTCTCCCCGAATCCCCGGCCTACCTGCGGCATGGGCGCATTGGCCTCCGCCTGCTTCGCTGCACGCATCTCACCGGCGCCCTGCGCACGCAGCCGCTGCTTGGCCCTCAACGCCATCTGTCCACGCTCTGAATTGGGTCCGTAGCGGGTGATGTTCTTGTCGAGGAGTTTGCGCATGTTCTTGTAACGATCGAACTGCTGGCGAGCCTTCTGGGTGCTGGCGGCAGCCTTGGAAGCGGTCTTGGTCAAGGCTCGGCTGGCTTTGAGGCCCTTCATGGCTGCCGAGCCGAACCCCATCGTCACCACGGCGAGCGCGTCGAACGCGACGTCTGTCCACGAACCCTCGCCGGTGATTGCCAACACCAGGTGGCCGGCCAGGCTCGCGAACGTCAGGGCGGTGGCGAGTGCCGCGACCCAACCCACCGGGGTGCAGAAGATGGCGACCAGAGCGAGCGCGGTCCCGAGATAGCCGATCACTTCGAGCGCCGTATCGAGCCCCTGCGCGAAGTTTTCCCAGGTACTGTCCTTGATGACGTCCGAAATGTCGTCACCGATGTTGTTGGCGAAGTGCTGGGCGCGGGTGTCGCGTTCGGAGATGACGTCGTTCAGCTGCTTGCGGTACGACGCCAGGTGACTGTCGGGGTCAGAGTCCTCCGGCTTGTCCTTGCCGTCCCTCTTCGCCTCGGCTTCCTTCTTCTTCACCTCGGCAGTGTGGTGCTCATCGGCGCTCTTCGCGGCCTTGAGGATCCCGTCCGCCCGCTCCTGGAAGCCCTCCAGTTCGTTGGCCCACTTGCCCAGGTCACCGACCACGCGCTCGTAACGGCCCGCCGTCTCACGGAAGTGCTTTTCCAGCTCGCCGGCCTTCTCACGGATCTTGTCGGCGTACGCCCCCTTCAGCGCATCGCCGTCCTCGGCCTTGCGCAGAATTCGGGCCTGATCGCGGAGTGTCTTGGCGAGGTTCTTCATCTCCGTGACCTCGTGCCGGATGTCCTCCGGGTCACCGGGGATCGGGTCCTTCTCCGCCAGCGGATGCCAGTCGACCGGCCGGCGCCTGCCCCTACCTTTTCCCATCGCTTACTTTCCCCCGTTTTTCCCGTGCTTCTCGGTTGCGTTCTTCAGGTCGAGATCCTGCTTCTTGAAGTTCTTGAGGGCACCCTCTACGTGCTCCCCCAACTCCTTGACGCTGTCCACCAACTTCTCTCGATAGTTGTCCCAGTTGGAGACGAACTCGTCCATCTTTTCGGCGATGCTGTCGTGACCCCAGATGTCCTGTATGTCTTCACTGTGATCATCGATGTCATCCATGACCTTCTTGATCTCCTGAAGATTGCTCTTCGAGGACTCAAGCAGCGTGTAGTCGACAACCAGCCGATCGTGGCCGCCCATATGGCGCCTCCCCCTTTGCTCTTACGTAGCCAACAGCTTCACGTCGCCGCTCAGCCCACCGGCACAGTCACCGTGAACGCCTCCCCGTTCCCCAGGTGCAGCAGGCCCTTGCCCGGGTTCACCGGGCCGCCTACCGTGCTGCGGTTCAGGCGGACGCCGATCAGTTCGCCGCTCGAGGTGTCCTGCGGGGACAGCAGCAGGCCGCGCTTGGACTTCTTCAGGTCGACCTGCCAGCCGCTGAAGCCCGAGCAGACGTCGTCCTCGTCGCCGGCGATGACGATGCCGATGCCTCGGTCGGAGCCCGTCGAGATCAGCCGCTTGAACTCGTCCTCCGCGTCGCAGTCTTCAAGGAGTTCGCCGTCGTCGATCAGGATGACGATCGGGTGCTCCGGTGAGGCCGTCGCGACGGCCTCCTGCAGCTCGTCCTCTTCGATGTCGCTGCCCGTGAAGACCGCCACGACGCCCTGAAGACCCTTCAGTTCGCGCAGCGGGGAGGTCCGCGGGGCGCAGACGACGAGGCGGGCGCCGCGGCCCACGAACGTACGCGCCAGGTTCATCAGCACCGTCGAGCGGCCCGACTTCGCCGGGCCCGCGATCACGAAGCCGGGCGTGCCCTGTGCCAGGTCCGGGCCGAAGGCCATCAGGTCGTCGCCGCCGACGCCCACCAGGCCCCACATCCGCGAGGCGGACGCCGCCGGGTCGATGTGCTGCCACGCCTGGTCGAAGGTGATGCGGCTGGGCAGCGAGTCCACCCGGAACGGCCGCAGGGCCCGCGGCACCGCCGCGTCCCGGCGGGTCGCGCCCTCACCGATGGCCGCGAGGGCCGCGTTCTGCCCCTGCCCGGTGGAGTCCTCGCTCAGCAGCGCGAACTGGATCTCCGTACCCGTCTCGTTGCGGAACGCGCGGCCCGGCGGGATCTCGTCCGGCACCTTGCGGCTATTGATGCCCAGCATCGAGAAGTCGGTACGGTCCGCAAGGCGCAGGCCGAGCTTGTCCTCCGTCAGCGAGGCGATCCGGCCGGTCAGGAGCTGCCTGTCGCCCGTGATCACCAGGTGGATGCCGACGCTCGCGCCCTCGCGCATCAGGGTCAGCAGCTCGTCGGTCAGCTCGCCGTGCTCCAGCTCACCCAGGGAGGACATCCAGCCCTCCCAGCGGTCGAGGAGCAGCACGATGTGCGGCAGCCGCCGGTCCTCCGGCGTCGCCGCGCGCTGCTCGCCGATGTCCGCGAAGCCGTACTCGGCGAGGAGCTCCTGCCGCTTGCTCGCCTCCGCCGACAGCCGGCGGACCAGGCGGACGGCCCGCTCGCTCTGGTTGCGGCCCACCACCGCGCCGCAGTGCGGCAGCTTGGTCAGCGCGTTCAGCGCACCGTTGCCGCAGTCGATGCCGTACAGGTGGACGTCGGCGCAGGAGAGGGTGCGGGCCAGGGAGCCCGCGATCGTCCGCAGCACCTGGGAGCGGCCGCTGCGCGGCGCGCCCGCGATGAGCAGGTGGCCGAAGGTCGCGAAGTCGACCGTGACCGCGCGGCGGGCCTGGCTCGACGGCAGGTCCTCGATGCCGTACGGCGCCGGAGGCAGCGCGCCCATGCCCTGCACCGGCGGCAGGTCCTCGGGCAGCAGGGTCTCCGCGAGGGCCGGCAGCCACGGGCTGTGCGGCTGCGCGATCTGCAGGTGCGCGTTGGCCTCGCGGACGGCGTCGACCAGCACCTTCAGGTCGGTGATCTCCTCTTCCTCGCTCTTGGCGGCCGCGGGCTTCGCCAGCGCGGCGCGGCCCAGGTCGGCCCAGTCCAGCTCCCCGGTCCACGGGGCGATGGCCATCGGGTCCACGGTGCCGGGGCGGCGGCCGCCGACGCGGCCGGACTGGAAGGGGATGAGGGAGGCAGCGCCGGTACGCACGTAGGCGCGGCCCGGGTTGTTCTTGGAGATGTTGCCGGCCTCGGGCGAGTCGATGACGTCCGACGACTCGCCGCCGTCGGTGACCCGCAGGGCGATACGGAGGTTGGTGTTGGCCCGGATCTCCGGCGAGACCACGCCGGACGGCCGCTGGGTGGCCAGCATCAGGTGGATGCCGAGGGAGCGGCCGCGCTGGGCGATGTTGACCAGGCCGGTGACGAAGTCCGGCAGGTCGCGGACCATGGACGCGAACTCGTCGATGACCAGCAGCAGTCGGGGCAGCGGCGCCATACCGGGGTTACGGCGTACCAGGTCCTGGTAGTCCTCGATGTCCTTCGCCCCGACCTGGGCCAGGATGTGCTCGCGGCGGTGCAGTTCGGCGCCGAGCGACTCCAGGGCGCGCTCGACGAGGTGGGCGTCGAGGTCGGTGACCATGCCGACGGTGTGCGGCAGGTGGACACAGTCCTTGAACGCGCTGCCGCCCTTGTAGTCGACGAGCACGAAGGTCATGTTCTCCGGCGTGTTCGCCACCGCGAGCGCGGCGACGATCGTCTGCAGCAGCTCGGACTTACCGGAGCCGGTCGTACCCGCGATGAGGCCGTGCGGCCCGTCCTTGCGGATGTCGATGCCGAACGGACCGTCGTACGACTCACCGACCATCGCCAGCGTGGACTGCCCGCCGGTCTGCCAGCGGGCGACCACCGCGCCGGCCGTCGGCGGCTCCATCTGGAGGACGTCGAGGAGCCGGCTGGAGTCCGGCAGCGCACTGTCCGTCGCCTCGCCGCTGATGTCGCGCAGCGGGGCGAGCGCCCGGGCCACCCGGGCGCACCAGGCCGGCGAGACGAAGTCGGGCCGTACGCCCAGGATCTTGGCCTGGCCCTCCTGCTGCACGCGCAGCCGCAGCACGTTGGGGTCGAACTGCTCCGCGGCCGCCGGCGCCGCGGGCGCGGGGGCGCCGCCCTGGTTGTCGAGGGAGAGCATCACGGCGGCGGTGTTGGTCAGCGCCGGGTTGGCGGGCGCGTCGGACTTCTTCCGCTTCTTCTTCTTGCGGCGCGACCTGCCGCCCTCGGCCGCCGCCTTCTTCCGCCGCTCCTCCTCGTAGGCCCGCTGCAGCACTTCGAGAGCCTCGCTCGCGCCGCCGCCGGCCTGCCGCTCATGCCTGGCGTGCCGGGCGTTGCGCGGCTCCGCGATCACGATGCCCTTGCACTCGCCCGGCAGGAACCGCTCCTCGGCGTCCAGGCAGATCGCGTACATCGATACGGCCGGGCCTTCCTGCAGCAGCCGTACGACGCCGGGCATCGAGCGCAGCCGGCGCGAGCCGTCCCAGACGACGACGATGTCGGGGTCGGCGAAGCCCGCCTGACCGCGGTTCTGCTGGGCGGCCTTCTGCCTGGCCTCGAGGATCTGGGTGAGTTCACCGATACGGGCGCCGACGGTCTCGGCGTCGTTCCCGATGAGGACGTTGGCGTCCTGCGCCGTCGGGCGGGCGTGCGGCAGCCAGCGGACCCAGTCCCAGCCGGCCTGCGCGTTCGCCTCGGTGAGGACGTAGAACTGCACGTCCAGCGGGCTGTGCAGGGCGGCCGCCTGCGTCACGGTCCACCGCGCCAGGCTGCGCGCGGTCTCGCCGGGGCCCGCGAAGCCGATCACGCCGAGCTGGCCCAGGTGCAGGGCGACGGGGGTGTCGGCGATGTCCCAGGTGACCTGGCGGCGGTGGTCGTCCTGCTCGGGGTCGTCGAGGACGACGGCGGAGGGCAGCCGACCGGTGCCCACCCGCAGCAGCAGGTGGTCGGCGTCGCTGCGGCGGCGCTCCCACAGGCGGGTGCGGGGGCCGGTGGCGTTGGCCCAGATGGTGCCGGGGTCCGGGTGGTCGAGGCTGCGGTCACCGCGCTCGAGGACCAGCGCCTCCTGCGCGTCGCGCTCGATCCGGGCCTTGTGCTCCTCGTACTCCTCGACCTGCTTGGCGTGGGACTTGCGGCCGTGCTTCTTGTCCCAGAAGTAGTTGCCGATCATGATCAGCGGGCTGAAGACCGCCATCAGCAGGTACGTCGTGCGCCCCATCACCATCGCCATGGTGACGGCCATGACGAGCGGGGACGCCGCCATCAGCCAGGGCAGCGGCCGCGCCTCGTACTCCTTCGGAGGCGACGGCAGACGGAATCTGGTGGTGCGCTCCGGGGGGCGCAGCCGCGGCGGGCGGTTGTAGTCGAGCGCCGAGCCGTCGTCGGACCACTTCAGGGCCGCGTCCGGCGGCGTGTAACGGTCCACGTCGAGCAGGGTGTTGCCGAGGGCGAGCTGGGAGCCGACGGGCAACTGCTGCCCTTCGAACGGCTTGCCGTCGACGAGCACCTGGTCGGGCGTGGGCTCCTTGGCCTCGGGTGCCGCACCCGGCAGGCCGGGCTGCCCGCCCGGCTGCTGTCCCGGCCCCTCGGCGCCCTGCCCGCTGCCGTGCACGGCCAGCCGGAGGTCGTCCGCGGAGACCACGTAGAGCGTCAGCGCGCGCTGGGGCATCTCCGGGTCGTTGATGAACAGTTGGCAGTTCTGCCCGGAGCCGATGTCGTACCGGCCGATACCGAGCCGGTACACGGCGCCGGCGTCGGGCCCGCCGGCCACCCGGACCTCGATGACGCCGGCCTGCTCGCCGGGCAGCGTGCCCGAGGGGTCGTCCAGGCTCACCACCGCGCCGTCGCGCAGCGGGGAGCTGGTGACGGTGTGGGCGGGGTCCACGGGGTGCTGGTCGACGTAGAGCACGGGACCGGGCTGCCCTGCGTACGCGCCGGGCGCGACTCCGCCCCGCACCCGGGCTGCCAACTCCCGGGCGACGGCGTCGATGCGGGTCTCCGGGTCGGCATCGAGGACGAGGTCTTTGCTGGCGTGCGTATAGGGGTCGACGACGGTCAGCTTCAAACGCACTTAGCTCCTCCTCGAAATGCCTCTCTAGGAGAGAGAGAATATCGTCCCGGAAGCTTGGTCGCGCACCTGCGGCATACCTCAACAATGTCCCGTTTTCAGGGGAGTTAATGGGCGCTGCGGACTGCGCTTATGTGCGCCTGTGACGGTGAGCGACTAAGGTGCCCAACGGCGTGTGCCTCGTAAGCCGGTGCGCGCCACGCGTATGCCGGGAGGGGGACCTCGCGGTCGTCAAACGGAGGGAATGGGGAGCGTCATGGCTAAAGACCTTGATGTCACATATGAGGACATGCGGGCCGCCGCGAAGAAGATGAACCGCGAGAAGGAGCGCATCGAAGAGAAGCTCCACGACCTGAAGACCTACATCGACGGCCTGCTCGAGAACGGCTTCGTCACCCGGTCTGCGTCGAAGAAGTTCGGCCAGGACTTCGAGGAGTTCAAGCAGGGTATGTCGAAGACCAACGAGGGTCTCGACGGCCTGGCGCAGTACCTGGAGAAGGCTGCGGACTCCTTCGAGAACCTCGACAGCGAGCTCGGCAAGTAAGTCGGCAACTGCCGCAGTTGAGTTCACCTGCGCACAGCGCACGGGGGTGGGGGCGGTGTTGGCCCGGATTGGCCGACACTGCCCTCACCCCTTTTCTGCTCTCTGCGGCAGGATGTGAGGAACGCAATAGTCGGACGGACCGTCACACCGCCCGCCCGGCATTTCTCCATTTCCTCTCCAATTCCTTTACAACTCGCGGAAGCTGCGGCAGTTCGCGCACGGGCTCGGGCACGGCGATCCGGCGTGCACGCCGCGGACGTACACGCTGAGGCGCGGCACAGCCGCAGGAAACGGGAAGAAGAAGAAAAGGCGGACGAGTCGGCCTGTACGCCGGGTTTTGTCTCCCGGGGCCCTTGCGGGCCGCGGGGAGGCGGCCATCCATCTAGGACTGCCGTTGCCGGCAGCCTCGTGCGGTCCACCCGCGGACTCGGGCGGGCAGCCCTCGATCATCCGCGCAGGGCCGTCAGCCGACGGCCCCTTTTGACCTTGCTCCGGGTGGGGTTTACCTAGCCCTCCGAGTCACCTCGGAGGCTGGTGGTCTCTTACACCACCGTTTCACCCTTACCGGCGCCTTGCGGCACCGGCGGTCTGCTTTCTGTGGCACTGTCCCGCGGGTCACCCCGGGTGGGCGTTACCCACCACCCTGCCCTGTGGAGCCCGGACGTTCCTCGGGGAGGTCCGAAGACCCCCACGCGACCGCCCGGCCGGCTCGTCCGCCGTACTGACCATGCTACCCGTACGCCGGGACGAAGCGGACCGGGTCCCGGCCCGGCGCCGCGGCGGTGAGGCGGACCCGGAGGGGGTGGCCGAGCGGGAGCGGAGAGCCGTCCGGGCCCGCGTCGACGCGGCCGACGACGGCCGGTTCGCAGAGGTGGACCGTGCCCTGCTGCGGCCGGTCCTCCCGACGGTCCACGACGTACGCGTCGAAGGACTCGCCGACCCGGTCCCGCAGCACCGCCGCCTCGACCAGGTCGACGGACTCCCGCTCTACCTGGTGCGCACGCCGCCCGCCCGCCGCCATCTCCTCGGGCAGCGCGGGCAGCGCCGCCCGTACCCACTCCGGTACCGGCTCCCCCGCCGCCGCGGCCAGGCACACCTCGGAGACGTACCGGTCCACCAGGCGGCGGATGGGCGCGGTGGCGTGCGTGTAGGGCGCGGCGACCGCGGCGTGCAGCGCGTCCCCGGGCGCGGGCGCCTCACCGTCGAAGACGGTGTACCCCGCGCCGCGCAGCAGCGCCGTGCACTCCTGGAGGAACGCGGCGTGGGTGCCGCGCCGCGGGTCCAGGCCGCGGATCAGCTCCGCGTACGAGGTGTGGTGCGGCCAGTCGATGCCCAGCGCGCGGGCGCAGTAGTGGAGGCGGCCGACCGCGCCGTCCGGGGCCGCCGGGAGAGTGCGCAGGATGCCGGTGCCGCAGTCGAGCATCAGGTCGGCCGCGGCCATGCCGGTGAGCAGGGAGAGCTGCGCGTTCCACCCGTCGGCGGGGAGCGGTGCCCGGTACGCGAGGCGGTACCGGCCGTCCTCGACGACGATCTCCTGCTCGGGTACGTCCAGGGAGATCCCGCCGCGGGCCCGCTCGCGCTCCTCCCGCAGCAGCCCGATGTCGCGCAGCAGGGACAGCGGCTCCTCGGCGGTGCCGGAGTCGATGGTCCGCTGTACGCCCTCGTAGTCGAGCCGGGCCCGGGAGCGGACGACGGCCCGCCGCACGTCCGCCGCGACCAGCGCACCGTACTCGTCGAGGTCGAGCTGCCACAGGACCGCCGGCCGGTCCTGGTCGGGCAGCAGACTGGCGGCGCCCTCGCCGAGTACGGGCGGATGCAGCGGGACCCGGTCGTCGGGGAAGTACAGGGTCATCACGCGCCGGTGGGCCTCGGCGTCCAGCGCGCCGCCGGGCGCGACGAAAGCGGCGACGTCGGCGATGGCGTAGTACACGCGGAAGCCGCCGGGCGCGCGGCGCGCGAGGTACATCGCCTGGTCCAGGTCGGCGGAGCCGGGCGGGTCGATCGTGAAGAGCGGCAGGTCGGTGGCGTCCTCGGCCGGCATACGGGGGCCGCGCGCCACGCGCGCCGCCTCCTCCCGCACCTCGGGCGGGAAGTCCGCCGGGACCTCCATGCGCGTCCGCAGCTCCCGCAGCGCACCGCGCAGCAGGGCCTCGTCCTTGTCGGTCACTCGCATCGGGCGACGGGGCATGGTTCGAGGTTAGGACGGCGGGGCGGGACGGGCCCGGTGGAGCGGGGCGGCGCACGCGGAAAAAGCCGGGACCGCCCGTCGGCTCTCGTACGCCCGTCAGCCCTTGTACCCCGTCAGCCCTTGTACGCGGCCTCCAGGCGGGCGACGTCGATCTTCTTCATCTCCATCATGGCCCGCATGACCCGCTGCGCGCCCTCGGCGTCGGGCCCGCCCAGCAGCTCGGGGAGCGCCCGCGGCACGATCTGCCAGGACAGGCCGTACTTGTCCTTGAGCCAGCCGCACTGGCCCTCCTCGCCGCCCTCGGTCAGCCGGGCCCAGAGCTCGTCGACCTCCTCCTGCGTCGCGCAGTCGACCGAGAGCGAGACCGCTTCGGAGAAGGTGAAGGCCGGGCCGCCGTTGAGCGCGAGCAGTTCCTGACCCGCGATCTCGAAGCGGATGACCATGACCGAGCCCTCGGGGCCCGGGCCGCTCGCTCCGTACCGCTGCAGGTCCAGGATGCTGCCGCCGTCGAAGACGGAGAGGTAGTGGTTCACCGCCTCCTCGGCCTGGTTGTCGAACCACAGACACGTCGTGATCTTCTGCATGCTGCGCTCTCCCGATCTCAGGAACGGCGTCGTGGGCCGAAGCTACTCCCGGCGGGGCGGCCTGGCACGGATGCGCGCGGGCAGGGGTGCGCACGGTCCCGAATGCGCGGCGGATGCCCGTAGGCGCGGCGGATAGGGTGCACCGGGGCCGCATCCCGTACCGCTACGACCGTTGAGGAGACCGCCGTGCTCGTTCTGCTGCCGCCGTCCGAAGGGAAGGCCGCAGGCCAGGCCGGGGAGCCGCTGGACGTGGCCGCGCTGTCGCTGCCGGGCCTCGCCGCCGCGCGCGAGACCGTGCTGACGGAGCTCGTCGAGCTGTGCGCGGCCGATGCGGGCAAGGCCCAGGAGGTACTCGGCCTGAGCGAGGGACTCAAGGGCGAGGTCGCGAAGAACGCCGCGCTGCGGACGGCCGGCGCGCGCCCGGCCGGGGAGATCTACACCGGCGTCCTGTACGACGCGCTGGGCCTCGCGACGCTGGACACGGAGGCGCGCGCACTCGCCGAGCGCTCGCTGCTCGTCTTCTCCGGTTTGTGGGGCGCGGTGGGCATCGCCGACCGGATCCCTTCGTACCGCTGCTCCATGGGAGTGAAGCTGCCGGCCCTCGGGGCGCTCGGCGCGTACTGGCGCGGGCCGATGGCGGAGGTCATGCCGGAGGCGGCATCAGAAGGGGCGGCGCGAAGCGCCTCCGGCAAGGGCGGTGGTGGGCGACGGGCGGGCGGCCTTGTACTGGACCTGCGCTCGGCGGCGTACGCGACCGCGTGGAAGCCGAAGGGCGAGGTCGCCGAGCGGACCGCGACCGTGCGCGTGCTCCAGTCGAAGATCGTGAACGGCGTCGAGAAGCGGTCCGTCGTCAGCCACTTCAACAAGGCGACGAAGGGCCGGATGGTCCGTGACCTGCTCTCGGCGGGGCTGGAACCGGCCGGGCCCGCGGAGCTCGTGGAGGCGCTCGGCGAGCTGGGTTACACGGTCGAGGCGCAGGCTCCGGCCAAGCCCGGCAAGCCGTGGGCCCTGGACGTGATCGTTACCGAACTCTGACCGGTCCCCACTCCGCATACCGGTTTCCCGCACACCCGTATTCGAGTTATTGCAGCATGCGCAACGCTCGTTGCGAAGAATGCGGCCGAGGCGCACTATGAACGCGTGACTAGTGCTGCCTCTGCCTCCGCTGCCGCTTCCCCCGAGGGCTCCGTCCTCGGGCTCGCCCCCGTCATCCCGGTCGTCGTCATCGAGGACGCCGCCGACGCCGTACCGCTCGCCCGCGCGCTCGTCGCGGGCGGCCTGCCCGCGATCGAGGTGACGCTGCGTACCCCGGCGGCACTGGACGCGATCCGGGCGATCGCGGCCGAGGTCCCGGACGCGGTGGTCGGCGCCGGCACGGTGATCACTCCCGGGCAGGTCACGGAGACCGTCGCGGCGGGCGCCCGCTTCCTGGTGAGCCCGGGGTGGTCGGCGCCGCTGCTGAGCGCGATGAAGGACTCCGGCGTACCGTTCCTGCCCGGCGTCTCGACGACGTCGGAGGTCGTGACGCTGCTGGGCGAGGGCGTCACGGAGATGAAGTTCTTCCCCGCGGAGGCGGCGGGCGGCACGGCGTACCTGAAGTCGCTGGCCTCGCCGCTCCCCCAGGCCCGCTTCTGCCCGACGGGCGGCATCACGGAGGAGAAGGCCCCGTCGTACCTGGCACTGCCGAACGTCGCCTGCGTGGGCGGCACGTGGATGCTTCCGGCGGACGCGGTGCGCGCCAAGGACTGGGCGCGCGTCGAGCGACTGGCACGGGGCGCGGCCGCGCTGGCCTGACGGGACGTTGCCGGGCGCGGCACCGTCGTGGCTGGTCGCGCAGTTCCCCGCGCCCCTGGCGGCTGCGCCGCCTACCGCAAGTGCGACGTGTCGTTCAGCAGTCGCAGTGACGCGTTGCCATCCGCGTAGTACGCAATCGCCGACAGCGACGCCGCGGAGAGCTCCATGCGGAACAGCGACTCCGGCGGTGCGCCGAGCGCGAGCCGGACCAGCGTCTTGACCGGCGTCACATGCGTGACGAGCAGGACCGTTTTCCCGGCGTACCGCGCCTGCAGCCGGTCCCGCGCCTGCGCGACCCGCCGCGCCACGGCCGCGAACGACTCGCCGCCGCCGGTCGGTTCGGCCTTGGCGGAGGCGAGCCAGGCGTTCAGGTCCTCCGGGTAGCGCTCGCGCACCTCGGAGAAGGTCAGACCCTCCCACGCACCGAAGTCCGTTTCGCGCAGGCCGTCCTCGATGCGGACGTCCAGGCCGAGCCGGGCCGCGATCACCTCGGCGGTCTCCCGGCAGCGGCGCAGCGGGGAGCTGACGATCGCCTGGACCGTGCCCCGTACGGCGAGCGCGGCGGCGGCCTCACGGGCCTGCAGGCGCCCCGCTTCGGAGAGTTCGGGATCCGAGCCGCCGCTCCCGGAGAACCGCTTCTCCGGGGTCAGTGCGGTCTCACCGTGCCGCAGCAGTACGAAGGTGGTCGGCGCCCCGAGGTCGGCGGGCGCGGCCCAGCCGGACGGCGGGGTGGCGGTGGCGGTCGCGGTCGCCCCGGAGGGCTCGCGCACCTCCGCCGCCAGCGCCGCGCGGGACGCGCCCGGCTCCCACTGGCGACCCGCCGCGCCCGCGTCCATCGCCTCGTTGGCGAGCCGGTCGGCGTGCTTGTTCTGCGCGCGCGGAATCCACTCGTACGTGACCCGGTCGGGCGGGAAGACCGCCTTGGCGGTGGCCGCGAGCGGCTGCATGTCCGGGTGCTTGATCTTCCAGCGCCCGGACATCTGCTCGACGACGAGCTTGGAGTCCATCCGGACTCTGATCTCCGCCTCCGGGTCGAGCGCGTGCGCGGCCCGCAGTCCGGCCACCAGACCCCGGTACTCGGCGACGTTGTTCGTGGCCGTACCGAGGTACTCGGCGGCCTCGGCCAGCGTCTCGCCGGTCTCGGAGTCGATGACAACGGCGCCGTACCCGGCGGGTCCGGGATTGCCCCGCGACCCGCCGTCCGCCTCGACGATGAACGTCCGCTGCATCGGGCTTACAGGCCCGAGTCCGGCGTGCGGACCAGGATGCGGCTGCAGTTCTCGCAGCGCACGACCTGGTCGGGCGCCGCGGCGCGCACGTCGTTCATTTCGGTGATGTCCAGCTCCAGGCGGCAGCCCTCGCAGCGGCGCTGGAAGAGCCGGGCCGCGCCGACGCCGCCCTGCTTCTCGCGCAGCCGGTCGTACAGCTTGAGCAGGTCGGCGGGGATGTCGGCGGCGGTGAGCTCGCGCTCCTTGGTGACCGTGCCGGCCTCGTCGTCGATCTCGGCGAAGGCGGCGTCCCGGCGGCTCACCGCGTCGGCGACCTTGGCCTGGATGGCCTCCACCCGCTCGGTCAGCTCGGTGACGCGCTCCTGCGCGGACTCGCGGCGCTCCATGACCTCCAGGACGACCTCTTCCAGGTCGCCCTGGCGCTTGGCGAGCGAGGCGATCTCGCGCTGGAGGTTCTCCAGGTCCTTGGGCGAGGTGATCGCGCCGGAGTCCAGCCGCTGCTGGTCGCGGACGGCGCGCTGGCGCACCTGGTCCACGTCCTGCTCGGCCTTGGTCTGCTCGCGGGCGGTGTCGCTCTCCTCGGTCTGCGCGGCGACGAGCAGGTCGCGCTGCTGGATGAGGTCGGCCTCCAGGGTCTGGAGCTCGGCCAGCTCGGGGAGGTTGTTGCGCTTGTGCGCCAGCTGGGTGAGCCGGAGGTCCAGGGACTGGACGTTCAGAAGGCGGATCTGGTCTGCGGGCGCGGCGTTCAGTTGGGGGCTCCTGGTGAGTCGGGGGTCGGGGAGGACGCCGCGTGGGCGGTCCAGGGGTCGGTGACCGTACGGGAGACGTGCGTACGCAGGTCCCAGCCGTGCCGGTCGGAGATCTCGTCGAGCTGCGCGGCCGCCTGCTCGCACCACGGCCACTCGGTGGCCCAGTGCGCGGCGTCCAGCAGCCCGAGCGGGCTCTTCTGGGTGGCCTCGGAGGCCGGGTGGTGGCGCAGGTCGGCGGTGAGGAAAGCGTCCACGCCCGCCGCGCGCACGTCGTCGAAGAGGCTGTCGCCGGAGCCGCCGGACACCGCGACCGTACGGACGGTGCGGTCCGGGTCGCCGGCGGCGCGGATGCCCTGCGCGGTGGCCGGCAGCCGCTCGGCGGCGTACCGGGCGAACTCCGCGAGGGTCATCGGGTGGTCGAGCTCGCACACCCGGCCGAGGCCGCGGCGGCCCGCCGGGTCGCTCGCGTCCGGCACCAGGGGGCGCAGCACGCGCAGGTCGAGGGCGCCGGCAAGGGCGTCGGAGACGCCGGGATCGGCGGTGTCGGCGTTGGTGTGCGCGACGTGCAGGGCGATGTCGTTCTTGATCAGCGTGTGGACGACCTTGCCCTTGAAGGTGGACGCCGCGACCGTCGTCGTTCCGCGCAGGTAGAGCGGGTGGTGGGTGACGAGCAGGTCGGCGCCGATCTTCACGGCTTCGTCGACGATCTCCTGTACGGGGTCGACGGCGAAGAGCACGCGCTGTACGGGCGCTTCGGGGTCGCCGCAGACGGTGCCGACGGCGTCCCACGCCTCTGCCCGCTCGGCGGGCCACAGGGCGTCGAGGGCGGAGAGGACTTCAGACAGTGCGGGCACGGGTGGAAGGTTACCTCCCAGCCCCGGCGGAACGCCCAGCCGCGGTGGCCACGGAATACCGCGCACCTGCGGCGGGTGCCCGGCGGACCGCCGCCGGAGGCCGCGCGGACCCGGTACGGACCGACCCGGCTGCCACATCCGTCGCACCACTCGCAGGCGAATCGGACAACAGCCACTCATACGCGTGAAGTGGCCCATCACTCGTTGATCGACACGAAGTGCGAAAACTAGCTTCGGTCGTGACTGGAGGTGACCATTCCATGACTGCCTGTGCCATCGAAGGCGTTGGAACCGACGGGAACACCGAGGACGTCACGGAAACCGCCGCTGCCGGACCCCCGGAACTCCGGGGGCTCACCGGACTGCGGGAGCTCGCCGGACTGCCCCGCCGCCCCGCCGCGCTGACGCTCGCCGCCGACGGGTCGTACGCCGCGCGGCTCACCCAGGGGCCGGGCGGCGGCTGGTACCCCGAGCGCTGGACGCTGGACGGCTGCGAGCCGTACGCGGTGCCGCTCCCCGGCCGCCTCCCGGAGCGGCCGGACAGCGCGCTGCTGCCGCTCACCGACGGCCGGGTGCTGATCCTGCGCCGCGCGGAAGGCCACTGCACGGTCGCCCTCCTGTACCCCACGGGTCCGGGCACCGGTGAACTCCCGCTGGGCGCGGTGGAGACCGAGGAACTGACGCTGCTGCCGCCCGCCCCCTGCGGCACGACGGTCCATGCCCTCGCCCCCGTGGGCGGCGAGGGTGCGCGCCGGGCCACCGCGGTCTGGCTGCTGCACGGCGGGGCCGAGGGCCCGCGGCGAATCGCCCTGGTGCCGGGCCGCTGCACCGGCGGCGCCTGGCTGGACCGCGAAGGCCGGCTGCTGGCCCTGGACCGCGAACTGGACGGCCTCACCAAGACCGTCGTGGTCGACCTCGGCCGGGGCGGCGAGGTCAGCCCGCTGCTGCAGATCACGGAGCGGAGCAACGACCGGCTGCTGCTGGCCGACCCGGACAGCGGGCTGATCCTGCTGCGGTCGGACGCCCCCGGGTACGACCGGATGGGCTGGGGCGTACTGGGCAGCACGCTGCCGGTGCGGTTCCCCGAAGCGCTGCGCCCGGCGGACGCCGCGCTGACCCCCTTCGCCGTGCAGCCGGGACAGGCGCTGGCCCCGGAGAGCTGCGCGGTGGCCTTCCGGGTGGACGCGGCGGCCGGCACCTGGCTCGCCACGTGGCGGCCCGCGGCGAAACGGTTGGGCAGGCAGGCCGCCCCCGCGGGCTGGCTCGCCGGTACGGGCCGCTGGACACCGGACGGCGAACTCCGGCTGCCGTACACGACGCCGGCCACCCCCTGCGGCGTGGCACGGGTGACCGTCCCGAGGGACGCGGTGGACGCTGGCCCTACGGACGCCGCGCCACCGTCGTCCGCCCTCCTGGTACCGGTACCGGCACCGGCCCCCGCGTCGCATTCGCAACGCCTGACACGCCTTCCCTGGGACACCTCGTCCGCTTTGCCGCCGACTTCCGGAATCCGCACAACCCCCGCCGGGTATCCGAACGGCTGCACAACATCCGCACAACCGGACCCGGCCGCGGGGGAACCACGCGCGGACCGGGCGCATCCCCAACCGTGCAGGCCAGTACCCCTGCAGCAGGCGCCGCTGGCGGCCCGGGAGGCCCGGTAGAGCGAAAAAGTACGCCCCGTTAGAATTTGCAAGGGGCTACGCAGCCGGTTGACCCGGCCACCGACGGTGATGCCTGGGGGTGTCCCCGGCGGAGCCGGAGAGGTCCCGACGCGTACACCTGTAAGCGATCTGACGGAGTGACACTTTCCATGTCCGAAGCCCGAACCGACACGACCGAGGCGCGCCCGCAAGGGGCCTCCGCCCAGGCCGCCACGGCCGCAGGCTCCGGCAAGCACCGTGGCCCGGCAGCGAGCGAGGACGCGGCCGCGTCCAGCGCCGGGCGGCACCGCCGGCCCAAGAACTCCCGGGAAGCCTGAGCGACACCGGCCATCCCGAGTCGGCCGTGGCCGCCACGAGAGACGTCTCTCGTGGCGGCCACGGCCGTCGTGTATGCGGGGTGCGCATTCGGGGCGTGCGGGGCGCAGCCCTTCGCTGCGCGGCTCAGCTCTTCTTGAGGGCCAGGATCTCCGTCGCCGCGAAGTTCTCGTGCGGGGCGCGGCCCTCGAAGTACGGCGTGAGCGCCGCATCCAGTTCCTCGTACGTGAAGACGTCCTTGGCCGTGTCGAACTGCGCGGCCACCCGGGGCCGGTCGACGAGCGCGACCATGCCGCCGTGCACGACGAAGACCTGCCCGTTGACGCGTGCCGCCGCGGGCCCCGCGAGATAGCCCACCAGGGGCGACACATGCTCGGGCGCCAGCGCGTCCAGCTCGCCCTCGCCCGGTACCGCGAAGGCGCCGAAGACGTCCTCGGTCATACGGGTGCGGGCCCGCGGACAGATCGCGTTGGCGGTCACGCCGTACTTGCCCAGCGCCGCCGCCGTGGAGGTCGTCAGGCCCACGATGCCGCCCTTGGCCGCCGCGTAGTTCGGCTGGCCCGCGGAACCGGCGAGGAACGCCTCCGAGGACGTGTTGACGATCCGGCCGTACACGGGGGCGCCGGTCGCCTTGGACCGCTCGCGCCAGTGCGCGGCGGCGAAGCGCGTCGTGTTGAAGTGCCCCTTGAGGTGGACGCGGAGCACCGAGTCCCACTCGCCCTCGGTCATCGAGAAGACCATCCGGTCCCGCAGGATGCCCGCGTTGTTGACCAGGATGTCCAGCGCTCCGTAGGTGTCCACGGCCAGCTCCACCAGGCCGCGCGCCGTCTCGAAGTCGGCGACGTCCCCGAGGTGCGCCGTGGCCTGCCCGCCCGCGGCCCGGATCTCGGCGGCCACGGCCTCGGCGGGCGCCGCGGACGCCGTACCGGAGCCGTCCCGTCCGGGCTGCCCGTAGTCGTTGACGATCACGTTCGCGCCGAGGCGGGCCAGTTCGAGCGCCTCGGCCCGGCCCAGGCCGCGGCCGGCCCCGGTGACGACGGCCGTCCTACCGTGCAGAGCCATCCGCCCCTCCTGTCATCCGTACGCCTCCTGGTCGTCGTGGCTTCAGAGCTCGATACAGGTACGCAGCGAGGTGCCGGTCCGCATCTGGTCCAGCGCGTCGTTGATGCCGGCGAGCGGCACCCGGTGGGTGATGAGGTTCTCCAGGTCGATCCGCCCGGCCCGCCACAGGGCGATGGCTCGCTCGTAGGACCGCACGACGTCGCCGCCCCCGTACAGCGACGGCAGGATCCGCTTCTCGTCGAAGAACAGCTCGAACATGTTGACCTGGAAGAAGTCGTCCATCGCGCCCGCGCCGACGACGCACAGGGTGCCGCCGCGCCGCGTCGTCTCATAGGCGGTGCGGGCGGTGGCGGACTTGCCGACGACCTCGAAGACGTAGTCGAAGCCCTCGCCCGCGGTGATCCGCTGCTTGGCGTCGGCCAGCTCCCCGGGGGCCACCGCCTCCGTCGCCCCGAAGCGCAGCGCGGCCTCGCGCCGCGACTCCACGGGGTCCACGGCGACGATCTGCGCGGCGCCGCTCGCCCGCGCGCCCTGGATGGTGGAGATGCCGACCCCGCCGCACCCGATGACCGCGACCGACGAACCGGCCTCGACCTTCGCGGTGTTCAGGGCCGCGCCGAGCCCGGTGGTCACGCCGCATCCGATGAGCGCGGCGATGTCGTACGGCACGTCGTCCGGGATCGGCACCGCGCAGTGGGCGGCGACCACGACCTCCTCGGCGAAGGTGCCGGTGCCGGCGAACCCGAAGACGTCCCCGCCGGGGCGCCGGAAGTTGGGGGTGCCGGCGCTCATGAAGCCGGTCAGGCACAGGTGGGTCTGGCCGCGCCGGCAGGACGGACAGCTTCCGCAGGCGGGCAGCCAGCACATCAGCACCCGGTCGCCGGTGCTCAGCCCCGTGACGCCGTCCCCGACATCGAGGATCTCGCCCGCGCCCTCGTGCCCGGGGACGAACGGCGCGGGCTGCGGCAGCACACCGCTCATCGCGGAGAGGTCGGAGTGGCACAGTCCGGCGGCCCTGATCCGTATCCGTACCGTTCCCGGCCCGAACCCCACGGCCTCCACGTCGTCGAGGACGTCGAGCTTGTCCTGCCCTGTCTCGTGCTGTACGGCTGCGCGCATCTGTGGCTCCTCCTCTAGGGCGTGTCCTGGTTGTGCTCCACCACCGTGTCCGCCAGCACCGGTGCGTCCTCCCGGTCGGCGGCCGTCACCACGACCTGAATACGGTCCTGCGCGGTCTGCCACATCCGGATCCGCAGCGTCTCCCCCGGGAAGACCACCCCCGCGAACCGCGTCGCGTACGACCGGACGCGTGCCACGTCGCCGCCCAGCAGCGTGTCGACGACCGCCTTGAGCGTCACGCCGTACGAGCAGAGCCCGTGCAGGATCGGCTTGTCGAAGCCCGCGAGCTTGGCGAACTCGGGATCGGCGTGCAGCGGGTTCCAGTCGCCGGAGAGCCGGTACAGCAGCGCCTGGTCGGCCCGGATCAGCCGGGTCACCGTGCGGTCCGGCGCCCGTTCGGGCAGGTCCAGCCGGTTCGAAGGCCCGCGCTCGCCGCCCCAGCCGCCCTCGCCCCGGACGAAGATCTGGGTGTCGCTGGTCCAGAGCGGCCCGTCCGCGTCGGCGGTCTCCGAACGCAGCACGATGACCGCGGCCTTGCCCTTGTCGTGGACGGCGGGGATGGTCGCGGTCTGCCGGGCGGTGCCCTGCAGCGGGATCGGCCGGTGCAGGGTGATCTTCTGGGCGCCGTGCAGGACGGCCGCGAGGTCCACGTCGATGCCGGGGGCCGAGAGCCCGCCGACGACGGCCATGCCGGCGCCCGCGACGGTGGCGAAGCTGGGCAGCACGTGCAGCCTGCTCTCCAGGGTGTAGCGCAGCTCGTCGGGGTCGGTGGCGGCGCCGGGCCGCTCCTCGGTGGCCGCGCCCGCGCCGATGCCGAGGTGGTAGAGCTGGATGTCCTTGCGGTCCCAGGCGATGTCGGAGATACGCGGCTCGGCGGCGATGGCCTTGGCGGCGTCGATGGGCATGGGGCGGGGCTCCTTCGCCGTGCGGTGCGGGTGGCGGGTCGGGAGTCGGCAGGACCCCGGCCGGCCGTCCGCACCGTCGGCCGGCCGGGGTCGTCAGCGATCGGTGACGCGGCGGTGCGCGGCGCGGCCGGCACGGTCGCCGCTGTGCACTAGAACGCGTTCTACCGATGGGGCATGTATAGCCCATCCCGGGCAGACCCGGAAGACCCCTGACGGCCCGTCAGTTACATGGCGCAGCAAGCCCGGTCACCCCACCCATGACTGAGCATGACGACGACAACGGGGAAAATGGGGACGACGGGGCTGGCGGGGAGCGTGCGGGACGGGCGCGGCCCTGGGCACGCGCAACCGCATGGAGGCGGTACGGGCCGCGCGGCGCAACGGCTGGCTGTAGGAGCGGGCTCGCGGGGGCGCGGCAACGGCCGGTGGCGGCAGGAGCCGGGGCCGGTGGCCGTGCCGCCCGGGTGGCCGCTGGCTCAGTCGGACGTCCCCTCGCGGAGGTACTCCTCGTACTGCGCGGCGGTGAGCAGGGCGTTCGTGCTGCCGGAGACCTGGATCGTGAGGAGCCAGCCGTCGCCGTAGGGGTCGGTGTTGATCTGTTCCGGCTCTTCGGTGAGCGAGGCGTTGACCGTCAGCACGGTGCCGGCGACCGGCAGACAGACCTCGCTGACGGCCTTGACCGACTCCACGGAGCCGAAGGGTTCATCGGCATCGAACCGCTCGCCTTCTTTGGGCAGTTCGACATAGACGACGTCGCCGAGCTGCCGCTGGGCGTGGTCCGTGATGCCGATCGTGGCCCGGTCGCCGTCCAGGCGGAGCCACTCGTGGTCCTTGCTGTACGACAGGTCCTCGGGGAAGTTCGCCATGCGGATGACGGTGGCACCGCCGCGAGCGGGCCGACAAGGCGGAAACCGGGCTCCCCGACGCCATCGGCGGGCCTCAGGTACGGAGGTACGACGCGCACGTCGCACACGAGGGACGACGCTCAGGTACGGAGGTACGACACTCAAGTACGGAGATACGACGCGCCGTTGACGTCCAGTACCGTGCCCGAGCTCCACTGGGCCTCCGGGGAGGCCAGCCAGCGGACCGCCGCCGCGATCTCGGCCGGCTCGGCCACCCGGCCGAACGGGCTCTGCGCGCGGATCGCGGCGCCCTGTTCACCGGCCAGCCGGTGGCCGACCCGTTCGGTGTCGATGAAGCCGGGCGCCACGGATGCCACCGCGATGCCGTACTGCGCGAGCGCGACCGCGAGGGACTGGCCGAGTGCGTGCACCGCGGCCTTGGTCGCGCCGTACGCGGGGTGGTCCGGCTCGCCGCGGAAGGCGCCGCGCGAGCCGACGTTGACGATCCGTCCGCCGCCGCCCTGCGCGATCATGCGCTGGGCCGCGCCGTGGCTGAGGTGCGCGGTGCCGAGCAGGTTGACCGCGACGTGCTGCTGCCAGGCGTCGGTCCAGTCGGCGTAGGAGGTGGTGGCGGGCGGGTGCGGGGTGTTGACCGCGGCATTGTTGACCAGGACGTCGATGCCGCCGAGCGCCGCGTCGGCCGCGGCGATCAGGCCGGCGGCGCCCTGCGGGTCGGCGATGTCCGCGTGGAGCAGTACGTGGCCGTCGCCGGGCAGCGAGGCGAGGGTGTCCTCGGCGTCCGCCCGGCGCGTGCCGTAGTGCACGGCGACCCGGTCGCCGTTCGCCGCGAAGGCGTGCGCGAGGGCCCGGCCCAGGCCGCGCGAGGCGCCGCTGACCAGCACGCGGCGGCCGTCGGCGGGAAAGGCGGGAAACGGCGGAGGAACAGGGGCAGCAGCGGTGTCAGCCATGCCCGCATCCTGCCAGCCACACCCGCACCCTCTCGCGGCGAGCCGCCCCTCGACGGGCCAGGCAACGACAGGCCGGGCAACGACAGGTCCGCCAGCGCAGCCCCGGTAACGCGCGCCCGCCAGCGCAGGCCCGGTAGCGCACGCCCGCCAGCCGCTGGCCCGGCAGCCCCTGGCCCGTCAGCCGCTCGCCGAAGTGCGGTCGCACGCCGAGTGCCGCCACCGCCCCGGCCGTTCAGGCGGCGTGCGGAGCCTCGTCCTTCTCGCGCCCGGGCAAGGAGAACAGCATCAGCAGCACGCCCGCCAGCAGGACCACGGCGCCGACCCGGAAGGCGAGCGCGTAGCCGTCGGCGAGCGCCACCCGGCCGCTGCCCATGACCCCGGCCGCGACCGTGGAAAGGACCGACAGGCCGAGCGCGCCGCCCATCTGCCGCGAGGTGTTGATCAGGCCGGACACCAGCCCGGCATCGCCCGCAGCCGCGCCCGACGTGCAGATCGCGGCGATCGGGGTGGCCGACAGGCCCGCGCCGAGCGCCATCGTGACGCCCGGGCCCAGGATCGTGCCGAGGTACGTGCCGTGCGCGTCCATCGTGGACTGCCAGGCCATGCCGATGGCCGCGAGCAGCACACCCGCCACGGCCACGGTCTTCGCGCCGAGCCGGGGCAGGGCCATCAGCCGGGGCGCCGCCTTGGAGCCGATCACGATCGAGAGGGAGTGCGGGAGGAAGGAGAGGCCCGCCTGGAGGGCGGTGTAGCCGAGGACGTTCTGCGTGTAGAGCGAGAGGAAGTACCACATGGAGAACATGCCGGCGCCGACCACCACCATCGCCGAGGTCGTCGCCCACACCGACCGCGGCCGGAAGACACCCAGCGGCATCAGCGGCGCCGCGGAACGGGCCTCGACCGCCACGAACGCACCCAGCACGACGAGCCCGGCGAGCAGCGGCAGCAGCGCGCCCGCGGCGGTCCAGCCGCGCTCGCCGGTCTGCACGATGCCGTACGCGACGAGCGCGAGCCCGCCGGTGACCAGCAGCGCGCCGGGTATGTCCAGGCGGCGCCGCCCGTCCTGCCGGCTCTCGCTCAGACAGAGCGCGGCGCCGACCAGTACCAGCGCACCGATCGGCACGTTGATCAGCAGCACCCAGCGCCAGGACAGGAACTGCGTGAGCAGCCCGCCGACCAGGCCGCCCGCGGCGCCACCGCCCGCGCCGACCGCGGTCCAGGTGGCCACGGCACGGGTACGGGCCGGGCCCTGCGGAAAGGAGGTGGTGAGGATGGTGAGGGTGGCCGGGGCGAGCACGGCGGCGCCGACGCCCTGCACCGTACGGGCGGCGATGAGCTGCCAGGGCTCCTGGGCGAGCCCGCCGCCCAGACTGGCGGCGGTGAACAGCCCGAGCCCGATGAGGAAGACCCGCTTGCGTCCGAAGAGATCAGCGGCACGCCCGCCGAGCATCAGGAACCCGGCGAAGGTGATCACGTAAGCGTTGACCACCCACTGCAGCCCCAGCTCGCTCAGCCCGAGCGAGGCCCGCATCGACGGCATCGCGACGTTCACCACGGACACGTCGAGCACCACGAGGAACTGCCCCGCACAGACCGCAAGCATCACCGCCCAGGCGGGAGGCGCCTTGCGGGCGGTCGTTCCGGACGGCTGCTGATCGGTGGTCGTGAGCGGGGGCATGATGGCCATCGTGTCATCCGACAGGTGCCTCGGGCATCGGATTATCGGCCCAGCGGCCCCGGGCCGGAGGGCCTAGGACCGCCCGGCCACAGGTCCCCGCCGTCCTCGCCGTCAGGTTCAGATGAGGGGGCGCGGCTCGGGGTCCCTGGGGAGGCCGAGCAGCCGCTCCGCGACGACGTTGAGCTGTACCTGGGTGGTGCCGCCGGCGATGGTCAGGCAGCGGGACATCAGGAAGCCGTGCAGCGCCCGCTCCCCCGCACCCTCGGGCACCGCGCCCGCCGGGCCGAGGAGTTCGAGCGCCAGCTCGGCGACGGCCTGCTGGTGACGCGTCTGGACGAGCTTGCGGATACTGGCGCCCGCGCCCGGCTCCAGCCCGGAGACCTGCTGGAGGGTGGTGCGCAGCCCGATGCAGCCCAGCGCGTGTTCTTCGGCGGCCAGCGCGCCCACGCGGTCCTGCAGGGCCCCGTCCGCGTCCGCCGCACCGGCCCGCTCGATCAGCGCTTCGAGGCCGGTGTCGAAGGTCATCTGGTCGGCCATGTGGACGCGTTCGTTGCCGAGCGTGTGGCGGGCGACCTTCCAGCCGTTCCCGGGCTCGCCCACGACCGCGTCGGCGGGCAGCAGGACGTCGTCGAAGTACACCTCGTTGAAGAGGGCGTCCCCGGTGATCTCCTTCAGCGGCCGGACTTCGATGCCCGGTGTCTCCATGTCGACAAGGAAGAAGGTGAGGCCCTTGTGCTTGGGCGCGTCCGGGTCGGTACGGGCCAGCAGGATGCCGTACCGCGACCACTGCGCCGCCGACGTCCACACCTTCTGCCCGTTGATCCGCCAGCCGCCGTCCCCGGTCCGCTCGGCCCGGGTCCGCAGCGACGCCAGGTCGGACCCGGCCTCCGGCTCGGAGAAGAGCTGGCACCACAGCCGCTCGCCGCTCAGGGTGGTCGGCAGGTGGCGTTCCCGCTGTTCCGGGGTGCCGTACGTGATCAGTGAGGGCACCACCCAGGTCGCGATCCCCAGGTCGCTCACCTTCACCCCGGCGGCGCGCAGTTCCTCTTGTACGGCGAGCTGCTGGAGGGGCCCGGCGTCCAGTCCCCACGCCGCGGGGAGGTGTGGCGCGGCGTAGCCGGTGGGTGCGAGCGCCCGGCGCGCGGCGGCAGGGTCGAGCCCCTTGGCGTCGGCGATCGCCGTGCGGGCCGCGGCCCGGTACGGCTCCGCCTCGGCCGGCAGTTCCAGTCCCAGCTCGCGCCGGGCACCCGCCGCGCCGTACCGGGCCGCGCGCTGCCGGTGCCCGGCCGGGCCGCCCAGCAACTGCCGGGCCACGGTCGCCCGGCGCAGGTACAGGTGCGCGTCGTGCTCCCAGGTGAAGCCGATGCCGCCCAGTATCTGAATGCAGTCCTTGGCACAGGTGAACGCGGCCTCCAAGGCGGTCGCGGTGGCCAGCGCGGACACCAGGCCGCGCACCTCCGGCGCCTCGTCCATGGACCGGGCCGCGTCCCAGGCGAGCGCCCGCGCCTGTTCGAGCCGGACGAGCATTTCCGCGCACAGGTGCTTGACCGCCTGGAACTGTCCGATGGGCCGCCCGAACTGCTCGCGTACGGCGGCGTACTCGGCCGCGGTGTGCAGCGCCCAGGCGGCGGTGCCGCACGCCTCGGCCGCGAAGAGCGTCCCGGCCAGGTCCCGTACGAGCGCCGCGTCGACGGTGACCAGGCGGTCGGCGGGGACCAGCGCGCCGGACGCGGTGACCTCGGCGGCGGGGCGCGTCGGATCGGCGCCGCGCGGCACGCGGACCGTCAGCCCGGCCGTCCCGGCGTCGACGGCCAGCCAGACCGTGCCGGTGGCGGTCCCGGCGGCCAGCAAAAACAGATCGGCATCCCCGCCGCCGAGCACGGGCGGGGCCGTGCCGTCCAGGACGTACCCCTCGGCACCCTCGACCGCCGTCAATCCGCCGGCCTCCAGCGCGACGGCGGCGATGCGCTCGCCCGTGGCCACGGCCCGCACCAGGTCCGGCCGCCCACCGCGGTGCAGCAGCTCGGCGGCCAGGGCGCTGGGGAGGTACGGGCCCGGCAGCCCGGCGCGGCCCGTCTCCTCCAGGACGACAGCCAGGTCCAGCAGTTCGCCGCCGCCCCCGCCGTACTCCTCCGGAAGCTGCGGGCCGAGCAGGCCCTGGGCGGTCAGTTCGGGCCACCAGGCGGGCCGCCCGGCCGGTCCCGGCGCGGCGTCGAGCACCTTGCGCCGGTCCTCGGGCGGCACGGCGCGCGCCGCCCAGCCCCGTACCGCGTCCGCCAACTCCCGCTGCTCCCGCGTGATCCCGATCCCCATGCGGGGCATGGCTAGAACACGTTCCAACCTGACGGAAGGTCAGGTACGGCTCCAGCCCGGCCCGTTGTCCGCGCCGCTTGTCATCGCCTTGTCCGTGCCGCTTGCTGTCTCCGCTGGTCAGCGGCCGTTGTCAGTGCCGGTCCGTAGACTTCTTCGCATGACCCAAGGACCCCTGTCCGCCGCTCCCGCCCCGGACGCCGCCGTCTTCCCCTTCGGCAAGCAGCGAAACCGCGCCACGCTCCGAGGCGGCATCCCGGCCGTCCTCCTCGCCATCGCGCTGCCGATAGCCGGCGTCGTGCGCGGGTACGGCGTGGGTGCGTGGATCTTCACGGTCCTCTGGTTCCTCGCGCTCGGCGCGGCCGGGGCATGGATGATCCGGGTGGGGTGGGTGGACCGGCACGCCTATCTGGCCTTTGACGCGACGGGTGTCTGGTGGCTGCACGACCGGAAGGCGCGGGTGAACGGCGTCATACCGTGGGCCTCGCTGGACGCGGCGGGGCTGATCCGGTGCGCGCAGCGCCCGGAACCACAGGGGCAGGCCCGGAAGACGGACCCCAAGCAGAAGGGCACGGAGAGCCGGCCGGGTCCCCGTCTGATGAGCCTGGAACTGTTCCCGACCGGCGGGGTGGACGCGGACGAACCGGTGCTGGCCCCGCTCATCGCCCGGGACCAGGACCCGTCGCGCCCTGCGCACCTGCCCGAGCAGCGCTACCGCATAGGCGTCCCGGTGTTCGCCACCCGCCACTACGGCTCCGCAGTGGTCGCCGCCGCCCGCAGCCACGCGGGCGACCGCTGGTTCGGCGAGCACGAGCGCCCCGCAGGTCACCTCCGCGTCCAGGACCTCATCAGCTGACCCACCGAAGCCGGGGTCGGCCGAAGTCAGGACCGCCGAAGCCGGTACCGGCCGCATCACAGCAGGTGAGGCCCGCCACTGTGGCCGCCTGCGGCGTACGGCAGCATGGGGCACCTACTTCCGAGTACGCCCAGGAGGCACCCATGGCCGCCGCTGCCGTCGCCGCACCCAAGCCGGACATCCTCGCCGCCTTCGAGGCCGCCAAGGGGTTCATGCCCGTCGACGAGGGGCTCGCGCTGTACGCGGCGGCTGTCGAGGCGGGTGCGCTCGGGCTGCCGCTGATCGAGATCGGGACGTACTGCGGGCGCTCCACGCTGCTGCTGGCAGACGCGGCGCGGGCCGCCGGGGTCACGGCCGTCACGGTGGACCACCACCGCGGCAGCGAGGAGCAGCAGCCGGGCTGGGAGTACCACGACACGGAGGTCGTCGACCCCGAGGTCGGGCGGATGGACACGCTGCCCGCCTTCCGCCGCACGCTGCACGCGGCGGGGCTGGAGGAACACGTGCTCGCGCTCGTCGGGCGCTCCCCGCAGGCCGCGGCCCTGTGGCGGGCCCCGGCCGGCCTCGTCTTCATCGACGGCGGGCACACCGACGAGCACGCCACGGCGGACTACGAGGGCTGGGCCCCGCACGTCGCCCCGGGCGGCCTGCTGGTGATCCACGACGTCTTCCCCGATCCGGTGGACGAGTGGACGGGCCAGGCCCCGTACCGCATCTACCTGCGCGCGCTGGAGTCCGGCGCGTTCACGGAGGTGTCGGCCCACCGGTCGCTGCGCGTCCTGCGGCGCACCGGCGACGGAATCTGAGGGACGGGCGGGGGCTCAGGACGGACGGCACCCCAGGGACGCGCCACCCGCGGGAACACCGGCTTCCGGCCGCTGGACGTTACGATCGCGCTGTGTCGAACGGCAGTACTCCCCCCACCTCCCGCCGTCCCGCCCGCACGCTGCTGGCCGTGCCGGCGGTACTGGCAGCACTCTGCTGCGCCGGCTGCGGCGCCGCCGGCCAGGGCACGGCGTCCCAGGCCAGGCCGGGCCCGGAGCGGCCCGCGGCGGCCGGGTCGCACACCCCCGCCGGCCAGAGCCCGAACGACGGGGACAAGAGCCACGGGGACGGGAGCGACGGAGACAAGAGCCACGGGGGCCGGACCCACGGGGACAACAGCGACCGGGACAAGGGTGACAAGAAGCGAGGCGGCCCGCTTCAGGGCAAGGTCGTCCTGATCGACCCCGGTCACAACCCGACCAACCGCGACCACGCCGCGGAGATCGCGCGCCAGGTCGACGTCGGTAACGCCCGCAAGGAGTGCGACACCACCGGCACCTCCACCAACGCCGGGTACCCGGAGGCGTCCTTCACGCTCGACGTGGCGCGCCGCGCCCGCACGCTGCTGCAGAAGGAAGGCGTGAAGGTCGTCTTCACCCAGGACGGCGACCGCCCCTACGGCCCGTGCGTGGACGAGCGCGCCGAGATCGGCAACGCGGCGCACGCGGATGCCGCGCTCTCGATCCATGCGGACGGCGCCGGGGCCGGCAACCGCGGCTTCCATGTGATCCGCCCCGGCGTGGTGCACAGCGGCGGCGCGGACACCCGGAAGATCACCGGCCCGTCGCGGGACCTCGCCGACCACCTCGTGGGCCGGTTCGTCGCGGCGACCGGCAGCGCGCCGGCCAACTACATCGGCGACGGCAAGGGCTTGGACACCCGTACCGATCTGGGCGGACTCAACCTCTCCCGGGTGCCGAAGGTCTTCCTGGAGTGCGGCAACATGCGCGACGCGCAGGACGCGGCGCGCCTCACCGACCCCGCCTGGCGCCAGAAGGCGGCCGTCGGCATCACCGAGGGCATCACGGGCTTCCTCCGGAGCTGAGCAGGCTTGCCGCGGGGCTGAGAGCCCACGGCAGCCGCCGCCCACAGGTGCCGGCCGCGCCCCATATATCGAGGATCCCGGCCCCATATACGGACGAGACGACCCAGCGGATCGGGCGGTAGGTTCCCCCTTACGATGGGGCCACCCCCGCGCCTCGCACCGTGCGCAATCGGCGACAGCACGACCCATGACGAAACACGGCAAAGGACTTCTTACGTGAACATCCGATCCCTCACACGAGGCGACGGCGTGGTGATCGGAGCAGCGGTGTTGCTGTTCATCGCCTCGTTCCTCGATTACTCCGGCGGCTTGGAGAGCTTCAACGCCTGGGACATGCTTCCGGTCGTCATGAGCATCTATCTGGCGGGTGTCATCGGTGCGGCACTGGTCGTCGTCCACCGCATGACGCCGCAGCCTCGCAAGATCGCCGGCCTCGAGCTGGGACAGTTCGGTGTCGCGATCACCATCTTCGCCGCGTGGACCGCGTTCTGGACGATCATCGGTGTCGGCAGCGCGGGCCCCGGCATCATCATCGGCTTCATCGCCACGCTGATCCTCGCGGGCGCGGCCGTCGCCTCGCCGCTCGTCCCGGCGCTGCAGGCCCAGCTCATCACCGCCCCCGCCGCCACCCCGGCCGCGTACCCCACGGGCGCCAACGCCGGTTACGGCTACCCGGGCGCGCAGCAGGTACCGGGCCAGGGCTACGGCTACCCGGGCGCGCAGCAGCAGGGCGGCCAGCCCTCGTACGGCGGCCAGCCGCAGCCCGTGCAGGGCGGCCAGGCCGGGCAGCCGCAGGCGGCCGACCAGCAGACCGCCGCGCCGGCCGACACATTCGCGCCGTTCTGGTTCGCGGTTCCGGTCGCCCGCCCGCTGTACGGCGAGGACGGCAGCCCGTCGCCGATCGCCGAACTGGCGCCCGGCACCTGGTACCTCGCGGTCGAGCAGCGCGGCCAGGCGCTGATCGCGCAGACCCAGGACGGCCGCCGCGGCGTCCTGCAGGACACCACCGGCATCCAGCGCGGCTGACAGACACTACCCGCGCTCCCGGCCCCTCGCCCCCTTGGGCGGGGGGCCGTTGCCTTCCCCCGCCGCGCCCCGTACAGTCACCGCACCGAACTGACGGTACGTCAGGAGTAGGTCGGGAGGCATCGGTATGCGGCTCGGACTGGCGCTCGGCTACTGGGGCCGCGGCCCCGACCCCCGCCACCTCGAACTCGCCCGCGAGGCCGAGGCATTGGGGTACGACTCGGTGTGGACGGCGGAGTCCTGGGGCTCGGACGCCTTCACCGCGCTCACCTGGATCGCCGCCCACACCTCGCGGATCGGGCTGGGCACCGGCATCGCGCAGATGGCGGCCCGCACGCCCACCGCCACCGCGATGCACGCGCTCACCCTGGACCACCTGAGCGGCGGCCGGATGACGCTGGGGCTGGGCCTGTCCGGGCCGCAGGTCGTGGAGGGCTGGTACGGCAGGCCGTTCCCCAAGAGCCCGCTGACCGCGACCCGGGAGTACGTCGACGTGGTACGCCAAGTGCTGCGCCGCGAAGGGCCGGTCACGTTGGACGGCCGCTTCCACGCCCACCCGTACCGCGGCCCGGACGGCACCGGCCTCGGCCGGCCGCTCAAGCCGATCACCCATCCCCTCCGCGCCGGACTTCCCCTGTTCCTCGCCGCGGAGGGCCCGAAGAACATCGCGCAGACCGCCCGCATCGCCGACGGCTGGCTGCCGCTGTACTGGTCGCCGACGCGCACCTCCGTATACCGGGCGGCGCTGGCCGACGCCCCGGAGGGCTTCCGCGTCGCCCCCATGGTCCGCGCGGCGATCTGCGACGACGTCGCGGAGGGGCTGCTGCCGGTGAAGGCGATGCTCGGCTTCTACATCGGCGGGATGGGGCACGCGACCAGGAACTTCCACGCGGACCTGATGGCGCGGATGGGGTACGAGGAGGCGGCGCGGCGGATTCAGCACCTCTTCCTGGAGGGGCGCAGGGAGGATGCCGTGCGCGCCGTCCCCGACGCCTTCGCCGACGAGATCTCCCTTGTCGGTCCGCGCGAAAGGATCGCCGAGCGGCTGGAGTTGTGGCGTGCGGGCCCGGTCACCGACCTCCTGGTCACCGCGCCCGACCCGCACACCCTGCGCGTCCTCGCCGAGCTCAACTCCTAGCCGCGCACGTCCCTTCCGGCTGCTAGCCGAAGCTCACCAGGCCGAGCCACTCGTCGAACAGGCCGCGGTCGCCCTGGACGGTGACCGTCGAGGTGTCCGCCGGCAGGCGCCGGTAGAAGACCAGCAGGACGTCCGTCAGCGGGCCGCTGAGCGTGGCGGCGGCCCGCTCGTCCTGGCCGCCCCGCCGCCAGGCGATCCGGTCGCCGGTCAGGTCGATCAGCCAGCGGGTGCCGGCCGGCCCGGTGTCGGTGGCGTGCAGACAGAGCGTGCGTCCCGGGCCCAGCAGCCCCGCGAGCTCCGGCCGCCGCTCCATCGTCTGCGGCAGGCTGCCGATCTCCAGCCACTCCTCCAGGGTGTCGGCGGCGACCTCCGGAGCGAGCACGTACGGAGCCCGTGCCGCGATCGCCAGGTCCGCCCGGTGGATTACGGTCTCGTGCACCGCCCGCCGCGCCCAGAACCCCGCCTTCTGGTCGCCGGTCCAGGTCCACACCCGCGTGTCCGGCCCGGCTTCCCGCAGCGCCGCCGCCGTCAGCTCCGCGCCCTCTTTCAGCCAGGCGTCAAGCGACGCCGGGTCGCTGCACCTCGGCCCGCCGAACCCCGGCACATCCTCCTCGGGCACGGCCTCCCGCGCCCGGGTCCGTACGGTCGTCCCCATCCAGCGGAGCGCTTCGCCCACATGCCGGGTCAGCTCCCCGACCGTCCACTCCGGGCAAGTGGGAACCTTCGCCGTCAGGTCCGCCCCCCGCAGCACTTCCCGGAACAGTCCGGTCTGCACCAGTATTTCTTCGCAATACCTCTCATGCCCAAGGCGTGTCATATCGGCACACTAGAGCGCTTCCCCGGGCCCCCGCCTCCGGTTTCCGCGGAAGCGGATGACATCAACGGCAGCAGTCCGGGTCCAGCCCCAACGGAAGGCGTTCGCCGCCGAAGACGGCCGTGGTGGCCTCGTCGCCGCCGAGCGCGGCCACCGCCAGCAGCAGCGAGCCCGCCGTCCACGACGTCAGCTCGCGCGGCCAGACCACCTCGTCGTCGAAGACATAGCCGGTCCAGTACATGCCGTCCTCGGCGCGCAGGTGCCGGATCGAGCGGAGGATGTCCACCGCGCGGTCGGACTCGCCCATCGCCCAGAGGGCCAGCGCCAGTTCGGCGCTCTCGCCGCCGGTGACCCAGGGGTTCGGCAGCACACAGCGCACGCCGAGGCCGGGCACGACGAAGTCGTCCCACTGGGACTCGATGCGTTCTTTGGCGGCCTGGCCGCGTACCGCGCCGCCGAGCACCGGGTAGTACCAGTCCATCGAGTAGCGGGACTTGTCGAGGAAGCGCTCGGGGTGGTGGGTGATCGCGTGGCCGAGGGCGCCGACCGCCAGTTCCCAGTCGGGCTGGGGCTCGTCCCGCTGGTCGGCGATCGCGAGGGCGCAGCGCAGCGCCTGGTAGACGGAGGAGGAGCCGGTGAGCAGCGCGTCCTTGACGGGTGTGCCGTCGTCCTCGCGCTTCCAGCCGATCTCGCCGCCGGGCTGCTGCAGGGCGAGCACGAACTCGATCGCGGCGTACACGGCGGGCCACATGCGGTCGAGGAAGGTGTCGTCGCCGGTGGAGAGGTAGTGGTGCCAGACGCCGACCGCGAGGTACGCGCAGAAGTTGGTCTCGCGGCCGCGGTCGGTGGGCCGGTCCGCGTCCCCGTCGGCGTACGCGGCGTACCAGGAGCCGTCGGGGAGCTGGTGGTCGGCGAGCCACTGGTACGCGGCCTCGGCGCGGGCGTGCTCGCCGGCCGCGTCCAGGGCCATCGCGGCCTCGGTGTGGTCCCAGGGGTCGAGGTGGTGGCCCCGGAACCACGGGATGGCGCCGTCCGCGCGCTGGGTCGCGAGGATGCCGGCGACGGTGCGGGCGGCCTGCTCCGCGGTGAGCACTCCGGGCAGGACGAGTCGTTCGGTGCGCCCGGGGCTCGTCACAGGGCGGCTCGCGCGGGCTCGTCGTGCGTGTCGTTCTGCGTCCCGGCGGCGTGCGCCTTCGGCTCGTGCGGCTTGGTGGCGTACGCGACGAAGCTCTTGCCGATGAGCGGGTTGAGGGCGTTCTCCGCGACCCGCGTGGCCAGCGGCTTCTTCATGATGTCCCAGACCAGGAGCTTGTGGTACGCCTTGACCGGCAGCGCCTTGTCGTTGTCCACGCCGAACGCGCACTTGAGCCACCAGTACGGGGAGTGCAGCGCGTGCGCGTGGTGCGTGCCGTAGGGGCGCAGGCCCGCCTCGCGCATCTTGCCGAGCAGTTCGTCGGCCTTGTAGATGCGGATGTGGCCGCCCTCGACCTCGTGGTACGCGTCGCTCAGCGCCCAGCAGACCTTCTCGGGGCCGTAGCGCGGCACGGTCACCGCGATCCGGCCGCCGGGCTTGAGGACCCGGACCATCTCGGCGAGCACGCCCTTGTCGTCGGGGATGTGCTCCATGACCTCGGAGATGATCACGACGTCGAAGGAGTCGTCGGGGAAGGGCAGCGCGAGCGCGTCGCCCTCCATGGCGGTGGCGGTGGCGCCCGCCGGAGCCTCGCCGGCCTCCTCCATGGCGGCGAACCACTTGGCGACCTCGCGGATCTCCTCGGCGTTCTGGTCGAGGGCCACGACGTGCGCGCCGCGCCGGTAGCACTCGAAGGCGTGCCGGCCCGCGCCGCACCCCAGATCGAGTACGCGGTCACCCGGTGCGAGCGGGAATCGGGAAAAGTCGACGGTCAGCACGGCCTCTCAGCTTTCGTCCTGGGGTGTCCCCGGCCGCGGAGGCCGGCCGGGAGCGGTGTTCGTCAGGTCAGGGGGCGGCCGACGCGGGAGCCGTCGCCGGCGTGGTGGCGGCCGCGGCGGGCCGGTGTGCGGCGCGGGCCGCGATGGCCTCGCGGTAGCGCTCGGCGGTGCCGATGGCCGCCTGCCGCCAGGTGAAGCGGGCGAGGACGCGGGCGCGGCCCGCCGTGCCGAGCCGGCGGCGCAGCTCCGCGTCGCCGAGCAGCCGGTTCAGGCCCGCGGCGAGCGCGCCCGCGTCGCCCGGCGGCACCGCGAGACAGGTCTCGCCGTCGGGCCCGGCGACCTCGGGGATGGCGCCGCCGGTGGTGGCCAGCAGCGGTGTACCGGTGGCCATGGCCTCGGCGGCGGGGAGGGAGAAGCCTTCGTAGAGGGAGGGCACACAGGCCACTTGGGCGCTGCGGACCAGGTCGACCAGCTCGGCGTCGCTGATGCCCTTGACGAACTCGATGGCGTTGCCGAGCCCGTACCGCTCGATGGCGGCGGCGACGGGGCCGTCGTCGGCGCGCTTGCCGACCACGACGAGGTGCGCCTCCGGGTTCTCCGTACGGACCTTGGCGAGCGCCTCGACGAGGTGGATCAGGCCCTTGAGCGGCACGTCCGCGCTGGAGGTCGTGACGATACGGCCGGGGACCTCGGGGACCGCGGGATCCGGCGAGAAGAGGTCGGTGTCGGCGCCGATGTGCACGACGTGGATGCGGTCCTGACGGACGCCCAGGTGGTCGGTGATCTCCTGCGCCGAGGAGCCGGAGACGGTGAGGACGGACGGCAGCCGGCGGGCGACCCGCTTCTGCATGCGCGTGAAGCCGTACCAGCGGCGGACCGAGGCGCGCCGCCGCCAGCCGTCGGCGGCGGCCAGGTCCAGCTGCCGGTCGACGGTGATGGGGTGGTGGATCGTGGTGACCAGCGGCGCGCCGAGGTCGCCGAGCAGGCCGTAGCCGAGCGTCTGGTTGTCGTGGATAACGTCGAAGTCGCCGCGGCGCGCGGCCAGATGACGGCGCGCCCGCAGGGAGAAGGTGAGCGGCTCGGGGAAGCCGCCGGTCCACATCGTGCCGACCTCAAGAGCGTCGATCCAGTCCCGGTACTCACCGCGCTTCGGCGTGCGGAACGGGTCCGGCTGCCGGTACAGATCCAGGCTGGGCAGCTCGGTCAGCGGGACGCCCCCGTCGAGCACGGGGTAGGGCTGGGCGCCGATGACCTCCACGGAGTGGCCGAGCCCGGCCAGTTCGCGCGAGAGGTGGCGTACGTAGACGCCCTGACCGCCGCAGAACGGGTTCCCTTTGTACGTGAGCAGGGCGATCCGCAAGGGGCGGTCGCCGGTGGCCTCGGCGGGGCGAGCGGCGGCTGCCTGGACGGCCTCAGCGGACACTCTCGGCCCCTCTCTCACTGGACTTTCGCCGGAGCGTAACCGCTGGCGCTAATCTAGAACAAGTTACAGAACCGATCGGTTACCGACGAGTTCACCAGGCTCGAATCTACCGGTCGGGACAACGGCGAAAAGAGCCGCACCAGGTGATTCGCGCCACGACTGACCCCCTGCCATGCTGAGCCGATCAGCAGATCGACAGACCCCGCAGCACGGACGGACCGCCACGGAATGGGACACATGACTTCCGAACACCGGCCGGCGCTTCCCGCCACCCCTCCGCTGACCGAGCGCCAGGAAGCGCGCCGCCGCCGCATCCTGCACGCCAGCGCGCAGCTCGCCGGGCGCGGCGGCTTCGATGCCGTGCAGATGCGCGAGGTCGCGGAGTTGTCGAACGTCGCCCTGGGCACGCTGTACCGCTACTTCCCCTCCAAGATCCATCTGCTGGTGGCGACCATGCAGGACCAGCTTCAGCACATGCACACGACGTTGCGCAAACGGCCGCCGACGGAGAGTGACCCCGGGGCGCGGGTGGCCCAGACGCTGATGCGGGCGTTCCGTGCGATGCAGCGCGAGCCGCACCTGGCGGACGCGATGGTGCGCGCGCTGACCTTCGCCGACCGGTCGGTGAGCCCCGAGGTGGACACCGTCTCCCGGCTGACGACGGCGATCATTCTGGACGCCATGGGGCTGGATTCCGCCGCTACTCCGGAGCAGCTCTCGGCCGTGCGGGTCATCGAGCACACCTGGCACTCGGCACTCATCACCTGGCTCTCGGGCCGGGCCTCGATTGCGCAAGTGAAGATCGACATCGAGACCGTCTGCCGGCTCATCGAGCTGACCGGCCCGCAGCGCCCGGAATAGCCAGCTTTCGCGCCGGAATTCCTTTTCGCGCCCCCGGTTTGGTGCCGGTTTGGCGTCGTCACAGCGTGCATACATGCATCTCGCCGTGCACCCGTGCGCCCCCTTGCCCCCTCTTGGCCTGATCTGCGGCCCCACGGCGCGCCCTTTACAGGTATGAATTCGGGGTGGTTGCCAAATAAGGCCGGTACACGGGGGTCTGGAGGGGGACTGCAGTGATCCGGGTGCTGCTGGTGCACGACGTCTGCCTGTTTCGATGGGCGTTGGCCGAGGTGCTCAGCAGGGAAAACGACATAGAGGTGGCGGTGTCCACGCCGGAAGGCGCGGCGGGCCGGGTGCGCGCGCTGCAGCCGGACGTCTGTGTGGTGGATGTGGACTCCGCAATGCCTATCGGACTGAGTACGTTGCGAAAGCTATCGGACAGTGGTGCCGCGCCCGCGGCACATGCCGACGGTACTTCCGTGAGAGAGGAAGCGGGATGGAGTGACGGTGCGTATCGGAATACCGACGGTTACCGGAGCGGCTGGGCGCCGAGAGCGGCCGGGGCGCACGGTGCCGTGGTGAGCGGTGTCGGCGCCGCAGCGAGAAGTACCCCCGCGGGCGGTATGCAGACGAGGACGGAGGCGCACGGCAGCGCCGGGCACGCCGTCCCGGGCCGCGGCACGCCCGCGCGCGGCCCTATCGCGCACATCCCGCAGCAGGTCAACAGATGCCGGGAGCTCCCGATGAGCAGCGCGGCGGAGGCGGGGCCGTGCGGCGCGGAACCCGGAGCGGGCGGCGGCCGGGAGGGTGCGGCCGGGCCGGCGAAGGGGCCTGCCCTGCTGGTCCTCGGCTCGGCCCACCGGCCGGGCCCGCTGCGCAGAGCCTTCGAGGCCGACGCGCTCGGGTTCGTCGACAAGGAGGGCTCCCCCGGGCAGCTCGCCGTCGGCATACGGCAGGTCGCCGCGGGCCGGCGCTTCGTCGACGGCTCGCTGGGCTTCGGCTTCCTGCAGGCCGCCGAAATGCCGCTCACCCAGCGGGAGCTGAGCGTCCTGACGCTCGCCGCCGAGGGCGCCTCGGTCGCCGAGATCGCCGGCACGCTGCACCTGTCCAACGGGACGGTGCGCAACTACATGTCGGCGATCACCCGCAAGACGGGCGCCCGCAACAGGGTCGATGCCATCCGCATCTCCCAGGGCGAGGGCTGGCTGTGACCCACGCACCGGGAGAGCGTCCCGGCAGCGGGCCCGGCCGGGGAGAGCGTTCGGGCCGCGGCCCCGGCCGCGCCGCGCTCACGGCGCGAGGGCCGGCTCCGCTCCGGCGTCCGCCCACTCCCCCACGAGGTCGCGGTAGAGCGCGGAGCGCCGCAGCAGGTCGCGATGGCGCCCGCACAGGGCGTACGTACCGTCCATCACCAGGATGCGGTCCGCACGGAGCGCCGAACTGATGCGGTGCGCGACGACGATCAGTGAGCCGCCCGGCCGGGCCGCGAAGGCCCGCTCCGCGCGGGCTTCCGCCGTCGCGTCCAGATGGCAGCCGGCCTCGTCGAGGATGGCGAGCGGCGCCGGCGCGAGATGGGCGCGGGCAAGGGCGATGAGCTGGCGCTCGCCGGCGGAGAGTGTGCCGGGCGTGACCCGCGCGCCGAACCCGCCGAGCTGCCGCACCAGGTCCGCCGCGCCGACGGCCACGGCCGAGGCGCGCAGCGCTGTGTCCGGCACCTCCTCGGGGCGCGGGCAGAGGTACAGCATGTTCTCCCGGAGCGTCCCGGAGAACACGTAGGCCTGCTGCGGTACGAGAACGCGCCTGGACCCCGCGCCGTTCCCGCCCAGCCGGATCTCTCCGCGATCGGGGACCAGCACGCCCGCGAGCAGCGCCGCGAGCGTCGACTTTCCGATGCCGCTCGGCCCGACGACGGCCAGGTGCCCGCCGATCGGCAGGGTCAGCTCCAGCGCCTGCACCACGGGCGTCGCATGTTCCCCGTACGCGAAGGACACCCCCCGCGCCTCCAGGGCCAGCCCGCTGCCGGCGGGCGGCGTCGCCCACGCGGGCAGGGGTGCCTCGGCCGGCGCGTTGTCGGCGTCATCTCCGGCGTACGCGCCCGAGTCCTGCGCGTACCGGCCGCCCGGCGCACGCCCCGGTACGGCGATGCCCCCGGGAAGTGTCAGCCGCTTGGGCGGCAGCGCGTGCCGCGGCCGCTTGGCGTGCCGCGCTCCGCTGCCACGGCCCGCCATCCCGGGCGCGGAAGCCGACGCGGCAGAGGTGGCCGGAGCGGCCGGGGTACCCGCCGGCAGCGCCGGCAGTTCGGGCACGGCGGGCAGCGCGGGCCTTCCCGGGGCGCCGGTGGAACCGGTCCTTCCCGAGGCGTCCGCGGGACCGGGGAGGGCGGGCCCGGCGGGCACGGTGAGCTCGGGCGCCGTCCCGGCGCCTGCCGCTTCCGTGTCCGCCGGGCCCGGCGCGTCCGTCGCGGAGACCGCGGCGTCCGCGGCGCTCCCGACGCCCCCTCCGGCCCCCGTCAGCCGGCGCAGGACGACGCCCAGCCGGGTGCCGGACGTGCCCAGGCCGTGCATCAGGGCCTGCAGCGCGGGCAGCATCGACTGCGTGAGGTAGGCCAGCGCGCCGACCAGCGCGCCCGGCGTCACCCCATTCCCCAGCAGCCACGGCGCGGTGACCAGCAGCAGGACCACCGGCAGCCGCCCGCCCACGCCGAGCGCCACGTCCCGGCAGACGCCCCATCGCGCGAGCGTGCGCGACGCGCGCCACTCCGCGTCGAAGCGCTCCCCCACCTCGCGCGCCACCCGCTCCTCGGCGCCGCCGGCCGTCACGTCGCGCAGCCCGCCGACCGCCACGCCGACCCCGCGCGCGATGGCCTCGTCGGCCGCCAGGTACGTCTCCTGGCTGCGCGCCATCGGACGCAGCGTCACCGCGAAGAGGGCGAGGCCGAGGACGAGCGGCGGCAGGACGACGAGCAGCAGTACCGGGGCGAGCGAGCAGAGACCAACCAGCGCACCGGCGGCCGTGAAGACGAACCCCCGCGACACCATCACCAGCCCGCCGAAGGTGTCGCGGGCGATCTCCACTTGGTGCGCGGCGCGCGAGACCGCGCTGTCGTCGGCCTCCCGCAACGCGCGGGTGACGACCCGCCGGAGCAGCTCGTCGCGGAGTGGCTCGACCAGGTCGGCGACGGAGCGGTAGACCCGGCCCGTGCCGTACGAGCCGACCGCGACGGCCAGCGCGGCCGCGGCCAGCCAGCCCAGGCCCACGGCGACCCGGTCCGCGAGGAACCCGTCGTCGATCGCCCGGGCCAGCGCGAAGCCGAGCAGGAACGTCTGGGCGGCCTCGGCCACGGACCAGGCGGCCAGCCGCGCCACGACGACGCGCCGCCGCCCCAGGAACCGCCGGGCCCCGTCCCGCAGCCGCGGCTGCCCCTCGATGGCCGCCCCCTCCCGCACTCTGCCCTCTCTCCCGCTCATGCCGCTCCCGCTCCCGTTCCCGCCGGTCACCGTCGTCCGTCCGCCTGCCGCCGCGGGCCACTCCCCCTGAGCGGCCCGCATCCCCTCCGGCCTCACTCGGCACCCCGCCGGGCTCCGGCGGTCTCCTCCGAAGGGGCCTCCGCAGCCGGCCCGCCCTCCGCACGGGCCGCCTGCTCACCCCGCACGAGGAGGTCGGCCAGCGCGCGCCGGCGGCGCTGCGTGACGGGCATCCCCTGCGGTACCGGAATCCTCTCCGGCACGCCCCCGCGCTCTCCCGGCGCGAACCCGTCCTGCCCGGCGCCGGCGAGCTGCCCCGCGCCCTGGCCGTGGGCCCAGCTCGGGACGCTCCCGGCGGGGGGCGACGGCAGCCGCGGCGCCGCCACGGGCGTCAGCCCCTCCGGCCGTCCCGCCCCCGGGCGTTCCCCCTCGGCCCGCGCCCGCTCCGGCCGCGTCCCCTCCTGGCGCGGCCCGTGGCCGATCGCCCGCCGCGGCCGCGCGGCACCCGCTCCGGCCGACGGTTCCCCCGCTGCCGACGCCCCCGCCGGCAGCTCACCCGCCACTGCCGGCACCCGCACCGGCAGTTCTCCCACGGCCGGCTTCCCCGTCGGCCGCTCCCGCCAGATCGCCGGACCGTCCGCCGGCTGCTCCGCCGGCCGGTCGTCCCCGCGGCCCCCCGCCTCCGGTGCCTCCTCGTCCGTGCCGAAGAGGGCCCGGTAGCGCGGGTCCTCCCAGAGCGTGGCGTGCGGCGCCAACGCCCGGATGAAGCCCGCGTCGAGCCAGGCGACCAGGTCGGCGCGGGCCGCGGTGGCGGCCCGGTGCGCGATGATCAGGCGGGTGCCGGCGCGCACGTCGCGCAGCAGGGCGCGGCCGACGCGGAGTTCGGTGACCGTGTCGAGGCTGGACGTCGCGTCGTCGAGGATCAGCAGCCGCTCGGCGTGCGCGAACGCGCGGGCCAGGCCCAGGCGTTGCACCTCCCCGCCGGACAGCGGCACATCGGCGCAGGGCGTGGCGTACCCCTCGGGCAGCCGCCGGATGAAGGAGGCGGCGCCCGCCGCGTGGGCCGCGGCCTCCACATCGCCGGGACCCGGCTCGTACACCCCGTACGCCACGGTGTCGTGGACCGTGTCCCCCAGCAGCGCGGGCCGTTCGAAGGCGTAGCCGATCGAGCGGCGCAGCGCGTAGTGGCTGAGGCGGCGCAGCGGCTCGCCGTCCAGCAGGACCTCGCCCTCGTCCGGTTCGATCAGCCGCCCGGCGACCGCGGCGAGCACGGACTTGCCGGTGCCGGAGCGGCCGACGATCGCCATTGTGCAGCCGCCGGGCACGCTCAGGTTGAGCTCGTCCAGGACCCTGTGCCCGGCCTTCCGTACGGTGATGCCGCGCAGTTCAAGCGCACCCGCGCACGCCCCGGCGCCCGCTTCCGTATCCGCGCCTGCTTCCGTACCGGCGTCCGCCTTCTCCGGTACGGCCTCCTCCGCCTCCTGGTCGCCGTACTCGATGGCGGGCAGGTCCTGGAGCTCGGTGAGCCGGCGGGCCGCGGCGCGGCTGTGCACCAGGCCGTTGAGGTGGCCGACGAGCATGCCGACGCCGGCCGCGAGCACGGCGTACCGGGAGGCGGCGAGCAGGTCGCCCACGCTGAGGGCGCCGCTGAGCAGCCGCAGCCCGCCGACGGCGAGCACGGCGATCTGCAGCAGCGGGATCAGCGCGGCGGCCTGAGCGGTGGACCGGCCCTGCACCCGCCACATGCGGTGGCCCTGGCGGGAGAGGGCCGGCAGCGGCGTGAGGATGCGGGCGGCCTCGCGCTCGTAGCTGCCGGCGGCCGCGATGGTGCGGGCGCCGCCGATCGCTTCGAGGAGGCGCCCCGCGATGTCGCCCTGGATCCGCTGGTACTGCGCCACGCAGTCCCCGGTGTCGCGGACGAAGGCGCGCATCAGCAGCGCCAGCAGCGGCAGTCCGATGACGAAGGCGGCCGCGGTCCACAGGTCGAGCAGGGCCAGTGCCACCAGCGCGCCGACCGGGGTGAGCGCCGTCGCCGCGGTGGCGGCGAGCGCGGTGGGCGCGGTGCCGGCCGTGCCGGCGTTGCCGACGATGCGCGACACCAGGTCGCCGGGCTCGTGCCGTTCGGTCGCCGTGGGGCCCGCGGCCAGTACGCCGCGCAGCGCCCGGCGCCGCAGCCAGGCGGTGGCGCGGGCGTCCGTCGTGCCGGTGAGCAGCCCGTCCAGCGCGCCGATGAGGACGAGCAGGGCGGTGAGCCCGGCGCAGGCGAACAGCCAGGGCCACGGCGCGGGGCCGCCGTCGAGCAGCAGGTCGAGCGTGTGGCCGAGGGTGGCCGGGAGGGCGAGACCGACCGCGGCACCGCCGGTCGTGAGCAGCAGGACTGCCGAGGCCCGGGGGGCGCTGTGGCGCAGTGCGCCGAGCAGCAGCCGGTCGGCGGGTTTGGCGGTCACGGGTTCTTCCTCCCAGACGGGGTCTCGCGGACGAGGTGTGTGCGGTGAGCTGTACCTGACAGGCGAAGAAGCGAGGGGTGGGGATGGTGTGCGTGCGGCTCCCCCAGGAGCCGCACGCACACCGGTTCGTCCCGGCGTCGGCCACCGGAGCAGGCCGGGCGGTGCGGGCGGTGTGCCGTGCCGGACCGGATCGGACCTCACGATCCGGGCCGGGCACGGTCACCTCCCGTACCGCGATCGGCCTGTATCACCTCCCGGTCCGCGGTCGACGCGTACCGGAACGAACCTGATCGGGGGCGGCGGGCCGGACAGCGCCGGACCACCGCGGGGATGACTCGCTAGCAGAGGAGGAGGCTCAGGGTGCTGTCGCACCCGAGGCTGAGGATGCTGTCCTCACCGCCACCGTCCTCCGGTGCCTCCAGCATCTGCAGATCGAGCAGTGCCACGTCTCGCGTCCTCTCGGGTCGTGCCTCGGGTCGTGTCATGTCGCGGCCTTCAGATCCGCAGCCCGTCGGGCTCCGGCAGCGGCGGGAGGAACGGCAGTTGTACCGGTTCCTCGTGCAGGGCCGAGCCCAGGGCCAGCAGGCAGCCGGCCGTGCCCGTGGACAGGTCCATGGAGAGCCGCATCATCTGGTCGCCGGGGAAGGCCAGTTCGCCGCGATAGGGCATGGCGTACCAGCTCAGGTCGGCGATCTGCGCGGCGAGCGCGGCCTCGACGTCGGGGTCGGGCGTCGTCGTGCGGGCCAGGTGCAGCACCATGCCGGCGCGGCCCCGGAAGAGGCCGGGCTGCGCGTAGAAGCGGGCCTGGGTGGCCGGCAGGATCGCGGCCCGCGCCTCCTCGAACTCCGGGTCGGCGCGGTGCGTCAGGTAGTCGTCGAGCACCATCGCGATGCCCGCCGAGCCCGCGCCGAGGTACGGCATGGTGCGCCAGCCCTCGTCGACCAGCAGCGTGCCGCGTTCGTTGCGGACGCACCGGGCGAGGTCGCTGCGCAGCGCCTGGGCCGCGAGATCGAGCAGCCCGGGGTCGCCGGTGCCTTCGTACAGCCGCAGGAAGAGCAGTGCGGGGCCGCTCGCGCCGCGCAGCAGCCCGGCCCGGTTCGCGCAGCTCTCCAGCCGGTCGGCGGCGTGTCCCGCCGCCTCCAGTGCCCGGTCGCGCAGCTCGCGTTCGCCGCGCTGTCGCGCCAGGTGGTCCAGGGTGAGGCCGATGCCGGCCAGCCCGCCGTACAGGTCGGGCGCGAGCCGGTACCACTTCTCGGCGAGCACCCGCTCGATCAGCTCGTCGGCCCGTTCGCGGTGGCCGAGCCGGTCCAGTACGTAGGCGACGCCGGCGAGTCCGTCGTAGCACCCGAGGGGGGTGCCGAGGGGAGGCGGAGCGGTCTGCCGCAGTAACCACTCCTCGCCCTCCTCGAACCCCTCGGCACCCGTCTCGTGGAGCGCGTACAGGACACCGGCCGCCCCGTGGGCGATGCCGAGTCCGCCGCCGTCGGCGAACTGGGCGATGTCGCCGGGGAACAGGCGGTCCGTGCGCTCGGGCGTGGCCGAGGCGAGGATGCCCCGGACCATGGACTCGCGGCTGCGCGGCCAGTCGGCCGGGTCGCAGACGTACGGTTCGCGGGTGTCGACCGCGACGAGGTGGCGGGCCTGCGCGGGGCGCCGGATGCGCGGCCTGGCGGGCCGGTGCGCGCAGATCGTCCGCACGGCCTCCTCCAGGAACCCGGCCGGCACGCCCGGGAATTCGCGGACGACGATCTCGGCCAGGTCCGCCGCCTTGTCCCGCTCGATGGCCAGCAGCGTGGTCATCGGCAGGAAGAGGGCGAGGCGCAGGCAGGCCAGCGCGTAGCGGTCGACGTCGTAGCCGGTGAGGTCGCGCGGGGCGACGAAGCCGGGGTGGGCGAGGGACTGCCGGGTCCTGTCGTCGGCGTCGGTGGCGGCCTCGAAGTCCAGCAGGGTGACGCTCTGTTCGTCGGGCGCGACCATGATGTTGAACATGTGCAGGTCGTTGTGGACCAGGCCGCGGCGGTGCACCGCGGCGACGGCCTGCTGGACGGCGGCGTGCATGCCCAGCGCCCACTCGGTGTACGAGGTGAGCGCCTCCGGGTCGGGGTCGGCGGTGAGCAGCGGGTGGCGCTCGGCGAAGAAGGAGTTCAGCGGCTTGCCGGGGATGTGCTCCAGGACGAGGAAGCGGTGGTCGCCGACGGTGCGGACGTCGCGGACCTCGGGGGCCACGCCGAGGCCCGACAGCCGTTGCAGCGCGGCGCGTTCGCGCTCCAGCCGGGTGACCGCGTCGGCGCGGTCGGCGGCGAGGCCGGCATGCGGCCTCGCCTCCTTCAGGACCACCCTCTCTCCGGTGCTCCGGTCCCGGCCGACGTAGACGCCGCCCCCGTTGGAGAAGTGCAGCGCCGACTCGATGGCGTACGGCAGGTCGGCGACGGTCGTGGCGTTGCGTGCCGCGAGCTGCGGGGCCAGGAAGCCGGGCAGCGGGACCCACTCCGGGGGCCGGAAGGCGGGCTCACGGCGGTCGGGCACCAGCCGCCCGTCGGCGTTCTCGATGGCGGGCACGAGCGCCCCGGTGCCGTCGACGCAGTACCTCCGGGCGAAGCCGCCGTACCGCACGTACAGCGGCCCGTCGTTCCACCGCAGGTCGCTCAGGATGTACGGGCCCGCCTCGCCGTCCAGCAGGGAACCCAGCTCCTCCAGAACGCGGTGGCATTCCGCTTCGTCCAGCGGGTAAATGGTGGCGAATTTGCCGCTGGCGGCCCGGTCCGCGTACTTGGAATTCCGCAGGTGCAGCGGACGCGGACCCGGCACGAATTTGAAGGGAATCGCCCGGGCCACGCAGTAGTCCCAGACCTTGGACGCTATCTTCTCCGCATTGTCCGGGCAGGCCGACACATGTATCTTCCACCCCTGCTTCGGCCTGCCCGGACGCGGGTTCCCCTCGCTGTCCACGGGATTCACGTGGAGCCAGTCCCCGGAGAGGAAACAACGCCACCCTTCGGGGACTGCGCGTTGCGCCGCTTCGTACACCGCACTGTCGTCAGCAGCGGCACTTTCCCCGACGGACAAACGGTCCGGGGTTTCATAGAAATACCTGTCAGCCAGGCAGTACACCTCGTACCGCTTGTCCATCGTCTCCCCCCTCGGCGGCGTGGAATAGAGATTTCCACGCAAGGGGAGGGACGGACAGTCACAGACGTCATGAGGTCACCGTGAGGAACGCACAAGTAACTCTAAGTACGAACCAGCAGGTCGCACGCCTGTTCGACAGAGCGCGGGCCGGGGCGCTACCCCTCCGGCGGGAAGACTGATTCCCCGGAGTCCGCCTCCGTAATCAGGATCGCCTCGACCGGACATCCCTCGGCGGCCGCCAGCACGGCCTCCCGGGCGTCCGTCACACCCGCCACCGGGTGCGACTGCCGCGCGGAGTCCAGCCGGAAGTCCCCGGGCGCCGTGCTCACGCACAGCCCCGAGCCGATGCAGACCCCGCGGTCCACCTCCACCTGCCAGCGGTCACCCATGCTCACGCCCCCGCCGGCAGGTGGATCATCTTGTGCTCCAGATACGCGCCGTACCCCTCGGGGCCGAACTCCCGCCCAATACCGCTGTTCTTGTAGCCGCCGAACGGCCCGAGCATGTCCAGGCTGAAGGTGTTCACGGAGTACGTGCCGGTGCGCACCCGGCGCGCCACCTCGATGCCGCGCTCGGTGTCCGCCGTCCACACCGAGCCCGACAGCCCGTAGTCGGAGTCGTTCGCGATCCGTACCGCCTCCGCCTCGTCCTCGTAGGGCAGCAGGCAGATGACCGGGCCGAAGATCTCCTCACGGGCGATCCGCATACTGGGAGCGACCTCGCCGAAGAGGGTCGGCTCGACGTACCAGCCGGTGCCCTGGTCCGCCGGACGGCCGCCGCCGGCCAGCACCTTGGCGCCCTCCTGCTGCCCGGCCGCGATGTACTCCAGCGAGCGGCGGCGCTGCCGCTCGGCGACCAGCGGGCCGACCTCGGTGGCCGGGTCCAGCGGGTCGCCGACCTTCAGGGCGGTGGCCGCCGCGGCGAACCGCTCGGCGACCTCGTCGTAGTGCGAACGCGGCGCGAGGATACGGGTCTGCGCCACGCACGCCTGCCCGTTGATCATCCACGCGAAGGGGGTGATCCCGGCGACCGCCGCGTCCAGGTCCGCGTCCGGCAGGATCACCGCGGCCGACTTGCCGCCCAACTCCAGGGTGACGCGGGTGAGATGGCGCGCGGCCACCTCCATGACGCGCTTGCCGGCCGCGACCGACCCGGTGAAGGACACCTTGTCCACGCCCGGGTGCCCGACCAGGTACTCGCTGACCTCCCGGTCGGCCGGGAGGATGGAGAGCACGCCCTCGGGCAGCCCCGCCTCGGTGGCGATCTCCGCGAGGAGGTACGCGTCCAGGGGCGTCTCCGGCGACACCTTCAGCACCGCCGAGCACCCGGCCAGCAGAGCGGGGGCGAGCTTGGCGGCGGCGGTGAACTGCGGGACGTTCCACGGCACCACGGCCGCGACCACCCCGACCGGCTCGCGGCGGATCAACAGTGGCCCGAGGACGCCCTGCCGCCGCTCCTCGTACTCGAAGTCGCGTGCGACCGTGATCGCCGCGTCCCACGCCATCATCGCGGCCAGCGACTGCACCATGACGCCCGCGGTGTACGGGGTGCCGTTCTGCGCGCTGATGAGCCGCGCGAACTCCTCGCTCCGTACGGCGAACGCGTCCTTGATGCGCGTGATGACCGCGATCCGGTCGGCGAGCGGCGCCTCCGCCCAGACGCCGGAGTCGAAGGACGCGCGGGCGGCCGTGACGGCGCGGTCCACATCGGCCCGCGAGGCGTGCGGCACCCGGCCGATGACCTGCTCGGTGTGCGGGGAGACGACCTCGATGGTGTCCCGGCCGGCGGGATCGGCCCACGCGCCGCCTATGTAGAGCTGTCCGTGCTCGATCAGGCCAGTCATCGATTCCGCCTCCTGCGGTCGCGTTACCCGGCGTCTTGCCCGACGCATTAGCTGACGCTGCATCAGAACTGATACCAGTTCTAGTTATGCTGGACAATGCACGCGACGGCGTGCGGGCCGAGAGGGGCGTGGCATGCCGCATGTGATCGACCACCGGGGCGGGGTCCGGAGTATCGCCGTCCCCATACCGGACAACCCGCTCGGGCACACCCTCGTGCACCTCCTGGAGACCGACCGCGGCCCAGTGCTGATCGACACCGGCTGGGACGATCCGGCGTCCTGGGACGCCCTCGCCGCCGGGCTCACCGCCTGCGGCACCGACGTCACCGAAATCCACGGCGTACTCGTCACCCACCACCACCCCGACCACCACGGCCTCTCCGCCCGAGTACGGGAGGCGTCCGGCGCGTGGATCGCGATGCACGCCGCCGACACGGAGGTCGTCCGCCGCACCCGTGAGGCCGAGCCGGGCACCTGGCTGACGTACCTCATCGGGAAACTGGCCGCGGCGGGCGCGCCCGAGGAGCACCTCGCGCCGCTGTACGCGGCCCGCGCCGAGGGGCGCACGCGCGGGCTCCCCGACGAACGTCCCGCGCTCCCGGACCGCGAGATCGTCCCCGGCGAGCTGCTGGACCTCGCGGGGCGGCGGCTGCGCGCGATCTGGACGCCCGGCCACACACCGGGCCATGTGTGCCTGCACCTTGAGGAGGCGCACCCGGCGGCGCGCCCCGGCAACGGGCGCCTCTTCTCCGGCGACCACCTGCTGCCGGGCATCTCCCCGCACGTCGGCCTGTACGAGGACCCGGACGACGCGACGGTCACCGATCCCCTCGGCGACTACCTGGACTCCCTGGAGCGGATCGGGCGGCTGGGCGTCGCCGAGGTACTGCCCGCGCATCAGCACGCCTTCACCGGCGCCGCCGAGCGGGTGGCGGAGCTCGTCACGCACCACGAGGAACGGCTCGGCGGCCTGCGTACCCTGCTCGCCGCCCCGCTCACCCCGTGGCAGCTCGCCGAGACCATGACGTGGAACCGCCCGTGGGCGGAGATTCCGTACGGCTCGCGCACCATCGCCGTCTCGGAGGCCGAGGCACATCTGCGGCGCCTGGTGAAGACGGGACTGGTGGAGCCGGTGCCGGGCTCGGAGCCGGTGGCGTACCGGGCGGTGTGAGGTACTTCCTGCCCGTGGGCGACGGCGTACGTGCCGGGGACCGGTCGCTACCCGCCGGTTAAAGTGGTCCGGACAAGTTCATTCGTGCCCGACCGGGGGAAGCCGGTGGAAAACCGGCGCTGACCCGCAGCCGTGAGCGCTGGCGCGCACCCGTGCGCCGGAGCGAGCCGGAACGCCCGGCGGGGCACACCCAAGGCTCCCGCGTACCGTACGGCCGCCCTTCATCGGCCGCCCGGCGCGCGGCACCGTCGAGGTATACGGAGCTGAGCCCGGTGCCACCGCGCCCGCGCGCCCCGCGGCCGTGGTGCGGCGGAGTACGGCTGCGTGACCTCCCACCTCGCGCACCCCGCGAACCGACCGAGAGGCACCGACCCCATGGCCATCACGGCCCGCTCCCTCGCCGCCCCGGCGCGCCGCTGCGCCGCGGCCCTGGCCGCCGTCGTGCTGTGCGCGGCCGCTGCCCCCGCCGCGTTCGCCGACGACCCCGCGCCCGCCGCGTCCCCGAAGCTCCCGAAGGGCTTGTACGGCAGCACGGACCCGAAGTACGACGGCGTCTGGCGGCAGTCGCTGGCGCTGCTGGCGCAGGACACCGCGGGCGTGCGCCCGGCGGACTCGGCGGTGGACTGGCTCGCCGGACAGCAGTGCGCCGACGGCGCGTTCACCGCGTACCGCGCCGACCCGAAGCAGCCGTGCGACGCGAAGACGATGCGGGACACCAACCAGACGGCCGCCGCCGTGCAGGCGCTGGCCGCGGTCGGCGGGCACGCGGACGCGGTGCGCGAGGGCGTCTCCTGGCTGAAGTCCGCGCAGAACGACGACGGCGGCTGGGGCTCCGCCGCCGGCGCCCCGAGCGACGCCAACTCCACCTCGGTGGTGATCGGTGCGCTGGCCGCCACAGGCACGAAACCGGAGTCGGTGACCGCCAAGAAGGGCGGCAAGACGCCGTACGAGGGGCTGCTCGCCTTCCGCCTCGGCTGCGACGTCGAGGAGAAGGACCGCGGCGCGTTCGCCTTCCAGGCCAAGGAGGGGAAGCTCGCCGCCAACGAGGACGCGACGGCCGCCGCGGTGCCGGGGGCGCTCGGCAAGGGCTTCGTCGTCGAGCCGGGCGCGCACGCCCCGGCGAAGACGTCGTGCGGGGAAGCGGCCAAGGACGCGCGCGGCGCCGCCGGCGACGCCGCTGACCAGCTCGTCTCCGTCCTGGACGCGCACGGCCACCACCTGATGTCCGCCATGCCCGGCGCCGAGTCGCAGCCGGACGTCGGCAACACCGCCGACGCCGTCGTCGCGCTGGCCGCCGCGGGGCGTGCCGACGCGGCGAAGCAGTCGCTGGGCTGGCTGCGCGGGCACTCGGCGGCCTGGGCGAAGCAGAGCGGCCCGGCCGCGTACGCGCAGCTCATCCTCGCCGCGCACGCCACCGGCGGCGACCCGCGCGACTTCGGCGGCACGGACCTGGTGACGAAGCTGAACGCGACCGGCCCGAAGCCCGCGTCCGCCGCCTCGGACCAGCGGGCCGACAAGGAGCAGCAGGACGAGGGCGGCATCTCCGTGTGGTGGGTCGTGGTCGTCGGCCTGGCGGCGGGCGCCGGCATCGGCTTCCTGCTGAGCGGCCGCAGGAAGCAGAACGAGCTGTGAGCAGCGCCGTCCGTATCGCGCGCGGCCTCGGCGCGCTGGCCCTGGCCGGGGCGGCCACGGGCCTGGCCGCCGCGCCCGCGCACGCCGAGGAGTACCGCTACTGGTCCTTCTGGACCGCGGACACGGCGACCCACGGGGGCGGCGGCTGGACGTACGCCACCGAGGGGCCGTCGACGGCGCGCCCCGCCGACGGCGGCGTGGCCGGCTTCCGCTTCACCGTCAGCGCCGATTCCGCGCGCGCCGCGAAGCCGCGCGCGGCCGCCGATTTCGACGCGGTCTGCGGCGGTACGAAGGCGGCGGACGGCCGCAAACGGGTCGCCGTCGTCCTCGACTTCGGCACGGCGGCGGACGCCCCGAAGGGCGAGACGCCGCCCGCGGCCCGTACGGAGTGCGCGCGGGTCCCTGAGGACGCGAGCGCGGGCGATGCGCTAGCCGCGGTCGCGGCGCCGCTGCGGTACGACTCCAGTGCGCTGCTGTGCGCGATATCGGGCTATCCGAAGACGGGGTGCGCGGAGCAGGCGGGCGGCGCGTCGGAACGCGAGCGCTCCACCGAGTCCGCGGCGCCTGATGTCGGCGCGTCCGACGAGCACACTGGTGCCGGCGGGCCCTCCGCCGGACTGATCGGCGGCATCGCCGCGGTCGCCGTCCTCGGCGCCGCCGCGGTGTGGCAGGCCCGGCGCCGGCGCGGATGACCGGCACCCGCGCCCCTGACCGGCTGGGCGCCCCCGCCCGGCTGCGTGCTCCCCTCGCCACGCGGGGGCGCGCGCTGCACGCCGGCGCGTGGTGGCTGTGGGCGCTGGGCCTGGCGACGGCCGCGTCCCGTACCACCAACCCGCTCCTCCTCGGCCTGCTCATCGGCGTCGCCGGATACGTCGTCGCGGCCCGCCGCTCGGACGCGCCCTGGGCCCGTTCCTACGGTGCGTTCGTCAAGCTCGGTCTGGTCGTGCTCGCCATCCGGCTGGTCTTCGCCTTCGTGCTCGGCTCGCCCGTCCCCGGTACGCACATCCTGGTCACGCTCCCCGAAGTGCCGCTGCCCGACTGGGCTCGTGGCGTGCGGATCGGCGGCCGGGTCACCGCCGAGGGCATGCTCTTCGCGCTGTACGACGGGCTGAAGCTGGCCACGCTGCTGATCTGCGTGGGCGCCGCCAACGCGCTCGCCAACCCGGCCCGCCTGCTGAAGTCCCTGCCGGGCGCGCTCTACGAAGCGGGCGTGGCCGTCGTCGTGGCGATGACCTTCGCCCCGAACCTGGTCGCGGACGTCCAGCGGCTGCGCGCCGCACGCCGGCTGCGCGGCCGCCCCGACTGCGGCGTCAAGGCGCTGCTCCAGGTCGGACTGCCGGTGCTGGAAGGCGCGTTGGAGCGTTCGGTGGCGCTCGCCGCGGCGATGGACGCCCGCGGGTACGGGCGCACCGCGCAGGTGCCGCGCGCCGTCCGCCACACCACCACGGCCCTCACGCTCGGCGGCCTCCTCGGCATCTGCGCCGGTACGTACGGACTGCTCGCGGCCCAGGGCGCCGGGTACGGGCTGCCGGTGCTGGCCGCCGGACTCGCCGCGGCGCTCGCCGGGCTGTGGCTGGGCGGCCGCCGCTCGGTCCGCACCCGCTACCGGCCCGACCGCTGGGGCCCGCGCGCCTGGCTGGTCGCGGGCTCCGGCGTGGCGGTGGCGGCACTGATGATCTGGGCGGGCTCGTACGCGCCCGCGGCCCTGCACCCGCCGGCCGTACCGCTGACGGCACCGGAGCTCCCGCTCTGGCCCGCGCTCTCGGTGCTGATCGGGCTGGTGCCGGCGTTCGTCGCTCCAGTACCGGCGAGTGCCCCGGCGGCAACCGCCGAGCGGCGTACGAAGAACCCGAAGGAGAGGACGACGTGATCCGGTTCGAGCAGGTGTCGGTCACCTACGGGGACGCCGGCGCGCCCGCCGTCCAAGGGGTCGACCTGACCGTCCCCGAGGGCGAACTCTGCCTGCTGGTCGGCCCGTCCGGCGTCGGCAAGTCGACCGTGCTGAACGCCATCTCCGGCCTGGTACCGCACTTCACCGGCGGCACCCTGCACGGCCGGGTCACCGTCGACGGCCGCGACACCCGCACCCACCGGCCGCGCGAACTGGCCGACGTGGTCGGCACGGTGGGCCAGGACCCGCTCTCCCACTTCGTCACCGACACCGTCGAGGACGAGCTGGCGTACGGCATGGAATCGCTCGGCCTCGCCCCCGACGTGATGCGCCGCCGCGTCGAGGAGACCCTCGACCTCCTCGGCCTCGCGGGCCTCCGCGACCGCGCCATCACCACCCTCTCCGGCGGCCAGCAGCAGCGCGTCGCCATCGGGTCCGTCCTCACCACGCACCCCAAGGTCCTCGTCCTGGACGAGCCGACCTCCGCGCTGGACCCGGCCGCCGCCGAAGAGGTACTGGCCATGCTCCAGCGCCTGGTCCACGACCTCGGCACGACGGTCCTGCTGGCCGAGCACCGGCTGGAACGCGTCGTCCAGTACGCGGACCAGGTCATCCTGCTGCCGGCGCCCGGCGCCGCGCCCGTCATCGGCGAGCCCGCCGAGATCATGGCCATCTCCCCGGTCCACCCGCCGGTCGTCGCCCTCGGCCGCGCGGCGGGCTGGTCGCCACTGCCGCTGACCGTACGGGACGCCCGCCGCAAGGCCGGTGCGCTGCGCGAGCGGCTGGCGGGGCGGTCCCCGGCCGCACCGGACGCCGCGGCCGGCGCGCCGCCCGCTCCCGGGGAAGCCGCCGCTCCGGTCGCCGAGGCCACCGGCCTCTCCGTACGCCGCGGCCGCATCGACGCGCTGCACCGCGTCGGCCTGGCCGTACGCCCCGGCGAGACCGTGGCCCTGATGGGCCGCAACGGCGCGGGCAAATCCACGCTGCTGAACACGCTGGTCGGAATGCACGAGCCGGCCGCCGGCTCGGTACGGGTGAGCGGCGCGGTGCCGCACCGCACCGGGCCGCGCGACCTGCTGCGCCGGGTCGGGCTCGTACCGCAGGAGCCGCGCGACCTGCTGTACGCGGACACCGTCGGCGCCGAGTGCGCGGCGGCGGACGCCGACGCGGGCGCGGCGCCGGGCAGTTGCCGGGCGCTGGTCACCCGGCTGCTGCCGGACGTCCCGGACGGCACCCACCCGCGCGACCTCTCCGAGGGCCAGCGCCTCGCCCTCGCGCTCGCCGTGGTCCTCACCGCGCGGCCGCCGCTGCTCCTCCTCGACGAGCCGACCCGCGGCCTGGACTACGCGGCCAAGGCCCGCCTGGTGGAGGTGTTGCGCGGCCTCGCCGCCGAGGGCCACGCGATCGTCCTCGCCACCCACGACGTCGAACTGGCCGCGGAGCTCGCCCACCGCGTCGTCATCCTCGCCGACGGCGAGATCGTCGCGGACGGCCCGACCGCCGAGGTCGTGGTCGCCTCCCCGGCCTTCGCCCCGCAGGTCGCCAAAGTCCTCGCGCCGCTCCCCTGGCTCACCGTCCCTCAGGTCACCCACGCCCTGGCCGAGCTGGAGCACACGGCATGACCAGGGCACACTGCATGAGCCCATGGACGGGCAGGCGGGTGCGGGCCGTCCGGCTCGGGCCGCGGTCGGTGGCCGCGCTCGTGCTGGTCTCGGCCGTCGGCGTGATGGCCTTCGGCTGGCCCCTGCTGGCCGACTCGGCGTCCGGCCTCGCGCACTCCAAGGACGCCCCCTGGCTCTTCGCCGCCCTGCTCCCCCTCCTCCTCGCCGTGGTCGTGGCGACCATCGCCGACGTCGGCCTGGATGCCAAGGCCATCGCGATGCTCGGCGTACTCGCCGCGGCCGGCGCGGCGCTGCGCCCTCTCGGCGCGGGCACGGCCGGTATCGAGCCGATGTTCTTCCTGATGGTCCTGTCCGGCCGGGTCCTGGGCCCCGGCTTCGGCTTCGTGCTCGGCGCGGTCTCGATGTTCGCCTCCGCCCTGCTCACCGGCGGTGTCGGCCCCTGGATGCCGTTCCAGATGCTGTCGATGGGCTGGGTGTCGATGGGCGCGGGCCTGCTCCCGGGGCCCGACCGGCTCCGCGGCCGCCGCGAGATGCTGCTGCTGGCGGTCTACGGCACGCTCTCCTCCCTCCTCTACGGCCTGGTCATGAACCTCCAGGGCTGGCCGTACATCGCGGGCCTCGCCTCCGGCGTCTCCTTCGTCCCGGGCGACCCGCTCCCCGACAACCTCGCCCGCTTCCTCGCTTACTGCCTGGCCACCTCCCTCGGCTGGGACCTCCCCCGCGCCCTGATCACGATCGTCCTCACCCTCACCGTCGGCCCCACCGTCCTGAAGGCCCTCCGTCGCGCCACCCGCCGCGCGGCCTTCGACGCCCCGGTGGCCTTCGCCCCGGCCCCGACGGCTACGTCGCCGGAGCCGGCGCCGGCTCCGGCTCCGGAGAACGGCGGCCGGGGCGGGCTCCCCTTGTGAAGCCCCGCACAAGGACCTTGGTCACATACGAGGCCCGGTAGCAGGAGCCGGCGCGGGCCCGGCCCCGGCTTCCGGCCCTGTTCCCACAGCCGGGTACGAGGCAGCTACGTAACAACGGTGCTTGCCCGCACCCCGAGCCATCTCCCACGGTGAAGTGGTCGCCGGGTCCGCAAACCTCACCGCGCCCGGCGACGCCTCCCCCGTACCCCGTCGGAAGGTCTTTCCTCCGTGCTGTCCCCCGTGTCCTCGCCCGCCGGCCGCACCGCTTCCCCCACCGTCTCCCGCAAGCGGGTCGCAGGCGCCGCCGCCGTCGGTGCCGTGGCGCTCGGCGCCGCCACGGCCGCCTTCGCCACGACCCCGGCGCAGGCCGCCGAGCGGGCGGGCGCGAGCGAGGCGCAGGCCGCGGCGCACCAGCAGATCCCGGACGCGCGGCAGTTCCAGTGCTTCAGCAACATCGTGGAGCGCGAGAGCGGCTGGAACCCGCAGGCCACCAACGCCTCCTCCGGCGCGTACGGCCTCGTCCAGGCGCTGCCCGGCTCGAAGATGGCCTCGGCCGGCACGGACTGGAAGACCAACCCCGCCACCCAGGTCAAGTGGGGCCTGAACTACATGAACGAGCGCTATGGCAGCCCCTGCGGCGCCTGGTCCTTCTGGCAGTCCCACAACTGGTACTGAGCACGAGCGGCTCCCCCTGAACCGCTTCCCCCTTTTCCCTCCGACGGCGCGACCCGGGTCCTAGACCCCGGTCGCGCCGTCGAGGCGTTCGCGCAGCAGGTCCGCGTGGCCGTTGTGCCGGGCGTACTCGGCGATGAGGTGCACCAGGATGCGGCGGAGCGAGACCGGCTGTCCGCTCGCCGCATGGGTGCCCGTCGCGTCCAGCGAGGGCGCGGCGGCGACGAGCTTGCGGGAGTGCGCGCACTCGGCGCGCCAGAACGCCAGCTCTTCCTCGACATCCCCCTCGAGCATCTCGAAGTCCTGGTCGGGATGGTCGTCGGAGTAGTACGGGAAGTCGTCCCGCTCGCCCGCGAACTGCACGCGCAGCCACCAGTGCTCGACGCCGGCGAGGTGCCGGATCAGGCCGTGCAGGCTCAGCCCGGACGGCGGGACGCTCTTGTCGGAGAGGCGCTCGGGCGGCAGCCCGGTGCACTTCAGCTCGAAGGTCCTGCGATGCCAGTCGAGGAACGAGGTGAGGATCTCGCGCTCGTCACCGACGAGGGGCGGGGCCGGGCGCTCCTCCTCCCCCGCCCAGACCGGCGGCATGTTGTCCGTGGGGATCTTCGGTGGTCCTGTCGGGTCTGCCGAACCCGTCGGTTCTGTCGTCATGCCAGGAGTGTGACAGGCGCCACTGACAGCGCCACTGACAATGGCCGCCGGGCCGCGAGCGCGGGGCGCCGACGGCACAGCCGCCGGCCGATCGTCACAGCCGCTGGATGATCGTCCCGGTCGCCAGCGCGCCGCCCGCGCACATCGTGATCAGGGCGAATTCCTTGTCGGCGCGCTCCAGTTCGTGCAGTGCGGTGGCGATGAGGCGGGCCCCGGTCGCGCCCACCGGATGGCCGAGGGCGATCGCTCCGCCGTTGACGTTCACCTTCTCCAGGTCCTGTTCGAAGACCTGCGCCCAGGACAGGACGACGGACGCGAACGCCTCGTTGATCTCGACGAGGTCGATGTCCTTGAGGGACATGCCGGCCTTGCCCAGGACGGCCCGGGTCGCGTCGACCGGACCGTCCAGATGGAAGTGCGGGTCGGCGCCGACCAGCGCCTGGGCGACGATGCGTGCCCGGGGCCTCAGCTTGAGCGCCCGGGCCATCCGCTTGGACGCCCACATCACGGCGGCGGCCCCGTCGGAGATCTGCGAGGAGTTGCCCGCCGTATGGACAGCCGTGGGCATGACGGGCTTGAGCCCGGCGAGCGCCTCCATGCTCGTATCGCGCAGCCCTTCGTCGTGGTCGACCAGCCGCCACATGCCCTGCCCGGCCGCCTGCTCCTCCTCGGTGGTGGGCACCTGGACCGCGTACGTCTCGCGTTTGAAGCGCTCCTCGGCCCATGCCCGGGCGGCCCGTTCCTGCGACATCAGCCCGAGCGCGTCGACGTTCTCCCGGGTGAGGCCGCGCTTACGGGCGATGCGTTCGGCCGCCTCGAACTGGTTGGGCAGGTCGACGTGCCACTCGTCGGGGAAGGGCTTGCCGGGGCCGTGCTTGGAGCCGCTGCCGAGCGGCACCCGGGACATCGCCTCGACGCCGCAGCCGATGCCCACGTCGATGACGCCCGCCGCGATCATGTTGGCGACCATGTGGTTGGCCTGCTGGGAGGAGCCGCACTGGCAGTCCACGGTGGTCGCGGCGGTCTCGTACGGCAGGCCCACGGCCAGCCAGGCGTTCCGGGCCGGGTTCATGGACTGCTCGCCGGCGTGGGTGACCGTCCCGCCGACGATCTGCTCGACGCAGTCCGGCTGGATGGCCGTTCTCTCCAGGACTTCGCGGTACGTTTCGCCCAGTAGGTAGGCGGGGTGGAGATTGGCGAGCGCGCCCCCGCGCTTGCCGATCGGCGTGCGGACGGCTTCGACGATGACGGGTTCAGCGGCCATGACTCGTCCTCTCCTGGCTGTCCGGGCGGCCCGGCACCCGGGCAGAACTAGTACGCGTTCTAGTTCCGCGCCCAGTCTCACGAGCCACACGCGCCCGCGCAAGGGTGCCGCGTCGGCCGCACTCGCGAGCATTTCCCGTATGAGCCTTGCCAGTTGTAGAACTCGTTACTACCTTCGCGGCAGATTCTGATGGCTCGTCAGGACGAGCTCGTGAGCCGGTGAGCCCATCAGAATAAGCAGGCAAGCCGGACCCAACCCGGACCTGGAGTCGCCGATGCCCTGCCCCGCGCTGCCCGACGGGTTCGACTTCACCGATCCCGACGTCTACGAGGAACGCGTGCCCCTCCCCGAATTCGCCCGGCTGCGGCGGACCGCGCCCGTGTGGTGGAACGCCCAGCCGCACAACATCGCGGGCTTCGAGGACGACGGCTACTGGGTGGTGACCCGGCACGCGGACGTCAAGGAGGTCTCCACCCGGCCGGACGTCTTCTCGGCGAACCGCAATACCTCGATCATCCGCTTCAACGAGTCGATGACCCGCGACCAGATCGACGTCCAGAAGCTGATCATGCTGAACATGGACCCGCCCGAGCACACCCGGGTCCGGCAGATCGTCCAGCGCGGCTTCACCCCCCGCTCCATCCGCGCCCTGGAGGACGCGCTGCGCGAGCGCGCCACCCGGATCGTCGCGGAGGCGAAGAAGGGCGGCCGCGGCGACTTCGTCACCGACATCGCCTGCGAGCTGCCGCTCCAGGCCATCGCCGAGCTGATCGGCATTCCCCAGGAGGACCGCTCCCGCATCTTCGACTGGTCGAACAAGATGATCGCGTACGACGATCCCGAGCTGGCGATCACCGAAGAGGTCGGCACCAACGCGGCGATGGAGCTGATCTCGTACGCGATGAACCTCGCGGCGGCGCGCAAGGAGTGCCCGGCGAAGGACATCGTCAGCCAACTGGTCGCGGCGGAGGACGAGGGCAATCTCGGCAGCGACGAGTTCGGCTTCTTCGTGCTGCTGCTGGCCGTGGCCGGCAATGAGACCACCCGCAACGCCATCACCCACGGCATGCACGCCTTCCTCACCCATCCCGAGCAGTGGGAGCTGTACAAGAGGGAGCGGCCGTCGACCACCGCCGAGGAGATCGTGCGCTGGGCGACCCCGGTGGTCTCCTTCCAGCGCACCGCCACCCAGGACACCGAGCTGGGCGGCGCGGACATCAAGGAGGGCCAGCGGGTCGGCATCTTCTACGCGTCGGCCAACAACGACCCCGAGGTGTTCGACCGGCCGGAGGTCTTCGACATCACCCGCGACCCCAATCCGCACCTGGGCTTCGGTGGCGGCGGCCCGCACTTCTGCCTCGGCAAGTCCCTCGCGGTCCTGGAGATCGACCTGATCTTCCGCGCCATCGCCGACGCCCTGCCGGACATCGCGCTGACCGGTGACCCGCGGCGGCTGCGCTCGGCATGGCTGAACGGCGTCAAGGAGCTGCGGGTCAGTTACGGGTGACTCCCGCGCCCTGTCGGTACAAGCAACTCCCTTCCCCTGTAAGGGCGGTGGCCACCGGAGCCCGGTGGCCACCGCTTTTTCTTCCGGTGCTCATTGATGCTGCCTTTTGGCGGAAAACCGTCTGCCGCGCAACCTTGCCAACGCTTACTGGCGCACTTACATTCAACTCAACTCGCCGGTAACACCGGCGGTAACACCAGGCTCGCGGCCTGACCCGCCGCGACCGCCTTCCTCCCCACGCGCCTCGTTCTTCTCTCCCCCCACTCATCGATCACGCACGCATCGAAGGGGATATATGCCATGAAAGACGCACACGGCAGACCGGTCACGGGACGCGTCAGCGCGCGGAAGTTCGCCGTGCTCGCCGTCCCGGCCTTCGCGGGCACGGCGGCCCTGGCCATCGCCCTGGCCAACGGGGCGCTGGCGGCGTCCTTCGCCGTATCGGGCCAGCAGTTCAAGGTCTCGGCGAGCAGCCTCGACGGGGACGGCTTCGCCCAGTACGGCGGCGTGGACGCGAACGCCCGCGGCGAGCTGCTGCCGGTCGCGGTGACCGCCATCAAGAAGGCGGAACTGAACAACCTCTGCCAGTCGGTGGTCACCAAGCTGCCCGTACTGGGCAACATCTCGCTCAATCTGACCGCAGGCACAGGCGGCAAGCCCGTCGAGGCCGAGAACCTCTACGTGGACGCCACCCAGCTCTCCGGCAACGCGGCCTTCCACAACATCGAGATCGGCCGCGACGCCTCGACGCTGGACAAGGGGCCGGCCGACGCGCAGGGCATGCAGGACGCCTTCTCCCAGCAGGCCGATGACGTGCACATCACCGATCTGAAGCAGACCGCGTGGGCGACCAACGCGGGCACCTTCAAGCTCTCCGGCCTGAGCATGAAGATCAGCAAGGGCAAGAAGGAATGCTTCTGACCCGGCGACCGGCGGCCCGGCGGTCGCCGGCCCGGCAGTCGGCCGACGACCCGGCACGCCCGCGGTCCGCCTGGTGGCGCTGGCGCAAGGGGCGCCCCTTCTGGGGCGGCCTGGCCACCGTCCTGGCGGGCGCCGAGATCTGCGTGATCCCGCTCGCCCCGCTGAAGATCATGCTGCAGCAGGGCATCGCCGGCATCCCGTCCGTGCTGCTGGGGCTGGTGATGATCGTGCTGGGCCTGGCCGTCTGGATCGCGCCGCAGTACCGCGGGCTGGCAGGCGTACTGACCGTCCTGCTGGCGGCCGCCGCGCTGGTCATGTCCAACCTCGGCGGCTTCCTGATCGGCACCGTGCTCGGCATCCTCGGCGGCGCCCTGATGTTCGCGTGGCAGCCGCTGCCCGCCGCCGCTGACGCGGCCCCCGACCCACCCCCCGCACCTCCGCACCGGTAACCGCACGTTCACCCGCAACGGCACCCGTGAAGGAGCTCCCCCGATGAGACACCACCTCAGACCCGGCACGCCCCGCCGCACCTCCGCCCGCACCCTGCTCGCCGCCGGCACCGGCATCGCGGCCACGGGCGCGCTGTGCCTGGCCGTTACCGCCCCCGCCACCGCGGCGGCACCCGCCGCGGCCGGCTCCACCACTGTCACCCCCGCCGGCCACGCCTTCGCCGCGAAGCTCAGCGGCAAGGCCACCTTCAAGGCCGGTTCGGTGACCGTGACCTGTACGGTCTCCGACGCCACCGGCAAGGTCCCGGACGCGCCCGCGAACCACAACGACGCGGGCGCGGTGGCCAGTACGATCACCGCCCCCACCTACAGCTCCTGCACGACGAGCATGCCGGGCGTCAGCGCCACCGTCACCACCAGCGGCACCTGGGGCGTGGCCATGCAGAACGGCGCGCCCAGCACGGCGGCCATGAACATCCCCCAGGGCGGCGTCGTCGTGAAGACCAGCGGCCTCGCCACCTGTACGGTCACGGCGGCGCCCGGCGGACCCGCCACCGTCAACGGCACCTGGACCAATGGCGCGCCGTCCTCGCTCACCTTCTCGGGCGCCTCGGTCCCGGTGACCGTCACCGGCGGTTTCGGCTGCCCGACCAGCGCGACCACCTCGACGTTCGGTGCCACATACACGGTGTCGGACACGACCGACCCGGCCGCACAGATCACCGTCACCGGCTGACATCCGTGACCTGCTGACCGGCCGGCCCGCATCCGTCCGAGTGGCGCGGCACGGCCGCCGGGCGGATGCTGGACGGGCGACGATCCGACGGCGCGGTACTCCCCGGAGTACCGCGCCGTCCACGTGCGCCAGGCCACACTTACGGGCCCCAGTTCCGCCGGATCGCAGCGACAAGGATCACAGGCATACTTTCGCGATGTCCGGTTTGACGGCGAGGTCGCCCCTGCAATGCGGCGGTTTTAGTCGATTCCCTTATGCAACCGTGCACACTCCGTGACGATCCGTTCTGCCCCTATGGTCGTTGTTCGCCCGTCGGTGGCCCGGCGGGCGAATGTTTTGCAGTCGTCCCAGAGAGCGCAGGCGAGCGAACACGTGCCGACGCACACTTCCGTCGCACCCGGCCCCCGTGCCCGTACGAAAAGTCCGTCCAGCACTTCGGTGCACGGTGCCACGGTCGTCGACCCGGCCATGGCGAAACGGGCCGTCTCGGCCGCCGCGCTCGGTAACGCGATGGAGTGGTTCGACTTCGGCGTCTACAGCTACATCGCGGTCACCCTCGGGCAGGTGTTCTTCCCTTCCGGGAACCCGACCGCGCAGTTGCTGTCGACGTTCGGAGCGTTCGCCGCGGCCTTCCTCGTGCGCCCCATCGGCGGCATGGTCTTCGGTCCGCTCGGCGACCGTATCGGACGCCAGAAGGTCCTCGCGATCACCATGATCATGATGGCGATCGGCACCTTCGCGATCGGCCTGATCCCCTCGTACGCCGCCATCGGCGTCTGGGCCCCGGTACTGCTGCTGATCGCCCGCCTGGTGCAGGGCTTCTCCACCGGCGGTGAGTACGGCGGCGCCTCCACCTTCATCGCCGAGTACTCGCCCGACAAGAAGCGCGGCTTCCTCGGGAGCTGGCTGGAGTTCGGCACGCTGGCCGGCTACATCGGCGGCGCCGGCCTGGTCACCCTGATGACCGCGCTGCTCAGCCATGACGACCTGCTCTCCTGGGGCTGGCGGATCCCGTTCCTGATCGCGGGCCCGATGGGCATCATCGGCCTGTACCTGCGGATGCGCCTGGAGGAGACCCCGGCCTTCGCGGAGATGGAGAAGGAGGCGGCGGAGCAGGAGAAGGAGCGCCGTGCCGCCGAGAAGAAGACCGGCATCCGCGAGATGGTCTTCGGCCAGTGGCGCGCGATGCTGCTCTGCATCGGCCTGGTCCTGGTCTTCAACGTCACGGACTACATGCTGCTGTCGTACATGCCCAGCTACCTGACCTCGGAGCTGAAGTACGACGAGACGCACGGCCTGCTGGTCGTCCTGGCCGTGATGGCCCTGATGATGTGCGTCCAGCCGTTCGCGGGCCGGCTCTCCGACCGCTTCGGCCGCCGCCCGGTCATCGCCGCCGGCTGCATCGGCTTCTTCGTCCTCTCCATCCCGGCGCTGCTGCTGATCCGCCAGGGCTCGCTGGCCGCGATCGGCCTGGGCATGGCCGCGCTCGGCCTGCTGCTGGTCTGCTTCACCTCGACGATGCCGTCCACGCTGCCCGCGCTCTTCCCGACGAAGGTCCGCTACGGCTCCCTCTCGATCGGCTTCAACATCTCCGTCTCGCTCTTCGGCGGCACGACCCCGCTGGTCGTGACGGCCCTGATCAGCGCGACCGGCGACAAGATGATGCCCGCGTACTACATGATGGCCGCCGGCGTCATCGGCGGTCTCGCGGTGTGGAAGATGGCCGAGAGCGCCGGCCGCCCGCTGCCGGGCTCCAAGCCCGCGGTGGCCAGCGAGACCGAGGCCCGCGAACTGCGCGAAGCGGCCTGACCCCGCCACCCGCGCCGACTGCACGAGAGAGCCCCCTGCCCCCGCGGCAGGGGGCTCTCTCGTGCGCGCGGGCCGATGCGGCAGGATGACGGCATGAGCATCGTGAAGATCAATGTGCTGACCGTCCCCGAGGAGCAGCGGGAGGTGCTGGAGAAGCGCTTCGCCTCGCGCGCCGGCGCCGTGGAGTCCTCGGACGGCTTCGAGTGGTTCGAGCTGCTGCGCCCGGTGGAGGGCACCGACCAGTACCTGGTGTACACCCGCTGGCGCGACGAGGAGTCCTTCCAGGCATGGATGGAGGGCCCGATGAAGGCCGCCCACCAGGGCGGCGGCGAGGGTGCCGAGCGTCCGAAGCCGGCCGCCTCCGGCTCCACCGTCTGGTCCTTCGAGGTCGTCCAGCAGGCCGCCCCGAAGAACGCCTGAGGCCGCGGTGACGGGGGAATGCGCGACCGGCCGCCGGGTGTGGGCGGTCGGTGCCGAGCCGGTCGCCTCGCCCGAGGCGGCCGGCGTGCTGCGGGACTACCTCGCCGAAGTGGCCTCCCGCTGGTACGGCCGCCCGGCCACCGACGAGGAGCTGGACCGGGCCGTCGCCGAGGACCCGGTCGAGGACCTGACACCGCCGCGCGGGGTATTCCTGCTGGCCCGGTACGGCGACGAGCCGGGCGGCTGCGCGGGCGTACGGCTGCTGGCTCCGGGCACGGCCGAGCTCAAGCGCATGTACGTCCGGCCCGAGCTGCGCGGCAGCGGGGGCAGCGGCGCGCTGCTGGCCGCCGTGGAGGCCGCCGCGCGCGGCATGGGCGCCCGGCGCGTCCGGCTGGACACCCGCCTCGACCTGGTGGAGGCGATCGGCTTCTACCGGCGGTCGGGGTTCGTGGAGATACCGGCGTACAACGAGGGTCCGTACGCGCAGATCTGGTTCGAGAAGCGGCTGGACTGAGGGCCGGAGGTCAGGCCGCCGGGCGGGCCCCCGTCGCGCGGCGCTGGAGGCGTCTGTCGTCGCCGTTGTGGGGGCGTTCGCCGTCCGAGCCGCCCATTTCGGCGGTCAGTCGGCGGACGAGTTCGGTCAGGTCGGTGGGGCGGTCCTTGGTCCACCAGTCGCCGAGGAGCTCGGCCAGGGCCTCCTGGCGGGCGGCCGCGAGGCGGTGGGCGATCCGCCGGCCGGACTCGGTGAGCACCATCGGCATGCCCTGGCGCTCCGCGAGTCCGCGCTCCTCCAGTTGCCGGGTGGCCTCGGAGATCACGCCGAGTGGTACGGCGCTGCGCTCGGCGAGCAGCGCGGGTTCCACCGAGCCGTAGCGGTTCATCCGCAGCACCATCCAGCTCGCCGCCGGTTTCAGGTCGCACCCGGCGCGCGCGGTGATCGACTGGTACAGCTTCTTGCGGCCCTCCAGGCAGCCGAGCTTGGTCAGCGCGCGGGCGCACTCGTCGTGCGAGGACCGTTCGACGGGGTTCGAGGAGAGCACCTCAGTGGTGTCCGGGGCCGTGACCGAGCCACGTAGCGGCTCCTCCTTGAGCAGCCAGGCCAGCGCGAAGGCGAGCAGGACGACGGGGACCGCGTACAGGAAGACGTTGGTGATCGACGTCGAGTAGGCGTCCAGCACGCCGGATGCCTCGCCCGGCGGCAGCTTGGCCACCGCGCGCGGATCCTCGGCGAGCGTGCCCGGGTCCACGCCGGGCGGCAGCCGGCGGCCGGCGAGCGCGTCGGCGATCCGCGGCCCCAGCATGTTGGCGAAGATCGTGCCGAAGATCGAGACGCCGAAGGACGCGCCGATCGAGCGGAAGAACGTCGCCCCCGAGGTGGCCACGCCCAGGTCCGTGTACGGGACGGCGTTCTGCACGATGAGCACGAGGACCTGCATGACCAGGCCGAGGCCGAGACCGAAGACGAAGAAGTACCCGCTCATCTCGGCGACGCTGCTGGCGCGGTCGAGGTTGTGCAGGAGCAGCAGGCCCACGGCCGTGACCGCGGTGCCGGCGATCGGGAAGACCTTGTAGCGCCCCCGGTACGGCTGACGAGCTGGCCCGAGACCGTGGAGGAGAGCAGCATGCCGACCACCATCGGCAGCATGTGCACGCCCGACATGGTCGGCGAGACACCGTGCACGACCTGCAGGAACGTCGGCAGGTACGTCATCGCGCCGAACATCGCGAAGCCGATGACGAAGCCGATGGCGGAGGTGAGCGCGAAGGTGCGGATGGTGAAGAGGCGCAGCGGCAGTACGGGCTCCGCCGCCCGCCGTTCGACCAGGACGAAGGCGCCGAGGAGCAGTACGCCGAGCACGCCGAGGCCGATGATCTGCCAGGAGCCCCACGGGTAGCTGACGCCGCCGAGCGAGGTCATCAGGACGAAGCAGGCGGCGACCGCGGCGATCAGGACGGTGCCGGGGTAGTCGATGCGGTGCGGGGTGCGGCTCGACGGGATGTGCAGCACGGCGGCGATGACGATCAGCGCGACCGCGCCGATGGGCAGGTTGATGTAGAAGACCCAGCGCCAGCTCAGGTGGTCGACGAAGAGTCCGCCGAGCAGCGGTCCCAGCACACTTGTCCCGCCGAAGACCGCGCCGAACAGGCCCTGGTACTTGCCGCGCTCGCGGGGCGGCACGATGTCGCCGACGATCGCCATCGACAGCACCATGAGACCGCCGCCGCCCAGGCCCTGGACCGCGCGGAAGGCGATGAGCTGCGGCATGTTCTGCGCGATGCCGCAGAGCACGGAGCCGATCAGGAAGATCACGATGGCGGTCTGGAAGAGTTTCTTGCGGCCGTACTGGTCGCCGAGCTTGCCCCACAGCGGGGTGGCCGCCGTGGAGGCCAGGAGATAGGCGGTGACCACCCAGGAGAGGTGGTCCAGGCCGCCGAGCTCGCTGACGATCGTGGGCAGCGCGGTCGAGACGATGGTCTGGTCGAGCGCCGCGATCAGCATGCCGAGCAGCAGCGCGCCGATCGCCACCAGGACGGTCCGCTGCGGCCGGTCCTCGGCGGGGACGGCGGGAGCGCTGGTGTCCTGCGCCATGGACGTCTCCTTACGTCGGAACCGCGGCGGCGGGCGGGCAGGGGCGGGCCCGGCCGCGGCCGGGGAGCGGAGCGCACTCCCCGTCCGGATCATTTTGCCCCGCTATGGCCGGTCGGGCGACGTGTCGGTCGCCGCTTGTTCACGTCCGGGGGCCCTGTGCAGGAGGCGGCGGCATCTGGATAATCGCAGCCGACGACGAGGGAGGGGACCCGCACGTGGAGGCCAGGAACTGCCCGACCTGCTTAGCCCCCGCTCGGACCGACGGCCACCCAGGCTGCCGGTGCGAGCAGGCGGCAGCGCCGGATTTCGACCCCTTGCACATCCGTCCGTACGTCTCGCTGCCGGACGCGCCCGACCCGGACGATCACCCGGACATGAACCGCAGGCCCCGCGCGTTCACGGTGCGCGCCTACAGTCCGCCGGCGTTCCCGCCGCCTTCGTACGTCCGGGTGGAGCGGCCGCCGTACGCGCCGCCGCCGTACACCGCGCGGGGCGAGGAGCCGGTCCCGGAGCCGTACCAGCCGGTCCCGGAGCCGTACCAGCCGTACACCGGGGAAGCCCCTGCGCTGTACTCCGCCGGGTTACCCGGCCCGCGGCGGGCCGGGCTCCCCGTCGCCGGGCCGGTGGCGTTCATGGATCCGCCACCGGAAACCGCTCCCACGGCGGCGACGGCTCCGCCCGCGCCCCGGCGGCGCGGCCGACCCGCCCTGCTGGCCGGGCTCATGGTCACCGCGGCGGCCGGTTCGGTCTGTGCCGCGCTCTTCGGCGGTGAGCTGCGCCCCGCGGACGGTACCGGTCAGGCGCTGCCCGACCTCGGCAGCCGCTCCAGCGCCGACCTGCCCACGGAGGAGGCCCGGGAGGCCGCGGAAGCCGCGCAGGCAGAGGAAGCCGCAGAGGCCGCGCAGCCCCGGCCGACCGCCCCGGCCCCGGCCTCCCGCTCGGCGGCCCGGCTGCCCGGCCCGCGGACCGTCAGCGCGGGCGTACTGGCGGAGGGCGCGAGCGGCCCGGAGGTCGTGGAGCTGCAGCGGCGGCTGGCGCAGCTCGCCCTGTACGCCGGCGCGGCGGACGGCCGGTACGACGCCGGGGTGACCGCCTCCGTGGCGCGGTACCAGCGGACGTACGGCGAGACGACCGACCCGTACGGCGTCTACGGACCCGCGACCCGCGCATCCCTGGAATTCCTCACCCGGCCCTGACCGGCCCTTTTGCTGTCCGTACCACCTCGCCCCCCTGGCCTCCTGACCAGGGGGGCTTGGCGTGTGGCGGAACCGCTTTGTATCGTGGATGAACAAAGTGGTTCCGCCCGCTTCCCCTGACCGGCGGGCGGAGCCGCTCTGTCTCGCATCACTCAGCCCTCCAGCCGAGGAGCCCGCCGATGACGGCACCCCGCACGCTCACCGCCCGCGCGCTGCTGCTCGACATGGACAGCACCATCGTGAACTCCGAGGCCGTCGTCGAGCGCTGCTGGCGCCGCTGGGCCGCCGAGCAGGGCATGGACGCCGAAGAGGTGCTGAAGGTCGTGCACGGCCGCCAGGGCTGGGCCACCATGGCCGCGCTCCTCCCCGACCGCCCGATGGAGCAGAACCACGAGGACAACCGGCGGATGCTGGCGCAGGAGACCGCGGACACCGACGGCGTCGTACCGGTACCGGGCGCGCCCGCGTTCATGGCCGCGCTCGACGGCGTGCCGCACGCCCTGGTCACCTCCGCGAGCATCCCGCTGGCCGACGCCCGGATGGGCGCCGCCGGGCTGGCGATGCCGGCCGTACGGATCACCGCCGAGTCGGTGAGCGCCAGCAAGCCGGACCCGGAGGGCTTCCTCAAGGGCGCCGCCGAGCTGGGCTTCGCCCCCGAGGACTGCCTCGTTTTCGAGGACTCCGAGGCGGGCATCCGGGCCGGCCAGGCCGCCGGAATGCGCGTCGTGGGCGTGGGCGAGCGCGCCGCGGCCTTTGCGCCTACGGCGCTGGTGACCGACCTGACGCTGGTCCGGGTCGAGGTGCTCGCCGACGACGCGGGCGTACGGCTGCACATCGACGGCTGAGCGCCGCCGCCAAGGAAACGGCGCCCCAAGGGGCGCCGTTCGCCCTCAATCGCCGGGCGGGCTTGATTTAGCCCGTGATCGCCTCGTACAGGCTGAAGCCCGCGAGCACGATCATCACGCAGGCCGCGATCTTCGTGATGAGCTTCAGGGGGACGAACCGCATCAGCGTGCGCCCGCCCAGAATGCCGAGCGCGGCCACCGCCCACAGGGCGAGCACGGCGCCGATGCCGACGGAGACCGGGTCGCCGTAGCGGGCCGCGAGGTTCGCCGTCATGATCTGCGTCAGATCGCCGAACTCCGCGACCAGGATCATCATGAAGCCCGCCCCGGAGACCTTCCAGAAGCTCTGGTCGGCGGGCTTCTTGACCTCTTCCTCGTCGTCGTCCTTCTTGAAGAGCAGCACGGCGGCGCCCGCCAGGAAGAGCACGCCGACGATCGCCTGGACCAGGCGGTGCGGCAGCAGGGTGAGCACGCTGCCCGCGGCGATGGCGAGCGCGACATGTACCAGGAAGGCCGCCGCGACGCCGACGAACACGTAGGACGCGCGGTAGCGGGTGCCGAGCATCAGCCCGGCCAGTGCGGTCTTGTCGGGCAGCTCGGCGAGGAAGACGACGCCGAAGACGACGGCTGCGACGGAAAAGCTGAACACGGGGTGGGATACCTCGTTCGATAGGGCCGCACCGAAAGGGGCCCGGGAAAGGGGTCGCTTCGGCACGGCAGCGTCGGACACTGCGGCCGAAGGTCTCGCTGGCGTACGGACAGGATCCGTCCGTACGCTCCGGGCGCCGGCGCGCCACGAGGGCGCGCAGTATGTCGACGGTCCGGCGGAGAGCTACTCCCCTTCTGCTGGGATCAAGGGTACGCGGTGCAGCCGGCCGCACGCGACCAGCTCCAGTACCACCGATACCGCGACCGCCTGCACGGCCAGCAGCGCCACCAGGACGAACAACTGCACCGCACCGGCCTGAACGGGTGAAGCACCGCCCAGCAGCATGCCGACGAACGCGCCCGGCAGTGTGACCAGCCCCACCGTCCGGGTCTGGTCCAGCCCGGGCAGCATCGCGTCCGAGGCGGCCGGCCGGGCCACCTCCAGCCGCGCCTCCCGGTCCAGCAGCCCGAGCGCGAGGCCCGCCTCGACCTCCCCGCGCCGGGTCTCCAGCTCGTCCAGCGCACGCCGCCCGCTCAGTACCGTCGCGGTGAGCGCGCCGCCCATGAGGATGCCGGTCACGGGGATGAGGGTCACCCCGCGCGGCGGCACCAGGCCGGTCAGCAGCAGTGCGGCGACCACCGGCAGCACCCCGGCGGCGATCGGCGCGGCCGCCCACCACCACGTGTGGTTACGAGTGATCCGGCGGCCCGCCGTCCGCACCGCCACCGCGAACATCAGCAGCAGGAAGCAGACCAGCAGCGGGACCGCGCGCACCACCCAGCCGATGAGGAAGGAGACGGCGGCGAGCTGGACGGCGGCGCGCAGGCCCGCGACGGCGATGTCCCGGGCGTGGTCGAGCCGGCACAGCGCGGCGACCGTGACGGCCGCGACGAGCAGCACCGCGAGCACGACCGCGAGGGTGATGTTGACCGGCAGCAGCACACGATCACCTTAAGGACGGGCCGACCGGCGGGGCCAACGAACGTGCTTTCGGCGTCTGCTGGCGGCGCGTCACCTCTTGATCTGACGTGAGCATGTCGTCACTCTGTTACCTGGAGACCGCACGGCGGAAACCCCCACTCGCCATCGTGTGGCCCGACCGATCGCACCACCGACCGATCGACCGATCGCTCGCGACTTCCCTTCCCCCACATCAACGGGAGTTCCGATGTCCAAGGTCTACGCGCGTCGTGCGTCCCTCGCCGCCGGCTCGGCCGCCGCGCTCGTCTGCACGCTGCTGCTCAACGGCCAGTCCGCCCAGGCCGCGCCGCCCTCCCCGCCCGATGCCGCCACCGCCCGTACGTATCTCGCCGAGATCAAGGAAGCGGCCGAGGGCCCGCAGGACGGCTACAGCCGCGACAAGTTCCCGCACTGGAGCGACCAGGGCGAGGGCTGCAACACCCGCGAGGTGGTCCTCAAGCGCGACGGCAAGGACGTCGAGACGGACGGGAGCTGCGCCGCGACCAGCGGTTCCTGGACCTCCCCGTACGACGGCGCCACCTGGACGCAGCCCGCCGATGTCGACATCGACCACATGGTGCCGCTCTCCGAGGCGTGGAAGTCCGGCGCCGCCGACTGGACCACCGACCGCCGCGAGCAGCTCGCCAACGACCTCACGCACTCCCAGCTTCTCGCGGTCACCGACAACGTGAACCAGGAGAAGGGCGACCAGGACCCCGCCGAGTGGCTGCCGTCGAAGACCTCGTACCACTGCGAGTACGCGCGGATGTGGGTATGGGTCAAGCACGAGTACGGCATGACCGCCGACTCCGCCGAGAAGGGCGCGCTGAAGAAGATCCTCGACGGCTGCTGACAAGCGTCCGCCGACCGGCTGCCGACGGGCAGTCACCACCGACCGGGCGGCTCCGCCCTCCATCCCCATGCCCCGCGGAGCCGCCCGACCTCCCTCCGGCCGCCCGGCCACCGCCTCACAGGGCGGGGGCTCCTATCCTCGGACCCGAGGCGCGGGCGCTCGCCCGTACGAGGTGCGGGCACCGGCCCGCGCGAGGGAGGACCGCGATGACCGGACTGCGGCTCGGACCGCTGCTGCGCTACGTGGACGAGGACAGCGCGACGGTGTGGGTGGAGACCGCGGCGCCCTGCGAGGTGACCGTGGCGTGCGGCAGCGGCGTCACCGGCGCCGACCGCACCTGGCAGGTCGCCGGGCACCACTACGCGCTGATCCCCGTCGAGGGCCTGACGCCCGGCGAGGAGACGCCGTACCGGGTCCTGCTGGACGGGGAGCAGGTCTGGCCGCTGCCGGACAGCCCGTACCCGCCCTCCGTCATCCGCACGCTGTCCCCCGAGGGGCGCGGCCCGCTCTCGGTCGCGTTCGGCTCCTGCCGCTGGGCCGCGCCGCCCTCGGGGAGCAGGAGCCACCTGGCCGCGGTGCCGGGCGTGCCGGGCGAGCACCACGACCCGGCGGGCCCGGACGCGCTGGACACCCTCGCCGCCACGCTGGCCCGCGATCCGGCGCGACCCCGCCCCGACGTGCTGCTGCTCCTCGGCGACCAGGTCTACGCCGACCAGACCTCCGAGGCGACCGCGGCGCTGCTGGCCCGCCGCCGCGACACCTCGCGGCCGCCGTGGACGCAGGTGGCGGACTACGAGGAGTACACCCACCTCTACGACGAGTCCTGGCTGGACCCGGAGGTGCGCTGGCTGCTCTCCACAGTCCCCAGTTGCATGATCTTCGACGACCACGACGTGATCGACGACTGGAACACCTCGGCCGCCTGGCTGACCCGGATGCGCGCGACCCCGTGGTGGCGCGACCGGATCCTCGGCGGCCTGATGTCGTACTGGGTCCACCAGCACCTGGGGAACCTCTCCCCCGCCGACCTGGCGCGCGACGAGCTGTACACCCGGGTGCGGGCGGCGGCGGACGGCACGGACCTCGTACGGGACTTCGCCGCGGCGGCGGACGCCGATCCGACGTGCGCGCGCTGGAGCTACCGGCGCGACTTCGGCCGGGTACGCCTGGTCATGGTCGACACGCGCGCCACCCGCGTCCTGGAGGAGGGCAGCCGGGCGATGCTCGACGCGGAAGAGGCGAAGTGGCTGCGGCAGGAGGTGCTGGACGGACCCGGCAGCTACGACCACCTGCTGATCGGGAGTTCACTGCCGTGGCTGCTGCCCCAGCTGGTGCACGACGCGGAAGTCTGGAACGCGGCGCTGTGCCGCGGCGCGCGCGGCCCGGGGTGGGCCCGCCGCGGCGAAGCGCTGCGCCAGCGGGCCGATCTGGAGCACTGGGCCGCCTTCCCGGAGTCCTTCGCGGCGCTGGCCGATCTGATCTCGGAGGCCGCCGACGGGCCGGCCGCGCCCGCCACCGTGTGCGTCCTGTCCGGGGACGTGCACCACGCGTACGTGGCCGAGCCGCACTGGCCCGAGGGCGCGGGCCCGGCGGGCCGCGTCCTGCAGCTCACCTGCTCGCCCGTGCACAACAGCATCCCGGCGGCCCTGCGGGCCGGCTTCCGCTTCGGCTGGAGCCGGGCGGGCCGGTGGCTGGGGCGCGCGCTGTCCCGGCACGTACGGGCCGGCCGGCCGCCGGTGTCCTGGCGCCGCACCGGCGGCCCGTGGTTCGGCAACCAGCTCATGACGCTCACCCTGCACGGCCGCGACGCCCGGCTGGGCCTGGACCAGGCCCGCGAGGTGACGGATTCGGGAAGCGGACGGCGGTCGGCACGTCTGGAGCGGGTGCTGGAGCGTTCGTTGACGTGAGGAGGCGCTCGATATCCAGAGCTGCGCATCCTCTTGACGGGACTATTGGTCTGGACCAAGGTGACGGACACGGTACAGGTTCAGACCAACCCCACCCGTGAACACTTGAACTTGCAAGCACCGATAAGGCACGCCTAACCTTCAGGTCTCTCGGTTACCGTCCCCAACCGCAGGAGTCCCTGTCATGTCCACACCCCTCCCCGCGTTCACCGAACGCGCCCGCCCCCACGCGACAGCCCTCTTCCGCATCGTCACCGGCCTGCTCTTCGCCTGCCACGGCGCCTCCTCGCTCTTCGGCGTGCTCGGCGGCGCGATGGGCCAGGGCGGCACCGTCCCGGCCGGCACCTGGCCCGGCTGGTACGCCGCGGTCATCCAGCTCGTCGGCGGCCTCCTCGTCCTGTTCGGCCTCGGCACCCGCACCGCCGCCCTGATCAGCTCGGGCTCCATGGCGTACGCGTACTTCGCCGTCCACCAGGGCGAGGCGCTGTGGCCCATCCAGAACGGCGGCGAGGCGTCCGCGATGTTCTGCTGGGCCTTCCTCCTGCTGGTCTTCACCGGTCCCGGCGCCTGGGCGCTGGACCGCGTCTTCTTCGGCCCCGGCGACCGCGACGAGAGCGCCGCTGCGGCCGCGCCCCGGCGGGAGCCCAGCGCCGCCTGACCCGCCGCTCTCCGCTCAGCCCTTGAGGGCCGCCCGTCCCCGGCGGCCCTCAAGGTCGTTTCAGGCGGCCCCGCCGCTCACTTCGCCGCGTGCTTGAACGGCACCGAGAGGCAGCCCAGCCGGTCGCCCGCCATGCCGGCATGGCCCTGCCCGGTGTGCGTCTTGTGGTCGTGGATCACCACGGACCGGGCCTCACCCTGGCGGAACCACCACGAGTGCTTCGACGACACCGAGGCGTCGCCATCGGAGTCCGTGGTGAAGTCCAGCCACACCTCGTTCTCCGGGTTGGCGTACTTGGGGTCGGTGGACGGCTGCCGCGGGTCCTTCCGGTTCTGGTAGTGCGGCCCGGAGGCGTCCGGCTTCTCGCCGCACGGCTTGGTGTGGACGTGCGCACCGTAGGTGCGGTGCGGCTGGAGCCCCTTCACCTTCAGCCGGATGGTCATCCCGTGGTCGTTCTTCCACTGCGCCACCGCGATCCGCGCGCTGGCCGGCACCTTCTTCGTGTCGTACGTCACCGCGTCGGACGGGTCGAACTCCGACACCGGGGTGAACCGGCTCTCCTTGCCCACCACCAGGTCCCCGCCCCCAGGCGTGCCGCCGTACGCGGGCGCCGCCACCGCCGACGCCGCCAGCAGCAGCGCCGCCACCGCACCCGTCACCATTCCTGCCGCCATCCCACTTCCTCCTCGTCACTCCCCGTACCGGAGGCGCGCGGGTGCGCGCCGGGTCCACCGTGTAGCCCAGCAGGCGATCTCACCGGCAGGAAACGCGTGATTCGGACAACACCTGCGACCCCGGGCTCCGATCTCCGGACATCCCAGGCGTACGCTGTACAGCTGTACGAGCGACAAGCCGCCCCTGCCGCTGCCATGCGACGTCGCGGCCGGGGACGACTTGGAGTGACGAGGTGCTGGAAAGTCTGGGGGCGCTGGCCGATCCCCCGTGGATTTATCTGATCGTCGGGCTGTGTGTACTGCTCGACGTCTTCGTGCCCTTCCTGCCGAGCGGCGTGCTGCTGATCGCCGCCGCGACGGCCGCCGGCACCCGGTCGGCCACCGTCGGCGTCTCGCCGGTACGCGGTGACTCCGGCCTGCCGGACCTGCTCGCGCTCGCCCTGTGCGCCGCGACCGCTTCGGTACTGGGCGACCTGGCCGCCTACCGGGTGGCCTGGCGCGGCGGCGACCGCTTCGACCGCGCCATCGCCCGCTCGCGCCGCCTGACCGCCGCGCAGGAACGTCTCGGCACCGCACTCACCCGGGGCGGCGGGACCATCGTGGTACTGGCCCGCTTCGCGCCCGCCGGGCGCTCCGTGGTCAGCCTCGGCGCGGGCGTCGCCCACCGTACGGTCCGCGAGTTCCTGCCCTGGTCGATGGTGGCCGGGGTGGCCTGGGCGGCGTACAGCGTGGCCCTGGGCTACTTCGGGGGGCACCTGCTGGGCGCCACGTGGTTCAGTACCGCGGTCTCGTTCCTCGCCCTCGTCGCCGCCGGCTCCGCCGCGCTCTACGTGATGCGCCGCCCGGAGCGCCGGCCCGCGCACTCGGGCTGACGGCCGCCGCCTACTCGCTCTCCTCCCGCGCCGCCTCGGGCACCACCGCGATCGGGCACAGCGCGTGCAGCAGCACGGCGTGGGCGACCGAGCCCAGGCGGCGGCCGATCCGCAGCCGCCGGCGGTGCCGCCCGACCACCACCAGGTCGCTCTGCTCGGACGCCTCGACCAGCTGCCCGGCCGCGTCCGCCGGACGCAGCACGGCCTCCACCGCGACCTCCGGATACCGCTCCCGGTATCCGTCGAGGACCTCCGTCACCTGCCTGACCAGCGCTTGCTCGTACTCCCGCTGTGTCGTGTCGTAAGCAACCACGTAGTCAAAGGCGTTCGGCACGACCATCGGCCACATGTACGCGGCGATCACCTGAAGGGCCGCTCCGCGCCGGGCCGCCTCCTGGAAGGCGAAACCGATCGCGCTGCTCTCCCGCGTCTCCTCGGCCGTCGGGTCGATGCCCAGGGTGACGCGGCCGCGTGCCGGTCCCTCGCGGTGACCGACGCCGGGCCGGGCGGCGCCGCCGTCCGCCGCCGCCGCCGCCGTCTGTGCGCCGCCCCGGTCCGGGCGCGGCACGACCACGACGGGACAGGCGGCGTGCGCGGCGCAGGCCATGCCGTTGGAGCCGAGCAGCAGGCTGGCGAAGCCGCCCCGGCCGCGCGAGCCGAGCACCAGTAGCTGCGCCTCGTCGCCCAGCGCGGGGAGGATGGTGTCGGTGAGGCCGTTGAGGCTGCGGAACTCGACCTCCGGCAGCCCGGCGGCCCCGGCCAGCCGCTGCCGCAGCTCCTCCAGTACGGGATCGCCGGTGCCCGCCTCGGCGTCGGCGGCGCGCGCCGCGGTGACGTACGGCCAGACGTGCACGACCTGCAGTGGCGCGGAGCGGAGCCGGGCCGCCTCCGCCGCCCAGTGCACCGCGCGCTCGCTGTCCGGGGACCCGTCCGCCCCGACGATGACCGGCATGCTGTCCATGGCTGCCTCCCTGCGTTCTGCCGCCGGGCCGTGGCGGCCGCGCGGCCCGCCGCCCCCGCGACCGCCACGGCCACGGCCGCTCCACTGCGATCGTTACCACTCCCGGAAAGGATGCGGCCAGTACCCATTACGGGCGATACAACCGCGCATGGGACAGATACCGGACAGGTACGAACAAGCGCGGTCACGATCAGCAGCGGACCGGGTGTCCCGGAGCCGGTAAAGTCGAACGTCCTCGCACCGCCCCGCTCCTGGGGCGTGCCCCTCCTCCGGGACGCGCCCTCAGCCGGCCGTGCCGCCTGATCCGGGACGTCATGAACGCACACCGGCCGACCGCCTCCACCGCCCCTTCGGTCCCCGTACTCACCTGGGAAGAGTCCGGGGTGCAGCGCTCCGCCCGCTGGCGTTCGGAGAACGGCGCGGCGCCGCCGCGGCGGGTCGAGATCGCCGACGACCGGACGAAGGCCGACGCGGCGTACAAGCTGGTCTGCGAGGGCACCGCGCTGCTCTGGCGCGGCGACTTCCACAACGCCCGCCAGCTCCTGGCCGCGCTGGCCCGGCGGATCGACCGCCGCCCCCGCAAGCCGGTCCCCGCCGACGACCCGGCCCGCGCCTTCCATCTGCACCGCGCCGCGCAGAGCCAGCGCGCCCGCATCCTCGGCATGCTGCTGGTGCCGCTCGACGCCGAGTACGGCGTCCCGCTGCACCGCGCCCCCGACGTCCGCGCGGCCTGCGCCCTGGCCTACGGCCCCGCGCCCGAGGGCGGCGGTGCGCCGGACGGTACGGACTCCGTCGTCTCCCTGCGCGAGCTCCTCGGGCTCGTCGGCGCGTACGAATGGCACCGCAAGGGCGTCGAGATCCCCGCCCTCGGCGGCGAGCGCGTCCACCCGGACTACGGCGTCTTCTCGCCCCAGCGCGGCGAGTACGTCGACCTGGTCGCCCAGGCGCCGCTGCCCGGACAGCCGCCGGAGCTGGCCTTCGACATCGGCACGGGCACCGGCGTGCTCGCAGCCGTACTGGCCCGGCGCGGCGTCCCGCGCGTCATCGGCACCGACCAGGACCCGCGCGCGCTGGCGTGCGCGCGGCAGAACGCCGAGCGGCTGGGCGTCGCCGACCGGGTGGAGATCATCGAGGCCGACCTCTTTCCCGTCGGGCGCGCTCCGCTGGTCGTCTGCAACCCGCCCTGGGTACCGGCCAAGCCGACCTCCTCCGTGGAGTACGCCGTCTACGACCCGAACAGCCGGATGCTGCGTGGCTTCCTCGCGGGGCTCCCGCAGCATCTGACGCCGGGCGGCGAGGGCTGGCTGATCCTCTCCGACCTCGCCGAACACCTCGGGCTGCGCACCCGCGCCGATCTGCTCGCCCTCTTCGAAGCGGCCGGGCTGACGGTCCTCGACCGGCTGGACATCGCGCCCCGGCACCCGCGCGCCCGCGACACCACCGACCCGCTGCACGCGGCCCGCGCGGTGGAGGTCACGTCCCTGTGGCGGCTGGGGGTCGCGGCGGGCTGAGGTCCCGCGTACGGGGCAGGACGCTTCCGTGTGTGGACGGTTTCGCGTGGACAGTTCAGGAACGCTTTCGTACGTACACGTCGACGCGGCGACCGTGCGTCTCGGTGGTGCCGACGCGCGCGAAGTGCCGTGCCAGTACGCGCTTCTTCATGGCCTCGCGCGCCGGTAACGGCTGGGACGTGGCCGGTGCGGCGTCCGTGACCAGCACGATCCGCCGGTGCGCGAGCATCTCGACCCGTATGCGCGCGGGCGGGTGCTCAACCCCCTTGAGCGTGCCGCCTGCCACCGGCCCCTGCCACAGCGCGAGATCGTCGAGCCCCTCGAAGGCGGCCGGGCTCACCAGCTCCGTGTCGCGCCGTGCCGCGGGCAGGAAGAGCACCCCGAGCAGGCGAAGTGACCGACTCTGTCCGATCCCTCCCGCCCTTCCCTTATCCAGAGCAAAAGTGTGATCATGACACCATGAGCAGCGATATGAGGATGCCCGCAGGCGTCGAGCCGGAGTTGTTCCCCGAGCCGGGCGTCGAGTCGGGCACCGCCCCCGTGGCGGGCGGCGAGCTGTACTACGAGGCGGCGGGGGCGGGCCCGGCGGTGGTGCTGCTGCACGAGGGCATGCTCGATCTGACCATGTGGGACGAGCAGTTCGAGTGGCTCGCGCGCTCCGGGTACCGGGTCGTGCGGTACGACGCGCGGGGCCACGGCCGCTCCTCCGTCGTCGACGGGGACTACGCCCACCACGAGGACCTCCGGGCGCTGCTCGACCATCTCGGCATCGCCCGCGCGACGTTGGTCGGGCACTCGCACGGCGCGCGCGTCGCGCTGGACAGCGCGCTGGTGTACCCGGACGCCGTCGCCGCTCTGGTACTGGCCGCGCCCGGCATCAGCGGCCGCGCGTTCTCCGACCCGTTCCTGCTGCACCACATCAGGGAGCAGGTCGCGGCGGTGAGCGCACCGGGCGGCGTGACGCTCTTCGTCGAGCACTTCCTGCGGATGTGGGTGGACGGCCCGCACCGCGAACCGGCGTCGGTGGATGCCGACTTGCGCGAGCGGATACGGGCGACGGCCAAGGCCACCGTGCGGGCGCACGCCGAGGGGATGGGGCGCGGCATGGCCCTGGAGGTCGGCGCGGCGGGCCGGCTGGCGGAGATCAGGGTGCCGACCCTCGTCATGGACGGCGACCTGGACAGTACCGATATTTCGGCCAACGCCCATGCGGTCGCCCTCGCGGTGCCGGGCGCCCGACGGGCCCGTATTCCGGCCGCCGGCCACATGGTGAACCTGGAGAATGCCGCACGGTTCGACCGTGAACTGGCCGAATTCCTACGGGGTGCCGCGTACTGAAGCGCCCAGGGACCGGCGCGCGCAGGGACCCGAGCGGCCCCGTCGCCGCCTCCGGCCCCCGCGGACAGTCGCTGCTCCCGCGGGGAGCCGGGGCGCGTGCCGCCCGGCGCCGGGCGGCGTCAGACGCCGGGCCGCACGTCGTCGTCCACCTGCTCGACCAGCTCGAACGGCTCGCGCAGGGCGGCCAGTTTGAGCAGGCGGAGCACGATGGGCCGGAGATTCATCAGCGCCAGCCGACCGCCCCGGGCCGTCACCTGGTCCCGCAGCCGGCAGAGCAGGTCCAGGCCGCTGCAGTCCATGAACGTGACGTGCCGCAGATCGACCACCATGGCCTTCTCGCCGGGCCTGGCGTTCCTCCCGCCGGCCTCGCAGCGGCCCGCGAACACGCCGGGCAGCCCGTCGAACCGTACTTCGGGCAGAAATCCGGGAAGGGCGACCGGAAGCCCGCCCGGCAGTGGAATCATTTCCGCGGGCACTTCGGGGTGGACTTCGGGATGACCGTCCGAACGGTCTTCGGTCCGGACGTCGGGGCGGGCTTCCGGAAGGGTCTTCACGCGGGGAAGTATCCGCGGAATCACCCTCGGCGGCCTCGGCACCGCCCGGGCCCGAGGAGCGGGAAATATCGCCGACCGCCGCAGCGCGTACAGCGCGTGCAGCGCCAGCAGAACGTCGGCTTCGATGCGCAGCGCCATGGCCAGGTCGAGTTCGCCATGAAGTGCAAGAACGACCAGGTCGCCACCACGGCGAACGGTCACCTGCACATCGGCGTCGCTTCCCCCCACGTCACCCCCAGTTGTACTTCAGGCCGTATCACGAACACGGCGACGGGCCAGTACGCACCAGGGTCTGGGATGCACAGGCACCGTAACCGCGCCCTGCAACGCAGAATCGATCAGGCAGGACAGAACGCCACTGACGGGTGAATTTTATCCATATCGCTTGACGGCATACCAGGCTCAGACGTGGCCGAATGGCACCGTAAAACACCGCGAGGGGAGGGCAGAACGCTGCATTTATGCAGGAAATCCCCGAACATCGGAAAGCATAAAGCAGAACGGTGAATGGTCAACCCTCGGCGGCCATATCCGTGGTGACGGCCTCGGGCCTGCCGCAGGCCCCGGACGCGAGCGGAACGACCGGCAGCGGAACGACGTCCGCCGAGCCCTCCCGCTCCGGACCGCTCGGCCTCGCCGGACCGCCCGGCACCTCCGCACCGCCCTGCCTCTCCGGACCACCCGGCGCCAGCTCGGTGACCTCCGGGAACGGCCGGCGGAAGAACACCGCGAGCGAGCCGTCCGTACGGTGGTCCACGCACAGCCGCCCCGCGCCCGCGTCCCCGGCGCCCTGCTGCCCGGTCCCCTCGCCCCCGGAATCCTCGCCCGTCTCCCGGTCGTCGACCCGTACCGCGCACTGCCCGCCGTCGATCTCGATCGTGAGGCGGTACGCGTCCGCGCTGCCGTGGGTCAGCACGTACGCCGTCGCCCGGGCCAGGTCAGAGACCAGGGACGCGCTCCCCTCCCCCGGCACGCCGAGCGCGTCCAGCACCGCGCAAGCCAGCACGGTGGCCTCCTTGTCGCTACCGGGCCGTCGCCGTGCGCTGAGCCCCCAGCGGAACGCGGGGGCGCGGCCGGCGGCCGGGGACATGGGGGAGGCGGCCGTACTCTGCTCCATGGCCGGACCCTGCTCTCCTTCGGAAGTGGACTCGGGGGCCTGCTGCCGGGGAATCCCACCGGCACTCCGCCACTGAAAGGGCGCGCTGAACAGGCGCGACCGGGGTCCGGGGCCACTCCGCTTCACCATAGAACTCACGATCGACGCGGAACCCGCCAATTCCGGCCACTTCGCCCTTCGGTCACCTCACGCGCACACTGTTCCCTCCCCCGCCACACCCGCCCCTTCCGCTGCATTTCCGGCGCAGGAAGTCACCACGCCTGCATAACCGACAGAAAGGACACCCGGCGTCCGTACGGTGTCCGGCCCTTTCCGGCGTCCGTACGGCACGGCCCGGCGGCTACGCGGCCCGCCCCGACCCGATGTTGTGGTTACCGCGGAAGACGTTGTCCGGGTCGTACGCGGCCTTCACCGCCGCGAGCCGCGCGTGGTTGTCCGCGCCCACGCCTGCGACGACCCGTTCGCCGCCCTCGTCCCCGATGAAGTTGAGGTTGACCGCGCCGATCGACCACGGCCGCATGTCGGCGCGCAGGTCACGCGCCCACTGCCGGGCGCGCGCGTCGTCGGCCGGGTCCTCCCAGAGGCCGAGCGGATGCACCGCCCACGGCGCCGACCGCCACGGCACCGGATAGTTCGCCGCGCCGCGCGCGAGCGCGCCGCCCTGGGGCAGCAGCAGATGCTGGGACGGCGAGGGGACGACCATGTCGCCGGCGCGCACGCAGAAGGCGTCGACGGCACGGTCGGGCAGCTCCGCCAGGTACTCCGCCGACCAGTAATTCCGGTAGCCGGGCGGGTCGTCGAGCATGCACTGGAAGTCCGCGTACGGCATGTCCGCGATCAGCTCCCCCTCGTGCCCGAGGCGCAGCATCGGCGCGATCACCTCGCGCGCCCGCGCCACCGGCCCCGCGTACGTGATCAGGCACGCGCACGCCATCCGGTCCCGCAGATGCGCGGGCACGAACTCCTCGGGCGGGCCGGTGAGATAGAGCAGCGCGCCGCCGACCTCGTCGGGCGCCGCCGCCATGAAGTCGCGGTACGCGCGCATCACCTCGGGGCCGGCCTCCGGGCGCCACAGCAGCAGCCCGAAGCTGAACGCGGGCAGTTCGTGCAGCCGGAACGTGAAGGACGTCACCACCCCGAAGTTGCCGCCGCCCCCGTGCAGCGCCCAGAAGAGCTCCGGATTCTCGGCGCCGCTCGCCCGTACGGTCTCCCCGGCCGCCGTGACCAGCTCGACCTCCAGCAGGTTCTCGCAGGTCAGGCCGTACTTCCGCTCGAGCCAGCCAGAGCCGCCGCCCAGCGTGTAGCCGCCCACGCCGGTGGTCGAGACCCGCCCGCCGGTCGTCGCCAGCCCGTGCGCGCCGGCCGCCCGGTCGAGATCACCCATGGTCGCGCCGCCGCCGACGCGTGCCGTACGGCTCTCCGGATCGACCGTCGCGCCGTTCATCCGCCGCAGGTCGACGACGAGACCGCCGTCGTTCACCGCCGTCCCGGCGACGCCGTGCCCGCCGCCGCGCACCGCGATCTCCAGCCCCTCCTCGCGCGCCCAGCGGACCGCCCGGCCGATGTCCTCGGCGGTCGTACAGCACGCGATGACGGCGGGCCGCCGGTCGATCATCGCGTTGAAGACGCTGCGGTGCTCGTCGTACGAGGGATCACCGGGCGTGATCAGTTCTCCGGCGAACCCGGCCCGAAGACCGGCCAGTACCGCACCGTTCACCTCATGGGATGCCATCAGATACCCCCCTGGTACCCACCTGGTCCGCTCCCCCGGTCCCCCGAGCGTAGCGCCGCGCCCACCCTCCGCCAGCCACCGCGCGTACGTACTTACGGCCTTACCGTCGTGCCGCCTTACCGGGGGAACGCGGCGTCCGTGACCTCGCGGAGGGCCCGGTAACAACTGCACGCCCGGGCCTCCAGGCCCGGGCGGTCCAGCACGGTGATCGTGCCGCGGCGGTAACGGATGCACCCCTCCTCGGCCAGCGCGCCGGCGACCTCGCTCACCGAGGATCTGCGCACCGTGAGCATCCGGGCGAGGAATTCCTGGGTGAGCACGAACTCGTCGCTGTGCATACGGTCGGCGGTCATCAGCAGCCAGCGTGCGCACCGTTCCCGGGTGCGGTGGCTGCGGTTGCAGGCCGCGTTCCGGGCGAGCTGGGTGAACATGGTCTGGGTGTAGCGGTGCAGCACCTGCTGGAACGCGCCGTCCACCACGGCGATCTCGTGCCGGAACCGGTCGGCGTCCATCCGCAGCGCCCACCCGGCGACCTGGCACATCGCCCGCTCGGTCGGGATGCCGACGCCCAGGAACACCGGCAGCCCGACCACGCCCTCGTCGCCCACGGTGGCGACCTCGACGCTCGTCGCGCCCGGTTCGGCGCCCGAACCGTCCGGCCCGGGGCCCGCCCCGCCCGACTCGGGACCCGACCCGTCCGGCTGGGCGTCCGACCCGTCCAGCTCGGCGAGGAGCGAGACCACGCCGCGTACCGGGAACCACAGCGCCTCGATCCGCTCGCCGGGCCGGTACAAGACGTCCGAAAGCTTCAGCTCGACCGGCTCCAGCCCGGACCGCAGCCGCTCCAGCTCCCGCTTCGGCAGCGCGGCGAGCAGCCGGTTGTCCTCCAGGGCGCCGTCCTGCCGGCTGTCCGGCGGCGCGTTGCCCGCCATGGCGCACTCACCCTTCCGTACGACCGGCGACCGGCTCTCGGGCGGCGACCGCCGGTGGGATCACCGCCGCCCAGGGCGGCAGCGACACCCGCATCAAGCCTGCGGCACCCGGCGCCATCACCAGGCTGACCAGCGCGTGCGCCAGCACCGGCAAGGGCAGTACAAAGTCTACGCAGCCGGTGGCGATCGCCGCGCTGGGCATGCCGAAGGCTTCCGCCGTTCCGGCGTCCTGCGCGAGCACCCGGCCCCCGGCACCCCGGATGTGCCGCGCCCCCAGCGCCCCGTCCTCCATACGCCCCGTCAGCACCGCCGCCAGCACCCGCGGACCGAACGCGGCAGCGGCCGAGGCGAACATCGGATCAGCCGCCCGGTGGCCCTCGACGGCGCGCAGCGACACGTCCCCCGCCGGCGTGAAAACGGCCGACCGCCCCGCCGGCACGACATGCGCGACACCCGGCGCGAGCCGGTCCTCGTCCGCCAGCAGCCGCACCGGCAGCGCCGAGCGGTACCCCAGTACCTTGACGAGCCCGTCCTGCTCCCGCACCGGCCGATGCTGCACCAGCACCACCGCGGCCGGAAACCCCTCGGGCAGCGCCGCGAGCACCTCCCGGTAGGCGCTCACCCCACCCAGCGAAGCCGCGAGACACACGACATCGAACGCAGCAGCCCTCTGCCCGGTACCGAACACAACGCCACCCTAATCCTCGCGCCGAGACGCCCCGAAGACGCCGAAGACCCCCAGCCGAGCCGGCTGGGGGTCTTCATACACGTGGGCACAACAGGATTTGAACCTGTGACATCTGCTTTGTAAGAGCAGCGCTCTACCGCTGAGCTATGCGCCCGGATGAACCGACAGACTACCTTGCCTGCGGGGATGGTTCGCAAACCCGTGTGGGGAAGCGTCCGGATGGTGAACCTACCGGCCGGTGTGTTCGTCCGTACAGGGTGGGAGAATGGCTTCGGGCCTGGGGCGACGCGAGCGGGAGAGGGTTGTGACGGCGACACACACGCGGTCGTACGAGCAGCGAGCACGTCGTCGGTGCCGGTGCCGGCCGCGACGGCAGTCGGTGGGGGGATGATGGCGTTCGCCGGTGGCGGTACCAGACGGTGGTTCGGGCGCGGGGAGAGTCAGCGGGCCGAGGCGCAGGCGGCGAAGGATGCCGCGGCGGCCGCGTTCTACGAGCTGGACACCGCGCAGCGGGACCTGCGGATCTCGATCGAGACGATCACGGCGGTGGACGACTCGCCGGGCGCGCGGCGGGCCGCCGAGGGGTACGCGCAGCTCGGGCAGCGGATCGACGAGGTCAGCCGGACGTACATCGCGGCCGTGGACGCCCATGATCTGGACCGGGACGATCTTGACGGTGCCGCTGCCTCCCGGGCGCGCGCCGATCTGGCCCGGGCCAAGGACGAGCTGACGGCGGTCGGCAAGGAGCTGGAGCGGTTCGCGCAGGGCCTCGGGCCGCTGCTGCAGACCGCGGAGACGCAGCTCGCGCGGCTGGCGCCGGCGGTGGAGCGGGCCCGGCAGGCGCTGCTGGCGGCGACCCAGGCGCTGGACGCGGTGCGCGCGGGCGGCCTGAAGGCCGATGATCTCGCGGCCCGGCTGGCGGCGCTGTCACCCGAGCTGACCAAGCTGAACCAGGGGGCCGGGCAGCACGGCGTACAGGAGACGATCCAGCGCGCCGATGACGTCCTGCGCCGGGCCGAGGCCGTACGGAGCGAGGCGGAGCGGCTGCCGGAGAAGGCCGCGGAGATCGACAAGCGGCTGGTGTCGCTGCGGACCCGGGCGCAGGCGATCACGACGCGGGCGGGGAACGTGGACCCCGTACTGAGCGAGCTGCGGCGGCGGTACAGCGCGGCGTGCTGGCAGGACCTGCAGCAGGTGCCGCAGCAGGCGGCGGACGCCGTACGGCAGGCGGAAGTGAAGCTGCGGGAGGCGCAGGGCGCGCGGGACGAGCAGCGGTGGGCGGACGCGACGAGTCTGCTGGCGACCGTACGGGCGCTGCTGAACACGACGGACGAGGCGGTGTCGGCCGCCGGGGACCGGCTGCGGCGGCTGGACGAGGTGTCCTTCGACCGGAAGCGGGAGGTCGAGCGGACGCGGTTCGCGATCCGGGACGCGCAGCGGCTGGCGATGGCGGGGCGGAGCACGCCCGATCCCCGGCACGCGCGGCCGCTGGACGAGGCCGTGGCGCGACTGGAGCGGGCGGAGGCCGGGCTGGAGGGCAGCCGGCATCCGGACTGGTGGCACTTCCTGACCGAGACGGACGCGGTACGGGAGACCGCGGCGCGGGTCGTCCAGGCGATCCGCGAGGAACGGGGCGGCGGGAGCTGACCGCCGGAGCCCGCCCGGCCGTGCGATGGCGTCCGCGCCCCCGGAGGCGGAAGCTGGAGGGAGGTACGGCGGTACGGCCCTGGCGGTCCTTCTGTGCAAAGGAGGCCGGACATGACTGCTGGCCACGCCCTTCACGGGCCCTCCCACACCCCGCGGCGGCACGCTCCCCGGCGGCACACCAGGCTCGACGAGCATCTGCCCGTCGACCACCGGCTCAGTACGGTCTACCGGGTCGGCGCCGGGCTGATGGGACTGGTACTGGTCGCCTTCGGCGTCCTCGGCCTGATCGACCGGATCGGCTTCTTCGACACCGGCGGCGACACGGTCGCGGGCCTGAACACGAACGGCGCGCTGAGCGTGCTGTCCATCCTCATCGGCCTGCTCCTCTTCGTGGGGATGGTGATCGGCGGGAACTTCGCCTCCACCCTGAACACCGTGCTCGGCCTCGCCTTCCTGCTGAGCGGCTTCGTCAATCTGGCGGTCCTGGAGACCGGCTTCAACTACCTCGCCTTCCACCTCCAGAACGTCCTGTTCAGCTTTGTGGTCGGGGTGATGCTGCTGGTCTTCGGCATGTACGGCCGGGTCAGCGGCGGCCTGCCGCACGACAACCCGTACTGGCGCGCCCGGCACCCCGAGGCCGTGCCCCGCTCCGCCCGGCTGAACCCGCAGCAGGCAGCGCTGCTGCGGAAGGCGCGGCAGGACGGCACGCTGCGGCACGGCGCGACGCGACGGGGAGAGGGAGCATGACGGGGTTCTAGTGGACCGGCCGGAGGAGGGCGTCGTGGTCGAGGGGCCCGCGTCCGCCGGTGCGGCGCGGGGTGATTCAGAATGGGCGGCAAGGACCGCCCACCGCCGCACCCACCGGGAGAACCATGGACTTCAGCGCAGCGCTCCGGGCCGGGCGACTCGTCGCCATCATCCGCGGCAAGGACCCCGAGGCGTCCTTCCGTACGGTCATGACCCTCGCCGAGGAGGGGGTGCGGCTCGTCGAGGTCTCGCTCAGCGGGGCGGACGCGCTCGGCGTCATCCGGCGGGCGCGGCAGGAGCTGGGGCCGGACGCGTGGCTGGGCGCGGGCACGGTCACCACCGCTGAGGACGTCGAGCGGGCCGCCGAGGCCGGCGCGAACCTGGCGGTCACGCCGGGGCTGGGCGCCGGCGTGGACGAGTGCGTGCGCCGGGGGCTGCCGGTGGTGGCCGGGGTGATGACGCCGACCGAGGTGATCGCGGCGAAGGCCGCCGGAGCGACGGCCCTGAAGCTCTTCCCCGCCTCCATCGGCGGCCCCGCGTACCTCAAGGCGCTGCGGGCGCCCTTCCCGGAGCTGCCGTTCGTGCCGGTGGGCGGCGTGGACGCGGCGGCGGCCCGCGCGTATCTGGCCGCGGGCGCGGTGGCGGTGGGCGTCGGCTCGCCGCTCATCGGGGACGCGGCGGACGGCGGCGACCTGGACGGGCTGCGCCGGCGGACCGCCGACTTCCTGGAGGTCTGCGCCGAGGGCGCGGAGGGGCTGGCGTGAGCGGTACGGGCACGGCAGAGGTACTCACCCTCGGCGAGACGATGGTCGCGCTGCGCGGCAGCGGGCCGCTGAAGCTGGGCGGCACGATGCAGGTGTCCGTCGCGGGCGCCGAGAGCAACGTGGCCATCGGCCTGGCCCGGCTCGGGCACCCGGTGCGCTGGGCGGGCGCGGTCGGCGACGACGAGGCCGGGCAGCTCGTGCTGCGGACGCTGCGGGCCGAGGGCGTGGACGTCTCGGGCGCGTCGACGGACGACGGCGGCGCGCCGACCGGGCTGCTGATGTTCGAGCCGCGGCTGCCCGAGGTGACGCGGGTGCACTACTACCGGGCGGGCTCGGCCGGTTCGCGGCTGCGCGCGGACGCCGTGGAGCGGGCGTTCGCGGCCGCGCCGCCGCGCGTCCTGCATCTCACCGGCATCACCCCCGCGCTGGGCCCCGAGGCGCAGGGAGCGGCTGAACGGGCCCTGCGGCTGGCCCGCGCGCACGGCAGCACGGTCTGCCTGGACGTGAACTTCCGGTCCCGGCTGTGGAGCGCGGAAGCGGCGGCCGAGGTGCTGTGCTCCTGGGTGCCGTCCGTGGACGTACTGATCGCCTCCGAGGACGAGCTGCCGCTGTGCCTGCCGGAGAGCGTGTCTTCGCCTGCCGCGCAGGCCGATTGGCTCCTGAAGGCCGGGCCCCGCGAGGTCGTCGTCAAGCTCGGCGCGTCCGGCGCCACCGCGTACACGGCCGACGGGCCGGTGCACGCGCCCGCGAAGGCCGTACGGGCGGTGGACGCGGTCGGCGCGGGCGACGCCTTCGTGGCCGGGTACCTCTCGGCCCTGCTGGACGGCGAGCCAGTGGCCGGGCGGCTGGAGCGCGCGGTCACCACGGGCGCGTTCGCGGTGGCCTCGCCCGGTGACTGGGAGGGCGCCCCGACCCGCGCCGAACTGGGCATGCTGGGCGCGGCTCCGGGCACGGTCGTGCGCTGAGCGCCGGTGTCCCGGCGGGCCCCGGCCCGCCCGCCGTATTCTTGGGCCATGCCCCGATACGAGTACCGCTGCCGCTCCTGCGAGACGACCTTCGAGGTCAGCCGCCCGATGGCCGAGTCCGCCGCGCCGGCCCCCTGCCCCGAGGGCCACGCCGACACGGTGAAGCTGCTGTCGGCCGTCGCGGTCGGCGGTACGGCAGCGGCGCCGGCCCCGAGCGGGGGCGGAGGCGGCGGCTGCTGCGGGGGCGGCTGCTGCGGCTGAGGCCCCACGGGGCCGGGGTGCTCAGCCGTCCAGGCCCGCCAGGAACGCCCGTACGATCTCCTCGCCCGCCGCGGCGCCGCGCTCGGTCAGCGCCGTGACCCGCGGGGCGGTCCAGCCGGAGTCGGCCAGTTCGCCGTGGCCCGGACGCCAGCCGCGGTCGGCGACCAGCAGCAGATCGGCGTCCAGGAGCGAGTCGCCGGCCGCCAGGATCGTGTCGGCACCCGTACGGCGGGCGATTTCCCGGACCGCCGCGCTCTTGGTCAGCGGCTTCGGTACGGCGTAGATCTTGCGACCCTGGAGGGACACCGCCCAGCCGCGGCCGTCCGCCCAGTCCGCGAGATCCTTCACCCAGGTCTCGGGCAGGCGCTCCCGGTCGACGACGAGATACGCGAACAGATCCTCGGCGATACGTTCCTTCAACAGCCAGGACGGGTCGGCGGCGGCCAGCAGATGAGCGCGTACCTCCGTCAGCGATGCGCATTCGGCGGCCAGCCGGGCGGCGACCGTCCGCTGCCAGTCGCGGTCCGACTCGCCGTCGACGAGCAGATGCCCACCGTTGGCGCAGACCGCGAACTCGGGGGCAGGGCCCGGCAGATGGATGCGCCCGTACTGCTCGCGGGTGCGGGTGGTGGCCGGTACGAAGGTCCCGGACCGCGCCAGGTCCTCCAGCAGCCCGGCCGCAGTCTCGGTCATGTACGACAGCGGCTTCTGCCCGTACACCTCGACACACAGCAGGCGCGGCGCCCGCGCATCGGGCATGGTCAGCGCGAGCGCGGCCGCGGAGTAGATCAGCGTACGGTCGAGATCACTGGCTATCAGGGTGTTCACTGCGCCGCCACCGCCCTGCCGTCGGCGCCGGTCGCGCCGCGGGTGTAGCGCGGGTGGATCAGCCCGACGGCGCTGTACGGCAGGCCGTCGGTCTCCTCCACCGGTACACCGCGCTGCTCGGCCAGCAGCCGTATGTGTTCCAGGTCCGCGCCCGCGCCCTTGCGCGCGAGGATCTTCCAGGGCACGCGGCGCAGCAGCACGCGGGTGGTCTCGCCGACGCCCGGCTTCACGAGGTTGACGTCGTGGATGCCGTACTCCTCGCTGATCCGCTCCACCGCTGCCCAGCCCTCCCAGGTGGGTGTGCGGTCGGCGGCGAGCAGCGCCGCGGCGTCGGCGCGGGCGTCCGCCGCGACCTCGTCGAAGCGGGCCGCGACGGTGTCGAGGAAGTGCTGCGAGACGTCCGTGTCCGCCAGCTCGCAGTAGAACTTCGCGCCGTGGAAGTCGTCCGGGCCCACCAGGTCGCCGCGGAGCACCGTACGGGATATCAGCCCGGAGACCGTGGAGTTCAGACAGGCGGAGGGGATGAGGAAGTCGTCGCGGGTGCCGTAGGTGTCCACGCAGCCGCCGGGGTCGGCGAGCACCGCGATGCGCGGGTCGAAGGCCGCGCCGGGGAAGTCCCGGAGCGCCTGCGCCAGTTCGCGGGTGATCGCGCCCTTGCCGGTCCAGCCGTCGACGAAGACCACGTCGGCCGGGTCGTGGTGGGCGGCGAGCCAGCGCAGCGCGGTGGTGTCGATGCCGCGGCCGCGGACGATCGATATCGCGTAGTGCGGCAGGTCCAGGCCGTGTGCGTACTGTGCCCAGCGGCGCATCAGGACGCCGACGGGGGTGCCGGCGCGGGCGAGGGAGACCAGCACCGGGCGGGGCGACCGCTCGGCCAGCACCGTTTCGGTGACCGCGCCGACGGCCCGCGCGATGCGCGCCGCCGAGATCTCCAGCGCGGCACGGAAGAGCGCCTGATACTCCTCGCTCGGCTGGTACTCCACCGGCAGCGACTCGGCGTAGTGCGCGCCGCCGCGCTGGATCGCCTCCTCGCGCTCCTCGGTGGGCGCTTCGAGGGTGACGTCGGAGAAGTCCTGGAGCAGCCAGCCGACGTCCTCGGGGGCGTAGGAGGAGAAGGCGGGGCCGCGCAGTGGTCCGGCTCCCGGTCTGTACGCGGGGACGACGCCGAGCAGGACGTGGTCCGTGTGCGCGGCGAGGGATGCCAGCAGGCCGCCCGGCGCGTGCAGTTCGGGGGTGTCGCCCGCCGAGTCGACGAGCGCGACGACCGCGTCGAAGCGGCGGCCGGGGTCCGTGCCGGGCGCGACGTTGTACGCGTACCGCTCGCCCGGGCCGTCCGCGGGGCGGTCGTGCGCCGGGAAGGCGAGCTTCGTACGGATCGCGTAGCCGGGGTCGTCCACGGCGAGCACCGGGGAGCGCGTCGTGGTGGAGAAGCGGACCTCGGCGGGCAGCGCCTCGTCCAGCGCGCAGGCCAGCCGCAGTGGCGCGTACATCAGCTCTTCGTTGCCGAGGACGAGCACGCGGACGTCCGCGCGGAGCCCGCGCTCGCCCAGCGCGGTCGCGATCCGGGCCGCCATGCCGGGCAGCGCGGCCTCCAGCCGGGCGCGGTGGTCCGGGGTGAAGCCGTGCCGGCCGCCGTCCGGGAGCCCGGCGGGCCACTCCAGGGCGGTCCGGGTGATCCCGGCCCGGGCCGCGTCCCGGGCGGCGGGGACGGCGGCGGGCTCCGTGCCGTACTCCGCCACCAGCGCCTGGCCGCGCTCCAGTACGTCCGCCGGGAGTATGGCCGTCCCGGCGGCCAGCGCCACCAGGTCGACGCGCGCCCCCAGTTCGGCGGCGAACTTCTCCAGGTGGGCACGGTCCGCCGCGGACCGCATGTCGGTCAGGGCCACGATCACGTACCGCGGACGGGGGTAACGGGCGTGCAGGGCCGCGATGGTGTTGAGGACCGTGCGCCCGGTGGAGAACTCGTCGTCGACCAGGACCAGCGGGCCGTCGCCGGTGAGCAGGGCGGGGTCCTCGGGGAGCAGCAGGTGCGAGGTGGCGTGGCTGTGCTCCTCCTCGAAGCCGCCGGCCTGCTCGACGCCGGGCACGGGGCGCCGGGTGGAGTGGATGTACGTCGCGAGCGCCAGGCCGTCGGCGACGCTGTGCCCGAGGCCGGTGGCGGTCTCGGCGTATCCGAGGACCACGGCCCGCGCGGCGGCCTCGTCACCCAGCAGCGCGCGGACCCGGCGGCCGAGGCCGTGCCCCGCTTCGTACACCACGGCGGGCCGCTGCGGCACATGCTTGCCGAGCACCTGCGACACGAGCAGATGGGCCCGCTTGGGGTTGCGCCGCAGCGCGAGCCCCAGCAGCCCGGACAGCCCGTCCGCGCCGTTCAGTTCGACTCCGAGCCGCTCCGCGACCCATGTGCCGGTCCACACCACTGTGTCGTTCCTCTTCTCAGGCGTGTTCTCAGGCATGCGGCACGCTCGCCGCCAGCAGTTCCACGAAGCTGACGCCCTCGCGCGCGACGCCGAAGACCTCGGCGCGCAGCAGCGTGCGCTCCGCCCAGGCGCGGTGCGGCTTCACCTCGTTCATCTTGTTCGTGTAGGCGGAGCGCAGGACGCCGCCGCCGTCGCGCTCGGGGCGCAGGATGTCGGCCGCGTCGCTGAACTCCTCGTGGCTGACGACCGACAGGGCGTGCACCGGGGGGACGTGCGAGGGATGGATGCAGGTCTTGCCCTGCAGGCCGTTCGCCCGGTCCAGCTCGATCTCGCGCAGCAGGCCGTCCATGGCGTGCTCGATGAGGGAGGTGCGCAGCTCCTCGGCGCGGCCCCGGAAGGGGCTCTGCCGGAGCTGCGGCTTGAACATCCGCTCGTGCAGCCGGAAGTACTCCCAGACCGGCCCGGTGACGGTGAAGCCGCTGCCGTCGGCGCGGCCCAGGACGTTGACGACATCGGCGATCACGGACGCGACGATCCGTACGTCGTACGCGGTCATGTCCGGCGCGCGGCGCAGGCCGTACGCCGAGCAGAAGTCCGTGACGCCGAGGCGCAGCGCGAGGACGCGGTCGCGGTAGGCGTCGACGGTGCGGGCGATGCCCTGCAGGGTCTCCGTGCGGCTCTCCAGGTGGAGCAGCTCGGGGGACTCCAGCACCGGCATCGCGAACAGCCGCCGCCCGCAGGCCGCTTCGGCGGCGGCGAGGGCCTCCAGGAACGGCACGCCGCGCAGCGCGGTGAACTTCGGCAGCACGAACCCGGAGAGCAGCCGGACGGCCGGGCCGAGCCGCCGGGTCAGGTCCGGTATCTGGTCGGGGGTGCGGACACGGATGAAGAGAAGGGGAAGCGGACTTTCCGGGTCTCCGGCCTCCCTTTCGGCCAGCTCGGTGAACTGCCGTACGAGGTTGTCCTCGCCGGCCGCCACGTCGTCGTCGCCGATGGAGTCCTCCAGGCACAGCACCATCGACACGACGCCGCGCGCGGCCTGCTTGACCACGTCGGCGGCGAGCCGGGGCCTGGTCGCGGGGCTGTAGAGGGTGGCGCCGAGCGCGACCGCGAGCAGCCGCTGCGGGGAGTCGGCGGTGAACTCACCGGGCTCCTGGTGGAAGAGCGTCGCGCGGAGGCCCGGCGGCAGGTGTCCGAAATGACGCATACAACTCCCCGTGTGCGGGCGGGATTCGGCCACCCCTGCGGTGCTTTCCCCGGCTTCCGGTGTCTGGATCCGGTCGGTAATCGTACGTGTGGACCCCTATGGAAAGTTCCCGCGCAGGTGAAATTCACGTGACGCGCGCCCGGCAGGAGCGAGCCCCGCGCCCGGCCGGAGGAGGACCGCACACCCTGCCGGAGGGCACCGCGCGCCGCCGTTTCCCGGGCCGGGCGCGCCCCCGCGTTGTCCGCCGCCCCGCTCAGCAGGCAGGATGACGTCATGACGCACGCCATGCAGAAGGGGTCGAACGTGCCCCTCGATGCCACTGCCGTACGCGCCGTCCTGCGCTGGACACCGGGCACGGAAGTGCCCGACGTGGACGCCTCCGCACTGCTGCTGGGCGCCGACGGACGGGTGCGCTCGGACGCGGACTTCGTGTTCTACAACCAGCCGCGGCACCCCAGCGGAGCAGTGCGTCATCTCCCCAAGAAGCGGCTGTCCGACGCGCTGACCGACACCGTCGAGGCGGATCTCGCGGCGCTGGACCCGTCGGTGGACCGGGTCGTGGTGGCCGCGTCGGCGGACGACGGCCCGTTCGGGCAGGTGCCGGATCTGCGGGTGGAACTGTACGACGCGACCGGAAGCGACGGGGAACCACTGGCGGTGTTCGAGGTGGAGCCGGAGACCGGCGAGGAGACCGCGCTGATCTGCGGCGAGCTGTACCGGCGGGCGGACGCCTGGAAGTTCCGCGCGCTGGGCCAGGGGTACGACAGCGGCCTGGTGGGGCTGGCGACCGAGTTCGGCATCTCGGTGGACGAGGGCGAGGACGCGGCGGACGACGCCGCTGAGCCGTCCGGCGCCGCGCAGGGGGCCGACGGGGCGCGGGGCGCCGTGCCGGGCGCTGACGACGCGACCCAGGCGGTGCCCGGGCCGCCGCCGGTCGGCTCCGAGGACGTCACGCGTGCCGTGCCGGACCCCGTGCCGTTCCCCGAACCGGCCGCCGGGGCCATGGATCCCGTCGTCACCGCGGCGTTCGCGCCGCCGACGCAGCCCACCGGCGCTCCGGCGGCCGGCCCGGGCGGCTACGGCTACCCGGAGAACGTGCCCCCGCCGCCGCCCATGCCGCCCGGCCCGCCCGCGTACGGCTACCCGGGCCCGCCGCCCGAGCAGTCCCCCGGGCCCGCGTACGGCTACCCGGGCCCGCAGCCGGGGCCCGGCCAGGCGCAGCCCGCGTACGGCTATCCGCAGCCGCAGACCGCGGCCACCGGCTACGGCTACCCGCCGCCCGCGCCCGACGGACCGGCCACCGCGCCGGTGCCGGACAACGGGCCGCTGGTACTGCCGCCGCAGGGTCCGCAGTTCCAGAACCGCTGAGGCGCGCGACACGGCGTCCGGCGCCGCGGCGCGTGCGACACGGCGCGCGCCGCCCGTTCACCTCACGTGCTGGCGGGCGCGCCCGGCGCTCACACCTGGCTCTTGTAGCCGCGCCCCCACTGCAGGCCCCAGCCGTACAGCCGGTCCAGCTCGGCCTGGAAGCCGTAGACGTACTTCACCTCGCGGCGCACGGTCAGCTCGCCCTTGACGTTCTCCAGCATGAAGACCGCGCACGAACGGGCCTGCGGCGCCCGCTCGTCCAGGCCGATCTCCACCCGCGGCCCGCTGCTCGGGTAGAGCGTGATGATGGCGTGCGTGCGGTCGAAGGCGGGAGTGCCGTCGTAGATGTAGACGAAGATCAGCAGGCGCTTGAACTCGTCCTGGTGGTCGAGGTTGATGTAGAGCGTCTCGCCCGACCCCGAGCCGAACCGGTCGTCGCCGCTGAGCTGGATGTACGGCGGGCTGTTGATCTCGCCGAGGAAGTTCCCCAGCGGCTGCACGACGCCCTTCGTGCCGTCCTTGAGCTCGTACATGCACGCCAGGTCGAGGTCGATCTTCACGACCGCCGGCCCCTGCGCCTGCACCACTTCGGGCTTGAATATCCGGCCCGGGTGCCGCCACAGGCTCTGCCGCTTCCCGGCGAACTCCGCGAAGTCCGTGGTGCGCATCTGCCAGGAGAGGTTGACCCGGAGGTTACCGCTGGCGGCGCCCTGCTTGGTCAGTGAGACCACGGGATCGCGTTTGGTCAGTTTGACGACGTACGACGCTCCGCCGTTGTCGAACTGCGGCGCTCCGCCGCGTCGCCAGTTCCCCAAGAACGACACTTCGCCCCACCCCATCGATCAGCATCAGATACAGCCGCGGGGCGGCCGGAGGCATTCCGCCTCATGGCCGCCCCGCAGAGAAGCGTTCCTCAATCGGACCGGGGTCACACCCCCGAGCTGACCTCGGGTTTCGAGGAAGATCCCGCCCCCGGCCGCCCCTCGGCACGATTCTTGCGCACCGAGGACCAGAAGGAGAGCGCAATCAGGACCACGCCGACCAGACCGGTGATGACCTCGTTGATCTCGTACTTGATGGTGACGAGGAGGATCACCGCCAGGGCGCCGATGGCGTAGTGCGCGCCGTGCTCCAGGTAGACGTAGTCGTCCAGGGTGCCCTTGCGGACGAGGAAGACGGTCAGCGACCGGATGTACATCGCGCCGATGCCCAGACCCAGCGCCATCTCGAAGATGTCGTTGGTGATGGCGAAGGCGCCGATGACGCCGTCGAAGGAGAAGGACGCGTCGATGACCTCGAGGTAGAGGAACATGAAGAACGCGGCCTTGCCGGCCAGGCCGACGGCCGCGCCGGTGCCCTTGCCCTTGGCGGGCGCGCGCTCCTCGCCATCCTCCGCCTCGTCCTCGGCGTCCTCCAGCTTGTCCTCGAAGTAGCCGGAGACGCCGCCGACGATGAGGTACGTGAGCAGGCCCGCGACGCCGGAGAGCAGCACCGTGGCGCTCTTGTCACCGCCGCCGTGCGCCACGTCGGTGGCCACGGTCATGGCCGCCACCAGCAGCGCGACCAGCGCGATGATGATCGAGAGGGTGTCGAGCTTGCCCAGCTTGGCCATCGGCTTCTCGATCCACGAGAGCCACTTGTAGTCCCGCTCCTCGAAGATGAAGTCGAGGAAGATCATCAGCAGGAACATGCCGCCGAAGGACGCGATGGCCGGGTGCGCCGCGGTGACGAGGTGCTCGTACTGCGGCTTGTCGGTGATCGCGAGATTGACGGCCTCGATCGGGCCCAGCTTGGCCGTGATGGCCACGATGACGACCGGGAAGACCAGCCGCATGCCGAACACGGCGATCAGGATGCCGACGGTCAGGAAGATCTTCTGCCAGAAGGCATTCATCTTCCGCAGGATGCCGGCGTTGATGACGGCGTTGTCGAACGAGAGCGAGATCTCAAGGATCGAGAGGATCCCGACAATCGCGAGCCCCTGCCACCCCCAGAGGACGCCCGCCAAGGCCAGGCCCGCCACCGTGACGGCGAATGACCAGCCAAAGGTTTTCAGGAGCACTTCCTACCCAATCCCTCGTTGTGTGGGGTCCCCCGCGCACGGGCGGACGGCGCTTTACGAAACGTTGACCCCGAAGTCTAGAGCGATGCCGCGCAGGCCCGACGCGTACCCCTGTCCCACGGCCCTGAACTTCCACTCCCCGCCGTAGCGGTAAACCTCGCCGAAGATCATTGCCGTCTCGGTGGAGGCGTCCTCGCTGAGGTCGTAGCGCGCCAGCTCGGTACCGTCGGCCTGGTTCACCACCCGGATGAAAGCGTTGCTGACCTGCCCGAAGCTCTGGCCGCGCGCATCGGCGTCGTGGATCGAGACCGGGAAGACGATCTTGTCGACCTGGGCCGGGACCTTGGAGAGGTCCACGAGGAGCGACTCGTCGTCGCCCTCACCCTCACCGGTGAGGTTGTCCCCGGTGTGTTCGACGGAGCCGTCCGGGCTCTTGAGGTTGTTGTAGAAGACGAAGTACTCGTCCCCGAGCACCCGGCCGCTGCTGCACAGCAGGGCGCTGGCGTCCAGGTCGAACGGCGCGCCGGTCGTGGAGCGCGCGTCCCAGCCGAGACCGACCATGACCTGCGTGAGATTGGGTGCGGCCTTCGAGAGGGAGACGTTGCCTCCCTTGGCGAGTGTGACGCCCATGTTCTTCGCTTCCTCCCCGGTGTCGGTGCTCTGCTCTCAAGCGCGCCCGGCGCCGCACTCCCCAGGGGGCGTACGGCGCCGGGCAGGTGTGTGTCCTCGGTCAGACGTTCACGCCGAAGTCCTGCGCGATGCCACGCAGGCCCGAGGCGTAACCCTGGCCGATGGCCCGGAACTTCCACTCCGCGCCATTGCGGTAGAGCTCGCCGAAGACCATGGCGGTCTCCGTCGAGGCGTCCTCGCTCAGGTCGTACCGCGCCAGCTCGGTGCCGTCGGCCTGGTTCACCACGCGGATGAAGGCGTTGCGCACCTGGCCGAAGCTCTGCTGACGGGTCTCGGCGTCGTAGATCGACACCGGGAACACGATCTTGGCGACATCGGCCGGCACAGCGGCCAGATTCACCTTGATCTGCTCGTCGTCACCCTCGCCCTCACCGGTGATGTTGTCCCCGGTGTGCTCGACCGACCCGTCCGGGCTCTTCAGGTTGTTGAAGAACACGAAGTTCTGGTCGTTGCCGACCTTGCCCTGGTCGTTGGCCAGCAGCGCGCTGGCGTCGAGGTCGAAGTCGGTACCGGTGGTGGTACGCGCGTCCCAGCCCAGACCGACGATGACCGCGGTCAGATTGGGGGCTTCCTTCGTCAGCGAGACGTTGCCGCCCTTGCTGAGGCTGACTCCCACGAGTCCTCCCATAGTTCGAGGGGTACGCATTCGCCCCCGTCGTGCATGGCATCAGAACAACGAACTGATCCTAGTGACCGGTTCCCGCCGATGACGCGTTGCCGCATCAGGGGTGTCGAATCGGAAGGCGCCGACTCGGAAGTACCGGCTCAGAGGGTGCCGAGCGCCTTGGCGTACTCGTTCAGGTCACGCGCGTCGGGCAGGCCGTTGACGATCGTCCAGCGGACCACGCCCTCCTTGTCGATGATGAAGGTGCCGCGCACGGCGCAGCCCTTCTCCTCGTCGAAGACGCCGTAGGCGCGGGACACCTCGCCGTGCGGCCAGAAGTCCGACAGCAGCGGGTACTCCAGGCCCTCCTGCTCGGCGAAGACGCGCAGGGAGAACGGGGAGTCATTCGAAACGGCGAGGAGCTGCACGTCGTCGTTGACGAACGTGGGCAGCTCGTCGCGCAGGGCGCACAGCTCGCCGGTGCACACGCCGGTGAAGGCGAAGGGGTAGAAGAGCAGCACGACGTTCTTCTCGCCGCGGAAGTCGGAGAGCTTGACGGTCTCCCCGTGCTGGTTCTTCAGCTCGAACTCCGGAGCCTTCGCGCCGACCTCGATCGCCATGGGTTCTGTTTCCCTTCGCAGATGCTGGACAGATACCCGCCAACCCTACGTGGCGACCCTCCTCCGAAGACGCGTCGAGCCCCCTTCCGGACGGCCTTCCCTGGGCACGGGGGCCGGGGAAGGCTGCGGAAGGGGGCTCGGGGACGTGCCGGCGGACGGCTCAGCGCTTGCCGGACTTGGCGGCCTTCGGCGTGACCAGCCGGCTGCCGCTCCAGTCCTTGCCCGCGTTGATGCTCTTCGTCTGGGACAGACCCGCAGTCTGCGCGGCCTCATTGATGTCGCTCGGCTCGACGTAACCGTCGCGTCCGGTCTTCGGCGTCAGCAGCCACACCGGGGCACCTTCGTCGATCAGTCCGATGGCGTCGACCAGTGCGTCCGTAAGGTCGCCGTCCTCGTCCCGGAACCAGAGCAGGACGACATCGGCGACGTCGTCGTAGTCCTCGTCGACGAGCTCCTGGCCGATCGCGGCCTCGATGCCTTCACGGAGCTCCTGCTCGACGTCATCGTCGTAGCCGATCTCCTGGACCACCTGTCCGGGCTCGAACCCCAGCCTGACGGCCGGGTTGGTCCGCTCCTCCGCGTGGTCCGCGGTCGCGCTCACGGATTGCCTCCTGTCATGTCTTGTGGATATGCCTTACACCTCGCGCGTGCGCGGGGCATTGGGCGTAGTCCACACGGGCGGGGCGAATCGCGCAAGTACCCGGCCCTCCAGACCGCCAAAACGGTGACGGATACGGCCGTCTCGCCGCAACTGCGACCCCTCTTACCCCGTGCTGCGGTGATTCACGCCACAGCGTCGTGCTGGTCTTGTGGGGTACACGCGCGCGACCGGGCCCGGCGAGGGGTACGGACAGCCCGCATGCGGGTGTTCGATAACCGTACGGCCGGACGTCGGGGGTGCGCGACATGGGCGTATGGTTGCGATTTGGTCTCTCCTGGGGCGCACCTGTCGGCGGGCGTCTGCCAGGGGGCGGTTACCCGCAGGTAGAGATGACGTATCCGCGTGGCTCGGTACACGATGGAAGACGGCGCGACACCAGCAGAGACAGAAATCTGACCTCGTACTCGGCACTGCATGGACCTCACATGCGCGCAAAGTACGACACGACCAGAACAGTGAAGGAACAGCGTGGCTTCCGGATCCGATCGCAACCCGATCATCATTGGCGGCCTTCCCAGCCAGGTCCCGGACTTCGATCCTGAAGAGACCCAGGAATGGCTCGACTCGCTCGACGCAGCCGTCGATGAGCGAGGCCGGGAACGTGCCCGCTACCTCATGCTCCGCCTCATCGAGCGGGCCCGCGAGAAGCGCGTGGCCGTGCCGGAGATGCGCAGCACGGACTACGTCAACACCATCGCGACCAAGGACGAGCCGTTCTTCCCCGGCAACGAGGAGATCGAGCGCAAGGTCCTGAACGCGACCCGGTGGAACGCGGCCGTCATGGTCTCCCGGGCGCAGCGCCCCGGCATCGGTGTCGGCGGTCACATCGCCACCTTCGCCTCCTCCGCCTCCCTGTACGACGTGGGCTTCAACCACTTCTTCCGGGGCAAGGACGACGGCAAGGGCGGCGACCAGATCTTCTTCCAGGGCCACGCCTCGCCCGGCGTCTACGCCCGCGCCTACCTGCTGGACCGGCTCTCCTCCGACCAGCTCGACGCCTTCCGCCAGGAGAAGTCCAAGGCCCCGAACGGCCTCTCCAGCTACCCGCACCCGCGGCTGATGCCGGACTTCTGGGAGTTCCCGACCGTCTCGATGGGCCTCGGCCCGCTCGGCGCGATCTACCAGGCCCGGATGAACCGCTACATGGAGGCGCGCGGCATCGCCGACACCTCCGACAGCCATGTGTGGGCGTTCCTCGGCGACGGCGAGATGGACGAGCCGGAGTCGCTCGGCCAGCTCTCCATCGCCGCGCGCGAGGGCCTGGACAATCTCACCTTCGTCGTCAACTGCAACCTGCAGCGCCTGGACGGCCCGGTCCGCGGCAACGGCAAGATCATGCAGGAGCTGGAGTCGCAGTTCCGCGGCGCCGGCTGGAACGTGATCAAGCTGGTCTGGGACCGCTCCTGGGACCCGCTGCTCGCGCAGGACCGGGACGGCGTTCTGGTCAACAAGCTGAACACCACGCCGGACGGCCAGTTCCAGACGTACGCCACCGAGACCGGTGCGTACATCCGCGAGCACTTCTTCGGTGACGACCACCGGCTGCGCAAGATGGTCGAGAACATGACCGACGACCAGATCCTGCACCTGGGGCGCGGCGGTCACGACCACAAGAAGATCTACGCGGCGTACGCGGCGGCCAAGGCGCACAAGGGCCAGCCGACCGTGATCCTCGCGCAGACCGTCAAGGGCTGGACGCTCGGCCCGAACTTCGAGGGCCGCAACGCGACCCACCAGATGAAGAAGCTGACGGTCGACGACCTGAAGATGTTCCGCGACCGGCTGCACCTGCCGATCCCGGACAAGGACCTGGAGGACGGCAACCCGCCGTACTACCACCCGGGCCGGGACTCGGAAGAGATCCAGTACATGCACGACCGCCGCAAGGCGAACGGCGGGTACGTCCCGACCCGTGTCGTGCGCGCGAAGCCGCTGCAGCTCCCGGGCGACAAGGCGTACGCGACCGCCAAGAAGGGCTCGGGCCAGCAGAAGATCGCCACGACCATGGCGTTCGTCCGCGTCCTGAAGGACCTGATGCGGGACAAGGAGATCGGCAAGCGCTTCGTGCCGATCGCGCCGGACGAGTACCGCACGTTCGGCATGGACGCGTTCTTCCCGACCTCCAAGATCTACAACCCGCTGGGTCAGATCTACGAGTCGGTCGACCGCGAGCTGCTGCTGGCGTACAAGGAGTCGCCGACCGGCCAGATGCTGCACGACGGCATCACCGAGGCCGGCTGCACGGCCTCGCTGATCGCGGCGGGCTCGGCCTACGCCACGCACGGCGAGCCGCTGATCCCGGTGTACGTCTTCTACTCGATGTTCGGTTTCCAGCGGACCGGCGACCAGTTCTGGCAGATGGCCGACCAGCTCGCGCGCGGTTTCGTCCTGGGTGCGACCGCGGGCCGTACGACCCTGACCGGTGAGGGTCTGCAGCACGCCGACGGCCACTCCCAGCTCCTGGCCTCGACCAACCCGGCGTGCGTCGCCTACGACCCGGCCTTCGGGTTCGAGATCGCGCACATCGTCCGGGACGGTCTGCGCCGCATGTACGGCGAGAACAGCGAGGACATCTTCTACTACCTCACGGTCTACAACGAGCCGATCGTGCACCCGGCCGAGCCGGAGGACGTGGACGTCGAGGGCATCCTCGCCGGTATCCACAAGGTCGCGACCGGCTCCGAGGGCGCCATCCCGGCGCAGATCATGGCGTCCGGCGTGGCCGTGCCGTGGGCGATCGAGGCGCAGAAGATCCTCGCCGAGGAGTGGAACGTCAAGGCGGACGTCTGGTCGGCGACCTCCTGGAACGAGCTGCGCCGCGAGGCGGTCGAGGTGGAGGAGCACAACCTCCTGCACCCGGAGGAGGAGCAGCGCGTCCCGTACGTGACGCGGAAGCTCTCCGGCTCCGAGGGTCCGTTCGTGGCAGTCTCCGACTGGATGCGTGCGGTTCCGGACCAGATCGCGCGCTGGGTCCCGGGGACGTACCAGTCCCTCGGCGCGGACGGCTTCGGCTTCGCCGACACCCGTGGCGCGGCCCGCCGCTTCTTCCACATCGACGCGCAGTCGATCGTGCTGGGCGTGCTCACCGAGCTCGCCAAGGAAGGCAAGATCGACCGCTCGGCCCTGAAGAAGGCCGTGGACCGGTACCAGCTGCTGGACGTATCGGCGGCGGAGGCCGGCGAAGCCGGCGGCGACGCGTAGGGCCGGCCGCTGAGCGCAGCGGGTGCCCCCGGACAGCACGGCTGTCCGGGGGCACCCGCTTTTCACCGCTCCGCGATCCTGAAGGCGCGTACCGCGTACGGCGAGTCCGGTACGTACGTCCCGCCGCCCGGATAGGTATCGAACTCGCCGGTCTCGGCGCACTCGGCGCTCTGGAAGGTGGTCACGGGCCGTCCCGTGCGGTTCACGAAGGAGCGTGCGGGGCGGCCGTCCGGCAGCGGCACGCAGCTCTCGATGTCCGTATCGGAGAGCTCATGCGTCTCGCGCGGGCCTTCGTAGCCCCCCTTCGGCCAGAGGCAGAGTTGCCCGGCGGCACAGCCGGGGCCCATGTGGGCCGGAGCCGCGGCCGCCGCCGTGGTGAGGAGGACGGCCGCCCCTGCCGTGGCCGCGAGAAGAGTCGTACGCATCGTGGATCAGCCCCCGTGTCGTGGTGTGTGCGGTGACCGACACGTTGGCCCGGGTGCGCGGGCCGGGGAAGACGTACGGGCCCCGTCCACCCTGATAGGGGAAGACGGGGCCCGGTGGTGGTGCGGGACGGCGCTCCGCAGCGCGGGACGGCGCGTCAGATGTGGCCGACGCCGGCGCCCGCCTCGGCGTTCACTCCGCGCTTGGTGAAGATCGCGACCGCCGCCGCGACGACCGCGACACCGCAGGCCACCGTGAAGGCGAGCCCCATCCCGGAGATGAAGGTGTCGTGGGCGACCGCGGTGATCTTCTCGGCGATCGGCGCGGGGGTGCCCTTGGGGACCGGCGAGATGCCGACCGCGACCGCGTCGGCGGCCTTGTCGAGCTGGGCCTGCGGGACCGGCGGGAGGTGCGCGCCGTCCCAGTTCCCGGGCAGCTTGTGATCGACCCGGGAGGCCATCACCGCGCCCAGTACGGCCGTGCCGAGGCTGCCGCCGACCTGCATCGCGGCCTGCTGGAGGCCGCCCGCGACGCCGGAGAGCTCCATGGGCGCGTTGCCGACGATGACCTCGGTGGCGCCGACCATGACGGGCGCGAGGCCGAGGCCCAGGAGGGCGAACCAGAGGGACATCGCGCCGGTGCCGGTGCCGGTGTCCAGCGTGGACATGCCGTACATCGCGACGGCGGTGAGGACCATGCCGCCGACCAGCGGCACCCGCGGCCCGAACTTGGTGATCATGGCGCCCGCGAGCGGCGAGCCGACGATCATCATGCCGGTGAGCGGCAGCAGGTGCAGACCGCTGTCCACCGGGCTCATCCCATGGACGTTCTGCAGGTAGAAGGTGACGAAGAACAGGCCGCCCATGAAGGCGAAGGCCATCAGCACCATCAGGACCGTGCCGGCGGTGAGCGGCACGGAGCGGAACATGCGCAGCGGGATCAGCGGCTCGCGGACCTTGGTCTCCAGGATGCCGAAGAGCACGAAGAGCACGATCGAGCCGATCAGGAAGCCCCAGGTCTTACCGTCGCCCCAGCCCCACTCGCCGGCCTTGATCAGGGCCCAGATCAGGCAGAACATCGCGCCGGACAGCAGCACGATGCCGGGGATGTCGAAGGAGCGCGGGGCGTTCTTCGCGCGGTGGTCCTTAAGGATCACCAGGCCGAGGAGGAGGGCCACGACGCCGACGGGCACGTTGATGAAGAAGACGGACTGCCAGTTGACGTGCTCGACGAGCAGGCCGCCGACGATCGGGCCGCCGGCGGTGGACGCGCCGATGACCATGCCCCAGATGCCGATGGCCATGTTGAGCTTCTCGGCCGGGAAGGTCGCGCGCAGCAGGCCGAGCGCGGCCGGCATCAGCAGCGCGCCGAAGAGTCCCTGCAGGACGCGGAAGACGATGACCAGCGACACCTCACTGGAGAGACCGATGGCCCCGGAGGCGAGGGCGAAGCCGACCACACCGATGAGGAAGGTCTGCCGGTGGCCGAAGCGGTCACCGAGCTTGCCGGCCGTGATCAGCGCGACGGCCAGCGCGAGGAGGTACCCGTTGGTGATCCATTGGACGTCGGCGAGCGTGGCGCCGAGGTCCTGCTGGATGGCCGGGTTGGCGATGGCGACGATCGTGCCGTCGAGGGCCACCATCATCACGCCGATGGCGACGGAGAAGAGGGTCAGCCAGGGATGGCCACGCAGCCCCCTGCGCGGCTCCGGGATCGGTATGTCCGGTATCGCCTCGGCTACCGGGGTCTGTGAGCTCATGCCCCCGACATTAATGTCAGTGACTGACAGTTGACAAAGCCTTTCGTCCGTCAGTAACTGTCAGTTAGCTCACAGGTATCGTGAGCAGCACTGATCCACCAAGGAGGGCGGCGCATGAGGGCCGAGATGACGCCGCGTGAGGGGCTGCGGTGCGGACTGCGCGAGCGGAAGAAGCGGCGTACGCACGACGCGCTGATCCGCGCCGCGCTGGAGCTGTGCACCCAGCAGGGGTACGACCGCACCACGATCGACGAGATCGCCGAGGCGGTCGACGTCTCCCAGCGGACGTTCTTCCGGTACTTCACCACCAAGGAGGACGTGGTCTTCGCCGTCCAGGAGATAGTGGAGGCGCGCTTCCTGGAGGCGCTGCGGGCCCGTCCGGCCGCCGAGCCCCCGCTGGAGGCGCTCCGTAACGCCGTCCTGCTGGCCTGGGACGACCTCGGCCAGGTGATCGAGTCGATCATCCCGGTCGAGCTGCACATGCGGACGTACCAGATGATCGAGTCGACACCCGCGCTGGTCGCGGCCCACCTGCGGCGCAGCTCCGAGCTGGAGGAGCTGATCGCCACGGTCATCGCCGGGCGCGAGGGCCTGGACGTGGCGACCGATCCGCGGCCGCGGATCGTGGTGGCGGCGTTCAGCGGCGTGATGCGGCTGGCCGGGCGGCTGTGGGGCGAGGCCGGGGAGTGCAGCGTGGAGTCCATCCGCGCGACCACCGAGCAGCATCTGGACGGCATCATTCCGGCGATCGCCGGCGAGTGGCGGAAAACCACCCCTCAGCGCGACCACGCGAGCAAGCCGCCGCACGCCTGAGCAGGACAAACGGGCGTGAAGTGTCCGTTGTGACCCTAATGACCCACAGCGAAACGTGAGTTGTCTCACCCAATCCACGGCCGCCGCACGCCGTCTCCTAGGCTGTCCCGCGGTGACTTCCTTCTCCGAGCTCGGCGCTCCCCCCGGTTTTCTGCAGTCCTCCGCCTGGCGTGCGGCACTCGCCCTGGTGGTGGTGTTCGTGATGCTCGCGGTGACCGGCTGGACGGGCATCAGAGGTACCAAGGGGGACACCGATCCGCTGGGCAGCTCCCGGGCCGCCTGGGCGGGCGCCACCTTCCACGGCCACCGGCTGCCCGACCCGGCCGCGGGTCCGCACCGTATCGCCGCGTTCTTCGCCGGACTGCGCAAGGCCGACCGGCTGCGGCTGGCCGACCGCTATCCGCTCGCCGTCGGCAACATGGCCGGCGCCCCCGCCACGCTGCGCTACCAGGCCAACCGCAAGGCCATGGACCAGGCACGCGACGTGGCCGCGCGGCGCTCGCACGACGCGCGGCTGACGCCGGAGGGGCGCCAGGACGCCGGCCGGCTGATGCACCGCCTGGACTCGATGATGCGGCCCGGGCGGCAGATCCTGTCCTTCGACCCGGCCGCCGGCGGCCGTGCCGCCGAGGTCTTCGGCGATCTCACGCACGCCCGCCGGGTGTCGGTCGTGGTGCCCGGCGTGGACACCAATCTGGTGAACTTCGAGCGGACCAAGCAGGCCGTCCGGGCCCCGGTGGGCATGGCGTCCTCGCTGTACGACGCGGAGCGCGCGGTGCGTCCCGACGCCCGTACGGCCGTGATCGCCTGGGCCGACTACACCGCGCCCGCCGGCATCGGCGTGGACGCGGCGGCCGGCCAGATGGCACAGGCGGGCGCGCAGCGCCTGGAGTCGATGATCGGCGCGCTGCCGACCGGCGCCGACGTCTCGCTGTTCTGCCACAGCTACGGCTCCGTGGTCTGCGGCGTGGCGGCCCGCGCGCTGCCCTCCCGGGTCGGCGACATCGTGGTGGCGGGCAGCCCTGGCATGCGCGCCCAGAACACCGCCGCGCTGCACACCACCGCCCGGGTGTGGGCGATGCGGGACTCCGACGACTGGATCCAGGACATCCCGAACCTGGAGCTGGGCGGGCTGGGGCACGGCGCCGACCCGGTGGACCCGGCGTTCGGCTCCCGGGTGCTGTCCGCGGCGGGCGCGGACGGGCACGCGGGGTACTTCGCCCGCGGCACGCAGAGCCTGGCCAACTTCGCACTCGTCGGGGTCGGCGCGGTCGCGGGCGTGAGCTGCGCGACCGACGACGGACACTGCGCGGCCGACCTGGCGTGAGGGCCGGCCCGGCGCCGTACGGGCCCGGCGGCCGGCCGGAGCCGCACGACGGGCCGGACAACGGGGCCGGGGAACGGCGTGACGCGCGTAGCACGGTGCTGTACGGAAGGGGGACGGGCGGGCCGCCCGCCGCTTACGATGAACCGCATGGGTGATGTGCTGGCCGGTTTTCATGCCGTCTGGGAGTTCGACACGGACTCCGTGCTCATCCGCTTCGAACGGGGGATCCGCAAGCCCAAGCTCTTCCAGGCGCTCGGCGAGCGCCGCATCCCCTACGAAGCGCTGAGCTCGGTGCGGCTCTCGCGGGGCAGGCGCGGGACGGTGGTCCTGCATGCCCGGCCCCGGCCGGGTGCCGACCCGCTGATGGATGCCGCCGACGGCCAGCTCAAGGACGACGCCGACCCGTACCGCCTGGTGCTCCCCGCCGACCGCGCCGACCGCGCCGAGTACTACCGCGACGAGCTGACCGGTCTCCTCGGCCCGGACGCGGCGGGCCCCGCCGAGCAGCACCTCGTGGCGGCCCCGGAGCCGCCGCTGACCTTCAAGGCGTACGACGGCAAGGCGTCCTTCGACGGCAGCTCGGTGGCGTTCCGCTGGTTCTGGACCGGCGCCTCGTCCGCGAAGTGGAAGTCCGGCGACCAGAGCTTTCCGGTCGACGGGCTGTCCGGCGTGGTGTGGCGCTCCCCGGAGAACGGCGGCTCGGCGCCCACCCCGCCCGGCACGTGGCACAACGGCTATCTGCGGCTGCTGGCGCACGGTGCCGAGGAGGAGAGCCGGGACGGCGCCGAACAGGACCCGGCCTCGGTGATCTTCGGCCTCGGCTACGGCCCGGTCCACGAGTCGCTGCCGTTCGCCGCGGCCGTCCTGCAGGCCGTACGGACCGCGGGCCCGGCCCCCGCGCCCGCGCCCCAGTGCCGTCCCCTGGAGCCGCACCGCGGCCCCGCCGACATCGCCGACCGCATACGTCAGCTCGGCGAGCTGCACGACGCGGGGCTGCTGACGGACGCCGAATTCAGCGCGAAGAAGGCCGAGCTGCTGGCGGAGTTGTAGGGATTCCTACCGTGATGTGATCGGGCTCTGTACGGAGACGTGAGGAGCTGTCGTACGGCGAAGTGGCGGGCCTTCGTACGGCGGGGTGGCGCGTCCCCGTATGCCGGGCGCGACCGGCCCTCGTAGCGCCGCTCCTGATACCCAGGTATGACCCCGGATCGACGACTCCGGTATGACGCCCCGGCGGGCCCGGCCCCCATACGCTGATCCGGCGATGTCCACGTCCTCCTCCCCTTCCCCCGGCCCCCTCTTCGGCGCGGAGCGGTCCCGCTGGCTGCGGTGGCTGCCGTACGTCGTCGCCTTCGGGTTCACCGTCTCGCTGCTGCCCAGCACCATCGTCGTCCTGGGCAACGACTACGGCATGAACGCCGGGCTGGCCGGCGCGCTCGGCGTCGCCCAGACCGTCCCGCTGCTGCTGGCGGTGGTCCGCCCGCTGCAGGCGTGGTGGGTGATCTTCGCGGCCGACCTGGCCGCCGCGCTGGTCCTGGCGAGCATCCCCGCCGCCCAGGGCACCATCTGGCCCTGGCCGCCGCCCACCATCGTCGGGTACCTCGTCCTGGCGCTCGCCCTCGGGCTGCGCGAGCGGCGCCGCGTGCTGCTCGCCGTGTGGCTCGCCACCGGCGCGGCCGGCATCCTCTCCGGCTTCCTGCGGCCCGCCCGCTCAGACGCCACCTGGCTGCTGCTCTTCGTGCTCTCCGGTGTGGTGCTGCTGCTGGCGGGCGCGCTGCGGGAACGCGGCGACGCGCGGCGGCAGTTGGCGGAGCAGGAGACGATCAGCGAGGCGGAGCGCGCCCGGCGGACGCTGCTGGAGGAGCGCACCCGTATCGCCCGCGAGCTGCACGACGTCGTCGCGCACCACATGTCGGTGATCACGGTGCAGGCGGACAGCGCGCCGTACCGCCTCCAGGGCCTGACTCCGGAAGCCGCCGAGGAGTTCGGGACGATCGCCGCGACGGCGCGCGAGTCGCTGGGTGAGATGCGCCGGCTGCTGGGCGTGCTGCGCAGCGAGGAGAGCGAACGGGACGGCGGTCCCGAGAAGGCGCCGCAGCCGGGCCTTGACCAGCTCGAGCGGCTGGTGGAGGGGACCGTACGCGCCGGTGTGCCGGTGGAACTGACGCTCTCCCGGGCGCTCGGCGAACTCCCGCCCGCCGTCGGCCTGTCGGGGTACCGGATCGTGCAGGAAGCGCTGTCGAACGTCGTACGGCACGCGCCCGGCGCGCGCACCCGGGTCTCGGTCACGCCGGACCGCACCGGCCTGTCGGTCCTGGTCGTCAACGGCCCGCCGCCGCGCGCCGCCGAGCCGCTGGAGACGACCGGGACCGGCCATGGACTGGTCGGAATGCGCGAGCGCGTACGTCTGCTGGACGGCACCCTGGACACCGGCCCGCTGCCGAACGGGGGTTACCGTGTCGCCGCCCGGCTCCCGCTCACGGAGCCCCCGACGGGGAAGGACCCGACGCGCGCATGACCACCCGCGTGATCATCGTTGACGACCAGGCCATGGTGCGGGCGGGCTTCGCCGCCCTGCTCGCCGCGCAGAGCGACATCGACGTCGTCGGCGACGCGGCGGACGGGGCGCAAGGCGTCGAACTGAGCCGCCGCGCCCACCCCGACGTGGTGCTGATGGACGTCCGGATGCCGGAGATGGACGGCCTGGAGGCGGCCCGGCAACTGCTGTCCCCGCCCCCGGGCGTCACGCACCGCCCGAAGGTGCTGATGCTCACCACCTTCGACGTCGACGACTACGTATACGAAGCGCTGCGCGCCGGCGCGTCCGGCTTCCTGCTGAAGGACGCGCCGCCGGCCGACCTGATCTCCGCGGTACGGGTCGTGGCGGCCGGTGAGGCGCTGCTCGCCCCCTCGGTGACTCGCCGGCTGATCGCCGACTTCGCGCGGCAGCGCCCCGCACCCCGCAAGGACCGCACCGCGCTGCGCCTGAACGGCCTCACCGCGCGCGAGACCGAGGTACTGGAGTTGATCGCGCGCGGCCTGTCCAACCAGGAGATCGCGGCCGAACTGGTACTGGCCGAGCAGACGGTGAAGACCCACATCGGGCGGGTGCTGGCCAAACTGGACCTGCGCGACCGCGCCCAGGCCGTGATCTTCGCGTACGAGTCGGGGCTGGTGACGCCGGGCGATCGGTGAGTCTCATCCGTACGGACGAGGCCCCGGTACCCCGGTATCACCGGGCAGTTGCCCCCGTGGTGTGACGCCGCATCACCCACCCCCTCCCTACGTTTCCCTCCGCCACGCCACCGGGGAGAGGGAGACACCACCATGCCGCTGCGTTCCGAGATGACCGGACAGGGGAGTTCCGGACGGGGACGGTCCGGACGGGGGACGAGCCGCCGCAGGCGCGGGCTGCTGGCCGCGGTCACCACGGCCGCGATCGTCGCCGCCACCGGCGGCTGGGCCGCCGGCACCGAGCAGACCGCCGTCACCGGACCCGCGCCGGGCGCCGCCGCCTGGCGCGCCGACCACACGCTCGGCCGGCCGCTGCCCGACCCCACGACCGCCTCACCCGCCGCCGTGGCCCGCTTCTTCGCCGGCCTGACCGAGGCGGAGCGGCAACGGCTCGCCGACCGGCACCCGTTGACCGTGGGCACCTTGGACGGCGCGCCCGTACGGCTGCGCTACCGCGCGAACGCCCGCGCCCTGCGGGCCGAACGCGCCCGCCTGCGCGCCCGCGCGGACGACCCCGGCCGCGCCGCCGACGACCGCGCCCGTGCCCGCGCGCTGGCCGCCCGCTGCACCGAACTCCTCGCCCCCGGACGGCAGATCCTCTTCTTCGACCCGCGCGGCCGGGGTCAGGTCGCCGAGGTGTACGGAGACCTCGGCGCGGCCCGGCGCACGGCGGTGGTCGTGCCCGGCTCGGACATCGACCTCGGCTCGTTCGACCGCGAGCGGGACCGGTACGGCACCCCGACCGCCATGGCGGCCTCGCTGCGCGCCCGGATGTCCGCCGAGGAGACGGCGACGCCCACCGCGGTGATCGCCTGGGCCGGTTACACCACGCCGGTCGGGCTCGGCCCGGACGCCGCGACGGGGCGGCTCGCGGAGGCCGGCGCGCCGCGGCTGGCCCGGCTGCTGACGGGGCTCGCCGCGACCGGCAACCCGGCGCCCGCCCTGCTCTGCCACAGCTACGGCTCGGTCGTCTGCGGTCTGGCGGCGCCCCGCGCCGGACGGAGCGCGGTCGGCGACGTGATCCTCTTCGGCTCGCCGGGGGCGCGTACGGAGCGCGCCGCCGATCTGCACGCCGGCGGGCGGGTGTGGGCGGCCCGGGACGCCTCGGACTGGATCGCCAACATCCCGAACGTCGAGGTACTGGGCCTGGGCCACGGCACCGACCCGACCGACCCCGCGTTCGGCGCGCGCCGCGTCGCCGCCGACCGCGCCGAGGGCCACACCGGCTACCTCGTGCCCGGCACCGACTCCCTGGACGGCTTCGCCGACATCGTGCTCGGCCACCCCTCCCGCGTGCGCTGAGCGCGCCCTCTTCCAAGGACACCGCCATGACTCTCGCGTTACCGAATCCCGGTGCCGGACCGAACCCCGGTGCCGGACCGGCCACCGGTGCCGCCGACAGCGGCCTCCGGACCGGACGGACCGACCGGACCGAGCAACACGGCCCGCTCCGCAGGGCCGTGGCCGCCATCGAGGCCCGCACCCCCGCCCACCGCGACCGCGGGATCGACGGGCTGCGGGCGCTCGCGCTGCTCGCCGTGCCGGCCGGGCACTGGCTGGCCGGCGGCTTCACACGGGACGCCGACGGCGCGCTGCACAACGCCAGCGCACTGTCCGCGCTCGGCTTCCTCGCGCCGGTGAGCTGGGTCCTCCAACTCCTGGGAATCTTCTTCCTCGTCGGCGGATACTCCTCGGTGCTGTCCTACCGGCGCGCGAGCGGGCGCGGGGAGTCCACCGCGCGCTGGCTGGGCGGCCGGCTGGCCCGCCTGGGCCGCCCGGCACTTGCCGTAACGGCCATCTGGGCGCTGCTGATCGGGGGGCTGTCCGCCGCCGGGGTGCCCGAGGCGACGCTGCGGACGGGGGCGACGCTGGTCGTACAGCCGTTGTGGTTCGTGGGCGTGTACGCCGGAGTCACGGCGCTCACTCCGTACTGCGTGCGCGCCGCGCGACGACTCGGGCCATGGGCGGCCGCACCGCTGTTCGCGGCCGTCGCGGTGGTCGACTTCCTGCGGTACGGCCCGTATGCCGCCGCCGTGCCGTCCTGGCTCGCGCTGCTCAACCTGCTCCCCGGCTGGCTGTTCGCGTACCAGCTCGGCGTCTGCTGGGGCGAGGGAGAAGCCCCCACGCCGTCCGGGCAGCGGCAGCGGGGAAGGCTCGGCCGGCGCGCCGCGTGGACGCTGCTGACCGGTGGCGCGGCCGTGTTCGCCGTCCTCCTCCTGGTCTTCCACTACCCCGCGAGCATGGTCGGCGTCCCGGGCGCCGCCCGGACGAACTCGCACCCGCCGTCGCTGCTGGTCCCGGCCCTGGCGGCGGCGCAGTGCGGAGCCGCCGTCCTGCTGCGGGACCGGATCGCCGCGCTGCTGCGCCGGCCGGCACTGTGGGCGCCGGTCGTGGTGGTCAACCTCTGCGCGATGACCGTCTTCTGCTGGCACCAGACCGCGATGCTGGCGGTGGCGGTGCCGTCGTCGTCCCTCGGCCCGGTACCCGGCCTGACCACGGCCCCCGACTCAACGGCCTGGCTGCTCACCCGCCTGGCCTGGCTCCCCCTCTTCGCCCTGACACTGGCCGCCCTCACCCTCCTCACCCGCCGCTTCGAGGCCCCCTGGGGCGCGAGCCGCACTCGGCTCGGCGCCGCCACGGCCCTCTCCGCGAGCTTCACCCTCTTTGCCCTGGGTGTGGGCTGAGCGGAGCCCTCCCCCGCTCAGCCACCGGCTCACTCCTCCGACCCCAGGCGGGCGTCGGCGTACAGGTTGATCTTGTAGTCGAGGACGTCCAGCGTGTCGCGCAGCTCGTTGATCCGCTGCCGGACGTCCTCGCGGTGTGCCGTGAGGAGCCGTTCCCGGGCGGCGAACGTCGCCGGGCCTTCGCGGACCAGTTCGGCGTACCGGACCATGTCGGCGACCGGCATGCCGGTCAGCCGCAGCTTGCTCACCAGGTCCAGCCAGTCCAGATCGCGGTTGCTGAAGCGGCGCTGTCCCGTGTGGGTACGGTCGACGTGCGGCATCAGGCCGATGCGCTCGTACCAGCGCAGGGTGTGCGCGCTGAGCCCGGTGAGGCCGACGACCTCGCTGATCGTGTACTGGTCCTGGCCGTCGGCGCGCCGTGGACCGGACCGCAGGCCGGCGCAGTTGCGCGGCTTCGCCGGTGCCGTGACCGGAGCGCTCTCCATGACCGTCATGCCGTCTCTCCCGTTCGCCGTTTCGCTCACGCCGCTGACAACGCTAGAGAGCTGGAGTGCACTCCAAGCAAGGGAAGACTTGGCTGAATCTTGAGGAAGTTACGCTGGGCGCCATGGAGAGCCTGCGGATGATCGAGAACTGGCCGGTGCCCACTGCTGCGGCGGTCGTCGTACGAGCCGACGGCACGGTGGCCGGTGCGCACGGGCCGCAGGAGCACCGCTTCGCACTGGCCTCCGTGACCAAGCCGCTGGCCGCGTACGCCGCGCTGCTCGCGGTGGAGGAGGGCGCGGTGGAGCTGGACGAGCCGGCGGGCCCGGACGGCGCCACGGTACGGCATCTGCTCGCGCACACGTCCGGGCTGGCGTTCGACGAGGACCGGGTGATGGCCGCGCCCGGTACGCGGCGGATCTACTCCAACGCCGGTTTCGAGGCGCTGGGCGAGCACCTCACGAAGGCCACGGACATCCCCTTCCCGCAGTACCTGAAGGAGGCCGTGCTCGATCCGCTGGGCATGACGGCGACCGAACTGGCGGTCGGCGGCTCACCGGCCAAGGACGGCGTGTCGACCGCCGCCGACCTGGCACGGTTCGGTGCTGAGCTGTTGGCGCCGCGGCTGCTGGCGCGCGAGACGCTGGACGCGGCGACCTCGGTGGTCTTCCCCGGGCTGTCGGGCGTGCTGCCGGGGTACGGCAACCAGAAGCCGAACGACTGGGGGCTGGGCTTCGAGATCCGGGACGGCAAGGCGCCGCACTGGACGGGTGCCGGGTCCTCGCCGCGTACGTTCGGGCACTTCGGGCAGGCCGGCACGTTCCTGTGGGTGGATCCGGACGCGGGCGCCGCCTGCGCCGCGCTCGCGGACCGCGCGTTCGGGCCGTGGGCGATCGAGGCGTGGCCGCCCTTCACGGACGCGGTACTGGCGGACCTGCGGGCGGCCTGAGACGGGCCCCGAGCCGCGGCGCGCAGGCCGCGCCCGGGCATCAGCCGTACGTGGGCTCCTCCGGCATCTCCCACATCAGGAGCTCCGCCGGGGACTCGGCGGTCAGCTCCAGCTCCTTGGCGTCGGTGACGCGCGCCGCGTCGCCCGCCTCCACCAGCGCCGGGCCGCCGTCGGTGAGCGCGTCGCCGAGGCGTACCGCGCCGCGTACGACATGGACGTAGATCCGCGCGCCGTCCGGTACGGCCGTGCGGTCGCCCGCCGCGAGCCGCCGGACGTGCAGCATCGCGTCGGCGCGCGGCACGGCGTACGGGGTGCCGTCGGCGATGCCGCGTACCACTTCGTAGTCCGGTTCGCCGCCGGAGGCGGTGGGGGCCAGCCACATCTGGACGAAACGCAGCGGCGCGTCGGAGTCGTTGCGCTCCACGTGCCGTACGCCGGCGGCGGAGCCGAGCCGCTGGACGTCGCCGGGCCGTACGAGCGTCTCGTGTCCGGTGCTGTCGCGGTGGGTCAGTTCGCCCTCGACGACCCAGGTGACGATCTCGGTGTTGCTGTGCGGGTGTTCGTCGAAGCCGGCCCCGGGGGCCAGCCGCTCCTCGTTGCACGCGATCAGCGCGCCGAAGCGGATGTTGCCGGGGTCGTAGTGCCGTCCGAAGGAGAAGGCGTGCCGGGTGTCGATGCCGGCGTCGGCGTCCCCGCCGCGGTACCGCTCGTCGCTTCTGCGTACCTGGATCACCCGTGTCCACCTCTCCTGATCCGCTCCGGCCCGCCCGGTCGGCGGCCGGCCGGGGGCCCGGCCCGCGGCGTCGCCGCCGACGTCCGCAGCGCCCCCGGGCAACACAGCATTCAGCCACCGTAGCCCCACCGCGCCATCACCCCGCCCCGATAAGGCAGGCTTGTGCCCGTGTCTGAACCCGCATCGCACGACGCCCACCCGCACTCCGCGACCCTGCGCCGCCTGGAGAAGTCCTCCGGCAAGCTCGCGGCCCATGCCATCGCCCGCATGGACGAGACACTGCCGTGGTACCGGGCGATGCCGCCGGAGAACCGGTCGTGGATCGGTCTGGTGGCGCAGGCGGGCATCGCGGCCTTCACCGAGTGGTTCCGGCATCCGGAGACCCCGCAGGCGATCTCCACGGACGTCTTCGGTACGGCGCCGCGCGAGCTGACCCGGGCGATCACGCTGCGGCAGACCGTGGAGATGGTCCGCACCACCATCGAGGTCATGGAGACGGCGATCGACGATGTCGCCGCTCCGGGTGACGAGTCGGTGCTGCGCGAGGCGCTGCTGGTGTACGCGCGGGAGATCGCCTTCGCGACCGCACAGGTCTACGCCCAGGCCGCGGAGGCCCGCGGCGCCTGGGACGCGCGGCTGGAGTCGCTGGTCGTCAACGCCGTGCTGTCCGGTGAGGCGGACGAGGGCGCGGTGTCCCGGGCCGCGGCGCTCGGCTGGAACTCCCCTGAGCATGTGGCGGTGGTGCTCGGTACGGCCCCGGACGGGGACAGCGAGCTGACCGTGGAGGCGATCCGGCGGGCCGCGCGGCACGCGAAGCTGCAGGTGCTGACGGGCGTGCTCGGGACCCGGCTGGTGGTGATCGCGGGGGGTTCGGACGAGCCGCTGAAGGCGGCGAAGGCGCTGATCGGGCCGTTCGCCGCAGGTCCCGTGGTGGCGGGCCCGGTGGTCTCGGACCTGCTGGCGGCGACGCGGTCGGCGCAGGCAGCGGCGGCGGGCCTGAAGGCGTGCGCGGCCTGGCCGGACGCGCCGCGGCCGGTACTGGCGGACGATCTGCTGCCGGAGCGCGCGATGGCCGGCGACCCGGCTGCCCGCGATCAGCTGGTGGAGGAGATCTACAGACCACTGGAGGAAGCAGGCAGTGCCCTCCTCGAAACGCTGAGCGTCTACCTGGAGCAGGCGAGCAGCCTGGAGGGGGCGGCGCGGATGCTCTTCGTCCACCCCAACACCGTGCGCTACCGGCTGCGACGTGTGACGGACGTCACCGGATGGTCGCCGTCCGATGTCCGCTCGGCGTTCACCTTGCGTATCGCCCTCATCCTGGGGCGTCTGGCCGACGGTGAGGCGCAGCCCTAAGCTTTTGTCGGACACCCACAATTACCCCGATGGTTCTTCGTCCCTGTCCCCACGGGCGGGCGGGACCTCCCACAAGAGAGAGTGTGAGAGTGCTCGTACTCGTCGCTCCCGGCCAAGGCGCTCAGACGCCCGGCTTCCTGACTCCCTGGCTCGACCTTCCCGGTGTCGAGGACCGGCTGCGTGCCTGGTCGGCCGCCATCGACCTCGACCTGGTCCACTACGGCACGAAGGCGGACGCGGAGGAGATCCGTGACACCGCCGTCGCCCAGCCGCTGCTGGTCGCCTCCGCGCTGATCTCCGCGCGGCAGCTCTTCGCCTCGCCGGAGGACTTCGCGTCGCTCGTCGGCGCCGCAGCCGGGCACAGCGTCGGTGAGCTCGCCGCCGCGGCGCTGACCGGTGTGCTGCCCGACGAGGCCGCCATGGGTCTCGTACGCAAGCGTGGTCTGGCCATGGCCGAGGCCGCGGCCGTCACCGAGACCGGCATGTCGGCCCTGCTGGGCGGCGAGCCGGAGACGGTCCTGCCGCACCTGGAGAAGCTCGGCCTGACCCCGGCGAACGTGAACGGCGCGGGCCAGATCGTGGCCGCCGGCACCGCCGAGCAGCTCGCGGCGCTCGCCGAGGACAAGCCGGAGGGCACCCGGCGGGTCGTCCCGCTGAAGGTGGCCGGCGCGTTCCACACGGTGCACATGGCCCCGGCGGTCGCCACGCTGGAGGCCGCGGTGGCCGAGCTGTCCCCCGCCGCCCCGCACACCCGGTACGTCTCGAACAAGGACGGCCAGGTCGTCACCGGCGGCCAGGAGGTCGTGCAGCGGCTGGTGGGCCAGGTGGCCAACCCGGTCCGCTGGGACCTGTGCATGGAGACGTTCAAGGAGCTGGGCGTCACCGCGATGATCGAGGCGGCTCCGGGCGGGACCCTGGTGGGCCTCGCCAAGCGTGCGCTGCCCGGTGTGAAGACTCTCGCGCTGAAGACCCCTGAGGACCTCGACGCGGCCCGCGAGCTGATCGCCGAGCACGCTTCTCCCGCTGCCGAGAACTCGGCCGGATAAGGAGACCGAAGAGCATGACCTCGAAGATCAAGCCCTCGCAGGGCGCCCCGTACGCGCGGATCATGGGCGTGGGCGGCTACCGCCCCGTCAATGTCGTGCCGAACGAGGAGATCCTCAAGTACATCGACTCGTCCGACGAATGGATCCGGTCGCGCTCGGGCATCTCCACGCGCCACTGGGCCGGTCCCGAGGAGACCGTCGCGGCGATGTCGGTGGAGGCCGCCGGCAAGGCGATCGCCGACGCCGGTATCACGCCGGAGCAGATCGGCGGCGTGATCGTCTCGACGGTTTCGCACTTCAAGCAGACCCCGGCGGTCGCGACGGAGATCGCGCACCGGATAGGGGCGGGCAAGCCGGCCGCGTTCGACATCTCGGCGGGCTGCGCGGGCTTCGGGTACGGCCTGACCCTGGCCAAGGGCATGGTCACCGAGGGCTCGGCGGAGTACGTGCTGGTCATCGGCGTGGAGCGGCTCTCGGACCTGACCGACCTGGAGGACCGCGCGACGGCCTTCCTCTTCGGTGACGGCGCCGGTGCCGTGGTCGTGGGCCCGTCGGACGAGCCGGCCATCGGCCCGACCGTCTGGGGCTCGGAGGGCGACAAGTCCGAGACCATCAAGCAGACCCTGAGCTGGGACGTCTACCGCCGCACTCCGGTGCCCGGCGGCAACGGCCCCGCCGACCGGCTCGCCCTGGACGAGATCCGCTACCCGGCGATCACCCAGGAGGGCCAGGCGGTCTTCCGCTGGGCGGTCTTCGAGATGGCCAAGGTCGCCCAGGAGGCCCTGGACGTGGCCGGGGTCAAGCCCGAGGATCTGGACGTCTTCATCCCGCATCAGGCCAACATGCGGATCATCGACTCGATGGTGAAGACGCTCAAGCTCCCCGAGTCCGTCACGGTCGCCCGTGACGTGGAGACCACCGGCAACACCTCGGCCGCCTCGATTCCGCTCGCGATGGAGCGGCTGCTGGCGACCGGTCAGGCCAAGAGCGGCGACACCGCGCTCGTCATCGGGTTCGGGGCGGGTCTCGTGTACGCCGCCACGGTCGTTACTCTCCCCTAGGCAAGATCTACGCAGCACCGACGTCCCCGGACGGTCCGGCGGCTGTACTGGAACTTCACCGCAACGCACAGTTTCACTCGAAAAACACCGAAGGAGCCATCATGGCCGCCACTCAGGAAGAGATCGTCGCCGGTCTCGCCGAGATCGTGAACGAGATCGCCGGGATCCCCGTTGAGGACGTCCAGCTGGACAAGTCCTTCACCGATGACCTGGACGTCGACTCGCTGTCCATGGTCGAGGTCGTCGTCGCCGCCGAGGAGCGCTTCGACGTCAAGATCCCCGACGACGACGTCAAGAACCTCAAGACGGTCGGCGACGCCACCAAGTACATCCTCGAGCACCAGGGCTGATCCAGCCCCGCATGTCGCCACCCCGCGGTGGCGCCGTCGATTCTCGACCCCTCTACCTGTGGAGACAAGAATTCCCGTGAACGCGACCAATCGCACCGTGGTCGTCACCGGTATCGGCGCAACCACACCGCTGGGTGGCGACTCCGCTTCGACCTGGGAAGGTCTGCTGGCGGGCCGCTCCGGCGTGCGGCCCCTGGACGACGAGCGCTTTGCCGATCTGCCCGTCCGGATGGCCGCCACCGCGGCCGTCGAGCCGGACCAGGTCCTGCCGCGCCCCGTCGCCCGCAAGCTCGACCGCTCCGCGCAGTTCGCGCTGATCGCCGCGCGTGAGGCGTGGGCCGACGCCGGTTACACCGGCCCGGCCGGCGAGGACACCGCCGAGGACGGCTCGGCCCTGATCGACCCGGACCGTCTGGGCACCGTGATCGCCTCTGGCATCGGCGGCGTGACCACCCTGCTCGACCAGTACGACGTGCTGAAGGAGAAGGGCGTACGCCGCGTCTCCCCGCACACCGTGCCGATGCTCATGCCCAACGGCCCGTCCGCCAACGTCGGCCTGGAGGTCGGCGCGCAGGCGGGCGTGCACACCCCCGTGAGCGCCTGCGCCTCCGGCGCCGAGGCCATCGGGTACGCCGTCGAGATGATCCGCACCGGCCGTGCCGACGTGGTCGTCGCGGGCGGCACCGAGGCGGCGATCCACCCGCTGCCCATCGTCGCCTTCGCGAACATGATGGCGATGTCGAAGAACAACGACGAGCCGGAGAAGGCGTCCCGCCCGTACGACACCGCCCGGGACGGCTTCGTCCTCGGTGAGGGCGCGGGCGTGGTGATCCTGGAGTCGGCGGAGCACGCGGCCAAGCGCGGCGCCAAGGTGTACTGCGAGGTGCTGGGCCAGGGCCTGTCCGCGGACAGCCACCACATCGCGCAGCCCGAGCCGACCGGCCGGGGCATCGCGGCGGCCGTCCAGAACCTGCTGGACGCCACCGACCTCAAGCCGGCCGAGCTGGTGCACCTCAACGCGCACGCCACGTCCACCCCGCAGGGTGACGTCGCCGAGATCAAGGCGCTGCGCCGGGTGCTGGGCGACGACGTGGACCACATCGCGATCTCCGGTACCAAGTCGATGACCGGCCACCTGCTGGGCGGCGCGGGCGGCATCGAGACCGTCGCGACGGTCCTCGCGCTGTACCACCGCCAGGCCCCGCCGACCATCAACGTCGAGAACCTCGACGACGAGGTCGACGCGGACATCGTCCGCGACGAGCCCCGGAAGCTCCCGGAGGGCACGATCGCGGCGATCAACAACTCGTTCGGCTTCGGCGGCCACAACGTGGTACTCGCCTTCCGCACGGCCTGACGCCTCTTTGCGCCTGAACCGGCGCCGCTCTCGCGGACCCCATGCCCGCCGCTTGGGTTCCTCAATTGATGGTTGCGGCCTTCGCCGGTGAAAAGGCCCGCCCGGACATCGTCCGGGCGGGCCTTTCGCATCCCCCGGCTGTCAGTGGTCGAAGCTCGCGAAGTACGACGCCACCATGTCCTCGTCTCCGTGCCCCTGCTCCGTCGCCCGGCGGAAGCGTTCCGCGCCCGCCGCCGTGACGTCCAGGCGGACACCGGCCGCCTTGCCGGCCTCCACGATGAGCCGGGCGTCCTTCTCCGCGGTGCGGGTCTGGAAGCTGGGAGCGAGGTCACCCTCCAGCAGGAGGCGGGTCTTGGCGCGCAGATAGCCCATGTCCAGCGGGCCGCCCTCGACGGCGTCCAGGAACTCCTGCGGGGCGACGCCGAGCCCCTTGGCGAGGGCCAGCGCCTCGGCGGCGCCGTGGGTGACGGTGAGCACCCAGCTGTTGATGACCAGCTTGAGGCGGGTGGCGGCGCCCTCGTCGCCGTTCTCGCCCACCCAGGCGGTCCGGCTGCCGATCGCCTCGAAGACGGGCGCGAGCAGCTCCCGCGCGGCGCCCGGCCCGGCCGCGAGGACCACGAGCTTCCCGGCCTCGGCGGGCTCCTTGGTGCCCAGCACGGGCGCGTCGACGAAGACCAGACCGTGCTCCCGCGCGAAGCCGGCGAGCTCGCCGAGCGCTTCGAGGCCGGCGGTGGTGGACTGCGCCCAGACCGTACCGGGGCGCAGCGCGGTCCCGGCGGCGCGCACCGCCTCCAGGGCGGCCGGGCCGTCGTGAAGCATCGTCAGGACGACGTCGGCGCCGTCCACGGCCTCCGCCGGGGTGTCCATGACGCGTGCGCCGTCCTCGGCGAGCGGCTCGGCCTTGGCGCGGGTGCGGTTCCACACCCGTACGTCCAGACCGGCCCCGGCGAGGTTCCGGGCCATCGCCGCGCCCATGATTCCCGTACCGAGCACTGCCACTGAGGTGTTGTCAGCCATGGGGGCACGCTAGGCGTTCGAGTGCACTCGAAGACAACGGCGCGCGGCGCGGCCCTGCGCCCGTCAGACGACCTGGTGCAGCCACCGCACAGGCGCGCCCTCGCCCGCGTACCGGAAGGGCTCCAACTCGTCGTCCCAGGGCTTTCCGAGGAGCCGGGCGACCTCTGCCGCCAGGTCGGTCTCGCCGCGCGCTGAGCGGGCCACCGCGGCCCGCAGCCGGTCCTCGGGGATCAGGATGTCACCGTGGATGCCCGTGACGGCGTGGAAGATGCCCAGGTCGGGCGTGGAGCTGTAGCGCTCGCCCTCGGCGGCCGCGCACGGCTCGGCGGTCACCTCGAAGCGCAGGAGGTGCCAGCCGCGCAGCGCGGAGGCGAGTTTGGAGGCGGTGCCGGACTCGCCCTGCCAGGAGAACTCCGCGCGCCAGGTGCCGGGCGAGGCGGGCTGGCGGATCCAGTCGAGATTGACGCGCACGCCGAGGACGCCCGCGACGGCCCATTCGACGTGCGGGCACAGCGCGCGCGGAGCGGAGTGGACGTACAGAACTCCACGTGTCGTCACCGGGACCTCCAGTACGGTTCGAGGTTCGCCTTCCCCAGCGGCCTCGTGCCCGTTCCGGTCGCGGCCGGGACAGCTGCTGACATTCTGCCCCAATGATCACTTCGGCACCAGCACGCAAGGTTACCTACAGTAAACACCATGGGGCTCAATTCGCCACAAAAGGGACAGGAAATGACGTGTTGTAATTTGTTCGTACGGGAGTGCGCTACTCCTCCAGGTCGCCGCCCGACGGCCACGGGGCAAAGCTATCGCGCTGTGACCGCGGAGGAGTGACGTACCGTCGCTCACGGAAGAGATATCACTCGCACGTCGGAGGGGGACAGGGGATGGCAAAGATCAACTGGGCCTCCGGACGCCCCCGCCGGCGGCCGGTCACGGTGCCCGCGGCGCTCGCCGCCGCCCTGCTCCTCGCCGTTCCGGCCTGCGGTTCCGGCGACAGCGGCGACAACTCCCCGGCCTCGCGCGGCCGCACGGAATCCGCCCGTCCGCACCCGTCACTCCCACCGGTTTGGGACACCCGTCCGGATTCCGTGGCCGCGCTGGGTGACTCGATAACGGCCGGCTTCGACGCCTGCGGACTGCTGGCCGACTGCTCCGCCGCCTCCTGGGCCACGGGCACGGATCCGGCCGTCCGCAGCCTGGCCGAACGCCTCGTGGCGCACCCCTCCGGACACGCCTGGAACTACGCCCGCACCGGAGCGCTCATGGACGATCTGCCCCGCCAGCTCGACCGAGCGATTCCGCACAAACCCCAACTTGTCACGATCCTGATCGGCGCCAACGACGCCTGCCGGAACAACGCCTCCGCCATGACACCGACGGCTGATTTCCGCGCCGGTTTCCGGACGTCCCTGAAGAAGCTGCGCCGGGCGCTGCCCCGAACGCAGGTCTACGTCGCCGCGGTGCCCGACCTGATGCGACTGTGGTCGCAGGGCCGCCGGAACCCGGTGGGCAAACAGGTGTGGAAGCTCGGGATCTGCCAGTCGATGCTCCACGACGCGGACAACGTCTCACGCGCCGCCAGTGACCGCAGGGAGGGCGTGCGGGACCGGGTGATGGCCTACAACACAGCGCTGCGCGAGGTGTGCGAGCAGGACCGCCGCTGCCGCTTCGACCAGGCGGTTTTCGACTACCGCTTCACCGGCCGGGAGTTGAGCGAGTGGGACTGGTTCCACCCGAGCAAGCGCGGCCAGCGGGAACTGGCCGAGATGGCCTACCGCACCGTCACCCGCCCCGAAGGCCGCGGCTGACCTCGCGCCGCCTCCGGGACGCGCGGGCATAGGCTCGCCCGCATGAGCGCGACCCACGTCGCCGAAGAGCCCTTCGGCACCTTGAAAAACGGCAGTATCGTCCACCGCTGGACACTCGAAGCAGGCGCAGTCCGGGTACGGATCCTGACGTACGGCGGCATCGTGCAGAGCGTCGAGACACCCGACCGGCACGGCACGCGCGGCGAGATCGTGCTCGGCTTCCCGGACGCGGCCGGGTACGAGGCGCACGGCGAGTCGTACTTCGGGGCGCTGGTCGGCCGGTACGCGGGCCGTATCGGGGGCGCAGCGTTCACCCTCGAAGGGCGGCGGTACGCGCTGCCCGCCAATGAGGGCCCGAACTGCCTGCACGGTGGCGTCGCGAACTTCTCCACGGCCCTGTGGGACGCCGCACCGTGCCCAGGAGGGGTGGAGCTGCGGCGCACCAGTAGGGACGGCGAGGAGGGCTTCCCCGGGGCGCTGGACGTCCGCGTCCGGTACACGCTCTCCGCCTCCGGGGAGCTGGCCTGCGACTACCTCGCCACCACGGACGCACCGACCGTCCTGAACCTCACCAACCACTCGTACTTCGACCTCAGCGGCGACGGCAGCGGCAGCGCGGAGACGCACCGGCTGCGGTTGGCGGCCGATCACTACCTCCCGGTCGACGCGACCGGCATCCCGGCCGGCGCCCCGGCCCCGGTCGCCGGCACCCGCTTCGACTTCCGGGCGCGCCGGACGGTCGGCCGCGGGTACGACCACACCTTCGTGATCGGTGACGGCTCCGGGACGATCGGCGACCCCGAGGACCGGGCCCCGGCACCGCGCCCGGTGGCCGAGCTGAGCGACCCCGCCTCCGGGCGCGTCCTGCGCCTGTCGACCACCGAACCGGGCGTACAGCTCTACACGGCCGAGCACTTGGACGGCTCGCTGACGGGCAGCACGGGCCGCCCCCTCCTGGCGGGCGGCGGAATCGCCCTGGAGACCCAGCACTTCCCCGACTCCCCCAACCGCCCGGACTTCCCCGGCACGGTGCTGCGGCCGGGCGAGGCGTTCCGGTCGCGGACGGTGTACGGGTTCGGGACGGAGTAGGGAGCGGGGGGGCGGCCTACGGACTGTTGCCGGGTGGCCGGCACCGGGCTGTTGCCGGGCGCCGGCCCCGGTGGCTGCCCTCTACCGTCGCAGAGGTCCCTCCCGCTTTACTCGCCACATGAGACGCATACGTACCAGGCTCCTGGCTCTCGGCACTGCGCTGACGGCCGCGCTCCCCCTGGCCCTGACCGCTCCGGCGGCCGCCCGCGACCGGGCGGCGGACGCGGACCGTTCCCCGGTCGCCGTGGAGGAGCAGCGGCTGTCGCTGGCCGCGCCGCGGGAGATCCTGCGCCGCAGCGGTTTCGACGAGATCGGGCCGGAGTTCGCCCGGCGACTGGCCGCGACGCACTCCGAGGAAGCGGCGAAACGGTACGTCGAACGGGCCGGGCGTGCCCTGTGGGAGCGGGCCGTGGGCCGGGTCCAGGGGCGCGGCCCGGCGGGCGGCGATCTCAGCCGGGACGACGACCGCCCGCTGTACTGGGCGCGACTGGAGATGACCCGGGCGCTGCGGGAGTGGCAGCCGTCCTTCGGGTTGTCCGAGGAGCGGCGCGCGGCGCTGGCCGGGGCGCTGGAACGCGCGTCCCGGGGCGAGGACTCGATCGACCTCCCTCCGGGGCGGGGCGTCACGCGCGTCCTGGTGACGGGCTTCGACCCGTTCCAACTGGACGCCGATCCGCGCCGCAGCAACCCGTCGGGCGCGTCGGCGCTCGCACTGGACGGGACGACGCTGCGCACCTCTTCGGGGCGGGCCGTACGGATCGAGACGGCGGTCTTCCCGGTCCGCTGGTCGGACTTCGCCGCGGGAACCGTGGAACACACCCTGCTGCCGCACTTCCGTCCGGGGCCGCGCCAGGTAGACCTCTTCACCACCGTGAGCCAGGGCCGCCCCGGCCGCTTCGACGTGGAGCGCACCAACGGGGCCTGGCGCGGCGGCTACCCGGACAACGCCCGGGAGTCCCGCACGGAGACGGTGCCCATCCCGGACGGCGTGCCGACGGTACGGCCGCAGCCTCAGTGGACGCACACGACGCTGCCCTACAGGGCGCTCACGGGCGATGCGACCGGCCCGTACCCGGTGCACGACAACACGGAGGTCACCGAGGTCCCGGCGGGCGGCACCGAGCCGGTGAAACGCCCGAACGGCCCGACCCCGGGCTCCACGGCCCGCGCGGGCGGTGGCGGCGACTACCTCTCCAACGAGATCGCCTACCGCGCGACGCTGCTGCGCGACGCGGTGGCCCCGTCCCTGCCAGGCGGCCATCTCCACACGCCGGTACTGGATTTCGGCCCGGGCAACACCGACCCAAAATCCGGCACGGTCACCGACCCGGTCTTCGTCCGCAACCGGCTGGCCATCGTCGGACAGCTGCGGGAGCTGCTGCGGACGGCGGTCGAGGCCGGTTGTCAGTGGCCGGGTGCATGATGGGCAAATGATCGTCGCAGCAGCGCAGTTCGTACCCGTTCCGCTGGCCGCCGAGGCCAACGCGGCGCGGATGGCAGGGCTGGTCCGGGAGGCCGGGGACCGCGGTGCCGGCCTCGTCGTCTTCGCCGAACTGGCCCTGACGGGGTACGAGCTGGACGCGATAGCCGCCGCGCCGGGGCGGTATGCGTACGTCGCGGACGACCCGGTCCTCGCGCCGGTCGCGGCCGCCTGCCGGGCGACCGGCACCGCGGCGGTGGTCAACTGCCCGGCGCCCGCGGCAGGCGGCGGACTGAGCCTCACGTCGTACGTCTACGGCCCGGACGGCGCCCTGCTGACCCGTTACGACAAGCGGCATCTGTTCGGCCCGGAGAAGGCGGTCTTCACGCCGGGCCGGACGGACGGCAGGTGCACGCTCGGCGGCCTCCGTATCGCCCTGGCCACGTGCTACGACACCGCGCACCCGGAGGTGTGGGAGCGGGCCTCGGCGGACGGCTGCGGCATCTTCCTGGCGAGCGCGTTCCACAGCGATCCGGATCGGGTGGCGTCGGGGTACGCCAAGGGCGCCAGGGAGTACGGCCTGCATGTGGTGCTGGCCAACGGCCTGGGCCCCGGCAGCGCGGGCACCGCCTGCGGGCTGAGCGGCGCGTGGTCGCCGGAAGCGGGCCGGATCGCCGGCGCGGGCGACACGGCCGGGCTCGCCCTCGCCGACCTGCGGGAGCGGATCACGCTGATGTCGGACCCGGCGGTGGCGGCCGTGCCCGTCGTGGAGTGCGGCGAGCCGCTGCTCGACGTACGGACTGCGGCGCCGGAGCTGCTGGTCTCGGAGATCCGCGAGGACCCGGTGGGTGCCTTCGCGTATCTGCGGGAGGGCCTGGTGGAGCGGCTGCTTCGCGCCCAGGAGGCGCTGCCCGACGGTCTTCGGCTGCAGTTGGCGGAGGGGTACCGCCCGCCGGCCCTGCAGCGCCGGTACTTCGAGGAGTATGCCGACGAGCTGCGGGCCGCGCATCCGGAGTGGCCGCCCGCGCGGATACGGGACGCCGCCAGCCAGTATGTGTCGCCGCCGGAGATCGCCCCGCACAGCGCGGGCGGCGCGGTGGACCTGCTGCTCGTCACGGCCGGCGGCGCGGAGATGGACATGGGCTCACCTCTCAACGCCGGCCCGGAGGAGAGCGCCGGTGCCTGCTTCACGCACGCGCCGGGGCTGAGCGCCGAGGCCCGCGCCAACCGCCGCGTCCTGAGCACGGCCCTCGCCCGCGCGGGCCTGGTCAACTACCCCACGGAGTGGTGGCACTGGTCGTACGGCGACCGGTACTGGGCACTGATGACCGGCGCGGAGCACTGCCTGTACGGCCGGAAGGAGCTGAGCGCATGACGCGGCACGCGGCGCCCCTGCTGATCGGGGACGAGGAGGTGCGGGCGCGGCTGGACGCCGGGACGGCCGTGGCGGCGGTTCGCCGGGCGTTGCTCGCCCATCATCGTGAGGAGCTGTCCGCGCCGGCCCGGCTGGCCGCACCGCTGGGGGATCGCGATCTCGTGTTCACGGCGGGTGCCGACGCCGGGGGCGCCCGGCACGGCTTCCGGGCCTATGACACCCGCGGCGGCGAGCAGTTGGTCGCGGTCTGGGACAGCGCGCGGGGAGCGCTGCTCGCCGTGGTGCACGGTCAGGAGCTGGGGCCGCGGCGGACGGGCGCGATCGGCGCGGTGGCGGTGGACGCGCTGGCCCGGCCGGACGCCGCCCGGCTGGGGATCATCGGCGCGGGCACCCAGGCGCGGGCCCAGTTGTGGGCGCTGGCGCAGGTACGGAAGCCGAGCGAGGTGACGGTCTTCGCGCGCCGCCCGGAGCGGGTGCGGGCGTTCACGGAGCGGGTGCGCGAGGAGCTGGGCATCGAGGCGGTGGCGGCCCCGACGGCCGAGGCGGCGGTGCGCGGCCAGGACATCGTGATCACCGCGACCTCCAGCCGCTCGCCCGTGCTGGAGGCCGACTGGATCGCGCCCGGCACACACATATCGGTCCTCGGCGCCAAGGACCGCGCGGCGCACGAGATCCCGCCGGAGCTGATCGGCCGCGCCGACGTGCTCGTGACGGACTCCCGTGCGCAGACCGCGGCGTACGGCCCGGACCACCTGATCGACCCGGCCGCCGCGGCCGAGCTCGGCGCCGTGCTGGCGGGGGACGCGCCGGGCCGCACCTCCGCCGGCCAGATCACTTTCTTCTCATCGGTGGGCCTGGCCGGTACGGAGGTGGCGGTGGCGGCCGAGCTTGCCGCGAAGCGGCCCTGAACGGGCGGGCTCAGCCTGCCGGGAGTTCGTCCGGCGTCGGGTAGGAGGGCTGGGCGCCAGGCTTGGTGACGGCGGCGGCGCCGACGCGTACGGCGTAGCGCGCGGCCGTGGCCAGGGTCTCGCCGCGGGCGAGGCGGGTGGCGAGGGCGCCGGTGAAGGCGTCGCCCGCGCCCGTGGTGTCCACGGCCGTGACCTTCACGCCCGGTACGGCCGCGTCCCCGTCCGCGTCCAGGACGTACGCGCCGTCGCCGCCGAGGGTGATGACGACCGACCGCGCGCCCAGGTCGCGCAGCGCGCGGGCCCACTCCGCCGGGCCGCCGTCCGCCGCGCCGGAGATCCGGCGTGCCTCGTGCTCGTTGACCACCAGCGGGTCGGCGGCGGCGAGCAGTTCGGGGGCAAGGCCCTCGGGGGCCGGGGAGGGGTTGAGGACGACCCGGGTGCCGGCCTCGCGCGCCGCGGCGGCCGCGGCCTCCACGGACTCCATCGGGATCTCGAGCTGGAGGGAGAGCACGGCGGCGCCCGCGATCACTTCACGGGCCGCGGCGACGTCCTTCGGGGTGAGCGCCGCGTTGGCGCCGGGCGAGACGACGATGCTGTTGTCGCCGTCCGTGCCGACGATGATCATCGCGGTGCCGGTGCGGGCCTCCGGGTCGGCGATGACGTGCCGTACGTCGGTACCGGCCGCGCGCTGGGCGTTCAGCAGCAGCTCGCCGTACGCGTCCCCGCCGATCCGCGCCAGCAGTGCGACCCGGCCGCCGAGCCGGGCAGCGGCGGCGGCCTGGTTGGCCCCCTTGCCGCCCGCCGACTCGACCAGGTCCGTACCGAGCACGGTCTCGCCCGCGTCCGGCCGCCGGTCCACCCGGACCGTCAGGTCGGCATTGGCCGAGCCCACCACCAGCACGTCGTAGTCGTAGTCGTTCGCGTCCACGTCCGCCGTATCCATTCGTCGTTACTGCCGCGACCGGGGTCAGTCCCCGAATCGCGCTGCGTTCTTCTTCGTCACGAGCACCACCGGCACCTTGATCTGCTTCGGCAGCGGCTTGTGCTGCGACGCCTTGAGCGCCCAGTCCACGGCCTGCTTGCCGAGCAGCTCGGGCTGCTGGGCGACGGTCGCCGTCAGGGTGCCACCGCGTACGGCCTTGATGCCGTCCGGCGTGCCGTCGAAGGCGACCACCTTCACCGACCTCCCCGACCGGGCGCCGAGCGCCTTGGAAGCGCCCAGTGCCATCTCGTCGTTGGCGGCGAAGACCCCGTCGATGTCCCGGTGCGCCTGGAGCATATTGGACATCACGTCCATGCCCTTGGTCCGGTCGAAGTCGGCGGGCTGCCGCGCGACGACCTGGATACCGGGGTACTTCTTGATCCCCTCCTCGAAGCCCTGGCCGCGCTCGCGCGCCGCCGAGGTGCCCGGCTGGCCTTCGAGGAACGCCACCTTGCCCTTGCCGCCGAGCGATTCGGCGAGCGTCTTCGCGGCGAGGCGGCCGCCCGCGACGTTGTCGGAGGCGATGGTCGAGCCGACCTTCCCGCCGTTGACGCCACGGTCGATGGCGATGACGGGGACGTCCGCCCGGTTGGCGACGCCGACGGCCGGTACGGCGGCATCGGAGTCGACCGGGTTGATGATCGCCGCCTTGACGTTCTGGCTGGTGAACGTCTCCATCTGATTGATCTGCTGGGTGGGGTCATTCTGCGCGTCGGTGATGTTGATCTTCAGCCCGCGCGCCTCCGCCTCGGCCTGCGCGCCCTCCTTGATGCCCACGAAGAACGGGTTGTTCATGGTGGACAGGGCGAGGCCCAGGTCGGTGTTCCCGCCACGGTCGCAGCCACTGAGGGCGACGGCGGCCAGTACGGCTCCCACCACTCCGAGCGCTCCCGTGCGCCGGCTCATCGCAACTCCCCTCACGGCGCGCCCCCTCATCGCGCGCTCCGCCGCCGCAGCGTGTCCAGCAGGACCGCGAGGGCGATGACCAGGCCGGTGGCCACCTGCTGCCAGAACGCGGAGACGCTCAGCAGGTTCAGGCCGTTGCGCAGCACCGCGAGGATCAGCGCGCCGATGAGCGTGCCGGACGCCTTGCCGGAGCCGCCGGAGAGGCTGGCGCCGCCGATGACGACGGCCGCGATGGCGTCCAGTTCGTAACCGGTGGCGGCCTGCGGCTGGGCGGAGGTGAGCCGGGCCGCGAGGACGATGCCCGCGACGGCGGCGAACAGCCCGGACAGCGCGTAGATGACGAGCTTGCGGCGCTTGACGTGGATGCCGGAGAGCCGCGCCGCCTCTTCGTTGCCGCCGATGGCGAACATCGCGCGGCCGGTGTAGGTACGGGCCAGTATCAGTGCCGCGATCAGCCCCATCACGATCATGACGAGGACGGGCACCGGCAGCCAGCCGCCGAGCGTGTCACCGAGCTTGCTGATCGAGGCGGGGAACGCGATCGGCGAGCCGCCGGATATCACCAGCGCGAGGCCGCGGCCGACGGAGAGCATCGCGAGCGTGGCGATGAAGGCGGGCAGCTTGCCGTACGCGACGAGCGCGCCGGAGAGCAGGCCCGCGGCCGCGCCGACCGCCAGGCCGAGCAGTACGGCGACGACGACCGGCAGGCCCTCGTTCGAGGCCGCCCAGGCGACGACCGTCGCCGAGAGGGCCGCGACCGAGCCGACGGAAAGGTCGATGCCGGCCGAGACGATCACGAAGGTGACGCCGAAGGCCAGGATCGCGGTGACCGACGCCTGTACGCCGACGTTGAGGAGGTTCTGCCCGTTCAGGAAGTCCCTGGACAGCACCGCCATCACCACGACCAGCGCGATCAGGCCGCCCAGCGGCCCGTTCCGCAGCACCGCGCGGGAGAACCACGGCCCGAAGCCGTCCCGGTCCGGTGCCTCACCCACCGCCTCGGCGGCGGCTCCCGTCTTCACCTCAGCGGACATCGGAGCCCTCCATCGCGCTCTCGTCATGGTTCGTCGTGTCGTCCGGCGCTGCCTGGAGCGCCAGCTCCATCACCGCGTCCTGGGTGGCCTCGGCCGCCGGCAGTTCGCCGGCCAGCCGGCCCTGCGACATCACCAGCACCCGGTCGCTCATGCCGAGCACCTCGGGCAGGTCGCTGGAGATCATCAGGACCGCCTTGCCGGCCGCCGTCAGTTCGTTGATGAGCTGGTAGATCTCGACCTTCGCGCCGACGTCGATGCCGCGCGTCGGCTCGTCGAGGATCAGCAGCCGGGTGTCGGTCAGCAGCCACTTGCCGATGACGATCTTCTGCTGGTTGCCGCCGGAGAGGGTGCGGGCGCTCTGCCCGAGCCCGCTCATCCGTACCTTCAGCTGTCCCGCCACCCGGGCCGCTTCGCGCCGCTGCGCGCCGCGGTCCACCAGGCCGCCGCGGGTGTCCCGGTCCAGCCGCGCGAGGGTGAGGTTGTCCTGCAGCGAGGCGTCCAGTACCAGCCCCTGGCCCTTGCGGTCCTCGGGTACCAGCCCGAGCCCGGCACGCATGGCGGCACGCACGTCACCGCGGGCCAGTTCCGTACCGTCGATCTCGACCGCGCCGGCGTCGTACGCGTCCACGCCGAAGATCGCCCGGGCGACCTCGGTACGGCCCGCGCCCACCAACCCCGCGAGGCCGACGACCTCCCCGGCCCGCACCTCGAAGCCGACGTCCTGGAACACCGGCAGGCCCTTGGGCCCGTTACGGGTGAGCCCGCGCACCCGCAGCAGGGGCGCGCCCGGCTCCTCGGGGCGCTGCCGCGGGTACTGCTCGGCGATGTCCCGGCCGACCATCAGGCGGATCAGCTCGTCCTCGTCGGTGGACGCGGGCACCTCGTCGACGGACCGGCCGTCGCGCAGCACGGTGACCCGGTCGCCGAGCGCGCCGATCTCCTCCAGGTGGTGGGTGATGAAGATGATGCCGACGCCGGACTCGCGCAGCTCGCGGACGAGCCCGAAGAGCGTGTCCACCTCCTCGGAGGTGAGAACGGCTGTGGGCTCATCCATGATCAGTATTCGCGCTTCAAGACTCAGCGCCTTGGCGATCTCGACCATTTGGAGCCGGGCGATGCCCAGTTCGGCGACGGGCGTGTTCGGCGAGACGTCCAGCCGTACGCGCTCGAGCAGCTCGGCAGCGCGCGCCCGCATGGCCTTCTTGTCGACCAGGCCGAGCGCGGTAAGCGGCTGCCGCCCCAGGAAGATGTTCTCGGCGACGGTGAGGCCGGGAACGAGGTTGAACTCCTGGTAGATGGTGGCGATGCCGAGCCGTTCGGCGTCCTGCGCGGAGCGGATGTGCACCTCGTGCAGGCCGTCGTGCGAGCCGTCCTGTCCGCCGTCGGCCAGGATGCGGCCGTCGTCGGGGCGGTGCGCGCCGGAGAGCATCTTGATCAGGGTGCTCTTGCCCGCGCCGTTCTCGCCGAGGAGTACGTGGACCTCGCCGGCGCGCAGGCTCATGTCCACGCCGTCCAGGGCGCGCACACCGGGGAACGACTTCGTCACCCCCTCCACGCGCAGCAGTTCGCGGCCGCCCGGTACGTCGTCGTTGACGCCGGTCATGCGCTGCCCCTCTCGTTGTGGGTGTCGGTGTCGCTCTCGGTGTCGCTGTTGGTGTTGGTGTTGGTGTTGGTGTCTGTGTCGCTGCCGTTGCTGCCGTCGGTGGTGCGGGGGGCGTCCGTCGGTACCGGCGCGTGGGGGGCGTGCTCCCGTACCGGCGCACGGGCTTCGTCGGCCGGCTCCGGCGTGTGGGGCGCGTGCTCCGGTACCGGTTCGCCGCAGGAGCGGCGCGGTACGAGGCGGGCGGGGAGCAGAACGGACTCGGCCGGCCTGCCCTCGATCCGCTCCAGCAGGGTGTGCACGGCGGCCCGGCCCAGCTCGCGGGTGGGCTGCGCGATGGCGGTCAGCGGCGGGTCGGTGTGCCGGAACCACGGCACGTCGTCGTAGACCACCAGCGCCAGGTCGTCCGGTACGCGCAGGCCGCGCGCCCGGATCTCGTCCATCGCACCGAGCGCCATCAGGTTGTCCGTGGCGAGCACCGCGTCCGGCGGCTCGGGGAGGTCCAGGAAGCCGCGCATGACCCGGCGGCCGCCGGTGGGCTGGAGGTCGGGCGTGGCGCCGACCCGCTCGTCGGGCAGCTCGATGCCGTACGGGCGCAGCGCCTCCCGGAAGAACCGCAGCCGGTCGGCGCCGGTGCGGGTGCCGGCCGGCGCGACGATGATCGCGGGGCGGCGGCGGCCGAGCGCGGCGAAGTGCGCGGCGAGATCGGCGAGCGCCGCCCGGCCGTCGGCCCGTACGCACGGCACGTCGAGCCCGTCGACGGCGCGGTCCAGCAGGACCAGCGGGGTACCGGCCGCGGCGGTCTCGCGCAGTACGGGCGAACCGGTGCCGGCCGAGCTGACCAGCAGGCCGTCGATCCGCCGGTCGATGAGCGTGCGGATGTGGTCGTCCTGCTGCTGCGGGCTCTCGCCCGCGTTGCCGATGACCAGGCTGTAGCCGAGGCTGCGGGCCTCGTCCTCCACGGCGTCGGCGAGTTCGGTGAAGAACGGGTTGGTGAGGTCGCCGATGAGCAGGCCGAGCGCGCCGGTGCGGGCGGTGCGCAGGGCGCGGGCGACACTATTGGGCCGGTAGCCGAGCTCGGCGACGGCGGCGAGCACGCGGTCGCGGGTGGCCGCGACGGGCGAGTGACCGTTGAGTACGCGCGAGACGGTGGCCACGGAGACGCCGGCCCGCTCGGCCACGTCCTTGATGTTCGCCATGGCGTCCTCGCCCTCCCGCTCCGGTGCGCTGGTCGCGTGTAATCGATTACCCGAGCTGTCGTGGGGCTACGTAATCGATTACACGGTCATGGCGTCAAGGTTTCATAAGTGTTGTCTGCGTCACAGGCGGCTGGAGATGCGGACGGGGCCGGGAGCCGCAGCGGACGGCGCAAGCGGCGAACGGCGCGGGCGGGCACAGGGGCCGATGCAGGTGACGGAAGCGGGGAACGGCGCAGGTGGGACCGGGGGCTGCCGTGAACCGCGAAGGGCCGCACCCCGGTGGGGGTGCGGCCCTTCTTGCGGCGTGCGCCGCGCGTCACGGGTCAGGCGACGGTCAGCTTGACGTCGATGTTGCCGCGGGTGGCGTTCGAGTACGGGCAGACCTGGTGCGCCTTCTCCACCAGCGCCTTCGCGGTGTCCGCGTCGACGTTCGGGATCGAGGCCGAGATCTCGACCGTGAGGCCGAAGCCGCCGGCCGGGGTCTTGCCTATGCCGACCTTGGCCGTCACCTGCGAGCCGGAGACGTCCGCCTTCTCCTGGCGGGCCACGACGCTCAGCGCGCCCTGGAAGCAGGCGCTGTACCCGGCGGCGAAGAGCTGCTCGGGGTTGGTGCCGGCGCCGCTGCCGCCCTGTTCCTTGGGCGGGTTGACGACGACGTCGAGCTTGCCGTCGTCGGAGGCGACACGGCCGTCACGGCCGTTCTCCGCCGTGGCGACAGCGGTGTAGACGACGTCGACGGGCTGGATGGACATACGGATTCCTCCTGTACGTACGCCGCGACTCGCGCCCACGATCGCGACGGCTTGCCCCGAGCCTAACGGGCGGCCACAAGAGGGCCGCGAGCAAGGGGCCTTGACGAATTCCCCGGGTGCCGGTAAGGCGATGGCAATCTCCAGCAGCCGCCGGTACGGCGACGGCTCCCGGTAGCCGGTAGGGCGGTGGCAGCCGCCGGACGACGACGCACCTGCTTATCGGCAGGGCGCCGGCGCGCTCCCACGGCTGCCGTGGCGCGTCAGGCGGGCAGGCTGACGACCATCTTGCCGGTGTTCTCGCCGCGGAGGAGGCCGAGGAACGCCTCGACGCCGTTCTCGATGCCCTCCACGAACGTCTCGCGGTACTTCAGCTCGCCGGACCGCACCCAGGCGGATACCTCCTCGACGAACTTCGGCTGAAGGTCGTAGTGGTCGCCGACGAGCAGCCCCTCCATGCGGAAGCGCTTGGCGATGATCTGGGCCAGATTGCGCGGGGCCGGGGTCGGCTCGGTCGCGTTGTACTGGGAGATCATGCCGCAGACGGCGATGCGGCCGTGCAGGTTCAGCGCCGCGATGGCCGCCTCGAGGTGGTCGCCGCCGACATTGTCGAAGTAGACGTCGATGCCGTCGGGCGCGGCCTCCTTGAGCTGGTCCTTCACCGGGCCGTTCTTGTAGTTGAACGCCGCGTCGAAGCCGTACTCCTCCAGGAGGACCTTGACCTTCTCGTCCGAACCGGCCGAGCCGATCACCCGGGACGCGCCCTTGAGCTTGGCGATCTGGCCGACCTGGCCGCCGACCGCACCGGCCGCGCCGGAGACGAAGACCGCGTCGCCCTCCTTGAAGTCGGCGACGCGGAGCAGGCCGGCGTAGGCGGTCAGGCCCGGCATGCCCAGCACACCGAGGTACGTGCTCAGCGGGGCGGCCTCGGGGTCGACCTTCACCGCGGACTTCGCGTTGACCGTGGCGTACTGGCGCCAGCCGAGGAAGTGCAGGACGTGGTCGCCGACCTCGAAGCCCTCGGCGTTGGAGGCGATGACCTCGCCGACCGCGCCGCCCTGCATGGGCTTGTCCAGCTCGAACGGCTCGACGTACGACTTCGCCGTGCTCATGCGGCCGCGCATGTACGGGTCGACGGAGAAGTGGATGTTGCGGACCAGGACCTGGCCCTCACCGGGCTCGGCGACCGGCGCCTCGCGCAGGGCGAAGTCGGCCGGGGTCGGCCAGCCCTGCGGGCGGGCGACGAGGTGCCATTCGCGGCCGGTCGTGGGGAGTGCAGACATGCCCGGAGCCTCCTGATGCGGCAGATGCTTCATGTACTGAAACAACCATGCTCCTCAATATTTCAGGTTGTCAAGCAACGGGGTATCCTCATCCGTATGACGCCTCGCACCGACCCGTTGACCCTCGAGGTCGTGGAACTGATCGGCACCGTCGTCGCCCGTTACCACGAGGAGTACGAGCACGCGGCGGCCGAGCATGCGCTCACGGGTGCCCAGGCCCGGGTGCTGGGACTCCTCGCGCGCGAGCCGCTGCCCATGCGCCGCATCGCGCAGCGCCTGAAGTGCGAGCCGTCGAACGTCACGGGGATCGTGGACCGCCTGGAGTCCCGCGGCCTGGTCGAGCGCCGCCCCGACCCGGCCGACCGCCGCGTGAAGCTCGCCGCGCCGACCGAGGCGGGCCGGAGCACGGCGGAGGAGCTGCGGGCCGCGCTCGGCTTCGCGCGCGAGCCGCTGGGTGGGCTGACGTTCGCCGAGCGGACAGTGCTCAAGGAGCTGCTGCGGCGGATGCTAGGCATGGACGCCGAGGACGACACGGAGGACACGGCGGGTGCTGCCGGTACCGACCCCGGAGAGGGCTCCGCGCCTCTACGGTGAGGCCATGAGTACCGAAAACAGCCGTACCGCCGTCGATTTCTACTTCGACCCGCTCTGCCCCTTCGCCTGGATCTCCTCCCGCTGGATCCTGGAAGTGGAGCGCCACCGCGACCTGGACCTGCGCTTCCGGGTCATGAGCCTGGCCGTCCTGAACGAAGGCCGCGAGGACCTCCCCGAGCAGTACAAAGAGCTGCTCGAACGGGGCTGGGGCCCGGTCCGCGTCTGCATCGCCGCGGCACAGCAGCGCGGCGAGGAGGTGCTGCGCGACCTGTACACCGCGCTCGGCACGCGCATCCACAACGAGGGCCGCGGCGAGGAGACGGACGCGGTGATCGCGGAGGCGCTGGCCGAGGTGGGGCTCCCCGCCGAGCTGGCCGAGGCGGCCCACAGCACCGCGTACGACAAGGCGCTGCGCGCGAGCCACCACGAAGGCATGGACCCGGTCGGCTACGAGGTCGGCACGCCCACGATCCACATCGACGGCGTGGCCTTCTTCGGTCCCGTACTGTCCGCGATCCCGCGCGGCGAGGAAGCGGTACGGGTCTTCGACGGCGCCCGCCTGCTCGCCGGTTACGACAAGTTCTTCGAGCTGAAGCGGACCCGCACCGGGGACCTGGACTTCAGCTGACCCGAGGGCGCGGCGGCCGTCCCGAAGTGCGCACGGCAGCCGGCCCGTAGGCGCAGCGCCGCTCGCCGCACCGGGGCGGGCGGCGCCCTCGCTCTCCCTACCCGCCGGTCCGTTCGAAGGTGACCAGCGGGACGTTCGGCTGCTCCGGGGGGGCGTGCAGCACGGCGACGGCGCCGAGGCCCGCGCCGACGGCCAGCGCGGCGGCGGCCAGACAGGTCAGGGCGGCGGCGAGCAGTCGTGGCATGACGCGGCGGACCCTTCGTCGTGGTACCTCGCCGCCGTGTGCGGCGCCCAGAGTCTCGGCGGGCGCTGACGGGGTGTCAAGGCGCGTCTACTGCCCCCGGCCCATGGCGGAGTACGACCGCCGGCACGGTTTCGGCCCGCTTCCGTGCCCGTTCGGCCCACCTCCAGGCACCGGCGCCCGGCCCGGCAGGTGCGCCGCTACGGTGTGCCGCTCGGAGCCCGGCACGGGCTCTCAGGGAGTGCCCCGCGCCTGCCTCACAGGAGTGCCCGTATGCGGAAGACTGCCTCACCCCTGTCCCTGGCCCTGCTCGGCAGCGGCGTGTTCCTGCTGGTACTGGCGGCCATGCTGACCTGGTACGTCGAGCCGCAGGCGAAGCGGACCCCCGTGGACGTCGATGTCACCACGGTGCTCACCGGGACCGGGCGCTACTTCGAGACCGAGGACCTGGAGACCAGAAAGGGCCGCCTCACGATCACCCGGCACGTGCTCGGTGACGTGGCGGACAGTGAACGCACCGGGCGGGCCGTCTGGGACGTGTCCACGACCATCGATACGCCGCGGACGCTGCGCCTGAAGGACCCCCGCAAGGCGCTCCTGTGGACCACCGGGCGCTGGGTCACCGACCGGCGGACGAACGAACCGGTGCACTGCTGTGCCGAGTCCCCCACGCGCTACGAGGGCGAGGCGTACCTGAAGTTCCCCTTCGATGTGCAGCGGCGCACCTACCGGTGGTGGGACGACACGCTCCGGGAGGCGGTGCCGCTCCGGTATGCCGGGACGCGGCGGGTGGCGGGCTATCGGGGCTACGTCTTCACCGGATCGGTGCCGGCGGCCAGGACCGGCACCCGCCAGGTGCCGGGCAGGTTCGTGGACCGGCCGCGGCAGCCGCAGATCCAGGCCGAGGAGTGGTACGCCAACGCCGGGATCCGGCTGGTCGTCGACCCGCTGAGCGGCCGGATCATCGACGCGATGACCTCGCCGCGCAGGACGCTGCGGCCGCCCGGCGGGCAGCGGGACGTGGTCACGCTGCTGGACGGCCACCGGCTGCGCTTCACGCCCGCCACCCGCCGGGCCCAGGCGGCCCTGGCGGAAGCGGACGCCACGAAGCGGGAGCTGGCCGGTGAGACGGTTCCTCAGTGGGCGGCACGAGCGGGCGGCGTCCTGGCCCTGGCGGGCGCGGTACTGGTCGCCATCGGGCGGCGGCCGCGGCCGGAGGCCACCCCTCCCGAGGACGAACACGAAGGCGCGGGGCCGGAGTTCGCCACTCCGGCATCCGGCCACGAAGAAGGACGCGGCGCACACTGACCACCCTCGGGCCACCGGCGCTTTCCGGTCGGCTCGTTCCGCGCGGCTCAGTACGCAGTACGTCCCCCACCCTGGGTACCGCACCCTGAGACGAGTGGGAGCGCAGATGCCCCAGCACGTGCCACCGCTGCCGCACGCCCCTGCCCTGGAGCCCGTAAGCCCCTGGCACGAGCCGCTGCGTCCGCACGCCCGCAGAGCGCCCCGTACAGCGCCACAGCCCGTTCCGCACCGCATCGTCTGGGGCCGGCCCGCCCCCCGGGGCTCCGGGGGGGTCGGGGGGGGGGGCGGCGGGAGCCACTTCCTGCGCGCCCGCGGCCGGTTCGCCCGCAAGGTCGGCGGCTGCGACCTGCTGGTGGAGGTCTGCAACGGTATGCCGTACCTGGCGCCCCTGTGGCACAGCGGCCCGACCCTGTGCCTGGTCAACCACGTCCACACCGACCTGTGGGGGCTGCGCTGCCCGGCCCCCGCCGCCTTCCTGGGCCGCCGCCTGGAGCGGTGGGCACTGGCCGGCACCCACCGCGGCAACCTGATGGTCGCGGTCTCCGGGTCGACCGCCGAGGCGCTGCACGGCCTGGGTGTGCCGCGGGACCGCGTCCGGCTGGTCCACAACGGCGTCGAACCGCCGGGTCCGCTGCTCCCGAAGTCCCCCGAACCACTGTTCCTGGCCATGGGCAGACTCGTCGAGTACAAGCGGATCGGCCTGCTCCTGCGGCTGTGGGAGCGCGTACGGCCGGTCACCGGGGGCCGCCTGGTCATCGTCGGGGACGGGCCCGAGCGGCGCCGCCTGGAGGCCCTGGCGGGCCCCGGCGTCCGCTTCACGGGCCGCGTCACCGAGCGGGAGAAGCACGAGCTGCTCTGCCGCTCCTGGCTGCTGCTGCACCCCTCGCTGGTCGAGGGCTGGGGCCTGGTGGTCATGGAGGCCGCGGCCCGGCGCACCCCGGCCGTCGGCTTCGACATACCGGGCCTGCGCGACTCCGTACTGGACGGGGTGACCGGGCTGCTCGCCCGGGGCGAGAGCGCGTTCGCCGCCCACTGGTGCGCGCTCGCCTTCAGCCCGGAGCGCCGCCACGCGCTGGGCGCCGCGGCCGAGTTGCGCGCCGCGCGCTTCCGGTGGAGCGCCACGGTCCGCAGCTTCCGCGCGGTGGCCGCGGAGGCCGCGTACACGGCACGGGGGCGGTGAAGCGGCGGTGCGCGATCCTTCGCTGCGCAGGTCCCTCGCCCTCCTCCGCGCCTTCCGGCACGAGCAGACCGACCCCGAGGGCTGTTACGGGCTGCTCGCCCGGGACGCGGCCGACCAGCTCGAGCGGTACGCCCCGCTGGCCGGGGCCGTGGTGGCCGATGTCGGCGGCGGCGCGGGGCACTTCACCGAGGAGTTCCGCCGCCGCGGCGCGCTCGCGGTGCTCCTCGAACCGGACCCGGCCGAACTGTACGCGCGCGGCGCACCGCCAGAAGGCGCGGTGCGCGCCGACGGCTACCTGCTGCCGCTCGCGGACGGCGCCGCCGACATCTGCTTCTCCTCCAACGTCCTCGAACACGTCGCCGACCCGCGTACCTTCCTCAGCGAGATGGTGCGGGTCACCCGCCCCGATGGGCTGATCTACGTCGCCTTCACCAACTGGCTGTCCCCCTGGGGCGGGCACGAGACGGCGCCCTGGCACTACCTGGGCGCGCGCCGGGCCCGCGACCGCTACCGGCGGCGCACCGGGCGCAGCCCCAAGCACACCCTCGGGGAGAACCTCTTCGCTCTCCATGTCGGGCCCACGCTGCGCCAGGTACGGGCCCGCCGGGACATCGAGGTGCTCGCCGCGCGGTCCCGCTATGCGCCGTTCCTGGCCGGCGCCGTCGCCCGCCTGCCCGGCGTGCGCGAGGTCGCCACCTGGAACCTCCTTCTCATACTCCGGCGGTTGCCATGACCCAGACGCTCGCCACCTCGCGCTCTCCGGGCTCCCCCGACCCGGGGAGCACCCCGACGCCCGCGCCCGGCGGGCCGCCACCGGAGCGGCCACGGCGGCGGAGCTGGCTGCTCGCCTTCTGGGCGGCCGCCTTCGTCGCCTTCCTGGCGCCATCGCCGGGCCGGATGACCTTCGAGACCAAGCTCGGCGTGGTGCTGGCCCCGTGGCGGTTCCTCGTCGACCTCGGGAGCCTGTGGCACGACCGGGCCGGGTTCGGCGGCCTCGCCGACCAGTACGTCGGCTATGCCTTCCCGATGCTCCCGTACTACGCGCTGGCCGACCTGGCGCACCTGCCGGTCTGGATCGCCGAACGGCTGTGGCTGTCCCTGGTGGTGACCACCGCCTTCTGGGGAGCGCTGCGGCTGGCCGAGCGCCTGAAGGTGGGCAGTCCGCCATCTCGGTTGCTGGGCGCCGCCACGTATGCACTGTGGCCCGCCTTCACCATCGTCATCGGCTCCACGTCCGCGGCCGCGCTGCCGGGCGCGGTCCTCCCGTGGGTCCTGCTGCCGCTGGCGGACCCGCGCCGCACCGCGCGTCTGGCGGCGGCCCGTTCGGCGCTGCTGGTCCCCTTCATGGGCGGCGTCAACGCGGCCTGCACACTCGCCGCGCTGCTGCCCGCGCTGCTCTACGTGCTCACCCGTACCGGCTCCCGGAGGTGGCGGCTCCTGGCCTGGTGGCTGCCGGGCGTGGTGCTGGCCACCGCATGGTGGTCGATACCGCTGCTCCTCCTGGGCCTGCACGGCGAGAACTTCATGCCGTACATCGAGCAGGCCGACACCACCACCGCCACCATGTCGGCCACCGAACTTCTGCGCGGCGCCGGGAACTGGGTCGCGTACCTGAACTTCGGCGAGCCCTGGCTGCCGGCCGGCTGGACGCTGGTCGCGGGGGCCTTCACGATGCTCGGCACCGCGCTCACCGCCGCGCTGGGCCTGGCCGGACTCGCCCGCCGGGACCTGCCCGAGCGGCGCTGGCTGCTGCTGACGGTGCTGGCCGTCGTGACGGTCACGCTGGCCGGGTACGGGGGCGCGCTGGGCGGCCCGCTGCACGAGCAGGTGCGCGCCTGGCTGGACGGGCCGCTGCAGCCGTTCCGCAACGTCTACAAGTTCGCGCCGGGCCTCGCCCTCGCGCTGGCGTACGGGCTGGCGCACCTCACGGGCGCGGCATACGGGCCGCGCGAGCGCCGTCCGGTACGCGGCGGCCGGTGGTACGTGCCCCTGATCGTCGCGTTCCTGCTGCTCCCTGCCCTCGCGCTGCCCTACCTGAACGGCACCGTCCTGCAGTCCGGCGCCTTCACGCGGCTGCCCGCCCACTGGCAGCGCACCGCCGACTGGCTGAAGGAGCACAGCCCCGACGACCGCGCGCTGGTCGTCCCCGCCACCGCGCACGGCCTGTACACCTGGGGCTCCCCCATCGACCAGCCACTGGACGTGCTCGCCGAATCCCGGTGGGCGCAGCGCGACTTCGTCCCCTTCGGGACGAAGGGCTCACGGCGCACGATGGACGCCGTGGAGCAGGCACTGATGACCGGCGCCCAAGTGCCGGGCCTGCGCGGCTTCCTGGCCCGCTCAGGGCTCTACAACGTCGTGGTGCGCAACGACCTGGACCCCGACCAGATCGGGTACGTCCCCCCGCAGACCGTCCGGCGCACCCTCGTGGCGTCCGGCTACCGGAAGGTCGCCTCCTTCGGGCCGCTGACCACCAGTGGCCGGATCGCGGCCGGCACCCCGGTCCAGGTGCAGGGGCTGTACCCGAGGCAGCGCGCGGTGGAGATCTACGAGCCGGTGGGCACCCCGCGGCCGGGGCCCCTCACCGTGAAGGCCGCGGCCGACACCGCGCAGCTCAGCGGCGGCCCCGAAGCGCTGCTGCAGTTCGCCGCCGACCCCGGGCTGCGCGACCGGCCGGCCGTACTGACCGGCGACGCGCACCCCGGTGTCGACAATCCGGCGCTCCAGCTCACCGGGGACGGCCTGCGCCGCGCCGATACCCGCTTCGGCCTGGTCAACACCAACACGTCCTACACATACACCCCCGGCGAGCGGAACGGCCCGGACAGCGTGCAGGACCCCGGGCGCCTGCCGCGCCAGATCCTGCCCACCCACGGCATCGAGCACCAGACCACCGCCGTGCTGCGCGGCGCCCGCGCGGTCACCGCGTCCTCCAGCGGCAGTTGGCTCTTCCACCTCCCCCAGTACGACCCGGTGCACGCCTTCGACGGCGACCCGGACACCGCCTGGGCGGAGGGCAGCGCGGGCGAACCGGTGGGCCAGTGGCTGAGGATCGCCTTCAGCCGCCCCGTGGACGTCCCCGCGAGGCTCTCGCTGACCCCGCTGCCCGGGGACGGGCTGCGCGCCGCTCCCACGGCCGTACGCGTCACCACGGACCGCGGTAGCGCGGTCAGCCAGTTGCGCACCGACGGGCGGCGGCAGCCGGTCAAGGCGCCCCCGGGGCGGGCGAAGTGGCTGAAGATCACCCTCGTGGGGGCGGAGCAGCCGCGCCCCGGGGTCTCCGGCGCGGGCATCTCCGAGGTCGCCGTCCCCGGCGTCCGGGTCACCCGGCTCCTCCGGCTCCCCGCCGACGCCACGTACCCGGACGCGCCCGCCACCACGTACGCGCTGCACCGGGGCAGCGACCCCGGCGGGCTCTCCCCGGGCGCGGCGGAGACCGGGCTGCACCGCCAGTTCCGTACCGGGGCCGACGGCTCGTACCGGATCTCCGCCGAGGCGCTGGCGGTCCCCGGCCGCGCCCTGGACGCGCTGCTCACGAAGGCCGCGCCCGAACAGCGCCGCCGGATCACCGTCACCGCCGACTCCACCAGCACGACTGGGCAGTCGCTCAGCCCGCGCAACCTCGTGGACGGTGATCTGACCACCGCCTGGATCGCCGGGGACACTCCCACGGTCCACCTGCGCTGGCCCGGCAAGAAGAAGATCGACACGATGGTGCTGCCCGCCGCCGGTGGCATTTCGGCGCGTCCCGAACAGATCCTGGTCAACTCCCCCTACGGGGCGGCCACCGCCGGGGTCGACGAGAACGGCACGGCCCGCTTCGACCCGATCACCACCGACCGCCTCGACATCACCGTCTCCCGGGTCGCGCCGCTGACCCTGCACAACCCCGTCGCCGGTCAGCCGCTCCAACTGCCCGTGGGGCTCAGCGAGATCTACCTCCCCGCCCTCAAGAAGTACCGCACCCCGCCGCCCCGACGGGACGCGCGCTTCTCGCTGCCCTGTGGCCGGGGCCCCGCCCTCACCATCGACGGCGTCCCGTACGCCACCAAGTCCTCCGGCCTGGTCCGCGACCTGGTGCAGCGCCGCCCCGTCGAGGTCGAGCTGTGCCGTGCGGAGGGCGGCCGGGTCGCCCTGCCCGCCGGGCGGCACCGCGTCGAGGCCGGCGACCACGGGCCGCTCGCGCTGACCGACGTGACGCTCCGCCGCGGCACCGCGGCGCCGACGGCCGTCGCGCCGCGCCGGGTCATCGCGGGCGCCGACTGGTCGGGCGACAGCCGGGACGCCTACGTCGGCCCCGGGCGCGCGGTCTACCTCCAGACGTACGAGAACGCCAACGCGGGCTGGCGCGCCACCCTGGACGGCCGGCCGCTCACCCCGCTGCGGGTGGACGGCTGGCAGCAGGCGTTCCTGATCCCGGCTGGCGGGGGCGGCACCGTCCACCTGTACTACGCGCCGGCCGCGCAGTACCGGCTGGGGCTGATCCTCGGGGCCGTCGGCGTGCTCCTGGTGGCGGCGTGCGCGCTGATACGACGGCGCCACGGGGCGGGCGAGACGCCGGTACCGGTGGCGCCGCCCGCGCCCTCCTGGGTGCTCGGCGTCGTCGTGCTCACCGCCGTGCTGGCACTCGCCACCGGACCGTACGCCGCGGCCGTACCGGTGCTCGCGGTGCTCGCCCGCGCCCGTCCGGGCGTCCTCGCGCCGCTCGCCTTTCTCGCGATGGCGGCGGCCGGCGTCGTGGCGTCCTTCGGAGCGGGCCTCCCGGCCTCGCTCGGCCGCGGCCCGTTCAGCGCCCCGGCCCAGGCCCTCGCCCTGCTCGCCCTGGCGGCGGCGCTGGTGACGGTGCCACCGGGACGGCTGTGGCCGGCGTCGTGGCGACTGCGGCGGAAGCGGAGGGCGCCGGAGCCGGAGCCGGAGTCGGTGGAAGAGGCGGCTGAGGCGGGCGCGCCCGGCCGGGAACCCGCCCCCACGCGGCTGCTCCCGGCCGACGGCGGCATTCCGCCGGGCTCCGAGGACGACACGGCGGTCCTCCCACCCGTACCCACGGAGGAACCGCCTCCGGAGACGAAGGCACCGCCTCCTGAAGCGGGGATGTCACCTTCCGAGGAGCAGACGCCCTCTCCGAAGGAGGAGACGTCTCCTCCCGAGGAACAGACGCCGCCCCGCCAGAAGGAGACACCGCGGCCTCCCCTGCCGCGCCGGAGGAGGCGCGACAGCGATCCGCGCAACAGTCAGCCGCGCGAGGAGAAGGACGGGGAGGAACCCGGCCCATGACCCCGATGACACCCATGACCCCCACGGCCCCCAAGACGCCCCCGCACCCGCCCGGGGCGCCGCGCACCACCGATCCGCCTCCCCGCCCCATCCCCTTCACCCTCGTGGACGAGATCGCCCGGCACTGCGCCCAGGAAGCCGAGCCGGAGACCGTGCACGTGGAGGTACACCTGCCGGAACGCATGGACCACCCGCGGCTGCGCGCCGCATTCGGGCAGGCGCTGGCGCGGCACCCGAGGGCGCTGCTGCGGCAGGCCCCCGGGCGCTGGTGGCACCGGCGGTACGTATGGGAGCCGGCCGGCGCGCCGGACCTGGCTCCGGTGTCCTTCTCCGGGCCGGATCCGGGGGCGCTGCGCCGCGCCCGGGAGCGGGCACTTGCCGACTGCCCGCCCCTGGACGCCGGGCCGCCCGTACGCCTGGCGGTGATCGAACAGGCCACCGGTACGGGCACCGGCACCGTGCTGCTTCTCACCGCCCACCACACCGCGCTGGACGCCCCGTCCTGCCTGCGCCTGCTGGCGACCACCGCCGAGCTGTACGGCGGCGCGGCCAACTCCCCCGCGCCGCCTCCCGTACGCGCCCCGGAGCCGGCCGCCCGGCGCGTCCGTAAGGGCGGCGCGGCCCCCGTAAGCACCGCACTGCGCCCTCCGGCCCGCATCGCCGCCGACCGTGCCGGCACGGCCCCCAACAACGGCAACGGCATGCTCCTGACCGAACTGCCCGTACCGGACCGGCCGCCCCGCGCCCCCGGAGCGGCCCGGTCCGCGCACACGGTCAACGACCAACTCCTCGTGGCCGCCTTCCTGATGGTGACCCGCTGGAACCGCCTGCACGGCACTCGCGCCGCTCCCGTGGTGCTCACCATGCCGGTCGACGACCGGCCGCGCGGTACCGGGATGCCGCTCGGCAACGGGACCCGGCTGGTTCCGGTGCGCTTCGGACCAGCGGATCTCCGGGACGCGGCGTCGGCCGCCGCCTCGGGGCCACCGGACCCGGCGGCGGTCGCCCGGCTGCTGCACCGCACCGCGGCCCGCACCCGCGCCCTCAAGGCCACGCCGGGCCGCCCGCTGGGGCTCACGGGCGCCGCCCTCACCGCCCCCGTGCTGCCCGTCGGCGTACGGGCCGCCGTCACCCGCCGCGCGCGAGCCACCGCCGCGCCCTGGACCTCCACCGCCCTGCTCTCCAACATCGGCCGGGTGCCGTACCCGTTCGACTTCGGCGACGCGGGCCGGGCCACCGGGGTGTGGTTCTCCGCGCCGGCCCGTATGCCACGCGGGCTGTCGCTCGCCACCGTCTCCACCGGCGGCCGGATCCAGCTCACCCTGCGCTGGTCCCGTGCGTTGCTGGACGACACGGCGGGCGCCGCCCTGTGCGCGCTCTTCGAGGAGTCGTTGGCGGCGACCTCCTGGAGCGGCGCATGACCACGACAGGCGCACGGCACGGCCCCGGGGGCCTGCGGTCCTTCTACGAGAACCCGTTGGTGCCCGTCGTCTCCGGGGCCGAACGGGCGCAGCGCCAGGCGCTGATGCTCGCGCGGGCGCTCGGCCCGGCCGACGGCGGGCGGGCCCCGGCCACCGTCCTCGATGTCGGCTGCGGCGACGGGTCGGCGGCGGCCATCACCGCACCGCACCTGCCCGGTCACCGCCTCGTGGGCGTCGACTGGTCACAGGAAGCGCTGCGCCGCGCGGCGACGCGCATCCCGTATACCGTGCGCGGCGAACTCACCGGTACCGGGCTGCCCTTCGGGGACGGCGTGGCTGACGCGGTGCTCTTCAGCGAGGTCGTCGAGCATCTCGTGGACCCCGACGCGGCCCTCGACGAGCTGCGCCGCGTCCTGCGCCCGGGCGGCCATCTGCTGCTCTCCACGCCCAATCTCGCCGCCTGGTACAACCGCGGCCTGCTGCTGGCCGGCGTGCAGCCGGTGTTCTCGGAGGTGAGCCTGCGCGGCATTCACGGCCGCCCGGGCAGCCAGGTCGTCGGCCATCTGCGGCTCTACACCGCCCGTGCGCTGCGCGGTTTCCTGACGGCTGCCGGGTTCGAGGTCGTACGGATGGCGGGGGCGCCGTACCACGATGTGCCGCGTCCGCTGCGGCCGCTGGACCGGGCGCTCTGCCGGTTGCCGTCGCTGGCGTCCATCCTGCTGGTGCACGCCCGTCGGGCGGGGCGGTAGCCGTGCCGCGCGCCGTGGGCCGGCACCGCCGGCGGCCGACGGCCGGCACCGTCCCGCCACCGCACTCGTACGAGGGAGCTGATTCATGAAGCCGGACGACCCGCTGCTGCGGATACTCGCCTGTCCGCTCGACAAGGGCCCGCTGGCCCTGATCGCCGCGGAGGACGTGCTCTACAACCCCCGGCTGCGCCGCCGCTATCCGATCCTGGACGGCGTGCCGCAGTTACTGCCCTCTTCGGGGGAGCAGGTCTCCCCCGAAGAGCACGAGCGGCTGCTGTCCCGTATGCAAGCGGCGGGCGGGGCGCACGGTACGGCGGGCGCCTCCGAGGGCGGGGCCCGGCCGTGACGCTCGCCGCGCGGCTCGCCCCGCACCTGCCCCCGCGGCTGGTCTCCGCCGCCGCCACGCTGCTCTACCCGCGCTTCGAGCCCGAACTGCGCCGGCTCTCCGACTTCTGCCGGCCCGGCGGCACCGCCGTGGATGTGGGCGGCTGGTACGGGCCCTGGGCGCGGCATCTGGCGCGCCGCGCCGACCGGGTCGTCACCCTGGAGCCGGTGCCGCACCTGGCGCGGCTCCTGGCGGCCGTGACACCCGACAACGTCGAGGTCGTGCGGGCCGCGGCCGGCGACCGTTCGGGGATCGCCACGTTATGGCTGACCCCCGGGGGGCGCGGCGACCGCGGCGTCTCCTCACTGGTGCGCCGCCGGCTGCACCGCAGCGCCCTGGAGGTGCGCTGCGTGGCCCTGGACCATCTGGAGCTGTCCGACGTGACGCTCATCAAGATCGACGTGGACGGCGCCGAACCGGCGGTGCTGCGCGGCGCCGAACGCACCGTCGAGCGGTACCGGCCCGCCCTGTTCGTCGAACTGGAGACGCGTATCCAGCCGCTCGGCCCGGTCCTGGAGTGGGTCGCGGCGCGCGACTACAGAGGCTGGGTGCTGCCCGGCGACCGCTGGCTCCCCTTGGCCGCCTTCGACCTCCCGGGGCACCAGGCCCGCACGTCCTATGTGGCCGAGCACGGACTGCTGCGCCGCACACTGGTGCCGCACCGCCGCTACGTCAACTCCGTGCTCTTCCTCCCGCGCGGCCGCGGCCCCGGTGACCCCGCGTACCGTACGAACCCGGCCGCCACCCGCCCCGTACTGCGCGACGATGTGCGGCATGAGCCCTACGGATGAGCCCGGAACCCCACGCGAGCCGCGGAGCCGGCTTCAGGAGCCCGGAGGCGGGCCGCAGGGGCCGCTCGGCGTGCCGGGCCGGCTCGGCTTCCAACTGGTCCTGCTGCGCCGGATGGCGGACCACCAGCCGGGCCTGGTGGAGGACGCGCTGCGCACTCTGGGCGTAACCCGCCCCGAAATGCGCGAGGCCAACCGCCGCTGGCAGGCGATGAGCCGCTCGCCCCGGTCGCGCGGCGCCCTGCAGCGGTACCGCTCGGTCCTGGGCCCGCCGGAGACCGACACCGCCCGCCGGGTGGGCGACCTGACGTGCCGGGCACTGACCTGGCCGGTGTCCCTCTGGCCCACTCTGCGCTTCGAGGTGCTGACAGCGCCCGGGGGCGCGGTGTGGAACGAGTGGCTGATCCGCGCCCCGGACGCGTCGGGTCCGGTACTCCGAACGGCCGACGACCTGGTGCCGTGGTCCTGCACCGTCGACGAGGTCGCACGCGCGTTCCCCCCGGCCCACCCGATGGAGGGCTCGGCGCCCACCCGCTGGCGGCTGGGTTTCACCGCTCCGAGCACCGCCTCCGGCCCGCCCAAGCCACGCGTCGCGGAGTTCACGTGGGGCCTGCTGCAACGGCTGCTGGACTGACCGGGAGCGAGGCGCGACGCCACTCGCACGGCCCCGTTCAGCGGGCAGCCGGACGCGTACGGCAGAAGGATGACGGTCGAGAGGTGTGCTGCCGCTCCTGCCCCTATCGGCCCACCCGCGGAGGAATCCCATGACCACCAGCGTTGGGCAGCTGCGTCGTTGCTCGGTCGCCGTCGACCTCGGCGCGGCGCGCACCCGGGTGTACGTGAAGAACCACGGCCTGATCGTGGACGAACCGACCGTCACAGCCGTCAACAGCCGTACCGGCGCGCTCATAGCCGTCGGCGGCCGCGCCGAGTACATGGCGGGCCGGACCCCGGACCATATCCGGGTGGTCCGCCCGGTCTGCCACGGCACGATCGTGGACATCGAGATGGCCCAGCGGCTGCTGCGACAGCTCGTGGGCGACAAACTGCGCCGCGCGTGGCGGCGCAAACCCACCATGCGGGCGGCGGTCTGCCTGCCCGCCGGGAGCGAGCCGCTGACCCAGCGGGCCGCCGTGGAGACGCTCACCGGGCTTGGCGCCCGGCGGGTGGAACTGGTCGACACGATGGTGGCCGCCGCCGTCGGCTGCGGACTGCCGGTCGAACAGCCCGAAGCGACGATGATCGTGGTCTGCGGGGCCGGCACGACGCAGGTCGCCGTGTTGTCCCTCGGGTCCATCGTGGCCGCCGAGACCGTCCCCGTAGGCGGCGAGGCCGTCGACCACGCCGTCGTACAGCATCTGCGGCTGCACCACGAGCTGATGGTGGCCAGCCAGAACATCCGTCCGCTGCACCTGGCGCTCGCCGGTGACGGCGGCCCCGAACCGGCCCCGGTGGAGGTGCACGGCCGGGACGTGGTCAGCGGCGAGGCCCGCTGCGTCCAGGTGGAGCCCGAACGGGTACGGCGCGCCATCGCCGCCCGGCTCACCGGCGTCCTCGACGGCATCAGTGAGGTGCTGCGGCGCTGCCCGCCCGACCTGGTCGCCGACCTCGCCGAGCGCGGCATCATGCTGGCCGGCGGCAGCGCGCTGATCCCGGGCCTGGAGCCGATGATCCGGCAGGGCACGATGATGCCCGTCCAGGTGGCCGAGCGTCCGGACACCTGCGCCGTACAGGGGCTGGCCGCGATGATCGAGGGGCATGTCTCCCCTCTGGAGCTGGCGCCGCTGACCCCCTGAAGCGCGCACGGCCCTTAATGAAGCGCGCACGGCCCCCTACAGACGGCGGAGCCCGCGAGTCAGAAGGCTCGCGGGCTCCGTACGTATGCGGGAAGGCCGGACCCCTCAGGGCGTCCGGGTGTTCCAGGCCACCACCGCGGGGCGGTCGTGTTCGGTGCCGAGCACGCCGATCGCCCCCGTCTCGAAGGTGAAGAGCGCGCCTGCGGACGCGGGCAGCCCCAGCTCACGGGCGGCCAGCACGCGCAGGAAGTGCGCGTGCCCGACCAGCGCGACGTCTCCGTCGGCGGCCGCGCGCCGCGGCGCCAGCCGGGCCAGTACGCGGTCGGCGCGCGCCCCCACCTGCTCGGGCGTCTCACCCGGATGCCCCTCGGGGCCGGGGGCGACGCCGTCGGTGAACAGGAACCACTCGGGGCGGGTGCGGTGGATGTCCACCGTGCGCACGCCTTCGTAGCCGCCGTAGTCCCACTCCACCAGGTCGCTGTCGACCTCGGTGTCGGTGAGACCGGCCAGCTCGGCGGTCCTGCGGGCCCGGGCCATGGGGCTGACCAGCGTCAGCGCCACTTTCCGGCCGGCGAGCAGCGGGCCCAGTTCACGGGCCTGCTCGACGCCGCGCTCGGTGAGGGGGAGGTCGGTCCAGCTGGTGTGCTGACCCGAACGGCTCCACTCCGTCTCACCGTGCCGGATCAGCAGGAGTTCACTCACCGCCGCCCTGCTGCTCCTTCTGGGCCTCCTCCACGGATGCGCGGACCTCGTCCATGTCCAGGTTGCGGGCCTGGCCGATGACGTCCTCGAGAGCCTCCTCGGGGAGCGCGCCCGGCTGCGAGAAGACCGCGATGTTGTCCCGGACGATCATCACCGTGGGGATCGACTGGATCTGGAAGGCCGCGGCCAGCTCCGGCTGCGCCTCGGTGTCGACCTTGGCGAAGATCAGGTCCTCGTGCTTCTCGGAGGACTTCTCGAAGACCGGCGAGAACTGCTTGCACGGACCGCACCACTCGGCCCAGAAGTCGATGAGGACGAAGTCGTTCCCGGAGACGATCTCGTCGAAGTTGTCCTTGGTGAGCTCTACCGTGCTCATGTGCTTTCCCTGCTTCCGGTCCGGTCGTCGGTGTTCAGCCGCGTCAACGGGAGACGCGGAGGGGCGTATTCCACCAGGGTGTCCCACATACCGTGCTCCGCATCCCGCGCCACGCGGCCGTCCGGCACCCCTGCCCACGTTGCGCCGTCCTAGACATACGCATTCGGCCCGATCGGGAATGGGCCGACGCCCGGGCGTGTCGCGGCCCCGGCACCCGCGGCACCAGGTGGTGAGCGCCGCTCCCTGGGGTGGTCAGTCCCGCTGCGCCCGTAGGCCGTCGAAGACCATCGTGGCCAGCGCGTCGGCCAGCGTCGGTACGGACAGCCCGCCGTCCGGGCGGTACCACTCGATCAGGGAATTGACCGTACCGAACAGCAGCCGGCTGATCAGCCCCGGGTCGATGTCACCGCGTATCCCGCCGTCGGCCGCCGCCTGCCGCACCAGCTCCGCGACCCGGTGATCGAACTCACGCCGCCGCTCCAGGGCCCGCTTCTCCGCCTCACTGTTTCCGTGCACGCGCAGCAGCAGCGTCACGTAGGGCAGCTCGGCGGCCAGGGTCTCGACGCTGCGCCGGACGGTGTGCTCCAGGCGGGCCGTGGCATCCGCGTGCTCGCCGCACGGCTCGTCGAGTACGGCGAAGAGCGCGTCCAGGGCCCGGCCGACGGCCAGGTCGAGCAGCTCTTCCTTGCCGGAGACGTGGTGGTAGATGGAGGACTTGCTGATGCCCAGCCTGCGGGCCAGCTCCTCCATGCCGGTGCCGTCGTAACCGCGCTCGTTGAACACCGCGACCGCGACCTCCACGAGGGAGTCGCGGTCGTAGGTGGTCCGGCCCTGCCGTGCCCCCGGGTTCCGGTCGGGTCGTCTGATCATGCCCTCACTGTGACACGGGGTGCTTCCGGTACGGGCGGGCGCCCGCACCTGGGGCGCGGGGCGTCAGTCCCGCTCGCGCACGTCCACGATGCGCTTGAGCTTGCCGACCGAGCGCTCCAGCGTCTCCGGGTCGACGATGTCGACGCTCACGGTCACGCCGACGCCGTCCTTGACGCCCTTGGCGATCGACGCCGCGGCCGCCGCGCGGGCCTCCGTACCAGCGTCGGCGCGCGCCTCGACCCGTACGGTCAGGTGGTCCATCCGGCCGCGCCGGGAGAGCTCGAGCTGGAAGTGCGGGGCTACCCCAGGGGTGCGCAGCACGATCTCCTCGATCTGGGACGGGAAGAGGTTCACCCCGCGCAGGATGATCATGTCGTCGCAGCGCCCGGTGACCTTCTGGATGCGGCGGAAGTTCGGGCGGGCCGTGCCGGGCAGCAGCCGGGTGAGGTCGCGGGTGCGGTACCGGATGACCGGCAGCGCCTCCTTGGTCAGCGAGGTGAACGTCAGCTCGCCCTCCTCGCCATCAGGCAGCGCCTCTCCGGTGACCGGGTCGACGACCTCGGGGAAGAAGTGGTCCTCCCAGACGTGCAGCCCGTCCTTGGTCTCCACGCACTCCTGTGCCACGCCCGGGCCGATGACCTCGGACAGGCCGTAGATGTCGACCGCGTGGATGTCCATCCGCTCCTCGATCTCGCGGCGCATCTCCTCGGTCCACGGCTCGGCACCGAAGATGCCGATCTGCAGGGAGGTCGTACGGGGATCGACGCCCTGCCGCTCGAACTCGTCGAGGAGGGTGAGCATGTACGAGGGCGTGACGAGGATGATCTCGGGCCGGAAGTCCTGGATGAGCTGGACCTGACGGGCGGTCATGCCGCCGGAGGCGGGGATGACCGTGCAGCCCGCGCGCTCGGCACCGTAGTGCGCGCCGAGCCCGCCGGTGAACAGGCCGTATCCGTAGGAGTTGTGGACCTTGTGGCCCGGGCGGCCGCCGGCCGCGCGGATCGAGCGGGCGAACACGTCCGCCCACATGTCCAGGTCGGCCTCGGTGTACCCGACGACGGTGGGGCGGCCCGTCGTCCCGCTGGACGCGTGCAGGCGGCGGACGTCCGCCATGGGCACGGCAAACATCCCGAAGGGGTAGGTGTCGCGCAGGTCGGCCTTGGTGGTGAAGGGGAAGCGCGCCAGGTCCGCCAGGCTGCGGCAGTCCTCGGGACGGACACCGACCGCGTCGAACTTCTTGCGGTACAGCTCCACGTTGTCGTACGCGTGCCGCAGCGTGGCCTGAAGGTTCTTCAGCTGCTGCGCCCGCAGCTCGTCGCGGCTCAGCCGCTCGCCCGCGTCCAGGAGTTCGTCGGGGAGCGGGGTGCCGGTCTTCCGGCGCTCGGCCGCCGCGGCCGTCGGATTGCTGACCATGCTGCTCATTCCTCCACACCTCGGATCACGCGGCTTCGCCCCCGGAACTCCGCGATGACTTCCCCGCCCCGCTGGACGCTCACGTCGTATATGCCGCTCCGCCCGTACCGCGTGCGCTCCTCGGCCCGTGCGAGGAGGACGTCGCCCTGCTTTGCCGGCGCCACGAAGGTCACGTCGGCGCCGGCGGCCACGGTCACCGGGCCGTGGCTGTTGCAGGCGCAGGCGAAGGCCGTGTCGGCGAGCAGGAAGAGATAGCCGCCGTGGGCGATGCCGTGCCCGTTGACCATGGTTTCGCACACGGTCATGCGCAGCAGGGCCGACCCCTCGCCGGCCTCCAGCAGCTCGATTCCGAGCCGCCGCGACGCCTGGTCCGCGGCGAACATCCGCTGTGCCGGACCGGAGTTATCCACAGGCCATCAACCACCCTTGCTGCCCGACCGAACATTCGGTTAGCGTTACGACGCGGTTAAACAATCAGCATCTGAAGTGCCTGTCAAGAGGTGGACTGCCTTGTCCGAGAGCGTCACTGACCGAGCCACCGACCGATCCCCCGGTCGCGCCACTGATCGAACCGACTTCTTCCACCGCCACAAGGACCTGCTGGAGCGCGCCGTCGCCGCGGCCGGCGACCGGGACCACTGGTCGCCGCACCCCGAGTCGCCGAGCCCCAAGGTGTACGGCCCGGAGGCGGCGCCCGCCGGCGAGGCCACCTTCCGCGCCCACCTGGGCTCCGCCTTCAAGCTCCCCGGACATCCGCAGAGCGGCACGGTCGCCGTCGGCGAGCGTTCTCCGTACGGCCTGCCGCTGGATGTCGACTATCCGCAGGTCACGCCCGAAGAGGCGGTGGCCGCGGCGAAGGCGGCGGCGTCTGCCTGGCGCGCGGCCACCCCGGATGTCCGCGCGGGCGTCGCCGCCGAGATCCTGTCCCGGCTGAATGCCGCGAGTTTCGAGATCGCGCACGCCGTGCACCACACGACGGGCCAGCCCTTCGTGATGGCGTTCCAGGCGGGCGGGCCGCACGCGCAGGACCGCGGCCTGGAGGCGGTAGCGTACGCCTGGGCCGAGCAGAAGAAGCTGCCCGCGGTCACGCGCTGGACGAAGCCGCAGCGCAAGGGCGAGCCGCTGGTCATGGAGAAGACCTTCACCCCCGTGGGACGAGGGGTGAACCTGCTCATCGCGTGCAACACGTTCCCGACGTGGAACGGCTATCCGGGCCTCTTCGCCGGCCTGGTCACGGGCAATCCCGTGATCGTCAAGCCGCACGCGGGCGCCGTGCTCCCGCTGGCGATCACGGTCCGGATCGCCCGCGAGGTGCTGGCCGAGGCCGGCTTCGACCCGGACGTGGTCCTCCTCGCCGCCGAGACCGCCGACCAGCGCACCGCCGCCGAGCTGGCGCTCCACCCGGACGTCCGGGTCGTGGACTTCACCGGCTCCAAGGAATTCGGCAACTGGCTGGAGGAGCACGCCCGCCAGGCCGTCGTCTACACGGAGAAGGCCGGGCTGAACACCGTCGTGCTGGACTCCACCGACGACTACAAGGGCCTGCTGCGCAACCTCGCCTTCGCCCTCTCCCTGTACAGCGGCCAGATGTGCACCACCCCGCAGAACCTGCTGGTGCCCCGCGACGGCATCCGTACGGACCAGGGCACCCGTACCGCCGCGGAGTTCGCCGAGGACCTGGCGGCAGCGCTGGACAAGCTGCTGGGCGACCCGGAGCGGGCGGCGGGCACGCTCGGCGCGCTCGTCAACGACGGGGTGCGCGCACGCCTGTCCGAGGCGGCGGGCCTGGGCCAGGCCGTGCATCCCTCGCAGACGGTCGACCATCCCGAGTACGACGGCGCCACGCTGAGCACGCCGCACGTCGCGCTGCTGGACGCGGCCGCCGACGCGGGGACGTACACCCGCGAGTGGTTCGGCCCGGTCTCCTTCGTGATCGCCACCGACTCCACGGAGCACAGCCTGCGGCTCTTCACCGAGACGGTCCGGGCGCACGGCGCGCTCACCGCCACCATGCACGCCACCGGCGAGGACGTCCTGGAGGCAGCCCGCGCCGCCGCCCTCGAAGCCGGCGTCCACCTCTCCGAGAACCTCACCGGCGCGGTCTTCCCCAACCAGACCGCCGCGTTCAGCGACTTCCACGGCAGCGCGGCGAACCCGGCGGCGTCCGCCACGCTCACCGACTCGGCCTTCATCACCGGCCGGTTCGACGTGCTCCAGTCCCGCCGCCACGTGGCCCCCGAAACGGCCACCGCCACCGAGGAGAGCTGACGTGTCCGACGAGGTCTATCTGGTCGACGGCGCCCGTACGCCGCAGGGCCGGTACGGCGGCGCGCTGGCCTCTGTACGCCCCGACGATCTGGCCGCCCTGGTGGTCGGCGAGGCGGTGCGCCGCGCGGGCGCCCCGGCCGAGGCGGTCGACGAGGTCATACTCGGCGCGGCCAACCAGGCCGGCGAGGACAACCGCGACGTGGCGCGGATGGCCGTGCTGCTGGCCGGCCTGCCGCACACCGTCCCCGGGTACACCGTCAACCGCCTGTGCGCGTCCGGCCTGACCGCCGTCGCCTCGGCCGCGCAGGCCATCAGGGCGGGCGAGGCGGACCTGGTGGTGGCGGGCGGCGTGGAGTCGATGACCCGCGCGCCCTGGGTGATGGCCAAGCCCGGCACCCCCTGGGCGAAGCCGGGCGAGGTGCACGACACGTCGCTGGGCTGGCGGTTCACCAACCCGGCGTTCACGGCCGCCGACCGCGAGGTGGCCGGTTCCGGTCCCGAGACAGCCAAGACGACGCTCTCCATGGGCGAGACCGCAGAGGAGGTCGCGGCGCTCGACGGCATCACGCGGGCCGAGTCCGACGCGTTCGCGCTCCGCAGCCACCAGCGGGCGGTCGCCGCGCAGGAGGCCGGCCACTTCGACCGGGAGATCGTTCCGGTACCGGTCAAGGGCGGCCGGCACGGCGCGGACGACGAGGTGACCCGCGACGAGGGCCCGCGCCCCGGCACGACTCTCGACAAGCTCGGCACGCTGCGGACGATCTTCCGCGAGGACGGCGTCGTGACCGCCGGTTCCTCCTCGCCGCTCTCCGACGGTGCGGCCGCGCTGCTGGTGGCGAGCGCCGAGGCGGTGCGGCGGTACGGCCTGACGCCCCGGGCCCGCATCGTCACCTCCGCCTCGGCGGGCCTCCAGCCGAACCTCATGGGCCTGGGCCCGGTGCCGGCCACGGAGAAGGCGCTGGCCCGTGCGGACTGGAAGATCTCCGACCTGGGCGCGATCGAGCTGAACGAAGCCTTCGCCGCCCAGTCGCTGGCCGTCACCCGGCGGCTCGGCCTGGACGAGGACAAGGTCAACGCCGATGGCGGCGCGATCGCGCTCGGCCACCCCCTCGGCTGCTCCGGCGCCCGCATCCTGCTGACACTGCTGGGCCGCATGGAGCGCGAGGACGCCCGCAAGGGCCTGGCCACGCTGTGCGTCGGCGTGGGACAGGGCGTCGCGATGCTGGTGGAGCGGATATGAGCGAGACGACGGCGACAACTCCGGGCCACCAGGCAGCCGACGTCAGCCGTGCTGCGGCGGACGGGCCGTACGAGACGCTGCGCGTCGAGGAGCGGGACGACCGGGTCGTGGTGACCCTGTACCGGCCCGAGGCGCGCAACGCCCTCAGCGGCCTGATGATCTCCGAGCTGCACGCCGTCTGCGACCTGCTGGAGCGCGACCCGCGGCTGCTGCTGCTCACCGGGCACGGCGGCGTCTTCGCGGGCGGCGCGGACATCGCCGAGCTGCTGCGCCGCGGCCGGGACGACGCGCTGCGCGGCATCAACAGCCGGCTGTTCGAGCGGGTGCGGCGGCTGCCGATGCCGACGCTGGCCGCGGTGGACGGCTGGGCGCTGGGCGGCGGCGCGGAGCTGAGTTACGCCTGCGACCTCCGGATCGCCGGGCCGGACGCGGTGTTCGGGAACCCGGAGCCGGGGCTGGGCATCCTCGCCGCGGCCGGCGCGTCCTGGCGGCTGCCGGAGCTGGTCGGCGAGTCGGTCGCCAAGCAAGTACTGCTCGCCGGGCGGAACTTGGACGCGCCGGCGGCGCTCGCCGCGGGCCTGGTCATGGAGGTCGTCCCGGCCGACGAGCTGCTGGACCGGGCGCACGCCGTACTGGACCGCATGGCGCGTTCCTCGGCGACGGCGCTGCGGCTGACCAAGCTCGTGGTGGACGCGCCCGGCGCGCATCCGGTCGCCGACGACCTCGCGCAGGCGGTGCTCTTCGAGGGGCAGGACAAGCGCGACCGTATGACGCACTTCTTGGAAAAGCGGCGCGTGGAAAAGAGGGGCCCGAAGGAGAGGGGCCCGGAGAAGAGCGGTCTGGTGAAGAAGGAGGAGCGGTCGTGAGTGCGGAAGTGGAGGGGGTAGCGGTGAGCGCCACCGTGCCGGCGGCCATGGCCGTCATCGGGGGCGGGCGGATGGGCGCCGGCATAGCCCAGTCGTTCGCGGCGGCCGGATCACGGGTCACGGTCGTCGAGAGCGGCGCCGAGGCCGCGGCTGCCGCGCTGGACCGGGTGGCGACCGGGCTCACACGCGCCGCCGAGCGCGGCAGGCTCGCCGAGCCGGCGGAGTCGGTGCTGGCCCGGGTGACCACGGTCGCGTCCCCCGAGGAGCTGCCCAGCGATCTCGCGCTGGTCGTCGAGGCCGTGCCGGAGGACGCCGCGCTCAAGGCGAAGCTGCTGGCCGCGGCCGAGCAGGCGGTCGCTGACGACACCGTGCTGGCGACGAACACCAGCTCCCTGTCGGTCACCGAGCTCGGTGCCGCGCTCCGACGCCCCGCCCGCTTCCTCGGTATGCACTTCTTCAACCCCGTACCGGCTTCGGCGCTGATCGAGCTGGTCGTCGCCCCGGAGACCGCGGACGCCACGCTGGAGTCGGCGCTGGCCTGGACGCATGCGCTCGGCAAGACCGATGTCGTGGTCAAGGACTCCCCCGGCTTCGCCAGCAGCCGGCTGGGGCTGGCGCTCGGCCTGGAGGCGGTGCGGATGGTCGAGGAGGGCGTGGCGGAGCCCGCGGCGATCGACGCCGCGATGAGCCTCGGATACAAGCACCCCATGGGCCCGCTGAAGCTGACCGACCTGGTCGGCCTGGACGTCCGCCTCGCGATAGCGGAGTACTTGCAGGTCACGCTGGGCGAACGGTTCGCGCCGCCCGCGCTGCTCCGCGAGAAGGTCGCCCGCGGCGAGCTGGGCCGGAAGACGGGGCAGGGGTTCTACACATGGGAGTGACCCCTTCGGAGACGCCCGGCGAGACCGCCGGCCACAGCGAGACGACCGGCCGCGGCGAGACGTACCCCAGTAACCCCGGCCGCCCCGGCCACGGCGTTCTCTACCGCCTCAACGACGGCGTGGCCGAAATCGAGCTCGACCGTCCGGAGGCGGGCAACGCCCTGGACGTGACCATGAAGCAGGGCCTGCTGGCCGCGGTCCGCCGGGTCGCGGCCGAGGGCGACGCCGTACGGGCGGTGCTGCTCACCGGCCGGGGCAAGGCGTTCTGCGTGGGTCAGGACCTCAAGGAGCACGCTCGGGCGCTGGAGGAGCGCCCGGCCTCGGCGTTCGCCACCGTCACCGAGGAGTACAACCCGCTCGTGCTGGCGCTGCGCGCGCTGCCCCAGCCGGTCGTGGTGGCCGTCGAGGGCGCGTGCGTGGGCGCGGGGCTGGGGCTCGCGCTCTGTGCCGACGTGCGCGTGGTGGCTGCCGGGGCCCGGTTCGCCACGGCCTTCACCGGCATCGGACTGGCCGCCGACACGGGGCTGAGCGCGTCGCTGGCCGAGGCCGTCGGGCCGTCCCGGGCGGCCGGGCTGTTCCTGCTGGGTGACCGTTTCGGCAGCGACGAGGCGCTGGACTGGGGGCTGGCGCACCGCGTGGTCCCCGACGGCACGGCCGCCGCCGAGGGCCGGGCGCTGGCCGGCCGCCTCGCCCAGGGCCCCACCCTGGCGTACGCCCAGGTCAAGCGGCTGCTGCGGGAGGCGCCCGGCGCCGCCCCGGCCGACGTACTGGACCGTGAGGCGGCCGCGCAGGCCGCTCTGGGCGCCACCCATGACCACCGAGCGGCCGTCCGGTCCTTCCTCGACCGCGGCCGCCCCGTCTTCGAAGGCCGCTGAGCGAGGGACAAGCGCGGGGCTGCCCCGAAGACCGTCCCGAAAGCGCACCGCCCTCGGGAAGCGCCCCCCGAAAGATTCCCGGCCGCCTCTTGCCATGGACGCCGGAATACACGAGACTGAGTAACCGAACGAACGGTCGGTTGGGAAGGATGGACATGCCAAGCTCTGCATCCTCGTCACCGGGCGACACCGCGGCGGCGCCGCCCCAGGAGCCCGCACTCCAGGCGCACTTCGACCGCACGATCGCCCGTGACCAGCGCGTCGAGCCGCGGGACTGGATGCCGGAGGGGTACCGCAGGACGCTGATCCGGCAGATCGCCCAGCACGCCCACTCCGAGATCATCGGCATGCAGCCGGAGGGCGCGTGGATCACCCGTGCCCCCTCGCTGCGCCGCAAGGCGATCCTCTTCGCGAAGGTCCAGGACGAGGCCGGCCACGGCCTGTATCTGTACTCCGCGGCCGAGACCCTGGGCGCGGACCGCGACGATCTGACCGACCGGCTGATCGAGGGCCGGCAGAAGTACTCCTCGATCTTCAACTACCCCACCCCGACCTTCGCCGACGTCGGCGTGATCGGCTGGTTCGTGGACGGCGCCGCGATCTGCAACCAGGTCCCGCTGTGCCGCAGTTCGTACGGCCCGTACGCGCGGGCCATGGTGCGGGTCTGCAAGGAGGAGTCGTTCCATCAGCGGCAGGGCTATGAGCTGCTGCGGACGATGATGGCGGGCACGCAGGCGCAGCGCGACATGGTGCAGGACGCGGTGGACCGCTGGTGGTGGCCGTCCCTGATGATGTTCGGCCCGCCGGACGACGACTCGCCGAACTCCGCGCAGTCGATGGCCTGGCGCATCAAGCGCCACTCCAACGACGAGCTGCGGCAGAAGTTCGTCGACATGACCGTCCCGCAGGCCGAGAAGCTCGGAGTCACCCTCCCCGACCCCGAGCTGAAGTGGAACGAGGAGCGCGGCCACCACGACTTCGGCACCCCCGACTTCTCCGAGCTGATGCGGGTCATCAAGGGCGACGGGCCGTGCAATGCCGAGCGGATGGCCCGGCGCCGCACGGCCCACGAGGAAGGCGCCTGGGTGCGCGAAGCAGCGGCGGCCCATGCCGCCAAGCAGGCCCGCCGGACGGCCGAGCGGGCCCGCGGCGAAGAGAAGGAGCACGCGGCATGAGCGAGACCCAGGGCCAGGCGTCTGGCCACCCCAAGGCCCAGTGGCCGCTGTACGAGATCTTCGTACGCAGCAAGCGCGGCCTGAATCACGTGCACGTCGGGTCGCTCCGCGCCGCCGATGACCGGATGGCGCTCACGCACGCCCGCGACCTCTACACCCGGCGCAACGAAGGCGTCTCCCTCTGGGCCGTGCGCAGCGACCAGATCGTCGCGTCCACACCGGACGAAAAGGACCCGTTCTTCGAGCCCAGCGGCGACAAGGTCTACCGCCACCCGACCTTCTACGACATCCCCGCGGACATCCCGCACATCTAGCCCGCCGGCCCGCGATCAGGATCCGACCAGGAGCAGCAGGACCAGCAGGACCAGCAGGAACAGGACCAGGAGCAGCTAGGACATGGCAGCCGACATGAGTGAAGCCCGCGAAGCGGCCGACGATCACGTGTACCTCTCGCTGGCCGACGGCGACGAGGGCGATGCCCGCTGGGCCTTCGGCACGGGCTTCGCCGACCCGCTGCACGGCGTGCCGACGGCGCTGCCCGAGGGCGTGGACGCGGCCGCGCTGGCCGAGGTCTGCGTGGCCCTCGGGGACGACGCGCTGATCGCCGCGCAGCGGCTGGCCGAGTGGTGCACCCGCGCCCCCGAGCTGGAGGAGGAGATGGCACTCGCCAACATCGGCCTCGACCTGCTCGGCCAGGCCCGGCTGCTGTACGCCCGCGCCGGGCAGGCCGACGGCACGGGCCGCGGCGAGGACGCGTACGCCTACTTCCGCGACGCCGCGGACTTCCGCAACGTACGCCTGGCGGAGCTGCCCCGCGGTGACTTCGCGTGCTGCGTCGGGCGGCTGCTGGCGCAGTCCGCGTGGCGGCTGGCCCTGTTCGAGCGGCTGGCCGGCTGCGCCGACCCGGTGCTGGCGGCGGTGGCCGCGAAGGGCGTCAAGGAGCTGACGTACCACCGGCAGTACGCGGCGGAGTGGGTCGTCCGGCTCGGTGACGGGACGGCGGAGTCGCACCGCCGGATGCAGGCCGCCTGGACGGAGCTCGCCCCCTGGCTGGAGGAGCTGTACGCGGACCGGACCGCCGAGGGCTTCGGTGCGCCCGCCGAGGAGGTCGCCGAAGCCACCCGCGCGGTGCTCGCGCAGGTCGCCGAGGCCGCCAGGCTGACGACTCCCGCGCAGGTCACGGCCGTGCCGGGCACGGGCCGGGCCGGCGACCGCACGGAGCACCTGGCGCCGCTCCTCGACGAACTGCAGGGCCTCGCCCGCGCCCACCCGGAAGCCGCGTGGTGACGATGGCCGCGACCCTGCACGTTCTCCACGACGACGGCGCCGCGCCGGAGACCGCCGCGACCCGCGCCCGGCGGATCGCCTCCGAGGTCGTCGACCCCGAGCTGCCCATGGTCACCCTCGCCGAGCTGGGCGTCCTGCGCGGCGTCGAGGTGGCGCCGGACGGCTCGGTCACGGCCACCATGACCCCGACCTACTCGGGCTGCCCGGCCATGGCCGAGATGCGGGCCACGCTCGCGGCCCGGCTGCGCACCGCCGGGTATGCGGACGTCCGTATCGAAACGGTGCTGGACCCGCCGTGGACGACGGACTGGATCTCCGAGGAGGGCCGCCGCAAGCTCGCCGAGCACGGCATCGCGCCGCCGGGGCCCGCCCCGCGCCGCACCGGAGGCCCGGTCCTGCTGGACCTGTCGCCGACCCGCCGGGCCGTGCCCTGCCCGCGCTGCGGCTCCGCCGACACCGAGGAGCTCTCCCGCTTCGGCGCCACCTCCTGCCGGGCGCTGCGCCGCTGCCGCAGCTGCCGGGAACCGTACGAGCACGTCAAGGAGATCTGATGACCGCCCCCACCGCGCCCGCCTCGCCCGCCCCGGCGGCGGCCCCGGCCCGCCGGCGTCCGGCGTTCCACTCCCTCCGCGTCGCCGCGGTCGAGCCGCTGACCGACGACTCCGCCGCCGTCAGCTTCGAGGTACCGGAGGAGCTGGCCGAGGAGTTCGCGTTCGCGCCCGGCCAGTCGCTCACCCTCCGCCGGGAGATCGAGGGCCGCGACGAGCGCCGCTCGTACAGCATCTGCGCCCCCGTCGGTGACACCCCGCGCATCGGCGTCCGCGTCGTGCCCGGCGGCCTGTTCTCGTCCTGGCTGGTCAACGACGTACGCCCTGGAGAGACCGTCGAGGTGATGGCGCCCACCGGCTTCTTCACCCCCGACCTCACCGTCCCCGGCCACCACGTCCTGATCGCGGCCGGCTCCGGAATCACGCCGATGCTGTCCATCGCCGCATCCGTGCTGGCGGCCGACGACAGCTCACGCGTCACGCTCTTCTACGGCAACCGCCGCACGGCGACAGTGATGTTCGCGGACGAGCTGGCCGACCTGAAGGATCGTTACCCCACCCGCTTCCAGCTCGGCCACGTCCTCTCCCGGGAGCCGCGCGAGGCCGAACTGCTCTCCGGGCGCCTGGACGCCGACCGGCTGTCCGCGCTCATCGACTCGCTGGTCGACGTGGCGGACGCCGACCACTGGTGGCTGTGCGGCCCGCACGGCATGGTCCGCGACGCGCAGCAGGTACTGGCCGGCCTCGGCGTGCCCGAGGACCGCGTCCACCAGGAACTGTTCTACGCCGACGACGAGCCGGTGCGCGAGGCGCGGCACGAAGAGGCCGCGGCCGACGGCCCGGTCAGCGAGGTCACGATCACCCTCGACGGCCGGACGACGACCCAGCCGCTCCCCCGCGACCGCGCCATACTGGACGGCGCCCAGCAGTCTCGCCCGGACGTCCCGTTCGCCTGCAAGGGCGGCGTCTGCGGCACCTGCCGCGCGCTGATCCGCGACGGCGAGGCCGACATGCGCCGCAACTTCGCCCTGGAGACCTCCGAGGTCGAGGCGGGCTACGTCCTCACCTGCCAGACCTTCCCGGCCTCCGACACTTTGACGGTCGACTTCGACAGCTGACGGCCCGGCCGTCGGCGGCGGCACAGACGCTGGCCCCGCCGTCGTCGGCGGCACAGGCGATCACGGGCGCTCACGGCGACCGGTAGTACTCGGCGAGCTGGAGGGCCAGGTCCAGACGCGCGGCCGGTCCACTGCCGGGTTCGAGGTGGGGCCCGGCGTACGTACCCGACGCACGGTGCACCTCGGCGAACGCCCTGGCCTCCGCCAGCACCGCGTCGAGGTCCCGGCGCGGCCCGCCGTCCGGCGCGTGCACGGCGTCGCCTTGCCAGGGGTCGCAGGCCCAGACGCCCAGGGCACCGGACGCGGCGACCTTGCCCAGCAGAACGGGTAGTACGTCGTGCACGGCGTCGGCGCCGAGCCGGGTCAGGAAAGTGAGCCGGCCCGCGGACCACTGCGGGTCCAGGCGGTCCACCAGCGCCGACAGGACGTCGCTGGTGGTGTCCGATCCCAGCGCCCCACCTGGCCCCCGGCCCGCGCCACCGCGCCACGACGCTGTCGTCACGGGCCGCCCGTCCGGGCGTCCAGCCAGGTCAGATGCCCGGCGGCATGCGTACGGCCGGCGAAGTTCCGTCATCGGGGCCGGGTACCTGCGGACACCGTGGGCGCGCGGATGAAGCACAGCGCCGCGTCGATCTCCGGATCAGCGGCGCGTAGTGGTCGCGCCGCGGCGAGCTCGCCACGAACCGCTGGTTCGCCGCATGGGCCTCCCGCACGCCCGGCCGCCCGGCACGCGTCAGCGCTCGCGCCGGGTTCAGCGTGGCGGCCGGCTCCTCGTCAGCGGCGTCGCTGTGCAGCAGCCGTACGACGGGGACTCCGGCGGCGTACGACAGCACGGTGACGGCCTGCGACAGCGCCGACAGCAGGCTCCCGAGGCGCGCGGCCACGGGCAGGCCACCTGACCACGCCCGGTCGACGGCCTGGATCAGCAGCGCTCCCCGCGTGCGGCGGCGGACAGGTGCTCCCGGAGCCGGGCGCGCTCGCCGGGGAGCACGAGCGCAGGGCCAGCCGCCGGCGCGGGCCGCGCCAGCACCCCGTCACGCCTGGTGGGTGGCACAGCCCAGCAGGAACAGCACATCGCTGAGGAGCGGTGTGGTGCGCGGCGTGGTGGAGATGATGTTGGTCGCTCGGGGCGGTATCCAGGAGGTGCTGAGTGGCCGCCCCGGCGGGCAGTACGACGTTGCCCGCCTCCAGCTCGCTACCGGATTTCAGCGTGACGCCGGCGGCTCTTTCCTATTCTTCAACAGCCCGCTGACGTTTTCGGGCACGACCGTACCGCCGGCTTCAGTGAAGGCCGACTGCAGCCGACCCAGCAGCGCGTGGGAATTCACCGCGCGTTCATTGGTAATGACCATCGCGAGCTGCGGACGCGACCCCGGCTCCGGATCCAGCCAAGCAATATCCGACGGCGAAATATCCGCGTACTTCTCACCGTACTCGTCCATCACGGTGCGCATGGCCGCGTAGTTGTCGTCGTCGATCTGCGGAATTCCGACGGTGTTCAACATGACGATCGCGCCGTTGGCGCTGCGGATCTCGTCGCCGCCGACCTCTTCGTACAGCCGCGTCGGCCAGCCGTCCGAGAGCTTGGTCGCCCTGACGTCCGTGTCCAGCGTGGTGCGCCCGTGCTCGCTCTTGAGCAGGGTCGTGGTCACCTCGCTGAAGCAGCCGGGCATCGCCCCCGCAGCGGCCGAAGCGGCGGCTGGCCGGTGTGGCTCCTCCACGAGTACGACGCGGAGTCAGAGCCGGGCAAGAACGAGGGTGAGCGACGAACCGAGCGCGCCGTTGCCGACGACCACGGCATCGAACGTGCTGCTTTCAACCTCAAGTGAAGACATAGCGGTACCCTCTCCCCAGACCACGTACATCCACGAAAAGAAGAATTCCAGGAACGACTGGGCGTTCCAGAAGCCGCCCAGCGGTCAGCGTGCAGGCGGGAGTCCCTAGAATTCACGTCCGCGCGCACAGCGCAGTGGTAAGGAAGACGGAAACAGTGGGCGGCCATCCAAAAATCCGTCTTCCCCGGGGCACACCCCAGGGCTCGGTCAGACGCTTGCCCGTAGAGAAGAATTCATGAGCCGTAGGCCGGTCCTGCCACCTCGGCGAACGGATACGGAATACGGGTTCGGAATCATGAATTCCAGTCGGGCGGACGCCCCTGGACCACCGGGACCCTCGGACCACCGGACCCCTGGACCACCGCCCCCCCGGCCTCGGACACACGTCCGAGCCCGACCGCCCCCGCCACAGACCCCGGACCCCCACCCCGGCAACGACGAGGGCCGCCACGCGGCATGCGTGGCGGCCCTTCGATGTGCTGCGCCCGCTGGCCAGATCGTTTCTGCTCAGCGCGCGGTGGTGGGGCGGGTGGGACTCGAACCCACGGCCGACGGATTATGAGTCCGCTGCTCTAACCGGCTGAGCTACCGCCCCCGTAACGGCGCGCCGCGCACATTTGTGCGCGCCGTCTGCCGCAGCATAGCCGCTCATACGATCTGCTGCCCGTGAGGGTGGGCGTCGAGCGCGGAGCGGCCGGCTGCGCGCGATCGTGAAGACTGCGATCACCCACCGTTCGGTTCCACCCAGAGCATCACTCTTTGGAGTGGTCCGGGTGTTCGATTCGCAGCGAGGTCCCGGCGGTCCGCCGCCGACCGCGCCGGGCACGGGCCGGGCACGGAGCCGGGCACGAAAAAGGACCCCTCGCGGGGTCCTCTTCCTCTGCTCCCCCGACTGGACTCGAACCAGTAACCCTCCGGTTAACAGCCGAATGCTCTGCCAATTGAGCTACAGGGGACTGCGCTCCCCCGACTGGACTCGAACCAGTAACCTGCCGGTTAACAGCCGGCTGCTCTGCCAATTGAGCTACAGGGGATTGCTCTGTGTGCCTCGAATGCACTCCGGTCCGGGCTTCCGGACGGCGTGCGCTCGCTGCGACACATACATTAGCGCAAGCAGGGGGGTGCTTTGCCAATCGGTATGCCCACGGGTGATCACCCGGGCCCCGGGTACCGGTGAGAGCAGTACAGCAGCGGCTCGCCGCGTCGCCGGGAAGCGCCCGGGAGCGGCACCGACAGACAGAGAGGTGGAGCGATGCGCTACCGGCTCACGTTCATCGCGGGACTGGCCATCGGATACGTGCTCGGCACCCGGGCCGGGCGGGAGCGGTACGAACAACTGCGCAAGAGCGCGCAGCGGGTCGCGCAGAACCCCGCCGTCCGCAACACCGCCGAGTCCGCCGCGCAGACCGGCCGGCAGGCCGCGAACAAGGCGTACGACGCGGTTTCGGCCAAGGTTGGCGACAAGATCCCGAACTCCGTTTCGGACCGCGTCCGTTCGCTGCGCGAGCAGCGTTCCGGCACAGAGGACGACTGGGGCACCAGCAACACCTAGCGTGCCGGGCCGGCCGCGGCCGGCCGGGACCGCCGCTCTCCCCGGGCCGCCGCCGTGCGGTCCGGGGAGTCCGGCTTTCCGCAGTGGTCCCCGCATGCGGCATCATCAGGTCCTATGGGGATAGTCGCCGGGTTGGACAGCTCGTCCGCAAGCACACGCATCGTCGTCTGCGACACCGAAACGGGTGCCGTCGTCAGGCAGGGGTACGCCCCGCATCCCGACGGGAAGGGGCCCGATGTCGATCCGCAGACGTGGCTGATGTCACTCGGTGAGGCGGCCGCCGGCGGGCTCCTGGAGGGCGTACAGGCGATCGGCGTCTCGGCGCAGCAGCACGGCCTGCTCCCGCTGGACTCCGATGGCGCGCTGGTCCGCCCGGCCCTCATGGGCAACGACAAGCGGGCGCAGAGCGCGGCGGCCGACCTGATCGACGCGCTCGGGGGGCGCTCGGCGTGGGCGCAGGGCGTGGGTTCCGTGCCGCACGCCGCGCAGCCGGTGGCGAAGTTGCGCTGGCTGGCGCGCGCGGAGCCCGAGCACGCCGCCCGCGTCGCCGAGATCATGCAGCCGCACGACTGGCTGGTCTGGCAGCTCCTGGGGCGGCCCGCGCGGCGCACGACGGACCGCGGCGGCGCCTCGGGCACCGGCTTCTGGTCGGCGGCGAGCGGCGCGTACCGCCCGGACCTGGTCGAGCTGGCGCTCGGGCACCAGGTGCGGCTCCCCGAGGTGCTGGGCCCGGCCGACGCGGCCGGGGTGACGCCGGAGGGGCTGCTGATCTCCGCCGGTACGGGCGAGACGATGGCCGCCGCCTTCGGGCTGGGCGTGGGGACCGGGGACGCCGTGGTGTCGCTGGGCGCCTCCGGGTCGGTCTTCGGCATCCACCACGAGGCGCTGGCGGACTCGACCGGCACGATCACCTCCTTCGCCGACGCCACCGGCATGCATCTGCCGGTCGTCCACACCAGCAACGCCGTACGGGTGCTGCGCGGCATGGCCGAGGCGCTGGGGACGGATCTGGAGGGCCTGTCGGACCTGGCGCTGAAGTCGACGCCGGGCTCGTACGGGATGGTGATGCTGCCCTACCTGGAGGGCGAGCGGACGCCTCATCTGCCGCACACCGCGGGCTCGCTGCACGGGCTGCGGCGGGAGAGCATGAAGCCCGAGCACATGGCGCGCGCCGCCGTCGAGGGCATGCTGTGCGGCCTCGCGGACGCGCTGGACGTGCTGCGCGGGCGGGGCGTACCGGTGCGCAGAGTGTTCCTGCTGGGTGCCGCGGCCGAGCTGGGTGCCGTCCAGGCCGCCGCGCCCGCGCTGCTGGGCGCGCAGGTCGTGGTGCCGCAGCCGGCGGACTACGCGGCGGTGGGCGCGGCCCGGCAGGCGGCGTGGGCGCTGGGCCTCGCGCACGGGACGCACACGGCACAGGAGCCGCCGCGCTGGCCGGCCGCGGCCTGCCAGGTCTTCGAGCCGGGCGAGGAGCTGGCCGTGGGGCAGGCGGTGCGGCAGCAGTACACGTCGGTACGGGAGGAGACGCACCCGGGCGCCTTCGAGGAGGCGACGGGCGGCCACGAGGCGGCCGGAAGCCCCGCGGAGAGCCCTGTGGGGAGCCCTGCGGCGGGCCAGGAGGCAGTCGAGGGCTGAGGGCCGCGGGAGGGGCGCCCCAGGGCACGGGCCGGCCCTCAGTCGAGGTAGCCGCGCAACTGATCGGCGAAGGCGTGGTCGCGGAGCTTGTTCAGGGTCTTGGACTCGATCTGGCGGATGCGCTCGCGGGTGACGCCGAAGATGCGCCCTATCTCCTCCAGCGTGCGCGGTCGGCCGTCGGCCAGGCCGTAGCGGAGCTGGACGACCTTGCGCTCGCGCTCCCCCAGGGTGGAGAGCACCGCTTCGAGGTGCTCGCGCAGCAGCAGGAAGGCGGCGGACTCCACGGGGGACGCGGCGTCGCCGTCCTCGATGAGGTCGCCGAGCGCGACGTCGTCCTCCTCGCCGACCGGCGCGTGCAGCGAGACCGGCTCCTGGGCGAGCCGCAGCACCTCGCTGACCCGCTCCTCGGGCAGCTCGAGCTGGGCGGCGACCTCCTGGGGCGTCGGTTCGTAGCCGCGCTCCTGGAGCATCCGGCGCTGGACCCTTACGACCCTGTTGATCAGCTCGACGACGTGCACCGGGACCCGGATCGTGCGGGCCTGGTCGGCGAGCGCGCGGGACATGGCCTGGCGGATCCACCACGTCGCGTACGTGGAGAACTTGTAGCCGCGGGCGTAGTCGAACTTCTCGACCGCGCGGATCAGCCCGAGGTTTCCCTCCTGGACGAGGTCGAGCATGGTCAGGCCGCGGCCGACGTACCGCTTGGCGACCGAGACGACCAGGCGGAGGTTGGCCTCGATCAGGCGGCGCTTGGCCATCCGGCCCAGTACCACCAGCTTGTCGAGGTCGAGGGCGAGCTGGGAGTCCAGGTCGGGGGTGCCTGCGAGCTTCGCCTCGGCGAACAGGCCGGCTTCCACGCGGCGGGCCAGCTCGACCTCCTCGGCCGCGCTGAGCAGCGGGATGCGGCCGATCTCCCGGAGGTACTGCCGGAAGAGGTCGGAGGACGGGCCACCTGCCTCGGGCCTGGCCCGCTCCGGCGGCGGCTCCGGTGCCGGGTCCGGCTCTTCGGACAGCATCTCGGGGGCGGGCGGCTCGGCCTGCTGGGGCACGGTGGCGGCCGCGGCGGGCGGCACGTCGGCGAGGCTCCGTGTCTGCACGGGGGCGACCTCCAGGGTGATCGCTGCTGAGGCGGCACAAAGGTCGGGTACGGCTGCGGCCGAGCCGCCGTCCGTCCCGTACATCAGAAGCGGGTTGGCGTCGGGCTCCGGCTCTGTATCTCCGGATCCGTCGCGCTTCGAGGACTCGGGCACCGTTCCTCAGTGTGGAGTACGACACACTCCCGCCACGAGGGGCGTGCGGCGACTTTTTGCCTTCAGCGGGTGACCGGGTGGTTACGCAGACAGTCCGGCCACCCGCAGCGGGCAGCTCCGCGCGTGCCTCAGAGGGCCGCGGAGCCGCGCTCGCGGAGGGCCTGGGCGTACTGCTCCAGCACCCAGAGCTCGTTCTGCAGGGCGGTGTACTGCTCGCCGCCCGTGCGCGGGTCGTGGCGCTGCAGCGCGCCGTGGATCTCGCCGCAGCGCCGCCGGACGGCGGCCAGCCGGACGGCGACGAGCTGCACGCCCGCGTACAGCTCGTCCGGGTCGCGGCGGGTGTGCAGCGGCTCGACGGCCAGCTCCGTGACCATCGAGCGGACCGTGTCGTCGGGCGCGGCCTCGCGGACGCGGGTGAGGAAGCCGGCGTCCGCCGCGGTCGTGCCGCCGGCCTCCTCGATGCAGCGGCGGACCACGGCGTACGGCGGCGCGGTGAACTCGTCGATGCCGTACGCGTCGAAGGTCGGGGCGACCAGGTCGGGGCGCTGCAGGGCGAGCTTGAGCAGCTCGCGCTCGACGCGGTGCGCCGGGCTGCGGAGGTTCAGTGCGGGGCCCCGGGGGCCTTCGGGGGCCGCGGGCTGCGCGGGCTCGGCGCCGCGCCGCTGCGGCCTGCCCTGGGCCTCCCTCGGGTCCCTGCCGCGCTCGCGGGCCCAGCGGGCGAGCTGGGAGACGCGGCGGACGACGAACTGGGTGTCCAGGATGCCGAGCAGGCCGGCGAGCTGGACGGCCGTCTCGTGCTGGATGGAGCTGTTCTTGATGTTGGCGACGATGGGCGCCGCCTCGTCCAGCGCGGCGGCGCGGCCGACCGGGGTGGCCAGATTGTGCCGGGCGACGAGCTGGCGCAGCGCGAACTCGAAGAGCGGCGTACGGGACTCCACCAGGTCGGCGACGGCCTCGTCCCCCTTGGCGAGGCGCAGCTCACAGGGGTCCATGCCGCCCGGCGTGATCGCGATGGAGGTCTCGGCGGCGAACTTCTGGTCGTCCTCGAAGGCGCGCAGCGCCGCCTTCTGGCCCGCCGCGTCGCCGTCGAAGGTGAAGACGACCTCGGAGCCGCTGTTGTCCATCAGCAGTCGGCGGAGGATCTTGATGTGGCCCTCGCCGAAGGACGTGCCGCAGGTCGCGATGGCGCTGCGGACGCCGGCGAGGTGGCAGGCCATGACGTCGGTGTAGCCCTCGACCACCACCGCGCGGTTCCCCTTGGCGATCTCCTTCTTCGCGAGGTCGATGCCGTACAGCACATGCGACTTGCGGTAGATCGGGGTCTCGGGGGTGTTGAGGTACTTCGGGCCGTTGTCGTCCTCCCTGAGCTTGCGGGCTCCAAAGCCGACGACCTCGCCCGCGATGTCGCGGATGGGCCACATCAGGCGGCCGCGGAAGCGGTCGATGGGGCCGCGGCGGCCGTCCTGGGAGAGGCCGGAGAGGATCAGCTCCTTGTCCGTGAAGCCGCGGCCGCGCAGGAAGCGGGTGAGGTGGTCCCAGCCCGCCGGGCTGTAGCCCACGCCGAAGTGCTGGGCCGCGGCCTGGTCGAAGCCGCGCTCGGCGAGGAACTTCCGGCCGATCTCGGCCTCGGGGCTGTCGAGCTGGTCGATGTAGAACTGCGCGGCCACCTTGTGCGCCTCGACGAGGCGGGTGCGCTCGCCCTGCTGGCGTCCGGGGGCGTACCCGCCCTCTTCGTACCGCAGCGTGATGCCCGCCTGGGAGGCGAGGCGCTCGATGGTCTCGGCGAAGGAGAGGTGGTCGACCTTCATGATGAAGTCGACGGTGTCGCCGCCCTCCTGGCAGCCGAAGCAGTGGTACAGCCCCTTGGCGGGGCTGACGTGGAAGGAGGGGGACTTCTCGTCGTGGAAGGGGCACAGGCCCTTCAGATTGCCGCCGCCGGCATTGCGGAGCTGGAGGTACTCGGACACGACGGCATCGATCGGGACCGCGTCCCGGACCGCCCGCACGTCGTCATCGTTGATCCTGCCTGCCACGCGAGAATTCTACGGGGCACCAGTGACAGTCCCGGGGCCGCGCCTCACTCCGCGGCGATCTTGAAGACGAAGCGGTGATGCGCGCCACTCGGCACGATCTCGAACGTCTCACCGTCCGTGGTGAAGCCCATCCGCTCGTAGAAGCCGCGCGCGGAGACCCGGCCGTTGCACCAGACAAGCTGGGCGCCGCGGCGGGCCGCCTCCTCGATGCCGGCGCGCAGCACGGCGGCTCCGAAGCCCCGCCCGCGTGCCTCGGGCGAGCTGGCCATCCCGCGGAAGCGGTACGCGGGGACGGCCTCCTCGCCCGGCACCGGGTCGGGGAAGAAGGTCGCGCAGGCCGCCAGGGCGTCCCCGTCGTACGCCGCCATGTGGAAGACGCCGGGGTCCGCGTCCTCCGGGTACACCGCGGCCTCGGCGGGCAGCCCGGGGCGGAGCACCGACCTGCGCAGGTCGAAGATCTCCGCCCGCGGGACCGTTGTCGTACGGATCGCCATGGGGCGCACGCTACGCGAGGAACGACTCCAGCGGCACCGCCGGATCGGCCAGCGCCTCCGCGTCCAGGGGGCGCCCGGAGCGGATCATGGCCTGCAGCGGCTCGGTGACGTCCCACACATTGACGTTCATCGCGGCCAGCAGCCGGCCGCCGGCGTCCAGCCAGCAGGCGATGAACTCGCGCTTGCCGACGTCGCCGCGGAGCACGACCTGCTCGTAGGAGCCCGGCGGCGCGTAACCCGAGTACTCCAGGCCGACGTCGTACTGGTCCGAGAAGAAGTACGGGATGCGGTCGTAGCTGACCTCCTGGCCGAGCATGGCGCGGGCCGCCGCGGGGCCGCCGTTGAGCGCGTTGGCCCAGTGCTCCACGCGCAGCCGGGTGTCCAGGACCGGGTGCGCGGCAGCGGCCACGTCGCCGGCCGCGAAGATGTGCGGGTCGGACGTGCGCAGCGAGGCGTCCACGGCGATGCCGCCGCCCTGCGCGCGGTCCGCGAGGGCCAGCCCGGCCTGCTCGGCGAGGGCGGTGCGCGGCGCGGCGCCGATCGCGGCGAGCACGTCGTGCGCCGGGTGCTCCTCGCCGTCGTCGGTCTGCGCGGCCAGGACGACGCCGCCCTGCCCGGTGATCTCGGTGAGCGTCGCGCCGAAGTGGAAGCGGACGCCGTGCTCGCGGTGCAGCTCGGTGAAGAGCCCGCCGATCTCGGGGCCGAGGACGCCGTGCAGCGGGGTCGGCGAGGGCTCGACGATGGTGACCTCGGCGCCGTAGGAGCGGGCGGCGGCCGCGACCTCCAGGCCGATCCAGCCGGCGCCGGCGATCACGAGGTGGCCGTTGTCCCGGCCGAGGGAGGCCAGCACGCCGCGCAGCCGTTCAGCGTGCGCGAGGCGGCGCAGGTGGTGGACGCCGGCCAGGTCGGTGCCGGGGATGTCGAGGCGGCGCGGCTCGGCGCCGGTGGCCAGCAGCAGCTTGTCGTACGCGATGAGGGCGCCGTCGCCGAGCCGTACCGTACGGGCGACCGGGTCCAGGGCCACGGCGGGCTGGCCGAGGTGCAGCTCGATGTCGCTGCGCGCGTACCACGCCGGCTCGTGCACGAAGACGCTGTCCCGCTCGGCCTTGCCGATCAGGAAGTCCTTGGAGAGCGGCGGCCGTTCGTAGGGGTGGTCGCGCTCGTCACAGATGAGGATCACCCGGCCGCTGAACCCCTCCGCCCGGAGGGTCTCGGCTGCCTTTGCCCCGGCCAGGCCACCGCCGACGATGACGAACGTCTGGTGTGCGTCGACCACTTGCTTCCTCCTCGCTGCGGCGCAGTGCGTCTGCGCCTTGAACGCCCCCCGTTCGGCCCCCGTTTGCGCCCCCGTTCGAAAAAGCCATACCCCGTTCGAGCCCATCCGCACTGCGGAGGTTCGAGCGTCCCGCACAGAGCGTGATGGGGGAAGAGGGTAGGCCCTTGCTACGTCACCCTTAGTTGTCACGCGCGGGCGGATGGCGCCGTTCTGTGTGACCCGAGGGGCGGGTGAGGCGGGCGTGCAGGGTGCGTGCCGAGGCGTCCGTGAGGGCCGCGATCTGGTCGATGACGGCGCGCATCCGGGCGGTGTCGTCCCCGGCGCCGTCGAACAGCGAACGGAACTGCGGGTCCAGGCCGTCCGGGGCACGTGCGAGCAGCGCCTCGGCCAGCTCCGCGATGATCACCCGCTGTTCGGCCCGCAGCGCCTCCTGGTCGGGGCGCTGCATCACGTAGCGGTCGGCGACCGCCTTCAGTACGGCGCATTCGAGGCGGACCTCCTCGGGGACGACCAGATCGGCGCGGTAGCGGGTGAGCCGCCCGGTGCCGTACGCGGCGCGGGTGGCGGTTTCCGCGGCGAGGCAGAACCGGCCGATGAGCTGGCTGGTGGCGTCCTTCAGGCGGGCCTGGGCGACCGCGGAGCCGTCGTAGCCGTGCGGCCACCACTCCTGCTCCAGCAGCCGGTCCAGGGCCGCTCCCAGCTCCGCGTCGCCGGCGCCGGGCGCGTACCGGTCGGCGGCCACCGCGAACACTTCGGCGCGCTCGGGGTCCGCGTACAGCACGGCCGGGTCCAGGTGCCCGGCGTGCAGCCCGTCCTCCACGTCGTGCACCGAGTACGCCACGTCGTCGGACCAGTCCATGACCTGTGCCTCGAAGCTGCGCGCGCCTTCGGGGGCGCCCTGCCGCAGCCACCGGAAGACGGGCAGGTCGTCCGCGTACACCCCGAACTTGCGCGAGCGCGGATCCTCGGGGTGGCCGCCGCGCCCCCAGGGGTACTTGGTCGCCGCGTCCAGGGCGGCGCGCGTGAGGTTGAGGCCGACGCTGACGATGCGGCCGTCGTCGGCGGTGACGAACCGTTTCGGTTCGAGCCGGGCCAGCAGCCGCAGGGACTGCGCGTTGCCCTCGAAGCCGCCGCAGGGCACGGCGACTTCGTTCAGCGCCTCCTCGCCGTTGTGCCCGAAGGGCGGGTGGCCCAGGTCGTGCGCCAGGCACGCGGTCTCGACCAGGTCCGGGTCGCAGCCGAGCGCCGCGCCCAGCTCCCGCCCCACCTGGGCGCACTCCAGGGAGTGCGTGAGCCGGGTGCGCGGGGTCGCGTCCCAGGCGTGCACGCCGGTACCGGACGCGGCGACGCCGGGCGTGACGACCTGGGTCTTGCCGGCCAGTCTGCGCAGCGCGGCGGAGTGCAGCACCCGCGCGCGGTCCCGCTGGAACGCCGTACGGCCGGGGCGCTTGTCCGGCTCGGACACCCAGCGCTCGGCGTCGGCTTCGTCGTACGCGGCGCCGTAGCGGTCACCGTTGTACAGATCGTTGTCGTACGAGGTGCCCACGGGCCGCCCGGCACGGTGCGCCGCGCGGCCTGCCCGTGGTTCTGGTGAGTTGGGACCCGTCATACCGCGACGGTAGCCGCACCGGCCCCCTCTCGGTCGGAAGCGGTACGCGCGCGGAGCGACTGGTCGTAACGGTGCAGGACGAGACGGGCGAGGGCGGGGTGGTCGCCGAGGGGCGCGGCGGCGGGCCCGAGGACGGCGGCGGAGGCGGTGGCGAAGCGGCCGGGCGCGGTGAAGTACGAGGCGAGGACGGGCCGCAGGCCGCGCGTCCGCAGGGCCGCAGCGGCTTCCTCCACGGTGGCGCCCGCGCCCGCCGCGTAGCCCGGTACGACGGGCACGCCGCCCAGCCGTACGGAGAGCAGCCGGGCGGTGCGTTCGGTGTCGGTGGCCGAGTCCGGGTCCCGCGAGCCGGCCGCGGCCAGGACTATCCCCGTGCCGGGCGCCTCCGGCCGCGTACCGGCCTCCGTCAGCCGTTCGTGCAGTGCCTCGGCGAGCAGCGAGTGCGGCCCGAGCGGCGCCGCGATACGGGCGCTGACCTGCGGCGCGGCGCCGGCCATCGCCGGTATGTCGGACTTGGTGTGGTAGCCGCGGCTCAGCAGCAGCGGCACGAGGACCGCGTCGCCGTCCAGCCCCGCCAGCGTGTCGGACAGCAGCGGCTCGTTCAGTTCGATGTGCCCCAGGCGCACGGGGAGGCCGGGGCGCAGGGCGCGCACCCGGTCCAGCAGCGCGGTGACGGTCTCCAGGGCGCGGGGATCACGGCTTCCGTGGGCGACCGCGACGAGCGTCGGTGGAGCGGTACTGCCCGTGCCGCCGCCGGACACGGCGCGGCGGCTGTGGAGTCTGACCCGGCTGAGCTGGGTGCTGAGCTGTGTGGTGATCTCTGTCATGAGCTGCGCCGTACTGTCGAAGGGAACCGCTGCGGGAAGGTGCGCGTTCGACGCCGTCATGGAGAGAGCCTGGCAGCGGAGAGTTGCCGGAGCGTTGCGCGAGGGTGACGAGTCGTTTCTCCGCCCTCACGGTTTCCGCGGCGCTCCGGGGAGGGACCCGTGCCGGGCATGTAACACCAGGGGGCGGCAGCGGAAACGCGCGCGTTGCACCGTGACCGTATGAACGCCGACGTCACGACCGGCACGGTCGACACGCACTGTCCGTACTGCTCCCTGCAGTGCGGAATGTCGCTGCGCCCGGAGCAGGGAAGGGTACAGGTGGTCGAGCGCCCGGCCTTCCCCGTGAACCGCGGGGCGCTGTGCGGCAAGGGCCGTACCGCCGCCGAGGTACTGGACCAGCGGGTACGGCTGACGGAACCGCTGGTCAGGGACCGTGGGACGCTGCGGCCCGCCACCTGGGACGAGGCCCTGGACCGGGTCGCGGCAGGACTGGACAGCGCGCGGTCCGTATACGGGGACGACGCGGTGGGCGTCTTCGGGGGCGGCGGCCTGACCAATGAGAAGGCGTACGCGCTGGGCAAGTTCGCGCGGGTCGCGCTCGGCACCTCCCAGATCGACTACAACGGCCGGTTCTGCATGTCCTCGGCGGCCGCGGCACACGGGCGCGCGTTCGGCCTCGACCGCGGCATGCCGTTCCCGCTGGCGGACGTGGCCCGTACGGGGTGCGTGATCCTGGTGGGCTCCAACCTCGCCGAGACCATGCCGCCCGCGCTGCGCTACCTGACCGAGCTGCGCGAGAACGGCGGCAAGCTGATCGTCGTCGACCCGCGCCGCACGAAAACCGCCGAGGCGGCCGACCTGCACCTCGCCCCGCGCCCCGGCACCGACCTCGCACTGGCCCTCGGCCTGCTGCACCTCGTCGTCGCCCAGGGCCGTACGGACGAGGCGTTCATCGCGGAGCGCACCACCGGCTGGCCCGAGGCGCGGGCCGCCGCGATGGCCCACTGGCCGGAGCTGGTGGAGCGGATCACGGGCGTGCCGGTGCCGGAACTGCGCGAGGCCGTCGCCATGTTCTGCGACGCCGACTCCTCGATGGTGCTCACCGCGCGCGGCCCCGAACAGCAGGCCAAGGGCACCGACACGGTCGGCGCGTGGATCAACCTGTGCCTGGCCACGGGCCGGGCCGGCCGGGAGCTGTCCGGGTACGGCTGCCTGACGGGCCAGGGCAACGGCCAGGGCGGCCGCGAGCACGGCCAGAAGGCCGACCAGCTCCCCGGCTACCGCAAGCTCGACGACCCGGCCGCCAGGGAGCACGTGGCGGCCGTCTGGGGCGTCTCCCCGGACAGCCTGCCGGGTCCAGGGCGCAGCGCGTACGAACTGCTGGACGCGCTCGGCACCGATGTGCGCGCGCTGCTCCTGATGGGCTCCAACCCGGTCGTCTCCGCGCCGCGCGCCGCCCACGTGGAGGAGCGCATCCGGTCGCTGGACTTCCTGGCCGTCGCGGACGTGGTCCTCTCGGAGACGGCCGCGCTGGCCGACGTGGTGCTGCCGGTGACGCAGTGGGCGGAGGAGACCGGTACGACGACGAACCTGGAGGGCCGCGTACTGCTGCGCCGCCGCGCCGTGGACCCGCCGCCCGGTGTCCGCACGGACCTGGCGGTGCTGAACGGGCTGGCGGCGCGGCTGGGCCACGAGAAGGGCTTCCCCGCCGATCCGGAGGAGGTCTTCGAGGAGCTGCGCCGCGCCTCGGAGGGCGGCGCGGCGGACTACTCCGGGATCAGCTACCGGCGCATCGCCTCCGAGGACGGCGTCTTCTGGCCGTGCCCCGACGAGACGCACCCGGGAACCCCTCGCCTCTTCCTGGACCGCTTCGCCACCCCGGACGGCCGGGCCCGCTTCGTACCGGTCTCGCACCGCGCGTCGGCGGAGGAGGCGGACGCCGAGTACCCGGTGCTGCTGACCACCGGGCGGGTGCTGTCGCAGTACCAGTCGGGCGCGCAGACCCGGCGCGTGGCGGAGCTGAACGCCGCGGCGCCCGGCCCGTTCGTGCAGATCCACCCGCTGCTCGCGGAGCGGTACGGCATCGGCGAGGGCGACCGGGTCGCGGTGGAGTCCCGGCGCGGCCGGGCCGTGGCCCCCGCCCGGCTGACCGGCACCATCCGCTCCGACACGGTCTTCATGCCGTTCCACTGGCCGGGCGAGGGCCGCGCCAACACCCTCACCAACCCGGCCCTGGACCCCACCTCCCGGATGCCGGAGTTCAAGGTCTGCGCGGTCCGGCTGTCCCGGGTCGCCGAGGCCGCCGAGGTCGCCGACTAGGGGCCGTCACGGCTCAGCGCCCGTACGAGTCGACCTCCTTGAGGTACGCGGCACGCGTCTCCTCGTCCAGGAACGACGCCGTGAACGAATTACGGGCCAGGGTGCGCAGCGTCTCCTCGTCCAGCCGCAGCGCGTCCCGTACGGCCGTGAAGTTGTCGTGCGCGTACCCGCCGAAGTAGGCCGGGTCGTCGGAGTTCACGGTCACCAGGAGGCCCGCGTCCAGCATGGCGGGCAGCGGGTGGTCGGCGAGGTCGTCGATCACCCGCAGCCGGACGTTGGACAGCGGGCAGACGGTGAGCGGCACCTGCTCGGCGGCCAGCCGCGCCACCAGGTCCGCGTCCTCCATGCACCGCACCCCGTGATCGACCCGGTCCACCCCGAGTACGTCCAGCGCCTCCCACACGTACGCGGGCGGCCCCTCCTCACCGGCGTGCGCCACGCACTTCAGCCCGGCCTCCCGCGCCAGCGCGTACACCTCGCGGAACTTCGACGGGGGGTTGCCGACCTCGGCGGAGTCCAGCCCGACCGCGGTGATCCGGTCCAGGTACGGGCGCGCCGCCTCGAAGGTCTCCAGCGCCGACTCCGCGCTCTCGTCCCGCAGGAAGCACATGATGAGCCGGGTCGTGATGCCGTAGGTCTCCTGCGCGGCGTCCAGGGCCCGGCCCAGGCCCTCGATGACGGTGCCGATCGGTACGCCACGCACCGTGTGCGCCTGCGGGTCGAAGAAGATCTCCGCGTGCCGTACGCCCTGCTCCTTGGCCCGGGCGAGATAGGCGTTCGCGAGATCGGCGAAGTCCTCCTCGGTCCGCAGCACGGCCATCAGCGCGTAGTACAGATCCAGGAACGACTGCAGATCGCTGAACGAGTAGGCGCGGCGAAGCTCCTCCTCGGAGGCGTACGGCAGTTCGACACCGTTGCGCGCGGCAAGCGCGAACGCCAGCTCGGGCTCCAGCGTGCCCTCGATGTGCAGATGCAGCTCGGCCTTGGGGACCGGGGGGTGGGGGGTGTTCATGGTCGGCTCAGGCACCTTCCTGTGCGGTGGCGGCGAAGGCGCGGCCCTCGTTGGCGGCAACGCCGGGGCCCACCGGGCCCGCGGCACGTCCACCGGTGGCGAGCCAGTCGCCACCGGGGATCGGGGTGCCGGCGGCCCGGAGGCGGCCGGCCAGGGGTTCGGCGGCGAAGTACACCCACGCGCGGACCGTGCTGCCGTCCGGCAGGACGGCGTCACAGGCGACCCGGTCGTAGTCATTGTCCGGCGCGCCCGGGGTGTAGCCCTCCAGCCGGTCCAGGACGTCCAGGACCTCGTCGTACGCGCCGTCGGCGGGCGTGACGACGTGGCCGTGCACCACCGCGTCGGCGGGGCCCGTGATCGCGTACGGGTAGCCGGGCCCGTCGTACAGCAGCGCCCCGTGGATCAGCGCCGGCTGTTCCGCCGCGGTGCGGCCGCGCAGCGCCCAGGCGTGATTGGCCTCTCCGGGGCGCAGCGTCCCGTAGGCGAAGAAGGGCAGCCGCTCGGCGGGCCGGTCACTCATGGGTCGTTCTCCTCGTGTTCGTACTTCCCACTTGCAACCATGCCAGGCCGTTATGCGTCGCTGACGGGGAGGTCCAGGAGAACGGGGGACGGTTGTGCGGAAGTGGGTACGGGGGCGGCTGCGGCTGCCGCGCACGGTCCGGGGGCGGCGACGGGCGGTCCGGGCCGTCATGGTGGTCTGCGTGCTCGCGCTGCTGCCCGCGACCTGGCTGCGGCTGGCCTCCGGCGACCGGGTGCGCACCGTGGCGGACGTACCGAGGGCGCCGGTCGCGGTGGTCTTCGGGGCGGGCCTGTGGGACGGCGAGCCGTCGCCGTACCTCGCCCACCGGCTGGACGCGGCGGCCGGGCTGTACGACGCGGGCCGGGTCCGGGCGATCCTGGTGACCGGCGACAACAGCACCCATGACTACGACGAGCCGGACGCCATGCGCCGGTACCTGACCGCGCGCGGGGTACCGGCGCGGAAGATCGTCAGCGACTACGCGGGCTTCGACACCTGGGACTCCTGCAGCCGCGCCCGCCGCGTCTTCGGGGTCGAGCGGGCGGTGCTGGTCAGCCAGGGATTCCACCTCCGGCGGGCGCTGGCGCTGTGCGGTGCCGCGGGCATCGACGCCTACGGGGTCGGCGCCACCGATCCGCACGACGCCACCTGGTACTACGGCGGCGTCCGGGAGATCCTCGCGGCGGGCAAGGCGGCGGCCGACGCGGCCCTCCGCCCCGACCCGCACTTCCTCGGCCCGAAGGAGGACGGGGTGGCGCGGGCTCTGCGCTAGACGCCCGCGCCCCGGCCGCTACCGCGTCTCCTCCTGGATCCACGCCAGGTAGTCGACGGCGCCGTGGATGACCGGAGTGGCGATGATCTCCGGGGTGTCGTAGTCGTGTGCACCGCGGAGGTACTCCTCCAGCTCCTGGTAGCGGTTGCCGGTTGTCTTGAGGAGTACCTGCCACTCCTCGCTGGTCTCGATCCCGCCGTCCCAGCGGTACACCGAGGTGACCGGCGCGCTGACCTGGGCGCACGCCGCCAGGCGCGCCTCGATCGCGCCGCGGGCCAGCGCTTCGGCCTTCTGTGCCGCGTCGGTCGTCGTCAGCACGGTCAGGAATGCGGGCGGTGCGGTCTGCTCGGGCTGGTCGGTCACGGAAATGGTCCTTTTGGGTCGCGGACGGGCGGGTACCTGATCCTTCCGCATCCACGGGTACCACGGCGCGCCGATGACTTGCGGCGTCCGGCGCACCCGCGAGGATGGGGAACAGGACCACGCCACCGGACCGCCGCACGTCCGCGACCGAAGGGCCCCTCATGGACGACCTCACCGCCCTCGCCCGCCAGCAGCTCGACGACGCCAAGGCCGACCCGCACGGCCGCAGCGCGCGGCTCTTCCTGCACGATGGGCCGCTGCGGCAGACCGTGATCGCGCTGGTCGGCGGCGCCTCGCTGGACGAGCACGTCTCGCCGCCGGCCGGCAGCATGCAGATCCTGCACGGGCACGTGCAGATCACGACGGACCGCGGCAAGCAGGACATGATCGCCGGGCAGGTCGCCCAGATCCCGCGCGAGAAGCACGGCGTGACGGCCGTGGAGAACTCCGCCGTGCTGCTGACCTCGGTGACGCACGTCGACGGCATGTGAGCGCGACGCACATCGAAGGCGTGTGAGCGCGGTGGGCGTCGAAGGCGTGTGAGCGCGGTGGGCGGCACAACCTTCGCCCCGTTCCGGCGGTCTGACTGACGAGAGTTCCGTTACGTACCGGAGCTCCGTTACGTACCACCACGGGGGAAAGGTCTCGTCCATGCGCATCCGCTCCGTATGCCGCCGTACCGCGCTCACCGCCGCCGCGGTCGCGCTGGCCGCCACCGCCGCCGGTACGACCGCGGCAGTCGCCGCTCCGGCCGCCACCACCCCGCCGCGCTTCCTCGCCCCCGGCGAGCTCCCGCCGCACGCGTCCTCGCCCTGGTACGCCTCGAAGGTCACGCCCGGGCTGCCGGACCCGGAGCCGTTCTGCCTGGACGGCGGCGTGGTGCCCGGCGGCGACGGCACCTACCACCGCAGCTACTGGACCGAGTACGACACCGGTGCCGAGCAGGTCAGCGTGGTGACGGCCGGCGAGGACAGCGCGCGCCGGCTGGCCGCGAAGCTGCGCGAGAAGGTCGCGCACTGCGCCGGCGACTGGCTGCACGACAAGCCCGGCGGGACCGCGTCCTGGAAGGACTACGGCACGGTCACCGCGGCGGACGGCGGCCGGGTGTACGGCATCCACACCTCGATCCCCGATTCCGAGCCGGGCGTGCACCTCTTCGGCGTGGGCCGCTCGGGCCGGACCGTCACGGTCGTGCGGTGGGGCGAGATGGGCAACCTCGACCAGGCGCCGGTACCGGCCTTCAAGGCCACCCTCCGCCAGGCGCTCAACAAGCTGTGATCCAACAAGCTCTGAGCGCCCTCCGGAGGCCGCGTCCCCGCGCGCTCAGGCCAGCCACTGCTCGTACGCCATCGAGCACAGCAGCCCCGCGACGACCACGACCAGCACGCCGCGCACGAATCCGGCGCCCTTCTTCAGCGCCATCCGTGCACCGGCCGTGCTGCCCGCGAGGTTGAACGCCGCGAGCAGCGCGCCCAGCCCCCACAGCACGGTGCCCTGGTAGGTGAACATCGCCAGGGCACCGATGTTGGTGCAGACGTTGACGACCTTCGCCGTCGCCGACGCGGTCACCAGGTCCATGTGCAGGATCGCCGCCAGCGCGATGACCAGGAACGCGCCGGTGCCGGGCCCGACCAGCCCGTCGTAGAAGCCGATGCCGAGCCCGGCGATCAGCACGGCGGCGATCACCCGCTGCCGGGTGACCGGACCCGACGGCGCGGGCGCGGTCCCGAAGGACGGCCGGAGCAGCACGAAGGCGAGCACGCCCACCAGCACGATCATGATCAGTGGGCGGAGCACCGCGCTGTCCAGACCGGCCGCGAGGAACGCGCCGCCCAGCGAACCGCCCGCGGCGGCCAGGCCGATGCGCACCGCGGACGGCACGTCCAGCGGCGTCTTGCGGACGTACGTGATGGCCGCGCCCGTAGTGCCGACCACCGCCGCCGACTTGTTGGTACCGAGCACGAAGGCGACCGGTACGTGCGGGAGGCCGACGAGCAGCGCGGGCAGCAGGATCAGCCCGCCGCCGCCCACCACGGCGTCGATCCAGCCGGCCGCCAGCGCGGCCAGGCAGAGCAGGAGCAGGGTCGTCATGGATATGTCAGGCACCAGGTGATCTTATGGACCACCGGCCGTTCCAGGGCGGCGAGTTAAAGGATCTAGCTGTGGATCTAGGGTGGCAGTCATGGACTCCGAGATCTTTTCCCCCGCCCCCGTCTTCTCCTTGGGCGGCGGGCTGCCCGTGCGGCGGCTCGGCTACGGCACGGCGCAGTTGGCGGGACCGGGGTACTGGGGTCCACGGCACACCGATCCGCAGGACGCGGTGGCGGTGCTGCGGCGGGCGGTGGAGCGCGGCGTGAACCTCATCGACACCGCCGACAACTACGGCCCCGCGGTGGCCGAGGAGTTGATCGCCGAGGCCCTGCATCCGTATCCCGAGGGCCTGGTGATAGCCACCAAGGGCGGCGTAGTCCGCACGAGCGCGGACGCCTGGCACATCGACGGGCGGCCCGAGTCGCTGCGCGCGATGTGCGACGCGAGCCTGCGGCGGCTGCGCCGGGAGACCATCGACCTCTACCAGCTCCACCGGCTGGACCCGAAGGTGCCGCTCGCCGACCAGATCGGCACGCTGCTGGAGCTCCGGGACGCGGGCAAGATCCGGTACCTCGGCCTGGACACGGTCGGCCCGGCGGAGCTGACCGCCGCGCTGGCGCTCGCGCCCATCGCCTCCGTGCAGAACCGCTACAACCTCCTCGACCGCGGCTCGGAGGAGCTGCTGGGACTGTGCGAGCGGCACGGGATCGCGTTCCTGCCGTGGTTCCCGCTCGGCAACGGCGGGCTGACCGGCGGCGCCGCGCGCGCCATGGACCTGGTCGCGGAGCGGCACGGGGCGAGCCACGGGCAGATCGCGCTGGCCTGGCTGCTGCACCGCTCCTCCGTCCTGCTGCCCACGCCCGGTACGGGGTCGCTCGCGCACCTGGAGGAGAACCTCGCCGCCGCGGACCTGGCCCTCGGCCCGGCCGACATGAAGCTGCTGGAGGACGCGGCGGACCGCTGACCGGCAGGGATCACCCTGCCCACGGATCCACCGGCACCACGTCCACAGCCCGCCCCCGGACATCCAGCGCCCGCCCCATCAGCTTTGACTGCTTCAGGACGATCGCCCGGTCGTGCAGTTGCAGGTGCGGCAGCCGCTCGCCGAGCTGGATCTCCAGCCGCTGCACGTCCTGGACCGACTGCAGCCAGAGCGTGAAGAGGAGGTTCTGCTGCCCGGTGACGGCCGCGCACAGCCGCACCTCGGGCAGGCCCAGCAGAACCCGTGCGGTCTCGGCGAGGTGGGTGGCGGGGACGCTCGCCCACAGGGTCGCCGAGATCGGCCACTCGGTCAGCTCGCGGGCCACCTCGCAGCGGAGTGCGATGTCCCGGTCCGCGATCAGCCGGCCGAGCCGGCGCCGTACCGTGGGCGCGCTCAGCCCGACCGCGCGCCCGATGTCCACGGCGCTGCCCCGCCCGTCCCGGGACACCTCGGTGATCAGCGCCCGGTCCTGCGCGTCCAGCGGCGCGGCGGCGCCCTGCAGCGCCCCGGTGGTGCGCAGCGCCTCCCGCTGGCGGGCGTCCAGGGCCCGCAGCCGCCAGCGGCTGCCCTCGCCGTAGACCCGGGTGGCGATGGCGGCGCGAGTGGCGGTGACGCCCGGCAGCTCGGCGATGCGGCGCAGCAGCAGGTCGGAGAGGGCGGCGAGGCCCGGCACGAAGACGGTGATGACCAGGTCACGGCCGCCGGCCATCTGCTCGACGGTGGCCACCTGCGGCAGTTGTACGAGCGTCTCGGTGACCGTTTCGACGCTGCCGGCCACGCAGTCGATCTCGACGAACGCCACGCACATACGGTCCAGCCGCCGCGCCCCCGGATAGGCGGTGACCCAGGCGAGCCCGGCCCGCTCCAGGCGGTTCCAGCGGCGGGCGGCGGTGACCGGGTCGATGCCCAGTACCGGGGCGAGCGTCTGCCACGAGGCGCGCGGCGCGATCTGCAGGGCGTGGACCAGTTGCGCGTCGAGCCCGCTCAGCTCCGTAGGAATGTTTTCCTGCATGATCACCGCCTCCACGAAGCTTTCCTGCGTTCTGAGGGTAATCCGTTTCCCTCCGTTCGGCCGCTGGCCAGCATGGCGATCCATTCGAGCCATTCGGCACCGCCCAGAACCGGACGTTCGGTCGTCCGGGCCCATGAGACGAGGTCGGCGATGACATCAGCGGTAGCGGCGAGAGCCGCGGACACCCCACGCACGGCGCACGGCAACGGGCGCAAGGCGCTGCTCGCCGCCACCGTCGGCGGCGTCGTGGAGTCCTTCGACTGGGCCATCTACGCCGTACTGGCCCCGTATTTCGCGGCGGCCATGTTCCCCGGCGACGACCCGGTGACCAAGCTGCTCGCGGCCTACGTGGGCTTCGCGGTCGGCTTCGTCGTCCGGCCCTTCGGCAGTTACGTCGTGGGCCGGATCGCCGACACGCGCGGCCGCCGGTTCGCCCTCACGCTCAGCATGGCGGTCATCTCCGGAGCCAGCGTCCTGATCGCGGCACTGCCGACGGCCGCGCTGCTCGGCGCCGCCGCCCCCGTCCTGCTGATCGTGCTGCGGCTGGTCCAGGGCCTGTCGATGGGCGGCGAGAACCCCAGCGCCGCCGCGTACGTCACCGAGACCGCCCCACGCCACCTGCGCTTCCTCTACAGCTCGATCTCGTACTCGGGCGTGGTCATCGGCAACATCCTCTCCTTCGGCGTACTGACGCTGCTGCTGGTCGCGTTCGGCGAGGACGGCGTGCGGGGCGGCGGCTGGCGGATCGGCTTCCTGGTCGCGGCGGCGCTGGGCCTGCTGGCGCTGTGGATCCGGCGCGGCGTCGAGGAGAGCACCGAGTTCGCCGAGGCGGGCGCCACGGGCCCGACGGCCGCCGAGCGGCGCGCGCTGTACCGGGCGAACCTGCGCAACATGGCGGCCGTCTTCCTGATCTCGGTCGGCGCGACCGTCGGGTACTACTACGGCACCACCTACCTCCCCCAGTACGCGCAGCAGCTCGGCGTCGTCTCCGGCACCGAGTCGGCCGCCTCGATGCTGGGCCCGCTGGTGCTGCTGGTCGCGGCGATGGTCGTGGTCGGGCGGCTCGCCGACCGGCTGGGCGCGCTGCGCACCCTGCGCATCGGCCTGTCCGTGCTGGCGCTCGCGACCGTGCCGCTGATGCTGGCGCTGGCGCACGGCGCGCTGCCGATGTGGCTGGTCACGGTGGTCTACCTGGCCCTGATCGCGGCGCCCATCGGGCTCACCAACGTGCTGTTCGCGCAGCTCTTCCCGGTCGCGGTGCGGGTGGTCGCGATGGGCGTGCCGTACACGATCGCGATCGGGCTGTTCGGCGGCACGTTCCCGCTGCTGGCCCAGGCCATGGCGAAGGCCGGGCACCTGACGCTGGTGCCCTGGTGGGCCGCCGGGGCCGCCGCCGTCTCCCTCGCCGGCACCCTCCTGATCCGCCCGCTGAAGTCCGCCGAGCGCTGATCTTCCACCGCGGAGGCCCTCTTGCCGAAGCCCTCACGGTGCGGTCCTCTCATGGCAGCCTCCCCCACTCCGAAGGAGCACAAATGAATCTGCGGGACGACGCCCGCGCCCTCTCCGGCGATCTCGTACAGCTGCGCCGCACGCTGCACCGCATCCCCGAGGTCGGCCTCGACCTGCCGCGCACCCAGGAGACGGTGCTGACGGCGCTGGACGGCCTCCCGCTGGAGATCAGCACCGGCAGCGGCCTCAGCTCGGTGACGGCCGTACTGCGCGGCGCACAGCCGGGTCCCACGGTGCTGCTGCGCGGTGACATGGACGCGCTGCCGGTCGCCGAGAAGACCGGCCTGGACTTCGCCGCCGACACCGGCCGGATGCACGCCTGCGGCCACGACCTGCACACCACCATGCTCACCGGCGCCGCGAAGCTGCTCTCGGCGCACCGCGACCGGCTCGCGGGCGACGTGGTCTTCATGTTCCAGCCCGGCGAGGAGGGCTTCGACGGCGCCGGGCAGATGCTCGCGGAAGGCGTACTGGATGCCTCCGGCACGCGCCCGGACGCCGCGTACGCGATCCACGTGATGTCCGCGGGCCTGCGGAGCGGCGTCTTCGGGACCCGTGGCGGCCCGGCGCTCGCCGCGTCCAACGTCCTGAAGGTGACCGTCAACGGCGAGGGCGGCCACGGCTCGATGCCGCACCGCGCCAAGGACCCGGTGCAGGCCGCCTGCGCCATGGTCACCGCGCTCCAGGCGTGGATCACCCGTACCTTCGACATCTTCGACCCGGTCGTGCTGACGGTGGGCACCTTCCACGCCGGCACCCAGCAGAACGTCATCCCGGACACCGCCACCTTCCACGCGACGGTCCGCAGCTTCTCGCCCGAGGCGCAGCGCAAGGTCAGGGAGGGCTCGCCGGAGGTCTGCCGGGGCATCGCGCAGGCGTACGGCGTCGAGGTGGACGCGGAGTTCGTCGAGCAGTACCCGGTGACCGTCAACGATCACGCCGAGGCGGACTTCGTGGCGCACACCGTGCGGGAAGCCCTCGGCGAGGAGTTCTACGCGCCGCTGCCGCAGCCGCTGCACGGCTCGGAGGACTTCTCCCGGGTGATCGCCGAGGTGCCGGGCGCGATGCTGACGCTGGGCTCCCCGCCGCCCGGCGCCGACCCGGAGACCTCCCCGAACAACCACTCCCCGCTCGCCGTCTTCGACGACGCGGTGCTGGCGGACGGCGCCGCGGTCTACGCCGAGCTGGCGGCCCGCCGCCTCACGAAGGCCGCATAGCGCGCCGCTGCTCTCCTCACACGGCACCCCGCCGTGTGAGGAGAGCAGCGTTCCCTGGGGGAAACGACCGGGATGCGGTGGGGTAACAGCGGCGTCGCACGCTGCTGTGCATGACCTCGAAACAGCGCGTGGTGGTGATCGGCGGCGGGATGGCCGCCGCCCGGCTCGCGCGGCAGCTCGGCTCCGGCGACAGCCAGAGTGACGCGCGGTACACGGTGACCGTGATCGGCGAGGAGCCGCACGCGCCGTACAACCGCGTGCTGCTCGCCGAGGTACTGGCGGGCCGCTACACCCCCGAGGTGATCGCGCTGCCCGCGGTCCCCGGGGCGCTGTGGCTCAGCGGCGTACGGGCGGTCCGCGTCGACCGCGACGTCCAACTGGTCCACTGCGACGACGGCCGCGCCGTCCCCTACGACATCCTCGTCCTGGCCACCGGCTCCAACCCCGTACTGCCCCCGCTGCGCGGCCTCTTCGCGCCCGGCGCCCACGAACTCCCGCGCGGCGTCCACCCGTTCCGCACGCTGGACGACTGCCGGGCACTCGCCGGCGCCGAGGGCCGCCGCGCGGTCGTCATCGGCGGCGGACTGCTCGGCGTCTCGGCCGCCCGGGCGCTCGCCGAGCGCGGCGCCCAGGTCGTACTAGCCCACCAGGGCGAGCACCTGATGGAGCGCCAGCTCGACGAGGAAGCGGGCGAGCTGCTCCGCGCCCACCTCCACGACCTCGGCGTCGAGGTGCACACCGAGTGCCGCGTCCGGGGCCTGCGCACCGGCGACGGCGCCGTCCGCGCGGTCGAGCTGGCCGACGGTTACGCGCTCGACGCCGACCTGGTCGTCCTGGCCTGCGGGGTACGCCCCCGTACCGGCCTGGCCGCGGCCGCCGGGCTCACCGTCCGCCGCGGCATCGTCGTCGACGACGCGCTGCGCACCGACGACCCCCACATCTTCGCGATCGGCGACTGCGCCGAGCACGACGGCGTGACCTACGGGCTGGCCGGACCGGCGCTGGAACAGGCCGATCTGCTGGCCGCCCGGCTGCTCGACGACGCCGCGGGCTCCTACCGCGGTACGCGGGCCCTGACCCGGCTCACCCTGGGCAGCCCCTCCCCCGCGGCTCCCGTCCTCGACCTCGCCGCTTTCGGCGAAACCACCCCGGCCCCCGGCGACGACGTCATCCGCCTCAGCGACGCCACCCGCAGCGCATACCGCCGGGTCGTCGTCCGCGGCGACCGGCTGGTCGGCGGCATTCTTCTCGGCGATCTCGGCACTGTCGGCGCGCTCGCCCGTACCTGGGAGGGCGACGAACCACTGCCCGCCGCTCCCGTGCTCCACCTGCTCACGAATGATGGAGGCCACTGACCATGACTGCCACTCCCACGATCGTGCTCATCGGCCATGGGATGGTCGGCCAGCGCTTCCTGGAGGCCCTCGCCGACCGGGGGATGACCGGTGACGCCGCGCGCGTCGTCGTCCTGTGCGAGGAGCCGCGCCCGGCGTACGACCGGGTCCAGCTCACCTCGTACTTCTCCGGCCGCACCCCCGAGGACCTCTCCCTCGTCGAGGCGGACTTCATCGAGAAGCACGGCATCGAACTGCGGCTGGGCGACCCGGCCGAGACCGTCGACCGCGCCACCCGCACGGTGACCGCCCGCTCCGGCTTCACCGTCCAGTACGACCAGCTCGTGCTCGCCACCGGTTCCTACCCCTTCGTCCCGCCGGTCCCCGGCAAGGACAGCGCGGGCTGCTTCGTCTACCGGACGATCGAGGACCTGCTGGAGATCGAGGAGTACGCCAAGAACGTCTCCTCCGGCTCGGTCGTCGGCGGCGGCCTGCTCGGCCTGGAGGCGGCCGGCGCGCTCAAGGGCCTGGGCCTGGACACGCACGTCGTGGAGTTCGCGCCCCGGCTGATGCCCGTCCAGGTCGACGACGGCGGCGGCGAGGCGCTGCGCCGCACCATCGAGGACATGGGCGTCACCGTCCACACGGGCGTCGGCGGCAAGGAGATCACCGCGGGCGAGGACGGCGCGGTGACCGGCATGGAGCTGTCCGACGGCTCGCGCATCGACACCGACATGGTGATCTTCTCCGCCGGTGTCCGGCCGCGCGACCAGCTCGCCCGTGAGTGCGGCCTGGAGGTCGGCGAGCGCGGCGGCATCAAGGTCGACGAGCAGTGCCGTACGGCGACCGACCCCGCGGTCTTCGCGATCGGCGAGTGCGCGCTGGCCGTCGACGGCCGGGTGTACGGCCTGGTCGCGCCCGGTTACGAGATGGCCGAGACCGCCGCGTCCGCCATCGCGGCGCAGGAGACCGCCGGCTTCACCGGCGCCGACACCTCCACCAAGCTCAAGCTGCTCGGCGTGGACGTGGCGTCCTTCGGTGACGCGCACGGCAACGCCGAGGGCTGCCTGGACGTGGTGTACGCCGACTCCCGCTCCGGCGTCTACAAGAAGCTGGTGATCGGCCAGGACGGCACGCTGCTGGGCGGCGTCCTGGTCGGCGACGCCGAGGCGTACGGCACGCTGCGCCCGCTCACCGGCAGCGTCCCGCCCGTCTCCCCCGAGCAGCTCGTCCTGCCCGCAGGCGCCGGCGGCCCGGTCTCGATCGGCCCCTCCGCGCTCCCCGACGAGGCGGTCATCTGCAACTGCCACAACGTCACCAAGGGCACCATCCGCGCGGCCGTCACCGAGCACTCCTGCGGCACGGTCCCCGAGGTCAAGAAGTGCACCAAGGCCGGCACCGGCTGCGGCTCCTGCGTCAAGGCGCTGACCACCCTGGTCAACGACGAGCTGGAGCTGAACGGCATCACGGTCGACAAGGGCCTGTGCGGCTGCTTCCCGCACACCCGCGCCGAGCTGTACGAGATCGTCCGCACCCTGCGCCTCACCTCGTACGAGGACCTGCTCGCCTCGCACGGCCGGGAAGAGGCGAAGGACGGTGACGGCTGCGAGGTCTGCAAGCCGGCCATCGGCTCGATCATCGCCTCGCTCGCCCCCACCCTCGGCGCCAGCGGTTACGTCCTGGACGGCGAGCAGGCGGCGCTGCAGGACACCAACGACCACTTCCTCGCCAACCTGCAGCGCAACGGCTCGTACTCGATCGTGCCGCGCATCCCCGGCGGCGAGATCACCCCCGAGAAGCTGATCGTCATCGGCGAGGTGGCCCGCGACTTCGGCCTCTACACGAAGATCACCGGCGGCCAGCGGATCGACATGTTCGGCGCGCGGGTGGACCAACTGCCGCGGATCTGGGCCCGGTTGGTCGACGCCGGCTTCGAGTCGGGTCACGCGTACGGCAAGGCGCTCCGCACGGTGAAGTCCTGCGTGGGCCAGACCTGGTGCCGCTACGGCGTCCAGGACTCCGTCCGCATGGCCATCGACCTGGAGCTGCGCTACCGGGGCCTGCGCTCGCCGCACAAGCTCAAGTCCGCGGTCTCCGGCTGCGCCCGCGAGTGCGCCGAGGCCCGCGGCAAGGACTTCGGCGTCATCGCCACCTCGAACGGCTGGAACCTGTACGTCGGCGGCAACGGCGGCGCCGACCCGCGCCACGCCGACCTGCTCGCCCAGGACCTCTCCGACGCCGAGCTGGTCCGCCTGATCGACCGCTTCCTGATGTTCTACATCCGCACCGCCGACCGCCTGGAGCGCACCTCCGCCTGGCTGGAGCGCATCGAAGGCGGCCTGGACCACGTCCGTGACGTCGTCGTCCACGACTCCCTCGGGCTCTGCGACGAGCTGGAGGCCCTGATGGCCGACCACGTCGCCCACTACCGCGACGAATGGGCCGAGACCCTCGACGACCCCGAGCGCCTCGCCCGCTTCGTCTCCTTCGTCAACGCGCCGGACGCGCCCGACCCGTCCGTCCGCTTCGTCCCCGAGCGGGACCAGATGAAGCCGGACCTGGACCTGCTGGCCGGCCCCACGCTCCCCGTACGCACCCTGGAAGGGACTGTCGCCCGATGACCGAGACCCTCGAACGCCCGCTGACGACCGGCACGATCGAACTGCGCACCGACCGCGGCTGGCTCGCCGTCTGCGCCCCCTCCGGGCTCGTCCCCGGGCGCGGCGTGGCCGTGCTGCTGCCCGACGGCGGCCAGGCCGCGGTCTTCCTGGACCGCGCGGGCCGTCCGTACGCGATCGGCAACCGCGACCCGTTCACCGGCGCCTACGTCCTCTCCCGCGGCCTCACCGGCTCCGCCGACGGCCGCCCGTACGTGGCCTCCCCGCTCCTGAAGCAGCGCTTCGACCTGGAGACGGGCGCCTGCCTGGACGACGCGTCGGTCTCGGTCCCGGTGTACGAGACGCGCGTGGCTCCGGAGGCCGCCGCGGCCGCCTGACCCCACAGCGGCGGCCCGACCGCCACCCCCATACCCGGCTGCCCCGCCCGCGCCTTCCCTGCCCTGCCCGGCGCGCGGCGGGGCGGTCGCATGCGGACCGTCACCCACAGCGGCGTACGCTGGCCACAGCGCTCTACCGACGAGTACAGACGTACCGCGTACTCGGACGGGTACAGAGGTACCGCGTACTGACACGTGCCGAGTCCCGCGTACCGAAAGGTTCAGGCAATGGCCCGCCGCTGGAACACCTCCCACATTCCCGACCTCACCGGCAAGCAGGCCGTCGTCACCGGGGCCAACAGCGGCCTCGGCTACGTCACGGCCCGGGAGCTCGCCCGCCGCGGGGCCCGGGTGATCCTCGCCTGCCGCGACAAGGACCGCGGCGCCGCGGCCGCCGCCCATCTGCACGCCGAGGTCCCCGCCTCCGACATCGAGCTGCGCACCCTCGACCTCGCCGACCTGGCCTCCGTCCGCGCCTTCGCCGCCGACCTGGCCCCCTCCCGCCTCGATCTGCTCATCAACAACGCCGGCGTGATGGCGCTCCCGCACCGCCGCACGGCCGACGGCTTCGAGATGCAGTTCGGCACCAATCACCTCGGCCACTTCGCGCTGACCGGCCTGCTCCTCCCCGCGCTGCTCGGCACGCCCGGCGCCCGCGTCGTCACGGTCTCCAGCGGTCTCCACACCCTCGCGAATGTCGACCTCACCGACCTCAACTACGAGCACCACCGCTACCGCCGCTGGGTCGCCTACGGCCGCTCCAAGTCGGCCAACCTGCTCTTCACCCACGAGCTGGCCAAGCGCCTCGCCCGCGCCGGCTCGGACGTGCTGTCCGTGGCCGCCCACCCCGGCTACGCCGCCACCAATCTCCAGACGGCGGGCGTCCGCATGGAGGGCCGCACCCGCGCCGAGCGCGTCGTCGCCCTCGGCAACCGCGTCATCGCCCAGCCCGCCGAAGTCGGCGCGCTCCCGGCCCTGTGCGCGGCCACGGCCCCGCACATGAAGCCCGACGCGTTCATCGGCCCGCAGGGCGGCCTCCGCGGCGCCCCCGGGCTGTCCTTCCGCGCCCCGTGGACGCGGGACGACACCACGTCGGACGCCCTGTGGACGGCTTCGGAACAACTGACGGGCGTGACCTACGACTTCACTGCCGCGGTGCGGGCCTGACGTTCTGGTTCGTGTGGAAGAGGTTGTCCGGGTCGTAGGTGCGCTTGATCCGCGCCAGCCGGTCGTAGTTCTCCCGGTAAGTGGCCCGGACCCGGTCCTCCCCTTCCCCCTCGCCGAAGAAGTTCACATAGCCGCCGCCCATCGAGTGGGGGCGCAGCGCCTCCCAGTACCCGACGCTCCACTCCTTGATCGTCCGGGCGTTGGCCGGGTCGGGGTCGATCCCGGCGAAGACCCCGGACCAGAGGGCGTCGCGGTAACTCCACGCGGTCTCGTCGCTCCCCACCCGGTGTGCGGCCCCGTCGACCGGATACAGGTGCATGGTCGACAGCCCGCCCGGCAGCCCTTCCGCGTACATGAAGTGCGCGTCCAGCGCGGCGTCCGGAATCCGGTCGAAGAAGCTCGCCCGCCAGTACCACTGCAGTCCGGGCGGCATCAGCGCGTCGAACATGGACTGCAGCTCCGGATACGGCATCGGCGCCGCGAAATGGAATGCGGGCTTTCCGGGCTCCTGTACGGCGGCGAGCGCCTCGCCCAGCCGCTCCAGTTCGCCCGTCCAGCACCACACCACCCCGCACATCCGCCGCCCGTGGATTTCCTCGGGGAACGGCGGCCCCGGCGGCACGTTCAGCACCGCGAAGAAGCCGTACAGGTCGTCCCCCTGCCGCGGCAGGAATTCCCCGTACCAGCTCAGCACTTCGCGCGTCTGCTCCGCCGGCCACACGGTAATCCCGACCCCCACCGTGCTCACCGGATGCAGTTGGTAGGTGAAGGACGTCACCACGCCGAAATTCCCGCCTCCGCCGCGCAGCGCCCAGAACAGCTCGGGGTGGTTTTCCCGGTCCGCGGTGACGAAACTGCCGTCGGCCAGTACGACGTCGGCGGCCAGCAGACTGTCCACCGTCAGGCCGTACTTCCGTGTGAGGTACCCGTGCCCGCCGCCGAGCGTCAGCCCGCCGACACCTGTCGTGGACACGATGCCTGCGGGCACGCCGAGGCCGAAGGGGTGTGTGGCGTGGTCGAGGTCGGCGAGCAGTGACCCGCCGCCCACCTGCGCGGTCCGCGCGCCGGGGTCGACCCGCACCCATCGCATCGGCGCCAGGTCGACGGTGACGCCGCCGTCCACGACCCCTAGTCCCGGCCCGCTGTGTCCCCCGCCCCGCACGGCGAGTTCGAGTCCCTTCTCGCGTACGGCCCGCACCGCGCTCATGACGTCCGCGGCGTCCGAGCACCGCAGGACCGCACCGGGACGCCTGTCGATCATCCCGTTGTAGACCTTGCGGGCCTCGTCGTATCCGGAATCCTCCGGCCCGATAACGGGCCCCCGCACGGCATTCCGCAATGCGGCCAGCGTTTCCGCGTTCATGGCGTCAGCGTCCCGCCGCGGGCGCACTCCGGCAATGCCCGTCCTCCGCCAATTCCAGCTCGGCGACAAGGGTTTTGCCGAGGGGGCTGCGGGGGCGAATGGTCCAGCGGTCGGCGAGTGCTGACACGAGATAAAGGCCGCGACCGGATTCGGAGTACGCGGAAGGGGCGGGGAGCGTTTCCGGGGACGGTGGGCGGCATTCGGTACGGGTGTCGCTCACTTCGATACGGAGAATCGTGGGGGTCGCGGGGGCCTGGTGTTCCGGTACGAGGAGGGTGAGGGAGAGCTCGAAGTCGCGGCCGGGAATGCGGCCGTGGGTGACGGCATTGGTGGCGAGTTCGGCGACGATCAGGGTGGCGGAGAACGCCGCGTCACTGCCGTAGGGGATGCCCCATTCGACGAGCCGCCGCTCCGCGAGGAGGCGGGCCAGCCGGGCGCCGCGGGGTGTGGAGCTGAAGCGCTGCGTGAACATACGTACGGTAACGGGCGAGCGGGGCAGCCGATGAGCCGGCGGAATGGCCATGGGCCAACGATTGCGCCTGGTCAGCCCCGTCGGCTAGGCGCGGAACCCGTACGCCGGGTCAGCGTACGAGTCCGAAGTATGGACAGTACGCATCACAGCGCGTAACCATGTGCGCGTCGGGCGGGGAGTCGGGCGGGGCAGCACCGGAGGTGACCGGGCATGGTGGTGGCGTACGGGATGAACGGCGAGGGCGGCGGGTGCGGTGGGGAACCGGAGTCGTCGGACAGCCTGAAGGGATTCGGCGCGGTGGCCAAGGCGTTCCGCGAACGCGCCGGCCTGACGCAGGAAGAGCTGGCCCCACTGGTGCGGTACGCCCCGCACACGGTGGCGTCGATCGAGCAGGGGAGGCGGTTCCCGCCGGACGATTTCGTCGACCGGGCAGAGGAAGTCCTTGACGCCTTCGGCGCGTTGAGAGCGGCGTCGCGCTATCTCTCGCGGCAGCCCGGCCTCGCCGCGTGGTTCCGCCAGTGGGCGAAGCTGGAGGAACAGGCGGTGAGCCTGCGCACGTACGAGTGCCGGGTGGTGCCGGGGCTGCTCCAGACGAGGGCGTACGCGAAAGCGGTGACCTTGAGCGTGCCACCGCTCAAAGACGACGAGCAGGTCGAGCGGCAAGTGACCGCCCGGCTCGAACGCCAGGAGCTGCTGCGGCGCAAGCAGCCGATCGCCTTCAGCTTCATCATTGAGCAGGCCGTACTCGAGCGCGGCACCGGCGGCGTGGAGGTGACACGCGAGCTGATCGACCACCTGCTGCGCATCGGCGAGATGCACCACGTCCAGTTGCAGATCATGCCGCTCCACCAACCGGTGCACGCTGGCCTCGACGGCCCCGTGCGGCTGCTGGAAGGCCCGGATCACAAGTGGCTGGGCTATGCCGAAGGCCAGCGAGGCGGGATGCTGGTCTCCGAGCCCAAGGAGGTCAGCATCCTGTATCAGCGGTATGCCAAGATGCGCTCGCAGGCTCTCACCCCCGAGGACTCTGCGAGTCTGCTGAGGCGAATGCGAGGAGCGCTATGAGCACCACCGAACTGGCGTGGTTCAAGAGCAGCTACAGCGGCTCCGACGGCGATGACTGCGTCGAAGTCGCGCTCTCCTGGCGGAAGTCCACCTACAGCGGCTCCGACGGCGACAGTTGCGTCGAGGTCGCGACCTGCCCCGACACCGTCCACATCCGGGACTCCAAGGACGCGGAGGGGCCGCAGTTGGCCGTGACGGCGCACGCGTGGGCCGAGTTCGTCGCGTACGCGACTACTTGAGGGACCCCCGAGTCAGGCCCAGCTCGCGGGCCAACGCCTCTTCCGCCCACTCCAGCATCGACGCGCGGGAGAGCGGGCCCTCGTAGGACGTCATCTGGACGGCCAGACCGTCCAGCAGCGCCGTGAGGCGCCACGCGGACGCCGCAGGGTCGGGGCAGTCGAATTCACCGGCCGCCGCGCCCTCGGCCATCACCTCGGCGAGGGCCGCCTTCCACTGCTGGTCCAGGCCCCCGGCCGTCTCCCGCAGGACGGGATCACGCAGGGCCGCCGCCCACCCCTCGATCCACAGCCGCCACCCCTTCGCCTGCCCGGTAGGCGCATACCACCGCACCGCCGCGCGCAGCCGCCGCACCGCCGTCGTGCGGCGGCCGAGGAGGCGCCGCAGGTGGGCGAGATCGGCCTCCGCGGCGTGCGCGAACGCCGCCGCGACAAGCTTCTCCTTGGTCGAGAAGTGGTACAGGACGAGCGCGTTGGAGACGCCCAGCGCCGAGGCCACGTCGGAGACGCGGACCGCCGCGACACCACGGGCCTCGATCTGCTCAATCGCGGCGCGCAGCAGCTCTTCGCGCCGCTCCGCCACGTTCAACCGGACTCTTGCCACGCCGTCAGCCTACAGGCGGCGGCCGTGCGAGAACCCTTGACACCGCCCGGCTACGGGGCCACAGTCCCTTCCCATTACTGACTGCGCGTTCAGTTAGTTGGAGCGGTCCGCTCCGTCACCCCGCCCGCGTCGTCGCAGGGAGTCCGCCGTGAGAGACACAGAGACGCCACCGTTGTCCGCTCCATCGGGCCGCAAGGGCCCGGACTCGCCCGACCTCTCCGAGGGCTGGGGCGAGCAGCGCGGCCGGCTGCGGAAGGATCTGCGGCGGCTGGACGTGCTGTTCTTCCTGATCTGCACGCTGGTCGGGCTGGACACGATCGGTTCGGTCGCGGCGCAGGGCCCGCAGGGCCTGACCTGGATGGCAATCCTCGCCCTCGCCTTCTTCCTCCCGTACGGGCTGCTCGTCGCGGAATTGGGCTCCGCATTCCCCGTACAGGGCGGCCCGTACGTCTGGACGCGACTCGCTTTCGGGCGGCTCACGGCTGGGCTCAACCAAATCCTGTACTGGATATCCAATCCGGTATGGGTCGGCGGCAGCCTGTGCATCATCGCGCTGACGACGTGGGAGGAATTCTTCACGCCGCTGCCGGGGGTGTGGAAGTACGCGGCCGGACTGGTCTTCATCTGGGGCGGGGCGCTCGCCGTCGTCCAGGCCGTACGGTTCGGGAAGTGGGTCCCGATCGCGGGGGCCGTCGCGCGGATCGTGCTGCTGGGGTTCTTCCTGGTGTCCGTGGTCGTCTTCGCGTTCGAGCACGGCGTGCACGCGCTGCCCGCGGGTGAATTCACGCCGACGTATGCGGGATTCATCGCGCTCGTCCCCGTACTGATCTTCAACTACGTGGGATTCGAGCTGCCGAGTTCGGCGGCCGAGGAAATGACCAACCCGCGCCGGGACATTCCGCTCTCGATCCTGCGCTCGGGCCTGGCATCGATCGTCCTGTACGGCGGCCCGATTCTCGGAATCCTCTTCGTCCTTCCAGGGAAGGAGATCGGCAGCCTCGGAGGATTCATCGACGCGTGCAAGGCCGTCTTCACGGTGTACGGGGGTCATATCGCCGCCGACGGCACGGTCACGCTGAGCGGGGCGGGCTCGGTCTTCGGCGGCATCGCGGCGGCCGGGCTCATCATCGGGCTGCTGACGAGTGGCGTCACCTGGGCGATGGGCGCCCACCGGGCGCAGGCGGTGGCCTGCGCGGACGGCGTGGGACCGGCCTGGCTCGGCAAGATCGACGAAAAGCGCGGAACGCCGGCCCGGGTGAATCTGCTGTCGGCGGCCCTCGCCTCGGCCCTCTTCGTACTCGCCCTGAACCTGACCGAAGGCGACGGCGAGAAATACTTCGCGGCGGGCCTGGGCCTGACAATCTCCACCACATTCATCTCATACGTGATCACCTTCCCGAGCCTGCTGGTACTCCGCCGGAAATACCCGGACACGGCACGGCCGTACGCCGTACCGGGCGGGCGGCTCGGGGCCTGGGTCGTGACCACACTGGCGACGGGGCTGGTGGCGTTCACGGTCGTGGTCCTGATCTGGCCCGGCTTCGGGGTGGGCTGGTTCGGCACAGAGGGCAACGCGGCCGATTCGCTGCCACCGTCGTTCGCGGGGCAACGGCTCGCGTACACGCTCAGCCAGGTACTGCCGCTGGCCTTGTTCCTGGTCATCGGGTTGGTGTTCTACGCGCTGGGCACGAAGACGCGACGCGCGAAGGGGTGACCTTGGCGTCGGAGAGGCCGTTCGCGGTGTGCGGGCGGCCCCTCCAGTGGTTGCGGGTCAGCCCAGTAGGGGTCCAGCCGAGATACGCGCCAAAGGGGCAATGAGTTGATCTTGATGCGCCGCAGGTCGCGAGGATCACGGCAGGGGCCCCGTCGCAGTAAATCCGGTATTTACTGCGGCAGTTGCGAACGCGTCTCCGCGATCGAGCATCCGCCCGAATGTGGTTCTGCTATGGGGACTTGAGGGGAGGGGACTGTGAGTGCCCGACGCGGACCATGCCTGGCGCCAGGCTGTTTGCCTGGGTCATGCCCGCAGATCTTCCGTCACGGGCAGGCACTCGGCGAGCAGGTCGACGACGTCACGCCAGGCTCGCTGCGCATGCTGTGGGTGGTATCCGACGCCGGGGCGCACGGTGTGGTCGACCGGCGGGTGGTGGAAGGCATGCAAGGCGCCGCCGTAGACCACGAGGCGCCAGTCGACGCCTGCGGCCTGCATCTCGGCGGTGAACGCGTCCCGTTGCACGGGCGGCATGATCGGGTCTTCCGACCCGACCCCGGCCCACACCGGGCAGCGGATGCGCGCCGCCTCGTCCGGTCGGCCGGTGGTCAGTCCGTTGACGGTCCCGATCGCGCGCAGGTTGACGCCGTCGCGCCCGAGTTCCAGCGCGATCGCGCCGCCGGTGCCGTAGCCGACGGCGGCTATCCGGTCGGGGTCGATCCGCGGTTCGGCGCGCAGCACATCGAGCGCCGCGTGGCCGATGCCCCGCATCCGATCGGGGTCGGCGAGCAACGGCATGCAACGGGCCAGCATCTCCTCGGGGTCGCCCAAATAGCGCCCGCCGTGAAGGTCGAAGGCCAGCGCTACGTATCCCAGCTCGGCGAGAGCATCGGCCCGGCGGCGCTCGACGTCGCTGAGCCCCGTGCCCTCTGGTCCAAGCAGCACTGCGGGCCGGCGGTCGGTACCGGCAGGAAGCGCGAGGTGCCCGAGCATCGTCAAACCGTCGGCCGGGTACTCGACCGTACGCGTCGTAATCGTCGTCATGAGACTGGACGGTAGTGATCGTCGAGCCCGGTCCGGCCGGTGTTCTGCCGCTGGCAGAACAATCCGCGTGTCCCTCTGAAATACGGGGGCCGAGCGCTCAGGGCTTAAAGATCATCCCGTTGCCCCTTTGGCGCGTACCTCGGTCACACCCCCAGTACAGCGGCGGCGTCCAGGGCCACCGCGCCGCCCGGGTGGACGAGGAGCGGATTGACCTCGATGTCGGTGAATTCGGGGTGTTCGGCGGCGGCGCGGGCCAGGGTGCACAGGGCGGCCGCCGCGGCCTCCAGGTCGACGGGCGGGGCGTCGCGCCAGCCCGTGAGCAGGGGCGCGTGGCGCAGGGAGAGCAGCAGGTCGCGGGCGTGGTCGGGGGTGAGCGGGGCCAGGGCGAGTGCGGTGTCGGCGAGGAGTTCGGCGCGTACGCCACCGATGCCGGCCATGAGGACCGGGCCGAAGGCGGGGTCGCGCCGTACGCCCGCGATCAGTTCGACCGCGTACGGAGGTGTGGCCATGGCCTCGACGGCGTAACGGTGCGCACCTGTCGCGGCGGTCATCCGCGCGAAGGCGGCACGGAGCGCCGCCTCGTCGGGCAGGCCGAGTGCCACTCCCCCGGCCTCCGTCTTGTGCGCCAGGCCCATCGCCTTCAGGACGAGCGGGTAGCCGACGCGGTGACCGGCCCTCGTGGCCTCGTCGGCGGTACGGACGAACTCGGCGGCGGGGAACGTCAGTCCGTACGAGCAGAGGAGGTCGCGGGTGGTCTCGTAGTCGCCGTCGGGGACGCGGTACAGGGACGGGGGCGGGAGGGGCAGGGGCGGCCTGAGCTGCGCCGTACGGAGGCGGGCCAAGCCGGACAGGGCCGCGGCGGCCTGCTCGATGCGTTCGTAGACCGGGACGCCGTGCTGTCGGAGGACGGCGAGGGCCGGGGTGTCGCGGGCCATGGTGTGGACGATGAGGGGGCGGCCGGAGGATGCGGCGGCGTCGGCCAGTTCCCCCGCCACCTCCGTCTCGCGCGCCGCCTGCGCCGGGTTGCCGGTCGCGTAGTCGCCGAAGTAGCCGCTCAGGACGACGGCTTCGACCTCGCCCGAGGTGAGGAGGGTGCGTGCGAGGCGCGGGTACGTGGCGAGGTCGGCCTCACCGGCGCCGGCCAGGTCCACGGGGTTGGCGCAGCCCGCGCCGGACGGGAGGTGGGCCGCGACCGCGGCGGTGGTGTCCGGGGAGAGGGGCGGCACGTCCACGCCGCGGGCAGCGAAGGCATCCGCGGCGAGGGCGCCTTGGCCTCCGCTGTCGGCGAGGACGGCGACGCGGGGGCACGCGGGTAGTGGGTAGCTGGGGTCCGTGGGCGCGGCTTCCCGCCGTTGGGGTGCCGCTGCGCCCACCCGTGCCGCCCCAGCGGCACGACTGCCCGCAGCTCCCGTTGAGAGCGCACACACCGCCGTGTCCACCACCTCCCCCGCCGTGTCCAGCAGCAACGCCCCCGCGTCCCGACAGACGGCTTCCACCGTGGCGCGTGCGCTGACAAGCGCCCCCGTGTGGGAGGCCGCAGCGCGGCCCGCCGCGGCGCTGCGGCCCACGGTCAGCAGCAGTACCGGCTTCCCGGCCGCGTGCGCCGCGGCAAGCGCTCGGGCCAGCCGCCGCCCGTCGCGGAAGTCCTCCACATACGCGGCGATCACGCGCGTCGGCTCATGTCGCACCAGCGCCAACAGCGCGTCCGTGGCGTCGATGTCCCGCTGGTTGCCGAGCGAGACGAAGCGGGAGAAGCCCTGCCCCGCGCGGGCCAGCAGGCGGCCGATCTCCAGGGCGAGATTGCCGCTCTGGGAGACCAGGCCGACCTGCCCGGCCGGGAAGTCGCCCCAGCTCAGCCGGAGGTCGCTGGCGGTGTCGACGACGCCCATGCAGTTCGGGCCGAGCAGCCGGGCGCCGTGCGCGGTGACCTCGGACGCCAGCGCCCGTTCCGCGGCGGCGTCCGTGCCGCCGGAGGTGATGACGGTGAAGCAGCGGGCACCGGCCGCCAGGCCCTCGGCGACCACCGCCCGCACCTGGGGCGGCGGCACGGCCACCACCACCTGCTCCGGCGCGCTCGGCAGCGCCCCGAGGCCCGGCAGGAAGGGCACGCCGTCGAGCGCGCCGCCGCGCCGGTTGACCAGGTGCACCGCCCGGCGCCCGCGCCCGGCGAGCGCCCCGGCAGCAAGCCAGTACCCCCACTTCTCGGGGTTGGCCGACGCCCCGACCACGGCCACGGACCGGGGATCGAAGAGCGAGGCCAGCGGGTCGTGCTCCGGGACCGTCGGGTCAGGCTCCCCGTCCGTCCGGCCGCGCGTCATCGGTACCACCCGAACCGCTCCGCGATCACCGGCAGCCGGTCCGCCACGATGCCGTGCGCGGCGGCGCGCGGCGTGCAGCCGACGGCCTCGGCGCGCGCCAGCATCTGGTCGATCAGGGCCCGCATCGACCGCCGCGTGTACGCGAACGCCTCGTCCGCGTCGGCACCGATGTCCCCGAAGAGCGTCCACCACCACCAGGCGTTCGTTCCGGAGTTGACCACCACGTCGGGCAGCACCGTCACCCCGCGGGCGGTGAGCAGCGCCTCGGCCTCCTCCCGTACCGGCATGTTCGCCGCCTCGACCACCCAACGCGCGGCGATGCCCGCCTGGTTCGCGGCGTCGATGGCGTACGAGACGGCCGCCGGTACAAGGATCTCCGCCTCGGCCGACAGCCAGGCGTCGCCCGGCAGTTCGCGGTCGCCGGGGCGCAGCGCAGCGCGGTCCACCGTGCCGTGCGGGTCGCGCGCGGCGAGCAGCGCTTCGACGTCCAGCCCCTCCGGGTTGGCCATGGTCCCCTTGACGTCGGCGACCGCGACGACGCGCAGCCCGGCGCGGGCCAGGAAGCGCGCCGTCGCGCCGCCCATGGTGCCCAGCCCCTGCACGGCGACCCGGGTGCCCGCGTACGGGACACCCGCGCGGTCCAGCGCCGCGAGCGCGGCCTCCGCGACGCCGCAGCCGCCCACCAGTTCGTCCAGCCCGATGCCGTCCACGTCGATGGTGAAGGCGTCGGCGAGCCGCTGCCGGGCGGCCTGCTCGTCGTCGAGGAGCGGGTACACCGCCTGGATGGAGGAGACCAGCCCGGCCTCGTCCGCCGCCTTGTCGACCAGGTCCTGCGTCAGGCCCAGGTCCTCGCCGGTGGTCCAGAAGTGCTCGATGTACGGGCGCATGGCGCGCAGATAGCGCACGAGTACGCCGTACGCCTCCGGCGCGCGCGGGTCGCAGTCGATGCCGCCCTTCGCGCCGCCGAGCGGGATGTACCGGCCCTCGGGGTTGTAGTGCAGCGCCTCCTTCATCGTCATGCCGCGGGCGAGCCCGGTCACCTCGTCAAGGGTGCAGCCGGCCCGCATCCGCAGGCCGCCGCTGGAGACGCCGCGCACGAGCCGGTCGATGACCAGGTAACCCCGGTGACCGGTCTCGTGATCGGTCCAGGTGAGGGACGTCAGGGGGGCAGCAGGGCGGCTCATCGGGCGGACTCCTCGGGGACGGTGATGACGGTGGGGCCGGGGGTGGCGAGTGCCTTGCCGAGGGCATCGGCGAGTTCGGCGGCGTTCGCGGCGCGTACGCCATGGCCCCCGTAGGCACGGGCCAGCGCAGCCAGGTCGACGGGTGGCAGATCGACGGCGACCGGCCGGTCGCCCCGCGCCGCCATCTCGTCGCGGATCTCGCCGTACCCGCCGTTGTCGAACACGACTACAGGGAGCGGCAGTCGGGTCTGCACGGCGGTGGCCAGCTCCTGTACGGAGAACTGCAGCCCGCCGTCACCGCTCAGCGCGACGACCTGCCGGCCCGGGTCCGCGGCCTTGGCACCGATGGCGGCGGGCAGCGCGTATCCGAGGGTGCCGAAGCCGGTCGGGTGCAGATAGCGGCCCTCGGGACCGAGCGGGAGGTGCGGGATCGCGCCGTAGTAGCAGCACTGGGCGCTGTCGGAGGTGAGCACGGCGTCCGGGTCCAGTACCTCGCGGAGCACCCGGAGGTACGGCAGCCAGCGCGCGTCCCGCTCGGCCGTCTCCGCGTTCCGCTCGGCACGGAGCGCGGCGGCCGTACGCGCGGCCGCACCCGTGTCCCGCTCGGTCCCCGCCTCCTCGATCAGCGCCCGTACCGTCTCCCGCGCCTCCCCGACCAGCGCGATGTCGGCCGGGAGCACCCCGTACATCTGCGCCGGATCGATGTCCGCGCGGATCAGCGGGCCACCCAGGGCCAGCGGCTCGGTCGTCCATACGTCCGACTCGGCGAGCTCCGTACCGATCGCGAGCGCCGCGTCGCAGTCCTCCGCCAGCCAGCGCTGCACCACCGGGCTGTGCAGGGAGACGCCCAGGGAGAGGGGGTGGGTCTCGGGAACGATGCCCTTGCCGTTGGCGGTGGTCACCACGAGGGCGCCCAACTGCTCTGCCAGCGCTCGGCATTCGGAGGCAGCGGCCCGCGCGCCGCCCCCGAGGACGAGGGCGGGACGGCGTGCCGTACGCAGCGTCTGCGCGGCTTCCGCCACCGGGCCGACGTCGGCGCCCACCGTCACGCAGGGCGGCGCGAGCCGTACGGGAGCGGGTGCCTCCGCCGCCGTCAGCAGGTCCAGCGGCACTTCGATGTGCACCGGGCGCGGCCGCCCCGTACGGAAGAGGGTGAACGCGCGGGCCACCGCCGCACCGATCTCCGCCACCGTCGACACCCGGTGGCTGACCGCCGCGACCGCCCGCAGCGCGTCCGTCTGGCTGCGCATCTCGTGCAGCAGCCCGGTGGACTGCCGCGGGTGGCGCAGCGGCATCCCGGGCGAGACGACGAGCAGCGGGACGCTGTCGGAGTACGCCTGGCCGACCGCCGCCGCGATGTTGAGGAGCGCGGGGCCGGTGGTGGTGAGCGCGACGCCGGGGCGGCCGGTGACACGTGCGTACGCGTCGGCCGCGTAACCCGCGCCCTGCTCGTGGCGGGGGTTGAGGTGGGCGATGCCGTACGCGTCGAGGTGGGTGTAGATCTCCAGGTTGTGCGTGCCGGGGATGCCGAACGCCTGCGTGACGCCGTGCGCGGCCAGTGCGCGTACGAGGGCCTGACCTCCCGTCATGACCGCCGTCATCACATCCCCCGCGCGATGACGAGCCGCATGATGTCCGAGGTGCCTTCCTCGATCTCCTCCAGCTTGGCGTCGCGCATCCACTGCTCGACCGGGTACTCGCGCGAGTAACCCCAGCCGCCGAGCGTCTGGACCGCGGCCCAGGTGCAGTACGCGGCGGTCTCCGAGGCGGTGAGCTTGGCCATCGCGGCTTCGGTGGTCGCGTCCAGCCCGGCGTCCAGCCGCTTGGCCGCGCGCCAGGTCATCAGCCGGGCCTGCTCGACGCGGGTCCGCATGTCCGCGAGGCGGAAGGCGACGGCCTGGTGCTCGATGATCGGCTTGCCGAACTGCTGCCGGGTGGTGGCGTAGTCCCGGGCGTACTCGTAGGCGGCGCGGGCGATGCCGGTCGCGGCCGCGCCGAGGACCGCGCGCGAGATGTCGAACGTCCGCATGAGGCCGTGGAAGCCCTGGCCCTCGTCGCCGAGCCGGTTCTCCTCCGGTACGAACGCGTCGCGGAAGAAGATCTCGCGGCAGACGATCGCGCGCTGCCCCATCTTCCGCATGGGCGCGCCGAATTCGACGCCCTCGGTGTCCTTGCGCAGCAGGAACGCGGTGACGCCGCGGGCGCGCAGCGCGGGGTCGGTCTTGGCGAAGACGACGTACTGGTCGGCCTCGCCGGCGTTGGAGATCCACGCCTTCTGGCCGTTGATCCGGTAGCCGCCCGTGGTGCGGGTCGCGGTGGTGGTGATCGAGGCGGCGTCGGAGCCGGCGCCGGGCTCGGTGGTGGCCAGCGCGGTCATGGGGGTGTCGGGGCCGGTGAGCGGGGTGAGCCAGGTCCGCTGCTGCTCCTTGGTGCCGAGCTCCAGCACGGGGTCGGCGAAGAAGCCGTTGGAGCAGAGGAGGTTGCCGATGCCGAGGTCGCCCGCGCACAGCTCCTCCTGCACGAGCGCCTGCGTGAAGACGTCGGTGAAGCCGCCGCCCCCGTACTCGGCGGGGAGCATGAAGCCGGTGATGCCGACCTCGGCGGCCTTGCGCCACAGGTCCCAGGGGGCCTTGGTGTCGGCCTCGTCCACGTCGCGGGCGCGCGGCCGGATCTCGTCGCGGGCGAACGCGCGGGTGAGGTCGATGATGTCCCGCTGCTCAGGGGTCAGCGGGACCAGCTCGGTGGGCAGCTCTGACATGGGCTCTCCCTCTCCGGATGCGACGTACCGCGGCGGCGCTGCGGTGACGCTTACTGAATCGTGAGTCAGTATTTGGAGCAGGGGCCGGGCATGTCAATGAGCCCGCCGACTGAATCGTCGGTCAGCGGGCTCGGCGCTTACGGGGAGGGTGGCGGGCCGGCTCGGTCAGCCGTGGCGGCCGAGGCGCCGGTCCAGTGCGCGGTCCGCGTGGGCCAGCGCTTCCGCGGTGTCCCGGCGGGCGGTGGCCGCGTCGGGCAGGCCGAGCGCGGCGGCGATCTCGTCCCAGTCGTGTCCGGAGGACAGCAGCGCGCGCACGGCGCCACCGAGCGCGGAATCGGCGGCGGCCCGCACCCGGCCGATCTCGGCGAGGGTGGCCAGCAGATCGGGAGCCGTGCGCGCGGCGGCGGTGTGCTGCTGGGCGAGGGCCAGCGACTGGTCGGTGGTGACCCACCAGTCGCCGGCGGTGGCGGCGGGAAGTTCCGGTATCAGGGCCATGGGACCAGAGTAGCGAGGGCGGACCACAGAACGGGCCACTTGGTCCGCTGAGCGGACCTAGCCGTCCTTTAGAACGTTCCCGCTTCTGCCATGTTCTTCAGCGTGTGTTCCAACGTCCCACCGAGGGCCGACTTCGTGGTTCGGGCCTGCGGAGTATCCACGTAGATGGAGTTCATGTGGAGGCCGGCGTCGTTGCGGTGGAACCAGAAACAGATGCCGTTGCTGCGCGAGGCCCACAGGTGCTTTCTGGCGTTCCGTGCGGCGTGGTGCTCCGCGCCCGGCGCCTTGCGGAAATCCAGGTAGGAGAAGAAGTTCACGGCATACGGCCAGTAGCGGAGCGCGGTGTATTCGCGCGGCGCGAGCAGCCGCCATGCCTGTACGAACGGTACGTCGGCATGGCGCTGCATTTCGGCGAAGGCGCTCCGTACGCCGGTCATCACCTCCGCGAACTCCGCGCCCTCCGGCACCGGGAATTCCATCGGCATCGTGTTGATGAACCAGCCCATGGTGTGCGCATAGACGCCCCGGCCGCGTTCGTTGACCGGCATGAGGCCCCGGTAGACCGACGGTCCGCCTTCTTTGCGGAGGGACACCCCGACCGCGGCCAGCAGCCCCATGAACAGCCGCCCGTCGACCGCCCGGCACTGGTCGTCCAGCGCCGCGGCCCCGTCCGCCGGCAGAAGCGTTTCCGTTTCGTTGACCGTGGGATACAGGCAGCCCGGCTCGACGCCCAGGTCGAGCGGGAACGGCGGGAAGAAGTTCCCGCCCCGCGCCATGAACCCCTTCCAGTGGTCCAGCCGGCCGTCCTCGGCGACCATGGTCCCGTTGCGGCCCCGCTGCTCGCGGCTGAAGTCGACATAGCTGCCCACCTCGGTGAAGTCGGGCTCCTCGCCACCGGCGTAGGCCGCGTACGCGCTGGCGATGTCGTGCACCGCGATCGGCGTCGAGAGCCCGTCGGTCACCAGGTGGTCGCAGGCGAAGTACACCGTGGTGGAGTCGTCCCTGACCACCGCGCCCATGATGATCAGAGGCCAGGACAGCGTGTCGACCCGCTGGAAGAACTCGTGCAGATACGCGCGGATTCCGTCGGCGGAACCGACCGGCCCCACGTCGACCGTTTTGAGTTCGATGTCCTCCGGCGCCAGCGCGTCGCAGGACAGGTCGCCGGCGAGCTGCTGGAATGTGCAGCGCAACACCTCGTGGCGGCGCACGAAATGCAGCAGCGCCGATTCCAGCGCGCCCCGGTCCAGCGGCCCGGAAATCTCGAACGACCCGGCCACATAAGCGGATACGGAATCGTCCGTGCTGCGGGAGTCCTGGGCGACCGCGAAATGTTTCGCCTGGTTGTACGTGGTGGTCTCATGCGGCGGGCCGGATTCGGCCGAGCCGTGCATTCTCGTTTCCACCACCGACCACTCAAAGACGTGTCCCGGGGCGATCTCCACATCTTCGATGGGTACCTGAAGCACTATGGCTCTTTTCGTTGCCTGTCAGTTGCCATGCTGCTCGCGCGGTCGGGGCGGACGGCATTGGCGGCCACGACCCGGACCCGCTCCTTCACCCAACGAGCCGGAATGCCGACAGAAACGGGGGTCATGACAAGCGCCCGTACGAGGGCCGCTCGAACAAGGGCTCTGACAAGGGCCGGTCAGGCTCAGCCCTCGACGCGCTCCACCTTGTCGATGAGCAGGGCGTACGCCAGCAGGCCGACCAGGACGACGATCGCGATGTAGCCGAGCGCCCAGGCGAACGAGCCGGTGCGGTCCACGATCACGCCGATGACCAGCGGCGTCAGCACGCCACCCGCGTTCGCGGCGAAGCTGAAGACGCCACCGCCGGTGCCGGTGAGCCGACGCGGCACCGCGTCGGAGAAGAGCGCCCAGCTGTTCTGCATCAGGCCCTGCGCGAAGAACGCGATGGACATGAACGTGATCACCAGCGGTACGGAGTTGGTGAAGTTCGCACAGACGATGACCGAGGCGAGTACGAAACCGATCATCACGGGCGCCTTGCGGGCGAACGTGCGAGAGAAACGTCCGGAGTTCAGCATCCGGTCGGACCACGCGCCACCCGCCATCGTGCCGACCAGCGCCGCGAGGTAGGGCGCCGAGGCCCAGAAGCCGGCCTTGATGATCCCCATGTGCTTCTCCTCGACCAGGTAGCTGGGGAACCAGGTGAGGAAGAAGAAGAGGACCGAGGCGCTGGCGAACTGGCCGATGTACATGCCCCACAGCCGCCGGTTGCTCAGCAGCACCCGCAGGTCGGACCAGACGCTGGTGTCCAGCACCGCCGCCTGTTCCTTGGCCGCCGCGATCTCCTCGGCGGACTCCAGTTCGTCGGGCTGCCGGATGTGCGCCAGCTCCGCCGTGCTGACCTTCGGGCTGTGCTCGGGACGGTCGTAGACCTTGGCGAACCAGACCACGGAGAAGAGCAGGCCGACGATGCCGGTGATCACGAAGACCGAGCGCCAGCCGAAGTGCACGGTGAGCAGGGAGAGCACGGGCGCGGCGACGGCCAGGCCGATGTACTCGCCGGAGGTGTACGTGGCGGTGGCGCGGCCGCGCTCCCGGCCGGGGAACCAGTTCACGACCAGGCGGTTGTTGGACGGGAAGGCGGGGGCCTCGAAGGCACCGAGCGCGACGCGGATGCCGACCAGCGGGACGAAGCTGCGCGCCGCCGCGACCACGATGGTCGCCAGCGACCAGCCCACCAGCGCGTACCCGAAGGCCAGCTTGGCGCCGATCCGGTCGATCAGCCGCCCCGCGGGCACCTGGAGCAGCAGGTACGCCCAGCCGAAGGAGGAGAGCAGCAGGCCCTGCTGGGTGCCGGAGAGATGCAGCTCGTCCTTGATGTGCGGGAGCGCGACCGAGAGGTTCGTCCGGTCCAGGTAGTTGATCGCCGTGATGACGAAGAGGCAGGCGAGCAGCCCGTACCGGGCGCGGCTGAGCGCGGGGCGGGCGGTGTCGGGGACGACGGGTGGGGGCGAGGCGGGGCGCAGGGTCGCACTCATGCGGGGACTCCTTCGTCCGGTCCGCTGCACGGATCGGGGTCCGCGGTACGGATCTGGTCCGCTGTACGGACCACTCGGTCCGGGCTGCGGCGACGATAGAACGTGTGCTGACTATCTACAAGAGGTTGCCGGCGAGTAACCGGAGGATTACCTGCCCCTGGTCCGCACAGTGGACCCGGATCCATACTGGGCGCCATGAGCGAGAGCGAGCGCGGCGGCATGCGGACGGTTCAGCGGGCCATCGACATCCTGGGGCTCTTCGGGGAGGAACGCCCCGCACTGACCCTCCGGGAGATCGTCACGGGCAGCGGGCTGCCCAAGACCACCGCGCTCCGGCTACTGCAGACACTCCGCATGAACGGCCTGCTGTGGCTGGACGAGCACGGCAGATACACGGCGGGCCCGACCTTCCTGCGCTGGGTCCGGCTGGCGGACCAGGGCTGGCGGCTGCCGGCCACCGCCCGGCGCGCGCTGCGCGAGCTGGCCGCCGAGCACCGGGAGACGGTGCACCTGTACGTACGGCGTGACGTGCACCGCATCTGCATCGCCCAGGAGGAGGGCCCGCAGGCGCTGCGGCACGTCGTACGGGTCGGCGACGAGCTGCCGCTGTGGGCCGGCGGGCCGTCGAAGGTCCTGCTGATCGACGCGGAGGCGGCGCTGGTCGAGCGGGTCGCGCGGCGCTCCCCGCACGGCACGAAGCACGCCCGCACCCTGACCGAATGGGCGGCCGAGGCCGAGCGCGCCGGGTACGCGGTCAGCCACGGCGAGCACGAGGAGGGACTGTCGTCGGTGGCCGTGCCGGTGCGCTCGCGCGGCGGTGAGGTGGTGGCCACGCTGTCCTTCGGCGGCCCGTCGGCGCGCTTCACCGCCGAGCGGGTGCCGCTCTTCGTCGCGTCCCTGACGGCCGCGGCCCGCACGGTGGCCGGCGGCCTGCCCGTCACGGGCTGAGCGCCGGCGGGTCCGCTGTACGGACCGCGGCCCCGCGGACCGCAGCCCCGGCCCGCTAGCCCCGCAGCTCCTCCGCCGCGTCCGCGACCCGGCCGATCAGGCGCAGCAGCGTCTCCTGCTCGTCCTCGTCCAGCGGGGCGAGGAAGACCCGGTTCATGCGGGTCGTGCGCGTGACGAGCTTGCGGTGCAGGCGGGCGCCCTCGTCGGAGAGCTTGAGGACGTTGCGGCGGCCGTCGTGCGGGTCTCGCACCCGTTCCACCAGGCCGCGCCGCACCAGCCTGGCGACCACGTCGGCAATGGTCGAGCGGTCCAGGTGGACGTGCTCGCTCAGCGTGCGCTGGTCGATGTCCGGCTTCTCGACCAGCGCGTTGAGCACGGCGAACTGCGGCGAGGTGATCTCCTCGGACACCATCGCGCCCCACAGCAGCGAATGCGCCTGCTGCAGGCGGCGGGCCAGATGCCCGGGATGGGTGTTCAGATCGACCGCAGCCATCGAGCCTCCCGTAAGCGAACCATTGACGAATCAGAACCTTGATGGAAGTCTACGGCCCACTGAAGAATTAGTCAGTGCACTGAGCATTTTCCACTAGCGGAGTGATGATGGCCGAGATTCGCAGCCTCCACGACGCCGTGGCGGACCTCATCCACGACGGGGACACCGTCGCCATGGAGGGCTTCACCCACCTGATCCCGTTCGCAGCGGCGCACGAGATCATCCGCCAGGGCATCACCGACCTGACCCTCGCCCGGATGACGCCGGACGTCATCTACGACCAGCTCATCGGCGCGGGGCTGGTGAAGAAGCTGGTCTTCTCGTGGGGCGGCAACCCCGGCGTCGGCTCGCTGCACCGCTTCCGCGACGCCGTCGAGAACGGTTGGCCGCGCCCCCTGGAGCTGGACGAGCACAGCCACGCCGGCATGGCGAACCGTTACGTCGCGGGCGCCTCCAAGCTCCCGTTCGCCGTCCTGCGCGGCTACCGCGGCAGCGACATTCCCAGCCGTACGGACACCGTCTCGACCGTGACCTGCCCGTTCACCGGCGAGAAGCTGGCGGCCGTCGCAGCGCTCAACCCCGACGTCACCGTCATCCACGCCCAGCAGGCCGACCGCGCGGGCAACGTGCAGATGTGGGGCCTGACCGGCGTGCAGAAGGAGGCCGCGCTCGCCGCGAGCCGGGTGCTGGTCACCGTCGAGGAGATCGTGGACGAGCTGGAGCCGCGCCCCGGCGGCGTCGTCCTGCCGACCTGGGTACTGGACGCGGTCGCACCCGTGCCCGGCGGCGCCCACCCCTCGTACGCCACCGGCTACACCGTCCGCGACAACGCCTTCTACCAGGCATGGGACCCCATCGCGCGGGACCGCGACGCCTTCACCCAGTGGATCGAGACGCAGGTGCGCGGCGCGCAGGCGCCCGTGGCCGACGCCGAAGGAGCGAACGCCTGATGTCCGAAGCGCCCGTCACCGAGACCGAGTTCACCCGCGACGAGCTGATGGAGGTCAACGCGGCCCGCGCGCTGGCCGGTGCGAAGACCTGCTTCGTCGGCATCGGCCTGCCCAGCACCGCCGCCAACCTGGCCCGCGCCACCGTCAATCCGGACCTGGTCCTCATCTACGAGTCCGGCACGATCGGGTCCAAGCCGACCGCGCTGCCGCTGTCCATCGGCGACGGCGAACTGGCCGAGACCGCCGACGCGGTGGTGCCGGTACCGGAGATGTTCAACTACTGGCTGCAGGGCGGCCGGATCGACGTCGGCTTCCTCGGCGCCGCCCAGGTCGACCGGTACGCCAACATCAACACCACCGTGGTCAACCGCGGCCCGGACAGGCCCGAGGGCCGGCTGCCCGGCGCGGGCGGCGCCCCGGAGATCGCCTCCAACTGCGGCAAGGTGCTGATGGTGCTGCGCCACTCCACCCGTAACTTCGTGCGGGCACTGGACTTCGTCACCACCCTCGGGCACGGCGCCGGACCCAAGGACCGCGCCGCGCTCGGCATGCCGGGCGCCGGTCCCACCGCCGTCATCACCGACCTCGGCGTGCTGCGCCCGGACCCGGAGACCGCCGAGCTGGTCCTGACCGAGCTGCACCCCGGCGTCACCGTCGACCAGGTGCGGGAAGCCACCGGCTGGGAGCTGCGGGTCGCGGACGAGGTGGGCACCACCGCCCCGCCCACCACCGAGGAGCTGGCCGCGCTGCGCGCGCTCAAGGCAGCAGGGAAGAGGTAGGAGACCACCATGGCACTCACCCAGCACGACATCGACCGTGAAGTGACCGAGCTGCAGGACGCGTACGACAAGGCGCGGGCCGGCGGCGCGCCCGCCGCGCACCACCCGCCGCGCGACTACGCCCCGTACCGCTCCAGCGCGCTGCGCCACCCCAAGCAGCCGCTGGTCGCGGTGCACGGCGACCCGGAGACCGTCGAACTGTCCGGTCCTGCCTTCGGCACCACCGACGTCACCGCCCTGGACAACGACCTCACCAAGCAGCACCACGGCGAGCCGCTCGGCGAGCGGATCACCGTCTCCGGGCGGCTGCTGGACGGCCGTGGCCGTCCCGTGCGCGGCCAGCTCGTCGAGGTCTGGCAGGCCAACGCCTCGGGCCGGTACGCCCACCAGCGCGACGACCACCCCGCGCCGCTGGACCCCAACTTCACCGGTGTGGGACGGGTGCTGACCGGCGACGACGGCAGCTACTCCTTCACCACCATCAAGCCCGGGGCCTACCCCTGGCGCAACCACGCCAACGCCTGGCGCCCTGCGCACATCCACTTCTCGCTCTTCGGCGACGCGTTCACCCAGCGCCTGGTCACGCAGATGTACTTCCCGAACGACCCGCTGTTCCCGTACGACCCGATCCTGCGCTCGGTGACCGACGAGTCGGCCCGGCAGCGGCTGATCGCCACCTACGACCACGACCTGTCCCAGCCGGAGTTCTCGCTGGGCTACCGCTGGGACATCGTCCTGGACGGTCCGTCCGCCACCTGGATCGAGGAGGGCCGCTGATGTCGGAGCAGAGCCTGATGGAGACCAACGGGACGCTTCCCCCCACCCCCTCGCACACGGTGGGCCCCTTCTACGGGTACGCGCTGCCCTTCCCCGACGGCGGCGAGATCGCCCCCGCCGGCCACCCGGACACGATCACCGTGCACGGATACGTGTACGACGGCGCCGGCGACCCGATCCCGGACGCGCTGCTGGAGTTCTGGCAGGCGGCGCCCGACGGCTCGCTCACCGGAGCGCCCGGCTCGCTCCGCCGCGACCCGGTGACCGGCGGCTACTACGGCCGCAACGGCGTGGACTTCACCGGCTTCGGCCGGGTGCCCACCGACGCCGACGGGCACTACGCGGTCCGCACGCTGCCGCCCGGCGGCGCGCCGTACCTCTCCGTCTGCGTCTTCGCGCGCGGCCTCCTGCACCACCTCTTCACCCGCGCCTACCTCGACGAGCCCGCCGGCGACACGCTGCTGTCGGGTCTGGAGCCCGCGCGGCGGGAGACTCTTCTCGCCAGGGCCGAGGCGGACAAGCACCGCACGTACCGCTTCGACATCCACCTCCAGGGCGACAAGGAGACGGTCTTCCTTGCCTTCGACTGACCCCATCGAGGGATCCGTGGCCGGGCCCGCGGACGTGGGGCTGCTGGCCCCCGTCCGGGCCGGCTCGGCGGCCGAGGCCGCGACCGGAGACGCCGCGTTCCTCCAGGGCATGCTGGACGCCGAGGCCGCGCTCACCCGGGCGCAGGCCACGCTCGGCGAGGCTCCGGCGGCCGCGGCCGAGGCCGTGACGGCGGCGGCCCGCGCCGACCGCTTCGACGTCCGTGACCTGGCGCTGCGCGCCCGCTCCGGCGGAAACCCGGTGATCCCGCTGGTCGCGGACCTCACCGCCGCCGTGAAGGAGAGCGCGCCGGACGCCGCCGCGTACGTCCACCGGGGCGCCACCAGCCAGGACATCTGGGACACCGCCGCGATGCTGGTCGCACGGCGGACGGTGGCGTCCGTACTGGATGACCTGGACCGTACGGCGACCGCGCTGTACGGGCTGGCGGACGCGCACCGCGAGACGGTCATGCCGGGCCGCACCCTCACCCAGCACGCCGTGCCGACCACCTTCGGGCTGAAGGCGGCGGGCTGGCGGACGCTGGTCCTGGACGCGTACGAGCGACTGGCCGCGGTCCGGCTGCCGGCCCAGTTGGGCGGCGCGGCCGGGACGCTGGCCGCGTTCGGCGCGCTGTCGGAGACGTTCGCGCCCGAGGACGGGGAGCGGCTGATCGCCGCGTACGCGGCGGAGGCCGGGCTCGACGAGCCGACGCTCCCCTGGCACACACTGCGGACGCCCGTCGCCGACCTGGCGGCCGCGCTCGCCTTCGCCACCGGCGCGCTCGGCAAGATCGCCGCGGATGTGCTGGTGCTCTCCCGTACCGAGTGCGGGGAGGTCGCCGAGGGCAGCGGCGGCGGCTCGTCCGCGATGCCGCACAAGGCCAACCCGGTACGCGCCACGTTGCTCGCCGCCGCCGCGCGGCAGGCGCCGGGGCTCGCCGCGACCGTACTGGGGTCGCTGGCCGCCGAGGACGAGCGCCCGGCCGGCGCCTGGCACGCCGAATGGCAGCCGCTGCGCGAGCTGCTGCGGCTGGTCGGCGGCGCCGCCGAACACGCCGCCGCGCTGGCCGAGGGCCTGCGCGTCTTCCCCGACCGGATGCGCGCGAACCTCATGCGGACCAAGGGGCTGATGGCCGCCGAGCGGCTGTCCGCCGCGCTCGCGCCGGTACTCGGCCGGCAGGCGGCCAAGGCCGCGCTGACCCGCGCCTCCCGCACCGCCGTCGAGCAGGACCGCACGCTGGCCGACGTGCTGCGCGCCGACCCGGAAGTGGCCGGCGCGCTGCCCCCGGACGAGCTGGCCGCACTGGCCGACCCGGCCGCGTACACCGGCTCGGCGGCCGTCCTCACCGCCCGCGCGCTGCGCCGGCCGGGCCCGACCGGCGCCTGACCGCGGCCCCGCCGGGCACCCGCTCCCCATCCGTACCCGCAACTCCCCCGAGGAGGCCCCCACATGACCGAGCTCCCCCACCACCGGCTGGACGGACCGCAGGACGCCCCGCCGCTGATCCTCGGCCCGTCCATCGGCACCTCGCTCGACGTCTGGGAGCCGCAGCTCGCGGCCCTGACCCGGACCCACCGCGTGCTGCGCTGGGACCTGCCGGGGCACGGCGGTTCGGCGGCCGGCCTGGTGCCCGCCGAGGCGACCATGGCCGACCTGGCCCGGCTCGTGCTGGGGCTGGCCGACGCGCAGGGCTGGGACACCTTCGCGTACGCCGGGATCTCCATCGGCGGCGCGGTCGGCCTGACGCTGGCCGCCGACCACCCCGAGCGGCTGACCCGGCTGGCCGTGGTCTGTTCCTCGGCGCACTTCGGCGGCCCGGACACCTGGCGGGAGCGGGCCGCGCTGGTCCGCGAGGACGGTACGGAGGCCATGGCGACCAGCCGTCCGGGCACCTGGTTCGCGCCCGAGTTCGCCGCGGCGCACCGCGGGCAGGCCCTGATCAAGGACCTGCTGGACACCGACCCGGCCGGCTACGCCGCCTGCTGCGAGGCGCTCGCCTCGTACGACATCCGCGACCGGCTCGCCGGCATCACCGCCCCCACGCTGGTCGTCGCCGGCCGCGAGGACCCGGCGACGCCGCCCGCGCACGCCCGCGAGATCGCCGACGGCATCCCCGGCGCGAGCCTCACCGAGGTCGCGGACGCCTACCACCTCGCGGGCGTGGACCGGCCGGGCCCGGTGACCGCCGCGCTGGCCGCGCACTTCGCGCCGGGTCCGGACGCCGGGGCCGGGACGGACGAGGCACCGGCCGACGACGCGGGCCGGCACGCCGCCGGCATGGCCGTCCGCCGCGCTGTCCTGGGCGACGCGCACGTGGACCGCGCCGAGGCCAAGAAGACCCCGTTCACCACCCGCTTCCAGGACTTCATCACCCGCTACGCCTGGGGCGAGATCTGGACCGGCGACACCCTGGACCGCCGTACCCGAAGCTGCATCACGCTGACCGCCCTGGTCGCCCACGGCCACCACGCCGAACTGGGCATGCACGTACGCGCTGCGGTACGCAACGGCCTCACCCCCGAGGAGATCGGCGAGGTCCTCCTCCAGAGCGCCATCTACTGCGGCGTCCCGGCCGCCAACGCCGCATTCGGCATCGCCCAGGAGGTGCTCGCCGAGCTGGAGTGACCCGCGCGGCGAGGGAGGCGATGCCCCAGCGGGTCCCCCGTCCGGAATGATCTGTTGCGCGTTTCACGTTGTTGCCATGCGTGCATCACACCGGTGCGGCAGAGTGGTCGCCGCACCGGGTCGATCATCGACGAGCGCTGGGGGACAGCAGGCATGACGGACATCGGCAGACGGCGGCTGTTGGCGGCCGGCGGCGGTATCGCGCTCACCGGCGCACTGGCGGCCTGCGGCTCCAACACCGGCCGGAGCGGCGGAGGTTCGGGCCCGGCGCTGAGCCAGTGGTACCACCAGTACGGCGAGTCCGGCACCGAGCAGGCGGTGAAACGGTACGCCGATGCGTACGACAAGGCGCAGGTCACCGTCCAGTGGCGGCCCGGCGACTACGACCGGCAGACCGCCGCCGCCCTGCTGACCGACTCGGGCCCCGACGTCTTCGAGGTCAACGGCCCCACGCTGGACCAGATCCGCGGCGGCCAGGTCGTCGACCTGACGTCCGCCGTCGAGCCCGTCAAGGACGACTTCAACCAGGCCGTCCTCGCGCCCAAGATCTGGCAGGACAAGATCTGGTCCATCCCCCAGGTCATCGACATGCAGCTGCTCTACTACCGCAAGAGCATGCTGGCGGACGCCGGGGTGAAGCCGCCCCGGACGCTGGACGAACTGGTCGACGCCGCCCGCGAGTTGACCGCCAAGGGCAAGAAGGACAAGGTCAAGGGGTTGTTCCTGGGGAACGACGGCGGCGCGGGCGCCCTCGGCGGCACCCCGCTCCACGCCGCCGGCCTTTCGATCATCACCGAGGACGGCAAGACCGGCTTCGACGACCCGGCCGCGGCCCGCACGCTCGGCAAGATCCATGAGCTGTACGCCGACAAGTCCCTGCTCCTCGGCGCCCCCACCGACTGGTCCGACCCGGACGCGCTCACCCAGGGGCTGACCGCGATGCAGTGGTCGGGGCTGTGGGCGCTGCCGCAGGTGAAGAAGGCACTGGGGGACGACTTCGGCGTGCTGCCCTTCCCGAAGGACGGCTCCGGCGGCAAGGACGCCGTGCCGGTCGGCGCGTACGGCTCGGCGGTCAGCGCGCGCAGCAAGCACAAGAAGGAGGCGGTGGCCTTCGCGAAGTGGCTGTGGATCGACCGCACGGACTACCAGCGCGACTTCGCGCTCTCCTACGGCTTCCACATCCCGGCCCGGATCTCCCTCGCCGAGAAGGCGAAGGAGCTGCGCTCCGGCGCGGCCGCCGACGCCGTCTCGTACGCCACCGACCTCGGCCACTCCGAGCCGCTGCTGTGGACCACCGCCGCCAAGACCGCCTACCAGGACGCGGTCAGCCGCATCATCAAGGACGGCGCGAACCCGGAGTCGGAGCTGAAGTCGGTCGTCCGCAAGACCAACGCGGAGCTGGAACGGGTCAAGAAGAAGTGATCCGCAGCCTGCTGGGGCCCCAGAACCGCAACCTGTGGTTCTGGGTGTTCGTCGGCCCGTTCGCGGTCGGGCTGGCCCTGTTCACGTACGTACCGCTGCTGTGGAGCGTCTGGCTCAGCTTCTTCGACGCGCACAACACCGTGACGCCGACGACGTTCGTCGGGCTGGACAACTACGTCTCGATGCTGGGCGACGACGCGTTTCTCAGCAGTCTGGGGACGTTCCTGCTGTTCTCGGCGTTCATCGTGCCGGCGACGTATGCGCTGTCGCTCGGGCTGGCGCTGATGGTGAACCGGGTGCGGATCGCGCAGGCGTTCTTCCGGTCGGTCTTCTTCCTGCCCACCGCGTGCAGTTACGTGGTCGCCTCGCTGGTGTGGAAGCTGTCGATCTTCAACGGGGTGCGGTTCGGGCTGGTCAACACCGTGCTGGGGTGGTTCGGCGCGGACCAGACGGCATGGCTGTCGACGACGGACCCGCCCTGGTACTGGCTGGTGATCGTCACCGTACGGCTGTGGCTGCAGGCCGGCTTCTACATGATCCTCTTCCTGGCCGGGCTGCAGCGGATCTCCCCGCGGCTGTACGAGGCGGCCGCGGTGGACGGCGCGAAGCCCGGCTGGCAGACCTTCCGGCACATCACCTTCCCGCAGCTGCGGGCGACTTCGGTGGCGGTGGTGCTGCTCCTGGTCATCAACGCCTTCCAGGCGTTCGACGAGTTCTACAACCTGCTCTCCGACGCCCGCGGTTATCCGCCGTACGCCCGGCCGCCGCTGGTCTACCTGTACTACATCGCGCTCGGCAGCGAGCAGAACCTCGGGCTGGGCAGCGCGGGCGCGGTGATCCTCGCGCTGATCATCGCGGTGGCGACCATCGTCCAGGCCCGCTGGTTCGGGCTGGGCCGCAAGGAGGACTGAGCTCTCGTGGAGAACGCTCTGGTACGGGCCGGGCGGGCGCTGCGCCTGGTCCTGCTGATCGCCCTGGCCCTCCTCTTCCTGATCCCGTTCTACCTGCTGGTGCGGAACGGCCTGGCGACCGAGGCGGACATCACCGCGCCGGACTGGACGTTCTTCCCGCGCGCGCTGCAGTGGGGCAACATCGCCGAGTTGTTCGCGGACCCGAACCTGCCGATGGCCCGCGCGCTGCTGAACTCCACGGTGATCGCGGTGGCCACGACGCTGGGCACACTGCTGCTGGCCTCGCTGGCCGGGTACGGCCTGGCCCGCATCCCGTACCGGCACGCGAACGCGGTCTTCTACGCGATCCTCGGCACGCTCATGGTCCCGGCCGCGGTCACCTTCGTGCCCAGCTTCGTGCTGGTCTCCTCCCTCGGCTGGATCTCGACCCTGCGCGGCCTGATCATTCCCACCCTTTTCTCCGCTTTCGCGTGCTTCATCTTCCGGCAGTACTTCCTCGGCTTCCCGCGCGAGCTGGAGGACGCGGCGCGGGTGGACGGGCTGGGGTACTGGCGGACGTACTGGCGGGTGGTGGTGCCGAACTCGCGGCCGGTGTTCGCGGCGGTCGGCACGATCGTCTTCATCGGGGCGTGGAACGCCTTCCTGTGGCCGCTGGTGATCGGCCAGGACCGGGAGGCGTGGACGGTGCAGGTGGCACTGTCGACGTTCACGACCGCGCAGAACGTCAATCTGCACGAGCTGTTCCTGGCGGCCGCGGTCTCGATCCTGCCGCTGATCCTGGTCTTCTTCCTGCTGCAGCGGTACATCGTGGCCGGGGTGGAGCGGACAGGCATCGACGATTGATGTACGGTGCACACCATGATGGCGCGACCGACCTCCCGTGAGCAGGAGCCGCAGTTCTGCGGCCCCCGCGGTGAGTGCGCGCCCCGCGGTCTCAGCTTCCTGAGCCGCCGTGGCCGGGTGGGTTCTCCCCCGGTCTGTTCCTGCCGCTGAGCCCGTCCGCTCCGGCTTTCTCCCCCTTTTCCCCTTTCTCCGCTTTTTTCGCCCTTCTCCTTCCTGCCACCTCTGTCTCTTCAGGAGGACCAGATGACGGCCATCGCCGTACCCACCGCCCCTGTCCTGCGCGACCACCGCATCCCCGCCGACGGCCTCTACGAAGGCGTACGCGTCCTGAACCGGCTGCCCGAGGGCTGGGAGCCCCGCCCGTACGAGCGCTTCGAGGTCGTGCCGCAGGGCCGCACCATCGGCGCCGAGATCCGCGGCGTGGACCTGTCCCGGCCGCTGGGCGACGCGCTGCACGCCGAGCTGAACCGGGCGCTGCTGGAGTGGAAGGTGCTGTTCTTCCGCGGCGCGCACCTGACCTCCGGCGCGCAGGCCGCTTTCGCCCGCAACTGGGGCGAGCTGGAGACCAATCCGCTGCTGGCGCGCGGGGCCACCGAGGAGGTGGTGCGGTTCGACAAAAAGGACCCCACGGCGCCCACCTTCGAGAACGTCTGGCACACGGACGTGACCTTCCGGGAGCGGCCGGCGCTGGGCGCGGTGCTCCAGCTCCGTGAGGTGCCGCCGTTCGGCGGGGACACGATGTGGGCCGACATGGCGGCCGCTTACGACAACCTGCCGCAGGAGGTGAAGGACCGCATCGACGGCGCCCGCGCCGTGCACGACTTCATCCCCGGCTTCTCGCGCTTCTACCCGGCCGAGCGGCTCGCCCCGCTCCAGGAGCAGTTCCCGCCGGTCGAGCACCCGGTGGTGCGCCGGCACCCGGAGACCGGCCGGAAGATGCTCTTCGTCAACACCTCCTTCACCACCCGCATCGTGGGCTGGGACCGGGCGGAGAGCGACCGGATGCTGCGACTGCTGTTCCAGCAGGCCCATGTGCCGGAGTACCAGGTGCGGTTCCGCTGGCAGGCGGGCGACGTGGCGTTCTGGGACAACCGGGCGACGCAGCACTACGCGGTGGCCGACTACGCCCCGCACGGACGGGTCGCCGAGCGGGTCGCGATCGCGGGCGACCGGCCGCAGTAGGACTGTCCGGCCCCTCGTCACCACTTGTTGGCACCACGTCAACTCGGCGCTCCTAGCGTGCACTTCGCGCCACCCCGGCCGCCGCCCGGCGGCCGGGGCTCTCCCGACACACGTGGAGTGACCGTGGAACGTCGTACCTTCCTGCGCGGAGCCGTCATCGGTGCCTCGGCGGCCGCCTTCGCCGGCGCCCTGATGCCCGGCGCCGCCTACGCCGCACCCGCCCAGCCGGGCGCCGGCCCGTACGGCGCGCTCGGCGCCGCGGACGCCAACGGCATCCAGCTTCCCGCCGGTTTCACCAGCCGGGTCATCGCCCGGTCCGGCCAGAACGTGGGCAGCACCGGCTACACCTGGCACAACGCCCCCGACGGCGGTGCCTGCTTCGCCGACGGCACGGGCTGGATCTATGTCTCCAACTCGGAGATCAACCCGGGCGGCGGCGTCAGCGCGGTGAAGTTCGGCGCGACCGGTGCGATCACCGGCGCATACCGCATTCTCTCCAACACCCGGCAGAACTGCGCGGGCGGCAGAACCCCGTGGAACACCTGGCTCTCCTGCGAGGAGGTCTCGCTCGGCGCGGTGTACGAAACGGATCCGTACGGGGTGAAGGCGGCCGTCCGCCGGGACGCGCTCGGCAAGTTCAAGCACGAGGCGGCCGCCGCCGACCCGGTGCGCAAGGCCGTCTATCTGACCGAGGACGAGTCGGACGGCTGCCTGTACCGCTTCGTGCCGACCACGTGGGGCGATCTGTCGGCGGGCGTGCTCCAGGTGCTGGTCGCGGGAACCGCCACGGCCGGCTCCTTCAGCTGGACGAACGTGCCCGACCCGGACGGCTCGCCGACCACCACCCGTACCCAGGTGTCCGGCGCCAAGCACTTCAACGGCGGCGAGGGCTGCCACTACGCCAACGACACGGTGTGGTTCACCACCAAGGGCGACAACCGCCTCTGGCAGCTGAACCTGGCGGACAACACGTACGAGCTGGCGTACGACGACTCCCTCGTCAGCGGCGGAAACGCGCCGCTGACCGGGGTCGACAACGTCACCGGCGCGTCCTCGGGCGACCTCTACGTCGCCGAGGACGGCGGCAACATGGAGATCTGCGTGATCACGCCGGACGACGTCGTGGCGCCGTTCCTGCGGGTCAACGGCCAGTCGGGTTCGGAGATCACCGGTCCGGCGTTCTCGCCGGACGGCAAGCGGCTGTACTTCTCCAGCCAGCGCGGCACGACCGGCAGCTCGTCCGGTGGCATCACCTACGAGGTCACGGGGCCGTTCCGGGCGTAGCCGCCGATACCCGGTCCGCCGGAGCGCCGCCCCTGATCAGCGCTGCGCCCAGCGGGGTGAGGGTGTGCAGGACCGCGTTGCCCTGGCGCAGGGTGACCAGGAGTCCGGCCTCGCGCAGTACGGTCGCGTGCTGGCTCGCGGAGGCCAGTGACACCTCGGCGCGCCGGGCCAGTTCGCTGGTGGTGCAGCCGCCGCCGATGCCCCGCAGGATCGCGGAGCGGGTGCGGCCGACGAGCTTGCCGAGCGAACGGCCCGGCGCCGCGGGGGCCGTGGGCCGCGGCGCCTGGTGCTCGACGGGGTAGACCAGGACGGGCGTGAGCTCCGGGTCGAACAGGGTGACCGGGGTACGGCGGCAGAAGAACGACGGGACCAGCAGCAGCCCGCGCCCGTCCAGGCGCAGGTCGCGGTCGACCGGGTAGTCCGCCTCCAGGACGGGCGGCCGCCAGCGCATCATCGGCGGCAGCGAGCCGAGCAGCCGGTCGGCGCCGCCGTCCAGCAGGGCCCGGCCGCGGGTCGCCCGGTCCGCTTCGATACGGGCCTGGAGGTGCGGCCAGTACGGCGCGATGGCCGCGTCGTGGTAGTGCCGCAGGACGCCGGCCAGCCGGTGCAGCGGCCGGGTGTCGCCCTGCGCGAGGTCGCGCAGCCACGGCTGGGGCGGGCGGCCCTCGGTCAGCCGGGTGAGGTCCCTGTGCAGCCGCGGGGTCGGAGTCGCCTTGAGCGCGGCGAGTGCGTCATCGATTCCGAGCAGTCCCTCGGGGGGCGTCAGGAAATCGGGAAAATATCCCTTGGACGGTATCAGCGGGGCGAGATAACGTGTTTCACCATTCAACCGGGAGCGGGTTTCGGTACGCCATTCGTTCAGCGTCGTACCACCCTGCCGGTCACGAAGTCGGTGAAAACTTAAAACGGTCTCCCACAGCACATCAGGGCGTGCGGCGATCCGCACGCGGGCCAGATCCGGTCCACTGAAATGGACGCGCAGCACCGAAACCCCACCATCGCCATCCGTTGTCGGCCCCCGAGCACTTGAGTATGCACACGGCCACGTGGCGTCACCACGGACTTTTGGCCAGACTTGAAAAGGGTCGCGCCGGGGACGAACTCCCGGAATGCTGTTGCTCAATTCGGTGGCGATACGGATGGCACGGATTGCTCGGACCCGTGGGGGGTGACGAGTCATCACCGGCCGTCCCGCTACCCGCCGAAGGCCGCCGCCCGGGCCGAGCTGGCGGCGGCAGCTCCCGAGGGGGGAGTCCGGAAAAGGCGAGGGCGGCACCTCCGCACAGGTGCCGCCCTCGTTTCAGCGAGCCGGAGCCGCCCACAGGCTGAGGGTCGGGGGCCCATACAGCGGCTCCGGTCGTCTGCAGGCCGGGAAACCGGCCGTTGTACCGCCTGCCGACCGGAGTTTCGTGCACCGGTCGGCAGACGTGCTCAGGGGGTCAGCGGCTCAGCGCTGCCCTGTCCTCGGGTCAGCGGCTGTCGCTGCCCTTGGACTCCGCCGCCGCACGGCCCGCCTCCAGGCGCGCCACGGGGATACGGAACGGCGAGCAGGACACGTAGTCCAGGCCCACCTCGTGGAAGAAGTGCACCGACTCGGGGTCGCCGCCGTGCTCGCCGCAGACGCCGAGCTTGAGGTCGGGGCGGGTGGCCCGGCCGGCCTCGGCGGCGTTGCGTACGAGCGAGCCCACGCCGTCCTTGTCGATCGTCTCGAACGGGCTGACGCCGAAGATGCCCTTCTCCAGGTACGCGGTGAAGAAGCTGGCCTCCACGTCGTCCCGGGAGAAGCCCCACACGGTCTGCGTGAGGTCATTCGTGCCGAAGGAGAAGAAGTCGGCGGACTCGGCGATCTGCCCGGCGGTGAGGGCCGCACGGGGCAGCTCGATCATCGTGCCGAGGGTGAGCCCCAGGTCCACGCCGTGGGCGCGCTCGACCTCGGCGATGACCTGCTCGGCCTCCTCGCGGACGATCTCCAGCTCCTGGACGGTGCCCACCAGCGGGATCATGATCTCCGCGCGCGGGTCGCCGTTGGCGGCCCGGCGCTCGGCCGCGGCCTCCGCGATCGCCCGTACCTGCATGGCGAACAGGCCGGGGATGACCAGGCCGAGGCGGACGCCGCGCAGACCCAGCATCGGGTTCTGCTCGTGCAGCCGGTGCACGGCCTGCAGCAGGCGCAGGTCGTTCTCGTTGGAGTCCTTGCGGGACTCGGCGAGCGCGACGCGCACCGACAGCTCGGTGATGTCGGGCAGGAACTCGTGCAGCGGCGGGTCCAGCAGCCGCACCGTCACGGGCAGCCCGTCCATCGACTCGAAGAGCTCAACGAAGTCGCCCTTCTGCAGCGGCAGCAGCTCCGAGAGGGCGGCCTCGCGCTCCTCACCGGTGTCGGCGAGGATCAGCCGCTCGACCATCTCGCGCCGCTCACCGAGGAACATGTGCTCGGTGCGGCACAGGCCGATGCCCTGCGCGCCGAACCGGCGGGCGCGCGCCGCGTCCTCGGCGTTGTCGGCGTTGGCGCGTACCCGCAGCCGGCGTACCCGGTCCGCGTACGCCATGACCCGGTGCACGGCCTTGACCAGCTCGTCCGCGTCATCGGCGCCGGCGTGCATCCGGCCCTCGAAGTACTCCACGACCGGCGAGGGCACGACGGGCACCTCACCGAGGTAGACCTTGCCGGTCGAGCCGTCGATGGAGACGACGTCGCCCTCCTCGATGACCACGCCGCCGGGCGCGGTCAGGCAGCGGCGCTTGGTGTCGACCTCCAGCTCCTCGGCGCCGCAGACACAGGTCTTGCCCATGCCGCGGGCGACGACGGCGGCGTGCGAGGTCTTGCCGCCGCGCGAGGTGAGGATGCCCTCGGCGGAGATCATGCCGTTGAGGTCGTCGGGGTTGGTCTCGCGGCGGATGAGGATGACCTTCTCGCCCGAACGCGACCACTTCACGGCGGTGTACGAGTCGAAGACGGCCTTGCCGACGGCCGCGCCCGGCGAGGCGGCGATGCCGCGGCCCAGCAGCTCGGTCTTCGCCTTCTCGTCGAAGCGGGGGAACATCAGCTGCGCGAGCTGCGCGCCGTTGACCCGCTGCAGCGCCTCGGCCTCGTCGATCAGGCCCTGGTCGACGAGCTGCGTGGCGATACGGAAGGCCGCACCGGCCGTCCGCTTGCCGACGCGGGTCTGCAGCATCCACAGCTTGCCGCGCTCGATGGTGAACTCGATGTCGCACAGGTCCTTGTAGTGCGTCTCGAGCGTCTCCATGATCTGCATCAGCTCGTCGTACGACTTCTTGTCGAGCTGCTCCAGCTCCGCGAGCGGAACGGTGTTGCGGATACCGGCGACGACGTCCTCGCCCTGCGCGTTCTGCAGGTAGTCGCCGTAGACGCCCTGGTGGCCGCTGGCCGGGTCGCGGGTGAAGGCGACGCCGGTACCGGAGTCCGGGCCGAGGTTGCCGAAGACCATCGAGCAGACGTTGACCGCCGTGCCGAGGTCGCCCGGGATGCGCTCCTGGCGCCGGTACAGCTTGGCCCGGTCGGTGTTCCACGAGTCGAAGACCGCGCGCACCGCGAGGTCCATCTGCTCGCGCGGGTCCTGCGGGAAGTCGCGCTTCGTCTCCTTGGAGACGATCTCCTTGAACTGCCCGACGAGCTTCTTCATGTCGGCCGCGTCCAGCTCGACGTCGACCTTCACGCCCTTGGCCTTCTTGGCCTCGTCCAGCGCCTCTTCGAAGAGGTCACCGTCCACGCCGAGCACGGTCTTGCCGAACATCTGGATGAGGCGGCGGTACGAGTCCCACGCGAAGCGCTCGGAACCGGCCTGCTCCGCGAGGCCGTTCACGGACTCGTCCGAGAGCCCGATGTTCAGCACGGTGTCCATCATGCCGGGCATCGAGAACTTCGCCCCGGAACGGACCGATACGAGCAGCGGGTTGTCCGCCTGCCCGAGCTTCTTGCCCATCTGGCGCTCCAGCGCGTCCAGGTGGGCGGTGACCTCGGCACGCAGTGCCGCCGGCTCCTCGCCGCTCTCCAGGTACTCCTTGCACGCCTCGGTGGTGATGGTGAAACCGGGCGGGACGGGAAGTCCCAGATTGGTCATCTCGGCGAGGTTCGCACCCTTCCCGCCGAGCAGATCCTTCAGGTCCTTGTTGCCCTCGGTGAAGTCGTAGACGAACTTCACCGCGTCGGCGGACGGGGATACGTGGGGATCTTGTGTTTCCGACACGGGACTGACTCCTCGCGGACGGGCTGCCCTGACGGCGAGGAACATACCCAGATCGAAGGCGTCTGGGTACGTCCACTCGGTCGACATGCGCTTGTAACCCGGCGTCAGCCAACAGATCGAAAGTCGCCTGTCTCGGCACCATGCATTCACCTTATGAAGCAATGACTCCGGAAGGTGCGGGTGATCATGGCTGGTTCCGCACGGAGCGCGACGGTTGCCTTGATCATCTGAACTCAAGAGTCGTGGCACCCAGTGCCAGCCTTGGAGACATAGAACCCCGATGAAACGCTCATCTGAGCGCGACCCTTATCAAGGGTGGCGAGAATCACGCGCTCCGAGGCCCCCCGATCCCACGATTCGGACCCGTCGGCGGACAGGTAACGCCCCTGTCATCCCGCCGTCGCCACCCGCCCCAGGAAGGCGTCCACGAGCGCGTACGCCCGCTCCCGCGCCTCGGGGAGCGCCGCCCGCACCTCCTTGACCAGCGCATCGGGGTCGGCGCCGAGCGACTCCGCGACACCCGTGTCATCGCCGTCGAACCAGGCCCGCAGCACCCCCGGCGTCAGCTCCGGATGGAACTGCACGCCCAACGACCGCCCGCAGACGAACGCCTGCGAGGCGACCCCATTGCGCGCGAGTTCGCGGAGCGGCAGACCGGCGCCACCCTCCTCCGGTACGGCCTCCGGGAGCAGCCAGCGGTCCCCGTGGAACTGGAACCACGGCCCCGGCCCGACCAGCCCCGGCTCCTCCGCCTCGACCTCCGTCCAGCCGAGCTCGAAGCGCGGGGCGCGCTCAATTGAGCCCCCCCAGTGAGGCGGCCAGCAACTGCCCGCCGAAGCAGATGCCGAGCACGGGTATCCCCAGGCGCCGTGCGTCCCGCAGCAGGTCCAGCTCGGCCCGTATCCACTCGTTCATGCGGTTCACCGACCAGGGCGCGCCGAGCGACAGGATCAGGTCATATTCGGCGGCCGCCGGAAATCGGGGCTCGACGTCCGGAGTCGCGTACCGCTCGGCGGGGACCACGAGCAGCTCGTCGAGCGCGTATCCGCGCTGCGCCAGCCGGTCGCCGACATGGCCGGCGGCGGAGAGATGGTCGTGGGCGATGACCAGGGCGCGCTTCGTCACGGGGACCTCGTTCACTTCGTACGGAGATGTCGTTTGGGTTCAAATTTACTGGCACCCACAGGCGCGCCGCACCCCTTGAGCCACCCGGCTCCCCGGCTTACCGTTTGGGATCAAACAAGAACGCCGATCCCCGGAGGCCGCCGTATGACATCCCCCCGCATGCTGCTCGTCCTCAGCGAGAACTGGACGATGACCGGCGGCCGCTGCGACCTGGCAGCGCTGGTCCGCTGGGCCCGCGAGGCAGAGGACGCGGGCTTTGACTCCGTCATGCTCAGCGAGCACCTCGTCCTCGGCCCGGACTCCGGCGCGAACGGCGTCATGCCCAACCCGCGCGAGTACGCGCTCCCCGGCAACCAGGACCCGCACACCCCCTGGCCCAACTCGGTCGTCCTGCTCAGCGCCATCGCCGCGGTCACCGAGCGGCTGCGCCTGGTCGCCGGCGCGATCCTGGCGCCGCTGCGCCACCCGCTCGTCCTCGCCAAGGAGCTGGCCACGCTGGACCTGCTCAGCAAGGGGCGGCTGGTCGTCCTGCCGACGGTGAGCTGGAGCCGCGACGAGTACGCGGCACTGGACGTCCCCTTCGCCAAGCGCGGCAAGCTGCTCGACGAGCACCTTGCGGCATGGGAACAGCTCTGGCGCCCCTCCCCCGCGTCCTTTGACGGTGACCACTACCGCTTCGAGGACGTCTACCTGGAGCCCAAGCCGTACCGGCCCGGCGGTCCGGAACTGTGGTTCGGGGGCGGCTCGCTGCACGGACCGCTGCTGCGCCGCCTGGTCCGCTACGGCCACGGCTTCAACCCGCTGGGCCGGCCGGCCCCCGAGGAGCTGGAGAAGCTGCGCGCGGCGATGGCGGAGGCCGGTCGCTCGATGGACGAGCTGGAGATGATCGGCGGTACCCGGGCGGTCTTCCCCGGTCCGGACGCGGTCGCGGACCTGGGCCGCGCGCTGGAGAGCGTGCCGGAGCAGATGGCGCAGGGCTTCGGCACGTTCTGCATCAAGCCGTCGCAGTTCACCGACGACCCGCAGGACGTCGGCCGCTTCTGCCGCGAGGTGATGCGGCGGGTGGATCGGCTGACGTCCTGAGGGGTCGTGCTGCGAGGTCGTGCTGAGGGGCCGTGCAGGTGGTGCCGTGGCTCAGTGGCCGCGGGCGATCCATTCCTCCAGGTGCGGCGCCTCGTCCCCGATGGTGGTGCTGTCGCCGTGGCCGGTGAACACCTTCGTCTCCGGCGGCAGGCTGAGCAGCCGCTCCTTGATCGACTCGACGATGGTCGGGAAGTCCGAGAACGACCGCCCGGTCGCGCCGGGGCCGCCGGCGAACAGGGTGTCCCCGGTGAACACGGCCCCCAGCGCCGGCGCGTACAGGCACACCGCGCCGGGCGCGTGCCCCGGCGTGTGCAGCACGGTCAGCTCCGTACCGGCGACCGAGAAGACCTGCCCGTCCCCGCCTTCTCCACGTCCCCGATCCCGATCGTCTCGGTCACGAACGCGCCGAGGTCGATCCGCCCCTGCTGGTGCAGATCGACCAGCATCGGGAAGTCGCGGGAGGGCAGACAGTCCCCGTACCAGGAGGACTTCAGCGCCCCGCCCCGTCCGAAGACGTCCAGCAGCGGCAGCTCCAGCGTCATCTCCGGCGTCGGGACGCCGACCAGAACCACCGTCCCGGCCAGATCGCGGGCGTAGAACGCCTGCTTGTAGGTCTCCGGACGGCCGACCGCCTCGATGACCACATCCGCACCGAAGCCGCCGGTCAGCTCGCGAATCGCCTCGACCGGGTCCCCGGACTTGGAGTTCACCGTGTGCGTGGCGCCGATCGTCTCGGCGGTCGCCAGCTTCCGGTCGTCGATGTCCACCGCGATGATCTTCGCGGCGCCGGCGAGCCGGGCACCCGCGATCGCCGCGTCACCGACCCCACCGCAGCCGATCACGGCAACAGAGTCGCCCCGCCCGACGTTGCCGGTGTTGATCGCGGCACCGATGCCGGCCATCACGCCACAACCCAGCAGTCCCGCCACGGCGGGCGAGACGGCCGGGTCGACCTTGGTGCACTGCCCCGCCGCCACCAGCGTCTTCTCCGCGAACGCACCGATACCGAGGGCCGGAGACAGCTCCGTACCGTCCGTCAGCGTCATCTTCTGCTGGGCGTTGTGCGTATCGAAGCAGTACTGCGGACGCCCCCGCAGACACGCCCGGCACTGCCCGCACACCGCACGCCAATTCAGAATGACGAAGTCGCCGGG
>NZ_JOAX01000007.1 GCF_000720485.1 Streptomyces ochraceiscleroticus | reverse complement strand
TCGCTGTCGCCGGCGATGCGCATCATGCCCGCGACGACGTTGGGGACTGTGGCGTCGGTGGTTCCGAAGGGGACAGTCTTCATGGATTCCTCTCGTGGGGTTCAGAAGTCGGGGTGAGCCGCAGGAGTGGGGCCACGGTGGTCACAACGGTGAGCAGCGCCGAGGTGCCGCCGACCAGTGGCCGGCTCGTGCCTTTTGGCCTCGCTCGGGCCCGGAGGTATCAGGCTCCGGCCTCGGGTGGAGCTGTTGAGGTCACGCCCGGGGGACTGCCATGTACTTGTATTCAAGGAATTCCTCGATGCCTACGCGGCCGCCCTCGCGGCCGAGTCCCGAGGCCTTGATGCCGCCGAAGGGTGCGGCGGGGTTGGACACGATGCCGGTGTTCAGGCCGACCATGCCGACCTCGAGGGCCTCGCTGACACGGAAGCCGCGGTCCACGTCCTGCGTGAACAGGTAGCCCGCCAGGCCCCACGGGGTGTCGTTGGCCATGCGGACGGCCTCCTCTTCCGTGTCGAACGGGATGACGGGAGCCACCGGGCCGAAGATCTCCGTGGTCAGGAGGTCCGCCTGCACCGAAACGTCCGAGAGGACGGTGGGGGAGTAGAAGTAGCCCGCGCGGTCCGGACGGTTGCCGCCGCATACGACCTTCGCGCCCTTGTCGATGGCGTCGTCGACGAGTTCCTGCACCTTCCGCAGGGCCTTCTCTTCCACGAGCGGCCCGACTTCGGTGCCCGGCTCCAGGCCGTCGCCGACTCGCAGCGCGCCCAGTCGTGCTGCGAGACGTCGGGCGAACTCCTCGGCGACGGGCCGCTGGACGAAGATCCGATTCGCGGCGGTGCATGCCTCGCCCATGTTGCGCATCTTGGCCGCGAACGCACCTTCGACGGCGCGGTCGAGGTCTGCATCCTCGAAGACGATGAGGGGTGCGTTGCCGCCGAGTTCCATCGACGAGCGCATGACGTGCTGGGCCGCCTGTTCGAGCAGGCGGACGCCGACCTCGGTGGAACCCGTGAAGCTGATCTTGCGGGCAACGCCGCTCGACATCCACGGAGATACCACCGAGGACGCCTTGGTCGTACACACGATGTTGAGGACACCTGGGGGCAGCCCGGCCTCAACCAGGACGTCTGCGAGCGCGAGGGACGACAGCGGGGTGAGAGCGGCGGGTTTGAACACGATCGTGCAGCCGGCTGCAATGGCCGGCCCAATCTTGCGCGTGCCCATGGCGAGTGGGAAGTTCCACGGCGTCACGAGCACACAGGGGCCGACGGGCTCGCGCGAGACGAGGATGCGGTTCTTCCCGTCGCCCGTCGTCGTTACGTCGCCGCCGATGCGGACGGCTTCCTCGGAGAACCAGCGGAAGAACTCGGCGGCGTACGCCACCTCGCCCTTCGCCTCGGCGAGTGGCTTGCCCATCTCCGCGGTCATGATGAGGGCGAGCTCGTCCTGCCGCACCATGAGAAGGTCGTAGGCGCGGCGCAGGATCTCTCCACGCTCACGGGGGGCGGTCCTTGCCCACTCGCTCTGCACCCGGCCTGCGGTTTCGATCGCATGCAAGGCGTCCTTGGGGCCGCCGTCAGCCACGGTCGCAATGACTTCCTCGGTGGCCGGATTCACCACATTGAAGCGGGCGCCGGAAGCCGCGTCGTCCCACTGTCCGTCGACGAAGACGCCGGTGCTGACCTTGGCGATGGCTTCGCGTGCCCGTTCGGAGATGTCGGGGGCGCTGACGTTGCTGGTCATGTCCTTCAGTTCCCTTGGTGTGTCGGTCCCTGGTGGTGGAAGCCGGAGGCGGCTGCCGTGTTCGTGCTTGGCGAGAGCGCCAGCCCGAACGGACAAGCACGAGCCGGTACGCCGCAGCACGGGCCGCTTGAGCGCCGTGCTGCGGCGTACCGGCTCAGAAGCGCGCGGCACCGTGTGCAGGAAGTCGGTCGGCTCGGCGGTCGACCGGTACGGGCCCCTAGGTGGTCAGAAGTCCCTATCCGGTCAGGTCCCGTACTGCGTGCTGCGGGTGGCCACCCTGCCCTTGGACTGGAACAGGGTGACCCCCTCTGCAACTTGGGCCGTGTCAGGCCCTCTGCTTCTGCAGCACACGCACTGCGTCCTCCGCACCGCTGCGCGGGCTGGAGAGCACGGGCTTGCCGATGGCTTCGGCGATCACGGGGGCCAGTCGTGCCATGGACGCCTGGGCCAGCACGATCGCATCGACCTCCGCCGCGAGCGCCCGCGCTCCGTCCAGCACCATCGCGTCGTGGCGGTCGCGGTCACCGGACATCAGTACGGAGAAGGCTCCCTCGGAGAGCGCCTCCTTGACAGTGATGTCGCGACCGGCCGCCTGCGCCTTCTCCTTGACGAGGGAGCAGGTCGGCGGCAGCGTCGTGGGGACCGTGGCCAGGACGCCGATGGCGTCCGCGGTCTCGACCGCCGATGCGGTCATGGCGTCGTCGATCTTGACGATCGGGACGGAGACCAGCCGGCGGGCCACGTCGATGGCCGGGCCGAGCGAGGAGCAGGCGGAGAAGATGACGTCGGCTCCTGCGGCCTCCGCGGCCTGGGCCAGGTGCACCATGCGCTGCGTGCTGGCGGGCGAGACCTCACCGTCGCGCATCACGGTTGCGAGCACGTCGCTGTCGACGAAGTGCAGGACCTTGGCGTCCGGCGCGAGTTCTGCGAGGTAGTCGTTGATGACCGGCTCGACGTTGACGAACACCAGGCTGGTGTGCAGAACGGCAATCGAGGGAGTGGCAGACACGGTGGCTCCTTACAGAGAGTGGTGCATTGGCTCCGTGCAGAGGACGGCACAAGAGCGTGGGACGGAGGACTGGCACGTGCTGCGCGCAACGTGCAGGTCGATGAGTGGCGGGTCCGCCAATAGGCGGTGGGACTTCCTTCGGCGAAAGCAGCTGCGGGAAGCGACCCGAGAGCCTGAGTTGAGGTCAGGCGTTTCCCTCATGGGCGTGCGGGCTCAGTCGGCCGATGATCTCCAGAGCGGTGTCCCGGACCGCGTCGCGGCCTGCCGCCCACAGGGAGACGGCGTCGGAGCCGGGCAGCGCGGACGGGAGGGACGTACGGACGGCCTCAAGGTATGCGCGGCGCAGCTCGGCGTTGACGTTGACCTTGGCGACGCCCCGGGCGAGGGCGCCGTGGAGCTCCTCGACGGGCAGACCGCTGGCGCCGTGCAGGACGAGGGGGACCGGTACGGCCTCGTGGATCTCGGCCAGCCGATCGAGGGCCAGGTGGACCGGGTTCTTGGTGAAGCCGTGGACGTTGCCGACGGCGACGGCGAGTGCGTCCACGCCCGTCGCGGCCACGAACTCGCCTGCCTGCTGCGGATCGGTCATCGCCGCGGCCTGTGCGACGGCGTTGGTGGAGACGTCCTCGTCGCCCGGCAGAGCACCGAGCTCGGCTTCCACCCAGGCGCCGTGGTCACGAGCCCGGCGGACAGCCTCCTTCGTCAACGCGATGTTCTCGGTGAACGGCAGATGTGAGCCGTCGACCATAACGGAGGAGTAGCCCGCCTCCAGGCATGCGGTGATCTCGTCCAGGTCCCGGCTGTGATCGAGGTGCACCCCGAGACGGGCGGCGGAGCGTCCGGCCGCGTCCAGCGCCAGCCGCATCAGGGTGTCGCGCCCGGCGTGCTTGAAGGGACTGGCACCCGCCTGGATGAGGACGGGCTGACCGGAGGCCTCCGCGGCGGCCGTGATGCCCTGGACCGTCTCCAGGTTGTAGACGACGAACCCGGGCAGGGCCTGGCCGGCGGCTGCGGCCTCCTTCAGGGCATCGGTTCCGTGCAGCAGCATCAGGCACTCCTCAACAGGTCGATGGCGTCGGCGAGCGCGTCGGCACCGCCGACGTTCCCGGCAAAGACGACGTAAGGAATGCCGGTGGCGGGGCCGTCCACGGGCTCCCAGAGCGAGACGATCCCGGGGAGCAGTGTGCCCCGTGCCCAGGCACGGCGGATTTCCAGGCCGTGAGTGGCGGTGTCGCTGGAGGTGATACCGCCCTTCGCGACGACGAAGGCGGGCCGCCGGGTGGCGTTGACCTGGCGCACGGTTTCCACGAGCGCGGCGGAGACCCGGCGGGAGATGGACAGACTGTCGTCCGCGTCGGCACCCGTCACCAGCGTGCGGGAGGTGCTGATCACGGCATCGGCCGTCTCCAGCGCACCGGCGGCCGCGGCCGCGACCTCGGCGATGTGGGCGTCGCGCCGCTCCTCGTCGAGCAGGACGGCCACGTCGAGCTCGTACTCGGTGATTCCGCCGCGTTCACGCAGGTGGTCCAACTGCCGTGTGGTAAGCGCGACATGGGATCCGACGACGATGAGTCCGTGCGGCGCGTCCCCGAGCAGCGGGCGCAGTTCCGCCGGGGCAAGTGGAGCCCGCGCGGCCTGTCCGGCACGGGCCCTGACGAAGGACGGCCCGACCCGGTACAGAAGCCGTGCGCCGTTGTCCTCCGCCTGGGTCAGGGCCAGGGAAAGTACGCGCAGATCGTCGTCGCACACCGCGTCGACCACGGCCGTGCGCCCGCCGCGCAGCAAGGACAGCAGCCGCGCCGTGTGCTCCGGGCCGCCATGGCGTAGGTCGTCGAGGGTGATGCGCAGGACCTGGTCCGCGGGTACGCGTCCGCCCGTCTTCTCCTCGACCCACTCGGGCAGTGTCGATGCGCGGTAGCCGAAGGAGGCGTCGCGGGCGAACTCGCTCTCGCCGACCGGCAGCAGTCCGTCGGCCGTCCGCATCCAGTGGCGGGAGTCGATCGTCAGCCGACCCGCCTCGATGTAGGCGGGAACCACCACTACGCCGTCCGGAGCTCCGGCACCCAGATGAGTCAGCGTCTCGGAGAGGACATCAGTCTCCAGCGGGAAGTGGCCGCGCAGCGTCGAGTCCCCGCGGCTGGCCAGGACGTATCCGGTTTTCTCGGCTGCCGACGCCACGTGCAGGGCGCGGACCACCTCGCGATTGCGGGCGGCGGCGTCCTCGGCGGACAGGCTGCGGGTGTTGGTAAGGACGAAGAAGGCGGAGCTGTCCTGGCGCAGCGCCCAGCGCAGGTCGTCCACCGTCCAGGAGGTCAGGACGGGCACGTCGGCGACCGTCTGGGTGCCGGTCGGGTCGTCGTCGAGAACCACGAGCCGGGGGCCCTCAGCTGTGCGGGCGGCCACTTCCGCGGCACTCACCTCGCGGACTGGTGGCAGCCCGTCGAGCACGACGTCCTCGGCGACAGCTCCCGTCTGGGCACGGAGAGGGTGGGGCACGGCGAATTCCTTGCCTTTGTGAGTAGTTGACGAGGTCTCGGTCGAGGTCGCGCCGGGTCACACGCGCGGAGCCGACGTTGGGGGCGCATGGCAGGACCGCAGAGTGCGCGTCCCGGTCCTGCCATGCGGATGACTCCCGCGGCGGCCGTCGATGGGCGTTGCCCCGAGACGAGTCAGAACGTGTGCAGCACCATGCGCAGAAACTCGGTCGGCTCGACGGCTTCGACCTGTACCGGACCTTCGTTGGCCAGGAATTCGTATCCGGTCTCGGGCCCGTACTCCGTGCCGCCGGCGGTCACCCTGCCCTTGGTCTGGAACAGGATCTCGATGGAGTTGAACTGGCCTGCCTGGTAGACCGCGCCGGCGTCCAGGCGCAGGAACCCGATGCGCAGGTCGCGTTCCGTGAAGCGGCCCAGCCACTTCTCCTCGACGCCCGTGTCCTGGCTCTTGTGCCAGTCGTAGGCATCCGGGTCCATTGCGATGACATCGGTGTAACGCGGAGCCGCGAACCGGAGCGCGCCGCCCGTTGCATGCTCGAAGATCGCTTCCGAGCCGTCCTTGGTCTGGGCCACGCCGTTGGCGTCGGTGTAGTGGTAGAGGCCCTTCTTGAACTCGCCGACCTTGTTCAGCTCGGCGTTCACTGCCTCGCGCCGCGCGACGCTCAGGTAGCCCTGGCCGCTCGCCCCGCCGCACTGCAGAACCATGGTGCGCAGGCCTTCGGCGCGCTCCTGGGGGCCGTAGTGGACGCTCTCGGGGAAGTAGCCGACCCAGCCCTCCTTCAGCACCTCGGTCTCGGTGTAGGGCAGCTCGCCCTGAATGACGTAGCGGATCTGGTCGAAGTTGTGCCGGTGGCGCGGGGTCCGCCAGCCGCCGCCGCCCGTCAGTCCCATGTTCAGGTCGTAGTTGTTGGGCGAGTCGTCCTCACCGAACAGCAGGTGCTTCTGGTCGAGCTTGCCCTCACGCATGGTTCCGACCTGCTCGACGTCGGTGTCGGATGCCTTGCCTACACGCATCTGGAGCTCCTTCACGGAATTCAGCACTGAGTCAATGTCGCCCCGCCGCGAGAGCCGGCGATTCGGGGCGCTGGGCCTGCCCGGTGTTGTCCTGCTTCGGAGCAGGGAGGGCCGCCGTTTCCGTTGACGATATCCCACATGGCGGGATACTGTCCATGGGTCATCAGGGGTTACTGCCCCGGAGCTCACGGGTGAGGCTCACGCGAAACCGCGGCACCCCCCGTTCATCAGCCCTGCATTCGCAGCCACATTCCCCGCCGCATTGACATCGCGAAGCGCGACGCCAGGAGGACTGACCATGACCACAACACCCTTGACCCACGCCCCACATGACTCCGGTGTGCCGGAGTCGGCGCGGGACTTCAGCGTGGCGGAGCGGGTGGTGATCGTGACCGGCGCCGCCCAGGGCATCGGCCGGGAGCTGGCGCGCCAGTTCGCCGCGGCCGGGGCCTTCGCCGTGGTGGCCGACCTCGACCTCGGCAAGGCGGAGACCGTCGTCAAGGAGATCCACGAGGCCGGCGGCACCGGCCTGGCCGTCCAGGTCGACGTGGCCGACGAGCCGTCGGTGACGGCCATGGTCGACACCGTCGTCGAGCGGTGGGGCCGGATCGACGTACTGATCAACAACGCGTCGATATTCGCGACCATCGAGAAGGGCCCGTTCGACGAGATCCCGCTGGAGCAGTGGGAGCAGGTGCTGAAGGTCAACGTCACCGGGACCTACCTGTGCGTGCGGGCGGTGGCCGCACACATGCGCAGGGCCGGCTTTGGACGCATCGTCAACGTCTCGTCCGACGCGGTGACCCGAGGCACCGTCAACTACCTGCACTACGTCACCTCCAAGTCGGCGGTCATCGGCATGACCAACTCGTTGGCCCGCGAGCTGGGCAGTCACGGGATCACCGTCAACTGCGTGCGGCCCGGCTCCGTTGCCACGGAGGTCGAGCGCACCGTGAACCCCACCGTCGAGGTCCGCCAGCGGGCGGCGTCGCTGCAGTGCATCCCGCGGGGGATGGTGCCCACCGACCTCGTCGGCGTCATGTTCTTCCTCGCCGCACCGGCCTCCGCGTTCATCACGGGCCAGACGATCGCCTGCGACGGCGGCTACACCCACAGCAGCTGACCCGCGCCGTTCCCTGCCGTCAGGCGCCGACCAGACACCATCAGACAAGCAATACGCAGGCTGAGGAGGCCTCGCACATGAGGCAGTACCCGCACCTTTACATCGACGGTCAGTGGACCGAACCGATCGAGCCCCGCCACGTCGACCTCGTCGACCCCACCCGTGAGGAAGCCTTCGCCCGGGTGGCCCTGGGCAGTGCCGCGGACGCGGAGCGCGCGATCGCCGCGGCCCGACGCGCGTTCGACAGCTTCTCCGCCACGTCGGTGGACGAGCGGATCGCACTGATCGACCGCGTCATCGACGCCTACGAGTCGCACATCGACGAGTTCTCCGAGCTGATCGCACGCGAGGTCGGCATTCCCGTCGCCAACCGCGCCCAGGTCACCGGTCCCGCCCAGCACATGCGGGTGGCCCGCGACCTGCTGCGCGAGTACCCCTTCGAGTCACGGATCGGCGGCGCCGTCGTCCGCCGCGAACCGATCGGTGTGTGCGCGCTGATCTCACCGTGGAACTGGCCGGTCCAGACCGGTGTGATCAAGCTGATCTACGCGCTGGCCGCCGGGTGCACCGTCGTCGCCAAGCCCAGCATCAACTCCGCCGCCAGCGGGGCGCTCCTGGCGCAGGTCCTGCACGAGGCCGGCGTGCCCGCGGGCGTCGTCAACCTGGTCAATGGCAGGGGCCGTGACGTGGGCGACATGGTCTCCCGTCACCCGGACGTCGACATGGTCTCCTTCACCGGATCCACCGGTGCGGGCCGCCAGGTCGGAGCTGCCGCCGCAGACACCGTCAAGCGCCTCTGCCTCGAACTGGGGGGCAAGTCGGCCAACATCGTGCTGCCCGACGCCGACCTCGAACGGGCCGCCCGCTGGAACATCCAGCGCTGCTTCTTCAACGCCGGCCAGTCCTGCCACGCCCCCAGCCGCATGCTGGTGCACGAGAGCCAGGTGGAGCAGGTCGTGCCCTTCCTGGTCGATGAGGCCCGCAGCTTCCGCCTGGGCGATCCCCTGGAGAGCTCGACCACCATGGGCCCGGTCGTCAGCGCCGGTCAGTTCAAATCCATCAGGGACCACATCCAGAGCGCCCTCGACGAAGGCGCCCGACTCGTCACCGGCGGCCTCGAACGCCCCGATGGCCTCGACCGCGGTTACTTCGTGCAGCCCACTGTGTTCACCGGAGTCACCCCGGACATGACGATCGCCCGGGAGGAGGTCTTCGGCCCCGTCCTGGCCGTGCTGCCCTACCGCGACGAGGACGAGGCGCTGCGCATCGCCAACGACTCGGTCTACGGCCTCGGTGGCTTCGTCTTCGGCGGCGATCGTACGCGCGCCCGCCGTGTGGTCGACGGCCTGCGCGCCGGACGCGTCAGCTACAACGGCGCGGCCACGGACTCGTACACACCCATGGGCGGCTACAAGCAGTCCGGCATCGGCCGCTCGATGGGCCGGTTCGGGCTCGAGGAGTACCTCGAGGTCAAGTCCGTGTACGGGTTCGAGGACGAGGCGCAGGAGCTGCCGCCTCTCTTCGGCTGAGCCGCCCCTTCCAGTCAGTCAGGAACTTCCGAACATGAACAACGAAGCCACCCCCTTGCTGCGCAATCCCGCCAAGGAAAAGCTGGCGCGGGGCGAGACGGTCTACTCGATGACCGCGCGACTCGTGCGCACGGTCGACATCGCCGCGATCGCCCACTCCGCGGGGTTCGACTCCATCTACATCGACATGGAGCACAGCCCCTTCCCCCTGGACGCCGCGAGCCAGATCTGCATGGCCTGCAACCACTTGGGTGTCACACCGCTGGTCCGGGTCCCCGGACTGGACCCCTCGTTCATCGGCCGGGTCATGGACTCCGGTGCCATGGGCATCATCGTGCCCGGCGTGAACTCCGCTGACGAGGTCCGTGCCGCGGTCCGAGCCGTCAAGCACGCGCCCCTGGGGGAGCGTTCTCTGGCAGGTTCCCCGCCCCAACTGCACTTCCGCTCCTATCCGGCCGACCAGACCATCCGCGCCCTCGATGAGACCTCCATGGTGGTGGCGCAGATCGAGACCCGTGCCGGTCTGGACGCGGTGGAGGCAATCGCCGCGGTGGAGGGCGTGGACGTGCTCCTCGTGGGCGCGAACGACCTCAGCCTCGAGCTGGGCATCCCCGGGCAGATCGACCACCCCGAGCTGCACAAGGCGTATCTGCGCATCATCGAGGCCTGCCGCGTGAACGGAAAGACCGCGGGTGTCGGCGGGCTCGGCGGGCGCCCGGATCTGATCCGCCAGTATCTGGAGCTCGGTGCCGGCTACGTCTCCACCGGCAACGACATCTCCTTTCTCAGCGCCGCCGCGGCCCAGAAGCGCATGCAGTTCGACTGACCGACCGACCCTTCACGCAAGCAGAGAGCGGGAGCACACATGAAGATCTGCGTTTACGGCGCGGGAGCCGTGGGCGGTCACATCGCCGGGCGGCTCGGCGCGACCGGGGGCGATGTCTCGGTCATCGCCCGCGGAAAGCACCTCGCGGCGATCCGACAGCACGGACTGCGGGTGGAAACCCGTGACGGCGAGCTGCTCTCGCACCCGGTGGCCACCGACCAGCCGGGCGACCTGGAGCCGCAGGACATCGTCATCGTCGCTGTCAAGGCACCGGCCCTCCCGGACATCGCCGAGCACCTCGGTTCACTGCTCGAGAAGGACGGCCTGGCGCTGTTCGTCCTCAACGGTGTCCCCTGGTGGTACTTCCATGCGCACGGCGGGCCCCTGGACGGCACCAGGCTGTCGCGCCTGGACCCGGCGGGGGCCCTATGGGGCCACGTCGGCCCCGAGCGCGCCGTGGGCGCCGTGGCCTACACGGCGGGCAGCATGCCGGCGCCGGGCGTGATCCGCGCCGAGAACCCGCGCAACCGCCTGCTCGTCGGACGGCCCGACGGCAGTGCCGACGCCAGGCTCGACGAGCTCGCGTCGCTCTTGAACCCGGGCGGCCTGGAGGTCGCTGTCACGCCGAAGATCCGCGACGCCATCTGGGCCAAGCTGACGATGAACCTGATAGGAGGCTCACTGGCCGTCCTCGGTGCCTCACCCATGAAGGACGTGCTCGACAAGCCGGCCGTCGCCGGCACCGCCAAGGCCATGGCGGCCGAGGCTGCCGCCATCGCCCGCGCGCTGGGCTGCGACGCGGGCGACCCCGAGGCGGGCCTGGCCAAGCTGGCGAAGTCCGGCCACCTCCAGAGCATCGCGCAGGACCTGCTGGCCGGTCGCCCCATGGAGATCGACGCCATGTTCCGCGTCCCCCTCGACCTGGCCGAACGCGCGCAGGTCCCGACGCCCAATCTCGATCTGGTGATCGAATTGGCCACCCAGCGTGCCCGCGCTGCAGGCCTGTACCGGGACACCATCCGCTGACACCGGACGCACGTCGAACGGGGCTTCGCGCCCACCGTTCGACGTGCGCGTGTCACCTTCAGTGGCACTGGTTCCAGCCATTGACCAAGTCCCACAATGCTGGATATCGTCAATCAACGCACTGGCGCCCGGGGTCTGCTCGCCCGCCGCTGATCCGATGCATCGTGCCGGCTCATCAAGGCATGGCCGGCGATTCACCTTGAGCGAGACGCTCCGCCTTCAAGGGGGTGCGGCCCGCTTCTGCACACCGTCGTGTTCCTGCCTCTGTGCATCGAACACCGAGCCGAAGGTAACAAGACGCATGTCCGGACAATGTCGACCGAATCCGTGCGCAACTCGTACCGTCGCAGCCGCCCTGGGACGGGGCCTGCTCTCCGGTACACCTCTGAGCTCTACCACGTCATCGCGTGCTCGCCACGTCGCAGGCGGGGGAGGTTCCTGCCGATGAACACGCGCGTCAACGCAGGTCAGAGGCTCGACAGTCTCCCGATCGGCAAGTTCCATCGACGGATGGCGCTGCTGGTCGGCCTTGGTATGTACGTCGACTCGTTCGACAACAAGATCTCATCGTCCGTGCTGGCATCGATGCTGCCCTCCGGCTTCTCGACGCTCCAGCTCAACTCGCTCTTCCTGTCGGTCACGTTCGCAGGTCTCGCGATCGGAGCGGCGTTCGCCGGCTGGCTCAGCGACCGCTTCGGACGCTCATTCGCCTTCCAGCTCAACCTGGCTCTCGTGGGGATCCTCGCCCTGTGCGGAGCGATGGCGCCGTCGATGGAAGTACTCATCGCTCTGCGCTTCCTGATGAGTATCGGCATGGGAGCCGAGTACGTCATCTGCTACGGCATGATCACCGAGTTCATTCCGCCCGGCCGACGGGGACGGTACCTCGGCCTCCTGGGCATCTTCGGTGGTTTCGGCGTCACCCTGGCCGCGCTCATCGGATGGGTGGTCATCCCCGTGTGGTCCTGGCGCGGCATGTTCGTCATCGCAGGCGTGAGCGCGCTGATCGTCTGGTGGCTGCGCCGCGGTATCCCGGAGTCCCCGCAGTGGCTGGAATCGCGCGGGCGGTACGAAGAGGCCGAGGCCGTCATGCAGATGATCGAGAGGGAGTCCGGAGTAACGGCCCGACAGGACGGCGGCCCAGCGGCGACTACCGGCCTGACAGACGGCGCGGCGCAGCCAGAGAAGGCCGAGTGGGTGCGGATCACGGTGCTCTTCTCGCGGCCGGTCATCCGGCGGACGATGATGGCGCTGGTCCTGACGGTCACCTGCCTCTTCGGTTCCTACGCCATCACCGGCTGGATGCCCACCTTCTTCGTGGAGCAAGGGATGACCGTGTCGAATTCCCTCGGCTTCAACGCGGCCATCATGTCCGGTTACATCGCCGGCCCGCTGTTGTGCATGTTCATCGTCGACCGCCTCGGGCGCCGCAACAGCATCATGCTCTTCGGGGCGCTCGCGGCTGTCTTCGCCGGCATCTATCCGTTCATGACGGAGCCCGGTTTCGTCATCGCCATCGGGTTCATCATGGTCGCCACGGTGGCTTCGTACCTGACACTGGCCCTGGGAACCGTGCCGGAGTTCTTCCCCACGGCCTTCCGCTTCCGAGGCGGCGGTTTCGCCCAGACCGTCGGCCGCGTCAGCCTGATCGCCTCTCCCTTCATCGTCCTGTGGCTGTTCAACAGCTACGGCGTCTTCGGGGTGATCCTGGCCATCTCCGGCATGTATGGCGTCATGACCCTGCTCAACGCGGTGGCGGGGGTGGACACCTCCCGCGAGGCGGTGGAGCAGATCGCCCCCGACGGCGATGCCGAGCACGTGCGCGAGGGGGCCAACGCTTCCCAGTACTCGCAGCGGGACGCGGAGACTTCCCCGGGGCCGTCGCACTCGCGGTGACCTGGGCGCGACCAGACATGCGCGCTCACTGGCCGGCACACCGTGGCGCCGTCGGTGCCACCCACCTCCTCAGATCATCAAGGAACGAACCGATGCAAGCAGTTGTTTTCCTGGGTGAGGGCAAGCTCGACCTGCGCGAGCTTCCCGACCCGGTGCCCGGCCCGGACGAAGTGGTCATCCGCATCAAGGCGTCCGGCATGTGCGGGAGCGACCTCCACCACCTGCACGGCCCGCGCCGCACCGGAGCGGAGCTGGTGATCGAGGGCCACGAGCCGTGCGGTGTCGTCGAGTTGGTCGGAAATGCCGTACGCCCCAGCGAGGCCACCGTCGGCGACCGGGTCATGGTCCACCACTACGACGGATGCCGCACCTGCCGCTACTGCCGCTCCGGCTGGACGCAGTACTGCCCCAACGCCCGCACTGTGTACGGCGGTCTCGACGGCGACGGCGGCCACGCGGACTTCATGAAGGTTCCCGCCCACACGCTCATCCGCCTGCCCGACGAGCTGTCGTTCAAGACCGGCGCTGCCATCTCGTGCGGCACCGGGACGGCCTTCGGAGCCATCAAGCGGGTCGGCTTGTCCGCCGACGAGACCGTGGCCGTCTTCGGTCAGGGACCGGTGGGGCTGAGTGTCACCCTGCTGGCCAAGGCCTTCGGCGCCCGCGTCATCGCCGTCGACGTCGAGTCCTCGCGCCTGGATATGGCGAAGAGGTTCGGCGCCGACCATGTCATCGACGCACGGGAGCAGGATTCCGTGGCCGCCGTCCGCGCACTGACCCGCGACGGCGCCGGCGCGGACAAGTCCATCGAGTGCAGCGCCAGCTCCGCCGTGCGTCGCCAGGCCGTCCAGGCGCTCCGCCAGTGGGGCACCGCTTGCATGGTGGGCGTCTTCGGCACGATCGAGCTGGACAGCGAGGAACTCATCCAGTTGCAGAAGACGGTCGTGGGCTCGCTGACCTTCAGCAAGAACCTCCAGGAGGAGTGCGCCCTGTTTGTGGCCGAGCGCGGCCTGGACGTGGAATCGCTGTTCACCGACGAGTTCCGCCTCGACGAGGCGGAGCGGGCCTATGAGTTGTTCGACCGGCGAGAGATCGGCAAGGGCGTCTTCGTCTTCGACTGACATCGGACGGCGGACGCCGACCGACGCAGCATCGAAGGCCAGGTGAGAGGTAACCAGTGACCACATTCCAGCAGCACGCCGCCCCGAGCGAGCAGGCCCGGGCCTTCCTGGCCCGCGCCGCGCACCAGCACTTCATCGACGGCGAAAGCGTTCCGGCCGCGTCCGGACAGACATTGACCACCATCGACCCCTCGACGGGCGAGGAACTGGCACGGCTCGCCGCCGGCGACCGGGCGGACGTCGACCGCGCCGTCCGCGCGGCACGCCGTGCGTTCAACGGCCAGTGGAGCACCTGGACGCCCTACGGGCGCCAGGCGCTGCTGACCCGGATCGGCCAGATCCTCGACGAACGGTTCGAGGAACTGATCCAGATCGAAGCCATGGACATGGGGGCCCCGGTCTCACGGCTGCGGGGCAGCAAGCCGGCCTTGCTGAAGATGGTGTCGTTCTTCGCCGCCCAGGCGGCCAGCATCAGCGGTGAGACGCTGATGAACGGCATCCCCGGCGACGTCACCACGATGACGTTGAAGGCGCCGGTCGGAGTCGTCGGCGGCATCATCCCCTGGAACGGCCCGCTCAACGGCCAGTTCTGGATCATCGGCGCCGTACTGGCCAGTGGGTGCACCGCCGTACTGAAGCCGTCCGAGGAAGCCTCTCTGTCGGTGCTGCGGGTGGCCGAGATCCTGTGCGAGGCCGGGGTCCCCGCGGGGGTCGTCAATGTGGTCACCGGTCGTGGCCAGGACGCCGGCCACGCGCTGGCGGCCCACCCCGATGTGGACCGCATCGCGTTCACCGGGTCGACCCAGACGGGCCGCAGCATCATCGAGGCGTCCACCGCGAACATCAAGAAGCTGCAGCTGGAACTGGGCGGCAAGTCGGCGGACATCGTGTGCGCGGACGCGGACCTGGGCAAGGCAGTGCCGGGCGCCGCCATGGGGGTGTTCGCCAACTCCGGTCAGATCTGCTTCGCCGGCACGCGAGTCCTCGTCCAGCGGTCCATCGTCGACGAGTTCACCGAACGACTGCTGGCGTTCACCGACACCCTGCGCATCGGCCCCAGCCTGGACGACACCGCCAACCTGGGGCCGGTGGTCTCCCAGGCACAGCTGGACAAGGTCCTGTCCTACATCGATGTCGGCCGCGCCGACGGGGCCGAACTGCTCCGCGGCGGCGGCCGGCTCGACGGCGAACTGGCCGGCGGATACTTCGTGCAGCCGACCGTCTTCGGCGGTGTCACCAACGACATGCGCATCGCCCGCGAAGAGATCTTCGGTCCCGTACTGTCGATCCTTCCCTTCGACGATCTGGACGAGGCCATCGCCATCGCCAATGACAGCGAGTACGGGCTCGGGGGAGCGGTGTGGTCGCAGAGCCTGTCCACCGCCCTGCGCGTGGTCCACGGCGTGCACACCGGAACGATGTGGGTGAACTGCTACGGCCACATCGATCCACTGGTCGGATTCGGCGGAACGAAGATGAGCGGCTACGGCTCCAAGGGGAGCGCCGCACACATGGACACCTACCTCTACACCAAGAGCGTCTACATGGAGTTGTGACCACGAGGGCCGCGAACGCCGACATCAGTAAGACACAGAGAGGTGACTGCTGTGCCCGAGCGCTGCCCCATGTCGAAGCCCGCACAGGACTGGGATCCGCTGGCCCCGGAGAACCACGCGGATCCCATGGACACCTACGCGCATCTCCGCGACGAGTGCCCGGTCGCCTGGAGCGACCGGTTCGGGGGCTTCTACGCGCTGACCCGCTTCGAGGACGTGACCGAGGCCGCGCTCGACTGGCACACCTTCACGAGCGCCCAGAAGACACCCATCCCCGATGCCACGAGCGCGGGCCGCCCACCGCGGGCACCGGCGGAGGTGGACCCGCCGCTCCACACCGCCTACCGGGACCTGCTCAACCGCTTCTTCACCCCGGAGTACATCCGCCGTATCGAACCGGTGATCCGCCGCACCGCACGGGGCCTGATCAGCCGGAGCGTGTCGCTCGGCGAAGTGGACGCCGTGGAGTCGTTCACCTTCCTCATGCCGGTCCAGGTGCAGTGCATCTTCCTCGGCATCTCGGTCGAGGACGCCCACCACATCAAGACGACGATCAACCGGATCATTGACGCCGGCGCGGCCGGAGACTCCGCCACGCACAAGGCCGCGAACGACGACATCTACAGCGTCCTTGCGGCCCGCAAGAAGACGCCGTACGACGCGAACGACCTCATCAGCGCCATGATTCACGAGGAGGTCGAGGGCCGGAGGCTGTCCGACGACGAGATCGCGGGCACCATCTGCTTGTTCCTGCAGGCCGGACACGGCACGACGACCAACATGCTCGGCAGCATCATCCGTCACCTCGCGACGACTCCCCGGGACCAGAAGCGCCTGTGGGACGAGCCGAAGCTCATCCCGCAGGCCATCGAGGAGAAACTATGCCCCGGCCTGGCTCATCGTCGCTTGCGCGATTCCCGCAATGGTCGGCGCGTTCTTCATCAAGGAGACGCACAACCGACCGTTGCCCGTGTGGAGAGAACGGCCCATGGACGCACGGCAACTCGAATACTTTCTGGCAGTGGTCGACCACGGCAGCTTCAACCGTGCGGCCGCCTCCCTGCACCTCGCGCAGCCGTCGCTCTCCCAGGCGATCCGCAACCTGGAGCGTGAACTGGACACTTTGCTGTTCCACCGCATCGGACGGCGCATCGAACTGACCGAGTCCGGGCGGGCGATGATCGCGCCCGCCCGGCAGGTACTGCGGGACATGGAGACCGCACGGGCCACGGTGGAGTCGGTGAAGGGACTGCGCACCGGACGGCTGGAGATCGCCAGCATGCCTTCGCCCGCGGTTCAGCCGCTGTCCGCGATGATCGGCGCGTATCAGCGACGCCACCCCGCTATGCAAGTCGACGTCCGCGCCGTGCCCACCGCCGATGCGGTGGTGGAGCACGTACGCACAGGAGCGGTGGAAATCGGACTGGCAGGCACCGCCAAGGAGTTGCACTCGCCGGACGTACAGGTGCACGCCATCGAACGGCAGCGGTTCGTCGTGTTGTCCCCGCCCGACGGCCCGCTGCCGGCCGGCCGTGCGGTGGCCCTGGAGGACCTGGCCGGCCTGACAGCGATCGTCGCCCCGCGCGGCACTCGGGCCCGGCAGCTCCTCGACGAACTGCAGGAGCGCGGCGTACCGGTGCGCTACGGAGTGGAGGCGGGGCACCGCGAGTCCATCCTCTCGCTGGTGCTCCAGGGCACCGGGGTCGCCGTGTTGACCGAGGCGTGGGCGGGCCTGGCGCGCAGCGCGGGAGCCCTCGTCCTGGACCTGGAGCCACCGGAGTACCTGCATGTCTCCTTGGTGGCCCGACGCGCACCCCTGACCCCCGGGGCGCAGGCATTCCTGGACTGCGTACTGGAGTGTGAACTCCCAACGAAATGATCTTCAAGGTGGTCGACCAGCGAGCCGTCACCGTCCTCCGAGCACATCGACAAGCGGGAGCAGTGAGATGAAGGTCGGAAATCTCGAGATCGTGCCGATCGTCGATGGCACGTCCTACGAGCCCATCGAGAATGCGGTGTCGCATCCGGACGGCAAGATATGGGACTGCGCTGACCACCCCACCGACGAGAAAGGGCGCATCCGTCTGGACATCGGGTCCTTCCTCATCCAGATCAAGGACCGGACCGTCCTCGTCGACGCGGGCGGAGGAGTTTTCACGGGCGAGGGAACACGGACCGGCGCGATGCTCGACAATCTCCGCCGCGCCGGAGTCGATCCGATGGACGTCACGGACGTCTGCTTCACCCATATGCACTGGGACCACGTCGGCTGGTCGACAACCGACGGAGACATCACCTTCCCGAACGCGACGTTCTGGTTGCACGAGGACGACTGGGCCCACTTCATGACCGGCCCAACCGCTGTGCCGGAGGTCCGCGACCTGCTCATGCCGATCGAGTCACGAGTCGAGCCCATCGACGCCGAAACCACGCTGCTCCCCGGCCTCATCGCGCGCCCCGCACCCGGCCACACACCCGGCACCACCATCTACGTGATCCACGACCATGGCGAGCGGGCCCTTCTGCTCGGCGACACGCTCCATACCGTGGGTGAGCTGACCGAGCCCGAGTGGATAGGGATGTGGGACGTCGACCCTGTCGCGGCCGGCATCATGCGCAACCGCATCGCCGAGGAGCTCGCTGCCTCCGGCGATCCCTTTGCGCCGGCCCACTTCCCGGAGCTGGCCTTCGGCCGACTGGTCACCGTCGAAGGGCTCCGCAGGTTCTCCTGGGCGTCGTAGCCCTCACTGCCCGCCCGATCAGCCATTCGTGATCTTCGAATCAGAGACCAGCTCGGCCCGCTCTTGGCGCTGCGGCCCCGCAAGCGGTTCGCGAAGGACCGTGCTGATCGTGGACGGCACCCTGGTGCCCACTCGTGACGCGACGGTGGTTGCCCCGGGACCGGGCTAGTGGTGCCGGGGCGGCGTACGCCAAAGCCATGCTTGGCGTCGCCCGCCTGCCGGCCGGTCGTCTGGCACGGCGGGGACGCCCCGCCGCGGCCCGTCCGGGAAGTTCCGGCCAGCAGGCGGTCGGTGGGGTCAGCGGATCACGCTGATGTGCACTGCCGAGATCACGCAGGGTTCGTCGGTCCGGTTGCGCCAGGCGTGCTTGGTGCCGCGCTGAACGATGGTGTCGCCCTGCCGCATGGTCGTCTCGCCGGTGTCGAGCAGCACGCACGCCTCACCGGAGATCACGGTGACGATGTCGATGGTGTCGGTCGTGTGCATGCCGGGGGCGTCCGTGGGATCCACCGCGTCGCCCGCGCCCGACTCCGCCAGGATCCGCGCGTAGCCACCCTCGTAGTCCCATTCGCTGTCGGGAGCGAAGGCCGTGATGACGTAGTTGTAGCCCGCGGGCGGCGGCGGGATGACCGAGGCGTCGCCGGGGCCGTTCGGCGCCATCACGGGGGTCGGCACCTGCGTGGCCTGCCACAGGTGGTTGCGGGTGTAGCCGTCGGCGACGAGGCGGTCGGTCGTGGGGCCGTCGCTCACGAAGGTCGACCTGCCGTCGGCGTCGACTCCGGTGACAATCAGGCGCGACTGAAATTCGCGGTGCTTTCCAGGCATGACGGTGTTCCTCTCCAGGTGATGGTGTGTTCGTCCGCGGAGTGCGCGGTGCGTGTCAGATGCCGACCGTCTGGCCGCCGTCGACGACCATCGCGTGGCCGGTGGCGAAAGCACCGAGGTCGGAGGAGAGCCAGAGCACGGCGGAAGCGATCTCCTCGGGGCTACCCATCCGGCCGACGGGTTCCTGGCCGATGACGCGGGCCCGGCCCTCGGGGGTGCCGCCGGAGAACCGGTCCATCATCGGCGTTTCGATGATGCCCGGGCAGATCGCGTTGACCCTGACGCCCTGTGCGGCATAGTCGAGTGCCGCCGACTTCGTCAGGCCGATGAGCCCGTGCTTGGCGGCGACGTACGCGGCCTGCCCCCGGATCCCGACCACGCCGGCGCCGGACGAGGTGTTGACGATGGAGCCACCGCCATTCTCGAGCATGGCGGGAATCTCGTACTTCATGCACAAGAACGCGCTGCGCAGGTCGATGTCGAGCAGCCGTGACCACTCGTCCTCGGAGATGTCGACGAGAGGTGCCGGCGGCTGTTCGATCCCAGCGTTGTTGAATGCGACGTCGAGGCGGCCGAATTCGCGGACGGTCTGCTCGACGGCGGCCCTGATGTCGCTGGAAGAGATGACATCGCACTCGACGGTGAGCACCCGGCCGCCGTGCTCGGCGGCGAGTCGAGCGGTCTCTTTGTTGCCGGCCGAGTCGATGTCGGCCACGACCACATCGGCACCCTCGGCCGCGAAGGCCCTCGCCGTGGCGCGGCCAATGCCGCTACCGGCGCCGGTCACAAAGGCGACCTTGTTGGCGAACCTGTGCGCAGTCATTCTCGGTCTCACTTTCTGTCACGTACAAGGGAGTGCGGGGGCGGGTCAGAGGTGGTCGGTGACCGTGCCGCTGTAGCGGTCACGCAGTTCGCCCTCGAGCTCTTCCAAAGTGCGCCCCTTGGTCTCCGGGACGCAGCGGAACGCGAACAGCGTCGCCAGCACATTGAGCACCATGAATCCGGAGAACACCGCCACCGAGCCGAACCGCTCGGCGAGGATCGGAAACAGGAAGGAGATGAGGGAGTTGGCGACCCACAGCCCGCCGAGGGAGGCGCCCATGGCGAACCCGCGGATCGGCAACGGGAACAACTCCGACAGCACGAGAAAGCCGGTGGTGGCCAGGAAGGTCAGCATAAACGCCGTCACCAGCAGCATGAAGAGCAGGATCAGGTACGAGCGCAGGCTCGAGTCCGGCAGCAGATAGGTGACGAGGAGCCCCAGATGCGAGGCAGCCACACCGCCGAAACCGAGCAGCATCATCCTGCGGCGCCCCATCATACCGAGAACCCACATGCCCACCACCGTGAAGACGATCATCGAGATGCCGACGGTGACGGAGGCAAGCAGCGAAGCAGACCGGGTGAGGCCGGAACTCTCCAGCACGGTCGGCGCGTAGTACATGACCACGTTGATGCCAGTGGTCTGCTGGGCCATCGCCAGGATGATGCCGACCAGAATCAAACGCTTCATCCACGGTTCACGGCGGAGGGTGGCGAGAACGGAGACCTCACCCTTCATCGCGTCTGCTGTGACGACCGCCCTGATCTGCTCGTACTCGGCCTCGACCCGGTCGGAGAGATGTGCCCGCTGCAGCGTGTGCCGCGCCTTCGGCCACATCTGCTTGCTCGCGTACCAGCGAGGTGTGTCGGGCAGCGGGCACATGCCGATGAGAAGCCCGACGGCCGGAACGAGAGCGACGCCCACCATGTAGCGCCACACGACAGGATCGTTGATCAGGTTGGCGAGTACCGCGTTGGCGACGAATGCCAGGAACAGGCCGGTCGTCAGCATGAGCTGATTCATCGTGACGATGCGGCCTCGCTGTGAGGCCGGTGCCATCTCGGCGAGATACAGCGGTACGACGACGGAGGCGACGCCGACGGCGTAGCCGAGCGCGATGCGCGCCACGATCAGGACGGCGACGCTGGGTGCCAGAGCACATGCGATCGTGCTGACGACGAAGATCACGCTGGCGATCACCAGCGACTTTTTGCGTCCCACGCGGTCGGCGACGGGACCGCCCAGAAGCGCGCCTGCCGTCGCGCCGGGGAAGAGCAGTGAAGTGACCACCAGCCCCTCGGTGACGGCGGTCAACTGGAAGTCCTCGCGGAGATACACGAGTGCGCCCGATATCACCCCCGTGTCGAACCCGAAGAGGAGACCGCCCAGGCTGGCGATCGCGGTCAGCCGGAACAGGAAGGTTCTCGGGTCTTCGCGAAGGCTCGTGCGGGTCAGGACGCGCGTGGACGGTGGATTGTCAGACATGCAGTCTCCCTGGGATCGTCCCGTAACCGCGAGGTGATGGCCGGCGCGTCGACCCGGCGGCGCGCCGGAAGGAGGGGCGCCGTGGTGCTCGGCACCGAAGCCGGTACTGGGGCGGGCGTCGACGTTCCGTAGCGACGGCCCGACTGTGACGGCGCACACAGTTCTCGAAGGCGGGCTGGACGATATCCAGCATTGTGAGATTCAGTCAATGGCTCCGGGGTGTCCTTCCCCGCCACGTCCACCAGAGAAAGTCTGATCACCATGCGCGCAAGCACCGAGACGGTACGGCTGCTCACCGAGTACTACGCGGCCATGGAGGCCAACCGTCCCCGCGAGTTCGGCTCCTACTACGCGGAGGACATGACCCTGACGTTCGGGAACAGCCCCGAGATCAAGGGGCGGGAGAACGTCGTCGCGGCCTTCCGTGAGGTCCTCGACAGGGTCGCTTCGCTTGGGCACGACCTCGTGAACGCATGGGAGGAGGAGGGCGGGGTGGTCTTCTTCGAGTCCATCGGCCGTTGGATACTCCGCGGCGGGACCGTGATCGAGATCAAGGCCGCCTCCAAGATCACCATTGTCGACGGCAAGTTCGTCGACCAGCGCATCTACGTCGACAACGCCCCCGTGTTCGAGGCGCTCGAGCGGGAGAGCGCCTAGCCGCCCCGCAGGCTCCGCCCGGAGGGCCGCTGCCCCTATCGATAGGCGCTGCCTTCAAGCCGGGAAGCGAACCGGTCTTGGACACACTCGCGACGTCAGCCGTTCAATCACCTGTAACACGACCTGGCTGCGACGCCGGGCTACCGGTTCGACTGGACGGAGCCATCCCGTGACCACTCCCCGCACCTTCCGCATCGCGGCGATTCCCGCGGACGGAATCGGAAAGGAGGTCGTGGCCGCCGGACGCCAGGTGCTCGACGCGCTTGCCGCGGACAGCACCGGAGGCACCGATGCGTTCGCTCTCGACTGGCAGGAGTTCGACTGGGGCTGCGAGTACTACGCCCGCACCGGCAAAATGATGGCCGACGACGGACTCGATCAGCTCAAGGACTTCGACGCCATCTACTTCGGCGCGGTCGGCTGGCCCACCGTCCCCGACGACGTCAGCCTGTGGGGCCTGCGCCTGAGGATCTGCCAGAACTTCGACCAGTGGGCCAACGTCCGTCCCGTGCATTTCCTGCCCGGTGTCATCAGCCCGTTGCGCAAGGCCGACGACACCGAACTCGACTGGGTCGTGGTCCGGGAGAACAGCGAGGGTGAGTACGCCGGTCTCGGCGGCCGCAACCTCTCCGGGCGCGGCCCCGGCGGCGAAGTGGCCGTCCAGTCCTCCCTCTTCACCGAGGTGGGCTGCGAGCGCATCATCCGCTTCGCCTTCGACCTGGCTCGCACCCGCACCCGCCGCAAGGTCTCTTCGGTCACCAAGTCCAACGCCCAGCAGTACGGGATGGTGCTGTGGGACGACGTGTTCAAGCGGGTGGCCGCCGAGTACCCCGACGTGGAGACCGAGAGCGTGCTGGTCGACGCCATGTCGGCGAAGTTCGTGCTCAGGCCCGAGGACCTGTCCGTAGTGGTGGCCTCCAACCTCAACGCCGACATCCTCTCCGACCTGGGCAGCGCGCTGGCCGGCAGCCTCGGCCTGGCGGCCAGCGCCAACCTGAACCCGGAGCGGCGGTTCCCGAGCATGTTCGAGCCGGTACACGGCTCGGCGCCCGACATCGCCGGCCAGGGGCTCGCGAACCCGATCGGTGCGGTCGGCAGCGCCGCGCTGATGCTGGAGCACTTCGGTCTCCCCGACCAGGCGGCCCGACTGAACAAGGCCATCGAGAAGACCACCGCCGCCGGAGTCCTCACCCGCGATGTCGGCGGCAGTGCCACCACCGACGAAGTCACCAAGACCCTGATCGACGCCCTCACCCCCTGATCACCCCTACCTCCCGGACCGGGATCCCGACTAGGAGCAGCCGATGACGCCCGCTTCCGCACCGCCAGAGCCGCACAGCAGCACAGTCGGCAAGAAGCCCCTGAAGTCGATGGAGGTCCGCACGGTCGCCAGCGGCACCCTCGGCTCCGCCCTGGAGTACTTCGACTTCGCCACGTACGGAATCCTGTCCGCGACGGTGTTCCCGCAGCTCTTCTTCCACCAACTCGGCTCCACCGGCGGCCTGCTCGCCTCGTTCGCCACCTTCGGCGTGGGAGTCGCCGCCCGACCGCTCGGAGCGGTCCTCTTCGGGCACCTCGGCGACAAGATCGGCCGCAAGCCGATTCTGTTCGTCACCCTCACGCTGATGGGCGTCTCGTCCATCCTGATCGGATTCCTGCCGACCGGTGGGGGAGTCGGCATCGCCGTACTCCTCGTCGCCCTGCGCTTTGTCCAGGGGGTGTCACTCGGCGGGGAGGCGACCGGCGGTCAGATCCTGTTGGTGGAGCACTGCGACAGAAGTCGTCGAGGACTCATGGGCAGTTTCGTCGTGATCGGCTCCCCGCTGAGCCAGGTGCTGGGAAACCTCGTCATCGCCGCCCTGAGCGCCTCACTGACCGCCGATCAGTTCCTCGCCTGGGGCTGGCGGGTCCCGTTCATCGGGAGCATTGTGATCGTCGCGACAGCGGTGTTCATCCGGCTCAAGCTGGAGGAGACGCCGGCCTTCGCCGACAACAAAAACGCCGAGGCTGCGACGCCCGCAGAAGCCGGCTCCCGCCGCAGCGGAATCCGCGTGCTCAAGACGCACCCGCGCCAGGTGATCGGGCTGATGCTCGCTTGGGCCGGCACGACGCTGAGCTTCTATCTGATCGCGGTGTACGGGCTCAGCTACCTGCCCTCCGCGACCGGCATGTCCGCCCAGACGGCGACGGTCATCATGGTGGTCGCGAACGGCCTCTCCGCCGTCTTCGCGATCGCTGGAGGGTACGTCTGCGACCGCATCGGGCGGCGCCGCGTCTGGCGCATCGGCCTCGGCGGTTGCTTCGTCGGCATCGTGCTCTTCTTCACCGCCGCGGTCCCCAATCCGGTCGTCACCGGAGCCATTGTCGCCCTCGTGATGTGCTCCATCCAGTTCCTCAGCGGCGCCCAACCCGCCCTGTTCGCCGAGCAGTTCCCCACGCAGGTCCGCTTCACCGGCATGGCGCTCGCCTACACCGGCGCCAACGTGCTGTTCGCGGCCCCGGCACCGTTCGTCGCCGCCGGCCTGACGGCACTCGGCGGCAGCAAGCTCGTCATGGCCGTGAACCTCGTCGTCCTGGTGGTGTCCGCCGTCGCCGTCCAGACGTGCCGCGAAGGCGGAAACCGCGACCTGGGCCCGGACATGGAAGCGACGCGGCCGTCCGGCAGACCCGAGACCTCACCCGCAATGACCGCCAGCAACATCCCGCAGCAGTGAACCGCCAGTAAGGACACGCAACATGAAGCAGTACCTCCAGTACATCGACGGCGCCTGGGTACAGCCGGACAGCGGCGCCTGGATCGACTCGACGGACCCCTACCGCGGCGAGACCTGGGCCCGCATCGCCCGCGGCAACGCCACCGACGCGGAGCGCGCCGTCAGCGCCGCCCACCGCGCTATGACGCAGGGACCGTGGTCCACCATGACCGCGTCCGAACGCGGCAGGGTGCTGCGCCGCGTCGGGGACGCGATCACCGAGCACGCCCAGACCCTGATCGAGACCGAGGTACGCGACAACGGCAAGCTGCTCGCGGAGGTCACCGGCCAGATGAAGGCCGTGGCCGAGTGCTGGTACTACTACGCGGGCCTCGCCGACAAGATCGAAGGCTCCTCGATCCCCCTGGAGAAGGCCAACTCGGTCGCCTTCACGCGCCGCGAGCCGGTGGGTGTCGTCGCCGCCCTCACCGCGTGGAACTCCCCGCTGTGGTTCGCCACCGTGAAGGCGGCCCCGGCCATGGCCGCCGGCTGCGCCGTGGTCGTCAAGCCCTCGGAGTACGCCTCCGCCAGCACCTTGGAGCTCGCTGAACTGCTCGCCGGTGCGGGCGTGCCCGCCGGGGTGTTCAACGTCGTCACCGGCCTGGGACCGGACGTGGGCGCGCCCCTGGTGGAGCACCCCGACGTGGCGAAGATCGCGTTCACCGGCTCCGACACGACCGGCGCGAAGCTGTACGAGACGGCCGCACGGGGCGTCAAGCGGGTCTCGCTGGAACTGGGCGGCAAGTCACCGAACATCGTCTTCGAGGACGCCGACCTCGACCTGGCCGCGGTCGGTGTCGTCTCCGGCATCTTCGGCGCGGGCGGTCAGATGTGTGCCGCGGGCTCCCGCCTCCTCGTCCACTCCTCCGTCAAGGAGGAGTTCCTCGCCAAGGTCGTCGAGCTCGCCAAGGGCATCCGGCTCGGCGACCCCATGGACCCGGACACGAACGTGGGCCCGATCTCCACCCGGGCCCAGTACGAGAAGGTCCTCCACTACCTCGGCGTCGCCGAGCAGGACGGTGCCCGCCGCATCCTGGGCGGCAGCCCGGCAACCGGCCCCGGACTGACCGGCGGTCAGTTCGTCGAGCCCACGATCTTCACCGATGTCACCAACGACATGCGGATCGCCCAGGAAGAGGTCTTCGGCCCGATCCTCTGCGTACTCGACTTCGACGACGAGGAAGAGGCGGTTCGGATCGCCAACGACATCCCGTACGGGCTCGTCGCAGGGGTCTGGACGCGCGGCATCGGCCGGGCCATGCGCATGTCCAAGGCGCTCAACGTAGGCAGCGTCTGGGTCAACACCTACCGGACGTACAGCTACATGGTGCCGTTCGGCGGCATGAAGCGGTCCGGGCTCGGGCGCGAGCACGGCGTCGAGGCCGTGGACGCGTACCTGGAGACCAAGAGCGTCGTGCTGTCCACGGACGACGACGCCCCGGCCAACGCGTTCGTGATGCGCTGACCTCACCGTCGCGCCCCTGCCCACGACTGGCAGACCACCCCCTCTCACACATCTACTGGATGGAGCAGAAGCATGAGCAGCGCACCGATACCGGACGATGCCCCGCGCGGCCGACTGCGCGGTCGCCGCATCGCGGTGACCGGCGCGGCATCCGGCATCGGACGGGCCACCGCACGACTCTTCGCACAGGAAGGTGCTTCCCTCGCACTCCTGGACAGGGATCCGACCGGCCTGAAGGAGATCGCCCAGGAGACCGGAGGGTCCGGCTTCGAGGTGGACATCACTGCGGAGGACGAGGTGGCGGCCGCCGCCGAGCGCGCGGCCGTGGAGCTGGGCGGTGTCGATGGCGTGGTGAACGCGGCCGGCATCATGTTCCGCGGGCGGGCCGCCGACGTACCGGCGGCCGACTGGCGCCGAGTCCTGGAGGTGAACCTGACCGGCACGTACCTCGTGACCCGCAGCTTCCTGCCCTGGCTGACCCGCGAGTCCGCCGCGAGCGTCGTCAACATCGCCTCCGCGCAGGGCCTGCTGCCCAACGCCCCGGGCTACACGGCCTACGCCGCGTCCAAGGGTGGGATCATCGCCCTGACGAAGGCCCTGGCCGCCGAACTCGCGCCGCACGTCCGGGTGAACTGCATCTCCCCGGGCATGGTGGACACCGCCATGGCCGACGGGCACCGCGACGGCGCATCGAACTATGCCCTCAAGCGCATCGCCGACCCGAGCGAGATCGCGGCCGCCCTCCTCTTTCTCACGAGCACCGACGCCTCCTACGTCACCGGCTCAGTCCTGGGCGTCGACGGGGGCCGCGCATTCCACTGAGGACGCCTTCTGCCGCCGCCCCCTGGCGTGCGGCGGCACCGGGTGGAGAACCGACGACGACCACCCGCGTCACCACGTCTGCGCGTGACGCTTCCGCGGACCCATCCGCTCACCCATGACGGCACCACCCCTGACGGGCCGGCACCTCCTGCCGTGCTGCCCAGTTCCGCATGCCCACACCAAAGTTGAGGAGTACACCTATGCCCGGACGGCTCGACGGCAAGGTCGCCATCATCACCGGAGCGGCGCGCGGCCAGGGTCTCGCCGCGACCCGTATCTTCCAGGCGGAGGGCGCCAAGGTCGCCATGCTCGACCTCGACGGCGAGAAGGCCGCGGCGGCGGCCGGGGAGCTCGGTGTCCCCGGGCTGCTCCCGCTGACCTGCGACGTCGCCGACTCCGCCAGCGTCCGTACGGCGGTGGAGCGCGTCGTGGAGGAGTTCGGGCGGATCGACGTCCTCTACAACAACGCTGGCGCGAACTTCCGCAGGCCCGGACCGCGCGACGACTCCCAGGACGGCCCGACGATCGACCTCACCGAGGAACTGTTCGACAAGTCCATCGGTGTCAACCTCAAGAGCGTCTTCCTGATGGGGAAGTACGTCCTGCCGCACATGATCGAGGGCGGCGGCGGATCGGTCATCAACGTCGCCTCGCTGGCCGGGCACTGGATCGGCGCCCCCAACCATGCCTACACCGCCGCCAAGGCCGGCGTCGTCGGCCTCACACGAGCCATGGCCCAGACCTACGGCGTCAATGGGATCCGCGCCAACGTCATCACGCCCGGCCTGATCCAGACCGAACTCGTTGCGAACATCCTCGCCGACGAGACCTGGCGGGAGAGCTACGCGCAAGGCACGCCGCTGCGCAAGCTGGGCGAGCCCGAGGACATCGCGCGCGTGGCCCTCTTCCTCGCCTCGGACGACTCCGCGTTCATGACCGGCTCCGTGCTGACTGCCGACGCGGGCTACATGGTCCGGTAGTCCGCCAAACGATGCCCTCACCATGTTCCGGCCCGGGTGCGGCCGGGCCGGGACGCCCCTCAGCACACATCGATCCGGAGGAGACCCATGACGCACTCCACCAGCGTGTCGGACCACCCTGTTGACCTGTCCGCCATTTTGGCCGAGTTCGCCGCAGAGGCCGTTTACGAGAAGCTGCCGCTGCCCGCCGTGGAGGGCGCCAAGAAGTCGCTCCTCGACACGCTCGGCGTGATCCTCGCGGCCAGCGGCACGGAGCCCGCGGCACGCGCCGCCGTCGATGTCGTCCGGGACGTCGGCGGGGGCCCGCAGGCCACCGTCCTCGGCCACGGTTTCCAAGCCCCCGCGGTCATGGCAGCGTTCGCCAACGGTGCCATGGCGCACTGCCTCAACTTCGACGACCAGACACCCTGGGGCCAGCACTCCGGCACCTCCATCGTCCCCGCCGCGCTTGCCGTCGTGGAACGGCAGGGCGGGATCTCCGGCAAGGACCTGATCGCCGCTGTCGCGGTTGGGCAGGACCTCTTCACCCGACTGCGGAGGCACGTCGGCTGGCGCCAGGACTGGAACCTGTCGTCCGTCATCGGTGTCCTCGCCGCCACGGCCACGGCCGGACGCCTGCTGAACCTCCCGCCCGACCGGCTCACCCACGCCTTCAGCTTCGGTGCCGTCCAGTCCGGTGGCTTCATGGACATGGTGAGCGGCCCCGGCAGTGAACTCGGCGGCATGTACGCGGGATTCTCGGCCAAGGGCGGTGTGCTCGCCGCGCTTCTCGCGCAGCGCGGGGCGAAGGGCACGGGCACCCTCTTCGAGGGAACCAACGGCTTCTTCGCCACCTACTTCGGCGGCAGCTACGACCGGGAGAAGATCCTCGAGAACCTCGGCGGGGAGTACTACGGAGCCGCCACGCTCTACAAGCCGTGGGCGGCGGTCGGGACCGCGCACAGCCACATCCACGCGACGCTGGAAGCCATGGTCCGCCACGGCCTGAGCCGCGATGACATCCAGGAGGTGCGCGTCCACGTAGGGGACTGCCACGAGGGACTGTGTGCGCCACTGGAGGCACGGCGGGCGCCGGCCACCCTCATGGACGCGCGTTTCAGCCTGCCGTTCCTGGTGGCGATGGCGGCCGTGCATGGCGACCTGAAAACCCGAGACCTGACACAGGAGGCGCTGAAGGACCAGCGTGTCCTCGACTTCGCGCGCAAGGTCGTGGCCGTGCCCGACCCCGCCCTCGACTGGAAGGATGAACTTCCCAGTGGGCGCGTCGAGATCGTGACCCGGGACGGACGAGTCGTCCAGCAGGGCGGCGAGCACACACCCGGCTCGGCCAGCAGGCCGTTGACCTGGAACGACATCACCGGGAAGTTCGCGGACTGCGCCGCACTGGCCGCCGTACCGCCCTCTCCGGAGCAGATCGCCGCGACCCAGCGCACGGCGGCGAACCTCGAAACGGCCGACGACGCGGCGGAACTGGTCCGGTCCCTCACACGGACCCCGTACGGGCACTGATCTCCCTCCCGCAGGCCCTTCGCCCCTAGTGGAAGTCCTCGACAACAACGAAGTTGGACGGAGTTCATGGCCACAGGCGACACCGCACCACCATCGGGCGTCGACGGTCCCGGCGTCATCCGCAAGGTGAAGCGATCCATTCTGCCGATCGCGTTCCTGCTCTACATGTTCAGCTACATGGATCGCTCCACCATCAGCTACGCGGAGCTGACGATGTCGAAGGACCTCGGCATCGGCCTCGCCACGTACGCGGCGGCCGCGTCCGTGTTCTTCATCGTGTACGTGCTTCTGGAAGTACCCAGCAACATCGTCATGGCGAAGGTCGGGGCCCGCGCCTGGCTCTCCCGCATCGCGATCACCTGGGGAGTTGTCACCCTGCTCACCGGCTTTATCGCCAACACGACACACCTGTACATCGCCCGGGTCGCCCTGGGCATCGCGGAGGCGGGCCTCTTCCCGGGCCTCGTTCTCTATCTCACCTACTGGTTCCTCAGTCAGGACCGCAGCCGGGCGCTGGCCGGCATGGTGTTCGCCCAGCCCGTCGGACTCATCGTCGGCAGTGTGAGCGCCGGCCTGATCCTGGATCACGTCGACTGGTTCGGGCTGGCGTCGTGGCGGTGGTTGTTCGTCCTACAGGGCCTGCCGCCGATCCTCCTGGGCATGTGGACCTTCTTCCGCATGGCCGACCGCCCCGCCAAGGCCCGATGGCTGACCAGCGTGGAATCCACCTGGCTCGATGGCGAGATCAACGCCGACTATCAGTCCAGGGACGGCGCGGAGGCGGAAGCACCCAGTCATCCCGAACTGCGCGCCGTTAGGAACCCCCGGGTTCTCCACCTGGCCGTCGTATCGTTCCTCGGCGGTGTCGGCACCTACGGGATGACCTTCTTCCTCCCGCAGATCGTTGCGCAATTGGACCCCGAATACTCGCCCACCAACATCGGCTTCATAGGAGCCCTTCCCTACGTGTGCGCGGCGCTGGCCATGCTGTTCGTCGCACGCTTCTCCGACCGCACCGGCCAACGCAAGGCTGCGGTCATGGGCTGCCTGATCACAGCCGTTGTGGGCCTCGTCCTGACCATGGTTTACCGCAATGTTCCCGTGCCGGGCCTCATCGGACTGTGTTTGTTTGCCATCGGCATCGTCTCGTACCTCCCACCCTTCTTCGCCCTTGCCACCGAAGTTCTCAGCCGTGCTCAGAGCGCCGTGGGCCTCGCCGTCATCAACTCGGTGGCCTCACTTGGAGGGTTCGTCGGGCCGCTGCTCATCGCGAAGGTGGCCAAGGAAGGCAACACCGCGTTCGGGCTCGTCGTTCCGGCGGTGAGCCTGGCTGTCGCCATCGTGTTGATGGGGTGCCTGCGGTGGCGCAGCGGCCCGGAGATGCCGGAGAGAGGATTGGAACCGACGGTGGTCGGCTGAACCCCGCCGCATACACGGAGTTGAAGTCGACCGGCCTGCCGCAGGATGTTGCTGACCGGCTCGCCTGCGGCGCCGTCGACTGTCTTCGTGACAGCCCCTTGAGGAATGAACGAGCAGCCCACAACCGAGGTACACATGGCCTTTCCGACCACTGACATCGTTCACCAGCTGGCGGCGTGCGCTGCCGAGACCCGGTACGAGGATCTTCCGCCTGAGGCTGCTGAGGCGGCCAAGAAGAGCATCCTCGACACACTCGGCGTGATCCTCGCGGCCAGCGGCACGGAGCCAGCCGTGCGCGGTGTCATCGACTTGGTCATGGAAAGCGGAGGTCGCCCGGAGTCATCCGTTCTCGCATTCGGGGGTAAGGCCCCGGCCATGGCGGCATCGTTCGCCAACGGTGCCATGGCGCACTGCCTCGACTACGACGACCAGACACCGTGGGGCCAGCACTGCTCCAGCTCGATCGTCCCGGCAGTATTCGCTGTTGCCGAACGGCAGGGTGGCGTCCGGGGCGCGGACCTGATCGCCGCGGTCGCGGCCGGCCAGGATCTGTTCGCCCGGTTGCGTCGCAACGTCGGCTGGCGCAAGGACTGGAACTTGTCGACCGTGCTCGGCGTCTTCGCCGCGACCGCGGCGGCGGGCCGCGTCCTCGGTCTGCCTGGCGAGCGCCTGGCCGACGCCCTGGGTATTGCGAGCATGCAGTCCAGCGGTGTCATGGAGGTGGTTGCGGGCACGGGCAGTGATCTACGGGCCATGTACGCGGGGTTCTCCGCCAGGGGGGCGGTCACGGCGGCCCTCCTCGCGCAGAAGGGCATCACGGGTGTCCCGGACGTCTTCGAAGGCGGACACGGCGTCTTCCGCACGTATTTCGATGGTGTGTACGACCGCGAGGCGATCCTGGCCGGACTGGGCACGGACTATCAGGGTGGCGGAACGCTCTACAAGCCCTGGCCCGCGGTCGGTACGGCCCACAGCCATATCCACGCCGCCATCGGCCTCATGGCCGACCACGGCCTGGCCTCGGACGACATCGATGAGGTCCGCGTGCATGTCGGTGATTACCACGACCTGATGTGCCGTCCCCTCGATGCCCGACGCGCCCCATCCACGCTTGTCGACGCGAAGTTCAGCCTCCCGTTTCTGGTGGCCGTCGCCGCCACTCGCGGGACTGTACGGGTGGCGGACTTCCTGCCCGACGCGCTTCGGAACCCCGAGGTGCTGAACATGGCGCGCAAGGTCGTGCCTATAGCTGACGAAAGCCTCGACTGGAAGATGGAACTCCCTCCGGGACGAGTGGAGCTGAGGCTCAGAGATGGTCGTCACGTCACCCGAACCGGCACCGAAGTGCCGGGCAGCACGGAGGCCCCCATGACGTGGGGCGACATTATCCGCAAGTTCGAGGACTGTGCGTCCGCGGCGGCGAGTGCCCCATCCCCAGAACAGGTCCGCATGGCGGTCCGGCTTGTCCGCGACCTCGACACGTCGGACGACGCCACAGAAGTGGTCCGGGCTCTCTCCGCGGCCCCGGGATGACCAAACACCTCAACGCTGAAGAGGTGTGCCCGAGCGGTCAGACCGCCGAGGGGCTCCACCGCGTGATCAAAGCGCAGCTGGGTGTGCTGGCACCTCACGCTCCGCGGCGTCGGTGAGCGACACGGGCCGCACTTCCGCCATGGGTGTGTCCCCTCGGTGCCGGTTGCGGTTCAAGGGCGTAGGGCGTAACAGCGGAGTACGTCGAGGTCAGCGGTGCGCACTACGGACCAGCCTGCGGTGAGGACTTCGGATTCTTCCGGAGTGATCCCGAGGTCCTGGAGGGGATGGGTGGCTGCTCGTCGGCCGGCGACCTCGGTGACGACCCAGAAGGTCCCGCCAGGCGCGAGGAGCCGGTGGATACGGTCGACGAAGGCCGGCTTGTCGTCCATCCACCGGTAGACCAGGCGGCAGGTGATGGCCGCGTACGCGGGATCCGGCAAAGCACTGAGATCGTCGGCGGTGATGTCCAGGCACTTCCAGACCGGCCCGAGGCCGGGCCCGGTGTCTTGGGAGGCGGCGAGGGCGATTGCGCTGGGGGAGCAGTCGACGCCGGTCGTGCGGTACCCGAGTTCGCGGTGGAGATGCCGAGCCAGGGCGCCGTCGCCGCAGCCGATGTCGAGGGCCGGGCGCGCACAGCCGGGACCGAGGTGTTCATCCAACAACTGGGTCTCAGCATCGTTGAGCTGCCGATAACGGCGGCCTTCGGCCCACAACGGCTCCCAGTAGGCGGCGGTATCGGTGGTCATGGCTCTCCTTCACGGGTCCAGGCAGTGCTGCGGGGTGTTCTGCGGGTCTCAGGCAGCGGGGTGGCCTAGCGCCGCCACCTCGCGCGGGGCTCCAGCTCGTCATCTCTGCATGAGCCTCGGTGGTGTGGCGGTGCGCACCACATCCCCTTCGATGTAGGCCGTCTCGCCGGTGGCGAGGGCCTGGAGCCCGACCAAGGCCCGTAGCCGGCCCTTCGGCGTCAGCTTGTCGATGACTTGCAGGGTGGGAAGCACACGCACCTCAGCCCGTGGGTCGCGGTAGATGAGCTGCTCGACGTCCTTGCGGGGCATCGGCTCGGTCGCCAGCACATGGGTGATGACCTTCCTCCGCCGCATCTGCACCCAGGCCAGCGCGACGCGCCGCACCAAAGGGAGGCCGCCCGGGACGCCATGGAGCACGTTCTGAGCCGCCTGCTCCGGAGCTTGGCCGTCATACACGGCCCCGGTGGGCAGCATGGTGCCGCCGAGGAGGTCGACGATGACCAGTGCGTCCGCACCCACCGGGACGAGTAACGTCACGCCGATGATCGGAGGCCGCCAGTCCTCGTACGGGGCTGCCGTCCGGGCTGGCGCCGGAGCGGCGGGAGCTGGTGCCGTGATCGTGGGCATCAGGCTTCGCCCGCCACAGCCGCGACGATCTGTTCGAGGTGCTGCGGACGGCTCGTACTCGGGATGGGGGCGACGTGATCACCCCGGTCGAGCAGCCAGCGCAGCGGCGCCTGTACACCAGCTGCGCGCGCTAGAGATCCGGCGTCGAGCGGCCGGTAGGGCACGTAGGAGATGCCCCGTTCCCGGCAGAGGTCCAGTACCGGGTCGAAGCTGTCGGTCATGTTAAGGACGTTCTGGACGGCAGCGATGGTGACTTCCTTGCCCGCCAGGCGGATGTCCTCGGGGGTGACCTTGGACAAGCCGATGTGCCCGATCTTGCCCTCGTCCTGGAGAGCCCGGAGTGTGCCGAGCTGGTCGGCGGCCGGGACTTCGGGGTCGATGCGATGGAGGTAGCACAGCTCCAGCCGCTCCATGCCGAGGCGGCGCAGGCTTGTTTCGACGCAGGCTCGTAGATACGCGGGGTGGCCGTGAGGGACCCAGATGCTGGGTGCCGGCCGGGCCATGCCCACCTTCGTGGCGATCAGCACGTGCTTCGGGTAGGGGTACAGCGCGTCGCGGATCAGGTGCTCGGCGGTGTGGGGGCCGTAGGCGTCGGCAGTGTCGATGTGGGTGATGCCGTAGGTGTGCACGGCCTGGCGGAGCACGCTGAGCGCGGTGTCCCGGTCCTCGGGGTCTCCCCAGGTGCCGGGGCCGGTCAGGCGCATGGTGCCGAATCCGAGGCGGGACACCGTTTTGCCGGCGATGGTGATGGTGCCCGCGGGCGGCGTGGCGGTCATGCGGCGGTCTCCTGGAGGCAGAGGCGGAGCGCCTGCTCGATGACGTTCGCCTGGCTGGCGGGGGAGCTGGTCACGCGGGTGTGCGGAACCGGGTCGTCGGCGAGGAGGCCGTGGACGTGGCGGTCCACCAGCTGGCGGTAGTGGGGGTCGTAGTCGTGGCTCTGGTCGACGGGGACGTCCGGATCGAGGACGGTGGCCAGGAGCAGGTCGTATTTGGGGAGCTGGGTGGCGGCGAGCAGCCGCAGGCGCTCTCTCTCCAGCTGGTGAAGGTGCTCGCCGCGGTATTCGATGGCGGCGTGGAGGTAGGCGATGGCGTCGAGCGGGGCGCGGTCGGCGAGGATGACCTCGGCGCCCTGTGCGGCGGCCGCGATTTCGTCGGCGATGCCTTGCGTGATGATCCACTCGGTGGACGCCGCGGTGTGCTGGTGCATCTTCGGCAGGCCGATGGCGGCGGCGCGCTTGGCCAGCCGGACGGTGCGGGCCACGGGGATGCCGTGGCCGCGCAGCTCCATCTCTATCCGCTTCAGCAGCGTGGTCTTGCCGGTGGAGTGGGTGCCGAGCACTCCGATGCGGATGGGCTTGTTCACCACAGGGTCGGTTCCTCTTCTGGTTCGGGGGCGCCAGGCAGGCCGGGCGGGACGGCCACGGCGACGAGCTGGTCCCAGGTGTCGTAGTGGGTGGCCATGGCGAGCAGGAGCTGGGCCGTGGCGAAGGCGTCGAACGTGGCGCGGTGCCGCTGTGCGGGGGCCGCGCGCAAGTCCGGCTGGATGTGGTCGATCAGGGCGTCGAGGCTGTACTTCGCCAGGCCGGGGTAGGTGGCTCGGGCGAGCCGGAGTGTGTCGAGCACTCCTGCCGGCTGCCAGTGGGGAAGGTGCGTGGAGAGCACCTTGTAGTCCACGTGCGCGTTGTGCGCGCAGATCCACGAGGTGCCGAGCAGCGTGTGGATCTGGTCGGCGATCTCCTCCCAGCCAGGTTCGCGTGCCAGCCGCTCGTTGGTCAGGCCGTGGACGCGTGCAGCGAAGGGCGTGACGGGGCGTTGCGGCCGGGTCAGCCATGCGCCGGCTGTGCTCGTATCGGGACGTCCCTCGCGTACGGGCAGGACGGCGACCTCGACCAGGTCGGGCGGGTTGGTGCCGTTGCCCTCGACATCGACAACGAACAGCGGAGGCCAGGAGGAGAAGTTCATGCGCTGGTGTTTCCGTTCTCCGCCTTCCAGCCGATGGGGGCTCGGCCGTGCTGGCGGCGGTGGTGGGGCTTGGCGCGGTCATGGCACTGGTAGCCGAAGCCGTGTTGCAGGAAGTAGCGCGGCGGCTCGTCCAGTCCCTCCACGATGATGGCGCGCTCATCGATCTCAACGGGACCCGTTGCGCCAAGGGAACGGGCCTGTTCGGCGACCTCCACGAGGTCGGGCTTGACCCAGGCCGACCTGCACAGGGCGACCTGTTCCTCGGGACAGATGTCGCACAGTTCCTTGACGCCGAAGTGGCCGTTGTAGTCGGCCTCTCCATGGGCGTAGGCCACGCCACAGCTCGTCTTGCGGAACAGCGCTCCCCACGGTGCCGAGCTGTTGTCGTCACGGCGGAAGCGGTCGAGGATCCGCTGCTCGGCCGTCTCCGGCATGATCTTGCGCCGAGCGGTGTCCTCGTACGGCATCGGCAGGCCGTGCGCCTCGTAGTAGGAGGCGATCTCCCGGCGGAAGAACAGACCGGTGAAGATCGTGGCGTGCGCGTGCGCGGACAGCTCGCGGGCCCGCTCGAGGTGGGCGTCGCTGTCATTGAGGCCGGGAACGATCGGCCGCCAGTACAAGACGGTACGGTATCGCTCGGCGTGCTCGAACAGGGTGCGCAGGCTGGTCGCGGCGATGTGGGAGTCGACCGGCTCGATCTTCTCGTTGTCGATACCCGAGTGGGTGACCAGGACCGTCAGCCGCAGGTCCTTGAACGAGTTGAGGACGGCGCAGTCCTCGGGCTCGACACGCCAGCGCGTGATGACCAGCACGTGGTTCGTCAGGCCCTGACTGTCCAGGTGCCGCAGCACGTTGAACAGGTGCGGCTTCACCACCGGCAGCATCGGGTCGGTCGCTCTGTTCAGCAGTTGGATGGGCGTGCGGTGGGCCCGGAAGTAGGGGTGGGAGACGAGGGCCGCCACGGCGTCTCCGTCGCTCATGAGGCGCCGAGGGACCTTCATCTCGAAGTTATCGAAGAGGTGCCTCACGCAGTACCCGCACTCCAGCGGGCAGCCGACGATCCAGTTCAGCGACAGGCCCGACTTGCGGTACTCGATCACGTCGGCGAGCGCCGGCTTCAGGTCGCCGATCTTCTCCTTGGACAGGATCGGCAGGGCGCGGCGGGGCGGGGCTACGGGGACGGACATGTGGTCCTCCAAAGGCGGGGAAGGGGCTCACGCATCAGCGAGGGCGGTCCGGGAGGGGACGGCCACCAGCAGCTCGCGGCGGCCGGCACCGAACCAGGTGCCGAAATCGCGGCGCGCGGCGCCGCTGTCATCGGAGGTGTGCACGAGGTTGCGCACGAGGCGCTTCTCTGCGAGGGCGACTTCGAGGCTGTCGTCACCGAGGTCGCCGCGAATGGTGCCGGGCGCGGCCTGGGTGGGATCGAAGTGGCCAAGGAGCTGCCGCAGACGGGCGTGGACGCCGGGCTCGCCGTACGCGAGGGCGACCGTGACGGGCCGGTCGGCGTACATCGCGTCCAAGCAGGCGGGGATGTCCCTGCCCGGGTACCAGTCGGCGTCGACGAGCAGATCCCAGTAGTGCACGTGAGCCTGCCACGCCTGCGCCGTGAGATCGCGCCGGCCGGTGACGGTGCATCCCGAGGCGGTGATGCGGTCGAGCACCGCCTCCACCAGGCCGCGCTCGACCGCGTCCGGCTTGCACAGGATGACCGACCAGCGGGCGAAGTCGATGCCCTCCACGACGGTCCCGCTCGGCGGCTTGCGGCTCACTGCTCGCCTCCGGCGGTCGCGCAGGGCGGCCAGCGGTGCTGAAGGAGCCAGCGCAGGCCCGGATGCAGGGCGTCGAGCACGTCGCGGCTGACCGTGTCGGTGTTGTCGTGCTCGATCTGCCGGTACACCTCGAAGAGCAGTACGGCCTGCTGCCAGTACACGTCCACATCGAGGTGGGCGATGTCGTCCGCGCTGTACTGCACCTTGTTCGTGCGCAGCAGTTCCTCATGTTCGAGTACCTGCCGGATGGTGGCGGGCGTGGTCTCCGCCGACATCGCCGGGAAGGGGAAGTGCTGCGGAAGGCTCCGCATGTCTGCCTCGGCCAGTACCTTCCTGACGCGCTCGGCGTTCCTGTCGTTGACGTGCGCGGAACCGATGAAGTGGGTGTACGTGCCCAGCTCCAGCCCGAGCTGCACGGCCGCGTACTCCTGGATCATCGTGAAGCTGAAGACATCGGACAGCAGGCCACAGTCCAGGTCGTTGGCCCGCATGTTGCACACCATGTGCAGACGCCCGCCGCGCGCTAACAGGTACAGGCCGGCCAGGCACGCCATGTCGGGGTTGTCCCCGACGGCGAGCTCGGCGGGGGAGAAGACCGGGAGGTAGCCGCGCTTGCTGTCGGTCTCCGTGCGCAGCAGCTCCAGGACCCGGTCGAACGGCGAGACCGTATCGCCGACGGCCGGGTTGAAGAGGGTGTAGCCGTAGGCAGAGCCGCCGAGGTTGACGCCGTCGGGGGAGCCGGCGCGCATGGAGGGCGCGTAGTAGCTGATCATCTCCAGGTCACGGCGGCCGGCCAGGTACCAGAGGGCTTCGGCGAACTGGAAGATCGGATTGGTCTTGCGGGTTGCCAGGTAGGGGAGCCTCTGGCGGGGGTCGGGCAGTCGGAATCCAACACCGATTACCTCGCGGGCCTCGTTCCCGCGGGCCGCGATGTGGTGTTCGTGCTCGTCGGTCGCCAGCTTGAGCAGCGCCAGGTAGGCGCCTTCGATGCTGCGGAAGGTCGGGGGTGTGAGCATGCACGCTCCAAGTGGTGCGATCGGTGCTGAAGGGGGTGAGCGGGGAGGAAGATGAAGAGGTGCCCTCCCCGCGCGTTTCGTCCGGCCCCGAGCCTTGTGTCAGGTGCGGTTGCCGGGTGGTGCCCGTCCTCTCCGCCGCTGCCGTCACGCTGGGCGGAGAGGACGGAGATCAGACAGAGGAGACGCAACGGACTGCCGCGGCTTCCTCAGCGAGGTCGACGACGATGACTCCGCGCAGCTCGCGGACGAGATGGGAGGCCAGGATCCAACGGGTCAGCTGACGGTCCCGGTACGGCAGGGGGCGTCTGCCCCAGGCTTCTCACCGAGGTCGAGAGGCTCGATACCGTGGGGCCGTGGCGGTAGGGCGTTCCGAGCACTCGGTGCAGCCGTGGGTACCGGGCGCGGAGGGCGGACAGCCCTTTCCACGCGAGCCACCAACGACCTCCGGATGACGTCCCGTTCCCGGTTGGTCAGGTTGGGCTTCGCGGTCGTCGCGGTCACGTCGCATCTCCATGTCGCGTACATGAGGTGGTGGAATGCGGCGAAGCGCACGCCGATGGAATGGGTGCCCGGCGCTGGGGCGCTGCGGCTCCGCGGGGGATGGGTGCCGTGTTTTCCCAGCACCGGGCGGTCTGGAGGGGCCTGCGGGAAGCTGTCGCGCGGAGCAGACCACGAGGGGAGGTGTGGGGTGCATGTCACGACGCGGCGTCTCCGATCAGGCCCAGGAGTTCGTCGAGGGTCATGGCGTAGCGGACGAGGTGCCGGTAGGCCTGCTCGGGGCACGGACGCTGGGTGCTCAGGACGATCAGGCGCCGTACCTCATTGGTCGGGTACTGCGTCACGAGGTACGGGATGGCCTGCACGAGCGGAGGGGTGAGCTGCTGGAGCTGTTCCGTGATATTTTTGATCTCGTCCGGGGCGGGGCGTGCGTACTCGTCGAGCACGGCGTTCAGGCCGTCGTACAGCTTCTCCGCGTTGATCTCGTCGTACGCCAGGGAGCGGCGCAGGGCGAAGAGGAGTGTGCTCAGCGTCGGGGTATCGGTGGAGCACTGTCTGGTCAGTTCGCCCGCGGCTTCGCGGGTTACCGCGACCATCACGGCCTCCCTATGGGGAATGCGAAGGTGGCCCATGTCGTGGTCCCGTCGGGGCTGACGCCCCAGTCGTCGGAGAGGGCGTCGACGAGGAGGAGCCCGCGGCCGCTTTCGTCGGCGGCGTCCGCGCACCGCATCCTGGCCGGGGCAGGCGTTCTGTCGGTGACCTCGATGCGCAGTTCGTGAGTCGAACGCGTCACCCTGAGCCCGACCGGCCCCTGGCCGTGCTGGATGGCGTTGGTGACAAGTTCGGAGACGACAACGGTGGCGCTGTCCGCGAGGGCGTCCAGGTCCCAGTAACGCAGGTGCGCCGAGGTGATCCGGCGCATGTGCGCGACACGGCAGTTCTCCGGGAGAAAGGCCACATCGAAGCCGGCAAGGACCGCTGAAACGTGTTCCTGAGCCTGCCGCAGAGAGCTGCTGGTGCGCGTTGCCGCGTACTGTGAGGCCATCACCGCGGCACCGCCGTCGACTCTGGCGTCACCAGGGCGATGAACCCGAAGTGGTCTACGAACCAGTCGAGCTGCCGCTCGTACTCATCCTGGTGCGGGCTGATGACGGAGTAGGTGAGCGCCACGACACCGTCTGCGCGGCCGGACCGGATCTGCTGGCGTACGTAGCTCCACCCCGGCCGCGTCATGAGGTCGGTTACGCCGTGCCGGTCCGTGTAGGACTTGCCCGGTCCGACCTGCCATCCCTGCCGCTCCGCGAAGGCCCGCACCGCGTCCAGAGAGTGGGTGGGCTCTTGCCGGCCTGCGGTGAGTGCGTACAGGCACACCCGCGGGACGCGGCCCTTGGTGCGGAGCTGAGCGACGACCCGCTCAACGTGCCCGCGTCGCGCAGCCGCGAGGGATACGTAAGGGGCGGCCTTGACGCGGACCTGGTCGGGCTTCAACCACGCCTCGAAGTCGCGTTCCCGGTCGATCCAGGAGGTCTGAGTCCTGCGGGCGGTGCTCTGGCACATGCTTGGCCTCGGCTCGTATGGGACTGTGCGGGTGCTGGCGCGGTCCGGCGGTGACGCGAGATTCAGGTGTGCCCTGTGCGTCGTGTTGCGTTGCGTCGACCGGGCGCCGTGCGTAGCAGCTAACTCCCGGGCCAGCAGGCATGGTTAGGGGATCGCGGCCTTTACCGCCGCGTTGCCCCTAGGGGTTTTTGACTACCTCTTTACCTGACTGTGAGTCGGCAACGATCTACTGTGCGGTCATGGACGCCGCGCGTAACCAAGCTCTTGAGGCATGGATGAAGGAGCATGGCCATAGCTCCAACAGCCTCGCCAGAGCCGCGAATGCAGCTCTGGAACGTCTCACCGGCCGACCTGGCCGCTATGAGGGGCGCACGGTTCGGGACTGGCGTTCGGGAAGGGTCCGCTGGCCCAACGCAGCAACGCGACGAGCTTTGGAGGACGTCACCGGGTTGTCCGCCGTCGCCTTAGGCTTCGTGCCACGGGGGCGGCCTTCGCCCACTGCAGCCCCACCGCAGGAGGACCCCATGCACCGCCGTACATTCGTCGCCGGCTCCCTCACGGCGGCCGTGGCAGCCGCTGCCCCCGGAGCTTCCGCGCCCCGCACGATCGGCATGAGCGACGTCGAACGCCTGCAGCGCAAGTTCGCTTCCGTCGTCGCCAGCGACCACCGCCACGGCGGCCAACTCGGCATCGAACAGCGCGCCGTATCCCTCGCCGACGAAGCCCTGAACCTCCAGAACTCCGGCAGTGCCACTCAACGCGTACGCAGCAACCTCTACGCCACCGCGGCTTCGTTCCGTTCCTCCGCGATGTGGGCCGCCATCGACGGCCGCCGCTACCACGAGGCAATCGGTCACATGCGCGAAGCTCAGACCCTCGCCGAACTCTCCGGCGACCAGGCCATCAAGTTCCGCATCTGGTCCCATGCGGGCAGCCTCTACCGGCATATGGGCCGCCCCGCTGATGCGCTCGCGGCCAACGACGTCGCGCGGAACTTGCACATCACGCGCCGCGACCCCATGTTCGCCTCGCTCGCCGCGGCCCGGCAGATGGCCATTCACGGGGTCGCTCAGGATCGCCGCAGTCTGCGCCGAAGCTTCGGCTTGGCACAGGACGCAATGGGCCGCGCCGAGCCGGACACCTTTCGCCCCGTGTGGCTGCTGGCCTTCTACGACGAGGCCGAGCTGCACTCGCTGGCACTCACGGCCTACCTCGCCGTCGGTGACTGGCCCACTGCCGAGTATCACGCGCACCGTTGCCTCGCTGCGTTCAGGCCGCACATGCGCCGATCCCGAGCCATCGCCACCAGCCGCCTTGCCCATGCCCAGCTAGCACAGGGCGACGCCGACACCGCTACACGCACCGCGATGTCCGTGCCGGTCGATGCCGCTACCCAACACGCACGGGTTTCCCGCATGCTTCAGGAGTTCAGTGCTGCCCTGCGCGCCACCGCGCCGGGCAGCTCCAGCACACGCACCTGGACCGAGCACACCGCCGCCTGGAGGGCCACAGCATGACCTCGGCACCCGCCATCGAACTCCGCACGTTCACCGAACTCGACGCCGCCCGCGGCGACCTGCTCGATGTGTACGCGGAAGTGCGCGCCCCGCTGCTGCACCTGCCGAACTACGCCGTCACCGCGTTCGGTGAACGTCTGGACCGGCACGGCGCCGAGCCGGGATTCGCGGCTGTCCTGGCATACGCCGGTGACCACCCGGTGGGCTACGCCTACGGCAACAAGATCGAGGACGGCGACAGGTACTGGCAGCGCACCAGCCCGGCACCGGATGAGAAGTACACGGTGCAACCCGCCGTGGCCCTGAAGGAGATCGGGGTCCGTCCTGGGTGGCGTGGTACCGGAACCGCGCGGCGAATCCACGACACGCTCCTCGCCGGCCGTGACGAGCAGCACGTGACTCTCATGGTCAATGAGGCGGCGGGGGACGGGAAGGTCCACGCGCTCTACCGGTCGTGGGGGTACCAGGACATCGGGCACAGCCAGCCCTCACCGGCCTCCCCCCGCCTCACGGTGATGATCCGGCGCATCCGCTGAGTGTTGCCGGGTGCCACGTAGCTGCCGCAGACGCCCATTCGGCCGAAGCTGGCGGAGCTGCCGAACATCGACCTTGACGAGCTGGCCGTTCCGGTGGCCCCGCCATCGCCTCCTGAGTAAGCCGCAGGGTTGCCGCCACGAGATCACCACGACTCTGGGACATCGATGACATGATCCGACGCGAATTCCGAAGGGCGGGCACGTCAAGGTCAAACGAATCGGGTTCGCATACGAACAAGGTAGCCACCTGGCAGACTCGTGGATATCGACATACGTGGAGGCAGCATCTGATGAGCGATCCCGAGGGCGTGCCCCTGGCCGACTACATCCGCGTACTTCGCGATCAGTTGGAGACGGCACAGCAGGAAGGGGTGGTCCGCGGAGTCAAGTTCGGCGTCGAGACTGTGGAGCTGGAGTTCGAGGTCACGATGACGAGGGAGGCAAGCGGACGTGGCGGGCTGAAGCTGTGGGTGGTCGAGGCGGGCGCCGACGGCAAGCGCAGCGGAGGCCGGACACAACGTGTGCGGATGACGCTTACGCCCACCGACGACGCCGGCCGGCCGCTGTCGGTCACCGACCGGCTGCCCGAGCTCCCACGCTGAGGCCTGTGGTGGTGGACTCGCTCGCGGGACGGTGCGCCGAGGTCCTGGTCGAGCAGGACCTCGGCACAGGGTACGGCTCGGGACTGCGGCTGGCGACGTCCTTGGTGGTGACGGCCGGGCATGTGGTCGAGGACAGTGGTTCGGTCAGGGTGCGGCTGTCCGGCGGCGCCCCCGACGAGATCGTCGTCAACGGCCGGACGGTGTGGCGAGGTGCCCGGCTGGACGTCGCGCTTGTCGAACTCGCGCCGGACGTCCCCCTCGACGAGGTCGCTCCGATGGCCATCGGAGTGGTACCGGACGAGGCCGACGGGCGGCTTCCGTTCACCGCGATCGGTTTTCCGCGCCATCAGAGCTGGACGGACCCGGACACGGCGACCTGGCGCGACAGCGACCAGATCGACGGTGTGATCCCGCTCGGGTCGAGTGTGAAGCGGGGCCGTCTGCTGCTGCATCGGACGGATGGCCGCCGCCTGGAAGCGCGCGACTGGAGCGGTTTCTCGGGTGCGGGCGTCGTCTGTGAGGGGGCGGCTGTCGGCGTCGTCGTGGAGTCGGCCCACTCGGGCGGGCTGGAGGCCGTACGGCTGGCTGCTGTGATCGGCGCGTACGAGCCGCGCGCGGAAGGCGAACGCGAGCCCGAGCCGAGTGCCACCGCCGCGCGTGAGCTGCTGGCCTCGCATGGCGTCGTACCTGAACCCCTGCGTGGGCAGGAGCGGCGTCGTCCGGCTTACGAGGCGATGTTGCGCCAGTACGCAGCTCGGTGCGTTGAACTGACCGGCCGCGAGCGGGAGCTCGCCGACCTCCTGTCGTTCGCGACCGGGCCGGACCCCTACCTGATGCTCGTCGCCGGTCCTTGGGCCGGCAAGACGTCGTTGGTCACCCACTTCGCCACGGGGCCCCACCCCGGGCTGGACGTGGTGTCGTTCGTCATCTCCCGGCGTGATGGGCAGATGCGCGTCCAGCAGTTCCACCGGGCCATGTGTGATCAGCTCGCTGCCCTGCTAAGCGAGTTCCCGCCCGCCGAGCCGGACTCGGCCGCATTCCTCAGCCTCTGGGAACGCGCGATGCGGATCCCCGGACGTTCCCTGCTGCTGCTCGTCGACGGCCTGGACGAGAACGACTACCGCGAGCTGGCCGAGCCCAGTATCGCCGCGCAACTCCCGGCCGCTCTCGGTCCGACGGCACACGTCCTGGTGACCAGCCGCCATTCTGGCGTGCCGCTCGACGTGGACGGCAGTCACCCGCTGCGCACCTGCCGCCGCCAGGTGCTCACACCGTTCCCCGCGGCGACGAGCCTGCTCCTGCGCGCCCGCCAAGAGCTGGATCACGTACTCGCCGAGCCTGTCCCGCGCACCGTCCTGACCACGATGGCGGTCGCCGGCGGCGCGCTGAGCAGCAGAGACATCGCCTCGATCGGCAACGACTCCGCGTTGGCAATCCGCCGGACCCTGGAACGGGGGCTCTCCCGGGTCGTGGAGCCGCGCTCCGGTACGCCGCCCCGGTACACCCTCGCCCATGACATCCTGGCCGCCGCTGTCCAGGAAGACCTCGAACCTGAGGAGTTCGCCCATACCCGCGCCGCCATCGATGGCTGGGCCCTCGGCTTCGCCGCGGCCGGCTGGCCCGATGACACCCCGGACTACCTGACCGAGGCGTACCCGACCCTCCTGCTTACCGAGGGCGCCGGCCGGACGCTGGCAGCCCTGGCCTCCTTCGCTCGCTGCGCCCTGCTCCGCCGCCGGACCGACGGCGATCTGGCCGCGCTGTCCGAGCTGTCCCACGCCGCACGGCTCCTGGCGGCAGCCCCCGACTGCGACCTCACCCTGCTGACGCGAGTGTCGCTGCTCCGCAAGCGCATCGAGGACGACACCTTCACCGTGCCCTCCGCGTATCCGCTGTTGCTGGTACGCGGCGGGCGGGCCGAGGAGGGCATCCAGCTCGCCCGCACCCTGCAGAACGTCTACGTGCAGGCCGACGCTCTGCTGGCGATCGGCGAGCACCTGCTGGACACCCAGCCGATCGAGGCGCGGAACCTCATCCACGAAGCCATGGCCGTACCAGGCAGGTTGCACCTGGAGCAGATGGCGCACACGGTGCGCGCAGCCCTCGCGCTTGCACGGCGCGGCGAACCAGGCGCAGCCGACATCGCTCGCCGGGCCGTCACCGAGAGCGGTGACGAGCGAGGCTGGTTCCTCGCCGACGTCGCCGGCGCTCTGGCTGAGATCGATCCCGCGCTGACACGGACCCTCATCGAGGAGGCCATCGAACGCGTCGATGCCGAGGAACGCCCCGACTTCTGCGGCTTCCTCGCGTCGGCGTTCGCCATCCTCGGAGACCTCGACCGCCTCCTCCAGCACGTGGCCGACCTGGACCGGGACGGCAGGAAACGAGCCCTCCTCGCCGCCTGCGGCGATTACTTCGCCAAGGGAGGTCGCCGAAATGTACCCGACGCGCTCCTCACGGCCCTGAACCAGGAGTTCCCCGCCTCCGAACTGGTGGAATCGGCCGCCTACCAGGACGAGGACCGGGCCCGTCAGCTGCTCGCCATGGCCGCCCCGGATTCTCCCGAGCACGACCTTGCGGAGCTCACCTATACCGCCCTTGCCGCCCACGGCCTCGATCCCCGACAGCCTGGTGCCTCCGACGAGTTGCTCGCCGAGTCCGCGCCGTCCGCCCGGGCCAATGGCCACCTCTCGCTGGCGGTCTCCCTGGCCCGGGACGTCGCCGACCCCGGCATCCGTGCGGACTGCCTCGCGGAGATCGCCCTGACGCTGCTCGACTCCGACACACCCCAGGACGCCGCTCCCGTGGTACGCGAGGTGGAGGTGGCCCTTGACGAGACCAGGAACACGCCGTCCCCGACCGTCCTGGCGGCCTTCGCCCGGGCCGCCGGCACCGCAGGCCGAACGGACCTGGCCACGCCGGCCCTGGAACTGGCCCTCCACACGCTGCTGCAGGACAGCGACGACACCCGTGACAAGTGGGACGCGAAGGCTGTGGCAAGCGCAGCCGCCCGCCTCGGCCACCTCGACCACGTCCTGAGAATCGCGTCGGGGTTCGAGGAGGCAGACCAATTCGACCGCATCGGCATCCTCTTGGACGCCGCGAGGGCCGTCGAAGGGCACGGCGATCACCGCTCAGCCGACCTCGACCTGCTCATCACCCAGGTGACAGAAGGCATCGAGAAGTCGACGGACCCGAGCGTGTCCGGCTGGCGTACCGACGTCACTCACGAACTCATCTCTCTCCACCTTCGCGCCGGGCACGCCGACGCGGCCCTCGATCTGGCCCGTCGGCTCCCGAAGATCGACCTCCCCGGCCGCACGCTCAAGCTACGCGCGCACCTACTGTCCGACGACATTCCCGGGGCGATCTCCCTGACCCGCGAAACGGCCCTGCCCACGTCCGCGAGTTCGCCGCAGTACCTCGCCCGCTGGCAGGAACAGGCAGCGGCGATGATCGTCGAGATGTGCGACGCCGGCCACCAGCGCCTGTGCCGCGACATTACGGCGCAACTCGCCGCAACCGCAGACCCGGGCGTAACACTGGACAGCGGTCTATGGGTCCGTCCCTGGCTCACCGCAGCCTGCCAGGCCACCGGCCTCACCGAGGACTTCACCCGCCTTCTGGACACGCTGCGGCACGCCGTCCTGGTCACGGGCGCCCACCACTCGACGACCGCCGTGCCGCTGGAAGCAGTCGTCCGCCTGCGCCTCTGGGGTCGCTACCACGCCGAAGCCCGCCGGCTGACCGGGGTTCTGGCCGAGGGCGTTCTCACCGACCTGGTCAAAGCGATGCTCGACGCGGGCTTCTTGACCGAGGCCCTCCCCCTCATCGACGACCTCCAGGACGATCACGGCTACTGCCTGGCCCTAGCCGCGGCCGTCAGCTCCCCGCCGCCCATCGACCTGGTCAAGCGCTCCCTGGCCCACGGCTTCACCGAGGACGTCATCGCCCCACTGGCCGCCCTGGAGCCGGCGTGCCTGCAAGAGATCGCAGCCCAGCTCGGGGTGATCCGGCCGCCCGCCGAACAGGTGACGCTTCGAGCCCCCAGGAACAGTTGACCGCCCCGATCCGTTACCCGCGGCACCCGTGTCGTGCATCTGACTGGCCAATACGAGTCGGCATCACTGTCGGCTGCTTGGGCGAGCGCCGCGTGGCAGGCCCCGACCGCAGCCAGGGCGTAGGCGGGTATGGGCCGAGGCCGGAGTTGCCGCCGTAGCGCTTGCCCACGCTTACGCCGTGGCGGCGGTCTGTCTGCTCCGTCTGTGCGTGAGTCCGAGCTGTCACCTAGGACAACGTCGCGCGACCCATCGCACGCTCGATCGCGACGTTGATCACGACGCGCTCCGGATCCGGGGCCGGCGTGCGCCCGTACCGCGCGCCGTACTGCTGAACGGCGTCGTCCACCGCGTCGGTATCGGTGAGAATCTCTGCTGTTCCTTCCAGAGTCGCCCAGCGGCCCCCGTCTACCTGGCAGAGGGCCACACGCGCCCCGCTGGGCTGTGCAGCCTGGATGTTGGCGACCTTCTTACTTCCTTTGCGAGTGATAACTCGCGCGACGCCTGCATCAGCGTCGACTGTGACGCCCACTGGTACAACGTGTGGCCGTCCGTCCGGCCTGATCGTCGTCAGCGTGCACAGATGGTATTCGTTCCAGAACTTGAGGTAGTCATTGCCTTGGTCGTGGAGCACCTTGGACATGGCTGAAACGGTAACTCTTGCTCTTGCTTGATCCGGCCGAGAGTGGCCACGCGCACAGAACGCCTTTTCGGGGCGCATATGGGGCGTCTGGGTGTCTGGGGTCGGCGCTGACGCCCGAAAGTCTCGGATTGGTAACGATCCTCAAGCTGGGGCTACGGCTGAAATGAACATGACGGGCATCTGAAACGCCAGCGCATGGATGTAGGTCAACGATCAAGTGTCCTGTTCATGCTTTTTGTGCGAGTGGAGTGTGCGTCGAGATGTGGGTTGCGGCATCGATATCGAGCCCCGATCTCGTGTACGGATCACGTATCGTCCGCATGTGGCGCCCGACGCCCCGCTGAAGTGCCCAGTGGGGCGTCATTGCTTGTTCGCGGTAGTGATCATGAGGCGCCTTCTGGGGGTTTGGGCGGAGTCCATGACCCCGTTCAAGCCGCTACAGAGCGGTGCGTTCCGACGTACCCCCGACGACCGCGTCTGCCGTGCATGCGCGGTGGCAAGTTGGACGGGGATGGCTCGCCTGGCTCCCGAGAGGAGCTGCTCGGCCGGTACGGAAGGGACTCGAATGCGATCGGGTACGAGTGGTCGCGATCTTGCTGGCGGCATGGCCCATCTTCGGGGTGCGGCGTCGCGCTGGTGGAGGAGTCGCCGGCAGCAGGTACCGCCGACCGCCGAGGCAGAGCTTCTCCATCGGATGCGTCGAGAACTCCGTGACCTCGGCATCCACCCGCCGCTGCACATGGCCCGCCTGTGCCAGGCGCTCGGGGAAAGACGGGGACGTCCGATCGAGCTGGAAGCGAGGCAACTGACCACACTCGGCCCCTCGGGGCTGTTGGTCGAAACGTCTCGACGTGACGTGATCATCTACCAGGCCGAGACGACACGGCTGCACCAGGACCACATCATCCTTCACGAGTTGGGACACATCCTGGTGGCTGACGACGCCGGTGATGAAGAATCCGAGGATGCCGTCGAGACCTGGGCAGGTCTGATTCCGGTGTTCGAGAACGAGATGATCCGCCGGGTGACCCAGCGCTGCTCGTACGAGTCGGAGGAGGAGTGCGTCGTGGAGGCGGCAGCGACGTCCCTGCTGGAGTGGTCTTCTGTGGAAGGCGCCACGCCGTTGGCGGAGGATCCCTCCCTGCGCAGGGTGCAGTCGGTCGTCGGCGACCAGCGCGGTTGGTGGTAGCGCGTGTTCCATCTGTTGCTTCTCGTCCCGGCCGCGGCTGTCGTCTGGAAGCTCTACCAGCTTGCGCGGCATCCGAAGGATGCGCCCCTCCGCTCGGTGACGCTGTGCCTCGTGACCGCAGTGGCCTCCTACCCCTTCGCCTTGCCCAACGCTGCTTCCGAAGCATCGATGAGTGCCGACCATGGAGCAGGGAAGATCGCACAGAACGTGCTGCTGCTGGGCACGGTGTACTTCCTCATGTGTTTCTACCTGTACTCGGCAGACGAACAGGCCGGCGGACGCCGGGCACGTAGGGAAGCGGCCGTGGTGGTGATGGTCGCAGCACTTTTGATCGCCGACGCAGCCACCGTCCCGCACGACGTCTTCGCCGGCTCGTACAGCACGGCGGACATGACCATCCCCCAGGTCGCGTTCTTCTACGGTCTGGCAGGCGCGTACCTGATGTATGCCCTGGCCATCGCGGGGAGGTGGACCCGGCGCTGTGCACGCCAGTCGAGCCGACCACATTCCACGGGTCTGTGGATGGCCGCTGTCGGGCTGAGCGCGATGGCCGCCGCGTGCCTGGTCAGAGGTGTCATGATCCTCATTCGCTGGCGCGGGGGGATTGTGCCGCAGCAAGTGACGGCCGCCGTCGCGTTCTTCCTCGCTGTAGCGATTGTGCTGTTCGTCGTCGGTATCACCTATCCCGCCGTCCGCACGCGGATTACCTCTGCGCGTTTGTGGTTCCGGCACCGTCGAGACCACCGCCGCTTGGCGCCGTTGTGGCAGCTGCTGGCCGAGGCGTATCCCGACAACGTCCTGAAGCCCTGCTCCGATGACCCTCGCGAGGCACGCCGTGCGCGAGGCGTACACCGGCGGTACTACCGCCGCATGGTGGAGTGCCGAGACGGACTCGTTGACGTCAGCCCCTACCTGGCCGGGGGAGAGGACGAAGATGGACTCCTCGACCTCACTCCCGAAGTGCTGGCCGACAGGCTCCGGCGAGCCGTGCAACGCGTTGAGCAGGGGACCCCAGCGCCACGGCACGCAATGCCGCTGGCCATCTCTGATGGAAGAGATCAGGAATCCGATGTCCGTCAGCTGATCGCCATCTCCGAGGCCCTCAGCTCATCCAGTCAACAGCCGACCGACCGAGGAGAACCAGTCGATGCTGATCACCGCTGACCGAATCCTGGGGAGCACCGGCACGTACCTGGAGGACGGCGCAGTCCTCACCGACGGCGACGAGATCATCGCGGTAGGCCCCAGAGAAGAGATCAGCCGGCAAGCAGGACCTGACGTCCGGCGTGTCGAGTTCGCCGGCACGGTCATGCCCGGCCTCATCGATGCCCACGTGCATCTCATCTTCGACGGGAGCCCGGACCCCGTTGCCGCACTACAGAACAGCGACGAGGTACTGCTCGACCAGATGCGGCATCGGGCTGAGCAGCTGCTGCGCAGTGGCGTGACGACGGCGCGTGACCTGGGGGACCGCAACGGTCTGGCGTTCAGGATTGCTGAAGAGGTCGAGGCCGGCCGGCTGTCTGGCTCGCGCATCCTCGCGGCCGGCACCCCGGCGACGCCGCCAGGCGGACACTGCTACTTCCTTGGCGGAGAGGTCACCGGTGAGAAGCAGGTCCGTGACCTGGTCCGGCGCAACGCCGAAGCCGGTGCCGCCGTCATCAAGGTCATGACGAGCGGGGGAGGGCTCACCAAGGACGGCCCACGCAGCTGGCAGAGCCAGTTCTCTCGCGAAGAGCTGCAGGCCCTGGTCGAGGAGGCCCACTCTGCCGGGCTGCCTGTCGCCGCGCATGCGCACGGAACGGAAGCCATCACCGAAGCCGTCGACGCCGGCGTCGATACCCTCGAACACTGCACGTGGATGACCGAGGACGGATTCGATCTGCGTCGCGATGTCCTCCAGCGCATCATCGACGGGAACATCACGGTCAGCACGACCGTGAGCCCGCACTGGCGCATGCTGCCGAAGGTCTTCGGTGAGGAGCGCGCGAACCTCATGTTCGACCAGATCCGGCAGATGGCCGACGCCGGAGCCAACATGATCGCGGGCACCGACGCTGGGGTCCAGCGCACCGGCTTCGACGGCCTGCCCGGCGCGCTGACCTTTTACGCCCACCTCGGCATCCCGAACAGCGCCATCCTCGACATGGCGACCCGCCGGCCTGCCGAGACGCTCGGACTCGGTGAGGTGACAGGACGAGTCGCCCCAGGCTTCCGCGCTGACCTCCTCCTCGTCGACGGTGACCCGCTCCAGGACCTCGAAGCACTGCAGCAGGTCCGGGCTGTTGTCGCCGACGGCCATATGCACGGCCAGGAGTAGGACGGGCGGGCGTTGTGCAGGTGCCACCAGGTCTCGGCAGCGCCCGATCTCTGTAGCCGGGGGGCGCTGGATTGCGTGCGGTCCGTGTCCGGGCTCGTCCGCGGATCAGGACGGCGGGCGTTGCACGGCGCGCGACGACGGAGGCGGCACACGCGTGCGTTCGATCCTGGACCAGCCCTCCGGCGTCACGCGGTAGTGATCCCCGTCGTCGCCGTCCATCCGCGAGTGGGCGCGCACATGCACGTAGTCCTCTTCGAGCCGGTACGTGAAGCCGCCCATCATGCCGACCACCTGGAAGAAGATCTCCACGGCCGGCCCCTCCGTCAGTGGCGCCAGCGGCGGCAGCAGGTGCTCGATCTCCTCGAAGCAGCGGCCGGTACGTTCCCGCAGCAGCGCATGGAAGTGGTCCTCCAGCACCTCCGGAGGGGAGGGGAGCTGTCGCACCATGACCGGCTCCAGGAGTTCCAGCAGATGCGTGTGCCCCTGCTCCCGCGCGATGTCCACGGCGCGCCGTCCGTCCCGGGTGCGCTGCGTGCGCCAGGCGCCGTGCGCGAGCAACCGGGAGACGACGGCGAAGTCCGCGCCGTGCCAGGCCGCCTGATGCAGCGCGGCGAAGCCACTGCGGTACCCGGGCCGGGGAAGGTTCACCCGCCCCGGGTGCCTGCCCAACTCCTCGAACAGGCCGTTCCAGTCGGCGTCCCGGGCCATGTCCGAGAGCCGGTCCCGCTCCTTGAGGTACCACTCGTTGAAGCGCTCGCGGTCGGTGAGTCCGTCCCACTCCATGCTGATCACACGAACACGCTAGCTGAGCCCGCCGGGGCGGTACCGATGGGGAAGGGCCAGCCGCCGGGATCAGAACCTACGAGGCACTACTAGCGAGAGCCGGAGTCTCTCTGCTCCAGCTCATCCACCAGGTCATTGACGATCGACATCACGTCGGCCGGCAGGCCCTGCGCGCCGCCGCGGGCGCGTACGCGGCCCACCGCGCCCCGCCGTGAGGCCGACAGCAACCGCAATCCCTCGTACACCTGTCGTGCCACCGCGTCGTCGGGCTGGAAGTACATCGGCGAGACGCCGAAGAATGCGGCGAGCCCTTCCAGAACGAGCGGGGCGGCGTCCGTCTGCTCACCAGTTCTGAGGGCGCGCACGTCCTCTGCCGAGGCGACATGGGCTTCGGCGTGCGCGTCCACCGCTTCGGCGATCTCCGCGTCCGAGGGTGGCTTCTGCTGGCCGGGGAACGAGCGCTCCAAAAGGAACGTGATCTTTTCTGCGAGGGAGCCGGGCGGTCCGCCAGCCGCGGCCTTGCCTTCTTCTGCAGTCTCCTCCTCGGCGTCTTGCGCCTTGGCGATCGACCGCTCCTGCGCGCGCAGCAGCTCTTCCTCGCTCACCCCGTAAGCGGCGGCGAGCGGCGCGACGTACCGGTCCTTGAGGCGCCGCTCCCCGCGTTCGGCACCCCGGACGGGGCCGGCGCTCTTGGTTCCGAGGATCGCGCTCGTCTCTTTCTGGTACAGCCCTGCATCGCAGCGCAGGTCGGCCAGGTCCGGCAGCCCGGTGCGCGGGAAGAGGTCGTCCAGGTCCCGTCCGAGCACTCTGGCCAGTGCGGGGAGCTTCTCCGGGTCCGGCGAGGTCGGGCTGTCTGCTTCCCAGCCGGCCACGGAGGACGTGGCCACGCCGACGCCAGCTGCGACGTCGCCTTGCGACAGCTCCGCAGCGCGGCGCACCGCACGAAGGCGGCCTCTGTCGAAGTGGCGGGCAGGCATCGGACCTCGTTTTTCGCTGAACCGAAGGAATGTCGGCACGTTGACTTTGTTGCTCTATCGGAATAGGTTCAGCCTAGCGAAAAACGGTGTGGACTGCACCCCGGGCTTCGTGTTGGTCGCGTCCGTCCCGTCGGGGCGGACGCACCGCTCCTCCTGCTGTTGCTGTGGGCGGGGATCATGTGAAGCGGCCCGGTGCCACGCGGTCTCGACCGACGCAGCGCAGTCGGGAGGGGGCTGTGCGCTGCTGCCGCAGGTGCCTGGCTCTGCGCCCCTGCGTCGATCGCCCGGGGGATGCGTCGGGTTGGCGTCGGTGTGGGCCAACCTCCTCTAACGGCTGGAGCGTTGGCCGATCTGCACATATGTTGCTGGTCCCTCGGCGAGAGCCGCCGAGGCACCGCCTGCACGAGGGACAACCGCATCGAGCGTGCCGGAGGGAAAACGTGGCCGGCGCTCGGAAGTAGCAGCCTCCGAGCGCCGGGACCGCCGCCCCGAAGGGGCACGGATTCATAACTGGGGCGGGTCGGCTGACCTTTTCGACGAGAGCGGCCGTCCCTCCCCACCTACGAGCGAGGAATTATCGCATGTCCAACAACGCCCGGGGAGGGGCGCTCGCGGCCCTGCCCACCGAGACCGCCTGCGCCGGCACCCGCCAGCAGCGTCTCGCCGAGCCGCATGACCTGAGTCTGACCGCCGGTGAGCTGACGCCCGCGGTCAAGCAGCACGCCGTCGCCGCAAGGGGGCGCTGAGCATGGCGAGGATCCGTACGTTGAAGCCCGAGGCTTTCGCCTCGGAGTCGCTCGCCGAGGTGAGCGTGCACGCGGAGCGGACGTTCTTCGGGCTGCTGACCCAGGCCGACGACCGGGGCCGCTTCCGAGATCAGCCTGCCGTCATCGCCGGGCTGCTGTGGTCGCTGCGCCCCGAGCACGGCCCGGTCGGAGTCGAGGATGACCTGACTCAACTCGCCGCCGCTGGACTGATCTGCCGCTACGAAGGCCCCGATGCCAAGCGGTACCTGCACATCGTCACCTTCGCCCAGCACCAGCGGATCAACCGGCCCAGCGGCATCCGCCACCCCGGCTGCCCGGTCCACGACTCCGAGGACCCCGCCGCGCAGGATGCGACGCAGACTCCAGGAGTCCTCCGTGAGTCCTCACGGAAGTCTCACGGAGGACTCAGTGAGGGTTCAGTGAGTCCTCATGGAGCAGACCGTGAGCCCTCCGCGGACCGTGAAATAGCAGGTCAGGAGACACTCACTGAGTACTCAGTGAGTCCTCACGGAGGAAGCAGTGAGCCCTCTGTGAGCCCTCATGGTCCGGATCTAGGACCTAGGAACGTGGATCTAGGATCTTCCCCTTCGGGGGGCGCAAGCGCCCCCGCGCCCGGCTCCGCCTCCACCCAGCAGCTCGTCGGCGAGTACGCCGCCTCCTGCGCCCACCGACCGCCCCAGGGCGTGCTTGGGCACCTGGGGCGTGAGGTCTCCAAGCTGCTGAAGGAGGGCGTCGCGCCTGAGCACATCCGTGCAGGGCTGGCCCGTCACCGGGCGAAGGGGCTGCATCCGAGCACGCTGGCGAGCCTGGTGCACGAGGCGATGAACGCCACCAGCCCGACCGGTGGCTTTGTGCGGCCGGAATCCGGGCCTAGCGTGCGCGGTCACCGGGCCTGGGCCAACCCGGCCGATCCTGCCGCTGCCTACGCCGAGGAGCTGTGATGCGCGACCATGACGCCCAGCCCGTTGGCGGTATCGCCCGCCGTCTGACCGGCATCCTCAAGGCCCGGGGCATCGACCCGAGGACACCGGTTGCCGAGGAGGTCGAGCCCAGCCCCGCGCTGGAGGCGGCTCAAGCGCGTATCCCTGCCCGTTACCAGGACGCCGTCGCCGACCACCCGGCCGTCACTGCCTGGGTGAACGAAGTCGCCGCCGCCGGGCGCCGAGGACCGGACGGAGCCCCGGGTATCGCCCAGGGCCGGTCGTTGCTGATCGTCGGCACCACCGGCACCGGCAAGACGCACCAGGCGTACGGCGCCGTCCGCAGCCTGTTGGCCGCCGGAGTCCGGCTGCGGTGGAAGGCGACCACCGCTGCCGACCTGTACGCCGACCTGCGGCCGCGGCCCGGCCACGACGGCGAGCGGGAACTGCAGGACCTGGCGCGCTGCCCACTGCTGATCATCGACGACCTCGGTGCCGCGAAGGCCAGTGAGTGGACCGAGGAGATCACGATGCGGCTGATCGACCGCCGCTACACGCAGATGCTCCCGACCCTGGTGACCACCAACCTCGGCATGGCCGACCTGCGCGCCCACATCGGCGACCGCGTCGCCTCCCGGCTGACCGAGATGACCGACAAGGTCATCCTCGACGGCCCGGACCGCAGAAGGGCCATCGCGGCCGAGCGCCGCCGCCTCACCGCCGCCTGACCGGCACCCCCGCACCTTCCTTCACGCATTACCCCGGGGCCCACGCCTGCCCGAACGCGCCCCGGGGCCGTTCGGAGACCACACTCATGCACCACCACCAGCCCGCCGAGCCGCGCACCCTCGGCGACTACACCTGGCACGACCACGCCGCCTGCCTCTCCTCTCCCGAGAACCCGGTTGACCCGGAGATCTTCTTCCCTGAGCCGGACGAGATGGACCGCATCCGCGCCGCCAAGGCCCTGTGCGAACAGTGCCCGGTCCGCCAGACCTGCCTGGACGCTGCGCTGGAGGACGGCGACCGCGAGGGCATCCGCGGCGGAATGACCGAGGAAGAACGCGACCCTCTGCACCGCAACTTGCCCCACCGCCTGGACTACGCCCGCGTCAACGCCACCCTGGCCGGACGCGACATCCACCTGACCGACGCCGAACGACGCGCGGTCACCCGCGCCGCCTACCAGGCCGGCATCCCGGCCGAACGCCTCGCTTGGCTGCTGAAGGTCACCGAGGAACACGCGGAAAAGCTCTACCGCCAAGTACGCCGCGAGATCCGCAACCGCACGGTCAACCGCAAGAACAAGAGTGACCAGACCTTGGCCACCGCCCGGACCAACTACGACGACCTCGGGGCGGCCGCGTGACCCACACCGACACAACACCGGTGCGTATCACCGGCTGGGACCGCGCCGCCATCGTCACCCTCGGCGGAGCCGGCTGCGCGCTCTCGTACGACGCGCTGCAGCAGATGGCCGTCGCCATCCACATCCGCGGGCTGCTGACCTACCTCTTCCCGTTCGTCATCGACGGGTTCATCGGCTACGGAGTGCGGGCGGTACTGGTCATGCGCAGCGCCTCCCTGGGCGCCCGCTGCTACGTCTGGGCGCTCTTCGGCACCGCCACGGCGGCCAGCATCTGGGCCAACGCCCTCCACGCCGTCCGCCTCAACGACCACCTCAGTGGCGGCGGTCTCCGGCTCGGCGACGTCACGGTCGGCGTGCTGTCCACCCTCGCGCCGCTGGCCCTGGCCGGAGCGGTCCACCTCTACATCCTCATCGCCCGCCGCGCCGCACAGCCCGGACATCCGGAGGCGACGCTCACCCCGGACACCTCGACTGTCCGCACCGAGCGGGGCACCGCCGTCCCGGACAGCCGGTCCGGCCAGGGCGCCCGGAGCGGTCAGGACGCTGTCCGGCCGGTCACCGGTCACCAGCCCTCCGCGCTGACCGCCGCGGCCTCCGACCGGCCGACGGACACCCGTCCGGACAACCGGGGCGCAGGACCGGTCACCGACTCCGAAGACCAACCGGTCACTGACTCCGACGATGTGCCGGAGTACGAGGGCCGGGTCGCTGATTGCGGGGGAGAGCCGGACGCCAGATTCGGACACTGTGCCCTGCCCCGCACATCTGACTTGGACGAACTTGGCCCAGAAATGTCGGTGGACACTGATGCTGCAGAGGCGGCTGACCTGCTGCCGATCGCCCGCTGCGCGGTCACCGACGCCGGGAAGCTGACCCGCAAGGTGGTCGCCGACGCCATCCGCGGACAAGGCCACTCACTGTCCAACGACCGGCTGACCGAGCTGATGCAGCAGCTCCGCGCTGAGGCGGACAACCGGACGCTCCGCCCTACCGGCTGACCGTCCGCACACCCCAGCGGACACCTCGCCCGGACACTCCGGTCACCGGACACTCCGGTTACAGGTCACCCGATCCCGGTCACCGGCAGCGGGGTGTCCGTCCCGGCCCCGGTCACTCCACTCCTTCAGCCGCTGCTTCCTCGCATAGGAGAACCCCCGTGCGTACAACACCGCCCACCACCGACGAGATCGACGTCTGGATCGCTGTCCTGAGCGCCCACGGCCACCTGCACCGCGCCGAGCCCGGCCCCGAAGGGACCTGGACGGTGTGGCGGTCGCCGTCAAGCACAGCCCACACGCTGCACCACCCGGCCCTCGCCCTCGACTACATCACCGAGATCCTGCGCGAGGCCCGCGTCGAAGCCGGAGACAACGCCCGATGATGACCTCGAACCCCTCGGGCACCCCACGCGAGGGGCACCCGTACGAGCACCCGGCACGAGGCCGAGCAAGCTATACCTTGCGAAACTCCCTCGCCGGCGGAGCCGGCGAGGGAGTTTCGCAAGGGCATGCCCCCACCCCAGGGGAAGCGGGGGAGGCCCGGCACCAGGAGGCGCCGGACCGGGCTGCGACCGAGGGCGGATCGCAGCTGAAGGAGGGGGAGACGCCCCGCGCTGTTGTCGAGACGCGTATGCGTCCGCGCCTGCGCCAGTCCCAGCAGCGCGACCGCGTACGCAGCGTCCGCCTAACCGCCGACGAACTGGCCGCCGTCCAACGAGCCGCTGCCACGATGGGCCTGCGCGTTGCTGGATTTCTCGCTGATGCCGCCGTCGCAGTAGCCCGCGCTCAGGAAGGGCCGCAGAGCTGGCTGATGAACCAGCGCACCCTTGTCGAGGAGCTGATGAACGCCTCCGCCCACCTTGCCCGCGTCGGCAACAACCTCAACCAAGTCGCCCGCGTGCTCAACTCCGGTGGTCAGACCTCGTATGCCCAGGACGCCATCGCCCGTGTGCTGCGAGCCGCTGCCCGGGTCGAAGTCGCGGCCACAGAGATCGCGAAGCGCTGAGGCTGTGGTTCCCGACATCTCCCTCGGCGGCCGTACGCACGGTCTGCTTGCCTACCTCTACGGGCCCGGCCGCCGCGACGAACACCTGGACCCGCACCTGGTCGCCGCCTGGGTACCCGAGCTGGCCCCCGACCCCAGCCGGGACCCGGAGGCGACGCTCAAGCAGCTGACCGACCGGCTCGACCTGCCAGTCCAGGCCGTACCGGAGCACCGCCGCCCCGCCCGACACGTATGGCACTGCCCGGTCCGCGCCGCCCCGGGCGACCGGCACCTGACCGACGCGGAATGGGCCGAGGTCGCCCGCCGAGTCGTACACGCCACGGGCATCGCCGAAGAGGGTGACCACCAGGCATGCAGGTGGATCGCCGTACGCCACGCCGACGACCACATCCACATCGTCGCCACCCTCAAGCGCCAGGACGGACGCTCCCCACGGCGGCACGACGACTACAACCGCGCCCAGGCCGAATGCCGCAAGATCGAAGCCGAGTACGGCCTCCGCCGGCTAAACCCCGGCGACGGCACGGCCGCGAAGCGGCCCACCAGCGCCGAGCGCGCCAAAGCCGAACGCGCAGGCCGCACCGCGACTTCGCGCGAGCTGCTGCGCGATCACGTTCGCCAGGCCCTGGCCGGCGCCGCGGACGAAGCTGAGTTCTTCCGCCGCCTGACCGAGGCCGGAGTACGCATCGACCAGCGACTCGCCCCCTCCGGCGACGTACTCGGCTACAAGGTTGCCCTGCCCGGCGACCGCAACCGCCACGGCGAACCGATCTGGTTCCCCGGCTCCCGCCTCGCCCCCGACCTCTCCCTCCCCAAAATCCGCCAACGTCTTGGCACCGACGAGCAAACCGAAGAACAGCCGACTGAGCACCACTCGCAATCGGGCAAGGCGACACCGGCACACGCGCGCCGCGCCGCCGCAGGCATCGTCGACCACACACCCACCGCTCTGGACGTGGGCGACGAAGCCGAGGCCGCTGCCCAGCTCTCCGATCTGGGTGAAGTCCTCGACGCCCTCGCCCAGACGGCCCCCGCCTCCACCCGGCAGCAGACCATCGAGGCAGCTCGCGCCTTCGAACGCGCCACCCGCTGGCACACCCGCGCCGAACGCGCCGACCACCGCGCCGTGCGCTCAGCCGCCCGCGGCATCGTCCGCGCCGGCACCGCACTGGGCCGAGGAGAAGACGGCGGAGCCACCGCCATGCTCCTGTCCACCCTCATCCTGGCCACCATCGCCGCAGCCCGCTGGCACGCCGCCCGCCACCACGCCCAGCAAGCAGCCGCTGCCCACCAGGCCGCCCAGCACCTGCGCACCGCCTACCGCACCGCCGCAACCACGCCGATGCGCGCGATGCGTGACCACGGACGGCGCCTTCCCGGTCCAGCTCGACACCGCCATCAAGGCACCGTCGAAGCAGTCCTTCCCGGGCAGGTTGGCGAGCTGCGCTCGGAACACGGCTTCGATGCCCTCTTGGCCACCCTCGACCAAGCCCAGCGCGCCGGACACGACCCAGAAGCCCTCCTGGAACGCGCGGTTGCTCACCGTGAACTGGACACCGCCGACAAGGTCACGGACGTCCTCGTCTGGCGCCTGCGCCGGCTTGGCAACCTCCCCACACACCCACCTCCTCCTCGCACCACTGCTAAGACCACGCATCAGCAGCCGCGAACTGCTCGCCCGCACACCGCCACACCACCCCAGGTTCCGGCCCAGCCCGAGCACCGGCCCCGGCGCTGAACATCGGCCAATGCCCTGGACGACACCGGAACCTACTGTTACGGCTGATCAAAGGACCACAAGGAGAGCAATGCGCGTGATCACCAACGCCCAGCCGCCCAGAACCACCGTGCCGGAGACCTCTCCGGGAGACGACCCGCTGCTGCGACTGCGGCAGGACACCGAAGAGGACCACCCCCGGATTCGCTTCACCACCCACCCCGACCCCATCACCATCACCGGCATCACCGTGATGTGCCCAGCCTGCGCCGCCCGCCGCGACTGGATGGTCATCTGCGACGTCCCCGGCCGCGTCTTCCTCCGCTGCCGCTGCGCCCACCAATGGCACGAACCCGAACTGACCCGCGCCGACTTCGACGCCATGATCAACGCCCCTGACCGGAAGTACCCCAGCCTCGACGCCGCCGCCCGCGACACCGGCTACGACGGCACCCTGGTTGGTACCTACCTCACCGACGATTTCGACACCGGCGAGTAAATCTGGCAGAGGAAGGGATCAGCATCTGGAACCTCAACATCTACTGCAACTCTCTCCATAGCTCGGCTGATGAAGCTCGTACTCCTCGCCCTTTCATCGTTCAGCTGAGATTGGAGCTGAGCGGGGTGGCTGCCTTGGCACATCAATAAGATCAGGTGGCCTTTCTATCTCAACAAGGAGACTGGACGGTCGAGAAGGTCAGGAGTTTTGGGTGCGGGCATCGGCAACGCCAACGCCTCGACATCACCGGAAGGTGTGAAGCGTCGAGCCGAAATGAGGGTGATCGCTTACATTTTTCGGTGTCCTTGAGGAACTCCGCGATCAGAGGTGAAGAGAATGAGCGAGCGTAGTGCATCAGTCGAGAGCGAAGCTGTTCCCGAGGGTGTCCATGCTGTAGTTGACAGCTATCTGAACGGTCTCGGCTCCCATCTCAGTCGTATGCTCAATAACCAAGCCACCGTTCCTCACGATGTACGGGAATGGGTGCACAAGCAGTTGTATGCGGTAGCGCGTGTTACCTATCACTGCGAACAGCTGACTTCTTTCCTTATGGCCTATGCACTCAACTCCGGAATCTCCAAGGATGACGTGTCGTGGGCAATGGACCGGCCAACGGATGAACTTGGTATCTTCGCAACTGTTTCATCTCAGAGGCTGCTCCAGGGCGCACTCGGAGAGGACCCCAAGGACCACGACGTCGAAAGCGTAGAGGATCTCTTTGTGGCGAGGTCTGTGGCGGAGCATCGAAGCGAGCATCGCAGGCTTGCCGATGAGCTGATGGAGCTACTGCTTCTCCACCGAACCCCGCGCCATGCCGCAAGAGGCCTGTATTGGGCCAGTGACAAGACGAGGACAGCCATCCAGAACGGCTGGTACATCCAGGCCAAGCGTGGGCCGGGAAGGAAGTCGGACGATGATGCTTCCGGGGCGATGGAGACCGCCTCTCCGCCCCACCAGGTTGCTCGATCGTCCGTAACACCACAAAAGTTGGCATAGGACAGTCACCTCCCACGCCTTTAGAGTGGACCAATCCGCGTTGGCTCGCCGCGACCCGCCCCAGGAACTGTCTGGCGGCCGGTGGGAACGGGCTGTGCTGCAAGCGGCTGAACGAGCCGTCCCGGGCTGTAGGAGTCGACCGCAAAGCAGCCGAACGCCGGGGCCCCGCGAGCGGTGCTTGCGGGGCCCCGGCGTTGCGAAGGGGGTGGTGTCGCCGTATGGAGACCATTGATCTGATGCCGTCTTGTCGGTCAGCCGCAGGTGCAGACGAGAATGGGGGAGTGTAGCGCGGCTTGCTTCAGGGCCAGCTCAGTTCTATGCGGACGGCGGGTGGGAGGACGCCTTCCTGGCCGCTCTCGGCGATATAGACCGCGCCGCGATCCGCCCCGGTGAGAGCCATTACTCGGCCGATTCGGTGGGCGTAGGGCCAGTCAGGATTGATTGCGAGGTACACCGGTAGGTCGTGGTCGAGGGTGTGCAGTTGGTGGAGCAGCTGCCCGACGGTCACAGCGTGCGGCACGAAGACCTCCGTGTTGTTCTTTGGCCTGCGATTCTCTCGGATGTCCGTACGTTGACTTGGACTGGGCCCGTCGATCCAGTCGGTGGCAGGGTGTCTGCCATGGGCGAACGCGAGGTGCAGCGGCCGGCCCCTTTTTACTTGGGTAAATGCAACGGGTGCACCCTTTCTGGCTGGAATCGGGGACGTTCACCGTCGGGGGCGGGCTGCCTTGCCGGTAGAAGTGTTGCCGCCGGCGCGCGATGGCGGCGGTGTCGTCTGCGGCTGCGGGCGGGTGACAGTGGTGCGGGTACGGGCGGCCCGAGAGCGCTTCCCACCGGGCTGGCTGTGCGCTGCACGTTGTACGGCGGCGGTGACCGCCGTCTGCTTCACGTCCAGCGGGGTGGGCGCTCGGGACGCGGACTGCATTTCGGCCTCCACGGGTTCGAGCTGGACGAGATGCTCGACGTCGCGGTGGATCATGTGCCGCTCCCGTACGACGGGGGTGGGGTCGCTCATGGTGGCCGCGGTGGCGGCGATGAGGTGGTGCGGGGTGCCGACGGTGAAGGACGCCTCCGCCCGGGTGGCCCAGCCTTGCGACCCGGCCCACAGCAGTACTCGTTCGTCCAGGCGGCCGTAGCTGTGGCGGTCGATGAAGGCCCCGGCCTGGCGGTCGGGGGCGAGGATCTCCACCGTGCCGCGCTCGGCCGGGCTGTGTGTCCACCCGGCGTCGAGCAGGGGCTGAATGCTGTCGGCCCAGTACACCGATGTCGGCGTGAGGAAGCGGTCGCTCTCGGGGGCCCAGTCGTCGGCGAGGACGGAGGTGAGGCCGGCGACGATCTCGGGCGGGAAGGTGTGGTTGAAGGTCGCCTGCCAGTGGGGTGGCGAGACGGCGTCCTGGGCTGCGGTGATCTTCCACAGATCGTAGTCGTCGCCGAACCAGCCGATCTTGATGCGGTGGTCGGGGGAGGTGACAAGGAGCTGGCAGGGGCCGTCGTCGAAGGTGTGGTGCGGCCAGTGGGAGACCGGCTCGAAGCCGGGATCGCCCGCGTAGCCGGAGCCGGCGAGGTAGCGCGGCGTGACGCGGTACTCGCTCCAGTGCTCGATGTCATACTCGGTGGGCATCGTAGGAGGTTCCTGTCGGGGTGAGTTGGTCAGCGCTGGCGATGAGGACGTTGCAGAGGCGGCACCGCGGCATCCGAGGCTGTGGCGGACGTTTGGCGGTGGGTTGTACTGGCGCGGTCGCGGTCGCTGCGGGATCGGGCAGCGCGGGCTCGGCGGGCGTGCGGGCGGCCCCGGTGTGCCGGCGCTCGCGTTGCAGCCGCCAGGCTGCCGCGCGGTAGGCGGCGTGGTCCTGCCGCTCGCCCACGGCCAGGAGGAATATCTCCCGCTGGTGCTGGGAGGAGGCGGGGGCGTCGCGGTACTGGATGACCATCCGCCAGCGGGTCTGCGGATCGACGTAGACCTTGTGACAGCCGGTGAGCTCGCGCTGCAGGGCGGCGCCGCGTTCGTTGCCGTGCACCAGGTGCTGCAGCTCCAGCAACGCCAGGTCGCGGATGTTCTCCGGCGCGTCGCGGAGGTCGGCCAGCGCGTCGGGGTGGGCGGCGAAGGCGTAGCGCGCACTCATCAGCGGCTGCGCTTCGTGCGGCCCGTGCTCGGCGCGATCGCCGGTCCCTGGCTGGGAGCGGTCGGGCTTGGGCCGGGGCATGGGTGCGGTGGTGCGGGCGCGGGCGGCTGCCGCCCGGCGGCCGAGGCCATCCTGCGGTACGGGGGCGAGAGGCAGTGGTGTGTCGCGGGTGCGCATCCAGGCGCCTGCGGCTTCGGCGGTGGGGAAGGCACCTTCGCGCACGGTGTAGGTGGCGAAGGAGGGCACGGTCTCTTCGAGGAAGATCCGGTAGGGCGTGTCGGCCGCATCGGGGTGGTGGTCGTAGAGCAGGGTGCTGACCTGGATGCCCTCGGCGTCGTTGCCGGGGTTGTCGGTGTAGTGGTCCAGCAGCGTGTACCGGCCCTCAGAATGGTGGCGCAGCTGGTCCTCCAGGTGGGCGGTGAGCGCGTCGGCCGGCCGCGGGCTCACCGAGCCGTCCGGCTCGATCACCTCGGCCGGGCAGCCCCGGTGGATGAGCCAGTGCTGGGTGAGGGGGACAGTGGGCCGGCGGACGACATCGAAGCTGAATGTGCTGGCGTTCAGGTCGCGTTCGATGTGCATGCCGAGGTACTCGGCCGTGCCGGGGATGTCCCAGATGGCGGCGCCGTCGTAGAGCAGCAGGAAGCTGTGCCGCCCGTCGGCGGTGTGGTGCGCGGCCAGCCCCGCGTAGGTGTCATCGCCGATGGTGACCCAGTGGAAGTCGTCTTCGACGCGGCCCGAGGCGGGTGCGAAGCCGTCGATGCGGTAGTCGGGCGCGGCCATGTCAGCCTCCGTCCACGGCGCATTCGGGGCCGGTCAGCAGGCGGTGGTTCGGCCGCGTGGGGCTGGTGGTGCATGCGCCGAACGGCCCGTCGGGAGCCCGAAGTTGGAGGAGGGCCGGATCGAGGTGGTCGCGGTGCCAGGTGGAGGGCCCGGCGAGGCCGGCCTCGCCGTCGGTGTACTGCTGCCATGCCAGCCACAGCGCGTGCAGCCGCGCGACGGCTTCGGGGTGCTCGTGCCACTGGTGGCACCAGGGGCGGCTGGTGGTGATCTCGCGGCCGTAGACCGGCAGCAGCAGGTCGCACACCCAGGTCGCCAGCGCCGCCAGCTCCTTGGCGTACGCGCGGCCTGTGAGCGCCATGATGAAGGACGAGGACGTCCCCTCAGCACCGGTCTCGTCGGTCGGCGGTGAAGGGACGTCCTCCTGCGGAGTGGACGGTTCGTCGGTGAGGCGGCTGAGGACCTCGGCCTGCTGCTGACTCTGTGCCACGAGCGCACGGACCGTGGCGGCGAGGTCGTCCAGGTCGTGGTCCGGTATCCGCACCGGACCGCTGTCGTCGGCAGACTCCGACATCGATGCCCCTTCGTAGTCGGGTGGTGGGCGTCGATGATCCGGAGAAGGCACGGTTTGGCCCGGACGGGCAGCAGGGTGTAGCAGGCGACCGTCTCAATCGGCGGCGACGCGGTGGCGGCAGGCCGGCAGGGGCGGTGCGAGGAGACGGAGTGCTTGAGCAGCTTGTTGCGGGACGACGCCGTTGCCCAGGGCTGCGAGCTGGGCGGGACGCCCCAGGCCCGGGGTGGCGGTCACCCAGCCGTCCTCAAGGCCCTGCATCCACTCCACGAACCGCGGTGACAGACGGCCCACCGCGTCGGTCGGCGGCGGTGCCGGGCGGAAGTGCCTCTCCCAACGCGCGACCGCCTCCGCGTACGGGCCCCAGGCTCCGGCGAACCTTTGGCCGGAGTACAGGGTTCGAAGAGCGTCGACATCGTCGGCTGCCTCGTCGGGGTGGTGCTGGCCTGGGACTGGTGGCTGCGTTGAACCGCCGGCATAAGACGGATTGCCCTTGCGAGGGGGCACGGTGACACGGCGGTCCCTCGGTCGACTTGCGAGGTGGCGGACGCCCTTCAAAAGTCGCGGGAGCTGATCTCAGAAGGCCAACCGCCAACCTGCCGTGTGCCGAAACTGTTCGTTTCAAGCGATAGAACGACGTGGCCCTGGTGCTCGCACAGCGGGGAGGTCCTCGCGGTCACTGTCGTGGCCCAGTGCATCGCCAGGCAGACGGCGGTAACGGTGCAGGAGTTCGGCCAGCTGATCGGGGTCCGTCTCGGCGGCAGTAACCAAGGCGGCCAGTAGCTCAGCCCGGTTGGTGCGTTCGCCGGCTGCGGCAGCGGCGCGCACCAGAAGGTTCAATCGGCGGTCGATGTCGGTGGGCCAGGAGACTGAGGTGGTGCGGCGCGTCTGTTGGCACAGCATTTCCATGGCTCCCCCTCCATGACACCCGCCATATAACGAATATATATTCCGTGCATGGCGACGCTGCTGCAAGACCCCCAGTCGACCGCTCCTCCCGCACCCGCCCCGCAGGCTGTGCAGGTAGCAGGACGTCGGCTGCGCCCGACGGCGGTCTTCGACACCTACTGGCGGTTCGCCGCGGCCCGCCAAGCGGTCTACGAGGCACGCCTGGCCGGACGGCCCCAGCCCTGGACAGCGGACCCGATCCTGGCCCGGCACCGGTTCACCAACTGCTACCGTGCCGCCGACCGCGTCAGCCAAATCCTGATCGGTGAGGTGAGCTACCGCGGGCCCCAGCAGTGGGAAGAGATCTTCTTTCGCACCCTGGTGTTCAAGATTTTCAACAAGGCATCCACCTGGCACCTGCTGACGGAGAAGCTGGGGGAGGTGCGCTGGGAGACCTACGACTACCGGGCCTATGACCGTGCGCTCTCCGCGGCTTTCGCCAAAGGTGAGCGGCTGTATTCGGCCGCCTACATCGTGCCCCCGCCGCAGCTGGGGGAGGATCGCAAGCACCGCAATCACCTGCGGCTGCTGGAGAAGATGATGACCTCCGGCGCCCCGGAGCGGGTGCTGGCCGCCCCTTCGATGCGGGCGGCCTACGAGGTGCTGCTCGACTATCCGGCGATCGGCCCGTTCCTGGCCTACCAGTACCTGATCGACCTCAACTACGCGGCACCCATGCGTTTTTCGGAGATGGACTTCGTGGTGCCCGGGCCCGGGGCCCGGGACGGGATCCGTAAGTGCTTCGGCCGCGCCGCCGACGGCATCGAGGCCGACGTCATCCGCTACATGGCCGACACCCAACAGGAACACTTCGCCCGGCTGGGCCTGGCCTTCGGCGGGCTGCGGGGGCGCCCGCTGCAGCTGATCGACTGCCAGAACCTGTTCTGCGAGGTCGATAAGTACGCCCGGGTGGCGCATCCAGAGGTCGCCGGCATCAGCGGCCGCAGCCGCATCAAGCAGGCCTACCGGCAGGACGCGGCACCCGTGCCAGCGTGGTTCCCGCCCAAGTGGGGGCTCGATAGCTGACTCTCCTGCTACACAGCCCACAGCCCCTCGCAAGGCGGGCCCAGGACACCATGCGCGCGGCTCGCGGGAGCGCGAGGTCTACTGCCGGTACCCGCGCAGACGCGCATCCTCTTGCCGGAGGGCGTGGAGGTGTGAGGAGAGGGTGTCGTGCATGCTCGCAGCGGCCATGGGGCGCTGAGCCCGCCCCGCGCCTCAGCGAGCGCGGAGCCGCATCTGGTGAGCCAGTCGAGGTCACCCTAGATCGAACAGCGTCGTGGTGAGCGCCTCCTGCAGGGTATGGAGTTCGGCCTTGGTGCCGTCCCACCGCGCGCAACCGGCCATCACGGTCAGCATGCCCGGCTGCAGATCCGCATGCCGAGCAACCCAGGCACACAGGTGCCCCAGCGCGAGGTAGTTGCCGTAGGCCCGCTCGAACATGTAGTGGCTGCGGTAGTAGGCAGCCAGGTGCAACGTGCCCGTGGGGGCGTCGAGCTGAAAGGAGCAATGGCTCAGGCAGGGAAAGTCCCGAGGCTGGGTGTCCAACGCCGAGGCGCGCACCACGGCTTCGGTGCCGGCCGCGGTGGCCGGAGGTTCCTCTGCCCACGTTGCTTCCTCGCCCTCGTCCAGGACGTGAGCTGTGCCAGCCTCGTAGACGGACCGCCACCGCGAGGAGGAGCGGAGCTGCTTCAGCCGCCGGATGACGCGGGCGAGCTGGTCAACAGGCTCCGGCTTCTCGGCGGTGCCGGGGTAGGCGACCAGCCGCCCGAAGTAGGTGCCGTGCGCGTTGCGCTGCACCTTCTTCAGCCGCGGATACAGCGCTCTGTATCGGTCGGTGAGTTCTTCGTGGGTGTCGACAGTCGCCGCGAGCTGGACGGGGAAGAGCGTGTTGACGACCGTGTCGATTGGATAGAGCTGCTCTTTGCGCGCAGCCCGTAACCGTTCGAGTTCAGTGCGCAGGTGGGCGATCTCTCCCAGCGGGTCGGTGATACGGACCACGGTGTGGAAGGCTTCCTTCCGTGGCAGCTCCGCGAGGCGGGTGCAAGCCTCCAGCCACGCACGGGAGACGTCCGGAGCCGTGAAGGCGAACGTGTGCATCCTTGCTCCTTGTGCTCGTCGGGTCGAAAGGCGCCGCACGCTGAGGTGGCCGTCAGGTCCAGAAACGGTCGGAACCGTGTCGACAGGGCGTACGCCGCAGGTACACGCGGAACAGCTCGCTGGCGCCCGTGGTGGCGGTGACGGTGGAGGTTGTCAGATCCTCGGTCACCCAGGCCGCGCGGGTCTGCAAGGAATCGGCGGTCAGGTCCTCGAAGACCAGCTGACCAGTGGTGTCGGGCGGGGTGCCGGTCAGCCCCGGGGGCAAGTGGTCCCAGGCGGCTGTGGGGACGGCCAGTAGCAGGCAGTCCCCGCTGGCCACGTGGAGGGTGGCCTCGTGCGCGGCAGGCGTCAGGAGGTGGAGGTGTGCGCGGCGGTCGAGCGGCAGGCCGCCGGCGAGTTCGGCCTTCAGGGCGGCCGGGGAGTGCTTGAGCCACACTGTTTCGGTGGCCCGGTCGATCATCTTCAGCCGTACCAGATGGCGCACTGTGGTGGCATAGGGGGTACCTAGCCATCGCGCCATCCGGTAAGCATCCAGCGGGGACCCGGGGCGCTGCAGGCCACAGCGGGCCAGCGCGGTGCGGGCGGCGGGGCTGGGCATCAAGAACCAGGAGGCGAAGGCCTCGGCCTCCTTCTCATGCTGCGGCCAGCCCTCTCCCCAGCGGCCCGGGGACTGCTCTTGGTGGTCGACGCTGGTGCCGTGCCGCAGACGGTGGTGGCCCAGTTCGTGAGCGGCGGTGTGGCGCATGCTCACCTCTTCCAGGCCCGTGTTGACCAAGCAGCCCGGCACGCCCTGCGTGTCGTCCACATACAGCCCCAGCAGGCCACTCAGCTCCTGCCCCATGACTTCAACACCAGCCCGGCGCAGGGCCGCGAAAACATCGATGTACTCGTCATTCCTGGTGGCGAACGCCTCATGGGCCTGGGCCGCCGCGATCATTGCCGCACCGTACGCGGCGTTCCAGCTCATGCACCGCCCTCCGCCTGCGGGTGCGAGGTCGGACTGCCCTCGTCCTCCGCCTGGCGTCGAGCCTGCAGGTACTGGATGAACTTGGCCACCTCGATACGGTCACCCTCACTCAACGGTCGTCCGGTGCGCGGAAGCCCGGCCAGTGCGTGTTCGCCGGCGTCGGCTGCCTCCTCCTCATCGAGGAAGTAGGACGCCGGCAATCGGTACAGGCGGGCAAGCTTCTGCAGTTCCATCACCTCCACCTTGCGCAGACCGCGCTCGATGTCGCTCACCGCGGAGCGGACAATGCCGGTGCGTTCGGCGACCTGCTGCTGCGACAAGCCCAAGTATTCGCGGGTGGCCTTCAACCGCTGTCCCAGGTGCGCTCGCTGCCCCGCATCGGTGTCGGTATGGGAGGGTGCTTTGCCGTTCATAGCTGCTGCTCCTTGGCCTGCATGGTGTCGTACACGGTCGTGGCGAACGCCCACACCGAACGCAGAGAGCGTCCGGCCTCGGCGTCGGCGGGGATGGAGACCTGGAACTGGTGCTCAACGCGCGCCAGTATCTCCATGATCAGTACTGAGTCGACCGGTAGGTCCTGCCCCTGGGCGGCTAGCTCCTCGTACACATCCGGACTTGGCCTGCCCTGCTTCTCGGCGAGGAGATCGACCACGATGTCCACGATCTCCTGAGCGGTGTGCGGCGGCATGCTCAGCTTTCGACCCCTTCGCTCAACTGCCGGACGTGCGGCCCGGTATGACCTACTGTAGAGCGATGTCGGGAAATCCGACAGCCTTGTTGGAAGATCCTTCATAGGAGTGTGCGTGCATCTCGCCCGTTATCAGCAAGCCGCCCGCAAGACCCTGCAGCCCGCCGCCGACGGCACCGACCCGGTCCTCATCCCTCTCCTCGGCCTTGTCGGCGAGACCGGATCCGTGGCCAGCGCCTACAAAAAACGCCAGCGTGACGGCGCCGGGGCCGGCCCGTCCAAACAGCAGCTGCGCGAAGAACTCGGCGACGTCCTGTGGTACACCGCCACTCTCGCCCACCTCCTGGGCCTGGATCTGGAGGACATCGCGGCCGCCAGCCTGGAAAAGACCAAGGACCGCTGGCGCGCCACCCCCGAGGACCAGCGGCCTCGCTTCGACGTGGGCTACCCGCCCCACGAACAGCTGCCCCGCCGCACCACGGTCACCTTCACTCCCACCCTCCGGCCCGACGGCCGCACCGTCATTGTCCTCACTCGGGAAGACGGCACACCGGCCGGCGACCCCCTCACCAGCGCCAGCCACATCGAGGACGACTACCGCTTCCACGACGCCTTCCATCTCGCCCACGCCGCTGTCCTGGGCTGGTCACCCGTCAGCCGCTTCCTGCTGAACCGCAAACGCAAAAGCCACCCCGGCACCGACGAGGCCGAAGACGGCGGCCGCGCCATAGCCATCGAAGAGGGGATCAGCGCCCTGGTCTTCTCCTACGCCAGCCGCCACGACTACTTCGCCGGCGCCGGCCACATCGACCACGAACTGCTCACCACTATCGACCACATGACCGCCCACCTGGAAGTCAGCGTCCTGCGCGCCGCTGACTGGGAGAAAGCGATCACGACCGGCTACAACGCCTGGCGGCAGCTGCGCAAGCACGGCGGCGGCCACCTCGAACTCGACCTTGACGCGCAAACACTGACCTTCCATGAGCCCTGACTTACCGGCACAGCAATCGCACCAGGGAAGCGCGCCGCTCACCCCACCAGCACCCACATATCGACAGCTGGCAGGTCGCGGCGAGTGTCTGCCTGCCACACATGCAATCACCCCCGACAGGAGCACCCCATGAGCGACACCTCCCGACAGCCCAATGACGGCACCGGTCTCCTCGGGCCAAACTACGCCCGGCGCAATTGCTCCGATGTCACCAAAAGTCAGGGGCACTCCGGTCAGTGGGTAGCGGTGGATGAGTCCGGCTGTGACGGGGATCAGCTGCACGGCGCACCGCGCAGCCGCTACATGGCCATGGGCTCAGTGGCCCTCAGCGATGACGAGGCCGGCCCCATCCTCGACGATGTGCGCCAGGCCTGCCGTATCCAGGCCCCCGAGTTGAAGTTCTCCAAGATGTTCACCGGCCCGGACAACCACCGGCGTCGCGCGGTCCTCTCCGAACTCCTGGCCTCGGGAGGTGTCCTGCACGGACGCGCATCGATATACCTGATCGACAAGCACTACTTTGTCGTCGCTAAACTGATCGACTTGTTCATCGAGGAAGCTGCCCATAAGCAGGGGCGCGACATCCGCAATACTGGCCGGGCCCGGCAGATGGCGCGCAGCCTGTTCACCGAGGGCCCCCGGGCTTTGGGCCCCGCTCTCTTTGACCGACTGCTGGCCACTACCGTCGCCTTTACCGCTCACAGAAACCGAGACCAGAAGGTGACGGTCGACGACTTCTACGACGTGGTAGAGGAGGCATGGGCCCGCTCATACCGCCGCAAGGTCACCGAAACGCTGGAACTGCTCCGCGCCACACGGCGGGAGGCTCACGAGTACCTCGATGACGCTCACGGCCCCGACGCAGCAATCCCACAGGCTCTCGAGCCGCTGATTCCGGCGGTCGCCGCCATCACAGGAAACTGGTCAAGGAGGCTGGGTAGAGTCAACATGCTGATCGATGACCAAAGAGCCCTGACCGACGCAAATTTCGATCTCATTGAACAAGACGCGCGAGACCGTGGCCCCCTGGAATTTCGGTACCTGTCCAGAGGAGTGCACCTCGGAAATCTTCTGCGAGGGCAGTCCAAGGACCATCCGTCGCTTCAACTGGCGGATCTGCTATCGGGAGCGGGCTTTGCCGTGGCCATGCGGCACGACGGGGTGGCGAACCCAGCCGGCGATGACCTTTGGCCAGTAGTCGTTCCGCTCATCGACCCGCAGGGCATGCTGCCTCACGATGAGCCGGAGAAGGTCGCCCAACCGCCGGTTACCTCTGCTTCGCGCCGCGCGTAGCCGGCCAGCAGGGTGTCGAGTGGGCTGGTCGCCATAATCGGCCAGCCCGCAGGGCGTGTGGAGTAAAGCGGGGGGAAAGTTACGAGTGGCTCCTGCGGGTGTGAGGACGGCGGGGCTCGGCCGGTGCTGGTGGCGTAGGTGCTGCGGGGGCTGAGGTAGCGGGGAAGCGGGGGCGACTCCGGGTACGGGCAGCGATGGCGCGTGCCGGTGGTGGAGCGGCCTCTTCGGCCTGCTGTGGGGTGTTGGGCGCCGGTTCGGCGTGGGAGGTTTCTCGGCGGCGACGGATCGACTCCAACGGTTCCAAGTGGTGCACGGCATGGCCGATGAGGCGGGTGGGAGCTAGAGATGGGTCCTTGGCCAGGTTTCGGATGTGGTGGGCGCTGGTGGCGGCGGTGCGGAGCAGGGCGGCGTTGAGGACCTGTTCGCCGAAGTAGTCGGCCGAGCCTCCGGCTGCGGTGTCGCACAGGCGGCGGACGCGGTCGGCGTCCAGTGTGCCGTCGGCGAGCGCGCCGCGGCGTTGGCACTCCCACAGCAGGGTGAGCTGATCGATCGGTTCTCCCCGGTGACGGAGGGCCGCCAGCGCGCGGTAGATCTGCCTGTGGCCGGGGTCGGCGAAGTCCTCCGGGCGCAGCCAGTCGGCAACCTCTCCCAGCTGCTGCGGCGAGGTGGTCAGCGTGCCCAGGAGGAACTCCTCGTCGGCCATTAGCCGCTGATCCACCATGTCCGTTGGCGCAGCGGATGCGGTCTGGGGCGCTGCTGGCTGAGTGACACGGGGCTCGGTACCCCAGCGGCGGCCGAGATCATTGAGCACGTCCCGCAGCACATCGGCCTGGCGCAGGGTCTCAGCGACGTCGGCGCCACGGTCGGCGTCGGTGCGCGCGGCGTGGTAAAGGCGCGCGGCGTGCTCGGCGACGCTGCGGTGGATGGCGCCCTCCAGAACCATCCGCCCGTAGAGCGGCGCGTGCGCGGGGCGCGGGCACGCTGAGGCGAGGGCGTGCAGGTGCGAGGCGGTGAGGCCGCGCGTGTGCGCGCTCGCCCGTGCGAGCGTGTCGTTGACCCAGTCCAGCGGGACCGGTACATCAGGCGGCGCTGTCGTCACGGGGTGCTGCTCGCTGTGCAGGTCGAGCATCGCGGCGTACAGGGCGGCGTGTGCGGGCCGGTAGAAGTGTTCGGGCCGGAGCCAGTCGGACAGGGGGCCGAGCTGGCGCGGCTCCAGCAGGGCCGCGCCCAGGACGGCCTGCTCGGCCTGGAACAGCGGCGTCATCACGGTCACGCCTGCTCCAGGGCAGCGACGGCACGGTTGGCCGCGGCCAGGTCAGCGGCGTGACGGTCAAGGGCCCGCGTGAGCGCGTCGTCTGAGGGGACGGCACCGCTGTGGGCGTCGAGCCACCAGCGACCTCCGCGGTAGACGGCGGCGGTACCGGCAAGCCGGTGGGAGATGTACGGAGAGAGGGAGAAGGAAGGCACGAGGGCACCTCGGCGAGAATGGAAGATCAACGGACACAGGAACTGGCCGGGTGTCTCGCTCGGGCGCAGAACGAGGCCGTAGGCGTCATGTCGCGGGGCCGTACTCGTCAGGGTGCGGCCGGTCCTGGGCAAGGGCGCGTTCGGTGATAGCGGCCGTGGCCTGCTGTGACGCGGCGCCGAGTCGGTCGGCGTTCGGTTCGCGGTACCAGGGCTTGAGGTCGAGCAGGGCGGGGCGGATGCCGGTGGCCAGCAGCAACGCGGAGCCCTTGGGCAGCGCGCGGATGGCATCGGCCGGCAGGACGCGTTCCTGCCGCATGGAGAGGGAGGAGGACTTGCCGGACTCGCTGGTGGACACCGACACGGTCTGCACGTCGCGGTCGCCCGCCAGGCGGGAGAGCTTGTCGGCGAAGTCGGCGTCGTCGATGCCGGAGCCGATCAGCTTGATCGTTGCCGCCGACCAGAGGGCGTCCATGCCGGTGTCGCCCCACACCCGCTGGCCCTGTCGGTAGGACTGCAGGATTGTGATCGGGATGACGCCGCGGGAGCCGAGGTGGGAGTAGAGGTCGGGCAGGTCCTGGATGCGGCAGACGTTCGCCGCCTCATCCAGGATTGCCAGCATCGGCGGGTCCAGGCGTCCGCCCGCGCGTTCGGCCTGGACGACGGCCGCGCGCATCACGGCATCGGCAGCGGCGGCGATGATCGCCGAGGCGGAGCCGCCGCCGTCCTTCGATAGAAGGAAGAGGGTGTCGCGGCTGGTGGAGAATGCCTCCGGGCGGAATTGCCGGAGCTTCGTGTTGCCTTGGGGTGGGGTGACCCAGGCGGCGATGCGTGGGTCGAGCAGGCAGCTGGCGTACTGCCGCGCGGTCTCGAAGATGCCGTCGCGGGTCTCCACGGCACCGGCGACGGTGCCCTGTAGCTGGGCGGCGACGGCGTCCAGGCCGGCATCGGTGAGCAGGTCGATGGGCGTGCGGTCGGCCGGGGAGGCCAGCCACGCGGTCACCTCGGTGACGGGGCGTCCGCCGCGGGCGGCGGCGAGGAAGAGTGCGGTGAGGGTGTTGGCGGCGGCGGTGGACCAGAAGTCTCCGGCGCTGGATTCGTTCACGCTGGCGGTGACGAAGTGCTGGGCCAGCCGTCGTGCTCCGGCCAGGTCGTGGGCGTCGGCGAGGATGTCCCACCACATCGTCTGCTCGGCGTGCGCGATCTGCTGAGGGTCCAGCGTCCACACCGTTCCCACGCGAGCGCGTGCGTCGACCGTCGCGGTGAAGGCGTCGTTGGCCGCCTTGTTGGAGGTGAGCAGCACTGGCCCTGGCGCCCTCAGGATCGCGGGGATTGCCAGGCTGGAGGTTTTGCCCGAGCGCGGTGCCATGATCGCCAGCAGTACGTCCTCCCAGGAGGCGCGCACCTCCGCCGCGCCGGGCTGGAGAGTGCCGAGGAGGACACCGCGGTCATCAGGAGCGACAGCCTTGAGCGGGACACCGCTGAGGCTGGCGCGTAGGCCGGTCGCCTTCGCGGCGGCCTTTTTCGGCAGCAGGTCGCCCAGGTCCCGCGGGCCGGCCAGCCCGCGCGGATTCGCACGGAAGCGCAGCCACAGCTTCAGCCCGACGACAGCACCCGTCGCCAGCAGCAGCGTCGGAATGCCGTAGCAGCCCACCAGTAGCGCGGGGCCAGGCAGGTGCGGCCAGAGCTGGTGGGGATGGAAGAGGGCCTGTGTTGGTTCGAAATGTGCCCAGGGCCCGGAGTCGAGAGCGGTGTCGACGAGGTTGCCGAACAGCCAGGCAAGAGAGCCGCCGCCGAAACCCAGGGCGGCCAGGGCGAGTAGGAGATAGAGGAGGACGTCCGTACTCGTGGTCGTCGAGGGCGTCCTGGTACGCGCGTAGGGCAAGGCAGGTTCCAGGCGGAGAGGGAAGGGGGAGCGCGAGGAGCGAGGGACGATCTGCGTACGGTCATGGCTGGGCTCCTGGCGGGCGGTGTGCTGGTGAGAAAGAGGTCCTGGGGTCAGAAGTGCGGGTTCTCGGTGGAGCGGTCGGTCTCGCTGGCGGCCTGGAGAAGTTCTGGCAGGTCAGCGGGGTCGGCGGCGCGCTGGTCTATCCACCAGCCGGCGCGGGTGATGGTTCGTACCGCGTCCTCGATGGCCTCCCAGCCGCTCTCATCGGCCCCGCCTTCGATGACGAGGGTGCTGTACGCAGCAGTGACGAGTTGGCGGCGGCACCGCGCCGCCCAGCCGACGGCGCGCTCGCTGCCCTCCAGCGGTGGCATCCGGTACCTCTCGGCCCACGTCTCTGCCTCGGCCTGTTCCTCGGCACGCTTCTTCGCCAGCCACTCGGCTGTGGATTCGCTGCCCTCCTCACGGGTGGCACGCCAGCAGTCGGTGCAGTCCCGCGCGGCGAGCCATCGGGCATAGCCGGCACGCTGGTCGGCGGGGCGGGCGGTCAGATCGGTCTCAACGCTGTGACCGCACGCATGGTCGATGGGCCAGATCTTCTTCACGGGCACGGGAAATTCCTCGCAGGTGATGGTGGGAGAGGTCAGCGATGGCGGCGGGCGGCAACTTGCGGGACCGCCGATGGCGGGGCGGCCTCGGGAGTGAAGCTCCTCGCCGGTGCGATGGGGCGATGTGGCGAGGAGGCCGTGGCAGCTCGGGCACGGGCTGCGTCATCCGTCTGCAGGTTCTGCGGCCGGCCCTGGGACGGCCCGGAGGCCGGGCCGTTCGAGTGCGAAGTGGAGGAGGCGGGTGGTACGACGAGGCGGGGATCGGCCGCGACCGACAAGCCTGCGCCCTGGAACCGCTGGGTCGCGGCGGCCACCGTCTGCACCGCGGCGTCGTGGGCGGTACCGGGCGGCAGCAGATAGATGTCCCGCCGGGGGCTGTATTCGAAGCCGTGCCGACGCAGTACCTCGTCGAGGAAGGGCCGGTCATCGGCGACGGCGGCGGCGACCCCCAGGTCGGGGATGCGACCGAAGGCGACGGCGGGTTCGGGTGGATGCGGCACGGAAGCGTTCCTCCTAGCGGATATCGGGTGTGGGCGGGCAGCGTGCTGTAGCCCGCGGGACTAGACGTGGGGCAGTGGCCGCAAGCTGCCGTACGGCATGCCCGCGCCGAGGATGGGCTGCGAAGAGGGATTTGGTGGTGCCGAGGGACAGCGATATGGGAACCAGGGGCGTCAGCTGGCAGCGCTCGGCGTATTGGCCGCGACGGCCGGTGGCGGGCGGAGCAGGATTCGACGGCACCAGCGATGGGTCGGCACGGGCGCCTCCGGAAGGGGGTTCAGGTTCACGGTCGATCGGCTCCCACGCCTCCTTGGCGAGTTCAGGCCGACATCCGCGCGTCTGTATCGAAAAGCTCGCGCTCGCGCGGGTGCAGCAAGTGCTGTGTGATGAAGGAGCGGCCCGTCACCTTCCACAAGCCGCGCCCCTTGGTGAGAGCGGAGACGGCCTGTGTCTCGACTCCTGTCAGCCCAAGCAGGGCAGCGGCGGATCGGAGCTGGTCGGCTTCCTGGCGGTAGATGATCCGCGTGGAGCAGTCGGTGAGCAGGCCCTCTGCCAGCGCCCGCCCGCGTGAGCCCGCATCCCCGGCAGCCAGCAGGTCGGAGAGGCGGTGGATGACCATCATGTTGGCGATGCCCAGCCCTCGGCTGAGCTTCCACTGAGACTGCATGCGCTCCAGCAGTGCGGCGTGTCGCATGACCCGCCAGGCTTCGTCGTAGATCACCCATCGCCGCCCGGCTTCGGGGTCGGCGAGCGCGGATTCCATCCACGCGGACGCGCAGGTCATGGCCAGGACGAGGGCGGTGTCGTCGCCGGCACCGCCCAGGCGGGAAAGGTCGATCGACAGCATCGGGGCGCTCGCGTCGAAGGCGACCGTCGAGGGAGCGTCGAAGAGTCCTTCCAGGTCGCCGTGGACCAGGCGGCGCAGGGCGTGGGCGAGATCTTCGGCCGCATGGCCGAGACGGCCGGGCATCTCACCGAGCGCGGCATCGAGCTGTTCCGGTGAGCCCAGAGCGTGTGCGACCTGCCCGAGAAGCGGCGTGGTGCCGCCGGCATCGGCGCGGGCGACCGTCTGGTCGAGGGCGATGTCGAGCGCGGTGTGCTCCATGGGGTGCAGCTCCCGGCGCAGTACCGTCTTCGCCAGTGAGCCAAGCAGGAGCAGGCGGCGCTTGCGGACCTCGGTGCGCCAGTCCTCCGCACTCACCCCGCGCGGCCGGGCCGGGGCGTCCAGGGGGTTCAGCCGCCCGGGGAGGCCCGGGCCGAGGGCGATGGTCTGCCCGCCCAGCTCGCGAGCGACGACGGACCACTCGCCCTTGGGATCGCATGGGACGTAGATGCGGTAGCCGAAGGCGACGGCCCGGACGGCGAGGGACTTGGCCAGGGCGGACTTGCCCATGCCGATGACCCCGGCCAGCAGGATGTTGGGGTTGGTGAAGCCATCCAGCTTGCCGTAAAGGGCGAACGGGTCGAAGACGAAGGCGCCCTCGGCATGGACGTCATGACCGACGTAGAGCCCCTGCGCGCCGAGCCCACCCTCGGCCAGAAACGGATACGCCCCGGCCGCGACGGCCGTCGTCATGCGGTGCGGTGGGAGCTTGAGGCTGCCACCGCGGGCGGAGGCAGGACCTGGGCGTCCCGCCGGTGCGTAGGTGGCCCGCAGCTCAGAGTCAATGCCGGGGCTGATGTGACGCATTGGGGGCCGGGAGGCGTGGCGCGCCTGCTCGCGGGCGGTGGTGAACTGCTCCCGCACCGCCCGGCGTGCGCGACGGTCGGCCTTGCGGGGCGTGTAGAGCGGGCTGGCACTGGCGCGGGGTCGCGTTGCGGGCATGCTCGGCGGTGCTCCTGTCGGTGGGTGGAAAATCAGTGGCGAATGAGGCCGGTGACGGGGTCGTGGAGGTCGGCTGGTGTGTGGTCGCGGCGCACCCGGACGGCGGTGGCGAGATGGCGTCGGCAGATGGTGAGGCCGGGCGCGCCCTCCGGGAGCCGGGCGCGGCACGCCTCCCGGCTCAGGAGACGGCCGTCGGCATGTGGGGCTGCGTGGAAGGCGTCGTGGAGGTGGTCGGCGGCCTGCCATAGCCGGATCCGCGTCGCCCGCAGGTGGTCTCCCTCCACCTTCGCCACCGGGGCGGTGCGGGCGGTGTGGGAGCCGAGCAGCCCGTACAGCGCGAGCACATGGGCGTGCAGGGCGTCGAGCTCCGCCCGGCCGGCGGCGATCTGGGCTGTGGGCAGGTTGAGGGTTCGGTGGAAGTCGAGTGCTGCGGTGGCGAACGGCACGAAGTCCTCGGCCAGGTCGGGCAGCGGGTCGGTCGACATGAAGGAGCCTTCGATCGGGTGACTTCAGAGGCGGGCGAGGGGGACGGCTGCGGCGGTGAAGGCTTCGGCCTGCTGCCAGGTCAGCCGTCGCAGGTCGGTCATGGCGGAGACGGCAGCGGTCTCGATCGCCGCGCACGCGGAGTTGAGGGCCTCGTCGGTTTCGGCGGAGACGGTCAGCAGCCCGGTGAGGGCGACATCTGCGTGACCGGCGATCAACTGGCGTTCGCGGTCCTTGATGTCGGCGTATTCAACGGAGTCCTCTTCGGATTCGACCTGTCCCTTGCGGGCGCGTTCGGCGGCATCGGCGATAACGGACGCCTTCTTGCGTTGGACGTCCTTGAGCGCGGCGTCCAGCCCCTTGGGGGCGTAGGTCAGGGAGAGGGTGCGGCGCACGCCGGAGGCGAACAGCAGCTGATGCAGGAAGCCGGGCGAGGTTTCGATGCGGGGCCAGTTCTCGATCCAGTAGGTGGCATGGTGGGCGGAGTCGGTAGTGATGCGGTCGCTCTTCTCCACCAGCACCACTGGCCCGGCAGCCGACGGAGCGGCCTGGGGGCGGCCCGTGTCGGACCACTGGTCGAGTGCGGCGGAGGCGCCCGGGTCGTAGGCGGTGCGAATCACCGCCGCCACCTCGTCGGCCGACAGCCACGGGCCTGGGGCGAGACCGGAGTTCCGCGCCGCCTGGTCGAAGGTGGAGGTCAGCTGCGCCAGCACGGTGAAGGCACCGGTCAGCCCGCCGCCGGCCTGGTTGATCAGGTGACGGGCCGCCTTCATGTCCAGGGCGAGGGCGACGTATGCCTCGTGCGGTGCGGCGGCCGGCCCGGCGGCCTGGATCAGGTCGCGATAGACCTGCCCGGCCAACGGTGCGTCCGCGATGCCGTGCTCGTTCCAGTAGCGGTGGAGCGCGTCACCGCTGTCGGGGACGGTGCGCTCCAGGACCTGGATGCGAGCGATGTGGCCGGTGCGGGCGAGCGCGGCCAGGGTGCGGCCCCAGCCGGCCACGTTCGCCGACTGCGCCGCCGGGTCCAGCAGTGCGAAGGCGCGGGCCGAGACCCGCACCACCGCGGTCAGCGTGGCCCGGTGCGGGTCGTGTACGGCGCCAAGACGCCCGTCGGGGGAGGAAACCACCCGCAGCGAGGCAGCCGTTCCAGGCAGGTGCAACAGCCCCGCCCGGCGCGGACGGGCTGACGGACGGGCCAGCCAGAGCAGCTGCCCCTTCATCCGGCGTAGGGCATAGCGCAGGGCGATAGGCACCCAGTCCGCCAGCGAGCGTCCCCGATGCCGGACGAAGATCGGCGTCAGCAGCACGGCCCAGACCGGTATCAGTTGCAGCGCGCCGACGACGCCGTAGGTCAGCAGTGTGCCGAGGAGCAGCAGTCCGGTTACTGCGACGCCGGTCAACTGTGGGGCGGATAGCCCCATCAGGATGCCTCGGCGAGTGCGGTGAGGGAATTTCACGGTGGCCGGGCCACCGTTACTGGGCGAGTCGGAGGTCATGGGCAAAGCCGTCCTAGCTAGGAACACGAGCGAAAGAAGGGGGAGGGAAAGGCAGCCTGGGGGCGGGCGCCGCGCGGGCCGGTGCCCGCCCCCGGTTGCCGGGTCAGGAGCCCGACTTATGCGGTGGGCTGGGGTAGACCCACCGCTGCGGAGTCGCACCGCCCTGCGGCGAGGGCCCGCCCGTGGGAGGCGGGCCGTTGCGCCGAGAGGAGTAACCCTGCGGCGCTCCGCTGGATGCACCGCCAGTGGCTCCCTGGGGCGTCGGACCGGAGGAGACGGGTGCGGCGTCCGAGCTGCCTTCGGTCTCCTGGCCGGGGCGGCGGATGAGGGGCTGGCCCCGGTCGCCACCGGTAGGAGAACGCCGGACCAGTGCGCGGCCCTTGTCGCCCGGGGCGTTCGGGTCTTCACCGAAGCGGAAGTGGGTCTGCTTCGGCTTCCCGCTGCCGGAGCCACCGGCCGGGTCGATGCCCGATGCCACCCCTCCGGCACCCTGACCGGGCACCTTCGTCGGGCCCTGCGGGGCGATCCCGCCGGCCTTGGCCTGCAGGGCCAGCTGACCCGCGGTCTTCGCCGCCCCAGCCGCAGTACCGAGGCCCGCGACGCCCGTGCGGTGCAGGTCGTCATGCCCGCCGCCGTCGGAGGCCCAGTGCACGAACTTGTACGTCGCATACGGACAGAGCAGCACCAGGACCATCACGACGATGCCGGCCATGGCGTCCGACAGGGCCCCCAGGCCACCGTGCGAGTCGGACTTGCCCATCGCGGAGACGCCGAGCAGAAAGACGATCGTCATCAAGAGCTTGGAGACGACCAACGTGGCGGTGGCCTCGATCCAGCCGCGCCGCCAGCGCTTGGCGACCTCCCAGCCACCGCCGGCACCAGCGAAGATCGCCAGGGTGACCAGCACCAGGATGCCGACCTTGCGGGCGACCATCACCGCCCAGTACAGAAACGCACCGATCGCGCAGCCCAGCGCGACGATGGCCGGCACGCCCCAGCCCAGGCCGTACATCGCCCCCAGCTCGTTCACCTTGACCACGCGCCGGATCGCATCGTCGATCGAAGAGTTCGCCGCCTTGAACAGGCCGGCGGACAGGGCGTCGGTGACGGTGAGGGCCACAGTGGTGCAGGTGATGGCGGCGAAGGCGAAGAAGACTCCGGTCATCGTCCCGAACGCCGCCTGCGCCAGTGCGCGTTCGTCCCGGCGCCAGGCGGCGCGGGTGAGCTGCAGGCAGAAGGTGCCGACGGTGAGTACCAGGCCGATGGGGAGGATCAGCTCGTAGTTGTGGCGGAACCACTCGGCGTTCAGATCGACGGCGGTGGTCTTGTCCACGGCCCTGGAGGCCAGGTCGGCGGCGGACTGGGCGACCTCGCCCATCGACTTGGCGATCCAGGCGCCGATGCCGCTGGTGACGGCCTCACCGGTCTTGCCGACCACACCACCCACGGCGCCGCACACCTGGTTCATCAGCGGAAGGTCACAGGCCCCCACGGAGCGCCTCCTTCCATACTTCGGTGGCGATCACGGGGCGACCTCCGGCAGCACGCCCGACAGTGCGCAGTCGTGGTGCGGCCGGCACTGGACGGCGAGCGTGACCGAGCGTGGCTCGGCCCCGGAACCGTCGTGCTTCCAGGCGAGGGACTGCTTGCCAGTGACGGTGACGGCATAGACGTACGCCTGCGTGATCGCACCGGGGTCCTCGGCCAAGGCGCTCTTGAACGCCTCGGGCAGATGTCCTTCCTCGACCGACGCGGTGGCGTGCTGAGCGTTGTCGTGCATCTGCGACCACAGGGCCTTACCGGGCACCTGTCCGCTCACGGACTTCCAGTCGCGGTATTGCTTCTCGCCGGTCATCCATTCCTGGAGTCCAGACAGGTGCTCGGTGCGGGAGGCGTGCCGGGTGTCGTACGTCCACAGCGCCTTGGTCGCCGCCTTCGCGAAGGTGACAGGGTTGTTGGTGTGCGGCGGCTTCGCCACCGCTTCCTGGGAACGGGGGTGAGGCGTTTGGCGCGGTGCTGCAGGAGCGGAATGTGAACCGGACGTTGGTCGCGGCCCCGAAGTCTCGGAGCGGGTGAGGTAGCCGACCAGGCCGGCGACGCCGGCCAGCACGGCGAGGATGATGGCAACCATCACGGCACGCCGCGCCACGGAGGACGAGGCACCGACGAACCGGCCCGAGGGGGTGGGGAATCGTTGCTTGGGCATCAGTGCACCTGCGTCCCCATCGCGCTGAAGAAGGCGACGATGCCGTTGGCGGCGCCGAGCAGCAGGGCACATCCGGCGGCCACCGTGACGCCCTTCTTGCCGTTCTGCTCGGCCTGGTGACCACCGGAATGGTGGCCCCAGGCCCAGATCAGCGCTGAGATCGCCAGGGCGCCGACGACGGCGATGATGCCGAAGAGGTTGATCGAGCCCATGACCTTCTTCAGCACGTCGAGACCGGGCAGGCCGCCGTCGTTGGGATGTACGCCTGGGTTGTAGGCCAGATACTGCACATGCTGCGCGAGCTTCAAGAGAACTCCTGGTCGAGTGCGGGCGTGTGAAGGCCCGGAAATCGTGTGAGGGGAGGAAGGGAGGGAAGGCGCGTCAGGCGACGCGGCGTGCGGCGAGGAGGGAGGGGCGCCACTCGGCCAGCCGGGAGATCTTGACGACGTCACCGGTGTGCGGGGCCTGCAGGATCAGACCGTGCCCGATGTACATCCCCACGTGTTCCGGCCGGGCGGCACTGCCTTCGGTGAAGAGCAGATCCCCGGCCTTCACTCGCTCCGGGTTAACCGCCTTGCCCTCCTTGACCTGCGTGTACGTGGTCCGCGAAAGCGCGATCCCACCGGCCTTGTACGACGCCTGCATCAGCGAGGAGCAGTCACACCGGCCCATCGGGTCCCTGCCGTGCGCATGCGCACACGAACCACCCCACTGGTAGGGCGTCCCGAGCTGGCCCAGACCCCACCGGATCGCCCGGCGGACCGGCCTGGGGGCCGATGCTGGGATCGTGTACCCCTTCGGTACCTTGCCCTTCGGGATCGGACCGAACGACGAACCGTCCTCGTTATTGCACTCGGGCGCAGGTGAGACATCGGTCTTGAAACCCTTACCGGCGTCTTTGCCGGAAGCGCCGCTGTCCTTGAGAGACTGAGCCAGGGCTTTCTGCAGCGCGGTGGCCAGCGGCTCCCACTTCGCGTACGCGTCGGGTTGGGCGCTGGCCTGCACGGCTTGGGCGGCCTGGGCGACGGTCATCGACTGCCAGCCCGAGACCTTCTTCAGGTGCTCGTAGAACGTTGTCGACGCATGCACCGGATCCCGCACCTGCGCCGGCGTCCCCCAGCCCTGGCTCGGGCGTTGCTGGAACAAGCCGAGGGAGTCCCGGTCCCCGTAGTTGAGGTTGCGCAGGCCCGACTCCTGCAGGGCCGTGGCCAGTGCGACTACTTGCCCGCGGACCGGCATCTTCAGCGTGACGCCGGTGGCATGGATCTTCTGCGCATTGGGGATCTGCTCCTTGGGAGCACCGAGCCCTGTGACGTGGACCGAATCGGTCTTGCCGCTCTTCAGGAGCGAACGGACCTGCTTCGCGACCGCCGCCGAATCAACGTCGCGACCCGCGCCGTCTTTTACAGGCGGCCTCGGCGCTGTGCGCACCGGCCACGGCCATCGTCATGGGGGCGATCAGCAGCATCGGCGCGGCCACCACCGCGCCAATGACCAGCACGGTCTTGTTCACGAGCGCGGACCAGGTTGGGCAGCGAACCGTATTCCTGGCCGTGCCGCCGGGCATGTCAGGGGAGGCCGCATCAGCAGCGCAGCTCCTTATACGTAAGTGGTGAGCACGGGCGCTCTCGTCGAAAAGGCCCACCCGCACCACACCGCACGAGACTTAGACCCTGAAAAGAGGGGTGGCGAGGCCAGCGGCCGGGCCTGCTATTACCCGGCCACCGGACCGCTCAGCGAAGCGCGGCAGCAAGCCGCGCTGGTAATCTCACGCGCCACATGCGGAAATAGCTCTCTTCCCTGTCCGGAGATGCCCACGGCGTGCTGCTGCGCCCCGAATTGGACGGGACAATATGCATCAGCACAGCTCAGTCAGGCAGAACCGAAGCTCTGGCCGATGAACACGCCGAGACTGTAGACACGAATTCCGGCCGCACCAAGCAGCCCAACCGGCCGCCCGCCGGAGCGTCTTCCTGGCTTGGTCCTGCCGGAATCACTGGACTACTCTCCAGCGATCATTCGCGCTCATCCCGCCGGGCTCACGGGTTGAGCGCCTTCCCCGGCGCACGTACTCCTCTGCGGAATGGGAAACGTGCGCTTGTTCCCGAGAGAGAGCTAGCTGAAATGCCTTACACCTTGCACCGAGGCGACGCGCTGACCAAGCTGTCGGAACTCCCCGACAACAGTGTCGACGCGCTGATCACCGACCCGCCGTACAACTCCGGCGGCCGGACCAGCAGCGAGCGCACCGGCCGTACCGCGCGGGCGAAGTACACCGCCGCGGACGCCGAGCACAACCTCGCCAACTTCCCCGGCGAGAACCGCGACCAGCGCAGCTACGGCTACTGGCTCACCCTGCTGCTGACCGAGTCCTACCGCGCAACTGTCGAGTCCGGCACCGCCCTGGTCTTCACCGACTGGCGCCAGTTGCCCACCACCACCGACGCACTTCAGGCCGCCGGATGGACTTGGCGCGGGATCGCCTCCTGGCACAAGCCGGTCTCCCGCCCCCAGAAGGGCCGCCTGAAGCAGTCCTGCGAATACATCGTCTGGGGCACCAAGGGCCCGGTCGACCCCCACCGCAACCCCGTCTACCTCCCCGGCCTCTACACCGCCAGCCAGCCCCGCAAGGGCCGGGTGCACATCACCCAGAAGCCCACCGAGGTGATGCAGGAACTGGTGAAGATCTGCCCCCAGGGCGGCACCGTCCTCGACCCTTTCACAGGCTCGGGCTCCACCGGCGTCGCCGCCCTGCGTGAAGGCCGGCAGTTCATCGGCATCGAGCTGTCCGACCACTACGCCGACATCGCCGAACAGCGCCTGGAGCGCGCCCTCGCCCAGGACGACTACGACCTCGCCGGCCCCGAAGCATGAGCGCGAGATCCGGCACAGAGCCTCGTACGCAGAAAAAGGGCGGTGCCTCTCCGAGGGGAGGCACCGCCCTGAAAGGTTGTGCAGCTCAGGCTGCCGCGACGCTGCGCTGCAGGAGATCGGCGGCCCGGTGCAGGTCGTTGTAGGAACCCAGGCGCAGCTCGACACCGTTCCGTACGCCCAAGCAGCCCGTCCCGCGGAGGTCGCGGGTGAAGCCATCCTCCAGCTCGACCGTGTCCGGATCCAGCAGCAGGTTCACCACCAGCTGGTGTTTGCGTGGCTGGACGCGCACGGTGGCCAGGTTCTTGATCCGCCGGTAGGCGATGTAGTGCAGCTGCGTCTCCTTGCGCACGCCGTCACACCCGCGAAGCACCGCGTCCAGCCGCTCATACAGATCCCGGAGGGACTGTGGCGCCTCGTCGAGGTACTGCTGCACCGATTTTGCCCCCGCAGTCCGCCCGCTTCCCGACGTGCGCGCCGACGATGCCACGGCGCTGCGCTGGGTGGCGGCACGGCCGGCAACGGAGGCGACCATTTGCAGCGTGAGCACGTCGTCGAAGACCCGGTAGGTCAGCAGGTCGATCCGGTGACCGATCATCTGCACGGCGACCTTGTCGTGGTGCGAGAACGCTCCCGCGATGCACACCAGGCGCGGGTTGCTCCAGTCCACCGACCCTGCCGCCTCGACGCCCAGCTTCTCCTTGACCAGATTCTCGAACTCGTGCGTATGACCCTGCAGCCAGTACAGATAGGACAGCGCCTGGTTGATCACGTTCTGGTCCCGCGAGCGCTTGTACTCCACGATCACCGGATTGCAGTTCTCATCCAGCCCGAGCGAGTCGATCCGTCCACGGTGCTGACCGGTCGGATACTCCGTCGCCAGGAAGCGGATGCCCAGCATCGCCTCCATATTCGCCTCGACCAGCGACTGCAGCTCCCGCTCCACTGCCACCGACGCACCCGGTATCTCCGTGGCCCGGCCGCCTCTGAGCCGGAAAACCTTGAGGTCGCTCATGCTCCTCCCCGCTCTGATGTGATCACTGCCAGGCGAGAATCGCAGCAGCTGTGCGTCTATTCCCGACCGAAGGGCAGCATCCGGGGCGCAGCGCACCGCGCCCGCTGGTCGAGACGGTGCTCATCGCCCGCCGTAGGGCACCGCCCGGACGGTCGCCGCCCCCGCACGTTCACACCGCGGTCCCGCAATCGCCGCAGGTGATACGCCACCGTCGATGCGCTCAGCCCGACGACACCCGCCAGCTCGCGCACCGAAGGTGCCTCCCCGTGCTCGACCACGAAGTCTTGCGCCGCACGAGCGACCCGCTCCTGCTCCCGGGCGTCCCCCTCACGACCCTCCCCTCCCGCCCAGGCGGTGCCCTCCCGGACGCGCCTTCGCAGCTCCGCTCGGGCCCCGGGACTCCCTCCGGCCGACGGCACGGTCAATATGCGCCGCGAGCAGGGCGACTGCGAGGGCTACCTGCCGGACAGTCCGTAGGCTCAAGCGAATGGGTCGCCCGCCACCCCGCTGAGTCGGACCAGCCCGGGCTTGCCCTCGTCGGTGACGCGCACGTACAGCGTGTAGGCCGAGCCCGTCTCCTCCGCCTTGGCGCGCGCCCAGGCCAGGACCTCCTCGACGTCGGCGCCGGTCACCTCGTAGTCATCCGACGTGTTCGCTGACCTGTCCCAGAAATACGCTCGGTAGGTGGCGGCGTCCTGCTCCCAGGTGGTGTCTCGCGGATCCACTCCTCGTACGTGCATGGGGTGATCGTAGCGGCCCGGCCCCTGTCGGCAGGCGGTCCGTCGGCGTGACGACAATGGCCCGGGAGCGTCTCCCGTCATTTCCTCCCCGAGCGCAGCGTGAACGAGCTCCAACCCGAACTCCCCGAAAGTGCGCTCGCACTACCTAACGCCACGGGCAAGCCCCCAGGTGATCGGCTACACCTGGAAACGGTGCCTGAGCGTTCACTAATGCGGCGCGCCGGTCGCTTGTGGCCTAGTGACGTTTTGAGCGTCCACGGCGCTGTAACCAGTGCGACGTCTTATGCGCCGGATGGCCATGTCACATGCTGGACACGCCTGTTCCTACTTTCCGTGACCTTCATGTCGGGCTATCCCGGAATATCAACTATGGGGCGCGATGGGGTTGACCGCGCATTATGGATTGAACCCGTGCGTCAGAATCGCGCCCTAAGATCACCTTATGTCGGGCCCCGCTCGGGAGAACTGTGATGCGATGGCCCCGTGCCCCCGCTACGCACAGTGGCGGCGGGTGTTGTTCGAAATTTGCCGGGAACGGGAATGCCGTTGATCGTTTGCCGCCCCCTGGCTAATCTTCGTTTCGGACATCTAGGTAGGGCCGTGACCTGGCCCGCCGCTATGCAAAGCAGGGGGAAGCATGCGTAACTCGCTCAAGGCGATTGCTGTTTCAGCGACGAGCCTCGTCATGGCCAGCGGGCTGAGCGCCAGCCCCGCGGTGGCCGACAGTCACCATGCGGCTGACGCGCGCAAGTTCGTCTGCAAGGCGTCGGCCGACAGGCCGCACTGGTCCAAGGGGGCCAAGAGCGTCATCTACAAGACCCGTGTCGAGTGCGCCGGCAGCGAGCCGACCATCAAGGTCCACTGCAAGGGTCAGTTGATCTATTCGGCCGGCGGGTCCCCGGCGACGGCCGCCACGTCGAGTGAGACGCGCACGGTCAAGACGGACGGCACGAAGACGACCTTCTATACACCTGAGGCGGGCGGAAAGAAGGTGGACTGGTCGGGCAAGTTCCAGGGTTCGACGCACTGCACCAGCCCGGGTACCAGCGTCGAAATCGGCGACGCCACGACACCTGTGGTCCCGGTGAAGGTTCCGTAGGGAACTGCTGACGCCCTGGTCCTGCGGCTGTCCGATAACCGCTGGCCGTTCGGGTGGGCTGCTCGACGCACCCCACTCGCCGTAGGTGGGTGGCGTCTTCTTGGATCGACGGTAAGGGAGCTACGCCGACTCCCGACAGTTGCTCGTCATCCAATGGCGGACCTCGGCGGGCGCGAATCGGAGATGCTGTCCGATCCGGAAACTGGGGATCTTCTCCTTGGTGTGGTTGTCGTAGACCCAAGAAGTCGGCTTCCCGAGGAAGGCGGCCAAGGCGGGGACGTCCCAGAGTGGCTCGTTCATGGTCGTTCATTCGTGTGAGATTGCGGTGTGCAGAGTGCAATGTACGAATGGAAGGCGGCCGCCCCAAACGGCTCGCTGAGCTGAGGCCACGTAGCCACCTGCGGACACCCGTGGGGCAAGCTCCGTGTCATTGTTCGGCCATCGTGACTCGCCGCCCGTCTCGTCTCCGCACAGGTGCACCTGAGCCAGCACCGATCCAGCGCAACGCACCCGAACGGGCCGGAACGGGCGGCAGCGGAAGTCAGCACGAACTCAGCACGGCTGGGCTTGGCCTCGCTCACCTTGAGCGAGGCCAAGCCTGTGACCTGCATGTTTGTGGACCGAGCCGTACTCTGCTACTTGATCATGGATCAGTGGGAGAACATTTGGCCTTGCGCCTGGGATGGGGTCGCCGACCGCGAATTCATTCTCTCCAGAATGCTAGTCGCAGGGGCCGCCCTAGGGAACACGAAGCGTCGCCTGCGGCCCGTCATTGGCGGGGCCGGCTCCCTACACACTCATGCGAATGCGGTAGGAGTCGGAGGCGCGGTGAGGTCCCGGCGCCCAGTGATTCGCTCCGGTTCACCTGCTCGAGTGAGTGTTGGCTGTAACCGAAAAGATCCGCAGGGACACTACCTTCCTGCCTTGTCCATGTTGTTTGGTGGCTGAAGGGCACGGAGGTTGTCGAGCACGATCAGTTCCATCCGATGTGCTAGGCAGGCTCGTTGTGCGAGGGCGCGGCTGTTTTCGCTGATGGGGTGCACAGACGCCATAAGGTGAATGTTGGCGCCGACGGCGGCGCTGATGCTGGTGTCATGGCTGATTTGCTCGTCGGTGAAGTCGCCTGGACTAGTTTTGACCTCGCCCACCAGAAGACGCCCGTTGTAAGTGCCGATGACGTCGGCTTCACGTTGGTCATGGCCGTCGAGGTAAAGATTCGCGCCGGGAATGAGGTGAGAGTGGGGTTCGAGTTGTTCAAGCCGGGCGATAGCCATGAGATGCGGAAGAACCCCTTGGTCGGCTGCTTGGTCGATGAACGTGTCCAGCCGGTAGTGGACGACGGGTCCTTGTTCGTTTGAGGTGTAATGCGAGGGCGACGCGCAGCCTGGACATGCGGCATCTGGTGTGGTGGCAGCTAGGGGCACAAATGTCTTGAAGCCGCAGCGGGGGCAGTCAGTCTCGAAGCCTCGCTCCACCCACCCCAGGGCGCATAGGTGCTCTGCAGCCTCGACGGCGGAAGCGTTTGCCATGCCTATGTTGCTGGCCTTTCGGTAGCGTCGTCGGGCCCGCCCGCCCCAATTGTGTGCCAACTTCAGCAGCTCGGCGTCATCGCCGCCTTCGGCTACGGCCTGCCTCAATCTCTTGTGCAGTTCCTTGCTCCGGGGGGTGAACAGCTCCATCGTCAGGTTGTACCGGTGCGGTAGCAGCAGTGCCTGGGCGGTGTTCTGCGCCAGGAGAGCGGTACCGATCTGCCCCTTGTCCGATAGCTCCCACCGCTGCGTCAATTGGTTCAGAAGATGGACGGTGGCATTTTCCAAGGAAGGGATGCTCAACTCGAGCACGATGTCCCCCTCGGTGAACACGCCAACTTGTAGTTGCTCACCGCGCCACTGGGCCCCAGGGTGGATGCGCTCGGCAACCGAGGCGTGCCGGGGAAGGCCCGCGAGCGCCTCCCCTGCCAGGCGGACCAGCACTGCCGCCGTTTGGTTCACTCTCACCGGTGAGCGGAACCGCACTCCTGTCGGTCGATCCGTGAACGCGTGAACATCGAAGTCCTGACGCAAGCCCCAGTCCCGCTGGACAGCTAGCCACGGTGAGGGATCGAGGTTGACCTTGTAGGTGAAGGGAGGCGTGCGGGGCGGCGCATGTTCCCAAGGCGCTGGGAGGCCGAAGATGATCTGGTCTTCAGTTTGCTGCTGTAGACCCCACAGTTCAGCGAGCCGGTGAAGTTCTGCTTCCTCAACGCTCCTGCTACGAAGTACCACATCGACGTTGCGTTCTCCGGGACGGGCCAGGTTGTTTCGCACACGCTCGTCGAACAAGTGCCAGGCTTCCACATCGCGGTGCGGTAGCAACACTAGAGGGATACGTGTTGCTTGCTGCCTTGGCCGAAGGGCACGCATGTTCCAAAACTCTAAACAATCGGCCAGAGGAGCCTCGTCATCCGTGATCCAGATGACGGCCGAAGTGTTCTCCACACTGGCAGTGTGATGTTCCTGGAACTGCCAGGAGCTCCCTTCCAGCAATGTCGCACTCCACCGGTCCTGCATCAGGCCGATCTCGGAACCGTCGAGAGCTCGCCTCACCGAAGGGCGGTGATGCTGGCTTGGGGTGGTGTCACCGGCAACGGCCACCTGCCAAAGCGGTCCTTGTTCCTGCGCCACAAGGAACGTGTCGCCACCAGCGAACGCTGGAAGCGGGTAGCTGTATCGGCTGGCTTGGGAGGTCTCCAACTGTGGAAAGTCCACCCAGGGTAGCCCCATGGCTCTCGCAGCTGACGCAGCTATGTCCTGAGGGACGTCAACGGACACAGCAGCTTCGAGCTGCGCCAAATTCACGAGGACGTGATTCTGATCGCTCACCCCGAGTTGAGGGTTCACTTCGACGATGAGTTCGCTGACCCCGCCCCAACGGGAGCTGGCTGCCTGTACTGCCTGTCGGAAGCCGGCAGTGCTGCCCTCCTGAATCAGGTAGACGACCCGGGATGGCAGGACCGCTCCCCACATGACGCTCTGGCCTTTGTATGCCTGCTTGTAGTTCATCAGGCCAGGTTGCCAGCGCACGGAGCATGCCGCTGCCGAATAGCTGCAGTCTCCTGTTGCGGTTAGCACACGGCGAGCCGGGAGATGTTCACGATGGCGTCGGTGCGCGGGGCTTGCAGGATCAGGCCGTGCCCGATGTATATGCCGACGCGTTCCGGCCGGTGGACAGAGCACTCGGTGAAGAGCAGGTCACCTGCCACCAGTCCGTCCAGGCCGACCACCTTACCCTCCTTGACCTGCTTGTACGTGGTCCGAGAGAGCGCGATGCCGCCGGCCTTGTACCACGGCTGAATGGGACGAGAGCAGCCACACCGGCCCATCGGATCGCTCGCCGAATTGGCTTCGGCGCTTTGGAGGACGGGTAGTCCTTCGGCGCGGACCCTTCTGAGTTCGGGCCGAATGACGGACCATCCCTTGCTTTCGCCCTCCCCGGCATAAGCACCCTTGTCGGTGTCGTCTTCGCCGGAACTGCCGGTTGTTGAAGAAGTGTGGCGAGAGCTTTCTGCAGTGAGGTGGCCAGCGGCTCCTATTTTGCATACGCATCGGGCAGAGCGCTGGTCGGCAAGGCTTGGGCCGCCTGGACGACGGCCATCGACTGTCAGCCCTGGACCTTCTTCAGGTCTCGTAGAACTTCAGAACCTCCTCCACTACAGGCACCTCGACTACCGTGGAGGACATAGACGACTGCGCCGAGACCAGGAGTTCCTCGCCTCCTGTCGCGCCCGCATCCCGCCGAGCAGGCGGACTGCCCGCATACGGCTGCAACCGGCGGGTCAAGGAGCTACGGTGCGAGGAGGTCGCGATGCTGGCCGGCGTGGGAAAAATCTTCGGCCGGCGGCTGAAGGGCGACGGGTTCCACCGCGCCCTGCTCGTCATCACCCACCCCACCTGCACAGCCTTGGCCTCGCCGGGCAGGTGGATGATCGCAGATCAACCGACCGCACGGTGGCATAGCAGGACCTACGGAGCGCACCTTTGTCTCGTGCTATCGCATGTACCCGGTCACGCCAAATCGCGCTCGGGGTGAAAACGTGCCGTGCCGCCCGTAAAGCGCGGGCTGTTAGCGATAGCCGGGTGACTGGTAGTGGCCACTGAGTTCATGAGTGTTAAAGAGACTGCGGAATACCTGAACATGTCGGTGACATGGGTGTACCGAGAGGCGCCGAAGCTGGGGATGGCGCCCTACAAGTTTGGGCGCGGTCGCAACGCCAAGGTTCAGTTCAAGCTGTCCGAGGTGAAGGCTTGGGCCATGCAGCAACGGTTGGAGTGAGTACCCCGGCTGCGGGGCGGGACCGTGTGCAGTGGGAGCCGGGCCTGGTCCTCTTGTGGGGGGCACCGATGCGATGACATCAGCGGCCCCGCGAGAGCACCAGGCCAGGCTGGTTGGGGGCTTTCAGGCGGTGAGGACGTGGAGGTATTTGTCGAGGAGTTTCGCCGCACGTCCGATCGAGGCCGGCATCAGGTGGCGATAGATCCGGAACGTTACTTCGATGTTTTTGTGGCCCATCCATTCGGCAACGTCCGTGATGGGGATGTTGTGTGCCAGGCAGTTCGCTGCGAAGAAGTGCCGGTGCCCGTATACCGTCATGCCCGCGGGGATGTCCACGTCCTTGCCTGCCAGCTTTCGGTACCAGATGTAACTGATCGTGCTGTGGTTTATGTGCTTGGCGCGAGTGCCTTGGAGTACGTAGCCGTCCTCGGTGGTGCCGTGCCTCTCGACGAAGCGCTCGATTGCCTCACGAACGCTCGCCGGCAAGGGGACTTCGCGGAACTCGCCAGGCTTCCTGTGCTTGAGCTTTTCGAGCTTCTTGGAGCGGTGGTGGACCTGCTCCGTTACGCGGTAGACATCGTTCGCCACGATGTTGTTCACGTTCAGAGCGAGAGCTTCGCCGTTGCGCAGACCGCAGCCGGCCATCATGTCGATGAACATCGAGAAACGGTCGTTGTCGGCCGCCGATTTGATGCCGATGATCTGTTCCTTGGTGGGAACGACCGCCCGCTCTGCCTCGTACCGTGGTGCGTCCACGCCCTGGAGCGGATGTTCGTCTATCGCGCCCTTACGGTGGGCGTCAAGAAGCAGCGTCTTCAGTAGCACGTACACCTTGAACTGGGTGGGGTCGGGTGTGCCGAGACGCTCCATCGTCGTGAGGAACTTCTCCACGACCATGGGGGTGAAGGTCTCCACCCGTCGTGATCCCAGTTCGGGTATCAAGTGGTTGCGGGCGAGGTGCTCGTAATCGTACGTCGTGCCGTGTGAGAGCCGCCGCTGTCGCCCCATGTAGTCGTCGACGAACTCCTCGAACCGCATCTGCCCGTAGTGTCGGATCAGCTCGGCTTTGGAGGCGGGGGTGTTGGCCCTACGCGCGTGTAGAGCGAGGAGCCGTTCCTTGGCGGCGTCCTGGGTGCGGAAGCCGGTTTCCTCGCGCTGCCTTCCGCCTGCGTCGCGGTACCGGATGAAATAGGGGTGCTGGCAGCGGGTGGGCTGGTTGCAGTCGCACTTCTTGGCGAAGGCGCCCATGCCACGGGCAAGCTGCTTGGACGGGGAAGGCAATGTACAGACCTCGGGCTCGTGCTGACTATTTGCTGACTCAGCGCCCGTGATTATGGTTCTGACCAGCGGCCCCACCAAACAGCGAGTGGTACGACTGGTACACGTATACCTTCCTCGCCACGTACATCGCCGCGCAGATCTTCCCCAAGAGTGCGGGGAATTCGCTGGTGCCGCTGCTGTCGACGTTCGCGGTCTTCGCGGTGGGGTTCTTCATGCGGCCCGTCGGTGGCCTATTGATGGGTGCGGTCGCTGACCGGCGCGGGCGGCGTGCGGCGCTGACGGTGACCATTTTGCTGATGGGCGGCAGCAGCCTGCTGATGGGGCTGACGCCGACGTACGCCGCCGCCGGGATCCTCGCGCCGGTCGTCCTCGTTCTGGCCCGGCTGTTGCAAGGGCTGTCGGTGGGCGGTGAGTTCGCCGCGTCGACCACGTTCCTCGTGGAGTCGGCCGGACCCGGGCGGCGGGGGCTGTTCTCCAGCTTCCAGTACGTGTCGACGACCATCGGGCAGCTCGTCGCGTCCGGTGTCGCGGCGCTGCTCGTCGCGAATCTCGCGCCTGCCACCATGGGCAGTTGGGGCTGGCGGGTCCCGTTCGTGCTGGGCGGTCTCCTGAGCCTTGTGGGCTTCTGGATCCGGCGCGGCGCGAAAGAGACCCGAAGTGAGGAGCAGGCCAAGGCGCCCCGCCCCGGCCTCTTCGAGGCGCTGCGCCGTCATCCGCGCGAGTCGCTGCTGATCTGCGGCATCACCGCGGGCGGCACGCTCGCGTACTACACGTGGACGTCGTACCTGCCGACGTACGCCGAGCTCAACTCGGGGGTGACGAAGGCGGACGCGTTGCTGGCGGGCACCCTCTCGCTGACGTTCTTCGCCGTGCTCCAGCCCGTCGCGGGCATCGCGTCCGACCGCTTCGGGCGAAAGCCGCTGCTGCTGATGTTCGGGATCGGCTTCGCCGTGCTGAGCGTGCCGCTGCTGAGCGCGCTCGACGACTCCTTCGTCACGCTGCTGCTCGTGCAGTGCGCGGGCATGATCCTGCTGAGCGGCTTCACGGCGATCTCGGCGGCCGTGAACGCGGAGACGTTCCCGGCCCGGGTGCGCGCCGCGGGAATCGGATTCCCCTACTCGCTCACCGTCGCCCTCTTCGGCGGCACGGCCCCCTATATCGGCACGCTGTTCAAGGACATGGGGCACGCCGGCCTCTTCCCCGTGTACGTGGCCGTGCTGTGCCTGGTCTCCTCCGCCGTCTACCTCCGACTCCCCGAGACCGCTCACCGCCCGCTGGAGCGGTGAGGACGCGGGGGCAGCGGACGGTCAGCGGTGGCGGGTGGGCCGAGTCGTCCGGGGCTGCGTTGCCGCCCAGCTGGCGAGGAGCTTGAGCCGGTCCTCGAAGAGGGTGCCGGGCTCGGCGGTGTAGAGGGTGAGCTCGTGCACCGCCCGATCGGATACGGGCAGGTCCAGAGCGCGATAGGTCAGCTCCAAGTCGCCGACCTCGGGGTGGCTGAGCCGTTTGATGCCGTCGTGGCGGATGCGGACGTCGTGCGCGGCCCACATGGTGCGGAACTCGGAGCTGAGGGTGGACAGCTCGCCGATGAGTTCGCGCAGCGCCCGGTCGTTGGGATCCCGTCCGGCTTCTGCGCGCAGCAATGCGGCGGTGGTCTGCGCGCCGTCTTTCCAGTCGACGAAGAAGTGCTGGGAGCCGGGGTCGAGGAAGAAGTAACGGGGGAAGTTGGGGCGGCCCCGCTCGTCGGTGGTGTCGCTGTCGAACATCGGGGCGTACAGGGCGCGGCACAGCGCGTTGGCGGCGACGATGTCGCCGCGGCCGCTGCGTACGAACGCGGCGGACATCGTCATGGAGTCGAGCATCCACTGGATGGAGGGCGGGACCTCGACGTCCTTGCGGCGCTGCGTACGGGCGCGGCGGGCGGGCCGGGCAGCTTTGGCCAGGTCGAACAGATAGGTGCGTTCGTCCTCGTCCAGGCGCAGCGCCTGGGCGACCGCCTCGAGCACGTCCTCGGACACGCCGTTGATGTGGCCCTTCTCCAGCCGCGTGTACCACTCGGTACTCACGCCGGCGAGCACGGCGACCTCCTCGCGCCGCAGCCCCGGAACACGGCGTCGGCCGCTGGTGGGCAGCCCCACCTGCGCCGGGGTGATCTTGCCCCGCCGGCTGGCGAGGAAATCCCGGATGTTGTCGCGATGGTCGGGGCGGTGGTCCATACCCTCCACGGTAGTCACGGACAGCCGGGGAGGGAGGTTGCGCTTGTACCCCCTATAACCTCGACCTTCTCCGCGCGTGACGAAGGGGGTTTCGTGGGAGTCGACCGCTTGACCACGACCCCCGTGTGGAGACGTAAGGATGAGTACGCGAGGAGGTGTCCTCGACGACGCCCCCGGCGACGTGCGCGCTGAAGAGCGCGCGCGTACGCCCCACCGGCTGCCGCCGGTGACCTATGTGCTGGCGCTGGGCACGTTCCTGATGGGGACGACCGAGTTCGTGGTGGCGGGCCTGCTGCCGGAGATCGCCGGCGACCTGCGAGTGAGCGTGGGCCAGGCGGGTCTGCTGATCACGGTCTTCGCTCTGGGGATGGTCGTCGGCGCCCCGCTGATGGCGATGCTGACGCTGCGGCTGCCCCAGCGGTGGACGCTGGTGCTGGCCCTGGCCGTGTTCGCCGTCGGTCATGTGATGGTCGCGCTCGGTGACGGTTTCGCGCTGCTGCTGGCGGCGCGCTTCCTGACGGCGATGGCGACCGGGGCGTTCTGGGCGGTGGGCAATGTGGTGGCCGCTCGCGCCGCCGGCCCGGCCGCGAGTTCCCGCGCACTGGGCGTGGTGGGTGCCGGTGCCATGCTGGCCAACGTGGTGGGCGTACCGCTGGGTGCGTTCGCCGGGCAGCTCATGGGCTGGCGGGGTCCCTTCTGGGCCCTCGCCGCCCTGGCCGCCGCCGCCACGGTGCTGATCGCGCGCCATGTCCCGCACGACGGGCCGGACCGCGCAGCGGTGTCGATCCGGTCCGAGGTGTCCGCGCTGCGCTCCGGCCGGCTGTGGCTGGCGCTGGCGGCCTGCGCGACCACCACCGGCGGCGTGCTGTCGACGTACTCCTACATCTCGCCGCTGCTGACCGACCGGGCTCATCTCGCGGCCGGTCTGGTTCCGCTGGTACTGATCGGTTTCGGTATCGGCGCGTTGGCGGGCTTCCTCCTGGGAGGCCGGCTCGGGGACGTGCGCCCGTATGCGACGACCATCGGAGCGGCTGCGGTGAGCACGCTCCTGTTGCTGGGGATCTGCCTGCTGTCCGGCTCCGCGGCGTCCACCATCGTGCTGGTGGCCCTGCTGGGACTGTTCGGGCTCGGCGCCAACCCGGTGCTGATCTCCCTGGCCGTCCGCTTCGCGGGCCGGGCGCCCACGCTGGGCTCGGCCCTGACCGTCTCGGCGTTCAATCTGGGCACCGCGGCCGGCTCCTGGATCGCGGGCCGCGCCCTCGACTCCGCGCTCGGCGCGACCGGGCCCGCCACGGTCGGCGCCGTCATCGCCGCGCTGACCCTGATCCCCACGATCGCCATCGCGCTCATCCACCGCCGCCCGGCGGCCTCCGCCCCGTGGGGCTCCGGAAATGCCGGCAGCGAGGCCGTGCGGAACGGTTGAAGCCAGGGCACCCCCTGAAAGACCGACGCAGCGCGGCCTCGGCCGCAAGAACAGCAACCTCAACACCTAAGGAACACCCCCATGCGCGCAACCATCCTCCACGCCCCCGGCGACGTCCGCGTGGAAGAGACCGACGACCCGAAGATCACCGCCCCCACGGATGCGATCATCCGGCTGTCGGCCACCTGTGTCTGCGGCTCGGACCTGTGGCCGTATCGCGGCGTCGACTCCGTCGAGCAGCCGATGCCGATGGGGCACGAGTACGTTGGCATCGTCGAGGAGGTCGGCGACGAGGTCACGAGCGTCAAGCCCGGCCAGTACGTCCTCGGCTCCTTCGTCGCCTCCTGCGGCACCTGCGAGATCTGCCGTGCGGGTTACCCCTCCTCCTGCGTGAACCGCGTGTTCATGGCCCAGGTCGGCACCCAGTCCGAGCGCGCCCTGATCCCGCACGCCGACGGCACCCTCGTACCGCTGCCGGGCACCCCGGACGCGGACCTGATCCCCGACCTCCTGGCCGCCTCCGATGTACTGGGCACCGGCTGGTTCGGCGCGGTGGCCGCCGAGGCCGGCCCCGGCAAGACGGTCGCGGTCGTCGGCGACGGCGCGGTCGGCCTCCTCGCGGTACTGGCCGCCAAGCAGCTCGGCGCCGAGCGGATCATCGCCATGAGCCGCCACGAGCCGCGGCAGAAGCTCGCCCGCGAGTTCGGCGCCACCGACATCGTCACCGAGCGCGGCGACGACGGCGTGGCCAAGATCAAGGAACTGACCGGCGGGCTGGGCGCCCACTCCGTCGTCGAGGCCGTCGGCACCCAGGAGTCGATGCAGCAGGCCCTCCGCTCCACCCGGCCGGGCGGCCACATGGGCTTCGTCGGCGTCAACCACGACGTCGCCCTCAGCGGCGAGGAACTCTTCTTCTCGCAGGTCCACGTGGTGGGCGGCCCGGCCCCGGTACGCAACTTCCTGCCCCGGCTGATCGACCTGATCTGGCAGCGGAAGATCAACCCCGGCAAGGTCTTCGACCTCACCCTTCCGCTGGAAGAGGCCGCCGAGGCATACCGGGCCATGGACGAGCGCCGCGCCGTCAAGGCCATGCTCACCTTCTGAACCGACCCCTGCGGGTCGCCCGGCAACAGACGCCGGGCGACCCGGCCACCCCACAGACGGGAGAGACCGACATGGCACGGATCCTGGTGACCGGGGCGTCCAGCGGCCTCGGGCGCGACACCGCGGAGGCGCTGGCCGACGACGGGCACGACGTGGTCCTCCACGTACGCAACCGGGCCCGGCTCACCGGCGAGGAATCCACCGCCCGGTGGGAGGGCGTCGTCATCGGGGATCTCGCGAAGCCGGACGAGATCCGCGCCGTCGCCCGGCAAGCCGCTGCATTCGGCCGCTTCGACACCGTCATCCACAACGCCGGCGTCCTGCGCTCTCCCGACGTGACCACCGTCAATATCGTTGCGCCCTACGTGCTGACGGCCCTGATGGAGAAGCCGGACAGGCTCATCCATCTGAGCAGCTCCATGCACCGGACCGGCTCCACCGACCTGCAGAAGCTGGCGGCCGGTACCGCCGGCTACGACGACACCAAGCTGTGGGTCACCACCCTCGCGTTGGCGCTCGCGTCCCGGTGGGAAGGGGTGACGAGCCATGCGGTCGATCCCGGGTGGGTCCCCACACGCATGGGCGGTCCCGGCGCGTCGGATGACTTGGCTGCCGGGCACCAGACGCAGGTATGGCTCGCTACCCACGAGGACGTGGTCCCGAGGACCGGCGGCTATTGGTACCACCGGCAGGTGCAGACGCCGCACCTCGCCTCGCGGGACGAAGACTTCCAGGCGCAGCTCATCCGCGCCTTGGAGAGTCACACCGGCGTGACGCTCGACTGAGGGCAATCCGGCCGCCCGGCATCGCCATTGCCACGCTCACCCTTGTCCCGGCTATCACTGTCGCGCTCACCCAGCGCCGACGTCGTTCAGCGGCGGCCGTCGCCCTGAACACCTGACCTTTTCCGCGCTGCCGTGTGCGGCAGATCCGCCTGTGATGCGAAGGGCTGTGCATGTCCACTGAACTGCCTGAATCCGCCCCACCCCGCAGCGAACCGAAGGAGACTGCCGCTGCGCCCAGCCGGCGCGCCTTCGTCGTCACCAGTACTGCGGTCGCCGGTGCCGTGGCCGCCGGCGGTGTGATCACAGGGACGTCCCTTGCCGGCCCGGATGAGGCGACCGCCGCCGAGGCGGCGCCTGCCAGCCGCGTCTCTCTCACGGTCAACGGCACCCGCCGCACCGTGACGGTCGACAACCGCACCTCGCTGCTGGACCTGCTCCGGGAGCACTTCGGTCTCACCGGCTCCAAGAAGGGCTGCAACGCCGGCGCGTGCGGTGCGTGTACGGTGCTGGTCGACGGCCGCCGGATCAATTCCTGTCTGACGCTCGCAGTCCGGCTGAACGGCGCCGAGGTCACCACCGTCGAGGGCCTGACCGACGGCGACCGGCTCCATCCGCTGCAGCAGGCGTTCATCGACCAGGACGCCTTCCAGTGCGGCTACTGCACGCCCGGCCAGATCGTCTCCGGCGTCGGCTGTATCCAGGAGGGCCACACCCGTTCGCCGGAGGAGATCCGGGAGTGGATGAGCGGCAACATCTGCCGCTGCGGCTGCTACGTGAACATCGTGCGCGCGGTCGAGCAGACCGCGGCCCGGAAGTGAGGCCCGGTCCGTTATGCATCCCTTCTCCTACACGCATGTCTCCGACACCAGGGCAGCCATCGCCGCCGGTCGGCGGGGTGGCCGCTACATCGCCGGCGGCACCACGCTGGTCGACCTGATGCGAGAGACCGTCGAGCGCCCCGAGCGTCTGGTCGACATCTCCGGCCTGCCGCTGGACGAGGTCACTGTCACCGAGCGAGGCGGACTGCGTATCGGCGCCCTGGTCACCATGGCCGAGGCCGCCGCCCACCCCAAGGTCCGCTCCCTGTACCCGGCCATATCCCAGGCGCTGGAGCTGAGTGCGTCGGCCCAGCTCCGGAACATGGCCACCATCGGCGGCAACATCATGCAGCGCACCCGCTGCACCTACTTCCGCGATGTGACGGCTGCCTGCAACAAGCGCGAACCGGGCTCGGGCTGTGCCGCCCGCGACGGCTTCAACCGCACGCACGCGATCCTCGGCACATCGGACCATTGCGTTGCCACTCATCCCTCGGACGTCGCGGTGGCGTTCGCGGCGCTGGAGGCCCGGGTGCACCTGCTGGGCGCGGACGGTGAGCGTCGGGTCCCGTTCGCCGAGTTTCTGCTGCGGCCGGCCAGGAGTCCGCACCGTGAACAGGCCCTGCGAAAGGGTGAGTTGGTAGCCGCTGTGGAGATTCCGGCGCTCCCGCGCCCGCTCCGGTCGGGCTACCTGAAGGTGCGCGACCGGCAGTCCTACGAGTTCGCGCTGACCTCGGCGGCCGTCGCCCTGCACGTACGCGGCGGTGTCATCCGCGAGGCCAAGGTCGCCGCCGGGGGAGTGGGCACCGTGCCGTGGAAGCTGCCCGCCGTGGAACAGCACCTTGTCGGTGAGCGTCCGACCGATGCCCTGTGGGCGGCCGCTGCCCAGAAGGCGGCGGACGGAGCCCGCCCGCTCGCCCACAACGCATTCAAGGTCGAGCTGCTCAAGCGGACGGTCGAACGACAACTGCGCACCGTAGGAGGAAACCAGTGAGCCCCCAGCCGCAGGCGGCCGTCGGCGCCCCGCTCTCCCGCGTGGACGGCCGGCTCAAGGTCACCGGCCAGGCCCGCTACGCCGCCGAACACGACGTCGACGGCACCGTCCACGCCGTCATCGTCGACGCCGCCATCGGCCGGGGCCGCATCACCTCGATCGACACCCGAGAGGCCCTGGCCCACCCCGGCGTACTGCGGGTGATCCACCACGAGAACGCCCCGAAGCTCCCGTACCGCGAGAACACCGCCTCGAACAACCCACCCGGCCGACGCCTGCGCGTCTTCCAGGACGACGAAGTCCTCTTCCACGGCCAGCCCGTCGCCGTCGTGATCGCCACCACGCTGGAGGCCGCGCAGCACGGTGCGGGCCTGGTCAAGGTGGGTTACGACGCCGAGCAGCCCTCGACCGACCTGCACCGGGCCGAGCCGGACAAGCCGACCACCTATGCGCGCGGTGACGCGGAGGCCGCCCTGCGCACGGCCGACGTGCGCCTGGACTTGGAGTACCGTCTCGCCCGCAACCATCACAACGCCATGGAGCCGCACGCCACCGTCGCCCGCTGGGACGGCAACAAGCTGACGGTCTGGGACAAGACCCAGTGGGTGGTCGGGACGCAGACCGAGCTGTCCGCGGTGTTCGGCCTGCCCCTGGACTCGGTGCGCGTCATTTCCCCGTTCGTCGGTGGCGCGTTCGGCAGTGGGCTGCGCTGCTGGCCCCACACGGTCGTCGCCGCGCTCGCTGCCCGCGAGGCAAAACGTCCGGTCAAGCTGGTGCTCAGCCGTCGGCAGCAGTACTTCGGCACCGGGTACCGGCCGTCGTACGAGTACCGGCTGCGCCTCGGCAGCGACCGGCGTGGGCGTCTGCGGGCGATGGCGCACGAGATGGACGCCGAGACGTCGTCGTACGAGACGTTCACCGAGACGGTGATGCCCGCGGGACAGATGCTCTACAGCACGCCGAACGTGAGCCAGGCGTACCGGACGGTGCCGCTGGACGTGAACACCCCGCTGTGGATGCGCGGCCCCGGCTTCGCCACGGCCTCCTTCGTCATCGAGTCGGCCCTGGACGAGCTCGCGGCGAAGCTCGGGATCGACCCGATCGAGCTGCGCCGGCGCAACGAACCGTCCGAGGACGAGTCGTCCGGGCTGCCGTTCTCCACGCGGCGACTGCGCGAGTGCTGCACGGTCGGTGCCCGCGAGTTCGGCTGGCACCGTCGCTCTGCCCGGCCGCGTTCCCGGAGGGAGGGGAACTGGCTGATCGGCATGGGCATGGCCGTCGGCGTCTACGAGACGCAGCGCAACCAGGCGCAAGCCCGGGTCCGCCTGGACGCCGACGGCACGGCGCTGGTGCAGGCGGCCGCCAGTGACATGGGTCCTGGCACCTACACCTCCCAGACCCAGGTCGCCGCCGACGCCCTCGGACTGACCATGCGCACGGTCACCTTCCGCCTCGGCGACTCCCTGTTCCCGCCGACCCCGCCGCACGGCGGCTCCCAGACCATGGCCAGCGTCGGCTCCGCCGTCCTCGACGGCTGCAATCGGGTCCGCCGGCAGGCGATCACGTTGGCCGTCGAGGACCGCGAGTCCCCGCTGTACGGGGTGGACGCCGCCGACATCGTCGTACGCGGTGGCCGGCTGCACACGAAGGACAGCCCTGCGCGCGGCGAGACCTACCGACGCCTGCTGGCCCGTAACAACCGCACCCATCTGGAAGCGCTCGGCTCGTACGCCGGGGCAGCCGGCCCACGGCGGCATTCCTTCTACGCTTACAACGCCACGTTCGCGGAGGTCGCCGTCGACGCGGACCTCGGCCTGGTACGGGTTCGGCGGATGCTCGGCGTGTACGACGCGGGCCGCATCATCAGCCCCAAACTCGCCGAGAGCCAGGCCATCGGCGGCATCGTCGGCGGCATCGGGACCGCCCTGCTGGAGCACACGGTCACTGACCACCGTGACGGACGGATCGTCAATGCGAACCTCGCCGACTACCTCGTCCCCGTCAACGCCGACGTCCCCGAGGTGAAGGCGATCTACCTGGACGGCGAGGATCGCGAGGCCGACCCGCTCGGCGTCAAGGGCTTGGGCGAGGTCGTCCACGTGGGCGTGGCACCGGCGATCGCCAACGCGGTCTTCAACGCCACCGGCCGCCGAATCCGTCAACTCCCCATCACCGCAGAAGCGTTGCTCTGATCCCGCCATACCCCGGAGTCGGGCTGCCCCTCCGGCCGCATCCCCGACCCGGAATCGCTCCGCATCCGCGGCCTGGGCAAGGAGTTCGGGCAATGCACCCGCTGGTACAACGTGCGCGGCGGTTACGCCGTCGACGGCCGTCGGCGCCTGGTCGAGCTGTTCGAGGCTGCCGCCCGGCACGACTGCCGGGCGATCGTGTCCTCGTGGGAGTACCAGCAGTCGCCCTGCTTCGCCGAAACCGACACTTGGTATCGGCGGGCTTCCAGGGTGCCGTGCTGACCTCCAACGCGGCACCTCACCACCCCATGTGGAACACCGACGGGGACTGGATGCGCCGGGCCAACGCGCGGATCACCTCCGGGGCAGGGCTTGGCCTCGCCGATTAATTCATATTTAATAGTGGTGCCGGATCCTCTCTCGCGATCTCACTCGGAGCCGCTCGTGCCCACAGTCCCCACCGCCCCGCACTCCGCCTCTGCACGCCGCTTCGACCACGCATGCGCCCTCGTCACCGGTGGGGCCTCGGGCATCGGCGCCGCGACCGTGCGGCGGCTCGCGGCCGAAGGCGCCGGCGTGGTGATCGCCGACGTGGACGCCGAACAGGGAGAACGCACGGCGGCGGCCGTACGGGAGGAGGGCGGCAGCGCGCACTTCCAACTGTGCGACGTCTCCGACGAGGCGTCCTGGGAGGCGGCCGTCGACGCTGCCCGCCGATGCTTCGGTCCCGTTTCCTGCCTGGTCAGCAACGCCTACACGGTCCGCGTCGCACCCGCTGACGCCACCACCCCCGAGGAGTGGAACCGGCAGCTCGGTGTCTCCCTCACCGGCTCCTTTCTCGGCTTCCGTGCCTGCCTGCCCGATCTGCGCAGCACCCGCGGCAGCGCGGTGCTGGTGTCGTCCGTCCACGCCCTTGTCGGGCTGCCGGGCCGCCCCGCCTACGCCGCGGCGAAGGCGGGGCTCACAGGCCTCGCCCGCCAGCTCGCCGTCGAATACGGCCCCGAGGTGCGGGTCAACGCTCTGCTGCCGGGGCCTGTGGAGACCCGGGCCTGGGACGAGGTGGGCGAACATGAGCGGAAGCTGAGCATCGAGCAGACGGTGGCCGGGAGACTCGGCCGTCCCGAGGAGGCCGCCGCGTGCGCCGCCTTCCTGCTGTCCGCCGACGCCTCCTTCGTGACCGGCGCCTCCCTCGTCGTCGACGGCGGCTGGAGCGTCTACAAGACCTCGGCCTGATGCCGCCCCGGCCGCAGTGCACCCACCCCCTCTCGTCAGGAGCCCCATGAAGATCACCCGTGTTGAGACCTTCGCCGTACCGCCACGCTGGCTGCTGTGCCGGATCGAGACCGATGAAGGGCACGTCGGCTGGGGCGAGCCGGTGGTCGAGGGGCGTGCGGCGACCGTGCGCACCGCCGTGGGGGAGCTGACCGAACAGTTCCTGATCGGCGCGGATCCGCTGCGGATCGAGGACCTGTGGCAGCAGATGACCAAGGGTTCCTTCTACCGCGGCGGCCCGGTGCTCTCCTCCGCCGTCGCCGGGCTCGACCAGGCGCTGTGGGACATCGCGGGCAAGCACTACGGCGCGCCCGTGCACCAGTTGCTCGGTGGCCCCGTCCGCGAGAAGGTCCGCGCGTACAGCTGGGTGGGCGGCGACGAGCCCGCCGAGCTGCGTGACCACGTGCAGCAGCAGGTCGAGGCCGGCTTCACGGCGGTGAAGATGAACGCGAGCGGCCGGATGAACCGGCTCGCCACCGTACGGGACATCGAGGGCATTGTCGGCCGCGCGGAGACCGCCCGCGACGTGCTCGGCCCGGACGGAGACTTCGCCGTCGACTTCCACGGCCGCTTCACCGCGGCGAACGCGCGCAAGGTGTTGCCCCATCTGGCCCCGTACAACCCGCTGTTCGTCGAGGAGCCGCTGCTGCCGGAGTACCCGCACCTGCTCGCCGGCCTCGTCGCCGCCTCCCCGGTGCCGGTCGCCACGGGCGAGCGTCTCTATTCCCGTACCGACGTGCTGCCGGCGCTCCAAGCCGGAGTCGCCGTGCTCCAGCCGGACCTCTCGCACGCCGGCGGGATCTCCGAGACCCGCCGTATCGCCGCACTCGCCGAAACCTTCGACGTACCGGTCGCGCCGCACTGCCCCCTCGGCCCCGTCTCCCTGGCGGCCAGCCTCCAGGTCGCCTTCTGCACCCCGAACTTCCTCATCCAGGAACAGAGCATCGGCATCCACTACAACACCGGCGCCGAGGTGCTGGACTACGTCGTGGACAAGGAACCCTTCCGCTTCCACGACGGGCACCTGGCCCGCCCCACCGCACCGGGCCTCGGCATCACGGTGGACGAGCGCGCCGTGCGTGCCGCGGAGGAATACGACGCCTGGCGCAACCCCGCCTGGCGGCACCCCGACGGATCGTTCGCCGAATGGTGACCGCTGCCCGCTCCCCGCACCCCGCCCGTACCACCTGGAGATCCTCGCCATGGTACGAGCCGGCACGGATCCCCTCACGGATACCGCCACCGACGTTGGCCGCCGACGCGGTACGGGCGGTGGCGTCCGACCGGCTGGAACTGACCCGATCAGGCCGCCGGTGGCCACCAGGCCGAAGGAGAGCCAGAAGGCGGGGTACGAGCCCATCTGCGGGATGCTGACCGCGGCCACGGCGGAGCCGGGCGTTTGCGGAGGTGTTTTATTCGTAATTAAGATCGCGACGTTGTCAGGCCCGAGGCACGGTCCTGCTGTGCCTGTGAGGGGAGCAGCACACATGACGTCATACGCAGGCCGGGGTGTGCACGGCCAGGTTGTCGAGCGACTCGGCTACCGCATCGTCTCCGGAGAGGTGCCGGAGGGTGCCACGCTCGATCTGCGGGAGCTGGCGGAGGAGTTGGACATCAGTCTCACGGTGATCCGTGAGACGTTGAAGGTTCTGGCGGGCAAGGGCCTGGTCGCGGCACGGCAGAAGCGCGGGACGTTCGTCCGCCCGCGCAGTGAATGGAACATGCTCGACGCGGACGTCATCCGCTGGCGCGTGGCAGGCGGCAAAGGCGAAGCGCTGCTGCGCGACCTCGCCGAGCTGCGGGCCATCGTCGAACCCGCCGCGGTACGCCATGCCGCCGAACGCCGCACGGACGCGGACCTGGCCGCTTTGGAGCGGGCGCTGACGGCGATGGGTGAGGCCGGTGACGACACCGACGCTGCTGCGGCAGCGGACGCCGCGTTCCACCGCGCACTGCTCACCGCCTCGGGGAACGAGATGCTGACTCAGCTCGACCAGCTCATGGAGCCGGTGCTGCGTGTCCGGGACGACATCGTGCACGCGCCGCACGGTGTGGCCGACGACCCGGTGCCCAGTCACCGCGCAGTCCTCGAAGCCATCCGGGAACGTGACGCGGACCGCGCGTCCGCCGCCATGGTCGACCTGCTGGCCAAGTCCGTCGCGGACTTCGACCTCGCTGTACGGAGTGCTTCCCGCCCCGGAGAGTGAGCAGGTGCGCCGGGCGAACCGTTGTGGCGGGAGGCATGGGGGTGTGATCCACTCCGGATCGCCTTCAAGCGGTCGGCGGACGGGCCGGTCGTGTCAGCCTGTCCGGCATGCCTGCACCGCGGCGCGGGGGAGTGGCCGACTTCTCCACGGGATTCCGGCCGCGAGCTGGGTTTCATCCCCCGGTATCCCAACGCAGGGCGTCCGAGACGGACTTGACGCCGCCGTGCGCGGTCAGGCCGCCGTCCACGGGGACCTCGGCACCGGTGATGAAGGATGCCTCGTCGGACAGCAGGAAGACGACGAGCGGTGCGACCTCGTCAGCGGTTCCCGTACGGCCGAGTGGCGTCTCGCGGACATTGGCCTCGCGGAAGGCCGGTGCCGCGGATGCGGTCATGTCCGTCTCGATGTAGCCCGGATGGATGGCGTTGACGCGGATACCGCGCGGCCCGAGCTCCAGGGCTGCGGCCCTCGACAGGCCGCGCAGTGCCCACTTGCTGGTCGTGTAGGCGACCGGGTAGTGCGCGGTGAGGGCTGCCGAGGAGCCGACGTTCACCACGCAGGCACCCGGAGGCATGAGCGGCGCGAGGTGCTGGATGCCGAGCAGCGGGCCGGTGACGTTGACCGCGTGGACGCGCGCCATGTCCTCGGGGCGTACCTCGCCGACCCGTGCGCGCCAGGTGATGCCCGCGTTGTTCACCAGGCCGTGCACGTGTCCGTACGTCTTGCGCAGCTCGGCGGCCAGGTCGGCCCAGTCCTGCTCGCTGGCGACGTCGAGACGCCGGCAGCCGCTCGCGGGTTCGACGTCGGTGGCGATGACCTGCGCGCCTTCCCGGGTCAGGGCCTCGGCTTCGGCGGCGCCCTGGCCGCGGGCCGCTCCGGTGACGACGACGACCTTTCCCAGCAGTCTCTGGGAGTGTTCGTCGGTCACGGCCGCTCCCGGTGGCGACGTCGGCCGGCCGGCAGCGGTACGGGATCGGCGCCGGGTACGACGGTGTTGGCGACGGTACCGATGCCCTCGACCGTGAGGGTGACGGTGTCGCCGGGCTTCAGCGGCGGCGGGGTCTGTTCGCCGCGTCGGCCCCACAGCTCGGCCAGGCAGCCGCCGTTGCCGCAGGTGCCGGAGCCCAGGACATCGCCCGGCACGACGCGGGTGCCGCGGGAGGCGTAGGCGGCCATCTCCTCGAAGGTCCAGCTCATGTGGGACAGCAGGTCCTCGCCGACGGCCTCGCCGTTGATCTCCGCGGTCAGGGCCAGGCGCAGGAAGCCGTCGGCGTCCCGATAGGGCTCCAGCTCGTCGGCGGTGACGAGGTACGGGCCGAGGGTGGTGGCGGTGTCCTTGCCCTTGCAGGGGCCGAGGCCCACCTTCATCTCGGCGGACTGCAGATCGCGCGCCGACCAGTCGTTGAAGACGGTGTAGCCGACGATGTGGTCGCGGGCCTGTTCGGGGGTGAGGTCGCTGCCCTCGCGGCCGATGACGGCACCCACTTCGAGCTCGAAGTCCAAGGCGGCGGAGCCGGGCGGCATGGGGACGTCGTCGTGCGGGCCGTAGATGGCGTGCGGGTTGGTGAAGTAGAAGGTCGGCGCCGCGTACCACTGCTCGGGCACCCCGGCGACGCCGTCGACAGCACGGCGGACGCCCTCGACGTGTTCTTCGAAGGTGACGAAGTCCCGTACGGACGAAGGTTGGAGAGGTGGCAGTAGTCGTACCTGGGAGACGTGCGGGCCGGGCGGTGCGTCGAGTGCGGCGGCGCCGGCGTCGAGCAGAGCGGGAAGGCCCTCGCCGGAGCGGATCAGTTCGGTGAGGGAACGGGCTCCGGGTACGGGATGGAGGGTGCCGTCTTCTCCGACGACGGCGGCACAGGGCTGGTGCTGGTGTGCGTACGCGGCGAAGCGCATGCGGGGCCTCCTGGTGCTCGGGCGGGGGCCGGGGGCGCGGACTGCTGGCGTCAGGGCGTTGACAGGGCTGCCGCGCCCCCGGAACTCGGTGTGGTCAGACCGGCGGGGCGACGAAGCAGCCGCGGTCGGGGTCGTTGAAGGACTCCTTGGCGACCAGTTCGTTCATGGGGTTGGCGGTGCCCCACTGGTCGGTGACCTCGGGCTGGGAGAAGTCGTAGACGTGCGGGTGCCAGGTGTCCTCGTCGAGGTTCTCCAGCTCGGTGGTGTACTCGATGGTGTTGCCGTGCGGGTCGAGGAAGTACGTGAAGGTGTTGTCACCGGCCATGTGGCGGCCCGGACCCCAGATCTTGCGGTACCCGGCCCGCATGACGCGCCCGGAGCCGCGCATGTACTCGTCGAGGCCGCGCATCTCGAAGGAGACGTGGTGCAGTGCGGTGTGCGGTCCCTGCGCGATGGCCATCGAGTGGTGCTGGTTGCTGATCCGCATGAAGTGCATGACCTCGCCCATGTGCGGTGAGCTGAGCGTGTCGGAGAGCCGGAAGCCGAGGTGGCGCTCGTACCACTCCCGAGTCCGGTTCAGATCAGGGGAGTTGAGAACGACGTGGGAGAGCTTGACCGGGATGGCCTCCTTCTCCTCGATCTTGCGGTGCTGCCGTACCTCGACGTCGGCGGAGACCTCGATGGTGCGGCCGTCGACATCGAAGAAGCGGAAGCCGTAGCCACCGCCGGGGGTGTCCACCTTCCCCGGCTGTGTCACCAACTGGACGCCGCCCGCCAGCAGGTGCTCGGCAAGGGTGTCGACGTCGGCCGGGGACGCGGCCCCGTAGGAGACGAGGTCGAGGCGCTTCTCCTCGGCCTTGCGCAGCCGGACGACGTACTGCTCGGGGGAGCCCTCGGCGGCGAGGAAGGAGATGCCGGAGTCCTCGGCGACCTTGGTCAGGCCCCAGACGCCGGCATAGAAGTCGAGCTGCTTGTCGTAGTCGGGCACGGCGAGGTCGACGTGCCGCAGGTGGGTGAGCAGACGTGTGCTCATGGTGTGTGCCTCCTCAGACGAGGTCGAGCAGAGTTGCTGCATTGCCGCCGCGGACGGCGTGGAAGTCGAGTTCGGACAGCTGGGCGGCGCGCAGTGCGCCGAGCGGGTCCTCGGTGCCCATGTCGAAGGGGAAGTCGGAGCCGAGCAGTACCCGGTCGGGTCCGGCGGCCCGGATCAGTTCCCGCAGCACGTGGGGGGCGTGAACGAGGGAGTCGAAGTACAGCCGCTTCAGGTAGCTGCTGGGCGGGTGGGCGCAGCCGGCGCGTGCGTCGGAGCGTGCGGACCAGGCGTGGTCGGAGCGGCCGATATGAGTGGGCAGGTAGCCGCCCCCGTGCGCGGCGACGACCTTCAGGTCCGGGTGCCGGTCCAGTACGCCGGAGAAGATGAGGTGGGAGAGTGCCACGGCGTTCTCCGTCGGCTGTCCCACCGTGTTGGACAGGTACCACTGGTCCAGCCGCTCGTCGAGCGTGCACCCGAAGGGGTGCAGGAACAGGAGGGCGCCGGTCTCCTCAGCCCGCGTCCACAGCGGCTCGTACGCCGGGTCGGACAGCTCGCGGCCGGGCGCGTGGCTGGAGATTTCCACTCCCAGCAGGCCCTGTCGCAACGCGTCGTCCAGGGCCTCGACGGCCTGCCCGGGGTGTTGCAGTGGTACGAGACCCAACCCCCGCAGCCGTTCCGGAGCCGCCGCGCAGTGCGCCGCGGTGGCCTCGTTGGCGTGCCGGTAGATCTTCTCGGCCGTCTCCTCGTCCGCCCAGTAGTGGTAGTGCGACGGAGACGGGCTGACGAGCTGGACGTCCACGCCCTGCGCGTCCATCGCGGCCAGGCGTACGGTCACGTCGGTCAGCTTCGGGATGCGGTCGCGCACCATGGGCCCGCTGACGGCGAGTGCCGCGGGGCCGTTGCGCAGGGCGTCCAGCGTCTTGGCCTCGGCGAGGCCGGGCCGGCCGGCCACCAGGGCCTCGACGTCGGGCAGCAGGAGGTGGGCGTGCACGTCCACGGTGGGCGGAGTCACGGCGCCTCCTTGAGCAGGGGCATGGTGCGGGCCATCAGCCCTGGAACATCGGCGTCGCGGACGCCGTCCAGCTGCCACTGTCCGATCTGCACCGACGCCTCCACGACCGCCCGCACCCGCGGGATGCGCCGGTCGTAGTACGCCTGGAACAGCGCGTCGTCCCACTGCTCGGCACCGGTCAGCAGCTCGGCCAGGACGAGGGCGTCCTCCAGGGACATGGCCGCGCCCTGGGCGAGCGTGGGCGGACAGCAGTGGGCGGCGTCACCGGCCAGCACCACGCGGCCGCGGTGCCAGGAGCCCTCCACCAGCATGCGGTCGAACCAGGTGTAGTTGACCTGCGCCGGATCGGTGATGTGCGCGGTGATCTCCGGCCAGAAGCCCCCGTAGGCGGAGGTGAGACGCCGCATTTCGTCCGCGTAGGTCTCGGGCGGTATCGAGGCGCGGTCGCGGTTGGCCTCGACGACGTACGCGTAGAGGGTGGTGTCGCTGGTGGGGCAGTAACCCGCGATGTAGGCCGGGCCGCCGTAGGCGAGGTCGGTGCGGGTCACTCCTGCCGGGCGGGGTGCGGCGATGCGCCAGATGGCCATGCCGGTCGGTTCGGGCTTGTCGGTGATGCCGATCGCGGCGCGGGTCGCGGAGCCGATGCCGTCGGCGGCGATCACCACGTCGTAGCGGCCGGTCGTGCCGTCGCTGAAGCGTACGGACACGCCCTGCGCGTCCTGGTCCAGGCTCTCGGCCCTGGTGCCCAGGCGCACCGACGCCCCGCTCGCGCGCACCGCGTCGATCAGGATCTGCTGGAGCCGGGGGCGTTGCATGCCGACGGTGGCGGGCAGATCGTCACCGCCGGTGCGCAGATCGCTCTGCTCGTGCAGCACGGTGCCGTCGGGAGCGGTGATACCGACCGCGTCGAAGCCGCAGCCGGACGCCTTCACCTGCTCCCACACGCCCAGTTCACGCAGCACACGCAGCGCGTTCCCCTGGAGGGTGATGCCGGATCCGGCGGTGGCGTTCCAGTCGTCCTTGGCCTCGACCAGGTCGACGGCGATACCGGCCCGGCGCAGCAGGACCGTCACGGCGTTACCGGCCGCGCCGCCGCCGACGACGAGCGCGGTACGGGACTGTGTCATGAGTAACTTCCTTGTACGTCGCGCTACTTGACGGCGATCGGGTTGACGGGTGAGCCGACCGCGCCGGTGATGGGCAGGGGAGCGGCGGTGAGCCAGAACGCGTACACACCGTCGGCCGCGCAGTCCTCGGCGAGCGCGTCCAGATCCCACAACTCGCCGACCAAGAGTCCGATGTTGGGGATGGCGACCTGGTGCAGCGGCTGGAAAGCGTTCTCGAACTCGTTGGGCCGCACCTCGAAGCCCCAGGTGTCGGTGGCGATCGCGGCGATCTCGGTGCGGTGCAGCCAGCCCGCGGTGGTGAACGACAGGCCGGGGGCCGGGCCGCCGGCGTAGTCACCCCACCCGTCGCGGCGGACCCGGGCGAGCTGCCCGGTGCGTACCAGGACGATGTCGCCGCGTCCCACGGTCACACCTTGGGCCTCGGCAGTCGCCGTCAGGTGGTCCTCGGTGATGGCGAACCCGTCGGGCAGCTCTCCGCCGGTGCCGATCGCCCGGCCCACGTCCAGCAGCACCCCGCGCCCCGCGACGTACGGCGCCATGTGCTCGATGCCGGTGACCAGGTCGCCCTCGGAGGTGACGGTCCGCGCGGCGTCCCGGCCGTTCCATGCCTTGCCGTGGTCGAAGATGTGCCCGAGCCCGTCCCACTGGGTGGAGCACTGGAGCGGCATGGCGATCACGTCGTCGGCGCCGCCGAGGCCGTGCGGGAAGCCCTGGTGGCCGGCGGCGGCATCGGTGCCGGTGTCGAGCATGGTGTGCACCGGGTTGGTGCGCCGCCGCCAGCCCTTCTGCGGGCCGTTCATGTCGAAGCGCTGGGACAGGGAGAAGCTGACACCCCGTCGGACGAGGCCGGCACCTTCGCGGCGCTTGGTCTCGTCGAGGAAGTTGAGGGTGCCGAGCACATCGTCCTCGCCCCAACGGCCCCAGTTGGAGTACGCCTTGGCGGCTCGGGCTATCGCGCCCTCGGGATCGTTCCGGTCGAGCGTCATGACGCCTCCGCCACACAGCGGGTGCGCTGCACGCCGAGGCCCGTGACGGACCCCTCCATGACGTCGCCGTCGCGCAGCAGCCGGCCCCAGTGCATGCCGTTGCCGGCCGGGCTGCCCGTCAGCACGAGGTCACCGGGCAGCAACCGGGCGGTCTGCGAGGCGTACGACACCATGCGCGCCACGTCGAAGATCATGTCCTGGGTGGACTCGTCCTGCATGGTCTCGCCGTTCAGCTTCAGCGTCACCCGCAGGTCGGAGGGGTCCGCGATCGACCCGGCGGGCACGATCCACGGGCCCAGCGGGGTGAAGCCGGGCGCGTTCTTGCTGCGCAGCCAGTCGGTGCCGATCTGCGGCATGTCGCGCCGGAAGACGGTGGCCCGGTCGGTGAGGTCGTTGGCAATCGTGTAACCGGCGATGTGCTCCAGCGCCTCCTCGACGGACACCCGGTGGGCGGGCCTGCCGATGACGGCCGCCAACTCCAGTTCCCAGTCCGGCTTTTCGGCCCACGATGGCAGTACGACATCGTCGTACGGACCCGTGATCGCGCTCGGCAGACCGATGAACACGTACGGCAGGTCCTCCGCGGCTCGCCGGTCCATGATCTCGGCGGCCTCGGCGCGCCGCTCCTCCTCGGGGCGGTCGTCACCGGGAGCGCGGTGGGCCACGTGCAGGTCGATCACGTGCTGCCGGTAGTTGGCACCCGACTGGAAGACCTGACGCGGAGTGACCGGCGCGTGCACCTGGAACTCGTCGAGCGGACGCCGCTCCGGTCCGGTTTCGGTGACCAGCTCGTGCAGGCGCGGCAGCGCCTCCGCCCAGCGGTCCAGCAGCGAACGAACCGTCAGCTCCGGCTTGTCGAAGGCGGTCCGGAGGTCGATCACCTGCCTGTCCGAGGTGACGAGGGCAGGAAAGGCGGGTCCGTCCGGTGCGGACAGAGTGGCCAGCGCGAAAGGTCCGGCGAAGAGCGGTGATGCGGGTGCGGGTTTCACAGACGTGTCCTCCTGATGGTGATGTCACTAATGTGGACCCACCACCGCTGATCTGGGAAATTGATTCCGTGGATGACCGGCATCCACCTCGTTTATGCCCTGCTGGCAGGCGCAGCGCCGTAAGGGAAGATCCCGTGAATCTGGCTCGTCTCGACATGAACCTCGTCGTCGCCCTGCGCGCCCTGCTGGAGGAGCGCAACGTCACCCATGCCGGGCAGCGCGTCGGCCTCAGCCAGCCTGCGATGAGCGCCGCCCTGGCCCGGCTTCGGCGTCATTTCGATGACGACCTGCTGGCCAGGGTCGGCGGTCACTACGAACTCACCGCTCTCGGGCAGGTCCTCCTCGATCGCACCTCCACCGCCTGCGACCTGCTGGAACGGCTTTTCAGCAGTCAGGCGGACTTCGACCCGGCCACCGAGAGCCGGGAGTTCAAGCTGGTGGGCTCCGACTACGCCGTCGCCGTGTTCGGCACCGAACTCGCACGGGTCGTGCACGAAGAGGCCCCGGGAATCCGACTGCGCTTCACACAGCCCCCCGCCGGCGTGGTCGACGACACCGCGACACTGCTGAGTGCCACGGACGGCCTGCTCATGCCGCACGGCGTCATCAGTGACTTCTCCGCCACCGACCTCTATGAGGACCGGTGGGTCTTTCTCGTCGCCGAGGACCATCCCGACGTCGGTGACCGCCTCGCCCGCGAGGACCTGGCCCGGCTGCCGTGGGTCACCTACCAGCGCACCTATGACGCCCCCGCCGTCCGGCAGCTCGGCATGCTCGGCATCGAACCGCACGTCGAGGTCTCCGTCGACAGCTTCCAGACGTTGCCACTCCTGGTCGCGGGCACCCGGCGGATCGCGCTGGTGCAGGAGCGTCTGGCCAGGGCCTTCGTGCACATCGCCGCCGTGCGCGTACTGGAGCCGCCCTACGAGGCCGTCCCGTTGCGGGAGGCGCTGTGGTGGCACCCGGTGCATACGCACGACGCGGCGCACATCTGGCTCCGCGAGACGGCCGGCCGTGTGGGGACGCGGCTACCGGCCGTGGAGCAGTGACAAGGAAGCTCTCAACTCCGGTCGTGCAGGGGGGACTTCAAGGGCCCGCGAAACGGCGGGCGCCGCCCCTCCCTGGGACGGGGAGGAGCGGCGCCCGATGATGCGGTTCCGTCAGACGAGCCAGCCCACGCAGTGGATGACGCCGGCCAGCACGTTGGTGAGGAAGTCCATCGGGTTGTTCTCCTTGTACATGGTGCGTTTCTGGGACACGCTCCCGTTCCGGAAAGGGACTTCGGCCGAGAGCGGCGCGGTGACGGTCTGCAGCCCGTCGCTTGCGCCCCGTAAGAATCGCCTGCCTCAGGCAACCAAGGAAAGCGCTTTGGTGACTGATCACGCGTTCCGGGGAACAACCGCTCCCGTGTTCGTGTGTTCGGTGCCGGATGTGCGTCAGGCGCCGGGCCGGCCGAGCCCTTCGCCCAGCGCGGCGATCGCGGCCGCGTCATGACCCGCGGCACGGAGCGGGGTGCGGACATCGCGGTCGAGGTCGGGCAGGTAACCGAGAAGGACGTCGGCCGGGCCGTGGATCTCGATCCGCCCCAGCGCCGCGGGGAGCAGCAGCGTCTCTGCCCGCCCGAGCGGCTCGCTCCCGGCCCCGTACGCCACGGTCACCGCGGGCCCGGCGTTGCTCAGGACGACGGCGGTGTCGAACGAGCGGACCAGCGGCGCGGAGGTCCCCGCGTCCCGCGTGCGCCACCGCTCCAGCGCGAAGTAGGGCCCGGCGCACAGCATCCGGCCCTCGGCGCCGTCGGGCGACGGCAGCCGCAGCCCCGGATGGAACTCCGGCCGCGGCTCCGGCTGCCACTCCTCCAGCAGCGCCTCGATGTTCGCCCGCCACTCCGCCTCGTCCAGCGGCGAACCGTCCTCCATCCGGTGCCGCATCGCGTGCTGCTGCAGGTCCGAGGTCTGCTCGATCTCGTACACCAGCGTGTCGGGCCCGAAGCGGTGCAGCGTCCCGGCCGGTACGTACAGGGTGTCGCCCGCGCGGACCGGCAGCCGCCGCAGTACGGAGGCGAAGTCCTGGCCGAGCAGCGCCTGTCGCAGCCGTGCGCGGTCCACCCCTGGGTGCACGCCCGCGTACGCGGTGGCGCCGGGCGGGGCGTCGAGGATGTGCCACGCCTCGGTCTTGCCATTCGGCTCGCCCTCCTTGCCGCGGGCCGCGGCGTCGTCGGGGTGGAGATGGACCGGGAGCGGACGGTGGCCGTCGATGAACTTGGTCAGCAGCGGGAAGCGCGGGCCGTGCCAGCCGCGCCCGACCAGCTCCGCCGGATGCTCCAGGGTCAGGCGGCGCAGCGTCCACCCGGCGAGCGCGCCGTTCCCGATCCGCGCGCCTTCCCCGTCCACGTCGCTGACCTCCCAGGTCTCGGCGACCGGCCCTTCGGGCAGCCCGCCGCGCCCGAGCCGGTCGGGGATGGCCCGGCCGCCGAAGACGTGCTGCTTCACGGGCGTGGTCAGCCGCAGGGGGTACCAATCCATGCGCCCAGTGTCACGCTGCGGCCACAGCTCTGCACGGCCGGGTGCCGCCTCCCCGCACGGCGGGGCGCCGTCGCCCGGGGACGCCGCGCGGCCGTCCGCCACGCCTTCCTGCGACATTCGACGCCGCACCCCCTGGGCCCCTAGGGTCGTCCCCTACAACGTGTAGGAGGAGGGTGGGCCGTCCCGCTCACGGTGACCGGTGGAAGCGGTGGGGACAGCGGGAAGGCGCCGCGGTCATCGCTGAGGAGGTCACGTGGGACAGCGCTCGCCGGACACACAGGGCACGGGACGCGATCCGTTCTTCGACAACGCGAAGCTGCTGGCCATGGTCCTGGTCGTGGCCGGGCACGCCTGGCAGCCGCTCAAGGACAGCCACGCCGTGTGGTCCGGCTATCTGTTCCTTTACATGTTCCATATGCCGCTGTTCATCGTGATCTCCGGCTACTTCTCGCGGAGCTTCGCCTTCAAGCCCGAGCAGGGCAAACGGCTGATCACCGGGGTCGCCGTGCCGTACCTCGTCTTCGAGGCCGCGTACACCCTCTACGGCAACGCCGTCGACGGCCGGCACAACGACCTCAGCCTGCTCTCCCCGTGGTACCTCACCTGGTTCCTCGCGGCGCTCTTCGTATGGCGGCTCACCGCCCCGGTGTGGCGCGCGATGCGCTGGTACGTCGCGGTCGGCCTCGCCCTCGCCGCCGCGCTGATCGGCGCGGCCACCCCTTTGAGCGGCGTCCTCAATCTCGCCCGCGTCCTGCAGTTCCTGCCGTTCTTCGTGATCGGCCTCGTGCTGCGCCCCGAGCACTGGCAACTGCTGCGGGCACGGTGGGTACGGATCGCCGCGGTGCCGGTGCTGGCGGGCGGCGCCGCGATGGCCTACTGGGCCAAGGGCCGGATGACCGCCCAGTGGGCCATGCACAACCACAGTTGGGAGGATCTGCACGTCTCCTGGCCGGTCGGGATGGCGATGACGCTGGCCACCACCGCCTGCTCGCTGGTCCTCGCGGTGGCGTTCCTGGCCTGGGTCCCGCGCCGCCGCACCTGGTTCACCCCGCTGGGCGCCGGCACCCTCTGCGCCTACCTGCTGCACGGCTTCTTCGTCCGCACCGCCGCCTGGAAGGGCTGGTTCGACGCGCCCTTCTGGCACACCCCGGCCGGCGAACTGACCGTCACCGCCTTCGGCGTCGCCCTCGCGCTGGCGCTCACCTCGCCCCCGGTCCGCCGCTTCTTCCGCCCGGTCATGGAACCGCGCCTGAACTGGGCGTTCCGTCTGCCCCGGGCCACGACCGACCGTCCCCGGTCCCGCCCCGTCCCGGAGCACTCGCCCGACGAGCCCGCCGCGGCGGCCGCGACCGCGGGGAGCCGCACGACGTCCGGCTGAGGCCGCCCTCTCGAAGGAGGCGCTCAGCCGGTCGTCCCCACATTGCGGCCCGACACCGGGACCTCCAGCGGGCGGGCGAGGCCGATGACGCCCTCGTCGAGGCGCTGGAGGTGGCGCAGGACGCGGAAGGTGACCGTGCCCGAGGCAGGCCCGGCGGTGCCGTTCGCCTCCAGTACCGAGGCGATGCTCGCGCCGGAGGAGACCTCGCCGCGGGTGCTCTCCTCCACGACGCGCGCCACGATGATGTCGATGTTGCGCGCGATGCGCTTGCCGGCCCGCTCCAGCCGCGGGTCGGCCGCGACGTTCTTGCTGTACGGCACGAGCTCGGCCGTCGCCGCCAGCGAACGGGCGTGGTACGCGCAGGTCTCCAGCAGCGCCACCAGATAGCGGGCGGTCTGCCGGCGCCCCCGCAGCGGCGTGATCGGGTGCGTCAGCGGCTGCGTGGAGGCACGCAGATCGTCCAGCGCCGAGTCCAGGTCGCGCGCCTTGTCCAGCAGGTCGGCTGCGGGGCCGCCACTGAGCTGTGCCACCGCGGCCGTCACCACGTCGCGCAGCCGCTCCAGCACCGTGCCCAGCAGTTCGTCCGTGCGGCGGTCGGTGTGCACCGGCAGCACCAGCACGGCGGCGATGATCCCGCAGGCCGCGCCGAGCGCCGTCTCCTCGATGCGCAGCACCAGCACGGCCAGGCTGTAGGTGTTCAGCAGGGTGTAGAGCAGGCCCAGCATGGCGGTGACGCAGAAGGACATCAGCGCGTACGACAGCGGTGCCGTGAAGAACATCCCGAAGATGAAGAGCAGGACGAGGCCGAACGCGAGCCAGGTGTTGTTCCCGACGAGCCCCGCGAGCGCGACACCGGCGACCACGCCGAGGATCGTGCCCACCAGCCGGCGGTAGCCCTTGACCAGGATCTCGCCCGTCGACGCGGTGTTGAGGAAGACGACCCAGCAGGTCAGCACCGCCCAGTACCAGCGCTGGCTGGAGAGGAACTCGCCGCCGATGATGGCCAGCGTCGAGCCCACCGCGACCTGGAAGGCGGCCCGGGTGGTGGGCCGCTTCAGCCCGGTGCGCTCGTCGGCGGCTTCCTCGTCCGCCTCGTCCAGGCCGGCCATCGCGACGTCCTCGGCGTCGAACTCCTCACGGGAGCGGGCCGTCGCGGGGCTGTCGTCGGACGCGTCCTGCGGCCCGTCCAGCGCGAGCCGCAGACCCAGCACGGCGCGCGCTGCCTCACCGATGCCGCGGAAGACGTCCTGGACGGCGGGCGAGGCCGCCGGCAGCTTGTCCTCGTCGCGGTAGCCGAGCAGTCGGTTCCGTACGTGTGCCAGGGCCATGCCGCGCTCGTCGGCACCGCGGCGCGCGATCAGCAGGTGCAGCGCGCCCAGGTCGCGGCGCAGGGTGCGGGTCTCGGCGTCCTCGCTCGGCAGCCGCTCGGCGGCGACCTGCACCGGCGCGTGCGGCAGATGCATCGTGATGGTGTCGGCGCGCTCGGAGCTGCGCGCGTTGAGCAGGATGACGCCCAGCCGCTCGGCGGCGATCTCGGCGTCCGCGATACGGCGCTGCAGCCGCGCCGCCGTGGCCTCGTCCCGGGTCCCCTCCTCCAGCCGGCCCTGGATCATCAGGGCCGCCTCGTGCAGCCGGGCCGTGCGCCGCCGCAGACTGTCCAGGACCTTGTCCAGGTCGTCGGGGCCGGCGTCCAGCAGCTCGATCTGCGCCGCCAGCAGTTGCGCGAGCCGTGCCCTGAACGCCTCGCGGAGCCGCCCCAGGGTGCGCTGGGGCGTCTCCGGTACGACGGCGAAGCGGACGACCGCGCTGCACGCGAAGGCGACGGCCAGCGTCAGATACAGCTCCGGCAGCGCGCCGACGGTGGCCTGGACGAACAGCGACACGAAGTAGACCTGGAAGCCGATCAGGCCCAGGGCCGTGCCGCGGTCGCCGAACCGCCGCCCGTACACCGCTCCGAAGATCAGCAGCACGAAGAAGATGTCACCGGCGATGATCCGGGTGTGCAGCAGCGCCCCCAGCGACATCGCGGCGAGTGCGACGGGCAGACCGCACGCGAGCGTGACGGCCTGGCCGCGCACCTCCTTCTCCTTGATCGCGAAGGTGGCGACCATGGCCGCCATGGCGCCCGCCACCATGTGCGTGACATCCGTGCCGAGCAGCGCGAGGACGGCGAGGGCCAGCACGATCGCGCCGACCGTCCGCAGCCCCGCCATCAGCCGCAGCAGTCCCGGGTCGGACGCCGCGAAGCGATCCCAGGTGCGGATGCCGGCCCGCCGTGTCGCTGCTATCACGCTGCCGTACTCTCCCGATGCTCGCCATGATCCAAGGACCCGCCCCAGCATCCCACGAGTCACGCCCCGGTACCGAGGTCGGTGTTCCGGCGAATGCCAACGGCGGCGAGCATCAGGGAGAGCCAGCGAAAAGTCAGGACGAGTCAGCGAAGAGTCAGGGAGTGTCCCTCCGCGTCAGGACCGTCCGGCGGACGCGGTGGGCCGCCGCGACCAGGTGCTCCAGTGACGTACAGGTCTCCGGCCAGCCCCTCGTCTTCAGGCCGCAGTCGGGGTTGACCCACAGCCGCTCGGCGGGAACGGCCGTCAGCGCCGCGCGGATCAGGGCCTCGATCTCGTCGGGGTCCGGGACGCGCGGCGAGTGGATGTCGTAGACACCCGGGCCGACCTCGCGCGGATACCCCGCGGCGGCCAGCTCGCCGGCCACCCGCATGTGGGAACGGGCCGCCTCCAGGCTGATCACATCGGCGTCGAGGTCGTCGATGGCCGGCAGGATGTCGCCGAACTCCGCGTAACACATGTGCGTATGGATCTGGGTGTCGGGCCGCACGCCGCCGGTGGCGAGCCGGAACGCCTCGGTGGCCCAGGCCAGGTACGCCGCGTGGTCGGCGGCGCGCAGCGGGAGCGTCTCGCGCAGCGCCGGCTCGTCCACCTGGATGACCGCCGTGCCCGCCGCCTCCAGGTCGGCCACCTCGTCGCGCAGCGCCAGCGCGACCTGGCGCGCGGTGTCGGCGAGCGGCTGGTCGTCGCGGACAAAGGACCACGCGAGCATCGTGACCGGGCCGGTGAGCATGCCCTTGACCGGCCGTCCGGTGAGCGACTGCGCGTACCGGGTCCAGCGCACCGTCATCGGCTCCGGGCGCGAGACGTCGCCGGCCAGCACCGGAGGGCGGACGTAGCGGGTGCCGTAGGACTGGACCCAGCCGTGCCGGGTGGCGAGGTAGCCGGTCAGCCGCTCGGCGAAGTGCTGCACCATGTCGTTGCGTTCCGCCTCGCCGTGCACCAGGACGTCGAGTCCGGCCTTCTCCTGGTAGCCGACGACCTCGCGGATCTCCGCCGCGATGCGCTCCTCGTACGCGGCCTCGTCGATCCGCCCGGCGCGCAGATCGGCACGTGCCGTGCGCAGCGCGGCCGTCTGCGGGAAGGAGCCGATGGTGGTCGTGGGCAGCGGCGGCAGGCCGAGGTGGGCGCGCTGCGCGGCGGACCGCTCGGGATACGGCTGGGAGCGCCGGCAGTCGGCGGCGGTGACGGCCGCGGCGCGGGCCCGGACGGCCGGGTCGTGGGTGAGCGCAGCGCCGGTACGGGAGGCGAGGTCGGCGCGGTTGGCGGCGAGTTCGGCGGCGATGATGCCGGTGCCGTGCGTCAGCCCGCGGGCCAGGGTGACGAGCTCGGCGGTCTTCTGCCGGGCGAAGGCCAGCCAGCGGCCGATCTGCGGGTCGATGTCGCGCTCGGCGGCCGCGTCCAGCGGGACGTGCAGCAGCGAGCAGGAAGCCGCCACGTCGACCCGGTCGGCGAGGCCCAGGAGGGTGCCGAGGGTGGCGAGCGACTTCTCGTGGTTGTCGATCCAGATGTTGCGGCCGTTGACGACGCCCGCGACCAGGCGCTTTCCGGGCAGGCCGCCGGCCGCCGCGAGATCGTCCAGATTGGCGGCCGCCGCTTCGGTGAAGTCCATCGCCAGGCCCTCGACGGGGGCCTTGGCCAGTACCGGCAGGGCCTCGCCGAGGCGGCCGAAGTAGGTCGCGACGAGGAGCTGCGGGCGGTCGGTCAGGGCGCCGAGATCGCGGTATGCGCGGGCCGCCGCGTTCAGTTCGGCCGGGGTGCGGTCCTGCACGAGGGCCGGCTCGTCGAGCTGGATCCACTCGGCGCCGGCGGCCTGCAGATCGGCGAGGACCTCCGCGTACACGGGCAGCAGCCGGTCGAGCAGGGTGAGCGGCTCGAAGCCGGGGTCCACGCCGGGGGCCGGCTTGGCCAGCAGAAGGTAGGTGACCGGGCCGACCAGGACGGGGCGTGCGGTGTGGCCGAGCGCGCGGGCCTCACTCAGCTCGGTGACCTGCTTGCGGGAGTCGGCGGCGAAGACGGTGTCGGGGCCCAGTTCCGGCACCAGGTAGTGGTAGTTGGTGTCGAACCACTTGGTCATCTCCAGCGGCGCCGCGTCCTGCGTGCCGCGGGCCATGGCGAAGTACCCGTCCAGGGCGTCCGTTTCGACAGCGGCGCGGTGCCGGCGGGGGATCGCGCCGACCATGACGCTGGTGTCCAGCACATGGTCGTAGTACGAGAAGTCGCCGGTCGGCACCTCGTCAAGGCCCGCCTCGGTCAGCTCCCGCCAGACGGAGCGGCGCAGGTCGGCTGCGGTCTCACGGAGCGCGTCGGCGGTGACGCGGCCCTTCCAGTACCCCTCGACCGCCTTCTTCAGTTCCCGGTCCGGCCCCTGCCGGGGATAGCCGTACACGGTGGCCCGTACGGCCGTGGCGGTGTTCTTGCTGGTCACGTTGCTCTCCTTCGCGAGCGTGTCTCCGAATGCCCGGCGACGGGCACGAGAGCGCGAAGGGAGTGCACAGCGGAGGGGCCGCTCGTATGCCGCGTCCCTGCTGTACGCCGACCCGCCCTCGAGGTCACCGGGAGGCCGCACACGACAGGTCGCGTGCGGGCAACGGGCAGGTCTTCGGACTCACGAGCACGTCCGCCCAAGGCAGACACCTACTGGCCGTCGCTTCCCGGACCCGGTCGGTCCAGTGCGTATGACGGCGGTCGTTCCCGCTCACCGCTGCGGGGCAGTCCCGGATTCCCACCGGGTTCCCTCTTACGACGCGCCTGCCTGGCGGACAGGGCGAACCAGCTGCACGGGCCAGGCTATGCCCTGCCGCCGTTCCCGTGCCATCCCCCTAGGTCTGTATTAGGTTAGCCTTACCTAAGTTACACTTGTCTGCGGCGCGTGGCTCCAGCGGTCCGCGCTGCCCAGGAAAGCGGGAGAGATGTACGTCCTTGACGGTCCCGGCGTGCGGGACTCGCGGCCATCGCGCACGGCCGGCCTGTGTGTCGAGCGCCTCGCCGCCCGGCTCGCCACCGCCGCCGATGCCCAACGCCCGGCCCTGATCGCGGACTTCTGGGCGGAGGTCGAACGGCGTGGCGCGCCCCTCGTCGAACAGGCCGCCGGAAGTCCCGGGCGGTACGCGGTCACGTTCCTCTGGCGCGGCCACCGCGCCACCTGCCAGGTGCTGCTGCTGGCCGACGGCCTCACCGACCCCGGCGACCTCACCTCCGCGCTGCTGGACCGGCTGCCGGGCACGGATGTCTGGCACCTGACGTACCTGCTGCCCGCCGGCAGCGGTGGCGCGTACCGGCTCGCCGCGGACATCTCGCCGGGCGGCCCGCCCGCCGACCCCGGCCGCCTGCGGCAGCGTCTGCGTGCACTGTGCGTGTATGCCGCGGCCGACCCGCTCAACTCCCACCCGGATGCGGTTACTTGGAGTGACTCGGACGGCTCCGTGTATGCCGTTCCGGCTGCCGCCGGGTAGTCCCGCGCGGCACGGGCGGGCTTCGTCGGGTCGACAGTCCGACTGTCCGACAAGCTGACCTGACGTGTCGTCAGGCGGAGTGCCGGAATGTGCGGTATGTGCGCCTTATTGTGCACTTATGAGTCAAGCGCCTGATTCCGCCCTTCGTGACCGGATCGCCATCATCGGCATCGGCTGCCGCCTGCCCGGCCATGCCAACGACCACCGGGCGTTCTGGCGAAACCTGGCCGAGGGCCGGGACTGCATCGTCCCGACCCCGGCCGACCGGTACGACGTCACTACCCTGGGCACCCGGGACCGGGCCAAGCCCGGGCGGCTGGTCGGCGGACGCGGCGGGTACATCGACGGCTTCGACGCATTCGACCCGGCGTTCTTCGGCATCAGCCCGCGCGAGGCCACCCACCTCGACCCGCAGCAGCGCAAGCTCCTGGAGGTCTCCTGGGAGGCCCTGGAGGACGGCGGGCAGCGCCCGGGCGGCCTGGCGGGTCGCGACATCGGCGTGTTCATCGGCGCTTTCACGATGGACTACAACATCCTCCACTACGCCGACCTGGACTTCCTTACGGCACACACCACGACCGGCACCATGATGACGATGGTGTCGAACCGCGTCTCGCACGCCTTCGACTTCCGCGGCCCCAGTGTCTCCCTCGACACCGCCTGCAGCTCCTCCCTCGTCGCCCTGCACCTCGCCCGGCAGAGCCTGCTGCGCGGCGAGACCGACCTCGCGCTGGCCGGCGGCACGCTGCTGCACTGCGCGCCGCACTTCACCGTCGCCGAGACCAAGGGCGGCTTCCTCTCCGTCGACGGCCGGTCGCGCGCCTTCGACGCGTCGGCCGACGGCTACGTACGCGCCGAGGGCGTCGCCGTCGTGGCACTGAAACGGCTGGCCGACGCCGTGCGCGACGGCGACCCGGTGCACGCCGTGGTGCTCGGCAGCGGGGTGAACCAGGACGGCCGGACCAACGGCATCACCGTGCCGAGCGAGGACGCCCAGGTGGACCTCGTACGGAAGGTGTGCGCCGAGGCGGGCGTCGCGCCCGGCAGCCTGCAGTACATCGAGGCGCACGGCACCTCCACCCCCGTCGGCGACCCGATCGAGGCCCGGGCGCTCGGCCGTGTCCTGTCCGCGGGGCGCCCGCCCGGCGCCCCCTGCTACGTGGGCTCGGTCAAGACCAACATCGGGCACACCGAGGCCGCCGCCGGCATCGCGGGACTCATCAAAACGGTGCTCGCCCTCAAGCACGGGAAGATCCCACCGCATCTCAACCTGGAGCGGCTCAATCCGGCCCTCGACACGGCGGCGCTGCCCTTCGAGATCCCGGACCGGCTGGTCGACTGGCCCGCGCACGACGGGCCCGCCCGGGCGGGCGTCAACTCCTTCGGCTTCGGCGGCACCAACGCCCACGTACTGCTGGAAGAGGCACCGGAGCCCGAGGCACCCTCCCGGTCCGAATCACCGCAGCGCCATCACACGATCCTGCCGCTGAGCGCCCGTCACCCGGAGGGGCTGCGCGCACTCGCCACCGGCCTCCGCGCCGAGCTCTCCGGCGCGCACGGCACGCCGCCCGCCCTCGCCGACCTCGGCCACACCCTCGCCCACCGCCGCGAACACCACGCGCACCGGCTCGCGGTGGTCTACTCCCCAGCGGCCCCCGACTCGCTGGACGAGGCGCTGGCCGCGTACGAACGCGACGAGCAGCACCCGCGTGTCGTCACGGGCCACTGCCGCGAGCGCCAACACCGGGGAGCGGCCTGGGTGTTCACCGGCATGGGACCGCAGTGGTGGGGAATGGGCCGCAAGCTGCTGGCGGCCGAACCGGTGTACCGCGCGGCCGTCGAGGCGTGCGACCGCGAGATCCGGGCCCAGGCCGGCTGGTCCCTGCTGGACGAGCTCGCCAGGGACGAGGCCACGTCGAGGATGGGCGAGACCTGGCTCGCGCAGCCCGCCAACTTCGCGCTCCAGACCGGCCTCGCCGCACTCTGGCGCAGCCACGGGCTCCGGCCCGACGCCGTGGTCGGCCACAGCACCGGCGAGGTCGCCGCGTGCTACGAAGCCGGGGTGCACACCCTCCCGGAGGCCGTATCGGTGATCCTGCACCGCAGCCGTCTCCAGCACCGGCTGGCCGGCACCGGCACGATGCTGGCCGTCGGGCTGACCGAGGCCGAGGCGGCGCGCCGCGTTCGCGCGCTGCGCGACCGGGTGTCGGTCGCAGCGGTCAACAGCCCCCACGGCGTGACCCTTTCCGGGGATGCGGACGCGCTCCGTGCCCTCGCCACCGACCTCGAAGGGGAGGGGATCTTCGCCCGTTTCCTGGCGGTCGACATCCCGTACCACAGCGTGCGCATGGACCCGATCAGGGAGGAGCTGCTGCTGGGACTGGGTGACCTGAAGCCGCGCCCGCCGGAGGTACCGCTGTATCTGACGGCCCGCCAGGACCCCACCCCCGGCGACGCGCCGGACGCCGCGTACTGGTGGGAGAACGTCCGTGAGCCGGTCCGCTTCCGGTCGGCCGTCGACCGGCTGGCCGAGGACGGCCACCGCCTCTTCCTGGAGGTCGGGCCGCACCCGGTGCTCGGCCACTCGATCGCGGAGTGCCTGGAGGCCACGGGCACCGAAGGCCGGACGCTGGCCTCGATGCACCGCCGGGAGGACGAGGTCGAACGGTTCCACCGCACACTCGCCGAACTGCACACGCTGGGCGTTGAGTTGGACTGGGAAGGTCTCCAGCCGGGCGGCCGGGTGGTCCCGCTGCCCCGCTACCCCTGGCGGGAGGAACGGTACTGGTCCGAGCCCGAGGGCATCGCGCAGCTCCGGCTCGGCCGCCTCGACCACCCGCTGCTGGGCCGCCGCACCGCACACACCCGGCCCACCTGGGAGGTCCGGCTCGACACCGAACAGCTGCCGTACCTGGCGGACCACCGCATCCAGGGAAACGTGGTCTTCCCCGCAGCGGGCTATCTGGAGATGGCGGCCCAGGCGGTACGGGCGCTGACCGGCGGCGGCCCGGCGGTGCTGGCCGACATCCGGCTGGCCAAGGCGCTCTTCCTCGACGACGCGCAGCCGACGGCGGTCCAGCTCTCCTTCGACCCGGACGGCGCGGACTTCACCGTCGCGACGGGCGCCACCGACCCCGCCGTGCACGCCACCGGCGTGGTCCGTGCAGGCCAGCGCCGCGCGCCCGGTCCCGCGCTCGACCCGGACACGATCCGCTCCCGCACCCGCCGCCGGCTCTCCGGCCCCGAAACGTACGCGGCGCTGGCCGGGCAGGGATACGAGTACGGCCCGGCGTTCCAGGGCATCGAGGAGGTCTGGACCGGGCCCGGTGAGGCGCTGGCCCGTATCCGGCCGCCGGCCGGGCTCACTGGAGCGGCGGACAGCCAATGCCACCCGGCCCTGCTCGACGCAGCCTTCCAGGCCCTGCTGACGACCCTGCTGACGGAGGACGGCCGCGCGTCCGGCGGCATCCGGCTGCCGCTCGCGATCGCCGAGGTACGCCTCGACCCGGTCGGCGACCGGCCGTTCTGGGTGCACGCCACGCTCACCCGCCAGGACGCCGACGAGATCACCGGCGACCTCGCGCTGTACACCGAGGACGGCACCCCACTGGGCCGGATCGCCGGCTTCCGGGCGGCGGACGTCGAACGCGCCGCGGCCTCGGTCGGCCTCAGCACGATCGACAACTGGCTGGCCGAGGTCGTCTGGACCGACGCCGACAGCCTGCCGGAGAACGTGAATTGCCCCGGTGACCTGCTGATCCTCGCCGACGCGGGCCCGCTCGCCGAGCAACTGGCCGGGCTCACGCGGGCCGGCGGCGGACGCTGCCACCTGGTGCGGCCCGGTACGCGCTACACCCACGGCCCGGAGGAATCCACGGTCCGGCCCGACTCGCCCGAGGACCTGACCCGCCTCTTCGCCGACCTCGACGCGCCCTTCGACGCCGTCGTCCACATGTGGAACCTGGACCTGCCGCCGTTGGATGAAGTCACCCGTACGGAACTGAACCGCTGCACAGGACTCGGCGCGTACTCGCTGGTCCACCTCGCGCGGCTGTTGCCGGACGCGCAGCCCGGCGCGCGGCTGCACATCGTCACCCGTGGCACCCAGGCCGTGGCCGCCGGAGACCCCGTCGAACCGCTGGGCGCCGCCGCCTGGGGCCTCGGGCGGGTCCTGTGGCAGCAGGAACTCACCGCGCAGCGCGGCAAGTTGATCGATCTCCCGGCCGCGCCCGCCGAGGGGGAGGCCGAGGCGCTCCGGCGCGAGCTCGCCACTACCGGCGACGAGGAGATCGCGCTGCGCGGCGGCCGGCGCCGCACCAGCCGACTCCGCCCGCCCGCCGGCCTCACGCGCCCGCTGCCGCTGCGGCTGCGCCCCGATGCCGACTATCTGGTCACGGGTGCGTTCGGCGCGCTCGGCCAGGTGCTCTGCCGCACTCTTGTGGAGCGCGGCGCCCGCCGGCTGATCCTGGTGGGCCGCACCCCGCTGCCCGAGCGTACGGAGTGGCACGGCATTGACCCTGGAACCCCCGCCGGGCAGCGGATCGCCTTCCTCAAGGAGCTGGAGGCGCTCGGCGCCCAACCGGCCCCGGCCCCGCTGGACATCACCGACGAGACGGCGCTGACCGACTGGCTGGCGGACCGCAGAAGTCGTCAACTGCCGCCCATCCGCGGCGTGTTCCACCTCGCCGGGGAAGTCAGGGACGCCCTGGTACCGGGGATGGATCGGGCGGCATTCGACGCCGCGTACGCCCCCAAGGTGGCCGGCGGCTGGCTGCTCCACCACCACCTGCGCGACGAACCGCTCGACCACTTCGTCCTCTTCGGCTCCATCGCGGCTCTGATGACCACCGCCGGACAGACCAACTACGCGGCCGGCAACGCCTTCCTGGACGCGCTCGCCCACCACCGCAGATCCCGCGGCCTGCCCGCGCTCAGCCTGGGCTGGGGCCCCTGGGACGCCGGCATGATCGAGGAGCGCGGCCTCGCGGAGCACTACCGCACGGCACGCGGCATGAACCCGCTCTCGCCCGCCGCCGGCATGGCCGTACTGGAGCGCACCATCGGCCAGGAGCGGGCGCAGCTCGCCGTCGCCACCGTGACCGACTGGCGGACCGCCACCGCCTGGTACAGCGCGCCGCCCCCGCTCGTCGCCGACCTGGCGGCGGCCGCCGCCGACACCCCGGCGACCGAGGTGCGCGGCACCTTCCTGGACACCTTCCACGCGACGGAGGGCGAGGAGGCCCGCCGCCACCTGATCACGGAGCGCTTCGGCGAGCTGGTCGCCGCCGTGCTGGGCGTTCCGTGCGAAAGCGTCGACCCGGCGGCCGGGCTGCTCGCGCTGGGCCTCGACTCCCTGCTGGCGATGGAGCTGCGCGCCAGGACCGGCACGGAGCTGGGCGTCACGCTCCCGGTGGTGGCGCTGCTCAGCGGCGAGCCGGTCGACGCGCTGACCACCCGGCTGTACGAAGGGCTGCTGGCGACCGGCGGGCCCGAGGCCACGCCCGCGGCGGAGCAGCACATCGACGAGGAGCGGTACCCCCTCACGTACAACCAGAAAGCGCTGTGGTTCCTCCGGGAACTCGACCCGGATGCGCACGCCTACAACATCGGCGGCGCGACGCTGGTGCACAGCGAACTCGACCCGGACCTGTTCGTCACCGCCTTCCGCCTCCTGGTGGAACGCCATCCGTGCCTGCGGACCACCTTCGTCGCGGAGGAGGGGCGGCCCGTGCAGCGCGTCTCCCCGGAGGCGCGGGTCGACGTGGCCGTGTTCGACGTGCAGGGCGAGGACTGGGACGCCGTACGGGAACGGCTGATCCAGGAGTACCGCAAGCCGTACGACCTGACGCGCGGCCCGCTGGTCCGGCTCCGCCTCTACAAGCTGGCTCCGGACCGCTGGGTGACCCTCAACGGCGTCCACCACATCATCTCCGACGCCCACTCCGTCTTCACCTTCGTCGAGGAGGTGTTCGCGCTCTACGACGCGCTGCTGCACGGCAGGCCGGCCGAACTCCCGCCGCTGCCCGCCCGGTACCTGGACTTCCTCAATCAGCAGAACAGCCTGCTCGCCGGCCCTGAGGCACAGCGCATGCTCGACTATTGGCGGGGGCACCTGCCGGCGCGCATCCCCTACCTGGAGCTGCCGACGGACAAGCCCCGCCCCGCGGTGGCCACCCACCACGGCGCCTCCGAATTCTTCGAGATCGACGCCGCGCTCGGCGCACGGGTGCAGGCGCTGTCGCTCCGCCACGGCGTCACGCCCTTCATGGTGCTGCTGAGCGCGTACTACCTGCTGCTGCACCGCTACTCGGGCCAGGACGACCTCATCGTCGGCAGCCCCGTCAGCGGCCGTACCCGCCCGGAATACACCGGGGTTTACGGCTACTTCGTGAACCCGCTGCCGCTCCACGTCAGCCTGGCCGGGGACCCTTCCGTGGCCGAGCTGCTGGCCCGTACCCGCGACACCGTTCTGGGCGGCCTGGACAATCAGGAGTACCCGTTCGTCCTCCTGGTCGAGCAGCTGGGGCTGCCGCACGACGCCAGCCGCTCGGCCGTGTTCCAGTCGATGTTCGCCCTGCTCACCCACCAGCTCGGCGAAGAGCTGTCGGGATACCGGGCGGAGAACATTCAACTCCCGGAACAGGAAGGGCAGTTCGAGTTGACGCTGGTGGCCTGCGAGGAGCCGTCGGACGGGCGCTTCACCTGCGCGTTGAAGTACAACACCGACCTGTTCCACGCGGCGACGGCCCGCCGGATGGCCGGGCACTACCTCAATCTGCTGGATGCGCTGACCCGCGCCCCCGCCGAGGCACCGGCCGCCCGGCTGCCCCTGCTCGGCACCGAGGAGCGCGACCGCATCCTGACCCAGTGGAGCGGGACCGGCCGGACCGCCGCCCACGAGGTGCCGGTACCCGACCTCATCCGGCGGCGCGCCGCCGAACGGCCCGGCGCCGTCGCCGTCGTGGCCCCCGCGGCAGCCGGCGAAACCCGTCGGCTCACATACGCCGACCTGGACGCACGGTCCCGCCGGGCGGCCCGCCGGCTGCGCGCGCTGGGCGTGCGCGACGGCGCCGTGGTGGCCGTCCGCATGGCCAAGTCGCCGGAGCTGATCGTCACCCTCCTCGCGGTGCTGCGGGCCGGCGGCTGCTACCTGCCGCTGGATCCCGGCCACCCGGCCGACCGGACGGCCCGCCTGGTCGCGGACGCCGGCGCGGTCCTGGTCGTGGCCGACCGGGCCGCCGAGCCCGACCGGGAGGGTCCCGAGGTGGTGACGCTTGACGAGCTGGACGCGCCCGCGCCGGAGGACACGGAGCCGCTGATCGCCCTGGACGCACCCGCCTACGTCCTCCACACCTCCGGCTCGACCGGCCGCCCCAAGGCCGTCCGGGTCAGCCACCGCAACCTCGCCGCCGTGCACGCCGCCTGGCGCGCCGAGTACCGCCTCGACGACGAGCCCGGCGTCCACCTCCAGATGGCCGCCCCGTCCTTCGATGTCTTCACCGGCGACCTGGTGCGCGCGCTGTGCTCCGGGGGCACCCTGCTCCTCGCCGACCGCGACCTGCTCTTCGACACCCACCGGCTGTACCGGACCATGGCCGAGGAGCGGGTCGACTGCGCCGAGTTCGTCCCGGCCATCGCCCGCGGCCTGATCGGCCACTGCGAGGCGGCCGGGCTGCGGCTGGACTTCCTGCGCCTGCTCATCGTCGGCTCGGACACCTGGCGGGCGGGCGAGCACCGGCGGCTGCGCGCCCTGTGCGGGCCGCGGACCCGCCTGGTCAACTCGTACGGGCTGACCGAGGCCACCATCGACAGCGCGTACTTCGAAGGCCCGGTGGACGGCCTCGCACCGGGCGCGACGGTCCCCATCGGCCGCCCGCTGCCCAACTGCGAGCTGTACCTCCTCGACCGGTACGGCGAGCCGGTGCCGCCCGGCGTGACCGGCGAGCTCTTCATCGGCGGCGCCGGCGTCGCGACCGGCTACCTCGGCGACCCGGAGGAGACCGCACGCCGCTTCCCCACCCGCACGCTGGACGGGGCACCGCGCCGGCTCTGCCGCACCGGCGACCTGGCCCGCTGGTCGGCGGACGGCACGGTCCAGCTGCTGGGGCGCGCGGACCGCCAGGTCAAGGTGCGCGGCCATCGCGTGGAGACCGGCGAGGTCGAGACCCAGCTGTCCCGCTGCGCGGCGCTGCGCCAGGTCCATGTCACCACCCGCCGGACCGACGGCGGCGACAACACCCTGTGCGCCTACTACGTACCGGACGACGGGGCGCGGGTGGACCGGGGCGAGCTGCGCCGGAAGCTCGCCGACCACCTCCCCGCGTACATGATCCCGTCCCACTTCGTGGCGCTGCCTGCGCTGCCGCTGACGGCGAACGGCAAGGTCGACACCGCCGCGCTCCCCGCGCCTGCGTACGAGCCGGCGGACCGGGCCCCCGAAGCGCCGGCCACGCCCTACGAGGCACGGATGGCCGCGCACTGGCAGGCCCTGCTCGGCGGCGAACTCCTCGGCCCGCGCCATGACTTCTTCGAGGCGGGCGGCAGCTCGCTCACCCTCATCGAGCTGATCCATCACCTGCGTACCGAGTACGGCTGCGAGATCCCCGTCGGCCGGCTGTTCAAGGACACCACGCTGCGCGGCATGGCCCGCGCCGTCGAGCAGGTGGTGGCGGGCGAAGCCGGTGACGCCCCGCCCTGCATCCGCTTCGGCCCCGACGACCCGGCACCGGACCGGACGGTCTTCTGCTTCCCGCCGGCGGGCGGCCACGGCGCGGCCTACCGCGAACTGGCCACGCACCTGCCCGACTTCCACGTCGTCGCGTTCGACTACCTCCCCTCCCTCCCCGACTCTCTCCCCGACGAGGACAAGGCCGCCCGCTATGCCGACCTGATCGTCTCCCTCCGGCCGGACGGGCCGTGCGCCCTCCTCGGCTACTCGCTCGGCGGCAATCTCGCCTTCGAAGTGGCCAAGGAGCTCGAACGGCGGGGGAGGGAGGTGTCCCGGCTGGTCCTGCTGGACTCCTATCGCTTCACCGCGGCCGGGCCGCTGGGCGCGGAGGAGCTGGCCCGCTTCGAGGCGGGGCTGCGCGACCGGCTGGGCGCCGGTCCGCTCGCTGAGGAGACCCTTGACCAGGCCCGGGACTACCTCGCCTACTGCTGCCGCACGCCGAATCTCGGCACGGTCGCCGCACCGATCACGGTGATCGCCGCCGAGCGGAGTGGACTGCCGTACGTACTGGGCAAACGGGCCGGCTGGCAGGAGAGTTCCCGTGCCGGCACGGTCCGGCTCGACGGCTCCGGCACACACGACGAGCTGCTCGACTCCGCGCACCTCGGCCACAACGCCCGGCTCGCCCGCGAGGCCCTGGCGGGCGCGGAGTGCGGGGTGCCCGCGTGACCTCTCGTACACCGCCGCCGGAGCTCGGCCGCAACACCGCGGCAGCCACCGGTGACCTGGTCGTCTTCATCGTCGGCATGCGCATCAACCGGCTCCGTGCGCTGCGGGACTGGGTGCCGGTGAGCCGGGCGACGGGGCCGGTGATCAGAGAGCTGCTGGCCGCCCGGGACAGTGGCCTGCTGGGCTCCCGGACCCGGCTGGGCCCGCCCCGGGTGATCGAGGTGATCCAGTACTGGGAGTCGCAGGAGAAGCTGCTCGCGTACGCCTCGGACGCGCAGTGGCAGCACCGGCCCGCGTGGGCGGCGTTCAACCGGCGGGTCCGGGAGAGCCGCGGCGCCGTGGGCATTTTCCACGAGAACTACACCGTGCGGGCGGGCGCGTACGAGACGATCTATGTCGACATGCCGCCGTACGGGCTGGCCGCCGCCACCGGCATCCGCCCGGTCGGCTACCGCGGCGACACGGCGGCCGCCCGGCTGGGCCTGCGGTGAGCCCTGAACGTGGGCTCCTACCGCCCGGCCTCGCCGAGCAGGGCGGAGGAGAGCCCGCACAGTGAAGTGATGAGGTCCTGCCCCAGCAGCCGCCAGCGCGCCTCCGCCTCCCGCTGCTCGATCCGGCCGTTCGCCAGGTCGTACTCCAGCTCCGCGAAGGCGTGCACGCTGAGCTGCCGCACCATCGCGCTGTACCGCTGGAACAGTCCGGGCGCGAAGTCCTTCCTCCGCACCGCGCCGTGGGTGTTGAGGATGCGCAGCGACGGCGTGTTGAGCTGCTCCTGGATCACGTACTCCCGCAGCGCCGGTTCGACGATCGCCTGGGCGAAGAAGCGCGCGCCCCAGGTCGGCGCGGCCGCTTCGATGTGGTACTCGACGCCCGGCAGGATGAGGCACGCGAAGTGCTCCTCCCGCGTCACCGCCCGTTCCGTGCCGAGCAGCGCCTCCACCATGGCGATGCGGCGCTCCTCGATGACGTCCGTGTAGCTCGACAGGATCGCCTTGATGAGCTCGTCACGGCCGTTGAAGTGGTACTGCACCGCGGAGTTGTTGCGCTGGCCGGCCGCCTCGCTGATCTGCCGGACCGAGACGTTCGCGAAGCCCTTCTCGGCATAGAGCCGCTCCGCGGTGCGCATGAGCTTGTTCCGCGCGACCACGGAGCGGGGGGACGGCGGGGCGGCCGGCGCTGGGGTCCTCATTCCGCGAGTCGGATGGCTCCGGTCGGGCACCCCGCGGCCGCGGCGCGCACCTCTTCGAAGTCCTCTGGCGACGGCGCCTCCTCCAGAAGCATCACGACACCGTCCTCCTCCCGCTGGTCAAAGACCTGATCGGCCCTGAGCACACACAACCCGCTGCCGCAGCACGCTTCCTGGTCCACGGTGATCTTCATGCTACCTCCTCGTTCCCCGCCGTCCCGGTGCTCCGCCGCGTCCTTTACCAGGTGACCCACAGCTCCTGCAGACCGCCGGCCGCGACGCCGTCACGGGGGCGCAGCTCCTCCGGCTTGTCCCGCAGCCGCAGGCCCGGCAGCCGCCTGGCGAACGTGCCCAGGACGACCTGCAGTTCCACCCGGGCCAGCGTCTGGCCGACGCAGAAGTGCGGACCCGCGCCGAAGGTGACGTGCTGGCTGTTGTTCTCGCGGAGCGGGTCGAACCGGTCCGGCTCGGGGAACTTGCGCGCGTCCCGGTTGGCGGCCGCCATGTTGACCAGCAGGTTGCTGCCCGCGCCGACCGGTACCCCGCCGACCTCGGTGTCCTCCGTGATGAACCGGGGGATGCCGACGCCCGCGAGGGGGTCCATCCGCAGGGACTCCTCCACCGTGCCCCTGATCAGCTCGGGATCGGCGACCACCGCCTCGTAGCGCTCCCGTTCGGCCAGCAGCAGCGCCGTCATCTTCAGGATCATGTTCGAGGTGGTCTCGTGCCCGGCCAGCAGCAGTCCCCGCGCCGTGGAGACCAGCTCGTCGTGGCTGAGCCGGCCGTCCTCGCTGTCCGAGATCAGGGTCAGCTCGCTGAGCAGATCGTCGCCCGGGTGCGCGCGCTTCTGCTCGACCAGGTCCGAGGCGTAGTCCAGGAACGCCTGCTGCGCCGTGTCGACCTCCTCCTGCGTGTACTTGGTCAGCGTCAGCGCCACCTCCGACCAGTACGCGAACTTCTCCTGGTCCTCGCTCGGCGCGCCCAGCAGGGCACAGATGACCTGGACCGGCAGCGGCAGCGCGAGGGCCGTCCGGAGGTCGGCGGGCGAGCCCCCGGCCATCATGGCGTCCACCAGCTCGTCGGCCATGCCCTGGATGCGCTGCCGCCACGCCTCCATCTTCTTCACCGTGAAGGCGCGGCTGAGCAGCCGGCGCCAGCGCTGGTGACCCGGGCCCTCCTGGATGTCCGTGGCGCCGGGGTTGCGCCGGCTGAACATGCCGCCGTCCTCCGTGTTCGACAGCCGCGCCCCGCCTTCCCGCGCGAGGTTGCGGCTGAAGCGCGGGTCGGCCAGCAGGGTGCGGACCTCGTCGTATCCGGTCAGCAGCCCGACGACGTCGCCGCTGGGCATCCGCACGTGCGCCACCGGGCACTTCGCGCGGTTCTCCGCCCATTCCTGCGGCGGCTCCAGCACGTGGGGCTGGGCGAACGGGTAGTCGGGGATCGGTGTGGCCTCGTCGGTCATGGGGGGCTCCTCCGGGCGTCGGCGTCCGGGCCACCGTAAGACGCGCGTCTTACTAAGACAATCGCCTTAAGTTCGATTGGCCGATACTGAACGCCAGTTGAGTGGTACAGACCACTTGTCGGCGTTCTTCGGCGCGCTTATGATCCCGCCAGTTGTGCAGAGCGAAACGTCCATTGCGTATGTTGCAACATGCGTGTTGCTACGCTCGATCTGTAGGGATGCCGATGACCGCGTATGCCCGAATAGCCGCTCCACTGGCGGGACTTGTGCTCGCCGGCCTCGCCGTCACCGGCTGCGCTCCGCAGACCTCGGCGGGCGGCGGGACCAAGGACGAGAAGAGCGGGACGCTGCGCGTGTGGCTGTTCCGGGAGGTCGGCAACAACCCCAAGGAGAAGGTCGTCGACGCGGCCGTCGCCGCATTTGAGAAGCGGCACAAGGGCTCCGACGTAGAGGTCGAGTACATCCCGGTCGACACCCGCGCCCAGCGCATCAAGGCCGCCTTCAACGACCCCGCGAGCGCGCCGGACCTCATCGAGTACGGCAACACCGACACCGCGGGCTACGTCAAGGACGGCGGCCTCGCCGACGTCACCGCGGAGTACACCGCCTGGGACGAGGCGAAGGACACCGACCCCACCGCCAAGCAGTCCGTGACCGTCGGCGGCAAGGTCTACGGCGCGCCGCTCTTCGTGGGCGTGCGCGCGCTGTACTACCGCACCGACGTCCTCAAAGACCTGGGCATCGACCCGCCCGAGTCCCAGGCCGAGCTGGTCGCCGCCGCGAAGAAGATCCACCAGGCCCGGCCCGGCCTCTACGGCCTCGCGGTCGGCGGCGCGTACACCTACGGCGCCCTGCCCTTCCTCTGGGCCCAGGGCGGCGAACTCGCCGTACAGCGCGGCAACACCTACCGGGCCGCCGTCAACACTCCGAAGGCCCGCAAGGGCATCGAGACATACGCCTCTCTCTTCGGCGACGCCAACTGCCCGGCCGACAAGTGCGCCTCCATGGGCGGCAACGCCACCGTCACCGCCTTCACCTCGGGCAAGGCGGCCATGGCGATCGGCGGCGACTTCAGCCACGCCGCCGTCGAGGCGAGCAAGGCCAAGGGCAAGTACGCGGTCGTCCCGCTGCCCGGCGTGAAGAAGGGATCGATCGCCCCGGCCTTCGCGGGCGGCAACAACATCGGCGTCCTGAAGAGCACCTCGCACCGCACCCTCGCGGTGGCCCTCATGAAGTCGCTGACCGGCAAACAATCGCAGCGGGGACTCTTCGACGCGATGGGCTTCCTGCCGACCTACAGAGACGTGCTGGACGAGGCCGCGAAGAAGCAGCCGTATGTCGCGCCGTTCGTCAAGACCCTGGACGCCGGCGCCAAGTTCGTCCCCGCCTCGCCGGCCTGGGGACAGATCGACGCCTCGCTGATCCTTCCGACCATGTACCAGGAGATCGTCAGCGGCCGGAAGAGCGTGGACCGGGCGTCCGACGACGCGGCGAAGAAGATGGACGCCGCGTTCTCCGCCGCCCGGTGAGGGCCGCCCCTTGACCTCGACCGCCCTGCGCCGCTCCCGCTGGACGCCCTGGCTCTACCTGCTGCCCGCGCTCGTCCTCCTCGCCGGACTGCTCGTCTACCCGATCTACCAGCTCGGCCTGATCTCCTTCCTGGAGTACACCCAGGCCCAGGTCAGCGGCGGGGAGCCGACCTCGTTCCAGGGGTTCGGCAACTACGCGGCGCTGTTCGGCGACGCTGAGTTCTGGCGGGTGCTCCTCGCCACCGTGCTCTTCGCCGCCGCCTGCGTGCTCGCCACCCTCCTGGTCGGCTGCGCGCTCGCCGTCCTGCTGACCCGCGTCCGCGCGCTGCCCCGGCTCGTCCTGATGATGGCCGCGCTCGGCGCCTGGGCCACCCCCGCCATCACCGGCTCCACGGTCTGGGTCTTCCTCTTCGACCCCGACTACGGGCCCGTCAACAGGGTGCTCGGACTCGGCGACTTCTCCTGGACGTACGGCCAGTACAGTGCGTTCGCCCTGGTCCTCCTCGAAGTCGTCTGGTGCTCGTTCCCGTTCGTGATGGTGACCGTGTACGCGGGTATCCGCGCCGTCCCCGCCGAAGTACTGGAGGCGGCCGCGCTCGACGGCGCCTCGCAGTGGCGCACCTGGCGCTCGGTCCTGGCACCGATCCTCCGGCCGATCCTCGTCGTCGTCACCATCCAGTCGGTCATCTGGGACTTCAAGGTCTTCACCCAGATCTATGTGATGACGGGCGGTGGCGGCATCGCCGGACAGAACCTCGTGCTCAATGTGTACGCGTACCAGAAGGCGTTCGCCTCCTCGCAGTACAGCCTCGGCTCGGCCATCGGCGTCGTCATGCTGCTGATCCTGCTGGCCGTGACGCTGGTGTACCTGCGCATCGTGCGGCGCCAGGGGGAGGAACTGTGAGCCTGCTCAATGCCATTGGCATCCGGCGGCCCGGGCGGCTGGCGGCCGAGGCCGCAGCCGTGGCCATCGCCGTCCTCGTCGCCTTCCCGCTGTACTGGATGGTCCTCTCCGCCCTCAAACCCGCGGCCGAGATCCAGTCCACCGACCCACGCCCCTGGACCCTCGCTCCCTCCCTCGACGCCTTCCGCCGCGTCTTCGAGCAGCAGGACTTCGGCCGGTACTTCCTCAACAGCCTGATCGTGGCGGGTACGGTCGTCATCGCCTCGGCGCTGATCGCCTTCCTGGCCGCCACCGCGGTCACCCGCTTCCGCTTCCGGTTCCGCACCACCCTGCTGGTCATGTTCCTGGTCGCGCAGATGGTGCCGGTCGAGGCGCTCACCATCCCGCTGTTCTTCCTCATGCGGGACGCCGGGCAGCTCAACACCCTCGGCTCGCTGATCCTGCCGCACCTCGCCTTCTCACTGCCGTTCGCCATCTGGATGCTGCGCGGCTTCGTCAAGGCGGTACCGGAGGCGCTGGAGGAGCAGGCCGCGATCGACGGCGCGAGCCGCACCCGCTTCCTGTGGCAGATCCTCTTCCCGCTGGTCTTCCCCGGCCTCGCCGCGACCAGCGTCTTCTCCTTCATCTCCACCTGGAACGACTTCCTGTTCGCCAAGTCCTTCCTCATCAGCGACACCTCGCAGTCCACCCTGCCCATGGCACTGCTCGTCTTCTTCAAGCCCGACGAGAACGACTGGGGAGGGATCATGGCCGCCTCCACGGTGATGACCGTCCCCGTCCTGGTCTTCTTCGTACTCGTACAGCGACGCCTGGTCTCCGGACTCGGCGGCGCGGTGAAGGACTGATGTCATGAACGCCCAACTGATCCCCGTCCCCATGCACGTGGACGTCGGCGACGGTGCCGGCTGTGTCCTGGACGCGTCCACCACGCTTGCGGCCGGCCCCGGCACCGAGACCACCGAGCGGTGGCTGCGCGGCACGCTGGGCGCCGCGCTGGGACTGGCGCTCCCGCCGGGCCCCGCCGACGCGCCCGGCACCATCACACTCACCACCGCCCCCGAACTGCCGCCCGAGGGCTACCGGCTCGACAGCACCGGAGGCGCCGTACGGATCACCGGCGGTGGCCCGGCCGGCGTCTTCTGGGGCGCCCAGACCCTGCGTCAGCTCCTCGGCGCCGACGCCTTCCGCCGCGCACCCCTCCATCCCGAGGGCACCTGGGACCTGCCCGCCGTACGCATCGAGGACGGCCCCCGCTTCTCCTGGCGCGGCATGATGCTCGACGTCGCCCGGCACTTCCTCCCCAAGGACGACGTGCTGCGCTACCTCGACCTGCTCGCCGCGCACAAGCTGAACGTCTTCCACTTTCACCTCACCGACGACCAGGGCTGGCGCATCGAGATCAAGCGCCACCCGCGCCTCACCGAGGTCGGCTCCTGGCGGCCACGTACCAAGTACGGCCACCGCGCGTCGGAGCTGTGGGACGAGACGCCGTACGGCGGGTACTACACCCACGACGACATCCGGGAGATCGTCGCGTATGCCGCCGAGCGGCACATCCGCGTCGTCCCCGAGATCGACATCCCCGGGCACTCCCAGGCCGCCATCGCCGCCTATCCCTGGCTCGGCAACACCGACGTGGTCGACACCGCCGCGCTGGAGGTGTGGGACAACTGGGGCGTCAGCCCCCACATCCTCGCCCCCACGGACGCCACCCTCCGCTTCTACGAGGACGTCCTGACCGAGGTACTGGAGCTCTTCCCGCCCCACGTCTCACCGTTCGTGCACATCGGCGGCGACGAGTGCCCCAAGGACCAGTGGCACCGGTCGCCGGCCGCACAGGCCCGGATCGCGGAGCTGGGCCTGGCCGACGAGGACGGACTCCAGTCCTGGTTCATCCGCCACTTCGACCGCTGGCTGACCGTGCGCGGCCGGCGCCTCATCGGCTGGGACGAGATCCTGGAGGGCGGCCTCGCCGAAGGCGCCGCGGTCTCCTCCTGGCGCGGCTACGGGGGCGGCATCGCCGCCGCCGAGGCCGGGCACGACGTCGTGATGTGCCCGGAGCAGCAGGTGTACCTGGACCACCGCCAGCACGGCGGCCCCGACGAGCCGATGCCCATCGGCTACGTACGCACACTGGAGGACGTCTACCGCTTCGACCCCGTACCGCCCGGCCTTTCCCCCGAGGCCGCCGGGCACATCCTCGGCACCCAGGCCAACGTCTGGACCGAGGTCATGCAGAACCGCTCCCGCGTCGACTACCAGGTCTTCCCCCGGCTCGCCGCGTTCGCCGAGGTCGCCTGGTCCTCGCTGCCGGCGCCCGCGGAACGGGACTACCCGGCCTTCGAGGCGCGGATGGCCGACCACTACGCCCGCCTCGACGCCCTGGGCGTCGACTACCGCCCACCCGGCGGCCCGCTGCCCCGCCAGCGCCGCCCCGGCGTTCTCGGCCGCCCGACCGAGGGCGCCCCGCCGGAGGTGTGACACCCGGCACCGCTGTACGACCTGACGCACCGGCGCACCTCAGAAGGGCATACGGGAACGGCCCTTACGGCCGGTGCGACCGCTTTTCCCCACCGCCCGGTTGCTGCTGCGGAACGGCGCGCTCAGCAGTCGCCCCACAATGCCGGGAGCCTTGCCTGCCCCATGCGCGCCCGCACCGAGCGACTTCTGCGTGCCCCGCTGCGGGCCCCGGGACAACCTCGGTACGGCGAACCCAAGAACCAGCATGAGTACACACACGACAGCGATGACCGCTACCACCATGACGCTCTCCTCTCCGCTGTGGGCTGCCCCACCCCTCCCGACTACCCCCGAGAACGGACCTCACGGCCACTACCGCGCCGACGGCCGGTTTCTCCCGTGGAACGGTCGTGACTGCGCCGTGCCGGCAGCGTCACCGATGGGCCGGCAGCGTCACCGACGTCATTGCCTTCAACGGCGGCGCACACATCCACTGACCGCCTCCGCCGGATCCACCGGCCCCGTTTTCGATGATCCGGTCGAACATCGCCTACGCTCGACGGATGGCGAAGTACTTCGATGTGCACCCCGAAAACCCGCAGCCGCGCACCATCGGCAGTGTGGCCGACAGCATCCGCTCGGGCGCGCTCGTCGCCTATCCGACGGACTCCTGTTTCGCCCTCGGCTGCCAGCTCGGCAGCCGAGACGGCATCGACCGGATCAAGTCCATCCGGAACCTCGACGACCGCCACCACTTCACGCTGGTGTGCCAGAACTTCGCGCAGCTCGGCCAGTTCGTACAGATCGACAACGATGTGTTCCGGGCCATCAAGGCCGCGACGCCCGGCAGTTACACCTTCATCCTCCCGGCGACGAAGGAAGTGCCGCGCAAGCTGCTGCATGCGAAGAAGAAGACGGTCGGCGTCCGCATCCCCGACCACGTCGTCGCGCAGGCGCTGCTCGCCGAACTGGGCGAGCCGCTGCTCTCCAGCACCCTGCTCCTGCCCGACGAGGAAGAACCGCTGACGCAGGGCTGGGAGATCAAGGAACGGCTCGACCACGTGGTGGACGCGGTGATCGACTCGGGCGACTGCGGCACCGAGCCGACCACGGTCATCGACTTCTCCGGGAGCGAGCCCGAGATCGTCCGCCGGGGAGCGGGCGACCCTACGCGGTTCGAGTGAGCGCGGCTGTCGGCTGAATCGCCTCAGACGGCCACCGGCTCGCGTTCCAGCAGCTCCCGGATGTCGCGCGCGGCGGCGCGCCCCGCCCGGTTCGCGCCGATGGTGCTGGCGGAGGGGCCGTAGCCGACGAGATGGACGCGGGGATCGCGGACCGTACGCGTACCGTCCATGCGGATGCCGCCGCCGGGGTCGCGGAGGCGCAGCGGGGCGAGGTGGTCGATGACCGGGCGGAAACCGGTGGCGAGGAGGATGGCGTCGGCCGGGTAGGCGCTGCCGTCGGCCCAGCGGACGCCGTCCTCCGTGATGCGGTCGAACATCGGCCGGCGGACGAGCACGCCCCGCTCCCGGGCCCGCCGCATCGCGTCGGTCATCGGCAGGCCGGTGACCGAGACCACACTGCGGGGCGGCAGGCCCTGGCGGACGCGGTCCTCGACCAGGGCCACAGCGGCGCGGCCGCGCTCCTCGTCGAAGGGGCCCTCGCGGAAGGCCGGCGGCCGCCGGGTCACCCAGGCCGTGTCCGCCGCCACCTCGGCGATCTCCATCAGATGCTGTACGGCGGAGGTGCCGCCACCGACCACGACGACCCGCTGCCCGGCGAACTCCTGCGGGCCGCGGTAACCGGCGGTGTGCAGCAGACGCCCGCGAAACCGCTCCTGACCAGGGAAGTGCGGCCAGAACGGACGGTCCCAGGTCCCGGTCGCGTTCACCAGTGCCCGGGCCGCGTACATCCCTTCGGAGGACTTGACGAGCAGTCGGTCGCCGGGCTCGGCACCCTCCTTACGTACTGCCGTGACATGTACCGGCCGGTGCACCCGCAGGCCGAAGGTCTCCTCGTACGTCGTGAAGTAGTTCCCGATCACCTCTGCGGAGGGGCGGCCGGGGTCGGCGCCCGTCAGCTCCATGCCGGGGAGCGCGTGCATGCCGTGGACCCTGCCGTACGTGAGCGTCGGCCAGCGGAACTGCCACGCGCCGCCCGGGCGCGGCGCGTGGTCGAGTACGACGAAGTCCTGGTCCGGTGCGTAGCCCAGCCGTCGCAGGTGGAAGGCGGCGGCGAGACCGGCCTGACCTGCGCCGATCACGACGACCTCGGCCTCTCGCGTCCCGCTGGTGTAGTTCATGGTTCTACTAACCATGCGGGGCGCCGCGGTCTTCCCGACACGGCGGTCTTCCCGGCACCGCCGTCTTCCCGGCGCAGTGGCCGCCGCCTCGGCGGGCCTCAGCCGTCCTTTCCGTACGTACGCGGTCGCGTGCTCGAAGGCGGCAGATCACCGTTGAACCGCGTGTCGACGAAGTCGGCGAAGGAGTACTTCCGGGGGATCAGCCCGATCCCCGCGAAGGTGTTCACGATCTGCTGCTCGGAGGCGACGGCGACCTTGTCGACCGCGACCGGTACGGCCGTGCCGCGCGTCCGCTTGACCGCGTCCAGCGCCACCTTCTCCGGCAGCCCGGTCTCCTTCGCCCACACCTTGGCCCACTTCTGCGGATGCTTGAACACCCAGTCCTGGGCGCGCCGCAGCCGGTCGTTGTAGTCCTTGAGCACCTCGGCCTTCTTCTTGTCCTTGAGCGCGGCGGGCGCGGCCACCTGGAAGCTGAGGCCGTTGACGACGCCCTGCCCTGTGGTCAGCACGCGCGCATCGGCCTGGTCCAGGGCCTGCGAGGTGTACGGATCCCACACCGCCCAGGCGTCCACTCGGCCGCGGGTGAACGCGGCCAGTGCGTCCGCCGGCTGCAGATAGCTGAGCTTGACGTCCTTCGTCGTCAGACCGGCCTTCTTCAGGGAAGCGACGAGCTGGTAATTGGCCGAGCTGCCCTGCGCCACCGCGATGGTCTTGCCCTTGAGCTGGGCGGGCCGCTTGAGCGGCGAGTCCTTCTTCACCAGGATCGACTCGCCCTCCGAGGAGCTGTGCGAGGCGGCGACCACCTTGAGCTTCTGCTGGGCGGCCGCGGCGAAGACGGGCGGCGTGTTGCCGACCGCGCCGATGTCGACCGCACCGGCGTTGAGCGCCTCCAGCAGCGGCGGCCCGGAGGTGAAGGTGGACCACTTGATGCGGTACGGCAGGTCGTCCAGCTCGCCGGCGGCCCGCAGCAGCGCCTCGGAGCCGCCCTTCTGGTCACCGACGTTCAGCGTCACGGAGCCCTTGCCATCGGTGCCACTGCCCGTACCGCCGGCGGAACCGTCCGCCCGGGACGCACCGCCGCACGCCGTCAGCAGCAGCGCGAGCGGGAGCAGCAGGGCGGCACCCGGTACGAGGGCGCGGGCCGGTCGGCGAGGTCTCATCACAGTTCCGTTCGTTGGGTTTCGCCGGGTGTTTCGTTGGGAGTTCATTGGTTTGTGGGCGGGGGAGGGGTTGGTTACTCGGTTCGTGAGCGGGGGAAGGGGTGGTTACTCGCCAGGGGGTCAGGCCGCGTCGGCCAGACCATCCCCCGCCGGACCGTCCGCCAGGCCGCTGCTCGACGGGCTGTCCGCCGGGCTGTCCGTAGGGCCGTCCACGCCCAGCCGGTCCAGCAGCCGGGCGCGCAGCTCCGCGAAGCGCGGGGACGCGATGTCCCGCGGCCGCGGCAGGTCGATGGCGGTCTCGTACGCGATGACACCTTCGTCCATCACCACCGCCCGGTCCGCGAGCAGCAGCGCCTCCTCGACGTCATGGGTGACCAGCAGCACCGCGCAGCCGCGCCGCCGCCAGAGCTCGGCGACCAGTCGCTGCGCCTTGATGCGGGTCAGCGCGTCGAGCGCGCCGAACGGCTCGTCGAGCAGCAGCAGGTCGGGCTCGCGCACCAGCGCCCGGGCCAGCGAAGCGCGCTGGGCCTCGCCACCGGAGAGCGTCTTCGGCCAGGCGTCGGTACGGTGCGACAGTCCGACCTCGCCCAACGCCTGCTCGGCCACTGCCCGTTCGGGCCGTCCCGGCAGCCCGAGGAGGACGTTCCGCCACACCTTCTTCCAGGGCATCAGCCGCGGCGCCTGAAACGCGACGGCCGAGCGGCGCGGTACCGACACCTCGCCCTCGATCTCCCGGTCGAGCCCGGCCAGCACCCGCAGCAACGTCGACTTCCCGCACCCACTGCGCCCGAGCAACGCGACGAACTCACCGGGCTGCACGGTCAGTTCAAGACCATCAATCACCGCTCGCCCATCGAAGGAACGTGTCAGTCCTGCCACACGCACGGCGGCGGAAGCACCGTCTGCAGTCTTCGGGGTCACTGCCCCGTGAACGTCGGTCGCCATTGCAGCAACAGCCTTTCGAGAGTACGGACGAGGAAATCGGCGAGCAGTCCGAGCAGCGCGTACACGATCAGGCAGACCACGATCACATCGGTACGGAAGAACTCCCGCGCCTGATTCATGAGGAAGCCGATGCCGTCATCGGCGTTGACCGACTCGCCGAAGACCAGCGCGAGCCACGCCGTGGCCAGCGAGTACCGCAGCCCGGTCATCGCACCCGGCAGCGCGCCGGGCAGGACGACGTGCCGGATCAACCCCCACCGGCCGAGCCCGAGCGAGGATCCCGCCTCGACCAACTGGGCGTCCACGCCCCGGATTCCGGCATACACATTCAGATACAGGTGGAATGCCACGCCGAGCGCAATCAACGCGATCTTCGGCGCCTCGCCGATGCCCAGCCAGATGATGAACAGCGGGATGACGCCCACCCAAGGGATGGACCGCAGCATCTGCACGGTCGCGTCCACCAGGTCCTCACCCAGCCGCGACAGCCCGGAGGCGAGCGCCAGCGCGATGCCGGCGATGCCGCCCAGTACCAGCCCGACCAGGACGCGCTGGACGGACACCAGCATCGCCGACGGCAACGTCCCGTCCGAGACGAGCCCCGCGGCGGTACCCGCGATGGTGCCGGGCGAGGCAAGCACATCGGGATGCAGCACACCCGTCGCACTCAGCACCTGCCACAACACGACCAGACCCACCGGCCCCGTCGTACGCCGCAGCCACCGCGGCACCGACCGCCGCCGAGCGGAGACCGGCACAAGAGCGACGAGCTCGGGCCCGCTTGAGGTATCGGATGTATCGGGTTTATCGGGCGGCAAAGAGGTTGATCGATCTCGATCAAGTACAGCCTGATCAGGCGTCATGAAAACTCCGCAAACGGGATGAAGTCCAGGCCGCACGCAAGCACGGCAAAACACGCGCAACGCGAGAAGGCGCGCACGAAAGAAAGGGGGTGAAACGAAGAGGTGAAACTCGTCAGCAGCAGGAGCAGCCGCCGCCGCGGCGACAGGCGGCAGAGGCCACCCGCAGCAGGTCGATGTGACCGCGCGTGGTGAGCAAGGCTGACGAAGACATGCCGCTGAACGTAGCCGCGTGGCCGGAACCAGGTCAATCGCCGTCTCGGCCAGTGGTCCTTTATTGCGGCCGTGTGTCAGGTCCCGCGCCCCTCCACCGATCGCCGATCATGGTGGTATGGCAAACCCCTTCACCACTCGCGTACTGAACATCACGACCGGCTCGTCCGAGACCGTCCACGACCTCACGAGCGACTGCTCGGCGTTCCTCGCCGATGCGGCAGCCGGCCGCGACGGCCTCCTGAACATCTTCGTCCCGCACGCCACCGCCGGCATCGCGATCATCGAGACCGGCGCCGGCAGCGACGACGACCTCCTCGCCGCCCTCCACGACCTGCTCCCCGCCGACAACCGCTGGCGCCACCGCCACGGCACCCCCGGCCACGGCCGAGACCACGTCCTCCCCGCCTTCATCCCCCCACACGCCACCCTCCCCGTGATCGACGGCGCCCTCGCCCTGGGCACGTGGCAGTCTGTGTGCCTGGTCGATCTCAACAAGGACAACCCTCGTCGGCAGGTTCGGCTGTCGTTCCTTGCCTGACGACGGCGCCCGACTGTAAGTCGAAAGTGCGGCCGGACCAAACGAGCCTGGCTAACGCTGCGCAGTCTGCCCGTGGCCGGCACCAGGGCATGAATGACGGGGGCCGGAGGCCAGGGGGCTGCGGGGGGCGTCGCCATCGGCTAGGAAATCGGACGCCTGGCTTCACTTGCCACATCGGCTATCTGCAAGAAGAGGTGAATCGAACCTGCGGGTTCACTGCTGCACTCGCTCATGTGGCCCTAAGTTGCGGGCGCGAGGCGTGGGCAGCCGCCCGTGGTGACGCTTCACTCGGACTCACGCTGCACAAGCGTGCGATGCCGGTGGGGCCGGAGAGACCGTCTGCCGTGGAGAGGTTTCTTGCCGGATAGCCAGCCGTAACATGACGGATCAGGTGTGCCGTTCCACCCAGATTGACGTGAACAAGTCAGAAGGTGTTGTCCAGGATGCAGGTACCACTACATGCACATATGTAGCGACAGGACTGTATGGTTTTCGACATGCCGCCACGGTGAGCCGTGCGGCCATTGATCCACGATGCCGCCGAGGGACACATGAACGAGCCCGTTGCGCCGGATGCTGCTCGGTCCGAAGACGAGACGACATCCGCACTCGCCGCTGTTCCTCAGGATGCCGCCGCCGGGGGCGCCACCGCCGCGGCCAGTGAGACTGAGCGAGGATCGAGCACCTATGCGACCGGCGGTGGTGGTGTTTCGTTCGCGCACCGCGTCGCGGCTGTCTATCTTGCTGGCATGTTGACTGGCGCACGACGGGCGGAGGCATCTGAGCTGCCGGTCCGGAGGGTGTCGTTCCAAACCGGTCCGGCGCACCCGGTGGACGATCTTCTGATCGAATGCGACGCTGGGGCAGCCAAGGTCATCCTTGCCGTGGCATGTCGAGCAACGCCGAACTTCGTCCAGAGTCATGGCGACACGGTGAAGCTCGTCGGGTCGCTGCTCGCCGAGGTCGAGAGGTTCGACGCCGACACTCACCAGGTCGCCGTCGCGACCGCCGGTCGGTCCGATCAGTGGGACCAGCTCGCAAAGCTCTGCGGCATCGCGCGTGCTCATGCCGACCCGCAGTCGTTCCAAGCGTCCATGGACATCGATCGCCGCTGGTCCAAGCCGGTGCGTAAGCGGCATGAGCATTTTCTGGAGATGGTCGAGAAGGCCGTCGAAGACGACACAACGCAGGAAGAGATCCTGCGGCTGGAGTGGCGGCTACTTGGCCGGCTGCACATCCTCGGTTTTGCGGTTCAGAGCCCGGACGAAGGCGACCGCACAGCGGTCGCGACGTCGCTGGACAGCGTGGCCTCGGCTGCCGCCGACGGGGTGGTGGTCCGGGACCGTCTCGAGGTCGAGGCAACCCGCTACGACGCGACTGGCGCTGTGGTGGACCTCAAGGTGCTCCGCCGTGACATTCACGTGGTCTTGGACTCGGGTGCGACTCGAAGTCGGCACCCGTGGTCGGTGCTTGCTGAGCAACGCAAGTTGGCCGTTGCCGGTGTGCGGGCCACTATCGGTGATGAGTCGTCTGGAGGGCCGGTCGAGATCTCGTTCGCCGACCGCCGCGAACGACTCGTTGACGCCCTGCGCGAGGCCGGTACCCGTGCTTCGGCTTTGTTGGTATCTGGCGAGTCGGGCATCGGTAAGAGTGCGCTGACTCTGTCGGCCGTTGCAGAGTTGGAAGCCGCAGACCCTGCCGGGTTCCAGGGGGTGGTGGTGAACTTCCGTGGCATGCCGCAGTCGAGTTTGGAGCTGCGAGCTGCGCTCGGGGTTTCGCTGGAGGACGTGCTCGCGGAGACATCGGCACCTTCTCGAGTCCTGGTCATCGACGCGGCTGATGCCGCTCTGGAGCGGTCTGCTGGCCTGTTGAGTGACTTGGTGCTGACAGCGGCTGCGGCGGGTGTTGGGCTCGTTGCGGTGACATCTGACGTGGCACTGGGTTTCATGCGGGAGCAGGTGGAGCTGGGGTTCCCGACGTCCATTTCGTCTTTTGAGATGCGGCCGTTGGGCGATGAGGACATCTCCGTCGTGTCAGACCACTTTCCGCTTTTGCGTACGGTCCTGCGAGACCTGCCCGTGAACTCGTTGCTGAGAAGGCCCGTTGTACTGGACCTTCTGGCTCGGACCGGGGCGGAGCCTGATAGCTCACTGGGTGAGTGGGAGTGCCTTGATCTGGTGTGGAGCAGGATTGTACGGGGCGATGGGCGGCCCGGTGTCGGCTCGGCGGAGGCACGTGAGCAGACACTGCTCGCGGTAGCCGCAGAGACTATGAAGCTGCCCGAGGACCGTCGACCTGGCGCAGGCGTCGATGCCGCAGCGGTCGACGCGCTGCGTCGGGATCATCTGCTCGCGCCACCGAGCCGGTATCGGAACCAGCCGGACTTTGCACATGACGAGGTCCGGCGGTACGCGACCGCCATCCTTCTCGTCCGTGGTCAGAGCCCCGTCGACTTGCTGCAGGCAGCGGGAGCACCGCGGTGGGCACTGTCGGCCGCCACTCTTGCGTGCGAGGGACTACTGAAAGCACCGGACGCTCGCCCCGTACGGAAGTTCATCGAACTTCGCTCGCAATTTGAGGTGTTCGCGGCAGCACGCGGACCCCGGTGGACTGACGTTCCAGTGGAGGCGGTTCTGGAGACGCCATTCGCGTACCAATGCCTGAAGTCAGCGTGCACGGATCAGTCGGTCGGCCTGGTGCTCGGAGACGTGGTTCGAGTTGTTCAGCAGCGGTATAAGGTCAACGGGCTGGTCGACCGTCTAGTCACGAACCCCGTTGTGCAGTTCCTCCTTGATGACGAAAATCCGTGGGACGTGTCGAAGGAGTCGTTCGAACTGCTCACGGACTGGCTGCAAGCCCTGTCCCTAGCGGACGTTCCGGTTGGAAACGAACTACGAATCCGACTTCGGGACCGTCTTCTTGCCTACTGGAACTCGTTCCCTCGACGCAAGACCAGCGGGGACACGCCGTCTGGTTGGGTGGCGCAGCGTCGGCGACGCCGACGCGAGCTGGATTACCACCTGACGAAGGAGGCGTTCGTCGAAACGTTGGCTCTGCTCGGTCCGGACATCGATGATGCCGTCGAAAGGTGCCTTCGAGCCATTGCGGAAAATGCACCAGCGTTCCTGGCTCCGGCTGCGGACTCGCCGTTGAGCGCCCGAGCCGTGGCGCAGAAGGACCCGGAGCTATTGGCGACGTTGATGGCGGCCTACTACATCGACGACGAGCCAAGCTCGCACCGAGATGAGGGTGTCCGGAGGCATCAGGGCCGATGGACCGGTATCGGACCACCGTTCTTCCAGTACTACTTCGGTGGGTTCTGGCAGCTGTTCCAGACAGCGTCGCTGGCGACTTCGGTGCGGGTGTTGAACAACATCCTGAATAGCGGTGCGCGGGCGCGCGTAGCAAGGCTGTCGCGGCCTAGTCCGCCTTACGCGTTGACTGATCCCTTTGAGGAGGGGGACGAGGGCGCTGATGGCGATATGGAGACGGGAGAGGGCGAAGACCGCGGTGCGATTCTGAACATTGACGGCACTGCTCGCCTGTACGTCGGTGACGGTCATGTATGGAGCTGGTACCGGGGCACGTCGGTCGGCCCATACTCGGCGATGAGCGCGCTCCAGGCGATGGAACGCCTCGCCGACACGTGGTTGAGTCAGGGTGTATCACCGAGAAGGGTCGTCGAGGTACTCCTAGATGGCTGCGAGAACCTGGCAATTCCGGGAATGCTGTTCGGTCTGCTCGTACGCCACATGGAGAGCGTCGACACTGAACTTGACCCGTTCCTCGCCGAACCAATCGTATGGGAGTTAGAATTCGACCGCACGACGAGTGAGTATTCAGGGCTGCGCGCAAAGACAGAAGGTCTCGCGAACCTCGAACGTCGCCACTGGACACCGCGTGAGGTAGCCATGCGACTGATGATGCACGGCGGGCAGGAGCGTGCCCAGGCTTTGAAGAAGGCCGCCGGCAAGCTTGTCGAGAATGGCTCCAGGCTTGGTATCAGCCAGGACCTTACGAAGAACTGGGCCGCCAGTTTGGACGCGGACCAGTATCGAATCAAGCAGCATGGCAATGAGATGTACATCGAGGTTGAACTCCCGCCTGAGCTGCGAGCCGCACTAGAGACGCACGCGGCTCACCAGGAGGCTGTGCAGACCAGGCTGCGGTTGCAGAATCGGTATTGGGGCTCGGCCAAGCATGACGCCGAGTACGAGCCGCCCCCGTCGGAGGAGATCGCCGCGGATCTGGCGGCAGGCCGTGCCCTGCTGGAGGTCGATGGAGATCTGGTGCCGACCCGGCATGTGGATGCCGTTGCCCACGTCGTCCGAGCAGCGGTCGAACGAGCCGCCGCTGGTGATATAGAGGCGCTGGGCAACGAAGCGCAGTTCGCAACAGAGCTCGTCATCGGCATCGCATTGTCGTTCCAGGAGGCCGAGGACCAATGTCACGAGGGCCAGTTCTTCGATCTTGGTGCCGACCGAGCCGTGGCTCACGCCGTGCCGGCGTTCCTTACATCCGCACTGGCAGCGCCGCTGGGAGCGGCCGACGGCTCAATCGAGGTTGTTGCTGAGGCTGGTCTTGCGATGGCTGGCAAGGCGTCCTTGGAGACTCGGCTACATTTGGCGCGTGGATGCGATGTCGTCTGGACAGCCCCATGCCGCTTCGACCCTTGCATCCACCGGACTGCGTTGAACTGGTTGCTTGAGACCGCCCGTGGCGCAGAAATCGGTCCGTGGGACCAAGACGGCCAGCGACGGCCGAACGTCCAGATTGCCGGCGACGTTGCCGAACGCCTCCAGGCACTGTCGGGCGATTCCGTCGACATCGCGGTTCTCGATGCAGCCATTCGCGGACTCGGCGCAGCCGCGTCGACGGACCACTGTTGCGCCGACGACGCAGCCACGCTTCTCGCCGCGTTCCTCGACGTCGAGCGACGCGCCATGGTCGCGCAGGAGGGCGAGGGCTGGACCGCGGATGACCGCGGGACGCACACCCTCGTCGCCGCGCGGGCCCTGCTCGAAGGCTTGGCGAAGAACGGTGCCGTCGGACCGGTGCTCGAACAGCTCGACGCCCTTCGCGCAGATGCAGGACTGATGTCGAATTTTCTCCACGGTCTTGCCGCAGCAGGTGCAGAGAATGAACGTCTGGCCGAAGCTGCCCGAAGCGTCTGGCCACCTTTGCTGCGCCACGCTGTTGGCTACTTGAGTGACGACCCGAGCCCCTACCGCGACCGTGACTGGGGCGACTGGGCCGCCGCAGCGCTGCTACCGGACCCCCTTCCGTGGGTGCAAGGTCCGTACAACGAGGTCGTCGGCCTTCCCATCGACTGGGTTCGCGCTGAAGACCTCGTTGAGTCGATCGAGGATTGGCTGCCGGCCGCTCGCGGGGAGGTCAAGGCCGTCGACGCACTCATCGGCATTCTGCGGAAGCTCCCGGAGGAAGTGCAAGCTACCCGCGGCGTGCAATGGGTATCCGACCTGTGCATTCAAGATGGACGTGTCACGGTCAAACAGTCGTGGCTTTCGGACAGCTGGCTCAAGGAAATTCGCAAAACTGCCGAAGAGCTGGGCAAGTTGGAAGATTGGCAGATACTCGTCGACTCCATGGTCGTCGCCGGAAACGAGAGGCTAGCGCCGTACAGCAGGTGACGTCTCAGGGCCCCTGCCCGACTACTGATGAGACTTCCGAATCTGGTTGAGCTTGGTCAGGTGTAGCTCTGGACGGCGTGGCTGAGTGTCGCGTTGCTCGTTGGCTGACGTTTTCTCAGCGGGAAGATTTACGCGAATCGGTGTAGCCATCCCGTGCATGAGCAGGCCGGACGAGCCTGACCGGTTGCGTCGTCGGAGCTGCTCACGTTGCGGCGCTGCGCCGGCCTCGCGGGTATCGGTGGCGGCAGCGACGGGCATCCCGCCCGGGAGTGAGGCTCAGCACGCCGGCTGCCTCAGCCGAAGGGGAGCGACTCGGCTAGGGTCCGCCTTCAAGCGGATCTATCCCAGAGTGGGAACGAGGCACGTGTAGGAGGTTCGGTCTTCTTGTATTGCGTGACGACTCCGCGGAAGAGCTTGAGTTGGTTGATGCAGCGCTCGACGATGTTGCGCCGGCGGTGGGTATCCCGTTCGAACCGAGGGGGCCTGTCACCGCGACTGCCGAGACGTCGCTGGTGATCATTTTCTTCCGCAATGATGTGCGCGACTCCGCGTCGTCGCAGGTGGTTAGAGAAGCCACGAGAGCTGTAAGACATGTCCGTGATTGCATTGTCAGGTCGGCGGCGTGGCTGGCCCGGACCGATGCGGGGACGCGGAGCACCCCCAGCCCTCCTCGGGATCGGCCCAGGGCGTGATCGCCCGGTTCGTCCTGCCAATGGCTCCCCTTTTTGGCCCCGTGGCGGCGGCCTGCTGGTGGGCGCGGAGGATGGTGCAGTCGATCTGGACGAGCGAGTCGATGCCGCCGGCCGCGTCCGCCCGGGCCTGGACCTGCTGCAGGGTGCGGGTGAACACGTCGTCGAGCGCGTAACAGCGGAAGCGGGTTCAGACCGTCTTCCACGGCCCCATAGCGCTGTGGCAGGTCACGCCCGGAGATGCCGATACGGGGCTTGTAGATTTTCCGTTGATTACCTCCGGCCCTCCACACAGCGTCGGCCCGTGACGGCCCGCGGGATCAGAAAGGCCAGTAACTCCGCTCCCTGTCGCTGCCACCTCCATGATCCATCACTCAGCGACCTTTGGAGACGGGCCCTAGGGTTCTCGACGGCCACCCGGCTTGTGCAAAGACGAGGATCCGCTTGCGGCGCGCTGTCCATCTGCCTAGTCTGCGGACAGGCAAGGAGCCTGGGACAGTGCCCGGGCCACCGCCGATTATCTCTCGAGGTACGGAGCGTCGGAAAGCGCCCTCGCCACCGCCTCCTTCCACGCCCCTACGCACCCATCCTGTTCGGCTGTCATCTGCCGGACAGGCGAAAGGTGTTGCCTTGACCATCTACTCTCAGCATGCCAACCGTGGGAAAACTCAGATTCTGGCGACCTACCAGGGCCCCGACGGCGTCGTATCCAAAACTGTCACGAGCCTTGGGGAATCCCACCTTGCGGTTCCGATCGTCGACGCTCTCAATCGGATTTCCGCCTTCGCTACAGTCCCTGTCAGCATTCACGACCGACGCGAGCAGCGTGTGGACTACTACCCGCGCAAGCACCTTGCGGCGCTGAGCGACGCCTCTGCTCGAGCCGAACTCCTTAGCGGCGCACACAGTCTGTGGTACGAGTACGTCTGCCTGCGGCTTCACCAGGCGCTTGCCGACCTGGACAGTGCCCTGGTCGCTCTGCCCGACACGGTCAGCAGGGCGATCCGTTCGGAACTCGAAGTAGAAGAGAGCGAGTTGCGCGCGGCACTCGACGATTTCTCGGGGACGTTCTCGGAGAGTGATCCGGAGCTCGAGCGCCACTGGGAGTTCGACCATCCCTTCGTGCGGGATGATGACGGAATGGACACGCTGAGCGACGATACGCGCGAGCAGCTCGATCGCCGCGAGGTTGGCTTCACCGCGGAGGAGCGGAAGAAAGCTGTCGCTGACCTCCGGGTGCTAGTCACGGCACACGCCCAGGGTGGCGGCACGTGGGCTGCGCTGGACGACCCCAGCTATCAGCTCTTTGCGGAGCCGTACGACTCTGACGGCTTCTACCTGACGGTCCAAGCGCCGGAACCCGGCGATGACGACGCTTCGTGGGAGATCGAGATCGGACGTTGGGAACCGGACGATCCTGACGAAGAGTACGGGGACCACACCAGTGCAACAGGCAGCCCGGTGATCGGCTGCGCTCTCCCGGCTGCGCCGAGTGCCGGCGAGATCGCCTACTTGTTGAAGTCCGTGGACGAGAAGCCGCTGCTGCTTGTTGAGTGGGCCGAGACACCAGCGGGATCGGTGCTCGCAGGGACGACGATGGTGGTGACCAAGCGCTACGACTCCTGATTTGGCGGCTGGCAAGGATGCCGTGATGCCAGCGCGGCGGACCAGCTACGCCGGCCTTTGCGTGCCTCACTGACCTCCGTCCGCTGTGGCCGTCCGGGAGGGGATGGCCACAGCACCGACCTGGTGTGGGCAGCAACCGGTTAGCCTTGGGTTGACCTAACGGAGGTTGGCGGACACGAACGGGGATAATCCGCGGCGTCAGGTGCGGCTGAGCTTCCTCGGCCAGGACGTTGGTTGAGAACGAATGGACTAGAGACGTCTGGCCGCGCCAACTGGGCCACGGGATCGGTTCAGGCGCTTCCTCGGACGGGGCGTTTGCGGTGGTCTCAGGGCCGGCCGTGTCTCTGCCCGGCGGCACAGCTCCACCCGCGTCATAGATACCGCCGGCGCCGACGGCCGAGGCGCGGGGGAATGTCTGGGCCGTTCCACGTGCACCCTTCCTGGTGGCGGATGGGTAACTCCGTGTCCGTAAACCAGCAGCAACAGATCGTGCACCCGGGTGTGGCGAACACCGCCGGCTCCACTGCGTAGGCGCGGCCGCCGAGCATCATGATGAACGGCAAGGGCGACTCGTCGGAGCCGTCACCGTTCTCCCCTGAGGGCTGAGGCGGCTTTCCGACCGGGCAGCTGAGGGCAATGGAGACTGCTCGACTGTCGGGGCGAACGCTTGAGAACTGTGCCGACCGTCGCGGTCGCCGGCACTATGGCCTACGCCGTCATGGGGCCGTAGCGGGATCGGCTCCGGGGGCACTACGAGGGTCGGGAGTGTGGACCGCGCACGGTGCCCTCCGTTCGCTACGGAAGGCACCGTACCGCCATTCCCCGCTTTTACTGCGTCCGCGACGCCTGGCTGAACTCTTCCTTGGAGATCTGACCGTTCGAATCGCGGTCCACCAAGTGGAAGGCCTTGCGGATATTGGACTCGGAGACCCCCTGCTGCTTCCCCGCCACGTGCAGTTCCGGCTCGCTGACGGTGCCGCTCCTGTCCGTGTCGATCTGCTGGAAGGTTGGAGGGGTGCTCGCGGGGGCGTTGGCGAAGGCGGAGCCGCTGGCGCCGAGAACGGCTGCCCCCGTCAGAGCCATCGCGATGGCGCCGATGCGAGTCTGCATGGTGTCTCCTCTCGGCCTCCGCGGGATGGCGTCAAGGCCGAACTTGTAGCTGTCACTGGCAACTGCAGGCACCCACCGTAGTGAATCGATAGCTCAACGTCACGGAAGGCGCGGTACTCCTACGCGAAGCGCGAGGTGTCGCCTGGTCCGCGGCACGCGACCAGCGGCGCGTGGATGTCAGGCCGCGGCGTGGGTGAAGGCGGTTTCCGGCTCTCCGTCACAAACGGTATCCCCGCCGCGGGTGGCAACTCCCACTACGGCGCCGGAGGTTCCCCGCGGGCCGTGGACACGGGCCAAAAAGGGGCCGGGAGGAGAGCTGGTCATGGCTACGGCAGAGGAGCGGACGAAGCGCTGCTGTGCGGGGCGCGGAAAATGGTATCGACGGCGACCCCGGCATGGTGCTCGTCGAGTTGTACGCCTGAGCGGCAGACATCTTCGGAACAGCTCCCCGGCGGAGTGGCAGGTCCAGTGGCCCGGCTAGTCACTCAGCTCCCTCTTCGTGGCCGTCGCCGCACTGATCGCCTACTTCTCACCCGGCCGCTGGGCCGCCGTCGCCGGTCTGGCGCCGTTCGCCCTCGCCGCGCTGAGCGGCTTCGCCAAGGACGCGTTGGGCAAGCCACTGAGCATCAGCTTCTTCCTGGGCATCGCGATCGGGCCGCTCGTGCTCGACCTGCTCATCGCCGCCTCAGGCAGTGGCCGTGCCACCCTGCCCCGCAGCGCGGGCAAGGTCTTCGCACTGGCCCCGGACACGCGTGACGGCTTGCCAGTCGTCAGGCCCCGGGGACGGGTCAGGGCCAAGACGGTGACATTCGTTTGGGCCCTGACACGGCCAGTGTCGTCATCGGGGTGGTGGTTGAGATCGGTGACGACATCATCATCAGGTGCTCTTGTGTGTACACCTTGGTCTTGAGCGGCTTGAATACCGGGACGACGAGTTCGATCACATCCGATTGAACTCGACAGCAAGAGACTATCTGGCAGGACGGTCGCTCGTTCTGCGACCGGATCTCCCATGCGGATCGCACATCTTCGGAGTGAACTCGAAGAGCAGAGCAGTGGCCCGAGTGTCTCAGGACTGAATCTCGTTGCACTCCTTGGACAGAAAGTTCTGTATTTAGAGAGCGGAAAGCGACCGCTCTTCCGCAGTGGGGGCGAACGGGGGCCCGCGATGCTGCGCGCGGTGCCCGCTCAGCGCCGGGTACGCTGCCTGGTCAGTGAGCGAAGCCCCAGTCGAGCATCTTGGTGGCGGGTGCTTCCTGGGCACGTCTGAGGGCGGTGCTCGTGAGGCCGGTTCGCTCGGGGGCCGACCCCAGCCGCAGGTCGGTGCCAGGGGAAGCACGCAACTGGGGTGCTCTGTTTCTCTTGTCATAGGCTGGATGCGCGGAGTGAGGGGAAGGATCCGCTGGAGTACGGCGGAGCTGCCTGGCCTGGGGGGAGTGCGGGTGGAGACTCACGGCACGGCCGAGCCCGAGCGGGGGCGCCACGGATCAGCGGCCGTTCCCGCGGCCTCCCGGCTCGCGGCGCCACCGCGAGCCGGCAGGCTCGACGACCAAGTTCCTTTCCTGGCCCGGCTGGAACAACCGGAACGCGTCGCGCTGCTGGAATTGGGTCGGCCCATGGAGTACAGCCCACGGTCCGTTCTGGTACATCAGAACGAACCGTCCACCCACGTGATGATCATTCTTGCCGGCTGGACCAAGGTCACCCACTCCGCTGCCAACGGCTACGAAGCCCTACTCGCCCTGCGAGGGCCGGGCGACGTCGTCGGTGAGGCCTCCGCGGTCAGCGGCCGCCCACGCTCGGCGATGGTCACTGCGATCGGCAAGGTCGAGGCCGTCGCGATCGAGCGCGGCAGGTTCCTGGACCATCTTGCGGAGTTCCCGGAAACTGCTCTCCAATTGCTCAGCCTCATCGGGGACAGAACACGCGCCAGCGACCGGCGGCGTGTGGAGCAAGGAGCCCTCGGGGTTCGTGAACGGTTGGCGCTCCTGCTCCTGGAGCTGTCGCGCACACATGGGGTGGGGGATGCAGAGGGTGTGCGCTTGACCACTGGCCTCAGCCAACACGAGCTGGCAGGTGCGGTCGGGTCTTCGCGAGAGGCGGTGGCGAGGCTTCTGAAGGAGTTGCGGGAGCGCGACATCGTCCGCACCAGCCGGAGGGGGCTGGTGATCGTCCGCCCGGACCAGCTGCGCCGGATAGCAGGCGGCGGGTAGTCAACGTCGCGCAGCGAGCGCGAGTTGTGTGTCATCGGTTACAGAGGCTGTGTGCAGGTTTTCCTACTCCACTGTCAGACCCCCGCGGGATAGTGCTTCGGACCGAGCCCGACCGTCCGAGAGGCACGCATGAGCCTGGCCCTGAGAGAACCCGTCAACCGCACCATTCTGCTCCTGGACATCGAGGACTTCAGTCGACGGGACGATGTGACGCAGGCTTGCCTGCGCCGGGAACTGCACAATGCAGTGGAGGACACCCTCGCCGAGGCGGGTGTCGAGCAGAACATGCAGTACCGCGAGGACCGCGGGGACGGCCTGATCATTCTGGTCAGTTCCGACATCCCGAAAGCTGCGCTGCTCCGGGCCCTGCTGACGACTACTCCGGATTCGTTGCACCAGTACAACCGGCTGGCGTCGAGCAGTGCGCAGATGCGGCTGCGGATGGTCCTGGCCGCGGGAGAGGTCGCCTTCGACCCGAAGTGCGGCACGGTCGGTGGGCTCGTCGGCCACGATCTCAATCATTCCTGCCGGCTGCTTGATTCCGAGGTCCTGCGCAAGGCCCTCGCACAGCGGGACGCGGACTGCGCGCTGGGTGTGTCGCCCTCCGTCTACGAAGGCGTGGTCCGTCACGGACACCGCGGACTGCGCCCGGAGGAGTTCCACCATGCTGCCGTGGCCGTGAAGAAGGACCGGCTCGAGCTGTGGCTGCACGGTCCACTCCCGTCCGGCGTCACCGCCCCAGCCCGGGAGTACCCGCCTGCCGGGAGCGACCGCTCGGGTACGCAGGACGATGCAGTCGGGCAGGCGCCTGGCGCAGCGCCCGCAAGGGGCGGGGCGGACATCACGTTCAACGGCGGGACCGTGTCGTTCGGCGGCAGCCAGGTCATCGGTGACCAGACCGGAGTCAGCGGCGGCCGCGTCACCGGCGACGTGATCATGGGCAGTGCTCAGCGCGAGAGCCGGAGCGAGCAGCCATGAGTGAGCAGGCCGGTGACAAGCCCGCGGACGCGTCCCAGGATGACGCCGACCCGGCAGCCGACAGACAGGGGCAGACGAACGACGAAGACACCGGCGCGGAGGACGATCGCCCGCAGGACCCTTGGGCCGCCCGGCGGGAGCTGTACGAACATGTACCGGCCTTCGTCGGCGGCAGCCTGGTCGGTGGCGCTCAGACCGGTGTCAGCGGGGGCAGCGTCGGAGGCGACGTCGTCCTCGGCACCAAGGTGGAGCACCACTACCGCTTTGGCGCCGCCACCCACACCTCCGGCAACATCCCGCCTGCCGAACTCGAGCACCTTGCCCAGGTGTTCGCCGGGTACGAAGAACTCGTGCACCCCCTTCGCGACCGGCTGCGCGCGGAGCGGGTTCTCGTACTGTCCGGTGCACCCTTCACCGGCCGTCGCAGCGCCGCTCTGATGCTGCTGCGGTCCCTGGGCGCCGCGCCTGTACGCGCCATCGACCCCAACACCCGGCCGACGGCGCTGACGGACGAGATGAACGGCGATGCGATCGGCTACCTCATCAGCGATCTGGTGACGGGCAGCGAGAACCCGCTGCGCGACATCGACCTATGGGCCGTGCGGGACATCCTCCGGGAGAAGGACGCCTACATGGTCATCACCGTCGACCTGTTCGCGACCCTGCGGGGCGTACCCGTCGTCGATTGGAAGCCGCCGTCGCCCCAGGCCGTGCTCCGGTCACACCTGCACGCCCGAGTACAGGACCCGCGGAAGGAGAACGAGTTGCTGGCCCTGGCGGTCTCCCGGGAGTTCCTCGGCCGGGACGACCACCAGCTGCGCGAGGCGGCGGCGTACGCGGAGGCCCTGGCCGCGCACGCGGACGGCACGATGACCTATGAGAAGTTGGCGGCCGTCGGCCCGATGCTGGTCCGGGACCAGGTCCAGGAATGGTTCGGAACCGACGAAACCCAACTCCGGGACAAGGCGTTCCTCATCTCCCTGGCGGCGTTCGACGAGGCCGCCTACGCCCTGACCGCGGAGCTCAGCGACTCCCTGTACGGGCAGTTCCAGAGGACCGAGGATGCCGGGAAGGAGCCCCGCGTCGGCATCTTCGGTACGTCCATCACCAAGCGCCTGCGTCTGGCCCGAGCCGTCGAGTACTGGCAGGAGGAACACACCGAGTGGGGCCCCGTGCTCCAGCGCATGGCCCGCTTCGAGGAACGCAGAGCTGCCGGCGAGGTCCTCCGCGAAGTGTGGACGAGCCACCCCTCTGCGCGGCCCGCTCTGCTCGCGTGGCTCCGGAAGCTCGCACAGGACGGACGGCCGCTGGTGCGCACCCGTGCGGCAGTGACCGCTGCGGTGCTGGCCGAGACCGACCTACCGTCGGCGATGGCCCTGCTCATCGAAGGCTGGGCGAAGTCGAAGCTTTACCGCGACCGCCTCGTCGCCGCCAACGCTCTGGCGACGGCGTACGCCGTCGGTGCCCCGAACATCCCGCGGATTCTGCGCTCCTGGTGCGACGACGAGGCCGAACCGCGGCCTCGCTGGACAGCCATCCGGGCCTATGCCCTCGTGGGCCCCCGCATGCCCGACGAAGCGCTGGAGGCGTTGGCGGAAGCCGCCCGCACCGGGGACGACGAGCAGGAGGCGCAGCACATCGCCGAGTCCGCCGCGCTGCTGCTGAGCGATGAATCGGCGCCGGTGCGCAGCCAGGTGCTGCGGCGGCTGCTGGAACTTCTCCAGGACGGGCCGTCCGGCCGGCGGCTGGCGCTGCACGCGTTCGTCCTCGCATGCACGCGCGCCGACAGCCGGCTGCTGTTGCGGTGGTATGCGGAAGCCGCCTCATCGGACGCGGAGGACGCACGGTGGCTGATCTTGCTGTGGCGGACCGCCCTGGCCGATCTGCGGTACACCACCGATGCGTTGAAGGCTCTGGCCGGCTGGGCCCTCGAGGCGGACGGCGATCCGCAGACCGAGCGGCAACTGACCATGCTGCTTCCCACGCTCGCAGCGTCCACTGAGGACCGCAAGCGCCTCGATCACATGCTCGGGACGCTGTGCGGGAGACGCGGGGGCGACCCGCCCGCGGTGGTCGGCCGTCTGATGGCCGTGCTGCGAGGCGCCGCGGCCGCGCCTGCGGCCGGGGGCCATCAAGTTCCGGATCACCACTGAGTGAGGAGAAAAAAGCCATGGCGGACCTCCGTCGCGAGACCGACTGGTACCAGGGCGCGGACCGGCACAGTGACCTGGCGGACCCCGTACTGACCGTGCGTCAGCTATCCCGTTTCGACCACCGCAGGGGTTACAGCCGGATCGACAACGCGCTGGTCTTCACCACGGACAAGGGGAATTTCGAGGTCTATCTGCCGCCCCGCCGGCCAGCGCGCTCTCTGTTCGCCGTCAGGCGGTACACCGCGGTCTATGAAGTCGACATGGGGGTGCACACTTGCACCGCTTCGCTGCCGATGCCCAGCGACAACGATGCCTTTGATTTCACCGCAGAGGTGGAGCTGACCTGGCAGGTCTCCCGGCCGGAACAGTTCGTGGCCAGCGGAGAGCGGGACGTGCCCGCCCTCTTGAAGCGCCGCCTGGAGCGACTGATTCGCCCGGTCAGCCGCGGCTTCCCCATCGAGGAGAGCGCGGGTGCCGAACGCGCCGTGTGCCGGGCGATCGCCGGCGCTGGTGAGCTGGGAGGCGAAGCCGGATTGCGCACGTCGTGGGCCGTCCGGCTGAGACTGGATGATGCCGCGATCGTCCATCAGCAGGAAGTCCGTCGCATCCGGTACGCCGACGAACAGCTGGGTCTGTCGCATGGCTTGGCATTGCAGGAGGACCGGGCCAGGGCGGAGCGGAATGTGGAGCAGGCGAGGCACGAGCATGAGCTGGTCATGCTGCAGGGCCGCCAGCAGGAAAAGGTGAGGGAGCTGGAGGCAGCGAAGATCCGCTATTACGAGCAGTACCTCCAGCGCGGTGGCGTGGCGATGTGGGCCCTGCATCTGGCGGAGCACCCGGAGGATTCGCGGCTGGTGCTGGAGAACCTGCGCAAGGACCAGGCGGACCTGATCCGAAACCAGTCCGAGGTCGCCCTGCTGGTGTTGAAGGAAGGGAACCTGGAGGACTACCAGCGGGCGGGTCTCAACAAGCAGGCCGTGGAGATCATGGAGGGGTTCCTCGCCCGCAACATCACTGGTGCAGCTCCTGCCACAACGGACGCCCTGTCCTGGGCCGGGACCGATGACACTCCGGTGCGTTTCCGCAAGGAGCAGGACGGGGCGCCCGCCGACAGCTCCGAGGAGGAGCGATGAACTGCGATGGGACCGAAGCTCCGGTTGCGGGGGCCCGTCTACTCACGGAGCTGCGGTCCGAGGCGGCCCGTGCGGACAGCAAGGCGTCTCTGCTTCTGGGAGTCATGAGCATGACGGTGAGCTTGCTCGTCGGTCTGCTCACGGCCCGAGGGCGCTTTCCGTTACGGCTCTCCGCCGCCGGGAGTGCGCTGTTGTGGGCGGCCATGGCCGCCTTGGCCGGGGCACTGGTATGCCTGCTCCTCGCCGTTGTGCCCCGTTACGGCACCCGTCAGTGGTCTCCTGGGCGGCCGTTGACGTACTTCGGAGACATCCGCCGGGCCACGAACGACTGCCGGCTCGCCGAGGCGCTCGCCGTCACCGAAGCACATCAGACCGAGGGAATACTCGAGGCGCTGGCTCAGAACAGCCACATCGTCGGCGCCAAACACCGGTGGATCCGTGCCGGCCTGGGCGCCTATTGCGTGGGAATGCTGCTTTTGCCCATCGCGCGGCTCGTTGGCTGAAGGCCCCTCGCCGACCCGCTTCTCATGGCGCCGTCACGTTCCGGTCGTACGTATACACAGGAAGAGACCATGATCACTCCTCCCGATCCCGGCCGCTCGGGTCGCGCTTCCCGTGCCGATACTTCGGCCTACCCGGATGCTGTGGCGTCTCCGCCTCCGCGCTGTCGGGGCGAGGCCGTTCCACCCCTGTCGCAGTACCCGGGTAGCGTGGCGCAGCCTGACGCCGGCCACCTCATCGGCGAATCGGAAAACTGGTCCGATCCGGGCGCCGGGAGGCGCCCGCCGCATGAGGAACTCCGTCGCCGTGGGCGGGTGCACCTCGCAAAGCGACAGCGGGGCATTGATGCCACGGCCTGGGGGCAGCTGCTTTTATATCTGCCCTCGTTCCTCGTAAGTCTGGTCATTGTGGCGGTGCTCTCCCACGCCCTGCTGCCTGCCGTGGATTGGCTGGGGGGTCTGCTCTGGCTCGTTTCGGGCGCCATGGCGTTTCACCGGCCCACCGAAAGAGTCCTGGCCCGTCATCTGCTGAACCTCCGTCACCCCACCCCGCAGGAACTGGCCCGGCTGGCACCGCTGTGGCGGGAAGTGACAGCCCGGACGGGCATCGAGGGGCGCGCCTACGAGTTGTGGATCGAGGACAGCAATCGTCTCAACGCGCTGGCCGCGGCGGGCCACATTGTGGGCGTTACCAGGTTTGCGCTGGAGAGACTGTCCGGCGGCCAGCTGGCCGCGGTCCTTGCCCATGAACTGGGTCACCATGTTCGTGGTCATGCATGGTCCTCGTTACTGGGGCAGTGGTACGCGGTTCCGGCACGGCTCGCGTGGTCCGCAGTACGGGGGCTTATCCGACTCGTCGCCGTCATTGTTCGTGGCCGCATAGGATTTTGGGCGGCAGTGCTGCTCCTAACGGTGGGCAGCATCCTGCTGGTGGTCGCACTGTCCTATTGGTTCGTCGCCCTGCCGCTGGCCGTTACCCCGTACCTGCTCGCCGCTGTGGCGCGCCGAGTCGAGCTGCGGGCTGATCACCATGCGGCAGCGGCCGGCTTCGGACCGATGCTCGCCGAGGTGTTGCACATGATGCAGGCGGCAGAACGGGAAAGCGGACGTGTGACGGCTTCCGCGTTGTCCGGGTGCGGCAGCGCGGCAGCGATGAACACCGGGGCCACAGCTCGCGGTCGTAGGCCGAGCGTGTCAGAGAAGCTTCTGTCCTCGCATCCCGACTATTACACTCGCCTGCATCACCTGGCACCGTACCTGGAGGAGCGATGAGGCTGCTCCCGGTCGTACCCCCGGGTCGGGCCGCTGCCGCGGCGACTCGGGACTTGTGCCGCTAGGTCGTGTCCGCAAAGTCCCGTCGTTCGCCCGGAGGGCGGGGCCCGCGGCGTCTGGTGCGTGCGATCGCAAGGCGGAGGGTCGTCCTCGTAGTGGGTCTACGTGGGCGATCCCGACAACGCAGCGAGCGTTGGGGTATCCCCTGCTCGAGCGAAGCCGAGAGCTTGGGGAAGTGCCAGGCGTCGCGGGCCAGGCGGGACTTTGCGGACACGGCCTAAGGCTTCGTTGGTAAATGTGCCGGTTGCCTCAGCGGAGGTTGGCGGACACAAACGCCGACAACCCCAACCGCCAGGTCCGGTTTGAGCTTCCTCGGCCAGGACGCCGATTCGGCCCGGACCGTAAACGGGAAGTCCGGCTGCGCCAATTGATCGCTGTGGTGTGATTGCTGACTGGGCTGCGCAGCTGGAGCAGCTCCACCAAGGGCAGCAAGAGGTCATCTGACAGGACGGTCGTTCCGCGGCCGGGTCTCCCATCCGAGCGTGGTTCGGGCCTGCTTCTGTGTCAGCTCGGCCCCGCTGCGCGAGCAGGTCGGGTCTTTGCTCGCCTCCCGCGCCGCCGGCCCTCCCCGCCGCAATCGCAGCCATCAATGACGCGATGCCCCGTGTCCCACGGTGCCGCTGCTGCAGTGGGACGAGAAGGCCGGCCCCTGTCGCACCACCCCCATCCCACCACCGCGATCGTCGACCACGCCCTGGCGGTCCTCGCGGCCGACGCCGCCGACCTGCTCACCGGGCCCGGCGCCGAACGCCTCACCGTCTGCGGTTCCAGCACTCCCTTCGGCGCCCATTCCTGACCCATGCTTGAGGTCGTAGTAGTCACATTTTTTGCGGGCCAGCGCATCGGACAGCAGCCACAGGCCGGGCGGAATCTCAGCTTGGGTGGCCCCGGTCATCGAGGCACCTCAGCCCCGCTGATCTTCTTGCTCGGTTCGGCGAGTGGCGTGGGAGCGTTGCGCCGGCCGCCGAGGACGGTGGCGATCGGGAGGACCGCTGCCAGTCCGCTGAGCAGGATGCCGGCGAGTGCGCCCAGAATGGCGGGTTGGCTGTTGAAGGCGATGCCGATTGCCGCGAGGGCGGGGCCGGCGTTGCGGACGGAGGCGACGCCTCCCATGGTGGTTCGGCGTTCCGCCGGTCCCGTCGCCAGCAGCGTTCCGACGGCGAAGGCGGCAGCCGCGAGAAGGAATCCTGCGAGGAGAGTGAGTGAGCCGAGGAGGGCCACCACGTCCTTCCAGTTACCCAGCAGCATGCCTGCGAGGACTATCAGAAACGTGATGTTGGAGACCTTGGCTGCGGTGGGATGCCATGCCTGGGCGGTGTCCGTGGCGTAGCGGCGCAGGAGGAGGCCGATGGCGAAGGGCACCAACTGGAGAAGGGCGACGGTGCGGACCAGCGCCCCGACGTCCAGAGAGACGTTGGTGCCGACATCGGCGGCGGTGAGGAGAGCGTTGACGGTTGGCGCGAAGGTGATGCTGCCGACCGAGGCGAGGAGGACCTGCATCGCCGCGCCTCCGACCACATCACCCTTCTGCACCATGGCCAGTTTTGCCCCGAAGGGGCCACCCGGGGACGACGCGACCAGGATCAGTGCGATGAACGCGGCCGATGGGAGGCTGAGCAGCGCGCCCAGGCCCCAGCCGAGCAATGGAAGGATCACCATGTTGGCGAGCAATGCCAGCAACAGCAGGGGAACGTTGGTGAAGACGCCGCGCAAACCGGTGAGGGTGGCTCCCAGGCCGGCGGCGAACATCGTGGCAGCGATGAAGATCACGGTGACGGCGTTGAGTACTAGATGCAGGGTGTCCATCGAACGTCCCCTCGGGCTCCGGAGCATCTTCGGTCGGCGGCGCGGCGGTCCAATGCGGCCTGTCAGTCGCGAAGGTCACCGAGCCAGCGCAGGGCGCTCAGACTCGGCAGGAAGCAGTACTCCCCGCCGCGGGTGACGACGAACTGGGGCAGGGCGACCAGCCGGCGTCGCACCGGCCGTCGGGGAATCGTGTAGCCGGTGGCGCCGTCTGCGGACCCGACGACGGGGTCTTTGGCGTCGTTTCCTCCGAAGAAGACGCCGTCGTTGATCCATTGCGACTGCACGAACTCGAACTGGCGCCCAAGGTGTGCGCCGATGAAAGCGAACATCAGGCCACGGTCTGCTCCGTCGTCCTCCAGGACTCCTTCAGGAAGCGGCGGTCCGTAGACGGCGCCGCGCCTGATCATTCGGTGCAGCCGTACCTCTCCGGCCACCGAGGCGTCCCGCGGGTTGGCCCGTCGGATATGGCAGCCGCGGGGCGTGTCGAAGCCCGTCGGATCGTCGCGCTCGTAGAGGAAGGTGTTACGGCGGTGCGGGTCGACGCCGAGTCCGGGGTCGTCACGCTGCGGCGCGAGAGCCAGGGGGGCTCCGCTGCGCCAGCGGCCCATGATCTTGGCAGCGATCAGTTCCTCGTCGGCGGGCCCTGTGGAATTGTCCTTCAGGTAGCGCCGGAAGCCGGCGACCTGCTGATGCAGCTTGCGGAAGACCGCGTAGCTGCCGTTACGGCCCAGGACGTCCGGCTGGGGGGCCTGGATGCCGCCGAGTTCGTCCCGGTATCCCAGGATGAACTCCCCGGCCTTGAGGGGGACTTCCAGCTCGTTCGACCCGGGGATGCCGCTTCCCTCGACGGCCGGGTGACTGACGCCGTCCCGGTAACCGAAGTGCTCGGTCTCGGTGGGCAGGGCGTAGCAGTCCTGTCGCCAGACGGCCGTCACCCCAGGAAGGCGGTCGTAGGCCGGCCGGGCGCGATCGAGGGCCGCTGTCAGGAGCTGCGGGTCGGGTGCGACTGCTGTGAGCGCCACGTGGACGCCCGAGCTGCCCAGCGGTGCCTCCCAGTTCTCCGGGCTGCTTTCACCGACGTCGGCGAGCGCCTTGGCGCGGGCCGCCATGCCTTGCCGGAACTCCCAGGCGAAGGTGTCCAGCGACGAGCGCGGCACGCCGAGGGCCGCCAGGCCGGTACAGGTGACGGCCACGCTGACCCATGTCGCACCGAGCGGGCTGACGGATTCGGCGGCAGAGGTCACCGCTGTGCTCGCCCTGCGCATTAGTTCCCGTCCGTGGACGCGGTCGTCGATACGGAAGAGGAGATACGTCGCGGCATAGGGGGTCGGCCGGGGGCTGAGGGCCCCGCGCTGAATGTCGTCCAGTTCCAGTTCGGCTTCCCTGGGCCTGCTCACGGTGCGGCCTCCCTGCGGTCCTACTTCGAGACGAGGTTGCGCCAGAAATTGCGCAGGCTGTCATCACCACCGAACAAGGAGCTGAAGATCGTTGAGTCCGCCAGCAGCACGTCGCCGGCCCGGTCACCGTGTGGGGGCATCCACAGAAGCATGTTGAACTCGGTGTGGCCGGCCTCGGTGAACGGATGCGGCCTGGACATGTCGATCGGCTGCCTGGCCAGGACGCGAAGGGAGTCAGAGTCGTCGGCCGTCACCTCGTAGTGCGGCAGATGCATGTGGAAGTTGAAATTGCGCACCCCGTCCAGCCAGCCCCTGGTGTCCAGGTCCGCAACGGTGGACAGGGGAGCGATCCGATTGCCCTCCTCAGAGGCGGGGCGCAGACCGTAACGATTCACGGCCGGTATGCCCAGGCCCTTCATCAGGTCCCTGACGTAGGTGGCGAAGCGCTGCTGGCGGGGCACCAGCGGATCGCGGTGATGGTGGTATTCCATCTCCCGTTCCGACAGGTCGTCCGAGGCTCCGACATCGTGGTGGGGACCGAGGACCAGGCGGGCGTCCTCGCGGGCCAGGAAGTGCCGCAGAGCCTCGATCTCCCCGGGCTGCGCCTCCTGCTCGGTGATCATGTGGTCCAGCCCGAACACGAACAGGACATCGGTGTCCGCCAGTACTCTCTCGTCCAGGGGCGTAGGGAAACCGGCCTGATCGATGCGCTGGTACACCGGCACGGGGTGTCCCGTGGTGTCCTCGACGAAATCCTGGAACGGTACCCAGGCCCAGAAGAACAGCTCCAACGACCCGGCGATGCCTTGCTGGAACCGATAGGGGTCGGACCACTGCGGGTCCTCGTAAGCCGGCCAGGCTGCTCGCCTGACCTCGGTCATCGTTGAGAACCGGTTGTCCAGCTCCGCCGCATACCGGCCTGCCTCGGCCGGATAGCTCCACGAAACGTAGATGCTCACCCGTCGCCCGCCCGGTGTGTACGCCCGCGGGATGTGCCGCTGGTTGTAGGTGCGCGCCGTCCTGGCCTTGCTCATGTCGATCGTCTCCGATCGCGGCGGTGCTTCGGTGCCGTGGCCCGCTCACACCGCAGTGCCGAGTCCCGGCCTCACTGCATCTGGTCGAGCATCTCGGACAGCGCGCTCTTGACCCGCAGCGCCTTCTTGATCTCGTCCGCCGTCACGTAGGGATACTCGCCATACTCGATGAAGCTCGGACAGTGATGCTCCCGCACGAACCTGACGAAGCCCTCAGGATTGGTCTTCCAATCCTCAGGAAACCCCTCCAGGTTCTCGAAAGCCGTGCTCACGCCGGACTTCGAGAACAGCGCAACCGCATCCTCGGTGTACTTGTCGAAGTCGGTGTCGAAGATCCCCTGGTACATGAAACGCGTGTCGTCGTCGAAAAGCACCCACCGCAGGTAGTGCAGCTTCAACGGTGCAAGGAGATAGGGATCCTTCTCCAGCGCTTTCGCCAGTGAGCGGCCGTATTCCCGCATGACGTCGGCCCGGCCCGGTTTGACCCTCGCCACGATAGTGAATCCGTAACAGGCGGGAGTCTTGGGAAAGATGGGACCGTATTTCCCCTGCTCGAGGTGGCCGGTGTCCTTCGGAATGACAACTGCCTGCGGCTTGATCTCCATGTCCGCTCCCTCCCCAGCCCGATGGTCGGGGGATCGCAGTCTAGCGCTCCAGCCGGATACTCGGTGTGGTGCGCCTGCCGAGCAGAAGCAGTCGATATGCCGTGCGCCAACTCCTTCCGAGAAGACTGGGCCTCGCGCTGGACCAGGGAAGAAGAACCTGTTCGGACGCTTGTCGAGGTGCCGTGCTGCGAGACCGGAGGAAGACTGAGTGGCGACGCATTGTCCGCCCAAGCGGCGACCGGCGGGCGCTGCCGGTCACCGCTGTCACGCCCGCATTCAAAGGATGAGCAAAGGGACGTAGGGCGTACCTTGCCCGGCTGCCGGAGAGGAACGTCGCCCGGTCCTTTCGCCCTGCGGCCGGGCGAGGCACGCGGATCCGCGTGCCATCGATGACGGCGCGGGTAATGGTGGAACGGCCCACCCTGAACCAGCAGGCGACAGCCCGGTGACCCGATACTCCGCAACGATCAAATCGCGGAGCGCGGTGTGGCCGCTGACGTGGCGGAACGGTGAGACCTTCACCCCCCTGCTGCTGGTTCGACCGTGAAGACGTGGGTGCGCCAGGCGGCCAGGTCGACGAAGAGGCCGTGGTCGGTCAGTTCGCTGCCGGGGCGTTCGTACCGGGTACCGTCCAGCAGGTCCGTCAGCCGGCAGGCCGCCGTGCCGAGGTCGGGCCACGGCAGGCGGATCCTGGCCTGGGAGCTGTGCGCGGCGAGGTTGACGACGGTCAGGAACGTGCCCGCGGTGCCCCGCCAGCCCCAGGCGAGCAGGTCGTGGTGGGTCGGGTTGTCGCTCCAGCCTTCGCACGACAGCAGTTCCCAGTGTCCGGTGCGCATGCCGCTCCGGTGCACGGCGGCCAGCAACCGCTCGTGAAATGCCTGCAGTTCGGCGTCGGGCGGTTCCTCGGGGCGCCGGGCGAGGAAGACGGGCAGGCGCGTCCGGCGCCCGGTGAACTGGCCCTCGTGCCACAGCGTCGCACCGGGCAGCGTCGCGACGGCAACGGCTGCCGCACGCTCCTCGGAAGGACCCAGGACCGACGCGGCCCGGGGCTCGTCATGGTTCTCCAGGAACCGTACGAGACGCCGCTGGTAGCTCACGTCCGCGCGCAGGTGCTGGAGCACCGACACCGCCCGCTCGTGCAGCAGCCGGTCGTACAGCCGCTTGTCGTAGCAGTAGTCGAACCCCTGCTGCTGCAGGGCCCATTCGAGGTCCCAGTACGCCTCGGCGATGAAGGCCATGTCGGGCCGGTGCTGCCGGACGGCGGTCAGTACGGCGGGCCAGAACTCGGCGTCCGGCGGCGGACCGGCACGGTGCCCCCAGGTCCGTGCGAAGACGTCGTTCGTCATCAGCATCGCCATGTCGCAGCGCACCCCGTCGCACATGCCGCCGATGCGCGTCAGCACGTCGGCGGTAGCCGCCCGCACGCCGGGCCCGAAGGCGTTGAGCTGCACCACGTCCGGCCAGGGCGGGAAGAAGGGGTCCCGGCCACGGGCGAAGACATGCCCACCCGATTCGAGGTAGGCGGCCGGGTCGCGGTGCAGGTCGTCGGGGGTCCCGCGGACGAAGTAGTCGGGGTGCTCGGTCAGCCACGGGCTGTCCGGCGCGACGTGGTTGGGTACGTAGTCGAGCAGCAGGCCGATGCCGCGGCCGGCGAGCTCGGCACGCGCCGAAGCCAGTCCCGCCGCTCCGCCGAGCGCCTCGTCGACGGTGTAACTGCGGACGCAGTACGGGGAACCGGCGATGTCGTCGTCCCGGACGTCCGGCAGAGCCTCGGTGAAGGACTGGCGCAACGCGGGATCCCGCAGCGCGATGTCACGGCCCACCCCGCTGCGTTCCCACACCCCCATGAGCCAGACGGCATCGATGCCGTGCGGGGTGATGCGGTCCCAGGCGTCCTTCGGGACACCGCCGAGCCCGACCCGGCGTCCGATGCGCTGCTGTACCTCGCGCAGCCACACGTGAGTGTTGACCTCGTGGATGGCGGGCTGTTCCGGGAGTGGGCGCATCACGTCTCCTTCCTTGCCGGCCAGGTGCGGAAGTGCTCGGGCGTGACGGTGCCGAAGAACGTCATCAGCGTGGCGACCAGGCCGGTCCAGCCGGTCTGGTGCGCGGCGCCGATGCCCGCGCCGTTGTCGCCGTGGAAGTACTCGTGGAAGGAGAGCAGATCGCGCCAGTGCGGGTCGTCCTGGAACTTCCGCTGGCCGCCGTACATGGGCCGGTGTCCGTTCTCATCGCGCAGGAAGAGGCGAGTGAGACGGGTGGAGATCTCGCTCGCGACCTCGAAGAGGTTCATCCGGACGCCGGAGCCGGTGGGGCACTCCACGGTGAGGTCGTCACCGTAGAACGCGTAGAGGTTCAGCAGCCCGCGGATGACGAGGGCGTTGGCGGGGAACCACACGGGCCCACGCCAGTTGGAGTTGCCGCCGAACATCCCGGAATCGGACTCGGCGGGCAGATAGCCGACGCGGTGCTCCGTGCCGTCGACCCCGAAGGTGTAGGGGTGGTCCGCGTGGTACCGCGAAAGCGCCCTGATGCCGTACGGGCTGAGGAACTCGTCCTCGGACAGCAGCCGTGACAGTACGCGGACCAGCCTCTTCTCGTCGACGACGGACAGCAGCCGCGGACCGTCCTCGGCCCCCGCCAGCGCCTCCGCGAGGCCGGGCGCCAGGGAGGGGTGACGGTCGACGAAGCGGCGCAACCGGTCGCCCAGGCCGCGCACGCCGGCCAGTTGCCCGGGCCGCAGCACGGTCGCCGCGCAGAGCGGCAGCAGTCCCACCATCGAGCGGACCTTCAGCCGCGTCGCCTGCCCGTCCGGCAACCGCAGCACGTCGTAGAAGAACCCGTCCTCCTCGTCCCACAGTCCGTCCCCACCGGTGCGTTCCATGGCTGCCGCGATCCACAGGAAGTGTTCCGCGAACTTGAGCACGTGATCCTCGTAGCCGGCGGGATCGTGCCGGACGAGTTCCAGCGCGATCTGCAGCATGGTCTGGCAGTACAGCGCCATCCACGCGGTTCCGTCGGCCTGCTCCAGGTAGCCGCCGGTGGGCAGTTGCGCACTGCGGTCGAACACACCGATGTTGTCCAGGCCGAGGAAGCCGCCCTGGAAGAGATTGCGGCCGCTGGGGTCCTTGCGGTTGACCCACCAGGTGAAGTTGGTCAGCAGTTTCTGGAAGACGCGGTCCAGGAAGGCCCGGTCGGCGTTGCCCGTACGCAGCTCTTCCAGGGTGTAGACGAAGTACGCCGCCCAGGCGTGGACGGGCGGGTTGACGTCGGCGAAGTTCCATTCGTACGCGGGGACCTGGCCGTTGGGGTGCAGGTAGGTGTCCCGCAGCAGCAGTTCGAGCTGGTCCTTGGCGAAGGACAGGTCGACCACCGAGAGCGCCACGGTGTGGAAGGCCAGGTCCCACGCGGCGAACCAGGGGTACTCCCACTTGTCCGGCATGGAAATGATGTCGTCACACGCCATGTGGAACCACGCGCCGTTGCGTACGGCGCGCCCCGGCGCGGTCCAGGGATCCAAGCCGTGCCCGGCCAGCCAGTTCTCCACGTCGAAGGAGTAGTACTGCTTCGACCACAGCATCCCGGCCAGCGCCTGGCGCAGCACCCGCGCCTCGTCCTCGCTCGCACCGTCCGGGGTCAGCTCCCGGTAAAAGGCGTCGGCCTCGGCCCGCCGGTCGCGGAACACCGTGTCAAAATCCCGTGTCAGCGGCATCGAGGAGCCGGCGGGGGCGAGGCGGAGCCGGGTGGATTCGGCGCCACCGGCCGGGATCGTCAGCGTGTAGTGTGCGGCGGCCTTGGTGCCTTCCTGCGCGGGATTGACCGCCGAATCCTCGCCGTTGACCACATACCGACCGATGCCGTCCTTCACATACGGAGAGGGATTGGGCGTGCCCGACAGCCGCTCACTGTTGGTCTCGTTCTCGGTGAACAGCAGCGGTACCTGCCCGCCGCACCGCAGCTCATAACTGCCCAGCGCCGGATGGTCGGCGCGGAGCGCGGTGGTCCCCGCCGGAGTGCGGGTCGCGGACAGCCGCGGTGCGGTGGCGCCTCCGCCGTCCTGCCAGGACCAGGTGTTGCGGAACCACAGGGTCGGCAGCAGGTGCAGGGTGGCCTCGTCGGGCCCGCGGTGCTCGGCGGTGATCCGGATCAGGATGTCCTCGGGCGACGCCTTGGCGTACTCGACGGTGACATCGAAGTACCGGTCGTCGTCGAAGACCCCGGTGTCCAGCAACTCGTACTCGAACTCGTGGCGTCCGCGTGCCTGGTTGGTCGCCACCAGGTCGTTGTACGGGAACTCGGCCTGCGGGTACTTGTACAGGTACTTCAGGTAGGAATGGCTGGGCGTGCTGTCGAGGTAGAAGTAGTACTCCTTGACGTCCTCGCCATGATTGCCCTCGCCGTTCGTCAGCCCGAAGGCACGTTCCTTGAGGATCGGGTCACGTCCGTTCCACAACGCGAGTGCGAAACACAACCGCTGCTTCTCGTCGCAGATCCCGCCGAGTCCGTCCTCGCCCCACCGGTAGGCGCGGGAACGCGCGTGGTCGTGCGGGAAGGCGGACCAGGCGTCGCCCCCGGCGCTGTAGTCCTCGCGGACGGTGCCCCACTGCCGCTCGCTGAGATAGGGGCCCCACAGCTTTTCCCGGCCGCGTGCCTCATCGGCCGGGCCGCTACGACCGGCATTCGTCGAAGTGGTCATCAGTACGCTCCCTGTCGACAGCGGCCCTGCCCGTGCGGGACCGCCGCACTACGCCGCCACCGCGTCACCGGTTGCGGACCGGCGTGACTACATCCCGTGGAGGGCGGCGATGAGTTCTTCCTCACGCTCCTTGGTGAGCGAGGTGTGCAGGACCGTGGGGCGGAAGGGGCTCAGTGCCTCCCGCACGCGGTCCGGAGGTTCGCGCCGACCGCGCCACGCTCTTCCCCTCCGCCCGAGGCATCACTGTCCGTCGGCTGTTCTCCGCGGGGCCGGCCCCCTTCCCATTCCGCAGCCGATCCTGCCGAGCCGCATCACCCGGAGCGGGTGACCGTGCGCGCGAGCGGATGCCTCCGCACATGATGCTGTGGCGGCCATGACGCGAATCATGGCGGTTGCAGAACCTGGCCGGGTGCGAGTGGAGCCGACCGGGCCGCCATTCGCCTGCTGCGAGAGAGAAGTCCGAAGACCGGAGGGGAGCGGCATCCGGTCCTGGCCCGGAATCGTCTTGCGCCGTGCGAACGTGCGCGGTTGGGGTACGTGGACATGGTGAGTCACTGACTTCTGCGTCGATCGAAAGCGGTTGACTATGGCGGTAGTTGAGAGGCCCGGCATTCTGACGGTGGCGGCAGGCAACGACGCGTGTACGGAGGATTCCTCTGTGCGGGCTGCGGACTACGCATGATGTCGGAGCCTTCGGCCACGGCTGCCGACGCCGCGGAACCCCTTGTTTCACCGGTCAATTCGCACAACGAGTGGGACCCGTTGGAGGAGATCATCGTCGGTCGACTCGACGGCGCGGCGATCCCCTCCAGCCACCCGGTCGTGACGTGCAACATCCCGCCATGGGCGGCCCGGCTGCAACGGCTTGCGGCCGGTTTCAAGTATCCGCGCATGGTGATCGAGCGTGCGCAGCAGGAGCTCGATCAATTCATCGTGCTTCTCCAGTCCCTCGATGTGACGGTCAGGCGCCCGGACGCGGTGGACCACAGCCGACGCTTCGGTACCCCCGACTGGTCGTCGCGCGGATTCTGCAACGCCTGTCCGCGCGACAGCATGCTCGTGATCGGGGACGAGATCATCGAAACCCCGATGGCATGGCCGTGCCGGTATTTCGAGACGCATTCCTACCGCGAGATCCTCAAGGACTATTTCCGGCGTGGCGCGCGCTGGACGGCGGCACCGAAGCCGCAGCTCACCGATGCGTTGTTCGAGACCGATTTCCGTGTCCCGAGGGCCGGCGAGCCCATGCGCTACATCCTCACGGAGTTTGAGCCGGTGTTCGACGCGGCGGATTTCGTGCGCGCGGGACGAGACCTGTTCGTCACGCGGAGCAACGTCACCAACCAGATGGGCATCGACTGGCTGCGCCGCCATCTCGGGCCCGGCTACCGTATTCACGAGATAGAGAGCCGCTGCCGCACGCCCATGCACATCGACACGACGTTCGTTGTGCTGGCGCCCGGCAAGGTACTGGTCAATCCCGAATACATCGACATCGACCGCCTGCCCGACGTACTGAGTTCGTGGAACATCCTGATCGCGCCCGAGCCCGACCCGCTCGACGAGTACCTGCTGAAGATCACCTCAATGTGCGGCAAGTGGCTCAGTATGAACGTTCTCATGGTCGACGAGAAACGGGTGATCGCGGAGCGGCATCACACCGGCATGCTGCGCGCGCTGGAGAAATGGGGGTTTGAGCCGATCCCGTGCGACCTGCTGCACTACGCGCCTTTCGGCGGCTCATTCCACTGCGCGACACTCGATGTCCGGCGCCGCGGCACGCTCGAATCGTATGTCGACTGACCGGGCCACTGACCGCAAGAGCCTGGAGTCGCGCATCGAGCCGACTCCGTGCGCCGCGCAGTAACAAGAGCTGGAGCAGGCAGAGGAATGCGTGCAGAACCAGCGTTACGCGGAAGCGGAACGCACTGCCGAGGACTACTGGACCAGGGGAGCTGCCTTAACGCAGTTCGGCGGACACGAACGCCGACAACCCCAACCGTCAGGTCCGGTTGAGCTTCCTCGGCCAGGAGGCCGTGTTGACGTCCACGTGGTCCGGGCTGGGGGCGTTGCCGCTACCGCCCGCCCGTGCGCGCAGGCAAGGTCCGCCGGGCAGGCGCTGAGCGCGGGCCGGACGGCAGTGGCGGAACGCCTCCCGGTTGCCGGTGTCAGCAGTTCGGAGAACGCCCGTCACCGCAGGTCACAAGGCGTGTCTTCGCTGTCAAGGGGGCGCAGGTGGTTACCGGTCCGTCACTGATCATCCGAATCGTCTCCAAATCTTGAGCACAAATCCCACACATCCCTCTCTTCAGACGGGCCCCGATGGTCTAGATTGACCGTGCTTCACATGCTGTGACACGAAGCGACAAATGATGATCTATGGGTCGGGCCGCATGGACAGCCGGTGACTGCGTCTCCGGTGCCAGGCGTGGGGGCGATCGATTTTTGGGGCCCGCGAGGGGGCTTGAGCAAGGGGGGCACCCGGGGTTTCGCGGGGCGGGGGCCTCCAGGGGGAGGAACAGTGCCATTGGACTACGCACCACTGGGGACCGGGGGGTTTCTGTGCGGCAGGAGGGATTAGCCGGTCCTTTTCCGTCGGCGCGCGGGCGTCTGAGGGACGGGGCGGTCAGCGGGCCGGCGAACGACTGGGAGCAGCGGTACCGCCGTACCGTGATGACCAGCGATACCGTGGCGACCGCCTTCGTGGTGGCGGGGATCGGCAACTTCTTCGGGGTCCGGGACGCGGCCAACTGGCACGAGAAGTGGGGAATTCTCGCCTTCGGCACCGAGCTGCTGGTGCTGGGAGCGCTGGCGGTGAGCCGGTCGTGGGCTCCGGCCGTGCTCGGCCAGGGCGCCGAGGAGTTCCGCCGGCTCGGACGCTCACTGTTCACGGCGACCGTCGTACTTGCGCTCGGCGGGATCGCCCTCACCTCGCGCAACATCAAGCTCTGGATATTCGTCGCGATCCCCGCGATCGCGCTCGTCACCATGACCGAGCGGTATCTGCTCCGGCTCGGGCTGCACAAACAGCGGAAGCAAGGGCTGTGCCTGAGGCCGGTGCTCGCTGCCGGGAGCCCGGACACCGTGCGTGACCTGATCTGCCGGACCCGCAAGTTCCCGCACCTCGGCTGGCGGGTGGAGGCGGTGTGCACGGCGGACGGTCGCGGGCTCGACGGTGACCACCTGGACGGAGTGCCGGTCGTCGGCCGGCTGGCGGACGTCGCCAAGCACGTCCGCCACGACGGCTACCGCGTCGTCGCGGTCACACCGGACCCGCACTGGTCACCGGACCGGCTGCAGCGGCTGGCCTGGAACCTCGAAGGCAGCGATGCCGAGATGGTCGTGGCCCCCGTGCTGATGGAGGTGGCCGGCCCGCGGCTGCACGTCGACGCGGTGCTCGGGATCCCACTGCTGCGGGTCAGCATGCCGACCTTCACCGGCGGGCACCGCGCGGTCAAAGAGGTCGTCGACCGGCTGGGCGCGGCGGTCCTGCTGGTGCTGTTCGCGCCGCTGATGGTGCTCGTCGGGCTGCTCGTACTGCTCGACAGTCGGGGCGGGGTGTTCTACCGCCAGCGCAGGGTCGGCAAGGACGGCCGCGAGTTCACCATTCTCAAGTTCCGCACCATGGTTGCCGGGGCGCACAGGGCGCGTGCCGAGCTCGCCGACCGCAACGAGGGCGCGGGGCTGCTGTTCAAGCTCCGCCGGGATCCGCGGGTGACCCGGGTGGGAACGGTGCTGCGTCGGTACTCGCTCGATGAGCTTCCGCAGCTTTTCAACGTGCTCACCGGATCGATGTCGCTCGTCGGCCCGCGACCTCCGTTGCCGGAGGAGTGCGCCGCGTACGACCCGGACATCCGGCGGCGGCTGCTGGTCAAGCCCGGGCTCACCGGCCTGTGGCAGATCAGCGGACGCAGCGACCTGCCGTGGGAGGAGGCGGTCCGCCTCGACCTGCGGTACGTGGAGGACTGGTCGCTCGCCCTGGACACAGTGATCTTGTGGAAGACGCTGCGTGCGGTGATCCACGGGCAGGGGGCGTACTGATGCGCGGGGGGTCGGCGTGCGGCCGACGCACGGATCGCAGGCCGCAGGGGCCTGCCTGGGGGGAGAACGAGGCATGAGAGTAAGCGTCTTCGGGCTCGGCTACGTGGGCTGCGTGTCGGCCGCGTGCCTGGCCGGCATGGGCCACGAGGTCATCGGCGTGGACGTGAACCAGGTGAAGGTCGACCTGGTGAACGACGGCAAGGCCCCCGTGGTCGAGGAGCGGATCGGTGAGCTCATCGCCGAGGTCGTGCGGACCGGAGCGTTACGCGCCGCTGGCGACGTCCGCGAGGCGATCATGGGCAGCGAGGTGTCGCTGGTCTGCGTGGGCACGCCGTCGGAGCCCAACGGCAGCCTGTGCACCACATATCTGGAGCGGGTCGCCGAGCAGATCGGCGCCGCGCTGGCCGAGCGCAAGGGGCGGGGTGGGCGGCACACCGTTGTGTTCCGCAGCACCATGCTCCCGGGCACCTGCCTGAACCTGCTGATACCGATCCTGGAGAAGTCCTCCGGCGGCACGGCCGGGGTGGACTTCGGGGTCGCGGTCAACCCGGAGTTCCTGCGCGAGGGCACGAGCGTGCGGGACTTCTTCGACCCGCCCAAGACCGTCATCGGCGAGCTCGACCCGGCAAGCGGCGACACGGTGCTGGCGCTGTACGACGGCCTGCCCGGCGAGGTGTTCCGGGTGCCGGTCCCGACGGCCGAGGCGATCAAGTACGCGGACAACGCGTTCCACGGCCTCAAGATCGGCTTCGCGAACGAACTGGGCGCGATATGCCAGGCACTTGGGGTGGACTCGCACCAGGTGATGGACGTGTTCCTGGCCGACCGCAAGCTGAACATCAGCCCCGCCTACCTGCGTCCTGGCTTCGCCTTCGGCGGCTCCTGCCTGCCCAAGGACCTGCGCAGCCTGGTCCACGCGGCGCGGCGGGCCGACGTCTCGGTGCCGATCCTCTCCCACGTACTGCCCTCCAACTCCGACCATCTGCAGCGCGCGGTGGACTTGGTGGAGCGCACCGGCAAGCGCCGGGTGGGCCTGTTCGGGCTATCGTTCAAACCCGGCACCGACGACCTCCGCGAGAGCCCGCTCGTCGAGCTGGCGGAGAGGCTCTTCGGCAAGGGGTACGACCTGAAGATCTACGACGCCAACGTGAGCCTGTCCCGGTTGCTGGGCGCGAACCGCGAGTACATCGAGAGCCGGCTGCCGCACCTCGCGCAGCTGCTCGCGGATTCCGTCGAGGAGGTGCTCGAGCACGCCGAGGTGTGCCTGGTCGGGACCAGGGACCCGGCCGTGCTCTCGGCACTGCCCCACGGCGGCGACGGCCCGGTGCTCATCGACCTCATCCACCTTCCCGACGCCGAGACGCGCCGGACCGAACCGGGGTACGTGGGCCTTGCTTGGTAACACACCGTCTGGTGACAGATCGTTCGATGACACGGCCGGCGGCGACCGGCCGGGCCGGCGCGCGCTGATCCTGGTGGAGAACCTGTCGGTGCCGTTCGACCGGCGGGTGTGGCAGGAGTGCACGACGCTGCGCGACGCGGGCTGGGAAGTGCACGTCATCTGCCCGCGGGGGGAGAAGCGGGACACGGAGCCGGAGACCGTCATCGACGGGGTGCGGATCCACCGCTACCCGTTGCGCGCGGCCACCGGGGGGCCGGCCGGCTACCTGCGGGAGTACGGATCGGCGCTGTGGCACACGGTCCGGCTGGCCCGCAAGGTCGGCCCGGTCGACGTGGTACACGCCTGCAATCCGCCCGACCTGCTGTTCCTGCCGGCGCTGTGGCTGAAGCGGCGCGGCGCGCGGTTCGTCTTCGACCAGCACGACCTGGTACCCGAGCTGTACCTCTCCCGGTTCGACCGCGGCGAGGATCTGCTCTTCCGCGCCGTGTGCGCGCTGGAACGGCGGACCTACCGTGCCGCGGACGTCGTGCTCGCCACGAACGAGAGCTACCGGGACGTCGCGCTGCGCCGTGGCGGCAAGCGGCCGGCGGACGTCTTCGTGGTGCGCAGTGCGCCCGCCATCGAGCGGTTCCAACCGGTGCCGCCCGAGCCGGAGTTGAAGCGCGGCAAGCCTCATCTGCTGTGCTACCTCGGCGTCATGGGCCCGCAGGACGGCGTCGACTACGCCTTGCGTGCCCTCGCGAAGCTGCGTGACGAGCTCGGGCGTACCGACTGGCGTGCGGTGTTCGTCGGCTCCGGTGACGCCTTCGACGCGATGGTGGAGCTCTCCCGTCAGCTCGGGCTCTCCGAGCAGGTGCAGTTCACCGGGCGCATCCCGGACGCCGACCTGGTCCGCTACCTGTCCACCGCCGACGTGTGCCTGTCGCCCGATCCGCGCAATCCGCTCAATGACGTGTCGACCATGAACAAGGTCCTGGAGTACATGGCGATGGGCCGGCCGATCGTCTCGTTCGACCTCCGGGAGGCGCGCGTCTCCGCCGGTGACGCCGCCGTCTACGCGCCCGCCAACGACGAGGCCGAATTCGCGCGGCTCATCGCGCTGCTGCTGGACGATCCGGAGCAGCGGGCCCGGATGGGCAAGACCGGCCAGGAGCGGATCAGCGGGCCGCTCTCCTGGCGGAACTCGCAAGCATCGCTGCTCGCCGCCTACGCGGCTGCGTGCCGCGACCACACTTCGGTGTCGTCGGGCGACCCGGCTCGGACGGGGCGGAGAGCGCGGCGTTGAACGATGACACGATCCGCCTGGCCACGATCGGGCGGCTGCTCCGTCGGCGCTGGCGGCTGCTCGTCCTCCTCACCGTGGTGGGCACGCTCGCCGGCTACGGCACCTCGATGGTGTTCCCGCCGCGGTACACGGCATCCGCATCGGTACTGCTGCCGGGGCAGTGGGAAGAGCGCGAGCTGCTGACTCAGGTGGACATCGCGACCAGCTCGTCGGTGGTCGACCTCGTGGCCGCCGAGCTTGGCTGGAGCGACGTCAGCGGCGACGAGCTGCGGGATCGAGTGACCGCCAAGGCCGCCGACGGGAACATCATCACCATCTCGGGTACGGCCGACACCCCGGCGCGTGCGCAGCAGCTCTCCGACCAGGTGGCCCGGCAATTCGTCGGATTCGCCGCGCGGATCGCGGGCGGCAGTACCGACCCCGACGCGGCTACGGGGACCGAGGCGCTGCGGCAGAAGGTGGTGGAGACCAACCGCCGCATCACTGACCTGGCCAATGCGGCCGATCCGGGGCAGACCGTGGAGAGCGTGCAGGCCCGCACCTCGCTCGAAAAGCTGCGTACCTCCCTGGAGGAGGCCATGACGAAGCTGGACGAGGCCGACCCGGCGACCGACAAGGCCGGCATGGTCGTCATGGGGCCGGCGGTCCGGCCGACCGGCGAGGCGCCGCCGACGAGGATGCAGCTCATCGTTGCCGGGGCGCTGCTGTTCTTCCTGCTCGCGGTCATCGGCCACCTCGTCGCCGCACGGGCGGATCGCCGACTGCGCACCGAACCGGAGATCGCCGCGGCGCTGGGCTCGGCGCTCCTCGGTACCGTCGACGTGCCTGCCGACGCACCTGACGACATACCTGGTGAACGGCGCGCGCACCGCCCTGAAGGCCGCGGCCGACAGGCCCGGATCCGCCGGCTCCTCGGCGTCGACACCCGATGGGACATACCGACCCCGCAGTGGCCCGGTGACGAGGCCGGCAGCCGGATCCGCTACCGGCGCGTGTGCGCCCGCCTCCGGGACCAGCTGCCGGCCCCCCGGCGGCTGCTCCTTGTCGTACCGGACGGCGACGAGATCGCCCTCCGGGCCGCTGGGCAGCTCGCCGCCGAGGCCAACAGCGACCCTTCCCCGTCCTCTTCGGGCAGGGGATACCCCACGCTGCGGGTGGTGGAGGTTTCGGTGGACCGGCCGATCGTGCCGGACCGCGACACCGAGTCCGGTGCCCTGGTCGTCCTCAGCGCGGGCAACTGGACCGCGGAGGAGCTCACCGGCCTCGCCGAGGCGTGTGCGGACGGCGGGCACGAGGTCGTCGGCATCGTCGTCGCCGGCACGGTCCGGGCCCGTCCGACGCGGTCTGCCGGCGACCCTCCGGACAAGGCCACTCCGGTGCTCGCGGTGCGCGGCCACGCGACGGGAGGTGCGGTGTGACGACGAGTACGACTTCGGAGTCACCGGCCGCCGCTCCGCTGCTCGACCTGCAGGCGCTGGTGGTGGCGGTGCGCAGACGCCGCCGCCTCTGGTGCTCTCTGGCACTGCTGGGGCTGCTGGTCGGCGTGGCGGTGGCGATCCTGCTGCCGCCCCCGCCGACCGCGGTGACCAAGGTGCTGGTCGCACACAAGGAGGACCAGCCGAACGACACCGGAACGCTGATCCGCACCGACGTCGCGGTGCTGGAGACCTCGCGGATCGCCGGCAAGGCCCTGCGGTCCCTCAACTCCCCGGAGAAAACGGCCGACTTCATGCGGGACTACCGAGGTACCGGCTTGACCAACAACCTGCTGCAGATCGATGTGACAGGTGACAGCGACGCGGAAGCGGTGGACCGGGCCGAGGCGCTGGCCGAGGCGTTCGTCGCGGACCATGTGAAGCGGATGCGGCAGGTGGCGAAGGCCGAGGCCAAGGCCCTGGTCGACCAGCGTGACCGCATGCGGGACGAGCTCGCCCGGGTCAACAAGGCGATCGGAGACCGATCGCCGGAGAGCGACTCGAAAGCGTCGGCACGTACCGAGTCGCTCTTCGCCCGCCGGGCCGAGCTCAACTCGCGGATCGCCGATTTCGACCAGCGCGCCGCGGACGCCGGCACCGGCACGCCCAAGGTCGTCGCCGGCACGCAGATCGTGGACGCCCCGCGCGCGGTGCGGCACTCCCTGCCCAGGGCCGTTGCCACCGACAGCGCGATCGGACTCGTCCTCGGGCTCGTCCTCGGACTCGCGCTGGCCGCGGTCGGCGCGGTGGTGGCGGACCGCCCCGTGCTGCGCCGGGACATCGCGGCGAACCTGGGCGCCTCGGTCATCGCGGAGCTGCCCCGCCGGTCGAGCAGGTCATGGCAGCGCCGACGGACCCGGGCGGCACGCGAACGCCTCACCACGACCCTGGCCCGCACCGTTCGCGCCTCCGCGGAACCGGTGTCGCTGCTGGAGCTGGGCTGTGCGCGCAGCACGAGCGTGATCGCCACGGACCTCACCGGGGCACTGGGGGCGGAGGGGCCGGTGATCGGCGTCGGCTCCGTGGCGCCCGGCACCGCGTGGACCGACCTCCCGTACCTCGGCACTCGGACCGTGCTCGTCGTGCGGGCCGGGCACGGCAGCGCCGCATGGCTGCACACCGTGGCGCGGCAGCTCGCGGACCAGCGCATTCCGGTGATCGGTGTGGTGCTGATCGACCCCGATCCGCGGGACCGGACCGACGGCACGCTGTGGGACGGGCTGCACATCGCGCTGCGGGGCCACAGCGAGCTGCTGGCCCGGCAGACCGGTGGGGGTACCTCCCACGCCGTTGAGGCAGTGGGGGAGGGCCGGCCGCTGACGGAGCGGCAGCCGAAGCACGCCGCACGAGTCCCGGACAACGACCAGGAGGTGCGGTAACACATGTGTGGCATCGCAGGCACGTATCGATGGCCGGACGGGAAGGTCGTGACCGACCGGCTCACCGACACCCTCGCCCACCGCGGTCCGGACGGGGCAGGCAGGTACAGCCACTCCGTCGGTGACGGCGAAGTGCACCTCGGGCACCGCCGGCTCGCCATCATCGATCTGTCCGGGACCGGCGCCCAGCCGATGGTCTCGGACGGCCTCGCCCTCACCTACAACGGCGAGCTGTACAACGCGCCCGAGCTGCGTGCCGAACTGACGGCCGCCGGGGTGCGCTTCCGCGGCACCTCCGACACCGAGGTGCTGCTGGAGGCATGGCGGCGCTGGGGCACGGACTGCCTGCCCCGGCTGCGCGGCATGTTCGCGTTCGGCATCTTCGACGAGCGCACCGGTGAACTGGTCCTGGCCCGCGACCAGTTGGGCATCAAGCCGCTGTTCCTCCTCCGGCGCGGCGAGGGTCTGGTGTTCGCCTCCGAACTCAAGGCGCTGGCCGCCGCCACCGGCGGGTCGCTTGAGGTGGACCACGCGGCGCTGGTGGCCTCGCTGCTGTACTACTGGGTGCCGGACTCACGCTGCGCGTTCCGCGAAGCGGAGAAGCTGCCGCCGGGGAGCTGGCTGCGATGCCGGCCCGACGGCCGGGTGGAGCGCGGCCGGTACTGGCACCTGAAGGACGTCGCCGCCGAGGGCCGGGAGCGGGCCCGGAGCGGCGAGCGGCCGGACCTGGCCGCCATCGTCGAGGAGTCGACCCGGCGCCACCTGCTCTCCGACGTACCCGTGGCGACCTTCCTCTCCGGCGGCCTCGACTCCAGCTACCTGACCGCGCTGGCGGCCCGCGACCGACCTGGGATCTCCGCTTACACGATCGGATTCCGCGCCGAGGACGCGAAGTTCGAGGCGATGCCGGACGACCTGCGCTACGCCCGGCAGGTGGCCGGGCAGTTCGGTGTCGACCTGCACGAGATCGAGATCGCCCCGAACGTGCTCGACCTGCTGCCGCGGATGACGCACCACCTGGACGAGCCGATCGGCGACCCCGCCGCGATCAACACCTTCCTGATCTGCTCGGCCGCCCGGGAGGCCGGGGTCAAGGTGCTGCTCTCGGGGATGGGCGCCGACGAGCTGTTCGCCGGATACCGCAAACACCTGGCCAACCTGCTCGCGCTGCGCTACCAGCGCGTCCCGCGGCCCCTGCGGCGCGGGCTGTCCGGGGTCGTGGACCGGCTGCCGGTCGCCTCGGCCCGCCGGGGGTACCGGTCGGTGCGCTTCGCGAAGCGGTTCCTCTCCTTCGCCGACCTGCCGGAGGAGACCGCGTTCCGGCGCAGCTACACCATGTACGACCAGGACGAGCTGCTCGCCCTGGTCGATCCGGACCTGGCCGGGACGGTCGACGACGTGCTGACCGAGCATGCGGACATCTACCAGGACAACGACCTCGACGACTTCGTCAACCGCATGTGCCTGGGCGACGCCCGGATGTTCCTGCCGGGCCTGAACCTCGCCTACACGGACCGCTCCAGCATGGCCGCCTCGACCGAGGTGCGGGTGCCGTACGTGGACGTCGAGGTGGTCAAGGCGGCCTTCGTCTTCCCCGGCGATCGCAAGATCGTCGGACGGCAGGGCAAGGCCGTCCTCAAGGAGGCGGCCACCTCGATCCTGCCCCGGGAGATCGTGTACCGGCCCAAGGGCCTGTTCAGCGCCCCGCTGCGCGCCTGGATGAGCCGGGATCTGGCACCGCTGGTGCGCGAGGTGGTGAACGACGGCGTACTCGTCAATTCCGGGATCCTGCGCCGCGACGCGCTGGCGCGGATGGTCGCCGAGGACGCCGCCGGGCAGCGGGACTTCTCCAAGCATCTGTGGCACGTACTGACCCTCGAGTACTGGTATCGCGGCGCGACCTCTGGGTCCGGCCAGAGCACTCGGTTAACGGCTTAGGAATTCAGAGGAGTTCGAGTGAAGCAGGTTGTACAGAACTACAAGAGCGGCGAGCTGGCGGTGCTCGACGTGCCGGTGCCGGGGTGCAAGCCGGGCGGTGTGCTGGTCCGCAGCGCCTACTCGCTGATCTCCACCGGGACCGAGCTCATGAAGGTGTCCGAGGCCGGCATGTCGATGCTGGGCAAGGCCCGCTCCCGCCCTGACCAGGTGGCCAAGGTCATGCAGAGCGTGGCCACCAACGGGGTGCCCGCCACCTACCGCAAGGTGATGGGCAAGCTGGACTCCTACACGCCGTTGGGCTACTCGCTGTGCGGGGTGGTCGAGCAGGTCGGCGCCGGGATCGACGACGTGAAGGTCGGCGACCTGGTGGCCTGCGCCGGCAACGAGCACGCGTTGCACGCAGAGCTGAACTGGGTGCCGAAGAACCTCTACGCTCCGGTGCCGGACGGCCTCGCGCCGCGGCACGCGGCCTTCGGCACCGTCGGGTCGATCGCGCTGCAGGGCGTCCGCCAAGGCGAGTCACAACTCGGCGAAGTGGCACTGGTCATCGGCCTCGGGCTGATCGGACAGCTCGTGGTGCAGCTCCTCGCCGCCTCGGGAGTGCGCGTCGTCGGGGCCGACCCCGACCCGGTGCGCTGCGAGCTCGCCGAGCGCCTGGGCGCCGCGGCCTGCGGCGATCCCGCGTCCGCGGCCGTCGAAGCCGCCGTCGCCGAACTCACCGGCGGTCACGGCGTGGACCAGGTGTACCTGGCCGCCGGCGGCGGCAGCAACCAGCCCGTCGAGCTGGCCGCCCGGCTCTGCCGGGACCGCGGCCGGGTCGTCGACATCGGCAAGTGCCGCCTGGACCTGCCGTGGAACGCGTACTACGAGAAGGAGCTCGACGTCCGGTTCTCCCGCAGTTACGGCCCCGGGCGCTACGACCCGGAGTACGAGCTGGAGGGCCGGGACTACCCGATCGGCTACGTGCGCTGGACCGAGCGCCGCAACCTGGCGTGCTTCCTCGACCTCCTCGCCCGCGGCAGCGTCGACGTGGAGCCCCTGGTCTCCCACGTCGCCGATTTCGACGACGCCGTCGAGACGTACCAGCGCCTGAAGGACGGCGATCTCAAGGCCGTGGCTGTGCTGTTCCGGTACCCCGGGCAGACGGTGGAGACCGCGGCCCCGGAGGTCGCCGTGCCCGCGGTGCCCGCACGGCCGAGCACGGCGCGCGCCGCGAAGACGCCCGTACGCCTCGCCTTCATCGGCGCCGGGAACTACGCGACGTCGATGCTGCTGCCGCACCTCGCCCAGCGCGAGGGCGTCGAGTTGTCCACGGTCGTCACCACGACGGCGCTGTCCGCGGCCAACGCGCAGCGGAAGTTCGGCTTCGCCGAGGCGACCACCGACCTCGACGCCGTGCTCGGCGACAAGTCCATCGACGCGGTGTTCGTGGTCACCCGGCACAGCTCGCACGCCGAACTGACCCGGAGAGCACTGCTGGCCGGCAAGACCGTGTTCGTGGAGAAGCCCCTGGCCCTCACCGAGGACGAGCTGGCCGGCGTGCTCGCGGCGGTGGAGGAGTCCGGCAACGACCGGATTCAGGTCGGCTTCAACCGCCGCTTCGCGCCGCTGCTCCAGGAAGCGAAGAAGCGGTTCGGCGTCCGGACGGGACCGGCGAGCCTGCGCTACCTCGTCAACGCGGGCCGGCTGCAGCACGGCAGCTGGTACCTCCAACAGGGCACCGAGGGCACGCGGTTCGCCGGCGAGGGCGGACACTTCATCGACACGGCGAGCTGGCTGCTCGGCGCCGATCCGGTCTCGGTGTACGCGGTCGCCACGACCGGCAACGAGGACCTGCAGGTCGTGTTGCGCTACCCGGACGGCTCCACCGCCACCCTCAGCTACGTCACCACCGGCGCGCCCGGCTTCCCCAAGGAGACGCTGGACCTGGTCGCGGACGGCAAGGTGCTGCGGCTCGACGACTTCGTCCGTGCCTCGGTGTACGACAGCGGGCGCAAGCGGTGGGTCAGTTCGCGGCTGCCCAAGGCCCGGGACAAGGGCCAGAACGCCGAACTGGCCGCGTTCATCAAGGCCGTGCGGACCGGCGGGCCGATGCCGGTGCCGCTGGAGTCACTGGTCGCCACCACGGCGGCCACCCTCGCCGTACAGGCCGGTCTGGCCGGCGGCGCGCCGGTGTCCTTGGCGAGGACGCGATGACTGTGAGCTCGGGGAGTGCGGGCTGGTATCTGCGGCGACTGTCCCGGATGGGACCGCAGGAGGTCGCGGGCCGGGTGGGCGACGCGGTGCGCAGGAGGCGTTGGCGGACGGCGCGGCCGGACTGCCCGAGTGTGACCGGCACCCGGTTCACCGCGGTCCTGCCCGCCGGGACGATCACCGCAATACCTCCGGACGCCGCGAAACGTCTCATAGCCGAGGCCGACCGGCTGATGTACGGGCACGCCGAGTACTTCGGGGTGGTCCGCGACGACCTGACCGACCCGGACTGGTGGCTCGACCCGAAGACCGGGCGCCGGGCTCCGTGGGGCTACGCCTTCGACGTGCCGTACCGGAACGAGGACGCGGTCGGGGACATCAAGCAGATCTGGGAGCCGTCCCGGCACCAGTACCTCACCGTGCTCGCCGCCGCCTACGCGGTCACCGGGGACGAGCGGTACGCCGAGCGCGTGGCCGAGCATCTGCGGTCGTGGTGGGCGGCCAACCCGCCGCTGCGCGGGGTGCACTGGATCAGCGGCATCGAGCTGGGCATCCGGCTGCTGTCCTGGGTGTGGATCCGCCGGCTGCTCGACGGCTGGCCGGGCGCGGCCGCTCTGTTCGAGGACAACCCGGTGGCGCAGAACCAGATCTGGCACCACCAGCGCTGGCTGGCCGCCTTCCCCAGCCGGGGGTCCTCGGCGAACAACCACGTCATCGCCGAGGCCGCCGGGCAGTTCGCCGCGGCCTGCGCCTTCGACTGGTTCCCCTCCTCGGCCCGCTGGCGGGCCGGCGCGCTGCGGTCGCTGGAGCGGCACCTGCGCGGCAACACCTTTCTCTCCGGCCTCAACCGCGAGCTGGCCACTGAATACCACGGCCTGGTACTGGAGTTGGGGCTCGCCGCGCTGGCCGAGGCGGACGCGGTCGGCGTACCGGTCCCCGCGACCGTACGCCTGGTACTGCTGCGGATGACCGACGCGCTCGCGGCCGTCGTGGACGGCCGGTTGCGGCCGCCGCGCCAGGGGGACGCGGACGACGGGCACGGTCTCGTCGTGGACGGCGCGGGCACCGACCGCTGGGCCTCGCTGCTGGCCACCGGGGACGCCATATTCGGCCGACTCGCCTGGTGGCCGACGGTGACCGGCACCGATGTGCGCACGCCGCTGCTGGCCGCGCTCATCAAGCCCACGGAACTGGCCGCGACCCGCCCGGCAGGCCGCCCCGCCCACTTCGCCGACGCGGGGCTCACCATCCTGCGCGGCCCGGGGGAAACGGGCGAGATCTGGTGTCGCTGCGACGCCGGTCCGCACGGCTTCCTGTCCATCGCCGCGCACGCCCACGCGGACGCGCTGTCCGTGGAGGTCCGGCACGACGGCGTCGACGTGCTCGCCGACCCGGGGACGTACTGCTACCACGGGCAGCGCGAGTGGCGGCAGTACTTCCGGTCGACCCTCGGCCACAACACCCTGCAACTGGACGGCAGTGACCAGTCCGTCTCCGGCGGCCCGTTCCTGTGGACCCGGCATGCCCGCAGCCGCGTTCTGGCCGTGGACACATCCAACGAGGGTATGGCCCGCTGGTGTGCCGAGCACGACGGTTACCAGGAGACCGACGGTGCAGTGCACCGCCGACGGGTGGAACTGAGCGCCCCGAAGCAAGAGTTGAGGGTGGTCGATGAGGTGCGTGGCCCGCGCCGGGCAGTGCAGCTGGCGTTCCATCTCGGCCCCGCGATCGCCGCGGACCTGACGGGCAACCGGGCCGTGCTCACCTGGACCCGGGACGGCGAGGACCGCTCCGCGGTGCTCGACCTGCCCGGAGAGCTGTCCTGGCGGGCGCACCGCGGCGAGACCGATCCGCCGCTGGGCTGGTACTCCGCCGGCTTCGGGCGCAAGGAACCCACCACCACGCTGGTCGGCACCGGCTTCGCCGACGGCGCTGTGTCGTCGGGGGGCTTCACCACCGTGCTCAGGTTCCGCGGCTAGGGGGGCGCGTGGAGAGCAAGAGGTGGCACTGGGCGTGGGCGGCGGCACCGCTGACGCTGGCCCTGCTGGCGGCGACCGGCTGTACGAGCGCGCCGGACGCCCCGGCGAAGGCGGCCGGCACGCCGTCCAAGTCCGGGGCGTCAGCCACGCCCGTGGCCCGGGTGTGCGCCAAGCCCGCGGCCGGGCCGGCGAAGGCACCGGCGGGCGCGGTGACGGTCGACCCCGCGGTGGTCGGTGACCTGGCGGCGAAGACCAAGAGCAGTCCGCCCCACACCACGTTCTGGCTTCGGCCGGGCAAGCACAGGCTCGACCCGGACCGCTACGCCCAGGTCGTCCCCAAGAAGGGGGACCGCTATCTCGGTGCGCCGGGCGCGGTGCTCGACGGCCGGAAGAAGAACCAGTACGCGTTCGGTGGTACCGCCCGCAACGTCACCATCCGCCACCTGACCGTGCAGGGTTTCGTCGCGCCGCAGAACGAGGGCGTGGTCAACCATGACTCGGCCGACGGCTGGGTGATCGAGCACGCGACGATCCAGCACAACTCCGGCGCCGGGCTGATGGCCGGTGCCCGCCAGCGGGTCCGTGCCAACTGCCTGCGCGACAACGGCCAGTACGGCATGAACGCGTACAAGTCCGGCGGCCGTATCAGCGATCTGGTGGTCGAGGGCAACGAGATCACGGGCAACAACACCGGCGACTGGGAGCGGCGGCGGAAGGGCTGCGGCTGTACCGGAGGCATCAAGTTCTGGGCCGTCAACGGCGCCGACGTGCGCGGCAACTGGGTGCACGACAACCGTGGCACAGGGCTGTGGGCGGACACCAACAACAATGACTTCCGCATCGAGAACAATGTGCTCGAGGCCAACGACGGTGCCGCGCTGATCTACGAGACCAGCTACAACGCGGTCATCCGGAACAACACGATCCGGCGGAACAACTGGGTCGAGGGCCGCAGGGCGGCCGACCGCGGCGACAGCTTCCCGTTCGCGACCGTCTACCTGTCCGAGTCCGGCGGCGAACCACGGATCAGAGCCCGCACCGACAAGATCGAGATCTACCGGAACGTGCTGGAGAACAACTGGTCCGGGATCACCCTGTGGGAGAACGCCGACCGGTTCTGCAACAGCCCGGCCAACACCTCCTCCGGTGACTGCACACTGCTGGTGCGGGACACCGACCGCTGCGCGAAACCGGCGATCACCACCGCACCGCTCTACGCCGACTGCCGGTGGAAGACCCAGCGGGTGGACATCCACGGCAACCGCTTCGTGCTCGACAAGTCCGTCGTCGAGTGCACGGTGAAGTGCGACCGCATGGCGGTGCTGGCCAACTACGGCACCTATCCGGACTGGTCGCCGTACCAGGGCGAGGGGGTGGCCGAGGCGATCACCCGCAAGCAGCACAACCGCTGGCACGACAACGTCTACCTCGGACCGTGGAAGTTCGTCGCCCACGACCCGAGCCGGATACTCGACTCCGGACAGTGGCAGGCCACGCCGTACCAGCAGGACGCGGGCAGCACCTTCAGCCCACGGGACGGTGGTTGAGATGGGCCCTGCCGGCACACCGAAGACCGTCGGGATCGTCTGGGGGCTGCTGGTCCTCAACACGCTCGGCTCCGCCGGGGCGAAGACTATCGTCCCGCTGCCCCGCTCCCTCATCCAGTTGGTCACCATGGGCGCGCTGGCCGCCGCGTTCTCGCTGGCGCTCGCACTCAACCCCCGGCTGCGCATCCGAGCCGGCTCCTTCCTGTTCCTCCTCACCCTGCTGCTGGTGACGAGCGTGCTCTCCAGTGCGCACCTGGAGTCCGGATTCGGTGCGCTGTTCCGGTGCGCCCGGCTGGCTCTCTTCGTCGGCACACTGTGGCTGCTCAGCCGCTGGTGGGACGGCGGCCCGACGTTCGTCCGGCACCACATCCGGATGTACTTCGCGGTGCTCGGCTCCGTGGTCGCCGGCCTGGTCATCTCACCGGGCGCGGCCCTGCCCGAGCTGTACGGCGGACGGCTGGTCGGCGCTTTGTGGCCGCTCACGCCGCCGCAGATCGGCCAGTACGCCGCGGTGATCATCGGGCTCACGGTGCTGCTGGTACTGGGCCGCCGCACCGACAGGGCGAGCGCGGCAGTGGTCATCGTGCCGTCACTCGTCCTGCTCGCCTTGACGCATACCCGGACGGCCACGGTCGGCCTGCTCATCGGGCTGGCGCTGGCGATCGGCTCGCTCCTCCTGACCAGCGCCGCAGCCCGCCGGTTCTTCACCTGGGCGGTGCTGTGCGCCGCAGTGGCCGCGGTGGCGTTCAGCTCCGCGCTGCAGTCGTGGTTCCTGCGCGGGCAGAGCCAGGAGAACTTCTCCAATCTCACCGGCCGGGCCAAGGTCTGGGACGCCCTGCTGGCAGCGCCCCGGTCGACCGTGGAGGAACTGTTCGGAGTGGGCCTGGGCGACAAGTCGTTCGGCGGGCTGCCGATCGACAACAGCTGGCTGGCCGTTTACCAGGAACAGGGTCTGACCGGCGTCGCCCTGGTGGCGGCGATCGTCATCGTGCTGGGCGGCGTCGCGTTGCTGCGGCCACCGTCGTTGTCGAGGGCGTGCGCGATCTTCCTGATCAGCTACTGCGCGATCGCGTCGTACACCGAGGCCGGCCTCGGCGACGCCTCGCCGTATCTGTTGCATCTGGCCGTCGCCGCCTCGCTGCTGGCGGCACCTGCCGCGGCCGGCCCCTTCGCAACGCCCGAAGGCCCTCGACAACGCATTCCGCGCTGGGCCCAGAGAACGGAGGTGAGCTGAGCATGGACGGCGTTCACGTACTGGTAGTGCACAACCGCTACGCCTCGGCGCAGCCGAGCGGGGAGAACAAGGTCGTCGACCAGGAGGTGGCGCTGCTGCGCGGCGCAGGTCACCGGGTCGAGGTGTTCGAGCGGCGCAGCGATGACATCGCCGCCCGGTCCCTGCCGGGCAAGGCCGCGGTGCCGCTCCTTGTGCCGTGGAACCCGGCGGTCCGAGCGGAGCTCGCCGCCCGGCTCCGCACCTCACGCCCTGACGTGGTGCACGTCCACAACGTCTTCCCGCTCCTGTCGCCCGCGGTGCTGGCCGCCTGCGCCGACGCCGGCGTACCCGCCGTCGCCACGCTGCACAACTACACCCAGGTCTGCCCGCCCGGCACGCTGCAACGGGACGGCCGGCCGTGCACCGAGTGCGTCGGATCGACGCCGCTGCCCGCCGTCCGGCACGGCTGCTACCGCGGCTCCCGGCTGGCAACGGTGCCGCTCGCGGTCAGCCTGTCGGTCAACCGGCGGCGGTGGTGGTCGGGCGTGACGCGCTTCTTCTGCATCTCCGCGGCGCAGCGCGACGTCCTGGTGCGCGCCGGCATGCCGGCCGAGCGGCTGGCGGTGAAGCACAACTTCGTGCCGGAGCCGGGCGTCCGCCGAGAAGGCGAGGGCGAGCATCTGCTCTATCTCGGCCGGCTCGCGGAGGCCAAGGGCGTGCGGCTGCTCATGGCCGCGTGGGACGAGATCGCCGCGAGCGGCGGTGTGGGCGTGCCGCTCGTGATCGCCGGTACGGGGCCGCTGGAGGGAGAGGTGACCGCCTGGGCCGCGGGCCGGGACGACGTGCGGTACGTCGGCCTGTACGACACGGACCAATGCCGGGAGGCCATCGCGCGGTCGGTCGCCGTGCTGGCTCCCTCGACGTGGCTGGAGGCGTTCGGCCTGGTGGTCGTGGAGGCGATGGCGGCGGGGGTCCCGGTCGTCGCCGCCGGTCACGGCGCCTTCGTCGAACTCGTCGAGGACGGGGTGACCGGGCTGCTGCACCGGCCGGGCGAGTCCGCCTCGCTCGTGTCCTGCATACGCCGGATCGCGAACGGGCCGGCCCGCAACCGGGAGATGGGACAGGCGGCCCGGCGCCATTACGAACAGGGCTTCAGCCCGGCTGTCGGGCTTGAGCGCCTGGTGGAGGAGTACCGCACCGCGATCGCGGGTCGGACGGAATCAATGGGGGGCAGTAAATGACACGATGCCGACTCTGCGGCTCGACGGCGCTGGCGAGCGTCGTCGATCTCGGGGCGACGCCACCGTGCGAGAGCTTTCTCGCCGCGGACCAACTGGATCAGCCGGAGCCCGCGTATCCGCTGCACCTGCGGGTCTGCACCGACTGCTGGCTGGCGCAGATCCCGCCGCTGATCACGCCGGAGGAGACGTTCAAGGAGTACGCGTACTTCTCCTCGTACTCGACGTCCTGGGTGGAGCACGCGCGCACGTTCGTCGCCGATGCCGCAGCGCGGGTGGGGCTCGACACCGACGGCCCCGACGCCTTCGTGGTCGAGGTCGCGAGCAACGACGGGTACCTGCTGAAGCACGTGGTGGACCGGGGGATCCGCTGCCTCGGCATCGAGCCGTCGGTGAACGTGGGCGCCGCGGCGCGGGACGCGGGTGTGCCCACGCTCACGGAGTTCCTGGACCCGGCCACGGGCGCCGCCGTGCGCGAAGAGCACGGCCCGGCGGACCTGGTCGTGGCCAACAACGTGTACGCGCACATCCCCGACGTGGTCGGGTTCACCCAGGGACTGCGCGCCCTGGTCGCCGACGACGGCTGGGTCTCCATCGAGGTGCAGCACCTGCTGACCCTGATCGAGGAGAACCAGTACGACACGATCTACCACGAGCACTTCCAGTACTACACGGTCGCGTCCGCGATCCGGGCGCTGGCGAGCGGCGGACTCGCGCTCGTGGACGTCGAGTTGCTGCCCACGCACGGCGGCTCCATCCGGCTGTGGGCCCGGCCGGCCGAGGTGGCCGGAGAGCCGAGCATTGGGGTATCCCCTGCTCGAGCGGAGCCGAGAGCTTGGGGAAGGGTGGCCGACGTGCTGGCCCGGGAGAAGGCCGCCGGGCTGCAGGAGCTGTCCGGGTACACCGAGTTCTCCTCCCGGGTGGCCAAGGTGCGCCGGGACCTGCTGCGGTTCCTCATCGAGGCGGCCGAGCGCGGCGAGACGGTGGTCGGCTACGGCGCCCCGGGCAAGGGCAACACCCTGCTCAACCACTGCGGCATCCGCCCCGACCTGCTCCCGTACACGGTCGACCGCAACCCCTACAAGCACGGCAGATTCACCCCGGGCACCCGCATCCCGATCCTGCCGCCCGAGCAGATAGCCGCCGACAAGCCGGACTACGTCCTCGTTCTCCCGTGGAACCTGCGGGCCGAGCTGGTCGAGCAGCTCTCCTTCGTGCACGACTGGGGCGGCCGCCTTGTCTTTCCCATCCCGGAACTGAGCGTTGTCGAACCGAGCATTGCCGAGGTCACGTCGTGAAAGAGGTTGCAGCATGAAGGTCGTACTGTTCTGCGGCGGTTACGGGATGCGGATGCGCAGCGGCGCCTCCGACGATGTGCCCAAGCCGATGGCGATGGTCGGCCCGCGACCGCTGATCTGGCACGTCATGCGCTACTACGCGCACTTCGGGCACACGGAGTTCATCCTGTGTCTCGGCTACGGAGCCCACCACATCAAGGACTTCTTCCTCAACTACGAGGAGACGGTGTCCAACGACTTCGTCCTGAGAGGCGGGCGCACCGAGCTGCTGTCCACCGACATCTCGGACTGGACGATCACGTTCGCGCAGACCGGCGTCGAGTCACCGATCGGGGAGCGGCTGCGCCGGGTGCGGCACCACCTGGACGGCGACGAGATGTTCCTCGCCAACTACGCCGACGTGCTCACCGACGCCCCGCTGCCGGAGATGATCGACCGGTTCGCCCGGCGCGACGCCGGTGCGTCGATGATGGTGGTGCCGCCGCAGTCCTCCTTCCACTGCGTGGAGTTGGGTGAGGACGGCCTGGTGGGAGGCATCACCGCGGTGAGCGAACTGCCGCTGTGGGAGAACGGCGGTTACTTCGTGCTCCGCCAGGAGGTCTTCGACCACATACCGGAGAACGGGGACCTGGTCGCCGACGGGTGCGCCCAACTCGCCAAGCGCGGACGGCTCGTGGCGCACCAGCACCGCGGCTTCTGGAAGCCGACCGACACCGTGAAGGAGCGGGCCGCGCTCGACGCCGCCTACGCCCGCGGTGAGCGCCCGTGGGCCGTGTGGGAGCGGGACGGCGCGGGGGTGAGCGCATGATCCGGCTCGGGACCGGGCGTCTGGACCGGATCGTCGCGGTGGGCGCGCACTGCGACGACATCGCCATCGGCGCCGGCGGCACGCTGCTGACGCTGTGCCTCGCGCATCCGGGTATCCGCATCGACGCGCTGGTGCTCTCCGGGGGTGGCAGCGAGCGGGAGCAGGAGGAGCAGGCCGCGCTCGCCGCCTTCTGCCCGGGCGCCGACCTCCGGCTGACCGTGCTCAAGCTGCCGGACGGCCGGATGCCCGTGCACTGGGAAGAGGCCAAGGCCGCGGTCGAGGAACTGCGCGGGCAGACCGACCCGGATCTGATCCTGGCGCCGCGTACCGATGACGCGCACCAGGACCACCGCGGCCTGGCGAAGCTGATCCCCACCGCATTCCGCGACCACCTCGTGCTCGGCTACGAGATCGTCAAGTGGGACGGCGATCTCGGCCGTCCGGCCGCCTACCAGCCGCTGTCGCCGGAGATCGCCGAACAGAAGGTGCGGCTGCTGCAGGAGCACTACCCCTCGCAGCGGCACCGGCCCTGGTATGACCGGGAAGCCTTTCTCGGCCTCGCGCGGATCCGCGGCATCGAATGCCACGCCCGCTACGCCGAGGCGTTCGCCGTCACCAAACTCACGCTCGACCTGAGCACTTTCAACCTGGGGGAATGAACCTTGCGCGTACTACTGACCGGACACCAGGGCTACCTGGGCACCGTCATGGCCCCGGTCCTCGCGGCAGCCGGACACGAAGTCGTCGGCCTCGACTCCGGCCTCTTCGCCGACTGCGTCCTCGGCCCGTCGCCCGCCGACCCTTCGGGACACCGGGTGGATCTGCGGGACATCACGGCCGAACACGTGGCAGGGGTGGACGCCGTGATCCACCTGGCCGCGCTGTCCAACGACCCGCTGGGCTCGCTGGCGCCGGACCTCACCTACGACATCAACCACCACGCGTCCGTACGCCTTGCCCAACTGGCCCGCGACGCCGGAGTGCGGCGCTTCCTGTACGCCTCGACCTGCTCGGTCTACGGCGCCGCAGGCGGAGACGACCTGGTGACCGAGGACGCCCCGCTGCGCCCGGTGACGCCCTACGCGGAGTCCAAGGTGCGGGTGGAGGACGATCTGCACGCACTGTCCGACGGTGACTTCAGCCCGGTGTACATGCGCAACGCCACCGCCTTCGGCTACTCACCCCGGCTGCGCGCCGACATCGTGCTGAACAACCTGGTGGGCCACGCGCTCCTGTCCGGCGAGGTGCTGGTGCTCTCCGACGGCACGCCCTGGCGCCCGCTGGTGCACGCCGCCGACATCGCACGGGCCTTCGCGGCCGCCCTGGTCGCGCCGCGCGAAGCGGTGCACGACCGGGCGTTCAACATCGGCAGCGAGGTCAACAACGTCACCGTCGCCGAGATCGCCGAACAGGTCGCCGAGGCGGTGTCCGGCGCGAAGGTGAGGATCACCGGGGAGAACGGCGCCGACCCGCGCTCGTACCGGGTGGACTTCTCCCGGTTCCGCACGGCGATACCCGGCTTCGACTGCGAGTGGACGGTGAAGCAGGGCGCGCTGGAACTCGCCGACGCCTACCGGGAGTTCGGGCTGACCCGGGAGGACTTCGAGCGGCGCTTCACCCGCCTTGCCGTGCTGCGCGCGGCGTCCGACGCCGGCGCCGTCGACGACACCCTGCGGTGGCGCCGATGACCGCGGCCGGCGAACAGCCGATGACCACCGCCGGCGAAGAGATGTACACGCTGGTGGAGCGGCTGTACCCGCTCTGCCGGAGCATCACCGGCGACGGTGTGCGCGCCACCCTCGACATCGTCGGCGAGTACCTCCCGCTGCAGGTGCACGAGGTGCCGACCGGGACCCAGGTACTCGACTGGACGGTGCCGCAGGAGTGGAACATCCGGGACGCGTACATCGCCGACAGCGCGGGCAACCGTGTCGTCGACTTCGCCGCGTCCAGCCTGCATGTGCTCGGCTACAGCGTGCCGGTGTCGGCGACCATGCCACTGGCCGAGCTGCGCGAACACCTGCACACCCTGCCGGACCACCCGAGCTGGGTGCCCTACCGCACCAGTTACTACAAGCCGGAATGGGGGTTCTGCCTGGCCCAGGAGACCCTGGACGCGCTGCCGGACGGCGAGTACGAGGTCCGCATCGACTCCACACTCGCGGACGGCCACCTCACCTACGCCGAGCACGTGGTCCCCGGGCAGGTCCCCGACGAGGTGATCGTCTCCTGCCACGTCTGCCACCCGTCGCTGGCCAACGACAACCTGGCAGGCATCGCGGTGGCGACGTTCCTGGCCCGGGCGCTGGCGCAGCAGACGCCGTACTACACCTACCGGTTCATCTTCGCGCCCGGCACCATCGGGGCGATCACCTGGCTGGCCCGCAACGCGCAGCGGATCGAGCAGGTGAAGCACGGCCTCGTGCTGGCCTGCGCCGGCGACCCGGGCCAACTGACGTACAAGCAGAGCAGGCGCGGTGACGCGGAGATCGACCGGGTCCTGCGGCACGTGCTGGCCACCTCCGAACGCCCGCACCGCGTCACCGAGTTCACTCCGTACGGCTACGACGAGCGGCAGTTCTGCTCACCCGGGTTCGACCTCGGCGTGGGCTCGCTCACCCGGACCCCGTACGCGGGCTACCCCGAGTACCACACCTCGGCGGACAACCTGGACTTCGTCTCCCCGGAGGCGATGGCGGACACCCTTGCAGTCTGCCGCGAGGCATTCGCCGCCCTCGACCGCAACCGGCGGTACCTCAACCTCAGCCCCTATGGCGAACCGCAGTTGGGCCGGCGCGGGTTGTACGACGCGCTCGGCGGCCGCAGCGACACCAAGCAGGCCCAGATGGCCATGCTCTGGGTGCTCAACCTCTCCGACGGCGAGCACAGTCTGCTGGACGTCGCCGAGCGGTCCGGGCTGCCGTTCGACACCATCGCTGCCGCGGCCGATGCCCTGCGCGGCGCCGGGCTGATCAAGGCATGACGCCGATGACCACCGAGGGGGAGACGACGACACCGGCGGACGGGGCGAAAGACGCCCGGCGGACCGCCAAGCGGGCCCTCGTCGGCAGGCTCTCCTGGGGCCTGGCCGACCAGGCGGCCTCCAGCATGAGCAACTTCGTGGTGGGCATCTACGTGGCCCGCTCGCTGGGGGTGACCGCGTTCGGCGTGTTCAGCCTCGCCTGGGTGACCTACGGCGTGGTGCTCAACGTCTCCCGCGGCCTTGCCACCGACCCGCTCGTGGTGCGCTTCAGCGGCGTGTCGGACGCGTCCTGGCGCGGCGCTGCGGCCCGGTCGACGGGTACCGCGCTCGGCGTCGGTGCCGCCATCGGCGCGGCGTGTCTGGTGGTCGGGCTCGCCCTCGGCGGCAGTGTGGGGCCCGCGTTCGCCTGCCTCGGCGTGATGCTGCCGGGGCTGCTGCTGCAGGACGCCTGGCGGTTCTCGTTCTTCGCCGCCGGCACCGGGCGGAAGGCGTTCGTCAACGACCTCGTGTGGGGCATCGCGCTCGTCCCGGCCATGGTGGTGGCGGCCCGCGTGGGCAGCGTGGCCGCTTTCGTGCTCGCCTGGGGCGCGTCCGCCACGGTGGCGGCGGCGTACGGCTGCTTCCAGTCCGGCATCCGGCCACGGATGACCGGGGCACGCGGGTGGCTTCGCGAACAGCGCGATCTCGGCTACCGGTACCTGGTCGAGAACGTCAGCCTCAGCGGCGCGAGCCAGCTCCGGGCGTACGGGCTCGGCGCGATCGTCGGGGTCGGCGCGGTGGGTGCGGTCCGGGGCGCCGAGCTCCTGCTCGGCCCGTTCCTCGCCGTGCTGATGGGGCTCTCGCTGGTCACCGTCCCGGAGGCGGCCCGGGTGCTGCGGCGGGCCCCGCACCGCCTCGGCTCGTTCTGCCTCCTGCTGGGCGGCGGGCAGGCCGCCGCCGCGCTGCTCTGGGGCGGGGCGCTGCAGCTGATGCCGGACCGGCTCGGCGAGTTCGTGCTCGGCGACGTCTGGCACTCCGCCGCACAGCTCATCGTGCCGGTCACCCTCGGCGTCGCGGGCGCCGGGCTCGGCACCGGCGCGGCGGCCGGGCTGCGCGCGCTGGGTGCGGCCCGGCGCAGCCTGCGCTGCCAGCTCTTCGCCTCCGCCTGCTATGTCAGCGGCGGGCTCGGCGGGGCGGCCGTCGCCGGCACGGTCGGCTCGGCCTGGGGCGTCGCCGCCGCGACCGTCAGCGGCTCGGCCGTGTGGTGGCTGCACCTGCGGTCCGCCCTCCGCGAGCACCACCACCCCATCCCCGAAGTGAGGACCTCATGACCGACCGCCCCAGGCTGAGCATCGGCCTGCCCGTCTACAACGGCGAGGAGTACCTGGCCGAGTCGCTCGACGCCCTGCTCGGCCAGACCTACGAGGACTTCGAGCTGATCATCTCCGACAACGCATCGACCGACGGGACCCAGGACATCTGCCGTAAGTACGCCGGGCAGGACTCGCGCATCCGGTACCTCCGGCTGCCCCGGAACATCGGCGCCACGCCGAACCACAACCGTGTGTTTGTCGAGTCCCGCGGCGAGCTGTTCAAGTGGGCCTCGCACGACGACCTCTACGGCCGCGACCTGCTGCGGCGCTGCGTGGAGGCGCTGGACGAGCGGCCCGACGTGATCCTCGCGCACACCGGCCAGGCGGTCATCGACGGAGACGGCCAGGTGAAGGTCCCCTACGAGTACGGGCTCGCCACCGACTCGCCGCACGCGCCGGAGCGCTTCCGCAGTCTGCTGTTCGAGCCCGGTGGTGACGACTTCTACGGGGTGCTGCGGGCCGACGTACTGCGCCGGGTGAAACCGATGGACAGCTACCACCACGCGGACCGCACCTTCGTCGCCGAGATCACCCTGCACGGGCCCTTCCACCAGGTGCCCGAACTGCTGTACTTCCGCCGCGACCACCCCACCCGCGCCGAGCGGGCGAACCCGTCCAAGCGCTCCCGGTGCGTCAACCTGGACCCGCGCCGGGCGGGCCCGCTGCACCCGACGCCCCGGCTGCTCGCCGAGTACGTCTGGGGCTTCGCCTCGGCGATCCGGCGGGCGCCGCTGTCCCAGGCCGACCGGCGCGCCTGCTACCGCCACCTGGCCGCGTGGATGACCAGCCGGGCCCGGCCGGGCGCCGGCGAGCGGGTCGAGGACCGCGCCCCGGTCGACCCGGGCGGACTCACGGTCTCCGTCGACGCCCTCGTCGCGGGCCGCGAGGGGCGGCAGGCATGAAGACGGTCACACGTGTGGGGGTGTTCGGCCTGCTCGGCTCCGGCAACCTCGGCAACGACGGGTCGCTCGAAGCCGTCCTCGGATACCTCCGCGCCGAGCACCCGGAGGCAGTGGTGGACGCGCTGTGCGGCGGACCCGAAGCCGTCACCGCCCGGTTCGGGATCCCCGCGACGCGGCTGCACTGGTACCGCGGCGAGTACCGGACCGCGTCGCGCGCGGGCGCGATCGCGGCGAAGGGGCTGGGCAAACTCGTCGACGCCTTCCGCACCGCCGCCTGGGTGCGCCGGCACAACCTGGTGATCGTGCCGGGCATGGGCGTCCTGGAGGCCACGCTGCCGCTGCGGCCGTGGGGCTTCCCGTACTCGCTGTTCCTGCTCTGCGCGAGCGGCCGGCTGCTGCGCACCCGGGTCGCGCTGGTCAGCGTCGGCGCCGCCGAGATCGGCAACCGGCCGACCCGGGCCCTGGTGCGCTGGTCGGCGCGGCTGGCGACGTACCGCTCGTACCGGGACGACCGGTCCCGCGACGCGATGCGGGCGATGGGCGTGGACACCGCGCGCGACGAGGTCTATCCGGACCTCGCGTTCTCCCTGCCGACACCGCCGCCGAGAGTGCCTGCGGGCCCGTCGCGCACGGTCTGCGTCGGTGTCATGGACTTCCACGGCGGCAACGACGACCGCGCGCGGGCCGAGGAGATATACGGGCGCTACCTCGACGGGACGATCCGGTTCGTCCGCGCGCTGGTCCAGGAAGGCAGGCCGGTCCGGCTGCTCACCGGCGACGAGTGCGATGCGTCGGTGGTCGCCGCGATCCTCGATGCGGTGGACTCGCCGCTGGTCACCGCTTCCGAGCCGTCGTCACTGGCCGACCTGATGAAGGAGATGGCGGCCGCCGACACCGTGGTGGCGGTCAGGTACCACAACCTGATCTGCGCGCTGAAGACCGGCACCCCGGTGCTCGCCCTCTGCTATGCGGCGAAGAGCGAAGCCCTGATGGACCGGATGGGCCTTGGCGCGTACTGCCACCCGGCCCGCGAAGTCGACGCCGACCGGCTGCTCGAGCAGTTCCGGGCGCTGGAGAAGCGATCGGCGGAGCTGCGGCGGACCCTCGCCGAGCGGAACCTGATCGCCGCACAGCAACTCGCCCACCAATTCACCGCGTTGACCACGGCCCTGTTCCCGGCGACCGACCACACCCACACCTTGCAGGAGGCTAAATGAAGGCGGCCGAAGTCCCGGAGATCGCCGGCGCGTATCTCTTCGAACCGACACCGTACGCAGACGAACGCGGCTTCTTCTGCCGCACCTTCGACGCCGACGTGGTCCGCTCGGTGGGCCTCGACCCGGACGCCTTCGTCCAGGACAGCCTGTCCCGCTCGGTCCGGGGCGTGCTGCGCGGTCTGCACCTGCGTTCCGGCGCCGGCGAGGCGAAGCTGGTGCGGTGCTCGTACGGGAGGATCTTCGACGTCATCGTGGACCTGCGTCCGGACTCACCGACCTACCGCAACCGGGCCTTCTTCGAGCTGTCCGACGAGACCCAGAAGACCCTCTACATCCCGGCGGGCTGCGCACACGGCTTCCAGGCGCTGACCGAAACCGCCGACACCTCGTATCGGATCGACCGCCCGCACGACCCGGCCGAGGACGTGACGATCGCCTTCGACGCCCCGGAGCTCGCCATCCCCTGGCCGCTGCCGGTCACATCGATGTCCCAGCGGGACCGGGAGGCGCCCAGCCTCGCCGAGGTCCTGAAGCGCAAGGAAGGGTGAAGTCGGCGTGGACACCGAACACACCGAGGAATCCGAGGAGTTCGTCCTGACCCGGTCGCGGACGGCGAACGAGCGGCTGCACGACCTGATCCCCGGAGGCGCGCACACCTACGCCAAGGGCGACGACCAGTACCCCGAGAACCTGGCCCCGGTCATCAGCCACGGCCGCGGTGCCCACGTGTGGGACATCGACGGCAACCGCTACATCGAGTACGGCTCCGGCCTGCGGTCGGTCAGCCTCGGCCACGCCCACCCGCGGGTGATCGAGGCGGTGCGGCGGCAACTCGACCGCGGCAGCAACTTCGTTCGGCCGTCCATCGTGGAGGTCGAGGCCGGGGAACGTTTCCTGGCCACGGTGCCGAGCGCCGAGATGGTGAAGTTCGCGAAGAACGGCTCCGACGTCACCACCGCCGCGGTACGCCTCGCCCGCGCCGTCACCGGCCGCCCGCGAGTGGCGATCTGCGCCGACCATCCGTTCTTCTCCACCGACGACTGGTTCATCGGCACCACGCCGATGTCCGCCGGCATCCCCACGGCGACCACCGAACTCACGGTGTCCTTCCCTTACGGGGACTTGGCGGCCACGGAGGAAATGCTCACCCGGCACCAGGACGAGGTCGCCTGCCTGATCCTCGAACCGGCCACCACACACACCGAGCCCCCACCCGGGTATCTCGCAGGGCTGCGCGAACTGGCCGACCGGCACGGCTGCGTACTGATCTTCGACGAGATGATCACCGGCCTCCGCTGGTCCGAAGCGGGCGCCCAGGGCCTGTACGGCGTCGTCCCCGACCTCTCCACGTTCGGCAAGGCGCTCGGCAACGGATTCGCCGTCTCCGCGCTCGCCGGGCGCCGTGAGCTGATGGAACGGGGCGGGCTGCGGCACTCCGACGACCGGGTGTTCCTGCTGTCCACCACGCACGGCGCGGAAACGCACTCCCTGGCAGCCGCGATGGCCGTGCAAGCCACCTACGTCGAAGAGGGCATCACCGCACAACTGCACGCCCTCGGTGAGCGGTTGGCCGCCGGTGTCCGCGAAGCCGCGGCGAGCATGGGCGTCGGCGACCACGTCGTCGTCCGGGGCCGGCACAGCAACCTGGTCTTCGCCACCCTCGACGAGAACCGGCAACCGTCGCAGCGGTACCGCACCCTGTTCCTGCGCCGGCTCCTCGCGGGCGGAGTGCTCGCCCCCTCGTTCGTGGTGAGCAGCGCACTCAGCGACGCCGACATCGACCACACCGTCGACGTGGTGGCCCAGGCTTGCGCGGTGTACCGAAAGGCGCTGGACGCCGGGGATCCCACGCCCTGGCTGGGTGGGCGACCGGTGAAGCCCGTATTCCGCCGCTTGGCGTGACGAGACGTGCCGTGACGTCAGCGGCGCTCCCGCCGACCGGCGTCGGTCACCCGATCGGCCACCTGACCGGCCCTCCGGTCGACCAGCCGGTCAGCCATCCGGTCGACCAGCCACGCGGTCACCGGTATCACCGCCAGCGCGGTGCACCCGCCGCCGAGGACGTCGGTCGGGTAGTGCGCGCCCAGGGCGACCTGGGCCCATCCCATGGCGGCGCCGCCAACCAGCGCCGCGGCGAGCACGAGTGATGTGCCGGCCGTCCTGCCAAGGCCGAGCCGGCCGCTCGCGAGCAGCGCCACGACAAGGGCGAGCGCGGTGAAGAAGGCGGTGTGCCCGCTCGGATAGGACAGGTTGCCGTGGCCGTGAATGGTGCGCCCCACCAGGGACTTGAGCAGGGTGGCCGTTCCCACGCTCATGCCGGCCCCGACAACGACGAGCACCGCCGCGCGAGGACGCCGAAGCAGCAGGCAGCCGGCCACGACGGCCACGACCAGCGCCGCCGCTCCGGCGGGCTCCCCCAGAAAGTCGATGGTCAGAGCGACGCTCCGCCACGGCGCCCGCACGCTGTCCGCCGTCGGGTCGACGAACCACCTGTCCACCCTGCCGGGCTCGCTGTGGCCGGCGTACAGGCCCCCCTGCACGACGACCACCAGTGCAGCGAGGACCGCGATCGGCCCGATCCACGCGCGCAGCGACGGGGGTAACACCGCGTGCGCCGACCGGCCGGTCACCCGCCCACCGCGTCCGGTCGACCCGCGCCCACCACGACGGCCGGGCCGACTTCCAGGTTCACTCCTGCCAGACCAATCACGCGAGCCCCCCCATTTCGCAGCGTCCCGAAGCCAGATCTACCATCTTGGCGTAAACCGCGGAGTCGAAGCAGGTTCGCCAAAGCGAGAACGCGCCATGACCGCACCGCCCTCGGCCCGCGCCCACGCACGGTGGCCCTGAATCCCGGGGCCCGACGAGGCTGATCCTGTCTCACTGGTCGACGGTGTGCACACCCGTCAGGCAAGGGCGCGCGCTGACGATGGGAAGCACTCCGCAAGCCCCCTGTGCGCTTCTGTCGGGTGGGGAGATTCTTCGTTATTTCTTAAGTCAATAAAATCCGATTCTCTGGCGGAGTGGCAGGCAGGGTCCTGGGGGCCTATCGGGGACGGCCGATGGGTCGGTGAGGCAAGCGCGCTGTACGGCGAGACCGGTGAGAGATAGGGGAGGAATTCCATGTTGTCTCCGCAGTCGGATTCGCGAGGGTCTGCTGACGTGACGTTCCTGGATTACGGGATTTCCACCGCAAAACGTCTCCTTGAGAGCGCTGGGCTGGATGTCGAGCAAGGGGTGAGGGTGCTGCGCAGGATGCTTTCGCCGTGGGGGAGACGGTGGATCGCGCAGCAACCCGATTGGCACTCGGATGTGTGTGCCGACGGTTCGCCGATCGAGTTTTCCGCCGCTTTTTCGGATGGCTGCGTGAAAGTCCGGGTGCTCGTGGAGGCAATCCCGGACGAGCCGAATACTCTGGCCGCACAGGAATCAGCGATCGAGCTTTCTCAAGGGCTCACCCGTGACTTCGGCGCCGTCGACGACCGACTCGCGACAGTTCGGGATCTGTTCCTGCCGGACGAAGGCCCGAGCGGCTTCGCCATGATGTGCGCCGCCATCTTCGCGCCAACGGGGCGGCCCGAGTTCAAGGTCTATCTGAATCCGAGCGCCAATAACGTCATGACCGGCGCCGAGCGGACTCGCGAGGCGCTGGAGCGCTTGGGGTTCGGTAAGGCATGGAAAGCGGTCAGCGCATATGCTCGTCGGGGATTCGATCTCGATCGAATCGTCTACTTCGGTCTCGACCTGATCGACGGTCCCGAGTCGCGCATCAAGGTGTATTTTCGTCACTACGATGTCTCCCCGGCAGACCTGGACGCCCGCATGGAGATTTCCGCGCAGCATGAGTCCGGCCTCCTGGGCGAATTCTGCCGGAAGCTGACCGGCCGGGCCGGCGAGCTCAGAGAACAGCCCCTTGTCAGTAATCTGACGTTTACGGCTGCCGGCGAGCATGTCCCTGTCTCCGCCACGGTGTACGTGCCGCTGTGGCGGTACGCGAAGAGCGACGCAACAATGCGCGATCGCATCAGCTCCGTCATGACCGATATGGGGCTCCCCAGCGGCTGCTATCAGTCACTGCTGAACCACGTGGCCCGCCGTCCGCTGTCGGACGGGCGCGGGATACACACCTATGCATCGGCACGTGTGCACAAGGGCCGTCCCCACCTGGCCACGTATTGGTCCTCGGAGCTGTACGACCGATACCCGCCCGCCCGTTATCAAGGAGGCTGATCCTCATGCCGTTCCATGCCGCGACCGGACCGCTCGGGTCACTGTTCGGTGACGCGAGGGTCCGGCCCGATCTACTGCGGCGTCGATCACATATCCGGTGGGGTGCTTACCCGCCCGACGTCATCCCGCTGACGGCAGCGGAACCGGACTTTCCCGGGCCTCAAGCGGTCACGGATGCCCTCGCCCGTTCTCTTTCCGATGGCTACTTCCCCTATGCCTCACCCGCGGGACTCGATGAACTCCGGGAAACGTACTCCGACGTGGCCGAGGCTCGGTACGGAATCAGTGCGGCTCCCGATCGCGTGGTGCTGACCCCTGGTACGGCGTCCGCACTCTGGGGAGTGGTGCGTCTTCTCTGCGGAGAAGGCGATGAGTGCATACTGCTGGACCCGGTTGACCTGCTCTTCGGCCAAGCCATTGATGCCGCGGGGGCCCGGCGGGTCTATTGCCCGGTCGACAAGGACACGGGGCGGCTCGATCCGGACCGACTCGCGTCTCTGATCACTCCGCGCACTGCCCTGATCTGTCTGTGCAATCCGCACAACCCCCTGGGTACGGTCTTCACCGAGGCGACGCTCCGGACGATAGCGGAGACAGCGGAGAAGCATGGTGTGCCGATACTTTCCGACGAGGTGTGGAATGAGATCGTGTACCCGCCCGCGGCGCACGTCAGCATGGCCGGCCTGGATACTGCGGAAAGCCAGCAGATCTATACGGTGACCGGGCTCTCGAAGACATTCGCGCTGCCCGGGCTGAGGATGGGGTTCGTCATCGCCCCGGACGCGAGAGCGGCGGTCAATTTGCAGCTCACCTTCCAGTGTCTCGGTGCCGCGTACAGCCTGACCCCCTTCACGCAGGTCGGTGCGCTGGCGGCACTGCGGCACGGCTGGCCCTGGCACGATTCCTTCGTGAAGCATCTGCACGAGACGCGGAACTACTGCGTGGAACGGCTGAACGCGATCCCCGGCATATCGTGCTCCCGCCCGGACGGGACGTTCGTCCTGTTCCCCGACATCTCTTCCACCGGGCTGGACAGCCGGGCGATGGCTGAATTCCTGCTGGCGGAAGCCCGGGTGGCAGTAGTGGCCGGCACCACCGAATGGTTCGGACCGGCCGCCGAAGGCAACGTCCGTATCAGCTATGCCACTTCCCGGGGAATGCTGGAAGAGGCGCTGAACCGGATGGAAAGGTCCGTTGCCGACCTTACTTCCGCGTCACCGGCCGCGTAGCCATCCCTTCAGGGAGTCCCACCACGATGCTCGCCTCCTGAGGGCCGGGGGCGGCGGATACGGTACGGGGAGCGCGGCAGCGGGACGCGAAGCGCTGTCCGTACCGTCCCGCAGCGGCCCCTCGGCCGCCGCGCCGACGCCGACCGGAGCGGCGGCCGTGACCGCACTGCCGGACCGCGGCCTGGTGAATGTCACCGGGAGGCTGGTCAGGTGGCGCGTCATCCAGCCCGATTTCCAGCGCAGCTCCTCCTCGGGAATGCTCAGACCCACGTCGGGCAGCCGCGCCAGCAGAGTGTCGATGCCGGTGTCGGTGATGGCGCGGCCGATGTTCTGGCCGGGGCACTCCTGCGGGCCGCTGCTGAAGGCGAGATGCGAACGGTTTCCGTGCAGGGGAGCCGTGGGGTCCGGCCGGACGGCCGGGTCGTGGTTCCCGGCGGCCAGACCGAGCAGCAGCATGTCGCCCGCCTCGACCTTCTGACCGCCGATCTCCGTGTCCACGGCAGCCCAGCGACCGGGGATGGTCATGAGTGGCGGTTCGCTCCACAGGACCTGCTCCACCACGTCGGGCAGGGTCATCTGTCCGCCGGCCAGCGACGCGTGGCAGCGGGGGTCGGTCAGCACCATTCGCAGGGTGCTCTTGAGGAGGTTGACAGTGGTTTCGTTCCCGGCGATGAGGATGACCCGCAGGTGATTCCACACCTCCTCATCGGTGAGCGCGGAGGGGTGCTCGATCAGCCAGGACGTGATGTCGTGGCCGGTGTTTCCCCGCTTGCGCCGCACGAGCTGCTGGAGAGTCTCCACGATGAACTCGTTGCTGGCCACCGACGTCTCGGTGCCCGCCACCATGTCTCTGCTGGCTTCGACCAGCCGCGGGCCGTACTCGTCGGGCATTCCCAGGAGCTGTGTCATCACGAGCATGGGCAGTTGCTCCGAGAAGTCGCCCACCAGATCCGCTGCTCCCCGGCCGGCGAAGCCGTCGATCAACTGGTGGGCGGAGCGGGTGATCTGGCGTCGGATTCCGCGGCGGTTGAAGCGCTCCAGGCTGTCGGTGACCGCCAGGCGCAGCCGGTCGCGCTCCGCACCGTCGAGGAACAGACAGACCGGCTGCCAAGCGATCATCGGGAGCAGCGGGGAATCCGGCGGAACCTTGCCCTCCCTGAACCAGCGCCAGGTGCGGGAGTCGCGGCTGAACCGGGAGGGTGTACCGGCGACCTCCAGGATCTCGCGGTAACCGAGGACGAGCCAGGCCGGCAGGTCGCCGTCCAGCAGGACGGGCGCGACGGGCCCGTGCTCGGCGCGCAATCGCTCGTACAGGCTCATGGGGTTCTCGGCCGCCTCGGGTCCGAGAAGCCGCGCAAGGCCGGCAGGGTCCCCGAACCGGGCGTGTGCCGGACACTCCGGAGGCGGCTCGGATGCTGACGTGGTGCGGGACGGGTCGGAGAAAGAGGCGGTCACCATGGCTCCGGGGTTGTGGTGGTGAGGGTGTGCAGGTAACGCATGAGGGTCAGCAGGGCATCACGGCTGGAGCCGCGCTTGCGGGCATCACAATCGATGACCGGTACGTCATCGGGGATGTCCAGGGCCGCTCGGAGTTCGGCCACGGGGTGGGAGGGGGCGTCCGGGAAGGCGTTGATGGCGACGACGAAAGGCGTGCCACGTTCCTCGAGCCGGCCCATCACGTCGAAGCTGTCTTCCAGCCGCCGGGTGTCGATCAGGACCACCGCGCCCAGTGCGCCTTCGAAGAGGCCGTTCCACAGGAACCAGAATCGCTGCTGGCCCGGGGTGCCGAACAGGTACAGCACCAGCTCGTCATTGAGGGTGATCCGGCCGAAGTCCATCGCCACGGTGGTCTCGGACTTGCGCTCGATGCCGGCGATGTCGTCCACCCCGGCACTCGCCTGGGTCATGGTCTCCTCGGTGGTCAGCGGCCTGATCTCACTGACCGCTCCGACCATGGTGGTCTTACCGACTCCGAAGCCGCCGACGACCACCACCTTCACCGCCGAGGTGACCGAGGCCGGCAGGGCGTCCTCGCTCCGGGGACCGACGACGGGTTCAGAGCTTCTGAAGTCCATGCATCACCGCCTCCAAAAGGGCGACATCGGGCAACTTGGCCGGGGCCGGTACCCGGGCTTCGACATGGCCGTTCGACAGCAGATCCGTGAGCAGTACCGCGATCACGCTGACCGGCAGATGGAGATAGGCGGAGATCTCGGCGACGGACAGCGGATAGTCGCATATGTGGACGATGGCGGCCTGTTCGGGCTGCATGCTCACGCCGGCCTCGTTCCGGCTCACGATCAGCGTGACCATGTCCAGCGGGGAGCGCTTGTCGGGCAGGTCCCGGCCGGACGTGATGACGTAGAGCCGTTCGGGACCGCCCTCTTCCCAGTCCGGGCGCTGTGGCTGTTCCGGGTCGCTCATGGAACCTGCCGGTCGGCCCGCGGCGGGCTGGTGAGGTGCTGACCGATGCGCGCGACCAGGTCCCGCATACGCTGTCCGATGAGCCCGGCATCCACGTCGTCATCGGCCAGCACTGCCAGGTACGCTCCGGCGCCGGCTGCCATCAGATAGAAGAAGCCGCCGTCTACCTCGATGACTACGAGTTTCATTCTTCCGTCGCCGTGCGGGAATTCCGCACCGACGGCCGCCGACAGGCTTTGCAGTCCGGCACAGGCGGCGGCCAGGCGATCCGCGGTGTCTTTTTCCGTACCGAACTGTGCCATGCACAAGCCGTCCGAGGACAGCACCACGACATTTCGAGTCTGCGGAACACTGGATGCCAACTCCTCCAGCATCCAGTCCATATTGAGCCGTTGCTGTGTCGCCACTTGCTTATTCATCCTTACCTAATGGCTCAGTTACTGCTTGGACTCTCGCCATCGCGCAGGCCATCGGGACGATCCACCGGGGAATCGGCTCGGGAGACGCCGTAGGCGCCCTCGTGGAAGGCGGCCAGCCACATCCCGGCCTGTGGGGGTTGCTCGACCGGCGCCGGGGGCGGGGAGTCGGCGGTGGGGAAGGCTGCGGGCCTCGGCCGCACGGGGGGAACCACTGCGCGAGTACGGCGTCTGCGTTGCGGGAGGCCATTGGCGGGGCACGGAGCGTCTGTGGGCACCGGTTCCTCAACAACCGCGCCGTAGCGGCGCTCCGGTCCGAGGGTGTGACGGGGCGGCGGCAGGGTGGCGGCCTTGGCGACAGCTCCGCCGGGCGCAGGTGTCGTGGTGATCAGGCCCGGCGGGACGATCAGGACGACGCGTACCCCGCCGTACGCAGATGCGCGGAGGGAGACTTTGAAGTTGTTCGTGTGGGAAAGCCGGCCGACCACTGCAAGGCCGAGTCGTGGTGACTCGCCCAGGTCGTCGAGGTCCAGTCCGCCGGCTGAGTCCTGTGCCAGGGCCCGCTCGGCGCGGATCCGGGCTTCATCGGTCAGGCCGAGCCCGGCGTCCTCGATCTCGACGGCCACCCCGGACTGGACCTCTGTCGCGGTCAGATGAACCCGTGTCTGTGGCGGTGAATAGCGAGTGGCGTTGTCCAGCAGCTCGGACACGGCGTGGATCAGTGGTTCGACCGCGCGTCCGAGAACTCCGACGTCGGCCACCGAGTGCAGATCGACACGCTGGTAATCGGTGATCCGGGACATGGCGCCGCGCAACACATTGAACAGCGGAATGTTCTTCTGCCACTGACGCCCCGGCCGGGCCCCGCCGAGCACGGCGATGCTGTCCGCCAGCCGGCCGATCAGCGCGGTCCTGTGATCGAGGTGCAGCAAGTCGCCGAAGACGTCCGGATCATTGCCGTGGCGGTCCTCCATCTCCCTGAGTTCCTGGGCCTGTTGATGAACGATGGCCTGGACCCGTCGGGCGATGTTGACGAAGGCTCGCTGGGCGGAGTCACGCAGATCCTCCTCGGCCTCGACGGCCTGGAGGACGTATCGGAGCACCGCATGGTGTGCGGCTTCGAAGCGGGGGCTGACGCGGGACACGCGGCAGGTGTTGCGCAGTACGTTTTCGACCGGGACGCCCTGCTGAAGCTGCGCCATGGCCGCGGGCAGGATCTCCTTGGCCATCCGTACTGTTTCGGTCTCCTGCTCGGCCAGTTGCCGTTGCAGCATCGCCTCACTCTCGACGCGCTGCCTGCGCAGTGTGGCGATCACACGTCCCCTGCGCGCCGCCTCCCCGGCGGCGATGGCCACCACCGCCGTGGCGATGACGCCGGTCCAGGCGGTGTGGGCGCGGGCCACCGAGGGCGTCAACGACACGGCCACGGCTGTACATATGGACAGTAGTGCGGGTGGCAGCAGCCACATTGCGGCGGAAGTACGCCCCGGCCTTCCGGGTGGCGAATCGGCACGAACCATCGGCATCCTCAGAGCGCTAATGGAGAGGGACAGGGCGTCATGCACGGCACATACGGACGCCAGGAGAAGGGGGTGAAGGAACGCAGGAATGTGAACAGGGTCGATGCATTTCGGTACACGCTCACCAACGCGTGGACGCAGGGCATTCCGAGTTCGCATTCCGCGCACGGAGCCGGGTCCCAGGACGCCCGAGCCCTCGCGCGATGGACGGCATTACGGCATTGCGGCAGTCGGCAGGGACGTGTGGAAACCGCCACAACCAGCTGCGCGGCAGTGAGCATAGCGGGGCCTGAGCGGCTTTGTGTGATGAGTGCATATAACACATGAATGCACGTGCGTACGAAATTCTGGAGAAACGTTTTGGGCTGGCTATTCAGTGAAATTGAGTGAGGCTTGGATCTTCAAGCCCGGGAAGGCTTTACCGTCTTGGGACATTGATGCATCGACGCTCGTCGGTGGTGCCGGGGTATACCTCCGAGTCGCTGAGAGCTCCGGTCGGTTGTCGGGGGAGAAGGCCGACCCTGAGTAGTTGCGGGCGGCCGGAGGGGCGCAGCCCGGCGAGACCCCTCGCGGACTCCGGCTGCAGAAGGCGGGCCCTGTCGGCTGCCTGAGTCGGTGTCAAATATTAAACTTTGCACCATCATGGGGGTGTTTGGGTCCGGCAGGGAAGTGCCGGTTCACCCCCGGGTTTTGCCGCGTTCGGTGGCCGCTGATTAGGCTGGGGTATGTGGTCACGGCAACCACTTATCCCGGTCGGAGCACGGCCCGGCACCCCCGAACACCCCTGAGGCAGCGCATCGATGAGCGAACCGGCGATATCGGCCCCGGGTCCTGCTGCCGCCGCCGGGCCGGGTCGCCCCGCGCCGGCCTCTCCGCCGGCTGCCCGCCCGTCCGCCGAGGAGCGCATCACCGCACTGGTCCTGACGTACCGTCAGTCGTTGTTACGGTATGTCACCGGCCTGTTGCCCGCCGACCCGCAGCGCGCGGAGGACGTCGTCCAGGAAGCACTGTTGCGCGCCTGGCTCAAGAGTGAGGCCTCCCGCGCCCGCGGTGCCCGGCGCGAGGCGGGGTGGGAGCCGAGTCTGCCCTGGCTGTTCAAGGTCGCCCGCAACGTCGTGATCGACTGGAGCCGGCGTGACAGCTCCCGCCCTGCGGTGCCGACCGGGCTGCCGCCGGAGACGGCCGTTCTCGCGGACGAGACCGCACGCGTCGTGGAGCGGACGCACGTCGTCGAGTTGCTCGCCCAACTGTCCCGTCCCCATCGAGAGGTTCTGGTGTACACATACCTGCTCGGCTGTTCCGGCCCCGATACGGCGCACGCCCTGGGCATTCCGTCCGGCACGGTGAAGTCCCGGCTGCACCACGCGATGCACCACCTGCGGCAGGCCGCCGCGCTCGCCGCGCGGGAGTGCGCGTGAGTCTCTCCAGCCACACCGCGTCTTCGGGCGCGGCGGCCGTGGCGGCACCGGCGCAGTCCCCGGTACCGCTGGCCCTCGGCATGCCGGACCGCAACTCCTGGCTGATCCTCATCGGCTTCCTCGTCGCCCTGGTCCTGCTCGTCTGGCTCCTCGTCCGCACCGTGAGCAGGCAGGGCGGCTTCCGCCGTACCTGCCGCCGGATCGCGTGGGAGGTGCGGATGACCGCACGGGCGTTCACCGCGCCGCTGCGCGCCTACCTGCGGCACCGGCGCTGTGCCCGGATGCTGGCCGGGTACTTCGCCGACCCGGCTGCCGGCGACGTGGTGCGGGCGGCCCTCGACCGCGCGGACGCGGACGCGGGGGACGGCTGCTACGTGCCCGCCGTCCAACTGTCCCGGGCCGGGGACCGCGTCCGCGTCGTCGTCGCGGGCCGTGACCCGGCCGGATCCGCCGGTCCGGTGCTGCCCTGGGCGGACGCGGCGGACGAGCCGGGGAAGTGGACCTGGGCCGCGCCGGCCGATGCGGTACGGACGCGGCCTGCCGGCCTCGGCCGCACCGTACGGATGCCGCTCGTCCTGGGTGTGGACCGCAAGGCGCCGGGCGTCGTCCTCGTCGACTGGCTGCGCGGCCCCGCCGCGCTGAGCATCGAGGGCGACACGCGGGTCTCCCGCAGCGTGCTCCAGGCGCTGGCCGCGCAGGTGGACCGGATACCGGACGGCCCGCCGGTCCAGGTCGCCTCCGGTGTGCACCCGCGATTCCCCGGGCGCCCGCTGGACGACATCCTCGCGGAACTGGCGGGCCGGCAGGCAGCGCAGGAGCGAGCGACGGAATCAGAGGTGCCGGAAGCAGCGGTGCCGGTGGTGGTCTGCTGGGCGCCGACGCCCGCACAATCGGCCCGGCTCGCGGAGCTGTGCGCGCGAGGGCAGGCCCGCGTGCTGGCCGGCGGCCGGCTGCCGGGTGCCTGCTGGGTCCTGCACGCCGAGCCGGACGGCCGGCTGCTGGGGCCCGGGCCGCAGGTGGACGTGGAGTCGCCCGCACTCGGCCGGGCCGTGGCCCGCGCGGTACGGCGGGGACTCCCCGCGCCGCACTGCGTGCTGCCGGACGCCGGTACCGGGACGGGCGCAGGCACGGATGCCGGACCTGGCGTCCCGGCCGCCGGGCCCGTCCGGGAAACCGCCCCGGCCATGCCGCAACTCCGCAAGTCCGAGCCCGCGCCGGACGGCACCGAGCCGGTACGTGAGCAGGCGCCGGCCGGCCGTCCCGGGCCGGCCGCCCGGCCCACCGAGGCACCACGCGCGGCGGACAGCGGTGCCGAAGGCATACCGCGCGGAGCCGCTGCTCGCCATGCCGACTTCGATGAGCCCGCGCCGAGTGTGCTTGCTCCGGGGGCGACTGCTCCGGCGGCCTCCGCCGTACCTGCTCCCGCGCAGCGCCCGGACGTGCCCGGGCGACCGGCCACCACGGCACCCGAACCCCGCACGGCCCGCGGCGCGGCCGGCCCCGACCACCCGTCCGAGGCGGGCTCCGCCGTGGAGGACGACTTCGACTTCGCGGAACCGGACCTGGCCGAGCCCCGGGCCGCCGCCCCCGCGCCCGGCCCGGCCGGGGTGTCCGCCGCCTCCGACCGCTCCGACGCCGAATCCGACCCCGCCGCCTCCGGCGATCCCCAGGAACGGACTCCTCGTACCCCGTGAGACTCTTCGTCACCATCGCTCCAGCCGCCCCGGAAACCTCCGCTCCGGCCCGGTCCGGCTCCCCGCACGCCACCGCCGAGCGGCGCGACCTGGTCCTGGACGCCCCGGGCTCGACCACCGTCGGCGCACTGGCCGCACGCCTCGCCGGCGAGCACCCGACCGCCGGCACGGCGCCCGCGCTCTTCCTCGAAGACCGCGAACTCCCCGCCGACCTGCCGTTGGCCGCCACCGGCATACGGGACGGCGCCACGCTCGGTCTCGGCGGTCCGGTACCGCCCGAGCCCGACGGCGGTTACGGGCCCGGCCGCGCCGACCTGCCGCCGCCGTCCCGTTCCGCCGACGGCGAGCGGCTGCCGCGCGCACCGCGCGTGGAACTCCAGCTGATCGGCGGGCGCGGCGCCGGACGGGTCTGGCCCCTGGACTGCGGTACGCACACCGTCGGCCCGGCGGCAGGCAGTTCGGTGCGGCTAGATGGCCGTGAAGTGCCCGCCGACGGCATCCGCATCACCGTTCGCCCGGACGGCACCGTGCTGCTGAACACCGCCCCGGCGGCCGGTGGGCCCGCGTCCGGCGGCAGCGCGCCGGCGGACGGCGGCACGGGGCCCGGCCCCCGCACCGGCGTACGCCTGTCCGTGCCCGAACCGCCGCCCGCCCGGCCCCGCGCCGACGACACCCCGCTGCCGCCCCCGCCGCCGCCCGAACTCCCCGACCCCTACGCCGACACGCACGCCGCTGTCCCCGAGGGCTGGGCGGAGTGGCCGCTCGGCGGTGAGCTGCGGATGGGCGAGTACCTGCTGCGGGTGGCCGAGCCCACCGAGGCGGACGCCGCCGTGACGGCCTCCGAGGACGGCGCGTACCTGGACTTCAACCGGCCGCCGCGGATCGTGCCGCCGCTGGTGCCGGAACGGTTCACGCTGCCCTCGCCGCCGGTACCGCCGGCCCGGCGCACCATCCCGCTGCTGGTCGTGATCGCGCCGATGTTCATGGGCGTCGGCATGGTCGTCTTCCTGCACTCGTACTTCTACTTGATGTTCGCGTTCTTCAGCCCGGTGCTCGCCATCGGCAACTGGATCAGCTCCAAGCGGAGCGGCTGGCGCGACTTCCTGACCTCGGTCGCCAACTACCGGGCCCGGCGCGCCTCGCTGGAGGAGGACGTCAAGGACATGGTCGCGCGCGAGCGCGGCCTGCGGGTCGCCGCCGGACCCGACCCGGCCGCCGCCGGCATGTGGGCCGTCGGCCCCGGCGCCCGGCTGTGGGAACGCCGCCGCGGCCACTCCGACCACCTGCTGCTGCGCGTCGGCACCGTACGCCAGGCATCGCTGCTGACCATCGAGGACGCGTCCCGCGAGGACAACCACCGCTCCGTCAACTGGCAGATCCCCGACATGCCGGTCGGCGTGAACCTGTGCGGGGACGGTGTCGTCGGCATCTCGGGCGAGACGGACGCGGCCCGGGCGCTGGCCCGCTGGACCGTCGCGCAGGCCGCGATCCTGCACAGCCCGCGCGACGTCCGGATCACCGTGCTCACCGACGCGGCGGGCGCCCCCGCCTGGCAGTGGGTGCGCTGGCTGCCGCACGCCCGCCCCGGCGAGGGCGGCGTCGCCGCGCCGTCGTCCGGCGGGCCCACCGTGACCATCGGCAACGACCCGGAGACGGTCGCCAACCGGGTCTCCGAACTGGTCTCCGCGATCCGTTCCCGGGCCCGCTCCCGTGAGTCGGCGATGGGCGGCGCGTTGCTGGCCGAACCCGACCTCGTCGTCGTCCTGGACGGCGCGCGGCGGCTGCGCGACGTGCCCGGCGTGGTGCAGGTGCTCAAGGAGGGCCCGGCCGTCAGGGTGTTCCTGATCTGCCTCGACCAGGAGGAGCGGATGCTCCCCGAGGAGTGCGTCACCGTCTGCGCGGTCGGCGCCCGCGAGGTGACACTGCGCCGTACCGGCAGCGCCGACATCACCGGCATCCGGCCCGACCTGGTGGACACCGGCTGGTGCGAGCGGATCGGCCGGGCCCTGGCCCCCGTACGCGACGTCACCCCGGACGGCTCGGACGGCCTGCCGGACCGCGTCAAGCTGCTGGACCTGCTCGGCCTGGAACCGCCGCGGGCCGCCGAACTGGCCGCCCGCTGGACCAAGCGCCCGGCCTCCACCGGCGTCCTGCTCGGCACCGGCTACACCGGGCCGGTCACCTTCGACCTGGTCAAGGACGGCCCGCACGGCCTGATCGCGGGCACCACCGGCGCCGGCAAGTCCGAACTCCTCCAGACGCTGGTGGCCTCCCTGGCGGCGGTCAACCGGCCGGACGAGATGACGTTCGTCCTCGTCGACTACAAGGGCGGCAGCGCCTTCGCCGGCTGCGAGCGGCTGCCGCACGTCCTCGGCATGGTCACCGACCTGGACAGCCACCTGGTCGAGCGGGCGCTGACCTCGCTGAGCGCCGAACTGACCCGCCGCGAACGCCTCCTGGCCGACGCGGGCGCCAAGGACCACACCGAGTACCGGGCGATGCGCCGCCGCGACCCCGCGCTCGCGCCGCTGCCGAGGCTGCTGCTCATCATCGACGAGTTCGCCACCCTCGCCCGCGACGTGCCCGAGTTCGTGCCAGGGCTGGTCAGCATCGCCCAGCGCGGCCGCTCGCTCGGTCTGCACCTGCTGCTCGCCACCCAGCGACCGGCCGGTGTGGTCACCGCCGACATCCGCGCCAACACCAACCTGCGGATCTCGCTGCGCGTCACCGACGCCCTCGACAGCCAGGACGTCCTGGAGGTCAACGACGCGGTGAGCATCTCCAGCGACACCCCGGGCCGCGCCCTGGCCCGGATCGGGCACCGCTCGGTGCTCCCGTTCCAGACCGCCTTCGTCGGCGCCGTACGCGACGACGGACAGGCCGCGGCCGCGGACACCGGGGCCACGGGAGCGGGCACCGGGCCGGGTGCGGAGGCCCAGGCCGGCGTCTGGACCAGCGAACTGACCTGGTCGCTGCTGGGCCGTACGGCGGCCGAACCCGTCGAGGAGACCGCCGACCTCTTCGACGCCATCCAGGAGGCGATGGACCGCGCCGACGCACCCACCGACCTGACGGCCCTGGTCGACGCTGTCCAGGAAGCCGCCGCTCAGCTGGAGATCGAGCGGCAGCCCAGCCCCTGGCTGCCCGCGCTGCCGAACGCGGTGAGCCTGGCCGAACTGCCCGAGCGGCCCGACCCGGCCGACGGGCGCCTCGCGCCGGTCGTCTGGGGCCTGGCCGACCTGCCGGGCGCCCAGCGCCAGGAGCCCCTGGACCTGGACCTGACCCGCTTCGGGCACCTGTACGTCCTGGGCACCCCGCGCTCCGGCCGCTCCCAGGTGCTGCGCACCATAGGCGGCGCGCTGGCCCGTCGGCACTCCAGCGCCGACGTGCACCTGTACGGCATCGACGCGGCCGGCGGCGCGCTGGCAGCGCTGGCCGAACTGCCGCACTGCGGCGCCGTCGTGCCGCGCGCCGACCTGGAACGGCTGGGCCGCCTGCTGACCCGGCTGACCACCGAGATGGGCGCGCGCCAGGAACTGCTCACCTCCCACGGCGCGGCCAACCTCACCGAGCTGCGCGGCCTGCTGCCGCCCGCCGAACGCCCCGCCCACGTCGTCGTCCTGATCGACGGCTGGGACTCGTTGGCCGCCCTGCTCGGCGAGCACGACGGCGGCCGGCCGATGCATGAGCTGACCGCGCTGATCCGCGAGGGCGCGCCGATGGGTCTGCACATCGTCGCCACGTCCGAACGGGCGCTGCTGACCGGCAAGGTCGCCTCGCTCAACGACGAGCGGCTGCTGCTCAGGCTGACCGACCGCAACGAGTACAGCCTGGCGGGCATCCCGCCGAAGCAGGTGCCGGCCGTCGTCCCGCAGGGCCGCGGCTGGCGCGGTGGCAGCGCCACCGAGGTGCAGGTCGCCCTGCTCGGCGAGCAGGCCCTACAGGGACAGGGGGCGCCGGTCACCGGACGTGACCAGGCCGAGGCGCTCAAGCGGATCGGGGAGCGGGCCGCGCTGCGCGACCGCGACCTGCCCGCAGCGCGCCGCCCCGCGCGCGTTCTGAGCCTGCCCCGCCAGGTGTCGTTCACCGACGCGTACGAGAAGGTTCCGGCGGCCGACCGGCGCCCCCTGTGGGGACTGCTCGGCGTCGGCGGCGACGATCTGGGCGCCATTGGCGTGGACTTCGTGGCCGACGCGCCGTCCTTCCTCGTCAGCGGCCCGCCCGGCAGCGGCCGGTCCACCGCGCTCACCACGCTCGCGGTGTCGCTGCTGGCCGGCGGCACCCGGGTGGTCGCGCTCACCCCGCGCGAATCGCCGCTGCGGGGCCTGGCCCGGCACCCGCGGGCCGTGGTCATCCAGGACCCGGACCCGCTGGCCGACGAGGTGACCGCGGCGCTGAACGCCGAACCGGGGCCCGCCGTGGTCCTGGTCGACGACGCCGACCTGCTCGCCCAACTGCCCGCCGCCGACGCGGCGCTGCGGGAGGTCGCCACCACCGGCCGGGACCGCGGCATCGGACTGGTCGCCGCTGCCACCGCCGAGACGCTGACCTCGGTGGGCATCGGCTGGCTCGGCCTGGTACGGCGGGTCCGCAAGGGCGTGCTGCTGTCGCCGCAGTCGCCGGGCGAGGGCGACATCCTCGGCGTGCGGGTTCCGTACGACCTGTTGCGGGGCCGTCCGACGCCGGGCCGCGGCCTGACCGTGGACCCGGTGACCGGCGCGCTGGTGTCGGTGCTGGTGCCGGAGACGGTGCTGCGCGACGGAGACGCCGGCTGACCGTACGACGGTGCCCCGCCGCCGGACTTCTGGTCCGGTGGCGGGGCACCGTCGCGTTGTGCGGCCCGTGTTGTGCGGTCCGTCAGCCGGCGTTCTTGGTGCCGGTCGCGATGTCCAGGTCCATCTTCTCGATGCTGTTCTTGATCTGGTTGAACTGGTTGGCGAAGGAGTTGATGCTCTCCACCGCCTTCTGCAGCGACGCGGTGAGGTTGCTGTAGGACTCCTTCAGCGCCGGGCTGCTCTGCTGCATGAACAGGCCGTTGTCCAGCAGGCCCTCGACGGAGGTCTTGGTGCTCAGCAGCAGCGGGTTGATGTCGTTGACGGCCTGCTTCATCACGCCGGAGACGCGCTGGATCTCGTTGTAGTCGATGTTGATGTTGCCTGCGGGCATGGTGCTGACTCCCTTGGATCGGTATGGGGATGGGTGGAACCCGGACGGGGCCCGGGGGTGCGTCGGGCCGAGGGCGGGGGCCGTCTAGTCGTCGGACTCCTTCGGCGTCCAGCCGGTGTCCCCCTCGGCGTCGTCGCTGGTCCACTCCTCCGTCTTGCCGTCGGTCACCACGGTCTTGGTGCCGCTGCCGTCCTCGTTGACCTCGATGGTGGTGGTCACCTCGTGGCCATCGAGATCGACGGAGGAGTGGGTGGTACCTGTCACCGTCTGTTCGTTGCCGTCCTCGTCGGGACCGACGGTGGTGTAGGTGGTCTTCGTGTCGCGGTGGCCGGTCTTCTGGTCGGTGACCGAGGTGGTGGTACCGGTGGTGGTGCTCTCGTTGCCGTCGGTGTCCTTCGTCTTGCTGGTGAAGTCGTCCGTGGTGGTCTTGTGCTCCGGCGTCTCACTGGTCTTGGACGTGCCGGTGGTGTTCGTGACGCTGCCGAAGACGTCCGTCGAGGACGAGTCGTACGTGCCGTCGGCGTGGTAGTTCGTGGTGTCGGTCGCCTTCAGGCCCGACTTGGTCTCCATGGTCGTGGTGACCTTCGTCGGCTTGCCGTCCGGCCCGTACTCGTACGTCGTGGTGGTCTTGTTGCCGTGCCCGTCGTCGGTGGTCCACTCGTCGGGGCGCTCACCGGGCTTCTCCGGCTCCTCTGGCAGCATGGACGGGTCGAGGTCCGGGTACTCCTTCTTGGCCTTCTCGACCGACTCGTGCCAGGCGTTCCACTCGTCGTTGCGGGCGTTCCACAGGTCGGAGGCGATCGAGGCGCTCTGCTTGGCCGCCTTGTTGGCCAGGTCGAAGTCCCAGTCGGCCCACTTCTTCGCCACGCCCTCGTAGAGGTTCTTGAGCTTTTCCAGCTTCTCCTCGGAGCGCTTGAAGGAGCCCTTCCACGTCGAGTAGTACTTGCGGATCGCCGCGACCGCCACGCTGGTGCCGACCTCGTCGACCGAGTACTCCTGCTTGCTCTCGCGGGCCTGCTTGACCTCGTCCTTGAGCTTGCCGGCCTTCTGCGCGACGTCGTTGAGCAGTTCGTAGTCAACGGCTATGTCGGTCACGGTCACACCCTTCGCGCGGTCGGAGATCAGTTCAGGTCTCTCCACTGATCAAACGCAACGGAAGGCGAATCGGTTCACCCGAGTACCGGTGAAGCGGAGGGAAGTGATGTCGTTCACACTGTGAACCGATGGGGCCGTAGATACGTGAACGTAGTGTGGTGTCCTATGACTCCGGTGTATCTGATGCACCGATAGTGACACTTGTGAACGGTCTACCGCGGGAGAGGAACAGGCTTGGCTACGCGTCCCGGAGACTGGGGTGCTCTCGGCCTCGACGGCGATCCGACCCCGGGCGACGCCGCCGCCATCACGACCATCGCCGACGCGATGCGCGACCTCGCCACCAACGCGGGCACCATCAACAACGGCCTCAAGGCGCTCCAGCAGACCGCCGGTGACGGCCAGCGCTTCATCGGCAAGACCGCCGACCAACTGCGCGACATGGTCGACGACCATCTGCACAACTTCGTCGGCCATGTCGAGGAGTCCTTCCACCAGGCCGAGGCGGCACTGCGTACGTACGCCACCGCCGTCACCGACGCGCAGAGCGATGCCGACCAGGCGCTGTCCGCCATCCAGGGCCTGGCCGACGACGACCCGCAGCGGCAGACCCACATCGACCGGGCCGACGAGGCGAAGACCGCGCTCAGCAACGCGGCGAGCACCTTGGACAAGGCGCTGACCGCGGCCGGGTCGCTGATGGTCCAGCCGGTCAGCGACTGCGACATGTTCTGGGAAGCCTTCGAATGGCTGACCATCGTCCTGTCGGTCATCGCCATCTTTACCGGCGGCGTCCTCGCGGTCCTCGCCTGGGGCATGAACGCGGTCCTGCTGATCAAGACCATCGTCGACTTCAGTCAGGGCAAGGCGAGCGGCCTGGAGCTCGGCCTCGCCTTCCTCGGCGTGCTCTTCCCCACGACAAAGGCTCTGCCGGTCGGCTCCATCGTCAAGGGCCTGGGCGGCGTCCTCAAGGGCGGCTTCGAGGGAGTCGCCGGCGCCGGGAAGAACATCTTCGCGGAGATCGGCCACCTCTCCTCGCTGCACGGCATGCCCAAGGTCGTGGTGGCGCCCATGGTCATCGCTGCCCACGCGGCGCCTGCCCTCAACATCGTCAACGGCGTGAAGGGGCTCGGGAATCTCGCCAAGGGTGGCTGGGGGTCCCTGACGGGCACCTTCGCCAAGGACTGGGCGACGTTCACCGGTCACATCGACGGGAGCTGGGCCAAGGCCGGCGCGTACGCGAAGGTCAACTTCGGGCGGGGCGGGCGGATCGCCATCGCGACCGTTCTGCCCCTGGACTTCACCGAAATGGGTGTCCTGGGCCTCGGCGGCGCCGCGCGGCTCGCCTTCGGCGAGCGGGTCCTGGGCATCAAGCAGCCGGAGCTGCACGCGCTGCTGGCCAATGCGGGACGTACGGACGCGGCGCTGCGCGGCGGCATCCACACCGGCGCGTTCGGCGGGCCCGGCGCGATGGTGCCGTTCCGGCCCGTCGGCGGGACCGGCGCGCCCTTCGTGCCGGGCGGCTTCGTGGACCTGTCGGGTCTGCATCTCGGCGCGGCCGGTTTCCCGGGAGGCTTCCCGGGCGCGCACTTCACGCCCGGTGGTCTCGTCACGCCCGGTGGTCTCGGCGGATTTCCGGGGACCGTGACGCCTGGTGGTCTCGGAGCGTTCACGCCGAGCGGGCTGGGGTCGTTCACGCCGAACGGGCTGGGGTCGCTCGCGCCGAACGGGCTGGGGTCGTTCACACCGAGCGGGCTGGGGTCCTTCACGCCGAACGGGCTTGGTGGTATCGCACCCAACGGCATCACGGTGCCGCACAGCATTACTGCACCTCAGGGCATCACTGCACCTCACGGTATTGCTGCGCCCCAGGGCATCACCGCACCGCACGGCATCACCGCGCCCAACGGCTCCGTCACCCACGCGGGCGTGCAGATCAACCAGCCGGGGCTGGTGACCGCCCCCGACGTACCCGGCATGACCACGCACGCCAACGGCCTGACCGTCCCGGACGTCCACGGTTCCGGCGCCACTCAGCTCATCCAGCAGACGGACTTCGCGGCCGGGCACGTCCGCATGGACAACAACCTGCTGCTTTCCGCGGACACCGCCATCGACCTGCTCAAGGACACCCACGCGTCGTCGCCGCTCGCCCACGTGGCGACGGACGCCCCCGCCGTCCGCGTCCCGGAGACCTCGTTCGACGCCGGATCAGTCCACGGCATCGGCGACGGTCACGCGATGGCCCGCGGTGCCGTCGGGCACGGCGAGGCCCTGGAGGACATGACCTTCCCCGAACTACAGGCGCTGGCCTCGGGCGACGTCGCGGTGACCGCTTTCCACGGGGACGGCGTCAGCATCCGCATCGGCGACGCGGCGACGCGCACGTTCACGGCGCAGGACCTGGCGCACACGGTGCCCGGCGGCCCGGCGGAAACTATCCGGCCGACGGGCGCCGGCGCGCACGTGGAGACCGTCGGGCTCCACGGGGCGGTACCGGCGCCGCGTGACCCCGCCAAGGCCCCGGCGGACATCCCGGCGACGGCCGGCGCGCACGACCCGCTGCGGGCGAAGATCCCGGACGCGGCGCCGAGCACCAAGGCAGGCGCATCGTCCGGCAACGGTTCCCCGACCAAGGCGGCCCCTCAACCGGCTCTCGATCAGCACGACTTGGCGATGAGCCTGCTGGATGCCGGCGACCGCAAACCCGCCCCGGCCACCGGCCGCAGCGCCACCCCGGACAGCGGCCCCTCCGGCGTGTCGGCCCGTCCGGACCTGGACGGCGCGGGCGCGTCCGGCACCGCGGACCACAGTGCCCTCGACCTGATCGCCCACCCGGGCGGCGACGTGTCCAAGGCGGCGGACGCCGCCGCCGTACCGGCCGCGGTCAAGGCCACCGAACACACCCCCACGCCCATGCCCGCCCCCGTGCCGAAGGCCGGGTCCGCCGCCACCCCGGCTTCCGGCCCGAAGGTCTCCGGTCCGGTCACCGGGCCCCCGCGCGGCCGCTTCGGCGGCTTCTCCGGCGCCGCCGCCATGAACCAGCGCCTGCGTGCCCGGCACGACCTGATCCTCGGCGGTTCGACCGGCCCCGAGGCCGGGGCGAAGCTCAACGCGTGGGCCGGGTACGAGAACGCGCTGTCGCAGCTCGGCAAGGCGGAGCGCAAGGTGGACGAGCTGGCGCCGCCGGGCGCCGCCCAGGGCGAGCCCTCGCCCGCCCTGGCCGAGGCGCTGGACGACCTGGGCGTCAAGCGCGCCGAGGCCGCCGAGGCGGAAGCCAGGCTCGACGAACTGGGCATCGACGCGGCGCGCACCCGCAAGCAGATCAACGCCCTCACCGGCGGCCTCTTCGGCGAACACGGCCTCGGCGGCGGTCCGCGGCCGCACCCGCAACCGGAGACGCACCCGCAGCCGGAGACGCAGGCGGTCCCGTCCGCCGACAAGGGCAAGGGCAAGGCGGACTCCGCGGAGCCACAGCCCGCACCGGGCAGCCCCACCCCGCACCGCCCCGCACCGGAGGACCGGCTCGGTTTCGGCCCCGGCACCGGGCGGGGCGCCCGCGACCAGGCCCGGAACGACATCGTCACCGGCGGTGCGAGCGGCCCGGAGGCCGAGCTGCGGCTCGACGCCTGGGAGCAGTACCAGCGGGCGTCGTACGACCTGGCCGGCGCCCAGGGAAAGGTGGACCGGCTGGTACCGAAGGCGGACCAGCCCGGCCCGTCCAAGCCGTCCGCCGCGGCTCTCGACGCGCTCGACGACCTGGGCACCAAGCGCGCCGAGTTCACCGAGGCGGAGACCCGGCTCGGCGGGCTGGGCATGGACCCGCAGGCCGTCCGGCAGCAGATCGACGACGCCAACAACGCCATCGCCGCCGAGCGCGCACAGAACGGGGAGTACGTCGGGCCGCTCGGCGGCGCGCCGACGCCGCACTCCGACGGGCCGCTGCCGCTCGGGGCGCACGACTGGTCCCCCGACCCGCAGGTGCCGCACGCCCTGTGGCCCCAGGCGGGCGCCCACGGGGCGGGCCGCACCATGGTCAACCAGTCCTTCCGCGACCTGCCGTACGTGGGCCACCAGCCGCTCACGGAGGGCGACTACCTGAGCTGGATGCGGGCGAGCACGGGGGAGGGCCGGCCGCTGTCCTTCGTGGTCAACACCATCGCTCCGTACCACCAGATCGCGGACGGGCTCCAGGACTTCCTGAACTCGATCACCCGCGGCCTGGAGGGCTACGACGGCCGCCTCGGCGTGGTGATCGGGGTCAACGGCAAGGCGGAGGACCTCGCGGCCATCCACCGCGCGATGGACCAGGCCCTGGGGTCGGTGGCCTTCGACCACCCGCTGGCACTGGTGGCCACCACGTTCTACGGCGAGAAGTTCCCCTTCGGCACCATCCGCAACCACACCATGACCAGCCCGGCGGCCCGCTCGATGGCGCACTCGATGATGCACGGCGGCGGAACCGGCCCCAGCCACCCGTACTGGGCCTTCATGGACTTCGACGTGTACGAGCACACCGTCCCCAGCGGCCGGCACGTCTTCGACCACTTCGACCGGGAGTTCAACCTCGGCGAGGGCGGCGCCGTGGACGACTGGGCCAAGAACCTGCCGGACGACACGGGAGCCGGGGCGAAGGCGTCCGACGACTCCGTGGCGCTGCCGGGCGACACCGACCTCAGGCCGCTGCGCCCGCTGGGCATGGTCGGCGGCTACCGGGTGCCGGCGAAGACCGGCGAGACGGTGACGCTCGACGGCGTCGAGGTGGACCGCTCGGTCGAGCGGCTGATCAAGGAGACCAAGAACCGCGACGCCACGCCCGCCGGCATGACCTTCACCCAGCAGGACGTGGAGAAGTTCGCTTCCGTCGTCGACTCCGACATGCGCATCCGCGCCACCATGGCCGGCATCCACGGGCTGCTGCCGTACGGGCCGGAGCCGAACCTCTTCGTGGACGCCGCCGTCACCATGGTGGACGACGTACGGCTGGCCGACGGCGCCGCCTGGCAGCCGGTCCGGTTCGGCGGCGGCAGCGGTGAGTACAAGGGACTGCGGGAGAAGCTCAACCACTTCAACGCCTGGGAACTGGACAAGACCCTGCCGGACGCCCCGGGCAACGCGGTCGCGCGCGACATCGCCGCCGCCAACTCCACGCTGCCCGACCGCGGCACCGCGTTCGTGGCCGACTTCGTCGGCGGCGCGGTCCCCACCGACCTCTCCCGCCTCATGGCCGGCTATTACAAGCTCGGCAAGGCCGGTGGCGTCGGCAACATGCCGCAGGAACACCTGACCCTGAAGAACGTGGTGGAACACGCCTTCGGCCGGGACGCCTTCCACCTGGACCCGACCCAAGTCCCGGCCAAGGACGGCCTGAAGCTCGCGAAGCTGCGCGAGGACCTGCTGAAGGGCAAGTCCCCGGAGCAGGGCTTCCGGGACGACCCGCTCAAGCCCCTCGGCATCGACGGACGGCGGCCCGAGTACAACGAGCCCCCCGGTGCCACCCTCGACCGGCTGGGCGCCAGGCTGGGCGGCGACGGCAACACCCTCGGCCTCAACATCTCCATCCGCGTGCCGGGCCGGCCGGACGGGCTCGTGGTGGGCATCGTGCCGGCGGAGAAGCGCTTCATCGGCCACGCGCTGTCCTTCGCCTCCGAGGAGGCGGCGTTCACGCGGCTGCAGAACTACGTGATCGCCGAGGTCCTGCCCAAGGGCGGTCTGCCGCACGACTCGCTGCTGCGCGCCCTCCCGGAGCCGCCCGCCGGCGTCGGCCCGAAGGGAGCGCGGCCCGTGCCCGGCGCGATCCCGGACGCCCAGGCTCTCCTGACGCAGGTACAGCGGCAGATGGGCAAGAACGGCCTTACGGACCTGTTCCACGACGTCTACGCCCGGGGTGTCGACGGCCGCGCGCTGTCCGTCGGCCTGGTCACCGGACGCCTGGGCCCGGACGTGTCGGAGATCGGTCCGATCGAGCAAATCATGCTGGAGCGCTACGCCAAGGCATTCAACCGCCCCCTGGAGATCCGGGGTACGGACGGCGCCACCCACACGGTCGGCGTCGACGCCCGCAAGCCGGGCCCGCCGTTGTACCTCACCTGGGTCCCGGACCACGGCGGCCCGCACTCGGGGCACTGGAATGTGGGCGACGAGGTGCCCGCTCCGTCCGGCCCCGCCACCCCGACGCCTCCGCCCGGGCGGCTCGGCTTCGAGCCCGGGACCGGGCGGGGCGCCCGCGACCAGGCCCGGAACGACATCGTCACCGGCGGTACGAGCGGGCCGGAGGCCGAGGTGCGGCTCGATGCGTGGGCGCAGTACCAGCGGGCGTCGTCCGACCTGGGGCGGGCTCAGGAGAAGGTGGACCGGCTCGTACCCACGGCGGGGCAGCCCGGCCCGTCCAAGCCGTCCGCCGCGGCTCTGGAGGCGCTGGACGACCTCGGCGTGCGGCAGTCCGAGATGGCCAGGGCCGAGTCCCGGCTCGACGAGCTGGGCATGGACCCGCACGCCGTACAGCAGCAGATCGACGAGGCCAACACCGCGATCGCTGCCGAGCGCTTGCAGCGCGGAGAGTACGTCGGGCCGCTCGGCGGTGCGCCGTCCCCGCGCCCCGCGTCGCACGACGTCGAGATGGCCGGCGCACCGGCGGGCTCCTCCGCCGGAGGCGGCGGCAACCACCCGATGCCCGCGCTGCGGTGGGACAACGCCCTCAGCCCCGGCACCACGCCGGGTGACCTCCGCGTGAACACCGCGTTCCGGGACCTGCACGGAACCGGACAGCGGCCGCTCTCCGGCGGGGACTACCTGACCAACCTGCGCGACAGCCTGCGCGAACGGCGCCCGATCTCCTACGTCGTCAACGCCGTCGTCAAGTACGACGAGATCGGCGGCGGACAGCTCGACGCCTTTCTGCGCTCGGCCACCGCCAACCTCCCGGACAGCTACCGGGGGCGGTTCGGCGTGGTCATCGGCGTCAACGGCCCGGCGGGCGAGATGGAGCGCATCAACGCCGCGGTACGGAGCGCGCTGGACGGCACGCAGGCCGACTTCCCGGTCGCCGTCGTCGGTGTCGGCTGGCGCGGCGGCTCGTTCCCGTTCGGCACCGTCCGCAACACCGTCATGACCAGCCCGGCCAGCCGGTCGATGGTGCACGCGATGATGGCCGGCGGCGCCGACGGCGCCGGGCGTTCCCATCCGTACTTCGCCTTCATGGACTTCGACACCTTCGAGCACACGGTGCCCAGTGGTCGGCACATCTTCGACTACTTCGAGAAGAAGTTCGAGATGCGTGGCGTCGAGCGGGCGGGGGAGCCGTCGTCGGCCGAGCCGCTGCGCCCGCTGATGATGACCGGCGGCTACCGGGTGCCCGAGCCGCCGGGCGGCGGCGCGCCCGACCCGCTCCTGGTCAAGACCGACGAGCACCTGGCCGACGCCGAGGCGAAGGGCAAGGGCAAGGCCAGGGCCACCCCACTGCAGCCCGGCGAACTGCGGGTCACACCGGAGAACCGGAACACCTTCAACCGGCGGATCGGCGCGGACATGGACGCCCGCACCGGCATCGCCGGCCGCCACCCGCTGCTGCCGTACGCGCCCGAGCCCAACCTGTTCGTGGACGCCACCGCGACGCTGGTGGACACCATGCCCGGCGTCCACGGCTGGATGCCGCTGCGGTTCGGGTCCGGCGGCGCCGAGTACCACCATCTGAGCCAGGCGCTCAACAACTTCAACGCCTGGGAGCTGGACACCACCCTGCCGCGCCTGACCAGGGACGACTTCCCGCGGCTGCCGGGCGAGAGCCGGGACGACTGGCTCAAGCGGGTGGACGACGGCATCACCGACCGCGAGGCGCAGCGGCAGATCGCCGCGGGAAACCACACGCTGCCCGACCGCGGTATCGCCTTCGTCGCCGAGTTCGAGAAGGCGGCCGTTCCCACCGACCTCTCCCGGATCATGGCCGGGCTCTTCGGCAAGAGCGGGAAGCTGCTCCAGGACCACGCCGGGCTGGGGAATGTGGAGCGGCTGGTCGAGAGCAAGGACGCCAAGCGCGGGCTGGAGCTGTCGGACGTCCGTGACGAGCGCTTCAAGCTGTCCCCGGAGGCGGCGGACCGCGACAACCCGCTGCGGCCGATCAAGAGTCCGGACCAGGAGCGCCCCCATGACATCGCCGCGCGGCTGGGCGACAGGCTGGGCACGGGCGCCAACCCGCTGGGAATCAACGTCTCCGCCGGGCTGCCCAGCGACCCGTCGATACGGGCCGGCATCCGCCAGGAGGATCTGCGGATCATCACCCACGGCTACGCCCACAACGAGGCCCCGTCGCGGTTCCTGGACCTGCTCGACTACGCCATCGTGCATACCGCGCACCAGCCGCCGCCGACCTCGGTCCTGCACGCTTTCGACAACGCACCCGGCCATCTGGCCCTGCCCTCGCCGGAGGAGATCCTGCGCGGCGTGCGGGCCCAGCTGGAGTACCGCGGCACCGTCACCAAGGCCCGGGTCGAGGCCGCGGTCAACGACGCGATCACGCACGGGACCGACGGCCGGGAACTGTCCATCGCCCTGGCCACCGGACGGCTGCGCCGCGAAACCTTCCTCCCCGACGGCCTCGGCGGCTCCACGAGCCGGCCCGCCAGGAACACGGCCGAGGACCTCGCGCTCACGTACTACGCCAACGCCCTCGGCCGCGAACTGCACATCACCTTCGCCGACGGCACCATGACCACCATCGCCCCCACGAAGCAGGGGAAGAAGCGGCTGCCGCCCCCGGTGGAGATCGTCTGGACGACCAGTCCCGACACCGTGCGCTACCCGGACGGCGGCCACTGGACCGTGGCCGACAACGAACCGGGCCCGGTCGCGGGCGGCAAGCGAGGTCACGGCGGTGCGGACGGACCGGGCGGCGACACTCACCCCAAGCGCCCGCGCAAGGGCAAGGGCCGGGCCGACGGCCCCGCCGACCCGGACACGCCCATGGGAGGCATCCAATGACCACCGGTCAGGCGGCACCGGACGCCACCGTGCACCACGTGACCCCCGGCCGCCCCGGCGCGCTGGCCGCGGCCCTGGAGGCCGCCGCCCCGGGCGACGAAGTGCGGCTGTCACCCGGGACGTACGAGGAGACGCTGCGCGTCGCACGGGACGTGACGCTGCGGGCCGCGGACGGCGGCGGGGTCACCCTCGCCGCGCCCGGCGGCACCACCCCGGCTCTCGAAGTCCTGTCCGGTGCCCGGCTGACGCTGGACGGAGTGACCGTACGGGGCGGTGCGGCGGACCAGCCGGCCGTCCTGCTCTCCGGCGGCAGCACGCACTGGCACGGCGGCGGTACCGGCCGCGGGCGCCTCGAAGTGCTGCGTGACGCCGCGCTCACCATGACCGGCGCCCGCCTGACGGGCGCGGCACTGGCCGGGGCGCTGATCCGTACCACCGGTGCGGTGCGGCTGACGGACTGCGTCCTGGAAGGCGCCCAGGGCACCGGCGTCGTGGTGGGCGGCGACTCCCGGCTGGCGATGACCGGCAGCCGGATCAGGGGTGCCACCGGCTCGGGTGTGCGGGTCCGCGACGGCGCGCACGTCGTGTTGCGCGACTGTCTGATCGACGGCGCGGGCCGCAGCGGGCTGCTGTTCGAAGACCGGTCGGCGGCCCTGCTCGTGGACTGCCGGGTACGGGACTGCGGCGGCGAAGCGGTGCGGGTGCTGGACTCCTCGCCCGTACCGCAGAACGACGACCCGTACGACGCGGCGGACACCGCGGTCCCGGCGGAGGCCCGGGGCGGACTGCTGCTGTACGGCTGCGAGCTGAGCGGTGCGGGCGCCGACGCGCTGCACGTCGCCGGGTCCGGCGACGCCGTGCTGGCGGGCTGCGTCCTGCGCGACGGCGGCGGCTCCGGCGTCACGGCGGGGGAGCGGGCCCGGGTGCGGCTGGCCGACACCCGGATCGTACGGACCACGTCGGCGGCCCTGACGGCCCATGGTACGGCCCGGCTGGAGGCGCGCGGCACGACCGTACGCGGCTCGGCGGCCAACGGCCTGCTGGCCACCGGCTCCGCCGCCGTCCGGCTCACCGACGGGGAGGTGACCGACTGCCGGTTCAGCGCCGTACACGCCGGTGGGGCCGCCGAGGTGACGCTGACCCGGCTGCGTGCCGGGCACACCCCCGAACACGGGCTGCACGCGGTCGCCGACGCCCGGCTCACGCTGACCGAGGTGCACCTCACCGACTGCGGTATGTCCGGCCTCGATCTGTCCGGCGCGGCGAGCGCCGAAGCCGCCGAACTGTCCGTCGTCCGCTGCCGCAACGGTGTCGTCGCCGCATCCGGCGGCCCGCTCCGCCTGACCGGCTGCACGGTCACCGACGCCGAACGCGCCGGGTTCAGTTTCGGCCCCGCCGGCGACGCGGAACTGGCCGGCGCCCGGGCGCTGCGCGCCGGCACCGCCGGGCTGGTGGTCCAGGAGGGCGCCACCGTACGGGCCCGGGATGTGGAGATCACCGACGCGGCCGGGTCCGGGGTGGTGGTCGCGGCCGGCGCCGCCCCGCACGTGAGCCGGGCACGGATCGTCCGCTCCGGCAAGAACGGCCTGATCGTGGACGCCAAGGGCGCCGGCGTCTTCGAGGACTGCGAGATCACCGCACCCGGCTACCCCGCCGTCCACCTGGGCGAGGCGGCCACCCCCGTACTGACCCGGATCCGTGTACAGGACGCCGACGCCGACCTGAGCACCGGGACCGGCGCCGAGCCGGAGGTGCGCGACTGCGTCTCCTGGCAGGTCAAGGACGCGCAGTGGCCCGCGCCGCTGGCGCCCGTGACGGCCACCGCCACCGCGGCGTCCGGCGGAACCCCGGCCGGGGGCACCACGACCACAGCCCCGGCCACCGAGGAGGACCTCGACGAACTGCTCGGCGAACTCCAGCAGTTGATCGGTCTGGACCGGGTCAAGCAGGATGTCGCCTCGCTCGTGAAGCTGATGCGCATGGTGCAGCGCCGGGAGGCGGCCGGGCTCGCGGCGCCGCCGCTCAGCCGCCACCTGGTCTTTGCGGGCAATCCCGGCACCGGCAAGACCACAGTGGCCCGGCTCTACGGGCGCATCCTGGCTGCCGTCGGCCTGCTGGAGCGCGGCCACCTCGTGGAGGCCGACCGCTCCGCGCTGGTCGGCGAGTACGTCGGCCACACCGGACCGAAGACCCAGCGGGTCTTCATGGAGGCGATGGGCGGCGTGCTGTTCATCGACGAGGCGTACTCCCTGGCACCCGCACACGGCTCGGGCGGCAACGACTTCGCGCAGGAGGCCATCGCCACTCTCGTGAAGCTGATGGAGGACCACCGCGACGCCGTCGTGGTCATCGTCGCCGGCTACCCGGCGGAGATGGAGCACTTCATCGACTCCAACCCCGGCCTCGCCTCCCGCTTCAACCGCACGTTGCTGTTCGAGGACTACGGCACCGAGGACCTGGTGTGCATCGTCGAACAGCACGCGGCGGCCCACCAGTACGAACTGACCGACGCGGCACGCGCCACGCTCACCGGCTACTTCGAACACGTCCCCCGGGACGGCCGGTTCGGCAACGGACGCTCGGCCCGGCAGACGTTCCAGGCGATGACCGAACGGCAGGCGTACCGCGTCGCGGAGAACGACTCCCCGTCCGAGGCGGACCTGCGGACGCTGTCCGAACTGGACGTACCGGAACTGGACGTACCGTAGACGGGCCTGTCCGGCTGGGCGTGGCGCAACCGCTCCCGCCCGGCCTGACCCGCCTCCCCCCGACTACTCCCAGGAGGAAACCCCCGTTGTCACAGCCGAACAAGAACACCGGCCCGGACCGCCCGTCCGGGTCCGGTTTCGCGGAGACCTTTGCCAAGGGAGCGCGCACACCACTGCGCGGCCTGGCGCCCGGCCGGCGGGTGTGGAAGACGGTGCTGGGCCTGCCCGTGCTGGCCGGTGTCGGTGTCGGCGTGGTGGCGCTGGCCACCCTCGGCGCCTCCCAGGTGCGCTTCGGCGACGGCCAGGAAAAGGCCGTCGCCGCCAAGCAGCCACGGCCGACGAAGACGGGCTCGCCGGCACCGGCCGCCAAGCCCAGCAAGTCCCCGAGCCCGGCGTCCCCGAAGCCCAGCGACGCGGGCGCGCCCGCCCCGACCCCCGAGGCGCCGGCGAAGAAGACCCCGCCCCCTGAGGCCAAGAAGCCCGCCGGTCCGCCGCGCGTGACCTACACGGGCCTCGTGGGCCCCGGCTGCCCGACCCCGCCCGGCGGCGGCTATGAGCAGCAGGGCGCCTACAACGACGGCGGCAACGGCTGGTACGGGCTCACCGGCGGCAGCACCCGGGAGGGCGGCTGCAGCGGCCAGTTCACGTCCGTACCGATGTCCGGCGATCCGGGCAAGGACGCCAAGAGCAGCGTGGTGTGGTGGTTCGCGCCGGGCCCGGAGTCCCGGTCCTGCCAGGTCTCGGTCTACGTGCCCCAGGGGCCCAACGACCGCGACGTGAACGGCCGTCCGACCACGTATCAGGTGCTGACCGACGCCTTCGACGTGAACACCAAGTACGCCCGGTTCACCGTCGACCAGGCCGGGCACCGCGGCAGTTGGCAACCGGGCGGCACCTTCCAGGTCCGTCAGGGCAAGATCGCCGTGAAGCTGCTGGACCGCGGCATCGATTACGGGCCGGACCGCGAGGGCGCCCACCACGCGGCGGCGCCCGTCAAGGTCACCTGTCACGGCTGAGCATCCGCTGCGGGACCGCTGCGTGCGGCAGGCCATTCCGTATGGCACAACGCGCATCGGGCCTGCCGCCGGTCGCCCCGGGCGAAGGGCGTATCGGCAGGCCCGATACCGACGTGCGCTGCCCCGGGAGACTCCGACGGCGGCGGCGCACTCGGCCGCCGAGAGGTCTCCTGCTGTCCCAGTTCGTCTAGCCCGGAGCCCGGAGCCCGGAGCGCTGTGCGGCTACAGACGGCGACGTTGCTGCTTCCGGGCAGCGAGGCAGTGCTGCAGCAGGATCTTCAGGGCGGCCGGCTTTGATGCGCCCGCCTCCTCGTGCAAGAGCTTGCCGCCCCTGCTCCGCACGTCCTCCAGTTGCAGTTCCTGCACGCGGATGAAGGCCCGCAGGAAGGGTCGGTTTTCCACCGCCACCAGGTCGGGCAGGTCCCGGCAGGCGCTCAGGCCGGCGCTGACGGCACGAGCCTGCGCCTGGACGAGCTGCTCCAGCGCGGGCGCAGACGTCGGTGATGGGCTCAGGAGGTCATCGACGTCGAGCCCGAAGTGCGCCAACTCTGCGCGGGGAATGCCGATCCGGCCCTGCGAGGCATCCTCGGACAGGTCCGCGAGGAAGTCGGCGCGTTGCATGGCCTCGATCAGGGTACGGCAGCCGCGTTCGAATGCCTCAGCTCGCTTTCCTTGTGCCGTCGGCGCGACCAGCGACGCGGTGAGCATGAACGCTGGATGCGAGTAGGCGTCCACGTATGCCTGGAAGTCACTCTCGGCCTCGAAGCCTGTCCAACTTGCCTCCAGGCGCGCGCCGTCCAGGAACCTCTGGACGTACGTCGAGAGCTGCGGGTGCCGCTCGGCCGTGTCGGCCAAAGCTCTGAGGGTGGGCTGATCGGACGTGCCGTGCTCCACCGCCTCTTTCACCTGCCGGCCCCAGGAGTGGAGTGCTTCCCGCCGGGCAGTCACCTCGCCTACGTCGATGCGCCTGTCTGTTTCGTGCATGAACGCTACGGCGGCGATGACGGGCGGCTGGAGACGTGCGGGCAAGAGCAGCCGAAGGGCCAGGAACTCCTGTAGCTTGAAGCGCCGAACCAGCCGGCGCTGGGCTTCGTAGTCCCGTCGCAGCGATGGATCGTTGATACCGGCCTCGGTCAGCGCGGTGGACCACCTGGTCAATGCTCTCCCTGTTCTTACGGTTCAGTGCTCCCCGGGTCCCTCAACGGCGTAGGAGGGCGCGCGCAGTCTTCGGCAGCTTGCGAGGGCTGGTGAAAGTTTAGGACGTTGCTGCCGCGTACGATCCGAGCATCAGAACCCGGCCCGTTTCCCCACCGAACCGGCTTCGTTCCTGGAGGCGACATGAGCAGCGCCCTTCTCGTGATGGACGTCCAACAGGCCATCGTGGACATCGCCGATGACGGCTCCGGATACCTCCCACGCCTGCGCAGGGCGATCGACGGGGCCCGGGCGGCGAACATTCCCGTGATCTACGTGGTCATCGCGCTACGGCCCGGTTTCCCGGAAGTCGGCACACGCAACAAAGCTCTCACTGCCATCGCACGGGCCGGCCTCTACGTCGAGGGCGCCCCGGGCACCGAGATCCACCCCGAGGTCGCACCCCGACCGGGCGACGTGGTGGTCACCAAGAGGCGGGCGAGCGCGTTCTCGGGCAGCGATCTCGACGTGGTGTTGCGGGCACGTGGTATCGACAGCCTCGTACTCACCGGCATCGCCACCAGCGCTGTCGTGCTGTCCACCCTGTGCCGGGCGAACGACCTGGACTTCGGCGTCACCGTCCTCTCCGACGCCTGCCTGGACACCGACCCGGAGGTGCACCGGATCCTCATCGAGCGACTGTTCCCGCAGTGGGCGGATGTCGTCACCGTCGACGACTGGGTCACGGCGATCGCACCTCGGTAGCGGCGGACCGGGTTGACGACAACGTGGGTCCCCGTGGGCCACGTAGAGCGCCCCGTGCTCTCCCTCCTCCTCGTCGAGCAGGACGTGGACGCTGCCGTCGTCGCGGCTTCCGGGAGCAGCCGCGCTACCTCGTCGGCCTGGTGGTGTGGGTCGGGTCGCTTGCCGCGGTTTTGCGGATGTAGGCGTCGAAGGCGTCCCGCTGGGCCTCTGCCTGGGCCACTTTGCGGCGGCCCATGCCGCGGCCCCGGGCGGCGACGTAGATCAGAACGCCGAGGAAGGGCAGCACGAGTACGAAGACGATCCAGCCCGCCTTCGCCCATCCGCTCAGCCCGTCGTCCCGGAAGATGTCCGCGATGACGTGGAACAGCAGCATGAACCACATCACCCACAGAAAGAGCAGGAACGTGGTCCAGAAAACTCCCAGGATCGGATAGTCGTAGGCGAGGGACACGGAATCACTCATGATTCTCTTCCTCCGATCGCCGCCCCGCCCTCACCTCGTGGCCAGGGGCCGGTGGCGGTGCCCCGGTCACGCTGTGCGGTGCGGGGTGTGCGCGGGCCTGTTGCCGGCAAGCAGCCGGCGTACGCGTCTTCAGCCGGGGTCCGGGGCCCTTCCGCCTTTGACAGTAGGACGCCTGCCCGGCGGGAGCCATAGCCCGATGGGCTCTGCTTCGCGGACCTCACGGCTGCCTGCGCGTGGTCAGCAGTCGGAGCTGCCGGGCCGCCTCCCCCGCAGTGGGTGAGGTACCGCGCTCACGTCGGTGCGATGCTTCGGTCCGTGCACCAGGCATCCCGTGTTCCCGAGGATCCGAGAGGCCCGAGACCTGCTGCGTACCGGGCCGGAAGGCTCTCGCGTGTCCGGCCCTTCGCCCGCAGTGTCGCGCGGCAACTCGCGCGCGTCGGCGTCCTGGACAACGCGACCCGCCTGGCCGCGCAGGCGTTCCTGACCGCACTGCCCATGCTGATCGCGATCGCCACGTACTCACCCGAGGTCATACGCGCGGAACTGCTCGTGTCGCTGCGCTCCATATTCGGTACGCCGAACCCCGTCATGCATCAGGTGGAAGGGGTGTACAAGGGCGGCCCCGGGGCGCGGGAAACCTGGGGAGCCGTCGGCGTACTGGTCACACTCGTCTCCGCCACCGCCTTCGTCCGGGCCTTGCAACGGCTGTGCGAGCGGGCCTGGCATCTGCCGCATTCGGGGGTCCGCATCGCGGTCTGGCGTTGGTTCGCCTGGCTCATCGTGTGGACGACAGCGTTGGTGTGCCAGGGAATGGTGCGCACGGGCTTCGGCGTGGGCCTGGTGCTGGCCGTACCGCTCCAGATACTGGTGGCGGTCCTGGTGTGGTGGTGGACTCAGCACCTGCTGCTGGCCGGCCGGATCGGCTGGCGTCCCCTTTTCCCCGGAGCCCTGGTGACCGGCGGCGCGGTGGTGGCATTCACCGGCGCGTCCGGGCTCTGGCTGCCGCACTCGCTCGAAAAGAGTGTGCAGCGCTACGGGTCGCTCGGCTCCGTCTTCACGCTGCTGTCCTGGCTCATCCTCTTCTTCGCCACCGTCGTTCTGGGCATTGCCGTGGGGTACGTGCTCGCTCAGGAGCGGCCCTTCCGCCGTGACGGCGGCGGCCACACCCGGAGAAGGTGAGGCGCAGGCTGATGAGGGTGGCGACACTGAGGCATTCCCCGGAGGCATGCGGAAGGGAGCGTCCGGATGACCACGAACATGACCACGAACAGGAACGCGAGCATGACCGCGAACATGTCGACGAACATGACCGCGAACACGCACATCCGGCAGCACGGTACGACCGCCTGCCGAGGCGCGGGCCCCTTACCCGTAGGGCCGGACCATGACTGACCCGGAGGCCGGTAAGGCCGCCGTACAGCGGGGTGCGGCAGGCACGCCCGCCGCCCGCACCGTGCTCGGTGTCCTCGCGACGCAGCAGTTGCTCATGGCGTACGACTCGACCGCCATGAACGTCGCCGTCTCCGACATCGTCACCGACCTCGACACCACCCTGACCGGAGTGCAGTCCGCCATCTCGCTCTACGCCCTGGTGATGGCCGCCCTGATGATCACCGGTAGCAAGCTCGGCAGCCGGGTCGGCCACCTCCGCATGTTCACGCTGGGCGCCACGGTGTACGGAATCGGCGCCCTGGTCACGGCGCTGAGCCCCAACCTGCCGGTGATGCTGGTGGGCTGGTCGTTGCTGGAGGGCATCGGCGCCGCCCTGGTCTTCCCGGCGATCCTGTCGATCGCCACCCTGGCCTTCACCGGCGCCCAACGCACCCGCGCCCTCACTCTCATCGGCGCTGCGGCCGGCGCGGGAGCGGCGCTGGGCCCTGTTGTCGGCGGCCTGATCACGAAATACCTCACCTGGCGGGTCTCCTTCCTGATGGAGACTCTGATCACCGCGGTGGCCGTGGCCCTCGTCGTCCGCAATCGGAGCCTCCGGCGGCTGCCCGACCGGCCTCGTCGGCAGCCCTTCGACGGCGTGGGTGTCGTCCTCTCCGCGGCGGGCTTCGGCCTGATCGTCCTGGGCACCCTGCTGGCCAGCCGTTACGGACTGCTCATCGCCCGCGAGGAGGTGACCGTCCTCGGCCGGACAGTGCTTGATGCGGGCGGCCCCGCACCCACGGTGGTGCTGGGAGTGGCCGGTCTTCTGGTCCTCGCCGCATTCGGGTGGTGGGAACACCGCCTAGTACGGGCCGGGCGCGACCCGCTGGTCCGGATCGCAGTCCTGCGCGACCGCGGCATACGGGTGGGCTCGCTCGCCCTCGCCGTCCAATTCCTCGTGCTGGCCGGTCTGTTCTTCCTCGTGCCGGTCTTCGTACAGACCACATTCAACTACGACGCCCTGGAAAGCGGGCTCACCCTGCTCCCGGCCACGGTCATGCTGGTACTGGGCTCGATGGCCGGTGCCCGCGCCGTCGGTGAGGGACGCACCACCCGCAAGCCGCTCATCATTCTCGGCTTTCTGCTGATCGCGGCCGGTACGGCGCTGGTCGCGGCCGCCTTCGACCCGGACAGCTCCGGTCTGCGCATCGCTCCGGGCCTCGCCGTGGCCGGCCTCGGACTCGGCCTGTGCACCCTGTTGCCCGACCTGGTCCAGTCCTCGGCCGACGAGGACACGGTGAGCGATGTCGCGGGCCTTTCGCGCAGTACCTCGTATCTGGGCCAGTCCCTGGGCGTCGCCCTCGCCGGCGCACTGATGATCGGCGTCCTGCTGAACACCGCCCTGGACTCCGTCCACACCAGTCACTTACTGACCAACAGTCAGAAGGCTCAGGCAGAGGCGACGTTGAGGCACGGCGTACAGGTGACCGCGGTGAGCGACGACCAGGTCCGTGCGGCGCTGGAGAAGAAGGGCGTGACCGGCGCCCCCGCCGACGAACTGGTACGGATCAACACACTGGCCCGCGGGGACGGCCTGACCGCCGCCACGGTGGGGATGGGCGTCCTGGCACTCGCCGGCGCCGCACTCACGGTGCGACTCCCGGGGAGCACGCGGCCGGCACGGCGGCCGAAGGCGCGACAATGAGCGCGCCGCAACCATGAGTGCGGCGTGATTCGGGGTGCTCTTCGCAGGGCTGTCCCCCTTCCGGACCCGGTCCCGCCGAGCCGCATCGCCCGAAGCGGGTGACCGGGTGCACGTGGCGTCAACCCCCGCCAAGCAGACGCGCGTTGATGCGTCTGCGTGTGCAGAGCCTTCCGTGCGGACACCTCTGCGATCATGGAAGGGAAGCCCCTGCTGGACTTCCCCAACCCGTGAAGGAGCGGCATGGACATCGGCGTCTTCATCCCCATCGGCAACAACGGCTGGCTCATATCGAAGAGCTCTCCCCAATACATGCCGACCTTTGAGCTCAACAAGGCGGTGGTGCAGAAGGCGGAGGAGCACGGACTCGACTTCGCCCTGTCGATGATCAAGCTCAAGGGCTTCGGCGGTGATACGGAGTTCTGGGACCACTGTCTTGAGTCGTTCACGCTGATGGCCGGCCTGGCCGCCGTGACCGAGCAGATCAAGCTGTACGCCTCGACGCCGATCCTCGCCCTGCCTCCGGCGATGGTCGCGCGCATGGCGGTCACGGTCGACTCCATCGCTCCCGGGCGGTTCGGGGTCAACATCGTCACCGGCTGGGCGCCGGGTGAGTACACGCAGATGGGCATGTGGCCCGGGGACGAGCACTTCGGCAACCGTTACGCACGGGCCGCCGAGTACGTCAGTGTGATGAAGGAGCTGTGGGGCGAGGGCGTCAGCGACTTCAAGGGCGAGTTCTACGAGATGGATGGCTGCGTGCTGTCCCCGCGGCCGGCGAACGGCCACATCGACATCGTCGCCGCGGGGCAGAGCAGCAGCGGAATGCGGTTCGCCGCCGAGCACGCCGACTACAACTTCATTCTGGGCAGCGGTGTCAACACTCCGCTTGCACTCTCGGACACCACTGCCGCGCTCGTGGACGCGGCGCGGACGACGGGGCGCGACGTCGGGGCACTGCCGCTCTTCATGATCATCGCCGACGAGACCGATGAGGCCGCCCGCGCGAAGTGGCAGGACTATCACGACAACGCCGACCTCGCCGCGCTGGCGTACATGGCGGGGGAGACGGCCGCAGACGCGACGGACGACGACTCGGCCACCGCCCGGACCATCTCGTTGCCCGAAGGCGCCGTGAACTTCAACATGGGCACGCTCGTCGGCTCGTACGAGACCGTTGCGAAGATGCTGGACGAGATCGCCGAGGTGCCGGGGACGAAGGGGATCATGCTGGTCTTCGACGACTTCCTCGAAGGAATGGAGAACTTCGGCACGCGCATCCAGCCGCTGATGAAGTCGCGGTCGGGGCGGTCGGTGGAGACGCGCAGCCACGGTTCGTAAGGTCGAGCACGTCATGCGTCGATCACCAGATGGTCCAGTGGTGTCGAGCAGCAGAGCAGAATCTTGTTGTGGGCGATCTCGCGGGGGCGGATGCCGCCGTTGTGCTGCATGTCGACCGAGCCCGCGAGCAGTGTGGTCTTGCATGTGCCGCAGATGCCTTGCGCGCAGGAGGCCGGCAGGGTGATGCCCGCGCGGGACGCGGCGGCGAGGACGGTGGTGGCCGCGTCGCAGTCGATCGTGCGCCCGCTGCGGGTGAACTCGACCTTGAAGCCCTGACTGGTGTCATGTTCGACAACGAACGGCTCGTCGACCGGCTCCTCGAAGGTGAAGCTTTCCTCGTGGTAGCGGGCCATGTCGAAGCCCGCCGTGGAGAGCATGCGCCGCACCGCTTCCATGTAGCCGGCGGGCCCGCACGTGAAGACCTCGCGTTCGAGGAAGTCAGGGGCGGTCTCCCGGAGCAACTCCGTGTTCAGTTGCTCGCCGCGGTCGTCGAGGACGTGGCGCACATGGAAATTCGGAGCGGTGGCCGCGATGAATTCGAGTTCGCGGCGGAAGACGATGTCGTCGAAGGTGCGAGCGCTGTGGACGAACGCCACGTCAACGGGGTGCGCCAGGTCGTACAGCGTCCGGGCCATCGACATCACGGGCGTCACGCCGCTGCCCGCCGAGAGGAAGAGGTACTTCGGCGCCGGATGCCGGGCGAGGGAGAACTGGCCGAGTGGGCCCCGCGCCCGCACGGCGGTGCCCGGGGTCAGATGGTCGTGGAGCCAGTTGGAGACCAGGCCGTCCGGGACTCGTTTCACCGTGATGGCGACGAGGTCGGGGCGGGTCGGCGGGGAGGAGATGGTGTAGCAGCGCTCGACGGGGTGGCCGTCGATGTCGAGGAGGAGGGTGAGGAACTGGCCGGGGTCGTGGCGGAACAGCCGGGGCTCGGTGGGTTCGAGGACGAAGGTCCGGACGTCGGCGGTGACGTCGTGGACCTGCTTGCACACCAGCAGCCCGTCGCCCCAGGCGGGCGGAAGGTTCCCGGTCGTCATCGCCGCTGTCGTCATCATCGCTCCAGGTATGCCTTCAGCCGGGTGATGTACCAGTTGATGAAGTCCTCGACCTGGGATTCGGTCGGGCTGTAGGGGCCGGGTACGTAGGCGGGGCTGCTGATGCCCTGGTGGGCGCGGGCGACGAAGGCCGCGTCCTGTTCGTTCGTAGCGGCCCATATGTGCGTCAGGGTGTCGAGGTCGTAGTCGACGCCCTCCACGGCTTCGGCGTGCACCAGCCAGGTGGTGCGTACGAGGGTGCGGTCCGGCGCGAGCGGGATGACGGCGAAGGTGACAGCGTGGTCCGCCGCGAAGTGGAACCAGGCGTTGGGTTGCAGGTGGAAACCGAGGCGGCCGAGGCGCGCCGTGGGGAAGTCGGCCAGCAGCCGCTTGACCGCGGCCTTGCCGTCGGCCGTGAAGGACTCACCGGCGAGGTCGAGCGGTTCGCGCTGGATGCGGAAGCCGGTGGGCCGGTTGTCCAGTTCCTCGATCGTGGCATAGGGCAGACCCAGCGACTCGTAGGTCTCGTGTGCCTCCGCTTCGGCCTTCACGAAGCGCTCGTAGGTCGGGCGGAGGGCCGGCGGGACGTTCTTCTCCGTGAAGTTGTAGAGGGGGAAGTAGCAGCGCTGGAGCTCGGGGTGGCCGGCGCAGTGGTAACACTCCCGGTTGTTCTCCATGGTGAGTTTCCAGTTGGCGTGCTCGACGAGGTCGATCTGCTTCGCGACCTTCGCGTGCCGCAGGTTGTGCGGTGCGATGTAGGGCTCGACGCGGTCGGCGACCTCGTCGAAGTCGCTGGGCGGCTGCGCGGCGAGGCAGAGGAAGACGAGACCGGCGATGGTGCGTACGTGGACGGATTTGAGGCCGAAGCACGAGGGGTCGAAGCCGGGCGCTTGCGACTCGGCGTGCAGCAGCGTGCCGTCCACGCCGTACGTCCAGTGGTGGTAGCCGCAGACGATGTTGCCCACGGAGCCGCGCTCTTGGTTGAGGATGCGCGCACCCCGGTGCCGGCAGACGTTGTGGAAGGCCCGCACCTCCTCGTCGTCATCGCGGACGAGGATGACGGAGTACGGCCCGACGGTGACGGTGATGTAGTCGCCGGGCTCGGGGAGTTCGGCCTCCGCGGCGGCGAAGATCCAGCTACGGGCGAAGACGGCCTCGATGTCGAGGCCGAAGAAGTCGTCGCTGAGGTAGAAGGGCGCTTCGAGGCTGTGGCCGACGGGGCGTCGGGCGACGAGGTCGGCGGCACTTGTGGCGGGGGCTGGTGCGTTCATGTCAGTCATCTCTCCGGTGGCTCGTCAGACCGGCAGGCACAGCCGCAGAGCGTCGTAGACGGCGGCGTGGATGTTGCGACTGGTGACCGCGTCACCGATGCGGAACAGTTGGTACCGGCCCGCCTCGTTGCGTACGACCGTCTGTTCCTCGTGCGCCAGCAGGGCGCGGTGGTCGACCTCGCCGAGGTTGCGGGAGCCGGGCAGCAGGTCGGTGTACAGCTCGTCGTTGGGAAGAGTGCCGTGCTCGACCACGACGTGGTCGACGACCTGTTGGGTCTCGGCCTCGGTGTACTCGCTGTAGAGGGTCGCGGTGAGGCGTCCGTCCCCGGTGCGGCGCACGGAGCGCAGCCGCTGGGCGAGGGTGGTGGTGACGCCGTGCTGGGTGAAGGCTTTGAGATACGCCGGCGAGTTCATGCTGCCGACGTCCGGCGCCAGCGTGCGTTCCGGTGTGACGTAGTGCAGCCGGGCGCCGGCCGGGGCCAGCAGCTCCACGGCATCCATCGCCGGATAGCCGCCGTGGTCGTCGTAGACCAGTACATCGCCGGAATTCCGGGGCCGCAGGGAGCCGGACATCACGTCCCAGGTGTCGGCGACCAGGTCCTCGCCCTCGGTGAGGAAGGAGCGGTTGGGCATGCCTCCGGTGGCGATGACGACGAGGTCGGGGTTCTCCGCGAGCACGTCCCTGGCCTCGGCATACGCCCCCAGGCGCAGGTCGATGCCGAGGTGTTTGCACTCGTCGACCCGCCAGTCGACGATGCCGAGCAGGTCGCGGCGACGGGGGTTCTGTGCGGCGAGCCGCACCTGGCCGCCGGGCTCGTCGCTCGCCTCGAACAGCACGACGCCATGGCCGCGTTCGCCCAGGACACGGGCGGCTTCGAGCCCGGCCGGCCCGGCCCCGACGATCACCGCCTTCCTGCGGCTGCCATGGGCCGGGGTGATGGTGTGGGGTACCTGGAGTTCGCGTCCGGTGGCCGGGTTGTGGATGCACTTGGTGTCCCCGGAGTCATAGATCGCGTCCAGGCAGTAACTCGCCCCGACGCAGGGCCGGATGCGGTCCTCCTGACCGGACGCGATCTTGGCCACCAGATGGGGATCGGCGATCTGGGCCCGGGTCATGCCGACGAGGTCCAGCAGTCCTTCACGAATGGCATACCGCGCGGTGGCCACATCCGCGATGCGGGCCGCGTGCATCACCGGGATGTCCAGGCGGCGTTTGGCCTCGCCGGTGAACTCCAGATAGGGCGCGGACGGCGTACCCATGGACGGGATCGTCTTCGCCAGGGAGGCGTCGCTATCGATGGTGCCGCGGACGGCGCTGATGAAGTCGATGCCGTCGGCGCTGAATTGCTCCGCCGCGACCAGCGCCTCGTCGAAGCCCAGGCCGCCGGGGAGGGCCTCGTCGAGCGCCATCCGGATACCGACGATGAAGTCCGGGCCGACGGCCTCGCGTACGGCGCGGATCACCCGGCGGGGGAAGACCAGCCGGTTCTCCAGGCTGCCGCCGAGTTCGTCGTCGCGGTGATTCGTCGCGGGGGAGAGGAAACTGTCGAGGAAGTGGCCGTAGGACTGGAGCTCGATCCCGTCCAGGCCGCCCGCCTGGCAGCGCTGCGCCGCGGCGGCGTAGTCGGCGACGATGCGGTCGAGGTCCCATGGCTCAGCGGCCTTGGGGAACGCCCGGTGCGCGGGCTCGCGCAGTGGCGATGCGGACACCACTGGTAGCCAGTCACCGGAGTAATTGCTGGTGCGGCGGCCGAGATGGGTGACCTGGCACATGACGGCCGCTCCCGCGCCGTGGACATCGTCGGCGAGCCTGCGCAGCCACGGCACGATGTCGTCCCGGTACAGCAGCAGGTTGCCGAACGAGGGCGGGCTGTCCGGGGAGACGACCGCGGAGCCGCCGATCATCGTCAGGCCGACGCCACCGCGTGCCTTTTCGAGGTGGTAGGCCCGGTACCGGTCCTTGGGCAGGCCGTCCTCCCCGAACGCCGGCTCGTGGGAGGTGCTGACCACCCGGTTGCGCAGGGTGAGGTGCTTCAGCGGGAAGGGCTGGAGCAGAGGATCCGTGTTCATGGTCTGTGCGCGCACAACCGCTCCTAGGGAAGCTCTGTGGCTGACTGACGACGGCTACTCACGACGCTCGAAGGGCTGGTCACGACACTTCAAGGGCGTTTCGCAATGCGAAACAGCGTCGCTATGCGAGACAAATGTGGAGCCTGAGTGTCCCCGGCGTCAACCCCTGCCGCGCCGTGGTCAGCCGCGCCTGAGATAGCCCTTACGCCACGAGATCTTGTTGCCGGCCGCGATGAGCTGCTCGGCGAGCTGGGGAATCGTGTGGTCGTTGATGCGGAACGTCGGACCGGAGATGGTCACGGCGGCGATCACCTGCCCGTTCAGGGACCTGACGGGGGCCGAGAGGGCGGCGAGCCCGATCTCGTGCTCCTCGCTCGTGGCGCCGTACCCCAGCTCGCGGACGGTCTGCAGCTCCTCCTTGAGGAGCGCCGGGTCCGTGATGGTGTGCGGGGTGAACTTCCCCAGGGGCTGCGCGAGGATCTCGGCGGCCTGCTCCTGAGGCATGTGCGCCAGGAAGACCTTGCCCGCCGAGGTCGCGTGCACGGGCGTGCGCTTGCCGACCCAGTCGATGCTGGTGATGGCCGCGCTGCTGATCACCTGGTCCACGCTGATGATCGACTGCCCGTCGTGCACCGCCAGGTTCACCGTCTCGCCGACGGCCGCGGCGAGCTCCTGGCAGATGGGACGGCTCAGCAGCGACAGATCGCTGCCTTTGGTCGCCCCGCCCGCGAGCTCGACCACGGTGTAACCGATGCGGTACCGCCCGCGTTCGCTGTCCTGCTCGACGAGGCCCCGGGCCTCCAGGGTGGCGAGCAGCCGGAACACGGTCGACTTGTGGACCTCCAGGGCCTCCGCGATGTCGGTGACCCCGGACGGACCGTGTACGGCCAGTACTTGAAGGATCGAGACCGCTCGATCCACCGACTGCACCGACGTGTCCCGCGCCCGACCCTTGCCGCTCATGGCGGAAGCCTATCCGAGCAGCCTCATCGGCCATCGGGCGTGACAAGGCGTGACGGGGGCGCCCCGCACTCGGGGCACGGACGTTCGGTTAACCTGGCTGTGCCGGGTGGTCCTGGTGCGAGGCCGTGTCCGGAATGCCCCAGGTGCAACGGTACTCTGCGTGGGGCTCGGGGACCGGTGCCGCCCCGGCACGAACGCAGGGACGGAACCGGCAGCAGCAGACCGCAGGTGAGGCATGGAGACCAGGCTCGTACGCGCGGCGCCGAGGGCGAGGCGTCGTGGATAAGGTCGCGCTCACGGCCGCCGGTCTCTACGTCATCGTGCTGCTGCGTGCCGGCGGGACGTTCGCCGTCGGGTGGCTCGCCGGCGCCGGTGCCAGGCGCGGAAGGCTCGCCCGGCGGATCTCCTCGGCCAGATTCCAACGCGCCGAGCGGGCGATCCAGCGGTGGGGCGCACCGGTGGTGGCCGTCTCCTTCCTGACCGTCGGCTTCCAGACCGCCGCCAACTTCCTCGCGGGGAGCATGCGCATGCCCCTGTCGCGCTACCTCCCCGCACTGTTCGTGGGGGGAGCGGGCTGGGCGCTGGTCTACGCGACCGTCGGGATCGGCGCACTCGAAATGCTGGGAAGGCTGTTCGCCGAGCGGACGGCACTCGGCGTGGCTGCGGTCGCTGTCCTTCTCCTCGCGGTGTGCGGCGTGGTGGTGTACCGGCGGAGAAGCGCCGCATCGGCGCCTCGGGACGCCGCGACCGAAGATTCCTGACACGTGTCCGGAGCCTCCTGAAACGTGTCCGGATCGGCGCTCACCGAGCGTGTTGGGTCTCTGAAGAATGGAACCCCCCTCGGGGTGCCCGCGAGGCGTCGCACTGTGCGCGACGCCTCAACCACCGGCACTGCAGGAGGAAGAATCCGCTATGCCTGAAACCGAGCAGCCGCGTTCGGAGGCGTGGAAGACCGCGCTCACCGTGCTGCAGGAAGTCACCCGGCCCGCCATCCCGGAGGGCGCGCACGTGATGACCGTCCAGGTCGAATACCCGCCCGGCGACCCGGGCGCTCCGCCGCACCGCCACCCGGGACCGGCCTTCGGTTATGTACTGGAGGGCGAGATGCGCTTCGAGCTGGAGGGCGGGCCGGAGCGGATCGTCCGCGCCGGGGAAACGTTCTGGGAGCCGGGCGGCGACGTCATCCACTACCAGGACGGCAACAGCCGCACCGACACGCGCCTGCGCTTCCTCGTCACCATGCTCTGCGTGCCGGGACAGCCCATGCTCGTCCTGGTCGACGACGACGAACTGAAGCAGCGTGCGCATCTGCGCGCGCCCCGGCCGTCCTGACGAACGTCCACCCTCGGCAAGGAGTACGCGACGTGAAGATCGTGGTCATCGGAGGCACCGGCCTCATCGGCAGCAAAGTGGTCGGCAAACTCAACGACCGTGGGCACGAGGCGGTGCCCGCCGCGCCCAACACAGGCGTCAACACCCTCACCGGCGAGGGCCTCGCCGCCGTGCTGGCCGGGGCCGAGGCGGTCGTGGACGTGACCAACTCACCCTCCTTCGAGCCCTCGGCCGTACTGGACTTCTTCACCACCTCCACCCGCAACCTGCTGGCCGCCGAACAGACGGCGGGCGTGGCGCACCACTTGGCGCTGTCGATCGTCGGCATCGACGACCTGCCCGACAACGGCTACTTCCGGGCGAAGGTGGCCCAGGAGCAACTGATCAAACAGGGGCCGGTCCCTTACTCGATCGTCCGCGCGACGCAGTTCTTCGAGTTCGTCAAGGGCATCGCCGACACCGCCACCGAAGGCGACACCGTGCGCGTACCGCCCGTGCTCTTCCAGCCCATGGCGGCCGAGGATGTCGCCGAAGCGGTGTGCCGGGCCGTCGTGGAGGGCCCGCTGAAGGGCACCATCGAGGTGGCCGGGCCCGAGCTGTTCCGCTTCGACGAGCTCATCGCGAAAGCACTGCGCGCATGGCACGACCCGCGCACGGTCGTCCCCGACCCGCACGCCCGTTACTTCGGTTCCGAGCTGGCCGAACGCAGCCTCGTCCCCGACGACGGCCGCGCCCGCCTGGCCGGCACCCGCTTCGACGACTGGCTGCGCCGCTCTTCTTGAAGCCGGCCCTCCCCAGGGGGGCCGTCACCGCGGGGGACGGCGCCTCCATCCGGCTGTCCGCGAGGGCGGACGGTGTGCATTGCGCCCGCGGAATTCCGGGATCACCGAATCAAGTTCATCGGTGAACGAGGTTCCGCGGTCCGTTTCGAATGCCGTTCACCGGTCCCGGCATCTTTCCGTTCATCGCCTTACGTTCGGCGGACACAGTCGAACGCAAGCGCGGTGAACGGAGAGAGTTCATGGAGAAGGTGCGGCAGCCGGAGACCCGGGAGGCGGCACGGCCGAGACCCCGTCTGGGGGTCCGGCCGGGCACGGCGCTGTGCGTGGGGGCGATCCTGGGGCCGGGCGTACTCACCCTGCCGTCGTCGGCCGCCGCGGCGGCCGGCCCGGCGTCGCTGGTGGCCTGGGTGGGGCTGGTGATCCTCAGCCTCCCGGTTGCCCTGTCGTTCGCGGCCCTGGGCGGCCGCTACCCGGACGGCGGGGGAGTGGCCACCTACGTCCACCGGGCCTTCGGGGCGGCCGCGTCCGCGCCGGTGGGCTGGTGGTTCTACTGGGGTGTGCCGATCGGCGTGTCCTCCGGCGCGCTGATAGGCGGCGAGTACGTGGCCCTGGCGGCGGGCTGGGGCCCCGGCGCCGCGCCATTGGTCGCGCTGCTGGTGCTCGCGGCGGCGGCCCTGGCCAACCTCGCCGGGCTGCAGATGTCCGGCCGGCTCCAACTGCTGATGGTCGGGCTGCTGGCCGTACTGCTGCTGGTCACCATCACCGTGGCGGCCGGGCACGTCCAGGCCGAGAACTTCCGCCCCTTCCTGCCGCAGGGCTGGACCTCGGTCGGCAGCGCGGCGAGCGTGCTGTTCTTCGCGTTCGCCGGCTGGGAGGCGATCAGCCACCTCTCGGCGGAGTTCGCCGCGCCCGAGCGCGATCTGCCGAAGGTGACCCTGCTGTCCTGGGGCATCGTCTCCAGCCTGTACATCGGGCTGGCCGTCGTCACCATCGGCGTGCTGGGCGGCGGCGCCGGCCGGACCACGACGCCGCTCACCCTCGTCCTGGAGGCGGGCATCGGCTCGCCCGCTCGTATGGTGGCCGCCGCGGTGGCGTTGTTCCTCACCTTCGGCGCGGTCAACGCGTACCTCGCGGGCGGCGCCCGGCTGGGCGCCGCGCTGGGCCGCGACGGGGCGCTGCCGCGGCGCCTGGTGTCCGACACGAATGAGGCCGGTGCGGTGCCGCGCCGCAGCCTCGTGGTCATCACCGTCGCGGGCATGGCCATCATCCTGGCCGCCGCCGTGAACGTCATCACCCTGGACACGCTGCTGCGCGCGACCTCGGCGTGTCTGACGGCTGTCACCATGGCCGGGGTGGTCGCCGCGGTCGTGTTGCTGCCGCGCGGCAGCGCGCTGCGGACGTCGGCCATCATCGGCAGCGTGGTGATCGCCGTCGTCCTCGGGTTCTGCGGGCTCTACCTCCTGCTGCCGGCCGGGCTGGCGGGCGGCGCAGCGGCCTACCGCGCGCTGAGCGGCCGGGGCGCGGACAGCCCGGAGCGGACGCCTGCCAAGAACTCCTCGGAGCGCAGCAGACCGTAGACGTACCCTTCGTGCAGGGCGCGGAAGGACGCGCTGACCAGGTCCGGGTGCACGCCGACGGTGGTCCAGGCGCCGCGCTCGTCGGCCAGGGTGACCAGGACGGTCGCCGGGGACCCGGCACCGCTCCCGTGGCCCGGCAGCCGCACGTCGCAGTCGCGCAGCCGCAGCCGGGAGACGCCCGGGTAGTACGGTTCCAGCGCGTCGCGCAGGGCGGCGGCGAGGGCGTCGGCCGGGCCGCTGCCCTCGGCCGTGGCGATCGCCCGGTCGTCCTTGACGCGGAGCTTGACGGTGGCCTCGTCGGGGGCGGCGGCCGCACCGTACTGCTCGGAGATGCAGCGCCAGGACTCCACCGTGAAGAACTCGCGGACGCCCGTCAGCTCCTGGCGCAGCAGCAGTTCGAAGGACGCGTCGGCGGACTCGTAGGTATAGCCGCGCCGTTCGCGTTCCTTGATCTGCGCGATGATCCTGCCGACCGCCTCGCGGTCGCCGCCCACCTCGATGCCGAGCTCCCTGGCCTTGAGCTCGACGGAGGCGCGGCCTGCCATGTCGGAGACCAGCATCCGCATGGTGTTGCCGACCCGTTCCGGGTCGATGTGCTGGTACAGGTCGGGGTCGACCTTGATGGCGGAGGCGTGCAGCCCGGCCTTGTGGGCGAACGCGGAGCCGCCCACATACGGCTGGTGGGTGGCGGGCGCCAGCCGTACGGTGTCGGCGATGGTGCGCGAGACGCGGGTCAGCTTGCGCAGCCCGCCCTCCGGGAGCACGGGGATGCCGTACTTGAGCTCCAGTGCGGCGACGACGGCGAAGAGGTCGGCGTGCCCGGCCCGCTCGCCGTAGCCGTTGGCGGTGCACTGGAGGTGAGTGGCGCCCGCGGCCACGGCGGCGAGGGTGCCCGCGACCGCGCACTCGGCGTCGTTCTGCGCGTGGATGCCCAGCCGGGCACCGGTTTCGGCGAGGACGCCGCGTACCACCGCCGTGAGGTGACCGGGCAGTGACCCGCCATTGGTGTCGCGCAGGACGACGACCTCGGCGCCGGCCCGCGCGGCGGCACGGACGGCCTCGGTGGCATGGCCGGGATCGGCGCGGTAACCGTCGAAGAAGTGCCCGTACTCGACGAAGACGCGGCGGCCCGCGTCGCGCAGGTACCGCACGCTCCGGGCGAGCGCCGTCAGTTGTTCGTCCGGTGTGGTGCCCGGGGCCGCCGCCGGATGGCGGGGGTCGGCGTCGGCGGTCAGGGTGAGCACCGGGGCTGCCGAGTCCAGCAGCGCCCGTAGCCGCGGATCCCGCCCGGGGGCCGTACCCACCGGAGCGGGCTCACCGTGCGCGACCAACTGGGCGTGTACCAGGTCGAGTTCCTCACGGGCCCGGACGAAGAACTCCCGGTCCCGCGGGTCGGTCCCGGGCCGGCCGCCCGCGAGGAACCCCACCCCGAAGCCGTCCAGGTGCCGGGCGATGGACAGCCGGTCCGCGACGGTCAGGTCTATGCCGTCGTGCCGCGCGCCGTCGAGCAGCGTCGTGTCGAGGATGTGGCAGCCGTTTCGGGGAGCAGCGGGACGAAGCGCAGTCATGGGCGTACCTACCGCGGTCTCGGGAGCATGTGCACGCGTTGTGTCTGTCGGGCAGCGTGTCGTAACAGGGCCGCGGGCCGCGGCAGCCCTTCCACTGGGTGCAAGACAACTTGCCGTCGTCATCCGGGCCTTGGTGAGGTTGCCGGAGCGGGTCCGACGTCCGGTGGCCCGGCCCGCGCGGGACGGTCTTCGGCTCAGTGGAAGACCCGGCGGCGCGTCGGCGGCCGGACAGTAGAGTTCCGCGCGAGCTGCCCGTGCCGGGCAGGCTGCACGGCCAGGAGGAGAGATTTCGTGACGGAGTTCAGCGTCCATCGGGGCACCGCGGTGCCACTGCGCCGGAGCGAGATCGACACGGACCAGATCATCCCGGGCCGGTTCTGCAAGCGCGTCACGCGCACCGGATACGCCGACGCCCTCTTCGGCAACTGGCGCGACGAGCCCGGCTACATCCTCGGCCGCCCCGAGTACCAGGGCGCCACGATCCTCATCACCGGTCCGCACTTCGGTATCGGCTCGTCCCGGGAACACGCCGTGTGGGCGCTGCAGGACCACGGCTTCCGGGCCGTGGTCGCCCCCTCGTTCAGCGACATCTTCCGCGGCAACGCGCTCACGTGCGGGCTGCTGCCGGTGCAGGTCCCGCAGCGCACGGTCGAGGCGTTCTGGGAGGCCGTGGAGGCGGACCCGGCGCTGCCCGTCACCGTTGACCTGGAGCGGTGCGTGGTGCACGGCGGCGGGGTGGAGGCATCCTTCCCGGTGGAGGAGACCGCCCGTCAACGGCTGCTCCAGGGCCTGGATTTCATCGCCGCGACGCTGGAGTACGACCCGGACATCACCGCGTACGAAAGCAGCCGTGCACGGTGGATGCCGACCACGACGGTCCCGCCGAGCTAGCCTCGGCCTTCACTTGCGCACACTGCCGCCCTATTGGATGATCATGGAAAGTGGCGGCACTAGAGGCGCAAGGGGCCGTATCGGTCTGCCGGGGGAGAGGTACGCATGGATCTGGACGAATTGGATATCGCCATCCTGCGCTCGATTCAGACCGACGCCCGGCAGACCAACCGGGAGCTGGCGGCGAGCGTCGGGGTGGCGCCCTCGACGTCCCTGGAGCGGCTGCGCTCCCTGCGGCGGCGCGGAGTCGTCGAGGGGTTCACGGCCAATGTGAACTTCTCGGCGATCGGGCGGCCGGTGCAGGCGCTGATCTCCGTGCGGATCCGGCCGCCGTCCCGGCGGGTGCTGGAGTCCTTCCGCGAGTGGGTGCGCACCTTCCCCGAGGTGGTCGGTCTCTTCGTCACCACCGGGAACGAGGATTTCCTGCTGCACATGGCCGTGCCCAGTACGGAGCGGCTGTACGACTTCGTCATCGACCGGCTCACTGAGCGCCGGGAGGTGGCCGATGTCCGCACCTCCATCGTGTACGAGCATCTGCAGAACCGGCTCATCGAACCGGTCGGCCCGCAGACGCGGGACACCCAGCGGCGGCGCGGTGCGGTGAAGCCCGTCGGGCAGGGCGACCGGACCGACCGGCCCGACCGGAGCGAGCGGCCCGACCGGAGCGAGCGGCCCGACCGGGACGAGTGGCCCGACCGCGGTGAGCGGCCCGAACGCGGCGAGCGGACCGGGGGCTGACCGACGGCCCGGAGCCGATCCGGAGCTGACTTCCACTGACCGGTAGAGCGCGACCGGGTTTCCCCGATCGCGCTCTACGGTGACGACTGCGAACGCATGCATCGCGATTCATTCGGACTCATTCCGATACGTCGTCAGATCTCTTGAGATATTTCCAGGTGGAGGACAGTGATGGGACGGACACTCGCGGAGAAGGTCTGGGACGACCATGTCGTCCGGCGCGCGGAAGGCGAGCCCGACCTCCTCTTCATCGATCTGCATCTGCTGCA